>NZ_JAIXNE010000003.1:0-1301248 GCF_020328055.1 Fulvivirga sedimenti
GGTGCAATGCCCAATTCCAGAGCACTAGGTTGGGGCTTTAGCTTTAGCGGGCGTGAATACTTTGGTGCAAAAAAGCATTGGTTCCGTTGGATGGCTAGCTATGGACACGGATGGGGTAGCCAAATAGTGGCTACAATTGGCACACAAGCTTCTGCCATTGTAACGCCGGAAGGCACATTAGAAACGATGCCTGCATGGAATTTAGGAGGTGGATTTGCGTTTCGTTTGTCAAACACCCTTGTTACCAATATCAATTCAAACTGGTATTCTATTGATCCTTCAGAATACAAAGAAGGGTATGATATGAAAGCCGGATTATCGGGCCACGCTAATTTGATTTGGTCTCCATTAAAGAGCTTGAACACCGGAGTAGAATTCATGATGGTACAGCGCACGAATGTAAATGATACGCAAGGTACTGGCAGACGATTGCAGTTTATGGTTAAGTACTTGTTTTAAATAAACAACATGCGGTTCTTAAGGCCCTTATCATTTTCAATTTCCACCCAAGCGCCAAACATGACCTTGCCTTCCTGGTGCGGATGGTATTCCACGACCTTAAAGTCATCGATGCATTTACGCAGATACAGAATTCGCCGGTCAATTTCACGGAGGCGTTTTTTATTGTAGTGGTAATCGGCATTTTCGGAACGGTCACCCAGGCTGGCTGCCCGGGAAACCTTTTTGGTGGTTTCAACGCGCTCTACTTTCCAGAGATGGTTTAATTCATCTTTCAGCTTTTGCATCCCTTCCGGGGTGATCATGGGTGTTCTCATATCTGTTTATCCGGCTAAAAAATCTTTGTATTACTTTAGCCACTCATTTGTTTAGTCATTAATCCCATTGATGGTATATTCTTTAATCTCTTCTCTCAAATGATCATTCAATTTCTTGTACATTTCAAGATTACTAAAGATAAAATTACTCTGTTTAAGAAAGTTAGTCAGAATATCAATTGCCCATTTTGATTGAATCAATTTCGCGTACTCCGACTTATACTGATCATTAGTCAACGTCCAATTTGGGATAGAATTATCCCTCTTCAGCCTGATTAGTCCGTCATTTGAATGGTACAATTCAGTCTGGCTATAATCAATTGATTCAGAAATATTTCCATATATCTCTGTGGACCAGGTCAGGTAGGGGCTTTCATAATATTTAATTATTTCATTGATAAGATCTTTGTCTTTGATTTTGTTAATATAACCTCCGCTTATCATCGAAAGGTAAGTACTCCTTTTGCTTGAAAATTTTTTGTATTCAAGGGTTGAATTGAATAGTTCTCCTAACGCATGATTTGATAGCTGGACAGACGTGTCATTATATTCAAGTAATCGTTGAATAGCATTGGTTTTATCGGCATAGAATGCATACAAGGTATCCATACGTTCCGAGTCCTGATTCAATTCGGCATAAAGGCCATTCAAATCGTTTAATACTTCAGCATTTTCATCAGTTTCTGTCTTCCAGCTGTTCAGCTGTATTGCAATTAATATCCCGATTACCACGAGAATTATTTCTCCGGAGGCATACAGTAGGTACTTGCCAATTTTGTTTTCAGAGGACAGGTTGTGCCTTATTTTCCTGAATATATTTATCATTGATTGAGGGTAGGATAAACTGTTATTAAATGAAGCCTAGAAATTGTTAGTCTAATTTTATCTTATTTTTAATTCTATCCAATAGACTATATTTCCTTTTTGAAAAATCTTCAGCACGGTCAAGCCACTTTTCGGCTTTTGCTCTTAATTCCCAATCTTCCTTAGTTGAGACCCATATCTCCACACCATTAAATTTCTCATTAAATGGGTCAAAAACTATTATTTCATATTTGCCAGTAGACCTTGGAAGAAGTTCGTATGTCTTGATAGGGACAGTATCAAAGTTGTCTTTTCCAAGCTTAGAGTTTTTTCTGTAAACAGTTAACAGCAGATCATTTAAGGTGGAATTACTTTTGTTTATCACCTCGATAATCATTCTATTACAACGAGGAATCAAACCAAATTTCTCATCAGAATTTGGAAGAGGAACTAATTTTTTATCATAGGAGATAAGTCGAACAGATACAAGCATGAGAAAGTTTGTCAGTTCATCAATTCTATCAGATTTGATTAGTTCTAGATTCATATTCTAATTAAGCCCAGCTAGTTCTATCTACCAAAAAAAATCCAAATATCCCGAAATGTGTGTCAGTCGCGATTCAAAAGCTCAGACCACCAATTTCTTTGTCTCACATAAAATCGGTAGTCATGTTAAGTTTGAAGGACTTTCTTGTAATGCCAGGATTGATATAGCCTGAAGTTTATTAAAGTTGTCGCAGGTTACGTTCCTTTAACTCTTTCTGCAGCGCCTCGTATTGCCCGGGTTTTTTCAGAAGTCTGTAAATCACAAACAACGGGATTAGGGTCACAAGACCCCAGGTGCTCGCAGCTACGCTATAAATAATGATTCCGATTAAAAACCCAATAAAGAAGGCATCAATTATGGGTGATGGTTTGTTCTTCTTCGCTACTTCCAGCAGTTCTGTGTCGGTCAACTGAGAGAGTTCTTTTTGGTTCATGCGCGTAAATTGATTTTAAATGTAACATGAATTACCTGTTGAAGGTTTTAAAGATCCACTCCATGGAATCAACATCTCATTCTTATCATGATTTTTGGATCAGCTTCCACTTAATATCCGATTTACATTTAATTTGAAAGATTTACCGATGGGCACTTCATAATTCCTGATCATTATTCTGTTGCCCTCAATAGAATTAATCTGACTTTTTGATACAATAAAGGATTTATGAACCTGGAAAAAATTGTCGGACGGAAGTGTCTTGATGACGTTCGAGATTTTATCCCGAATTACTATTTCACTATCCAGGGTAACCACCTTGCAATAGTTGCCTGTTGATTCAACAAACAAAATAGTCTTCAAATCAACCTGGATGTAGCTTTTATTGGATCGAAGAAATATCCGGTTCTCATCTTCTCTATCATTTGACAGTACCGAACGGCTCATTGCTTTGTTCGCATCAACACTATCTATTTTGTTTATGGCTTTAATAAAGCGTTCAAAAGAAACGGGCTTGAGTAAGTAGTCAACAATATCCAGCTCATAACCCTCGACGGCAAACTCTTTATAGGCAGTTGTAACTATAACCTTTGGTGGTTTGGACAACGTCTTTAAAAAATCAAACCCGGATATTTTGGGCATATTCAAGTCGAGAAAAATCAAATCAACTTGTTCACTTTTTAAGATATTTAAAGCTTCAATGGCATCATAACAGCTTTTTACGAATTGTAAATGCTCCATTTGCTCACAATATCCTTTAATGACGTCGTGAGCGTAGTGTTCATCATCCACTATAATGTATTTCATTTAACCGATATTTCGAGTTTAGAATAGTAGATATCATCTTTAATCTCAGTATCAAATTTACTCCTTTCTGCATAGAGTAATTCAAGTCTTCGTCTCAGATTCGTCAATCCTATTCCGGTCATGTTTTCTTGATTCTTTTCAAAATTGTTCTCAACCTCAAACGTTATTTTATGA
This sequence comes from Fulvivirga sedimenti, assembly GCF_020328055.1. NCBI lineage: Bacteria > Pseudomonadati > Bacteroidota > Cytophagia > Cytophagales > Fulvivirgaceae > Fulvivirga > Fulvivirga sedimenti. The sequence goes on from NZ_JAIXNE010000003.1 coordinate 3,542, forward strand.
GTGTCTGATGTCAACCTTAAATGTATAAATGCATTATGGGTAATGGTTTCTATTCCATGCTTGAAAGCATTCTCAACCAAAATAATGAATAAAAGGGGAGTGACTTTCGCCTGGTCATCTTCCACTTCTACAGTGAACTGCACATCAATTTCCCTGTGATACCGCACCTTATGCAGGTTAATGTAATTATTTATAAAATCAATTTCCTCCTTCAGCGTGACCAGCTCATTTTTACCCTCATAAATACTATACCGCATGATATCCGATAGCTTTAATATTACCTCTTTAGCCAGGAGAGGGTCCTTATCCACCATTGCATAGAGATTATTCAACATGTTAAAGAAGAAATGAGGATTTACTTCAGATTGAAGCAACATTATCTCCGCCTTTTTCTTTTCATGCCGCATGGCCAGTAGATCTTTCATTTGCCCGATGAACCAATAAATAACCAGCGATATCAATGTGAAAAACAGAATGATATAATACAGAATGAGTATTGTACCCACTGACGTATCGAAGGTAAATGTCACTGAATCTTCACCAGTATAGATCAGGTAAATAATGATGATACCTCCTGGAATTATCAATGAAACAAGCACTATGGAATAAAGCGCCCTTTGCAGGATTTTTGATGGCATGCTCATGGTTCAAAGGTAACCTTCATTTTATTCCAAGTAAAGAAACTTGATAAACAGCTTTCAGTAGGTGACAAACAGTCTGATTCGTGTGAAGAACGAACTTCATAACGGTTATGATGCCCTTTTTTAGGTGCAAAGGGTCGTTCATCCCAACTTTTTTATGAACAACGGATTGCTTGATACATTCGCCTGCAAATCAGGAAGAATAAAATTATCCGGTGACATGAAAGCTAAATTATTTACCTTTTTATCCAAACCCTACTCGGTTTTAATAGTCATACTTATTGCCATTTTGCTATCGCTTTCAGATAGAAATTTTGGGTACTTTTTTGGGTTGGGAGTGGTCTTATTCATTGCCTGGCAAAAGAAGTGGGATTGGTCCTATTTCGGAATAGGGCAAAAAATAACTCTTCAGACGATTATTACCAGTGTTTGGATATCCATCGTCTATTTTTTTGTGACGGGAGTCATTGATGGTGTCCTTCAGCATCACCTGGGTGACAACGATTTAAGTTCACTGGATGACTTACGGGGAGATTTTGGCAACTACTTACTTATGATGATTATCATGTGGGTGTTCGCAGCGATGGGAGAGGAGCTTCTGTTTCACGGATATTATATGAAGCGTTTAGCCAAATTAATGGGGGGTTCAAATAAAGCATGGGGGATATCAGGTGTAATTATTGCGGTCTATTTTGGCCTGTCCCATGGTTACCAGGGGTTATCCGGCATTATTGGAATAACTATAGGATCACTGTTTTTTGCTTTTTTGTTTTATAAAAACAGAACCAACTTACTGTTGCTTGTATTCATCCATGGGATCTACGACTCAATTTGGCTCACACTAATCTATTTGAATGAAGATATGCGGGTATCCGGTTGGTTCGAAGGGTTGATATATAAATAATCAACAACCAATTTTCATAGCTTTATTTCCGAATCAGATGTGTCGTAATGAACAACCTGTACTTCACCATCATCCCGATATTTATAAACTGAATAAGCATGACCATTATCTTTACGGTTGATCAACTTATCTGACGTTGAGAGATAGCTTATTTTTGAAATTCTTCCCTGATCATCATACTCATATCGAACACCGTGATAACCTCTCGTTTCATGCAGGCAGGGGTTGCCTGCTACATCAAAATACCTCAGGCTTTTCCTTTTGTTGCCTTGCTCATCCCATGTCAGAGATAGTTTGTGATAACCTGCATTACTGTGTATATCCGGATTTCCTTCCGCGTCATAAAAAGTACGCTCCTGGATATTCCCGAACTGATCAAATTTTGTTTTGCTCTTGATTATGCCATAATGGCTGGCAATAGATTGACTTTTTTCGTCCTGATGTTCAAGAGCTACTTCGTACCCGTATTCATTAAATTCCTGTTTACCTATCGCCACATTTGGACCGTTCCCTTTTTCCAGTTCATTCCTGTTGTTGAGGACGTTCCATTCCAGAAAATTACCCTGGGAATTGGTGGTTATTCTGTCTTGTGAGGCCCCGGAGCTATTTTCCACCAGATTTCCATTCTCATCTATATTTTGCATTAATGCAATGTGCCCGGATGGGTTGAAGTATAATCTCAGGCGGTGAAATTCAAAACCCGGGCGAATCGTAACGCGATTACCTTTCTCGTCGTATCGATCTTCGATAACGCTTCCATCATCAAGGTATTCCCATTGATACTCATAGATTCCCCAGCTATTTGTTAATCGCTGATGATCTTTATTAAGAAAATAAAGTCTGTTTCTGAAACCCAAATCATTATAGGTATACATAAAAAGAGTACAGTTGCCAAGTACTTCAACTGGTTCGCCTTGTGTATTAAAGAAAGAAATAGTCTCCGATTTCTCTCCATAATCGAATTTCATAAAATGCGCAAGCGTAAACAAACTGGCCGTATGATTGGGGTTTCTGGGTGTATTCCCGTTAAAGAATGAAACAGATACCAATTGGTGCTTTTCGTTATATAAAAAGCGGTAATGGTTTCGATTCATCGCCTCTTCTTTATTCAAAGGGACACTTCCTTTTATGGGGGATAATGGTGTTTCTACAAATTCAACGGTTGAATAGTAGAAGACATGCTGGTCATTACTCTTTTCCTGAGCAATACAGCCGGTATAAACTCCAGGGAAAAAGCTCATTAAAAGGAGCCATAATACACATCCTGATTTCATCTTTGTAATATCATTGTTCGATTACAAAAATGTTGTTTTCTCTTCTTTTTAGAGTTGTTTCAGCAGATAATGAAGTTTCAATTTATCCATCAGAACTTTTTTTACTGACTTGAATAAATTGTTTTGGGGTGAGGCCTGTTTCTTTTTTGAAAGCTCTGAAAAAAGTTGATTTTGACTTAAATCCGCATAGTTCTGAAATGGCTTCAATAGTTAAGTGCTTATTTTCAGGGGATCGGAGTTGGCGCTTTGCTTCCTCAACTCTGAATTGATTGATGTAATCATTAAATCGTATACCTAAGCCATGATTAATGGTTTGCGAGATATAGCCCGGGTTGGAGTTTAGTTCATTAGAAAGGAGTTTCAAATTAAAGTCAAATTGCTTGTATAATTGCTTCTCCCGGATGACTCTGGAAATTTCTGTAATCATTTCATCATAACTGTTCTTATTTAAAGAACTGGAAGCATATTTTGCTGGAGGCAAAAACGCAACACCACTATTAACAAGAAGGGCAATTAGAGAAAGCAGAGCAATTACCACCGAAAGAAAAGAGATATCCACGGGCCACTCAATCATGGACCAACCGGATGTAATTTCGAGCTTTTTGTAAAGAAGGTTTGATGACAGATTAAATAAGAAAAAAAACGAGATCACGGTAAGCAGGATGTACAATAGTATCTTTTTAGACGTACTGTGGTTAGCTCGTGTGAAACGAAAAAACTCAAAGGAGATCAAGCTGACAAACACTAGTGGAATAATTGTTCCCTTGAATAAGGTTTGCCAATTCTTCCAATAGTTAAAAGATCCTGGTCTGGTATCCTGGTAAAATAAATCCAGATTTACGAGTTTCTGGTCAGTACTTAAGCTTAGTGAATGAAAATAATTGATAAAGATGAAAGCGATTATTGTACCTATTAATATCCAATGTTTGACTCTTAGTCGAAAGTTGGATCTGGTAATAGAAAGTACGAAGAACAAAAAGACAGGATAAACCAGAAGATTAAAGAACCTGCCACTTATGTATAAGGCAGGGAAACTGTAGATCAACTTGCTATGGATAAGTGTTTTATAAAACAACTCATAGGAAAGTAAAAACAACAAAAAATAGAGAAATAAATACCCGCCATCATTAAAACCCTTTCTCAGAATAAAGAATAATGATAAAAAGCTTCCAATACCAAAAAGGCTAAACCCCAGTACAGTAAAATAATCCAATTTTAATGGCTTTTATATTTTGGTGTCGAGATATGTACGAGTGAAATGACGGGATCAAAATCCGACGGTAAATATATCGGTGCTCAGACAAATCGTTAAAATCTAAGATAGTACAAATTTTAAATTGTGATAGTTTTGGGTTTTAAACTGTGCGCTACCATATTGATTGTCCCGATTTAAAACAATCATTGTCTTTGATTTTCATGTAAAATGTATACTGGTTTCAAACAATATCTGGTCAAACACATTATTAAGGTTGATAAACTGCATAGAACTTCGATACTAAGTATGCGATTAACACGAGTTGCCCCTAATCAAATGAGAAAAATACTGCTTGTATTAATTCCGATCTTCTTTTCCCTGGCTAATCCTGCAATTAGTCAGGCAATTGATAATAACAATGTTCGCAAAAAACTGCGGGTGTTTATCGACGGTTGTGACCGGTGGGATGGAGGTTGTGATATGGATTTTATCAGAACGGAAATTACAGCGGTTGACTTCTACCGGGATAATGAATCAGCTGATGTTTTTGTGCTGATTAACAATAACGAATCTGGTGGTGGCGGAAGACAATATCAACTTTTGTTTATAGGTCAGCAAAACATCCATGCGGGAAGAAACGATACCGTGTATGTAAATAACAAACAGACGGATACCGACTTCGAAGTGCGGGCAAAACTTACCCGGTTTATCAAATTGGGTTTAGCTCCGTACGTTGCAAAAACCACAGCAGGGGAGGACATCGATATCAATATGAAGACTGACTCTCGCTTTACGGAAGACATACGAGAGGAAACCGTTGATCCCTGGAATTATTGGGTTTTTAATGTGGGAACCGATGCGAACTTTGAATTAGAGGAATTGAGCAGGGACATTAATTTAGGTGGAGAAATCAATATTAACCGTATTACGGATGAATGGAAAGTTAACCTATCGGTGAGAGTAGATGAAAGGCTGAGAAAAACGATTCAAAGAGAGCCAAGAGTTGATGAAAATGGCGATCCGGTTCTTGATGAAAATGGAAACCAGATCATTGATGATGTTGAGAATAATTTTGATGTATCAGAATTTGGATTTGGTCACCAGCTGGTGAAGTCTATTTCACCCCAATGGTCTTACGGATATGATTTGGAAGGTCTCCAGAATACCCGTTTTAATTATAAGTTTCAGACCAGATTCAGACCCGCTGTAGAGTATAATTTTTTTCCGGAATCAGAGCAGAATTCCAGGTTTCTGAGAGTGAATTATGGGATTGAAGTAAGGAATAACAGATATGTGGAAGAAACGATTAACGGTGTCACTGAAGAAACCAGGGTTCTGCATAGTCTGAGAGCCAGTCTCGGACTAAATAAACGTTGGGGCAACCTTGAAATAGGATATCGTTTGAGAAATTATCTGGATGATTTTAGCTCCTGGACCACAGGTTTGAATGTTAGAGCAGATGTCCGTGTCACCGGGAATTTTTCTTTCTTTATGAGGGTAGAAGGTAACTACGTAAAGGACCAGATTTACCTGGCAGCAGGAGATTTCACCGAACAGGATATTCTGAGTGGCAGGGTAACCCTGCCTTCAGCATATACTATTGATTCCAGGTTTGGGTTCAATTACCGATTTGGTTCTAATCTCAATAACTTCGTGAACAGGCGATTTTTTGGAAGGGCCAATTTTGTTGGGAATGATTAGTACGGCAATTAGGGTATTATTCGGTCCATCCTGAATCACATTTCACAAAGCAGGTATCGCCATTGGTCGCGAGCGTTTTTAATCAATCGAATTTATTGAAGGGTCTTCATTAATGGGACTATTTTTCTTCAATCAATTGTTTTGTGTAAGCAATGACGTTTTCAATCTCGTTATTGGTTAGGTAAACAGATGCATGTCCGGTACCGAATGGTGATTGAATGGTATCTCCCTGAATTGTTATACCTTGTTTAAGAAGTAGCTTGTAACTACTTAAATCATAGCTAATGGCGTTTTTAATATCTCCAGAGTCTTCTCCAACGCCATCTAATGCCGCCCCATGGCAAGATGAACACATGGTCTGTGCAATCAATCTTCCTTTTAACAAATCCTGCCCAAGATCAGGCAATGTATGACTCCTGTAGTACAGTACTTCATCTTCTGAAGTATGATAATAAGGCTTTCCTTCATTATCGGTTCTCCAATAATTTGCTGGCAACCTGGCCGAAACGGAATCTTTATACCCTTCAGGTGGGATAGGTGTAGGGTTTCCTTTCTCGGGAATTGTTCTTAAATAAGCAATCAATGCATCCATGTCTTTTTCACTCAAAAATTGAGATGTTTTTGAAGGCATCAGGAATAAATCACGTGAAGGATGAGTGCCATCTCGCAATAATTCTTCGAGTTGATCATCACGCAGTTTAGGTAATGTAAGTGATATGTTGCTAGCCCATAGACCATCGAGTATTGGGATAAAGTCACCGAAATTCACGCCAGTATAATCAGACAAATGGCAATTATTGCAGGCAAACAAATTTGCCAGGCGCTTACCATGTAAAATTTTCTCTTGATTAGTTGTATACTCTGACCCGTCAAAACTTACAGGAGAAATGTATATGTCCGTGGTGTCCTCATTGTTTTTCTTCTCCTTTGTACTTTCAGCACATGAAGAAAAAATGAGGTTTGCTATTAGAAGTAATATGCAAACAGTGATTTGATTCGTGGTAGCATTCATCAAGAACAGATCAGACCTGGCTTTGCCCCAGGACCGTTTTTAGGATTGAATACTGTCAATAAACGAAAAAATACGCAATGAGAAAAATGGTGAACTTTACAAGGAAACGTTCGTGCTAAGTATATGTTTTTGCGGTGATCCAAAGATCTGCCCGGCGTTCCTCTACGCCTTTTAACAAGACACCTGCAAACATCTACTCAGACGGCACGGCCAGGTGGCGGTCAAAGTATTCGATTATCTTGCCAAACAGGTAGCGATTGTAGTTCTGCTCACCGCTCCATCCATGCGTCGCACCCGGTGCAAATGCAAAGTCGAAATCCTTTCCCTGGTTAATCAGTTCTTCAGCTAACACGGCCGTTGTCTTGAAAGGTACCACCTGGTCCTGGATGCCGTGGATGAACAGGAGTTTATCCTCCAGATTCGCTGCGTATTTGAGCGCTTTTCTTTCGAAGACCTCCGGGTGTGTCTGTGGGCGACGAACAATCGCGACGTCGTCCGTGCCAAAGAACATCGGGTCAACAGCCGCCGCTGCAGCAACACCCACCTGGAATAAGCCCGGCTTCATCAAAAGTGAATAAACAGAGAGTGTGCCGCCATAACTGCTGCCCCAGATACCGATGCGATCGGGATCTACATAATCCAGTGACTCCATGTAGGCAACGGCGCTTGCATAATCTTCAATGTCCTGGTCGGCAAAGCCCAGCAGGAACTCTTCACGGAATGCACGGCCATAACCGTTGCTGCCACGTGAATCCACCTGCACGATAATATATCCCTTCTTAGCCAACAGATGCTGTACGAGGCTGTAGTTACCGGCCCAGCGGTTCCTTGCTGTATTCGAATACACGGGTCCAAACAGCACCGGGTACTTCTTGCCGGGCTGCATGTTGGCAGGTTTCAGAATCCGGGCGTGCAGTGTGTAGTCGTCGACAAGGCTGGGGAAACTAACGTATTCCGCAGTCGCCCAGGTTCGCTCCGTGAAGGCTGGCAACGGCGAGTGGGTTACTCGTGTAGGGTCACCACCCTCGCTGCTTACCACGTAAAGTTCGGGAGGGGATGTGTCGTTGCTGTGCATGAACACCAGGTGCCGGCCATCCGGTGAGGGGTAGCCATCGTTCCGGCCCGAAAGGCGTGTCACCTGTTCGGGATCGCCACCGGACATATTCAGGCGATACACGTGTTGTTCGTACGGATTAACGCCGTTGCCTTCGTAAAACAGAGCATCACCAGCAATACTTGGGGCGGACAGTACATCGTAGGACGGATCTGTCAGGAGCTGCGGACGATCCCTGGACGGTGAGGCATCGATGGTATAAAGGCCGTAGCGATCACCCATATCACTTAAGAAAACAACATTCTTTCCATCCGGATGCCAGGCAGATCCAAATGATGTGTACATGCGGCTCTCTCGAACACCTTGCCAAATCTCGCGCGGTTGGCTTTCTCCGGGTGCAACGACGAACAGCTTACGTTCAACCGCCGTGTCGGATGCGATATCAACCAGCAGAGCACCGCCAGGTGACCAGTTGAAGTCGATGACCTGGTTGGCGTGCGGGTCTGGCAAATCGAGGTATATAATGTTACCGCTTTCTACATCGAGCAGGCCAACCCTGCGAATCTCGTTTGGATCACCCGGGTAACCCCGGCGTACCTCGTTGGGATTGGTTTCGGCACCGAGGTAATCCGGGAACGGCACCTTTCGCATCTCGCGTCGGTCAACGGCGTGAAACGCGATGGTCCTGCCATCCGGGGACCACTTGTATGTTGGCCCACTCCAGATGCCCGGACCGATTTCACGTTCCGGACGGCTGTAGCGCCCTTTCTTTACGCTTGAGAGACTGGCGATGCCGATTTCGGTGAGCTGACGATTCTGTTTGGAAGGGAAGTCAGCAAGCCACAGGTCACCGTTCCGTATATACGCTGCCTGGTTGCCGCTAGGCGATATCGTCAGGTTATGTGCACCTGCCTCTACGGGCATAAACTGGAGGTCTTCTCCCTGGCTGAGCGATGTCTGCCATAACAGGTTGTTAGCTCGCAGGCTGACAATGGTGTTCGGGTCGGTCCAGACAATTTCGCGCACCGGCGCGGCTGCCGTATTGGAAATGTGGCGCACTTGCTTCCCATCGCTTGTGGATACCCAGAGGCCGCGCCCGGGATTTCCTGGTTCACTCCAGGAAAAGGCGAAGTGCTCGCTGTCCGGTGCCCACACAGGCCGCGACGGGGTTGTTCCCGTTAGTTTAGGCGTTGCAAACAGGTCATCAAGGGTGAGCTCAGCTTCCTGTGCTGTGACTGTTGCGGGCATCGCCATCAGTAAGCCTGCCACTATCCATGTTTGCCAAAAAGGGATGTGTTGCATGTGTTTGCTTTAGTAACTGTCTTGTAAAATAATCTTATACTCCCCAAATTATATATTGCAGATAGCCAGTTGATTGAAATCCATCCACGCATAAACTAATATACAGATTTTAAATTGTGATGATTGCGGCCGCTATCTCACAATTTAAAATCATACTTGAATTCTGAATATATGAAGAAGAAGGAATGATTTAGGCAAGAATTTCCTGAATTAGATTTGGCAGGAGGGGAGTGGTAATCCCGGAGTCCGTTGCCACTTAAAGTTCAGATTCACATTAGATCAATGGGAATCCAGCTTTTTCTTAACTTCTTTTCTTAAAATTTCAGCCTTGTGTTTCAATTGTTTCCAGGAACCTATTTGGGATTGTAAGGAAGCCATACGACTAAACATGGAACCCATAAATTCCTGGTCTTTAATTAGAGTTTCCAGGTCCAATTCAGGCAATGGTAATGAGATATTATAGCGTTCAAAGCTTTCAGAGGTTGCTATCACCTTCGCATACATCTCCGGTCTTGTAATTTGATGATTATTGACGAATGCACTTTGTTCAATGATAAATTTATTGTTCTCAATTTCCTTGTAGTATTTAAAAATAAGACCGCGCAAGGTATCTGATTTTATCAATTTCATTGTACCTGTGGATAATGCCTCATTGAAGGTGCCATCATTGGCTTGAAAATGGTAGTCCTTTATAAAGGATTCCATTTCCGTGATAAATTCAATTTTATCACCACTTAAAGCGGTCATAATTTGTGTGGTAGTTTCCACTGAATCAATCAATTCATTCAGTTGTTCTATGTCACTTTTTAAATCATATTCTAATAAATTGTATAGAATCCTTTTTTCTTCCAGGTTATTTTTCCGGTGCTCAACTGTAGTATTCAATTGGAAAGCCAGAAAAATTCCTATCATAACCAATAGCACTTCACCTAATGCATAAATCAGATATTTGCTGAATTTATTTTCTGATACTAATTGCTGTCTGATTTTTTTGAAGAATTTTATCATTGTATCGATGGTTAGTAGAGATGAAGGCTATTGTATCTGAACAGGAACCAAGGTTACCTGAATTCTGTAGTTCATAGCTTTACCCAGGATGATTTGAGAGTAGCCAGTGCTCAGAGGAATCATCAAAACCTAAGATAGTACAAATTTTAATTTGTGATGATTGCGGGTTTTAAAATGCTGAGTCACGCCGGATATAAAATGCAATCACCTTAACATAAAACCGATCCGTTATCACACTGAAGTGATGATAACTGGTTTTATGTTAAATACTCACGGTGTTCGTATTGCGGTGACCACGTGGTGTTGTTATATAATTTATATTATGTTAAATAGAAATATTGAATACCTCCCTACTTATGCTCATCGCTCTTGATTACAACTTAAAAGTGAAGTTTGCTCGAAGTAGATTTTTCAAGTAAATTAAATTCTTCACCTCTGGTCAGAAAGTATCGGATATTATCAATTGATATCAGAATTCAATGATGAAAGGACACAATTCAAAATTCTTGTATTATACTGGAGTGGCATCCATTTTATTTGTTATCCTGGCTTTTGGAATCGTCGCATTGGTACAGCCTGTAAGACTGGAGCGATACTATAAGCCCTATGTAATTATACATATAATATCGACACTGGGTTGGCTAATTCTATTTACCTGGCAGTCAAGGCTAATTCTGAAGAACAAATTAAACCGGCATAAGCAAAATGTGAAGATTGCTCATGTCCTGGTCATAGTTGCCACCATTGTTGGAATTTACATAACATACCTGTGGGGAGACCCCGGGAGATTAATCGGTGAGTCCAGGGACGTTCTGGTCTTTGCCGGCTTGTATTTTGCGAGTATCGTGCTCGTAAATAAAGGAAAAACCCAGGCACATAAACGACTGATGCTGGTAGCTCTGGTAAACCTCGTCTCTCCTGCCTGGTCCAGGGTTGGATCTATTTTTGATTGGTCAACACCTGTAGTGGTTCTCGCTATGATTCTAACGTGGATTATTATTCCGCTGGCGTACGACATTTTTACAATTCGAAAGATTCATCGGGCAACTATAGCAGGTATACTAGTGACGATGATATCATTTGCCCTGATGATTGCAATTGTAATCTCACCCTGGTTTGATAAGATTGATGCTTTTCTCTATCCAAAATGACAAAACATTAGGTCTGCTCATATCCTTAACCCAATTATATTCGGAGTTTGTTGAAACTGTAATAATCAAGTAAACTTGTCACTCCATTACCTCTTCTAATCCGTTGCCAGTATTCGTATAAATGAATAGATGCAGTTTCACCTTTCTTTTATTGCTATTCCTGTTTAGCTGTAATCCTGAAAAAGGACATCACTCTATGAATCTTTTAAACCTGGAATTGCCGGGCACTGTACCTGTGGCATTTATGCCGGATTTAGTACCCGATGGTCAAATCATTCATAAAGGCATATTGAGTCCGGACATGAAGGAATACTACTACACGATTTCCGACCCAAGCTTTGAAAATTTTGACGTGTACGTAATTCGGAAAGAAAATGAACAATGGACCGAGCCAATAACCGCATTTTTCAACAGCGAATTTGATGAACATGGCATCAGCTTTTCCCCGGATGGCAACACCCTCTATTTCAGTTCAACCCGACCTGTGTATATTGTGGATGTTCAACCGACATGGCACATTTGGAAGTCAGATAAGGTGGACGGTTCATGGACTGACCCTGTTTTTGTGGATATTCCAAATATGAGGGATAAATTGGTATCCCATCCTGTAATTACGAATTCCGGAACCCTGTATTTTCATTCCAGTAATCTGGATTACAGTGATATGGACTTATATCATTCGAAACAGGTTGACGGCAAGTTCCGGAACGCCGAAAAACTGTCAATATCGCTGAATGCCGATAAATGTACCCCCTACGTATCACCCGATGAGAAATTCCTGGTTTTTGCAACCATCGGGGAACAGCTTGAATTATATGTGAGTTTCAACGACGGACAAGGGAACTGGACAAGAACGAAAAGATTAAATGATCGAATCAATGCTTCGGGCCAGGGAAATCCCTACGTCACCCCGGATAATCAGCTTCTCTTTTTTACAACGGACCAGGATGGAAAATGGCAGGTTAAATGGGTTAATATCGGGTCTGAATTGAATTCAGATTAATGCCTCCAGCAATTTATTATGGCCATTTCCTGTTAATTCTCCGGAATTACCCCAGTACGGCCAGTACCAGCAGGTAAAATACGCTCGGACAAAGCAAAACCCCCACTCCTGTATAGAATGTCGAAGTCATGGCTCCATATGGGACGAGCTTCGGATCTGTCGCAGCAAGTCCGGCTGCCACACCACTCGTGGTTCCGATCATTCCTCCGAAAATCATAGCTGTCGTGGGATTATCCAAACTCATGCGCTTGGCTACTATGGGGGTAATAATGGTCACAAAAACCGTTTTCATCACTCCTGCGGCAATGCTGATCGCGATCAGTTCTGAAGAAGCGCCAATGGCAGCCCCGGTGATCGGCCCGACAATATACGTGCATGCACCGGCGCCGATGGTTGTAAAGCTCACGGCATCGGTATAACCCATGGCATAGCCAATCGATCCGCCAATAAAAAAGGTGATGGTCACCCCTATCAACAATGATAATACACCTGCGAGACCGGTTGCACGGAGCTCTGAAAAGTGTACGCCCATGGCAGTTGAGACGATGGTAAAGTCCCTGAACATAGACCCTCCCAGTATTGCAAGGCCCGTAAATGCCGGATAGCTGGCAACCCCCTTATTCCCACCAAAATATGCCAGGACCAACGCGGCGAAAATGGCAATAGCCACCCCCGGGATTTTGTTGAATACCACTTTCTTTGAAAACCAGTTGGCTAAAAACAGGGCTACGCCCATAAATAAGAAAGCCAGGACGAGTCCATTTTTAGCAAGAAATTGTTCCAGGATCTCCATCATTGGTTGGTTTTAGCGCTGGCCATCCTGGAAATAAACGGGACAAAGAAATAGCATGCCGAGGTTGCAATAATTCCCGCAAGTACCGCGACCCACCCTCCTGACACCGCTGCCCTGACATTCAGGGTCGCTGCCATGGCAATCACCACCGGAATGTACATGGCGCTCCAAAAGTAAATTCCGTCTTTTGTGTCTTTCACTTTCGGCATGGAGTCCTTCATCCTGCCATTCATGAATATCAACAGCAACATTCCAAAACCCACACCTCCCACGTTGCCGCCGATTCCCAGCCAATAGCCTAAATATAGTCCGACAAGCTGTCCGATGAGGTAACACGCTGCTAATATGGCCACACCATAGATTCTCATTCGTTCATACGATTCGTAAATAGTTCTTTCAGTTCCTTTTTGGTCACTTTACCCATAGCATTTCTGGGGAGATCTTCCAGGAAGATGTACTTCCGGGGGATTTTATACGGAGGTAATTTGGTCCGGATCCACTGATCAATTTCATCCGCGGGAAGTTCGCTTCCCTCACCTGCCAGGACTACGGCTGCACATACCAGCTCACCCCACTCGTCATCAGCAACACCCACCACACCACAGTCCTTAATTTCCTCTCGAAGGCGTAAAATCTCTTCTATTTCCAATGCTGAAATTTTATAACCACCTGACTTAATTATATCCACGGAGCTTCGGCCAATTATTTTATAACTACCTGTATCATAGATTGCTATATCACCTGTCTTAAACCAACCATCCATAGTAAATGCATCTGCTGTTTCCTTCGGCCGCTCCCAATATTCCACAAACACATTCGCCCCTTTCACCAGGATTTCTCCGGGGTCACCCTCCGGCACTTCTTCAAAGTCGCCATCCACCAGTTTAACCGATACACCCGGCAATGGTTGACCGATATGCCCCGGTCTTCTTTCGCCATGATACGGATTACTGATGGCCATTCCAATCTCGGTCATACCGTATCGTTCCAGCAGTGTATGTCCGCTTATCTCTTTCCATTTTTCCATCACCGAAACAGGCAGCGCGGCAGAACCGGAAACCATCAGTCTCAGTTTGCTGAGATGCTGGTACAGGTCGGACCTCTCTCCGGCCGGCAATGTTTCCCAATAGGCGATGAGTTTATGATAGATGGTTGGGACGGCCATAAAAAGTGTCACATCCCCCCTGTTGAGCACGTCAAAAACGGATTTCGCATCAAATTTTGGAAGGAATTCGCAAGTGGCCCCGGCCCATAATGCACAGCTCAGCACATTGATGATACCATGAACATGATGCATGGGCAGGATATTCAGGATATGGTCTTCCCTACTCCATTCCCATGCGTCTGCAAGGCTTGTGATCTGGGCCTCGATAGTTGCATGCGTGCTTACCACTCCCTTTGGCGATCCGGTTGTGCCACTCGTATAAAGGATCATCGCCCGTCGGTTCGAATCAATTTCCGGCAGGATCCCATCGTCAGCCGGAAATTCATCATTGGCAATTAACCGGATACTGCTGGAACCGGTATACTTTTCAAATTCTGCCAGGTATTCCTTTTCTACCACGAGGTATTCAGCCTTTGTGTCCTCCAGGATATATTGTATGGCATCAGGCGGACTGCCATGATACAATGGAACGGCAATGCCACCGGCACGCCATATACCCCATTGAATCTTCACGTAATCAAAGCCTGGCTTGATCATAAAAGCCACTCTTGCCTCATGGAGATCTGTTTTTTCGTCTAACAGTTGACGGGCTGCGGCGTGGGAAGAACTCAGCAACTCCTTGTAGGTATAGGACTTCCCATTTGCAATAATTGCTGTTCTTTCCGGGGTGGAAAAAGCCCGATGAATAATGTTCATAAGTAAAACATGATAGTACGGAATTTCAAGATAAAAATTCCTGCAACAAAAGTCCGTATTATCCAGCCTGAATAAAGATCAAATTATTTCGGAGCCTTCCTGAACACTACAGACGGTCAGGCCTCCCGGGGCAATCTGCAGTTTATGTCAATTCCAGGGAAATTCTCCACACCTGCAATCATTCTTAGGTTTAGTTAGGATTGAAGAAATCAAATATTTGCTTTTAAACAATAAAGCCAATCCGACGGATTGGCTTTATTAAATGTTTAATAGGAAACTTTTCTTATGCACCAGGGTTTATTGAGAAACTCCCGTCACCGACAAAATCAGTTAATGTGATGGTTATTGTCCAGTCACCTGGTGTTCCTTCGGTTGAAACTCCATATTTTGAATCATCCCCTACACCCCTTGTAAGAGTATAGTCTGAAACCACATTCCCATCAGCATCTTCCATAACGAGTCTGAAAGAACCACCCTTTGCAGCTGTTATATCCATATTATACTCAGCACGCGCCTGTGGATTATTCCAGGAATAGCTTCTTATAATACTTCCGCCATCACCTGTTACATCACCTCCGAGATCACTTTGAACTTCATTTATTGAAACATTTGCAGTCGGTTCGTCATCGTTACAAGACGAAACAAAAGCCAAAAGTGACAAACACATAAAAATTAAACGTAATCGTTTCATAACTAAATAAATAATTGATTTTTTACAGGCATATATACCGTTGCACATTTATCAGTAACCCCTAAGCAAAGATTTTTTAGCATTAGCCGGGTATTGAGTGTGCTACAATTCATGGTTGTTTCCCAATCACTCTATAGCCACTCACACGTAATTTTATTAAATTGTCTGCATGCCAATTGCTATACATTAACGCTGTGAAGTCTCCAAATAACAGGCTGAAATTTCAGCTCCAACAGGTACTCCTGATCACCCTTTTCTGGATGATCATTTCTGCATTTGAATTCCTGATTCAGTATTCGGTTATTATTTTCCTGGATTTGAATTTCAGCAGCGAGATGGCCGTCCCCTACCTGTTGATAAATATTGTTGTCGGAATGGTTGCCGGACTTATCGGTGGAAGTATTCTCGTCTTTGTCTGGAACCGATGGCTCCGGTCTATCAGCTATGGCCGTGCACTAGTGAGTATTTTTATTACCTTTTCATTGATCTATTTATGTGTTTACCTGATCATTAATGCGATCTCCATTCAATTCAGCATCTTTCCTCCCGCCCCGGATCTGACCGTTACCCGTCATGCCTGGCCCATCCTGATCCAGTATGTGAATTGGCTTGTGATCGGTCTTGGCACATTATTTTTTCTTCAGGTCAATGACAAATACGGGCCCGGGGTACTGAGTAAATTTCTCATGGGCAAATACTTCCATCCCAGGCCGGAAGAACGGATCTTCATGTTCCTTGATCTGAAATCATCAACCACGATTGCTGAAAAACTGGGTAATGAACAGTATTTCCAGTTCCTCAAGGACGCCTTCACTGCCATAACCCCATCCATACTCAAACACAATGGAGAAATTTACCAGTATGTGGGTGACGAAATAGTGGTTAGCTGGAATATGAATCACCCTAAAAGCTTTCAGAGAGCTATACTGTGTTTTTTTGATATATCCGATTCCATATCCGGGGATGAAAATTTCAAAAAACGTTACCAGGTACAGCCGGAATTTAAAGCAGGAATTCATGGCGGGATAGTCATTGCGGGAGAAATGGGAATTATTAAGCGGGAAATTGCCTATTCAGGAGATGTGCTGAATACAACCTCGCGGATCCAGGAAAGTTGCAAGCAGTTTGATGCTCACCTGCTGATTTCCAACTATATTTATGAAAAGGTGAAACATCTGGATTCGGTGCGATTTGAGCAAATTGGAAGTATTCCTCTCCGTGGTAAGAATAAACCGCTTGAGTTATTCAAGGTTGAAGTGCCTGAATACTAAAATACCCTACGCTGAAAATCGGGGGATCGTTTAAATTATAAATTCACATATTTCTTCATTAATATAAGATTAAACTGAATGCCCAAACTATTTCGACGAGTACGACAGCAGATTTTAAATGCAGGTCTAATAAGAAAACCGACTACCCCCACCGGAAAATATATAGTATATGCTGCAGGAGAAATTTTTCTTGTGGTAGTTGGTATTTTAATTGCTCTCCAGATCAACAACTGGAATGAGAACCGCAAATTGCAGAATGAAGAGCTGAAATTATTGTTCGATATTAAATCGAACCTGGAAACCACGCTCATTAACCTCAAAACTGACACAATCAATAATGCGCGTGATGTACGGCATTATGAAAAAATTGAATACTTTGTAAAAAATGACTTGCCCTACGCTGATGAACTCGACACTGCATTTGGAAGATTTACGTTTTGGAATAGTCCGTACATTACCGCTACTGCGTATAATTCACTTCAATCCAAGGGTCTTGATATTATTAAAAATGAGACACTCAAAAACGATATAGTCAATATGTATGAGGTAAGTTCCAAAGTGCTGACCTATGACTATGATGATACGGAATGGACATTGTCACAAACTGTGGTCCTGCCGTTTTTTTCAAAACATATGAGACGCCTGCATGAGGAATCTCTGTTTCTTTCCAGGCCCAACGACTTTGAAGCACTGAAAAAAAATGATGAATTTTTGAATATATTAAGTATGCTCCTGAGACAGAGAAAACGAGGAATTCAATATTACAAGGGGGCGATAATATCCATTGAAAAACTGATTCATGATATTGAAATGGAGTTGAATAAACGTTCATGAGCATTCAAACCCGGAGACACTGTATTATAATTCTATGCGTATATTCAAAATAGTCATAATCGGTCTCCTGCTCCTGCTGGTGCCGGTTCTGTATATCTTTCTTACCACCGGATTTTTCAGAACCATCGAGAATTACTCCGATCTTGCGGTCCAGGAAACGATGTTCCTTCCGGGATCCGAGGATATGGCCATCAGCAGGTCCGACAGCTTCCTGATCATCTCCGCGACTGACCGCAAATTCTATGATCCCACCGATGGCTTTGTGAACGGGTTATACCTGGTCGACCTGAAGCAGTCTGAATGGAAGCCTGTGCTCCTCTCCTCTTCTTTTCAAGGTGAATTTAACCCGCACGGAATATCCATGATACAGACTGGCGAAACCTACCAGATCGTCGCCATTAATCATACTTCGGAATACCATTCGGTAGAAGTCTTCACCTTCGACGGATCAGTACTGTCGCATGAGGAGACCATAACAGATCCTGCCCTGGTAAGTCCGAATGATCTCGTACTCACAGCCCCCGATAAATTCTACATCACCAACGATCATGGCTATACAAAGGGCTTCATGCGGCTCCTGGAAGACTATGGCGGAATTGCCTTCTCCAATGTCCTGTATTATGATGGCGATTCCTTTACAGAAGCGGCAGAAAACATTGCCTATGCCAATGGGATCAATTATGATCAGGACAGAGCTCTCCTGTATGTCGCTTCACCCAGAAGTTTTACGATTAAGGTTTATCATGAAACGTCAGCTGGATCAATCGATTTTATGGGTAACATAAAGTGCGGTACGGGTGCAGATAATATTGAGCTGGATGAATCCGGTGTCCTTTATACGGCCGGACATCCAAACCTGCTGAAGTTTACTTCCTACGCTACAGGAAAATCGGAATATGCTCCTTCCGAAGTCTTAAAAATCACCTATTCCGATAAGGATGACTATAAGCTTGAAAGGCTTTACCTGGATTCAGGCGAGAAGCTGTCCGCGTCATCCGTTGCCTGTAAGTATGGCGAATTCATCTTCGTAGGAACGGTAATGGACGATGAAGTTCTGATTCTTCAAAGCAAAGGTAACTGATTGTATTTTAGATAATTTGATGGAAATCAATGTTGCTCCCGCCATTCATTCTCACTCTGTCATTAAGCGTTGCGGAATTTTAAAATAGAGCATCAATCTCTCTTAGCTTAATGACATTGGAAGGTGGCTAAAGGGGTGTTTCTCCTCGAGGGGAAGGAAACTGCACAGAACAGATCCCCGCCCGACTCCCACAATGTCTTAGGGACATGCGGGAGTACCGCAGGGATGACGATGGAAGTAGTTCCCGCACTCATTCTCATTCTCACTCTGTCATTAAGCGTTGCAGAATTTTAAAATAGAGCATCAACCTCTCTTAGCTTAATGACATTTAGCCCCTATAATGGGGAAAATAAAGGTGTGCACGGACAACCGCAACAACATGGTATTGGAACAGCGCCGATAACTACTGGAATACCTGCAATGTGGGATCTGCCTTCAATGCGACAGGATAAATGACAGCTATAATACTGTCCTTCTTTTTTAATTCGATCTGGCTTAATTCCGCCTGTATAGCATTTTCCGAGGCTCTTTGGGCATTTTGTTCCGCCATCACGGCATTTTGCTCCGCAAGAATTCGCTGTTCTTTTGCTTTGATTCCCTGCATTACGGCGTAAACGAACATCAGTGTATTGGAAAGCACAAGGATAATAATCAGGATATTTCGAATCTTCATATTGTATTATTTATTAGTAATACAATAATTAGAAAAAAGGTAAACTTTGACAAATAATCTATTCAGGATATCCTTCCTTTTGAGCCACAATTTTACATCAGTTTATAGGTGAGAATATGATTATCGGATCTTCAAAAAAATACAATCCACCCCAAACCCCTTATTGTGGGGAAGAACCTGATTCGGGCGGACAGCCCAAAATCTATTTTATGTTTTCTGATACCAAAAAAGAAAGGCGGCCTGAAATCAGACCGCCCCTACTAACTATTCAAAACCTGAATTGAATTATTTCAGATCGAAACGATCGAGGTTCATTACTTTCGTCCATGCTGCAACGAAATCCTTCAGGAATTTCTCCTGGGAATCTCCACAGCCATAAACCTCTGCCAGTGCACGCAGTTCAGAATTCGATCCAAAAATCAGATCCACGCGTGTTCCGGTCCATTTCACATTTCCTGTCTTGCGATCACGTCCTTCAAAAACTTCCTGTGAATCGGATGTGGCTTCCCATTTGGTGCCCATATCCAGTAAATTCACAAAGAAATCATTGGTCAGTGCTTCCGGATGATCGGTAAATACACCGTGCTTCGACTTATCATAGTTGGTGTTCAGTACTCGCATACCACCTACCAATACTGTCATTTCCGGTGGAGTCAACGTCATCAACTGCGACTTGTCGACCAACATCTCTTCTGTAGAAGCCGAGATTCTGGCGTCATTGGCTTTGTAGTTTCTGAATCCATCAGCGGTTGGTTCAAGAACTGCAAATGCTTCTGCATCTGTCTGCTCTTCCAGCGCATCCGCACGTCCCGGAGTGAACGGAACGGAAATGTTATGTCCGGCATTCTTAGCCGCTTTTTCAATTCCCGCACAACCGGCAAGAACGATCAGGTCTGCCAGGGAAACCATTTTATTTCCTGACTGCGCGTCATTGAATGCTCCCTGAATGCCTTCCAGCACATCAAGTACTTTAGACAGTTGAGCAGGATTATTCACTTCCCAGTTTTTCTGAGGTGCGAATCGGATACGTGCACCATTGGCACCGCCACGCTTATCTGATCCACGGAATGTAGATGCTGAAGCCCATGCGGTAGAAACAAGTTCTGAAACGCTTAATCCCGATGCGAGGATCTTGTCTTTCAATCCGGCAATATCCTGATCATTGATCAATTCGTGCGTTACTTCAGGAATCGGATCCTGCCAGATCAAATCCTCCGCAGGTACTTCCGGTCCGAGGTAGCGCGACTTCGGTCCCATGTCACGGTGTGTCAGCTTGAACCACGCACGTGCAAATGCATCAGCGAACTCATCAGGGTTCTCATAGAAACGACGTGAGATCTTTTCGTATTCAGGATCTACGCGAAGCGCAAGGTCTGTAGTAAGCATGAATGGCGCATGGCTCTTATTTGGATCATGCGCATCAGGCACTGTTCCTTCACCAGCACCGTCTTTTGGCTTCCACTGGAAAGCACCAGCCGGGCTTTTGGTCAGTTCCCATTCGAAACCGAACAGGTTCTCGAAATAGTTGTTGCTCCACTTGGTAGGTGTGGTAGTCCAGGCACCTTCCAATCCACTGGTGATGGTGTCACCCGCGTTTCCTGTTCCGAAGTTATTCTTCCAGCCCAGTCCCTGCATTTCAATACCTGCTCCTTCTGGCTCTGCTTCCACATACTTAGAAGGATCAGCAGCGCCGTGTGTTTTTCCAAATGTATGTCCGCCCGCGATCAACGCCACAGTCTCTTCGTCATTCATCGCCATACGGCCGAATGTTTCACGGATGTCTTTTGCAGCAGCCATCGGATCAGGCTTACCGTTAGGTCCTTCAGGGTTCACATAGATCAGACCCATCTGCACTGCTCCAAGCGGATTCTCCAGCTCACGATCTCCTGTGTAACGCTTGTCTCCAAGCCATTCACCTTCTGCTCCCCAATAGATATCCTCTTCAGGCTCCCATACATCGGCTCTTCCGCCACCGAAACCAAACGTCTCAAATCCCATTGATTCCAACGCACAGTTACCGGCGAGGATCATCAGGTCTGCCCATGATAGTTTCCTTCCATATTTTTGCTTGATTGGCCAAAGCAACAGTCGCGCCTTATCCAGGTTTGCATTGTCAGGCCAGCTGTTGAGGGGCGCAAAACGCTGTGTTCCTGCACCTCCGCCACCACGACCGTCGGCAATACGATAGGTTCCTGCACTGTGCCATGCCATCCGGATAAAGAACGGTCCGTAATGCCCGTAATCTGCAGGCCACCAATCCTGAGAATTGGTCATCACTTCGTAAAGATCTTTCTTTACGGCTGCCAGATCGAGCGTTTTAAATTCCGCTTCGTAATCAAAATCCTCTCCCATCGGGTCCGACAGGTTTGAGTGCTGACGGAGGATATGCAGATTTAACTGATTTGGCCACCAGTCACGGTTCGAAGTACCAGTCCCTGCTGTGTACTTCAGCGGTCCGCCCATGAACGGGCATTTGCTTGAATCGTTCACATTGAAGCTAGTGTCACTTGCTGATGTGTGGTTATGTTCCATTTTACTTTATTGATTTAGATTGTTTGAGTTCAAAATTGCGATAATCTTTATTTATAAATATTATCCATGTATCAGATTAACTTATAACTAAGGGTAATGTTCAGACTCATATAATTTACGGAAAATAAGCCCTAATTAAAAGCTAAATGAACATTGAGAATGGTAGCTCCTGAGAATAATTACTGTCACCGCACCGTATGGTTTCAGGAAAATGCAGGGACCCTTATTAGCCTGACAAAAATTGTAATATAGCTGCAATAAATAATGGATTGTAAAATTCCGACAAGACTCAGGCAGGCAAAATGCCTTGCTTGCTTTGCTGAAGTCTGACAAAGGCTTCAGCATATTGATAACCGCCTTCCATTCCCCGGAAGATTTCCATTTTCCCGTGATCCTGATCGTAGGTTTCCCTTATTTTCTGACTTTCATGAACAAAGCAGGCATCCCATTTCCGCTTAATGGTCCCGGAGATATCTACATAATCCGTTGGATTGAAATTCATGGTTTGTGAACCCGTCATCACCTCATAATAATAAAATGCCTGTTTCCTTCCTCCGTACAACCATGCATCATATACCATTAGCGCACAAGCCCGGTGATCCCGGTGTGTATCAACCGGCCATTGGGTAAAAATGATATCCGGTTTTTCAGATGCAATGATGCTGCCGATCTTCTTATTCCATTCATTGGTCACCATGGTATCTCCGTCAACCTGACCGGCAAACAGTGGCTTCGCACCGAGTATTTTACACGCTGCTTCTGCTTCGTGGGTCCGGATGGCAGCCGCTTCTTCATGACCGGTTCCCGGAATACCTGCCTCTCCCCTGGTGAGATATAGAACGGTCACATCATGGCCTGCCTGGGAGTACCGGGCAATGGTTCCGCCACATCCGGTCTCCGGGTCATCAGGATGAGCTCCTGTGACCAGAATTTTCATTTTCTCCGCTGATTTGCGCCATACATCAGCACCAATAGAGCTCGAGGCAATAATGCCCGCAGCGCCAGATTTTAATATTTCACGTCTTTTCATCAACCTGCATTTTAACCCATGTTAATGCTTTCCACGTGAATTCAAAAGAACTTTTTATTTCATTACGATTTGTCCGTAACAGCCCCTATTTTACCCCCATTAAGTGGGGTGGGTTCGGCATCTTTTATTGTTCAATTGGATGTGATCTTCTCCCTTTTACAGGCTTCGCTTTCGGAGGTTGAATGAACCCGTGCCAGCCGGCGGCTTTACCGGTCCGATTTCTGGCATCCCTTCTATCAGCTCACGCACGATACGCTCCGATTCGGCACGCTCACGACGGTTTAATTCAGTTTTGGCAGTAGTTTCCTCATCATAATAGACCAGGGCGATCAGGATGAAATGTGTGATGACCGGCAGAAATGTACTGATCGCAAACCAAAGCCAGAACGAACGGCCATAGGAATACGCAAAGTACCCGGCGACCAGGGGGATCATCAGGTAAAACGCGACAATGGCCAGGACAATATCTACGAGCATCCGGTAAGTTATCTGTTATAAGTGGGAACACGACCGAATCCTACTTTGTTCGCATCCTGAAAAATTTTTCTCACTTCAGACGACACGTTCCTCAATCTTCCCGGTTTCCTTATGTTTGATAATGACCTTTCGGTCTCCATAGTGAGTCTTCTCTTCCTTGATCAAATAATAGTCATCATCATAATCCGTAAGGTGACTGTCCTTGCTGAGACCTGTTAGTCCCCGCCATTCCTTCAGCTCCACCGGTTCCCATTTTTTGGATTTTACCGATTTATAGGCAGCATCCATCACGGCATTCACAATGTAGCCATCATAAAATGTTTCCCTTGGCTGATCTTCATTTTCCATCGCATCAAACATATCCTTGAACATGTGATAGTATCCAAGTTCATTCAGTTCATCCCCTACCGGGAATAACCATCCGCTGTCGCTTTCTGCTTTTTCAGCCACATAGGCACCACTCTTGCCCGATGTGAAGATCTCAAGCCCGGTGCGCATAAAGCCATTACTCCAGATAGTTCCTTCCTCACCCATCACTTCATCCCGCAGATCCAACCCGCCGCGGAAGGTCCAGCTCACCTCAAACTGTCCGATTGCCCCGTTCTCATATTTCACCAGTCCGATCGCATGATCCTCCGCATCAATCGGCTTCACCTGGGTATCAGCCCAGCACATTACCTCTACCGGCAGTATATCCTTTCCAATGAAGGTACGCGCAATTTCTATGCAATGGCATCCAAGATCAAGTATGGCGCCGCCGCCTGCCATCTCTTTGTCCCAGAACCAGTCGCTGTGCGGACCGGGATGGGTCTCCCTGGATTTTGCCCAGAGCACCCTTCCAATGGCGCCATTTCTAACCGCTTCCCAGGATTTGATAAACTTTGGGGTATAAACGAGGTCCTCCAGGTAGCCATTAAAGATTCCGGCCTTTTCTACGGCCTGCATCATGCGGTAGGCTTCTTCGGAATTCCTTCCCAGCGGCTTCGTACAGATAACAGCTTTCTTGTGCTTCACGCAAAGCATCACGGCTTCTTCATGCAGGTGATTCGGAAGCGAAATACAAACCACTTCCACATCCGCCCGGTTGACGGCTTCTTCCATACTGGTTGTATAGAAATCCACTCCATAGTCATCTGCGAATTTCTTTCCTTTTTCTGAAGTTCTTGAATAGACGCTCACCACCTTATCGCGGCTCCTGTTGCCCAGTAGTGCATCTGTGTAAAACCGACCGATGAAACCGGTCCCTAGCATAGCAATATTCATGATTTGACTCTTTTTTCTCTAAATGATACAGCAAACAATAATAAAACGGCAGCAGCGATTCCCGCCGGATACATCCAGATCTGTTGCCAGTCGTGGCCCACTTCAAGATTGAACTTCTCGGTGATCTGGCCTGCCACGATGAATCCAATATACATACCCACGCCGTATGTGGCAAGTGTAATCAGCCCCTGAGCAGAGGACTTGATGTTCTCACCCGCACGCTGCTCGGTATAGATCTGCCCGGTAACAAAAAAGAAATCGTAGCAGATCCCGTGCAGGATAATACCGAGGTAAATGAATGCCATCAGGTCTTCAGCGTTTCCATAACCGAAAAGAATATACCGCAGGGTCCAGGCGCCCATGCCGATCAGCAGCATGACCTTCACGCCGAATTTTCGGAAGAAGAACGGAATTAGCAGCATGAATACGATCTCTGAAACCTGTCCGAACGCCATTTTACCCGCAGCCTGCTCCACACCGATCTCATTCATGAATTTATTGGCTTCCTGGTAGTAGAATGCGAGTGGAATACAGATCAAAATGGAGGCGATGAAGAAAATGAGGTAATTACGGTCTTTCAGTAGTTTCAATGCATCTGTTCCTATGATATCAGCAATGCTCACATCCTTGCCCTTGCTGCCGGGGGGTGTTTCCGGAAGAAAAAAGCTGAAAATGCCGAGTATGGCCGAAGCCACCGCGGCAAGACGGAAGGTATTGACCAGCAGCCCCTGGCTTTCCCAGGTGAACCATCCGATCACAAATCCCGCCAGGATCCATCCGATCGTACCCCAAACCCTGATTCGCGCGAATTCCTTTTCTGGGTCTGCCAGCTGACGAAAGGCTACAGAATTCACCAGTGCCAGTGTTGGCATATACAGGATCATATAGATCAGGATCAGTGGATAGAAACTGCTGAAGTCTTCCTGGAAAGTAATCCAGAATAACAATGCGGCCCCCAGCAGGTGAAGCGCGCCCAGAATACGCTGTGCAGCAAAATACCGGTCCGCTATCAGGCCGATAATGAATGGAGCCAGAATGGCACCCAACGACTGCGTACCATACGCCTGTGCATTCTGTACATCCGAAGCAGCGATGGTCTGACTCAGATATGTACCCATCGTAACGAACCAGGCGCCCCAGATGAAGAATTCAAGAAACATCATGAAGGACAATCGAATCGTTAAGGAGGTTTTCATAGTTGTCATGGTTAAAGGTTACCCTTGATGTTAAGGTATGAAAAAATCTTTGCCTCCGGTGAAAATTTATATCAGCGGGTTATTGACTTCAACCATCGGCTACACCGCGATCACATCCACAGCAACTACCTTATATTCCGGACAGTTCGCAACTTCATCATACACATCCCCTGTGACAGTATTCAGCATGATCTCGGGAAAATGAAATGTTGAACTCACCACACCGGGTTTCACTTCATCTGAAATCCGAACGCGAATTTTAATGGTACCGCGGGCTGATTTAAGCTGTACCGTATCACCATCATGGATGCCCTTTCGGGTAGCATCCCCGGGATTCATCAACAAGACATCTTCAGTAACGATCTCGCGGTTCGGCGTGCGCCGTGTCATCGTGCCGCAATTGTAATGCTCCAGTTCGCGGTTCGTGGTCAGTATTAGCGGGTATGCCACACCGAATTGTTCGATTTCCGGACTTTCAGTATAATCGGTATGCACAAACAATCCCTTGCCTCTTCCAAACGTCTCTGTATGTAAAATTTCAGTATCCTCCCCATTCTCCATTACCGGCCATTGTTTGCCATTTTCTCCAAGCTCTTCCCATTTTACACCCTTGAAGAACGGTACGATCCCCGATATCTCTTTAAGGACTTCCGAAGCCCTGTATGCCGGCTGTTTATAGCCCATTTGGTTCATCATTTCGGCAACAATTTGTCCGTCAGGCTTACTATCATGCAGGGGTTCGATAACCGCATTTACCCGTTGAATCCTTCGCTCGCCGTTGGTGAATGTCCCGCTTTTTTCAAAAAAAGATGATCCCGGCAATATGACGGTTGCCAGCTTCGCAGTTTCCGACATGAATATTTCCTGCATTACCAGAAGATCCAGGTTCTGCAGCGCCTTTCGTACTTTTTCAGTATTCGGTTCGGTCTGCACCACATCTTCTCCCATGATCCAAAGGGCCTTGAGCTCGCCTTCCTGAGCCGCCTCGATCATTTCAGGAATTGTGTATCCTACTTCATGTGGCAGCGATACGCCATAGTGCTGCTCATACTTTTTGCGGTTTTCAGGCACTGTGACATCCAAATAGCCGGCACCCTGATTAGGCTGAACACCCATATCAGCGGAGCCTTGTACATTATTCTGACCGCGTAAAGGATTAACCCCTACCCCAGAACGGCCGATATTTCCGGTAATCATGGCCAGGTCCGCCACCAGTGTGACACCATATGTACCCTGGTGATGCTCTGTAACACCCAGTCCGTGGAACGACATGGCATTTTTAGCTTTTGCATATGTGATAGCTGCCAGTTTTGCCATTTCCCGGTCTACACCCGTGATCTCTTCCGCCTCGTCGATATCCAGATTCAATATTTCTTCCCTGAATTCTTCGAATCCTTCCGTCCGTGAATCAACGAAATCATGATCAATATACCCTTCCGAAATGATGTAATAGAGCATCATATTAAGCAATGCCACATTGGTTCCGGGCCTTAGCTGGAGATGAATATCGGCGTATTTTGCCAGGGTTGTTTTCCTCGGATCAATAACGATCAGCGTTTTACCCTTCATCGCTGCCTGCTTGATCCTGGCGCCGGTTACCGGGTGTGCTTCTGTTGGGTTCGCACCAATCACCAATATGCAATCTGTATCATCAAGGTCCTTAATCGAGTTTGTCGCTGCTCCCGTCCCAAAGGTGCGTTGCATACCCGCGGCTGTAGGTGCATGACAAATACGTGCACATCCATCTATATTATTAGTTCCAATAACAGCACGTATAAACTTCTGCATCAGGTAGTTCTCTTCATTTGTGCAGCGTGAGGATGAGATTCCGGCAATATGATCAGGCCCGTATTCCGACTTGATCTTTTCCAGTCGCTGCGCGATGAAATCATAGGCCTCATCCCAGCTCACCTCTTTGAATTCACCGTTTTCACGAACCATCGGGGAACGGAGACGATCCGGATGATTGTGAAATCCGAAGGCATACCGTCCTTTGAGGCACAAGTGGCCTTTGTTCACTTCTGCATCGGCAGGCGCCCGTACTTTTGTAATCTTTCCGCCCTGGGTGATCACTTCCAGGTTGCAACCTACACCACAATAGGTGCAAACTGTTCTGGTGATTTTCTCATCAGGCGTGCGAATATTGGATTGGAATATATCCGTAATGGCACCGGTCGGACACGTCTGAACACAAGCACCGCAGGACACACAATCAGAATCATTGAATGATTCGCAGGTCCCTTTGATGATATGGCTGTCATAACCCCTGCCGAACATGCTCAATACAAATTCTCCCTGGATCTCGTCGCAGGCTGCCACACACCGGTGACAATTGATACATTTATTGAGGTCGGAAACCATGTAGGGATGACTCCGGTCTGCTTTGAATGCCTCCCGGGTAGCACCTTTATAACCTGATTCACTGACATTCATTGACTTCACCAGCCTTGAAAACTCCGTTTCCTGGTCGTCAGTTACTGTATCCATCGGATAATCGCCGGCCACAAGTCCCAGGATGTTTTTTCGCATACGATGCATTCGATCGGTATGGGGATAAACATGTAATCCGTCTTGAACGGGCGTATGACAGGAGGCAACCACTTTTCTCTCCTCATCGGGTCCCCTGCTGATCTCTACAGTGCAGAGCCGGCAGGCACCAATCGGATTCAGATTTGGATCATAACACAGTGTTGGGATGGAATTTTCCCCCAGGTGTCTTTCAAGGAAAGTGATGAGCATTTCTCCATTCTCGAATGGGAACTGCTTGTCATCTATGAAGGCGATATTTTTTTCCGATTTAATCATTTTTGAAATATGCTTCAATTTCGGAATGGAAATGCCGCAGGATATTCCTGATGGGAGTGGTCAAACCGCTACCCAATCCACATAATGAGCCATACTGAAGTGCTTCCAGTAAATCGCGGAATTCAGTTGAATTGATGCGGGATCCAATGAGGGAAGCTTTAAGGAGTTCAAAACCTCGTTTTGATCCCAAACGGCAGGGAAAGCATTTTCCGCAGGATTCATGGGCAACAAACTCAAACAGATGAATCATATAGTCGATCATCGGAAAAGATTCAGGAATTGCCAGAATACTCGCGTGACCCAGTTCGAAACCCGCCTCCCGGAAAGACTCAAAATCCAGTGTAAGCGAATCAATCATGTTCACGGGCACCACTCCTCCCAACGGTCCGCCGATATGTAAGGCCTTAACAGGCGACCGAAATCCCTGTCCGAGGGTATAGACAACATGCGACAAACTTGTACCCATCAATACTTCATAGACACCGGGCCGGTTGAAGTGACTGTCCAGCGAAACCAGTTTGGTGCCTTTCGATTTAGCCGTTCCCAGCCGGCTGAAAGCCTCACCGCCATGTTCTGCAATGTAGGGCAGATTCGCGAAGGTCTCTACATTATTTACAAGTGTGGGTTTTCCAAATAGTCCTTTTTCTACCGGATATGGCGGACGTACGCGTACTTCCGGACGCTGACCCTCGATAGATGATAACAACGCTGTTTCTTCACCGACTACATAGGAGCCTGCACCTTTAACGATCTCAAATGTGAAAGTGAAGTTGGTATGGTCAGGTTTCAACTGATTCCATTGTGCTGCAGCATCCTGCATGATTCGGAGGCTTTCTGGATATTCAGCACGAACATAAATTATTCCGCTTTGTGCACCTGTAATATATCCCGTCAAGAACATAC
Source organism: Fulvivirga sedimenti (assembly GCF_020328055.1). NCBI lineage: Bacteria > Pseudomonadati > Bacteroidota > Cytophagia > Cytophagales > Fulvivirgaceae > Fulvivirga > Fulvivirga sedimenti. The sequence goes on from NZ_JAIXNE010000003.1 coordinate 33,197, forward strand.
CAAAGAGCACCTGGTGCGGACGGTGTTCCATGAGATACCGGTCGGAGTAGGATCCGGGATCCCCTTCATCAGCATTGCAAACGATATACTTCACCTTGGAATCAGACTGCAACAACGCGTTAATCTTTACCGACATGGGAAATCCGCCGCCCCCTCTTCCACGTAATTCACTCAACTTTATTTCATGAAGTAAATTTTCTTCATGATCATTTAATATGCTATTTATCAATGGTTTAAAGTCTTCCATATTACTCATCCAGGGCATGAGTACGGAATCCCCGAGATCAGATTCGACATGATACGTATCATATCCGTCGGTTAACTCATCTTTTAATATTCCCCGAACATCTTCGGTGGTACAACCTGAATAGTTTATGCCGTTGTAATGCATGGCGCTGTTTTCATGGCATCTGCCCAGGCAACACATTTCACCGATCTCAGCTGCTCCGACAAGTTGTTCGATGTTCTGTCGCAGCGCTGGTTGTGTTCCGGCAAGCATACAGGCGCTTCCGCTGCATACATATACTTTTTTGCCCTTGTTCGCAGGCTTGAGGAAATCATAAAATGAAGATGAGCCAAGAACATTTGCCGGTCCGACATTGAAATCAGCGGCTATCGTTCCGGCCTGTTCCGGGCTAACTTCTCCTGAATCGGCAGATGCCCTGTGCTGCGCATTCAATAATCCATTTGACAGCGGTTTTCTTGAAAGCAGATGACTTAAGTTGCCCGACATAGGATTGGTGTTTGGATAAAAAGATAATCAGAATTCAAAGTTGGATAGCTGATGCAAGTCAAAGATGGCAGCGATTTTAGTCAGCAATAGACTATTGACTGCCAGAATATTTGGCTGATGATTGCTTCAGACTGCTTTAGGAGCTCTGAGAAATATTTACTAACTAGGGAATTCTCCGATGATATATTTCCCATGACCGAACAACCCAAAGCCCTGAAGCTTACAGTTTTACTCGTTAGCAGCCTTACCATTATGTCGATGGTTACCATTTCGCCAGCCCTTCCACAGATGTCGGAAGCCTTTAAGGATATCCCGAATGCGGAATTCCTCGTAAAGATGGTACTTACCCTTCCGGCATTGTTCATTGCTACGATTTCACCCATTGCCGGACAATTAATCGATCGGTACGGAAGGCTGAAACTTCTTTATGTTTCCATGGTATTGTATGCCGTGGCCGGGGTTTCAGGATTCTTCCTGGATGATCTGTATGTTTTACTGGCGACCCGTGCTTTGCTTGGTGTGGCTGTAGGTGTATCCATGACAGTGGTGAATACACTGGTGGCTGATTATTTCGAAGGACCTGCCCGGCAGAAATTTGTGGGTATTCAGGTAGCGTTCATGTCATTGGGAGGTATCCTTTTTATCGGTCTTGGAGGAGTTTTGGCAGATATTAACTGGCGGTATCCTTTTCTTCTCTATTTGTTCTCGCTGGTCGTTCTGCCACTGGCCCTGAAATACCTTTATGAACCTGAACGTGCTCCGAGACCTGTGCCGGGCGAAGTTCGCAAGAAATCACCGGGTATCATCTGGCTGCTGTTTGTCAATGTGATGGTAATGTGGATTCTGTTCTTCATGATACCGGTCCAGGTACCTTTTCAGATGGTTGAGATTGGCATAGATAGCAATTCAATGGTGGGTGCCGCCATTGCATTAAGTACGCTGTTTTCTGCCGTTTCCTCATTTTCGTATTCACGGATGAAAGATAAATTTAGTTTCTACTCCATATTTGCCGCAGGATACCTGCTCATGGCTGCGGCTTTTGTCATCGTCGCAATGGCCGAGTCCTATCTGATGGTCACACTGGCCATGATGCTGGCGGGTCTTGGAATGGGAATGATGATCCCCAATACAAATATCTGGGTGATGCGGATTGCACCGGTAGAAATAAGAGGGAGAGAGATCGGCAGATTAACCACGTTCTGGTTCCTTGGCCAATTTCTCTCCCCCATCCTGCTGTTACCTGTTTCCAGGAGTTATTCCATTTCAAATACCTTTTATTTTGCTGCCATCGCTCTGCTGGTCATATCTGTCTTTTTCCTTTTGATGCAGATATCATCCTCCCGAAAGCCCGCGGTACAGTGATCAGCCCTCTTTTTCCTTCTCTTCTTTCGGAGGCTTTGGCATAACAAATGTCTCCGGCTGCGGATCCAGCGGCTTGAGCTCCCTGCCTTGCAGGCCCGGATCATCGGCCGATATAAATGTCGATCTGAATGTACTGTGCGTCATCGGCATGGGGTTAACAGGGTCGCCGTTGCTCTTTGTTATTTTCCCACGATACGGGCTCAGATATTCCCACAGCAGGTCACCCTGCGCTGTGACTTCCATGAATCGGGCACGCGGACCTTCATTGATGAATGTGTTGCCATTGGGCATTCTGTGAGCTCCGGAGATAAATCCGCCGAAGAATGAAACTGTGTCCGGAGCGACATATACCCAGGAAGGCTGTGCCGGACCGAACCTTCCATTTTCTCCGAGCACATAATTACCCTGATTATCAACAGGCGGTGTGATTTCATAAATAGCCGAATAGTGAAGACTGTCTTTTCGGTTTGAAGGAATATCATTATTGTACACAGTGATGTTGCCATCACCGGGATATCCTTTTTCAACCCACCTTACATCATGCTGATGATAAAGGCGTCTGTCGGTTGAGTCACCCCGCTGATAATTCTCCGGATTACCCCAGCGATAAAGGAAATCGCCGCCTTTCCCCATTTTACCGCCCGTATGTCCTGCGGCTTCCTCAGTGGTCGTACTGTGGTCAATGATAAATACTTCCGAAAGATTTGGAGAACTGAAAATGATCTGGTCAAGTTCCGCGTTATAATTAATCGCATTGAAATGATATACGTCTGAGCCATCATTTTCAACAGTGGTATTTCTTCGCACCCTTTCCATTTTACGAAGTACTTTCAGACTATCCGCCGTAATCACATTGGGTTCTTCGCCGCTTGCATTGATGTCCAGAAGTTCCGGGTGTTCGGCAGGATTACCATAGTTTTTCTTCGAAGGATCATAATCCTGGATCATATGATCCCACACATGCCATTCCCATACAATTTCCCCGTGTGTCCGGTCGGTAGGCTTGATCTCAATGATCTTATCCGGCCATAATCCTGCTTCAGGGGTAAACTCCGGTTTCCTTCCGGCTGCTATTGCTTCTTCGGCGGTTTTGGCGGTCCATGCAATGGCTAAGACATTCCCATTGGGCATGACTGCTATATCATGATGATGAAGATATTCTTCAGTAGCATATTCAAAATCCCACAGCATTTCACCATCCCAGGAGATCTTTTGTATACGTCCCATCTCTCCGCCTCCGGCGAATACCGGGAAATCGGGATCACTGGCATTGGTCATGATGGAGCCATCTGGCAATAAATACGGACTCAATACAAAATAATTGCCCTTCCACTCGTGGACAACCTGTCCGTCCCTGTTCACCAGGTAAACGGACGGAGAATTCGCTACTGCGAACATTGCATAGCCGTCCGTGAGGTTTTCCTTTTTAGTGATCAGTCCGCGTGGAATAAAATGACCAAACATGTTTTGATCATATTTGGTCGTGTCGCTCTCTTCACCGGAACTCACCGGTTCGGTGGTGGCATTGTTACATTGCATCAGGAGAATTGCCAGGAATGCACAGGTAACACTGGTTAGAAATTTTTTCATGAAGTTGGTTGGTAGTTAGGTTAGTTCAGAGGATTAATCGGTACATGAATAATTAAAAGATATTAATTGATTAATGATTCGATATAGTCCTGGTTCAAAATAATATACTAAAAAATATAGATTTTAGAATAAAAAATATTATTATCAGGGTATATATGGCGTTTATGCCAAATATTATTATATCAACCCTAACCAACCAAACCCTAACTATGTCAATCAAAATTATTGGTGCCGGCTTTCCCCGCACCGGAACCTCTTCGCTGAAAATTGCCCTGGAAAAGCTCGGATATGAGAAGTGCTACCACATGAAAGAACTGCTGGTAGCGCCGGAAAATCTGCATTACTGGCTTGACCTTGAAAGCAAACGAACAACGGATTATGATGGATTATTTAATGGGTATGACTCAACCGTTGATTTTCCCGGTTACCCGTTTTACAAGGAATTTATGGCGAAATATCCGGATGCCAAGGTAATTCTTACCGTTCGTCCATTTGAAAAATGGTATCAGAGTGTAAATGCCACTGTTCGTAACGCCGGACCTCAAACCATTGGCGAAAAACTGGGTATGCTAAGCAAATTACCATTCAGTGCCCGTTTGAGAGGAGTGAAAAATTCTATCGGATTTTTCAAGCGCATGTTTTTTCAAAAAGAATTCAATGGTCGTTTTGATGATAAGCAGTATGCCGAAGAGGTATTTAACCGGCACATTGAAGATGTGAAAAAAAATGTTCCTGCAGATAAGTTGTTGATTTATGAAATAACCGAAGGGTATGGACCCTTATGTGAATTTCTTGACAAGCCAATGATCGATGAACCTATTCCTCACGCAAATAAAAAAGAGAACTTCAAGGAAATGGTACAGAAGCTCATGAAAGGTGAAATGGTTCATGAGGAATAAACCGTGATAACTAATTCAATAACTCGGGAAATGTAAATCCCCTTTCGGAAACCGCCTGAATTCGTTCAATGACGTTGATCACAGGAGAACAGGCAGACAACAATAAAGAAATCCGGTTACGCCTTATTTATACCATATAGGCAGCCGGATTTTTTTCAAAGGATTCTTTGCAGCCGTCACAGCAGAAATAAACCTTCTCCCCTTCATATTCGAGCACATATTTAGCCGTACTTTTCTGAACCGGAATTTTACAGACAGGATTAATGTAAAGGTCTTCGGTTAATTCCATTTCATCCAGATTGGAAGTACTTTCGCCTGCCCCGGCATACTTATGCTGAATAATTTGAGCTAAAATGGAAATCGCCACTTCCTCGGGGGTTTTGGCATTAATGTCCAGGCCTGCAGGTGTTTGAATTTTCACGAGCTGATCATGTGATATGCCGGACCGCTTCAGTCCCATAAAAATTGAATTGGCCTTTTTACGGCTTGAAACGAATGCCAGGTATTTTGGATTAGCATGGATGGCAGTTTCCAAATGCCGCGCGTCATCCTCACCCTGGGTGCAAACCACCGCATAGGCCTGGATGGCTGGCATATTCGCTGAAAGAAAATCTTCAAGCGACATAATGTTCTGTGCCATTGGAAACATTTCCTTTTCTGCCACATCAGAAACAACAGATACGCTAAATCCAGCAGCACTGCCTATCTCCGACAGCGCCTTGGCAATATGTGATCTTCCAAAAATGATGATTTCAGTTACGGTCATAATGGGTTCAATATAAACTTCAACAGCCCCGCCGCTCATGCAGGTCATTCCATAATTTTTTACACCGCTTTGTTCCGGTGTTTGCATGCCATTTTGAATTCGCACCAGTCTCGGAGTTTGTTCACGAATGGCTTCTACGGCTTCCTTGATTACAATACCTTTAGTACATCCGCCGCCAATCCAGCCATGTACCTGACCGTCTGCCGTAATGAGCGCCTTATCTCCAGGCTTTCCTGAAGTAGGTGCCTCTCTTCGCACAACCTGAGCAATGGCTGCAGCTTTCTGCTGCTTTTGGGCCAGCTCAATTTCCTTTAATAACGTTTGCTTAAACATTTGACAGTATATTTTCGAGTTCCTGTAGACTTTCCAGATTGTGGGCAGATGAAAACACATCCAGCTCCGACAGCGCGGCATTCATTCCGCCTGCCAGGGGTTCATATCCCTCGTGCCCTTTAAGGGGATTCAGCCAGACCAGTTTTGTTGTACGCATTTTAATTTTCCGTAGTTCACCTTTCAATAGTTCCGGATTCCCGTCATCCAGCCCGTCACTTAAAACAATTGTAACGCTTTTTCCATTCAATATACGCTTACTATATCGTTCGTTGAATGCTTCAAGGCACGCCCCGATTTTTGTGCCGCCAGACCAGTTATTCGCGTGCTGACTCATCTCCCACAGCGTTTCTTCCAATTCATGCTCATGCAGATAATCAGTAATCCGCACTAAGCGTGTGCTGAAAACAAATGCCTCGATATGCTTTAGCCTGGATTTTAAAGACCAGATGAAACGGAGCAGAAAAAACGAATATTTATCCATACTTCCACTTACATCCATCAAAAGGATGATGCGGAACTTTTCTTCCTTTCTGTTTCTTCTTGCAAGGCGCAATAAAACATCGCCGTTCGACATGTTTTCACGGATGGTCCGGCGCATGTCTATTTTTCCCTTTTTGCGCGCTTCCATCTTTCGTTTAAGCCGATGGTTCAGCTGGCGCATGAGCTGTGATATGATTTCGTCCAGAATGGGTGCGTCTACAGATGAAATGAGACGAAAATCAGTCTGCTTAATGGTGTCTATTTTACTGGCGCCACTAACACTTTTGGCATCTTCCTCATCCTCTTTTTTCTTATCCGAGCCATTCGGATTGAATCCTGCCATGACAAGGGAGGCGTTGGTTTTTTTTACAACATTGGACTGACTTTTATTTGTGACCTTGTGGGCGTATTCATGCTTGCCCTTTCGCCAGAAGATTTTAAAGCACCTGTCGAATATGGGGTAATCTTCCTGCTTTGAGCAAAATAATGCCTTGAGACTGTAATAAAGCGTATCAGTATCTGCGATGAACCCGTTGTGAGCAGCCTCCAATGCTTCATGACCATGGTTAAGGCCTACATGTAAACCACTTTCCCTGCAAAGCTTGCAGAAACCGACAACGGCCTGATCGATCGTGTCAAAATTAGAATAGTGATTTACAGCCATCACTCAGGTGTTTACATCTTCCAGTAAATTTTCTATTCCTCTTGATTTGAGTAATTGAATATCTGATTCAGACTTTAATACGCAACCGATAGTCTTTTCAATATATTCAGCGGTGAATGTATCTGAATGCAGCGCAATTAAGCTGTGAGCCCAGTCGAGTGTTTCTGCAATTCCGGGTGTTTTTTGCAATTTCAATTCGCGAAGTGCGTGAACGTATTTCACGAGCATTTCAGCGATATCACTGCTAATGGACGGATATTTTTTGCGCAAAATATTGATCTCCTTCTCAAACTCCGGATATTCAATCCAGTGATACAAACAACGCCTCTTCAGGGCATCGCTGAGTTCCCGCGTCCTGTTGGAGGTTAACAGGACAATGGGCTTGTGGGTTGCTTTGATGGTTCCCATTTCCGGGATAGAAATCTGAAAATCAGATAACAATTCAAGCAGGAATGCTTCGAACTCCTCATCTGCCCGGTCAATCTCATCAATCAAAAGCACGGGTGCCTTATCAGTTCGTGTTATGGCCTGCAGAAGAGGTCTTTTTAACAGGAAATCCTCGCCGAATATATGAGCTTCCTTTTCGGTAGCCGACAAAGCGGAATTTTCATTGATCTTTATGGAAAGCAACTGCTTCTGGTAGTTCCATTCGTAAATGGCAGTATTCACATCGAGTCCCTCATAACACTGTAAACGTATAAGGTCTGTTTCCAGGTATGAGGCGATGATATGGGCCGCCTCGGTCTTCCCAACTCCCGGAGGTCCTTCCAGTAATAATGGTTTCTCCAGCTTCAACATCAAAAGAAGAACCGTTGCCAGTTCTTCTTCTACAATGTATCCAAGCTGGTTAAACCGATCAATGAATGCCTGAATGTCTGCTATCATCTTGCTCAGCTATCGCCTTTCTTGAAAAACCCTTTAATTACAGATCCCATCATGGAACCTGCTTTAAGCTCGTTATTGAATTCTTCGCCTGCCAGCATATGTTTGAAGTTATCTACAAACTGGTTCATCAGCTGCGCAGAAACGTCATTGATAAGTCTGGAACCAAACTGGGCAAGCGTTCCCTGAATGTTAACAATCATTTCAAAATCCACTTCAGTACCACCTTCAACTTCCTTGGCACCTCCATTCATTGTCATATCAGCACTGCCTTTTCCTTTGGAATCCAGGCCTTTGCCTTTCAGAACCATAGTATGATTGGCGTTATCCATTTTCTCGATGGTGATTTGTCCGTCATACTTTGATTTCACCGGACCGAACTTGAGACTAACTTCTCCCTTGTAGTTGTTATCATCTATTTGTTCAGTGATTGAGGCCCCCGGAACACATCCTGAAATAGCCATTGGGTTGCTCAAACCTGCCCATACTTTTTCAATAGGTTCTTCGAGTTTGAAATTCTTTGTGATTGTAGCTTCCATAATTATTTTGTTTGAAAGGTGCCGGTTGAATACCGGCACCTCATACTTGTTTACTATTCTGAAATTTTCTTATCAAGCACTCCTTTTTCCTTCAAGGCCTTAAAGATCTTGTAAGGGGTAATCGGAATATCAAGATGAGTAATTCCATATGGCTTAAGTGCATCCACAATCGCATTTGCAATCGCCGGAGGTGCACCTACAGTTGGTGATTCACCAATACCCTTAGCTCCTATCGGATGATGAGGAGACGGAGTTACCGTATGGCCTGTTTCCCAGCTGGGAGATTCCACAGCAGTAGGAACCAGGTAATCCATGAAGGTACCATTCAGAATGTTTCCATCCTCGTCATAAATGAGCTCTTCGTACATCGCCGGAGCGAGTCCCTGGGTGAGTCCGCCATGAACCTGTCCCTGGGCTACCATCGGATTAATGATGTTTCCGGCGTCATCGATCGCCACAAAGCGTCTCACCTTGATCTCGAAGGTTTCAGGGTCAATATCCACAACGCAGATATATGCACCAGACGGGAAAGTAAGATTCGGAGGATCATAGTAGTGAGTTGCTTCAAATCCTGCTTCCATCCCCTGAGGGTGATTCGTATATGCTGCGAAAACAATCTCCTGAATGGTCTTGGATTTCTCAGGCACATCCTTCATGCCTTTCACATAGAATTTTCCGGTTTCCCATTCAAGGTCATCCTCGCTTACCTCCAACAGATATGCTGCGATCTTTCGCGCTTTGTCGCGAAGCTTTCGGGCAGCAATCGCTGCGGCAGCTCCTGCCGTTGGCGTACTGCGGCTCGCATAGGTTCCAAGTCCGTACGGTGCAGTATCTGTATCACCTTCTTCAACCTGGATATTGCTTGCAGGAATTCCCAGTTCCTCGGCAATGATCTGGGCGTAGGTGGTTTCATGACCCTGTCCCTGTGACTTTGTTCCGAAGCGTGCGATCGCTTTACCAGTTGGGTGTACCCTGATCTCTGCGCTATCGAACATCTTGATACCCAGGATATCGAAATCCTTCGATGGACCGGCACCTACAATTTCAGTAAAGGTTGACAGTCCGATTCCCATTAGCTCACCTTTCTTACGCTTCTCAGCCTGCTCTTTTCGAAGACCGTCATAGTCGACCGCTTTCATGGCTTTCTCAAGTCCCTGCACGTAATCTCCGCTATCATATTCCCAGCCGGTTGGCGAATGGTATGGGAACTGATCTTTCTGAATGAAATTCTGGAAACGTACAGCCGCGGGGTCCTTACCAATTTCAAGCGCATACCTGTCGGTAATACGTTCGATGGCGTGCACCGCTTCCGTTACACGGAATGAACAACGGTAAGCAACTCCCCCCGGGGGTTTGTTGGTGTAGACTGCATCAGCTTCCATAAATGCATGCGGATAATCATATGACCCGGTTCCGATCGAGAACATTCCGGTAGGGAATTTCGAAGGATTTGCCGAGGCATCTGTGTATCCATGATCTGCCAGTACTTTCATGCGGGTCGCGAGGATCTTACCGTCCTTGGTTCCGGCCATCTCTGCTGTAATATGGTAATCACGGGCAAATGAATCTGCCTGCAGGTTTTCACTGCGGTCTTCAATCCATTTAACCGGTTTTCCAATCAGGAATGAAGCAGCAATAGCAATCACGTAACCAGGATACACAGGAACCTTACCTCCAAATCCACCTCCGATATCAGGTGATATCACGCGGATCTTTTCCTCAGTTAAACCAACATGTCCTGCCACCAGTGCAATTACCGTACGGATTGCGTGCGGTGCCTGGGTGGTCATGTACATGGTCAGGTGATTGTTGATCTTGTCATAGTCTGCAACACATCCGCACGTCTCGATCGACGAAACATGAATTCGGGGAATGTGCATCTGCTCTTTTACTACAACCTCTGCCTCATTGAAGATCTTTTCTGTTTCTTCTTTCTGCCCTACTTCCCAATGCCAGATATGATTGTCTTTTTTTCCTTCTTTATCTGTCCGCAATACAGGGGCATCAGGCTCAAGTGCCTTATATGGATCTACAACGGCTTTCATGGGCTCATATTCCACGCGAACTGCTTCACGTCCGTCACGAGCGCCGTATTTGGTAGTAGCGATAACCGCTGCCACTTCCTGTGCCTGGTACATAACGGTATCCGTAGGAAGTACCATTTGTGTATCCGACATCAGGGTTGGCATCCAGTGCAGGTTATATTTTTCCAGGTCCCTGCCCGTAACTACGGCAAGAACGCCCGGTACCTTCATGGCCTCCGTGGTGTCGATATTTTTGATCTTTGCGTAAGCGTACGGACTGCGTACAATATCCATGTACAGTGTGCCGGGTAGTTTGACATCATCAACATAATGTCCTTTTCCGTGCACGAACCGGTCGTCTTCCTTTCGCTTCATCGAGTGGCCCATGCCACTGATTTCCTTCGATGTTTTACATTGTATCATCTATGCGTTGGTTTGAGTTCGTTAATCAATAAATTCAGGTTCTGTAGAAGGCAATTCCTCTCCTCTCATCTTGGCTCCCGCATATATAATGGCCTTCACAATATTATTATAACCGGTGCATCTGCATAGATTTCCGGAAATACCCCATCGGATTTCTTCTTCCGTCGGGTTAGGATTTTTTTCGAGCAGCTCTTTGGCGCGCAGCATCATTCCCGGCGTACAGAATCCGCAGTGCAGACCGTGATTTTCCTTGAATCCTTCCTGCAAGGGATGCGGACCGTCGGCTGTTGCCATTCCTTCAACTGTCATGATCTCCTTACCTACTGCCTGGATTGCCAGTATCGTACAGGACTTGGCGGATTTGCCGTCTATCAGGATTGTACAGGCGCCGCAGCTTGAGGTGTCACATCCGATATGCGTACCGGTAAGGCTGGCATTTTCCCGGATAAAATGAACAAGCAGTGTTCTGGGCTCAATTTCGGAGGTATATTCAGCTCCATTGATTTTTAAAGTGATTTCTTTCTTCATGGTAACTTGGTTTAGCTCTGCGCCCTTTCCAGCGCTTTGGTTATCATTCGTTTCGTTAAGACTTTGATGATCCGTCTCTTGTAATCTTCATCACCCCGAAGGTCGGTAGATGGATTACAGTCTTCAGAAGCATATTGTGCGGCTTTTTCAATGGCATCCGCATCAACGGTGGTTCCTACCAGTGCTTCTTCGGAACGCTTTGCACGCAGTGGTGTCGGGTTTACATTGGTAAGTCCGATGCCAGCACTTGTGCAAACACCATTGTCATCAAGAACGATCTGTACTGCCACACCTCCTGTCGCGTAATCACCAACCTTTCGTTCCGTCTTATGATAGGCATTTCCATATTTGCCTTCAGGCAACGGAATGCGAATCTCTGTCAAAATCTCTCCGTCCTGAACTGCTGTCGCATAGAAGCCATAGAAAAAATCATCGATCCCCACTGTTCTTTTCCCTTCTAACCCGGTGATTTCAACTTCTGCATTTAATGCGATCATAAGTGCGGGATGGTCATTTGCCGCATCACCATGGGCTAGATTACCTCCTATGGTTCCGAAGTTACGGACCTGGGGATCGGCAATCAGCTTGGTTGCGTCTTTAAAGATTTGAAAATGATCTATCACATGGTGTGACTCCTCCAATTCAACTTCACGCGTCATCGCACCAATTTTCAGATAATCATCTTCAATGCGTACATACGATAGACCTGGAATATTATTCAGGTCTACTAAATGTTCCGGTTCCGCGAACCGTAACTTCATCATGGGGATCAGGCTGTGCCCACCCGCCAGGATTTTTGCTTCATCACCTAACTCGTTGAGAAGCTTCAGTGCTTCATCCAGTGTTGAAGGCGCTGAATAATCAAAGGATGCTGGGATCATAATTTAATTGTGGTTAGAATTTTATAATGCGTTATCGTGTTCATTCTACACATTAATATAAGTTTAAACTGATAAATCCGTGTATTGTTTTGATTTTTTTAAAAATAATTCCTGTTTCTGTGGTTTATTTTCATTCTGACAGAATTTACTCATTTTATTCCAATTTTTACAGTATTTACCTTTGTAAGATTTGCCATAATCAGCTTCCATTCGGGACTTCCTGAATCGCTGAAATATAAATTGCCATTGGTTGTTCCGAAGAGCATATTCCGGCCATTTTTAGCGAAGGCATGCCGAAGTACAATATCAAATACCGGCGGTTCAGGAAGACCGTCATTCATCTCCTGCCAGCTGCTGCCATAGTCAGAAGTCTGGTACACTTTTAACTGCAATTCAGGAGCGACACGTTGCTCATCGCTTTCCACAGGAATCACCCAGGCCCGGGCCGGATCTTCATCGTCTATCGCAATGGCGAATCCGTAATAGGGCATTCCGTCTTTGCCTGAAACATCATTCCAGCTTGCACCGGAATCCCTGCTCACATAAATGCCGCAATGATTCTGTTGCCAGAGCACATTCCGGTCTACAGGATGCTGCAGCAGAAGATGCGGATCATGGCCAATCTCCACATGCGGATTTGGAAGGTATGCTGCCACCAGACCGGAATTGCGTGCTTCCCATGACTTTCCGCCATCCGTAGTTTCGAAAACACCCGCACAGCTGATGGCGATATACACATGGTCGCTGTTCAACGGGTCAACTACAATGGAATGAATAAAGGGGTGATCACTGCCGGCACCGAACCACTGCCCGGGATTATTTCGGCTGGGATGATTCCACAAGCCTGTCACAAGCTGGAAAGACTTTCCATTATCGTCGCTCTCAAATAAAGCACCGGGATCTGTTCCCACCCAGATATTTCCTGGCTTGTCGGTATTTGCATTTGCCATACACCATAACTGACGAACCCTGGCGCGGCTGCCATCGGGCATCGTGGCATCCTCAAAAACCGGTGTAGGTGTTTCATGCCACGTATTTCCAAAATCTTCAGAATAATGAAGCTTTTGCCCCCAATGTTTGTGTGAAATGCCCACCCACCATCGCTGATCACGTGAATCAATATGCAGCATGGTGATGGAAAATCCCTTGAAGTAAATTGCTTCGAGTTTCGGGCCGTCCAGATCCAGGACTACCAGGCCCTTTGCAGTTCCTATGAGCGCATAACTCATCCGCCCGACAGCGCTTGAAATATTAATACTTCATTGGCTGGTCTGACCGGATCGGAGAGCTTATTACGGTCATGAATAAGATCTTCATCAATAAAGATATTCACATGCTTGCGGAGGCTTCCGTCTTCTTCCAGCAAGTAGGCTCTGATGCCGGGATAGATCTCTTCTGCTTTGGTAATCACATCGCTTACATTGCCGGCCTCTACCTGAAGTTCCTTCAGATCGGGAAAAAAGCGATTCAATGCGGAAGTGAATTTTACTGTTGCCACGATGCAAATGTCTTTTGAAAAAATCCTTTAACCGTTGCCGTAAAAGATGAAAAGCTGCCATTTATCCAGATCGCCAGAATAAAGAGTATACTTCCGGCAGTATAATACTCTGAGGGAATAATTAACTGATGGGTAAGTGTAATCAGTACAAAACCGGTAAAGGCTACAATAAATGCAGCCCAGGTCTGCCGTCCTTTAAAGTTCATGAAAAGCATTGCCACGATGGCAATCCCGAGTACGATGGGAATGTAGGACACCCAGTTGTTCTCAGTAAAATACATATCCGAGCCGCCGCACATGGTGACCGCACTGGCATATGCCATGATGCAGATGGGACATTTAGGAATTATGATAACAAGAAGCGTACTCAAAACAGAAGAGCCTGAAAGGAAATTTGCCTTTCTGTTTGTTTTGGTTTTGCATGTTGTACACTTGCTATCCATGGAATATTTTTAAAAACGATACTATAACAAAATAAATTATAGATAGTTTTGAATTATATGAGGGAATATATTGAAAAAATTAAAGAATGGAGCGCCGCTCATAAAATTGTAGCGATGGCCCGGGTAGTTCAAACATGGGGGTCTTCACCCAGACCCGCTGGTTCACTGATGTTTATAGATCCGGAGGGTAACATCTCCGGCTCGGTGAGCGGGGGTTGTGTCGAAGGTGCCGTGGTAAAGAAAGCCCTGGAAGTGATTCCTACCAAAACCGATGTTCCGCTGAAGTATGGAGTTTCAGACGAAGATGCTTGGTCGGTAGGTTTATCCTGTGGAGGAAGTATACAGGTGTATTTGCAGACCGTTGATTTTTCTGATGGTATTTGGCCTGAGCTTATTAAAAGTGTCGAAGCCAATAAGTCGGCCATCCTGGTCACATCCCTCGACGAAGGTGAATCATCCAATACCCTGATCCTTGAAGACGGTCAGGTTCTAGGTGAATTCCTTACTGATGAAATTCTCAATGAAGCCCGTGATGCTTATTCAAAACGTATCCACAAGACCTTTACCCATGGGGATACGCACTACTTTATACAGTTGTTTCCGCGAAAGAGCCAGCTTCTTATCATTGGAGCTGCCCATATCACCGTTGATCTGATCACACTGGGCAATATGTATGATTTTGATACGGTAGTTATTGACCCGCGTGGTTTCTTTGCCGATCACACAACATTCAATGATGCACCCGGGCATCTTATCAAAGCCTATCCATCGGAAGTGCTCAAAGATTTTACCCTGGACGCATATACGTTTGCCGCAATTCTATCGCATGACCCTAAAATCGATGATGACGCATTGCAGGTTCTCCTGCCTTCCGAAACCGCCTATATTGGTGCACTCGGAAGCCGGAAAACACATGAAAAGCGTATTCGCCGCTTAAAGGATAAAGGGATGAGCGACGAATTAATAGAAAAAATACATGCGCCGATCGGATTGCCCATTCATGCAAAATCTGCACGTGAGATTGCGCTCTCGGTTATGGGGCAGATCATCTCAGAGAAAAACAAATACCTGTAATTACTCCCGGTAAAAGATCAGGGGATACACTTCACCCTGCTGGAACAGGTCTTTTCCTGAAGGCAATACGATAAATGCCTCTGCATCCACGAGGTTGGCCAGGTCTCCCGAGCCGTTACCTTTTACCGGCGTAGCCAACAGTTCGGCATTTTCTGAATAGGAAATTTTCACTTCCAGAAAATAGGTAAGATCAGGTTTGAAATGGACATCTTCAGTAAGCATCGCCCTGGGCTGCGGCGGAATCTGCTGATGCAGACACTTTTGAAGCCAGGGCTTAAAATACTGCTGCATACACATAAAAGAAGAAACCGGATTGCCGGGAAAGGCAAATACGGTGGCGCGGTCATGTACACCAAACCAGAACGGTTTTCCCGGGCGCTGTTTAATCTTATGGAAAAGTTTTTTTACACCAGCCACTTCCAGTGCTGCGGGGAGAAAATCAAATTTGCCTCTTGAGACTCCCCCACTGATCAGAATCAGGTCATATGACTTGAGATATTGATCAAGTGCTTCAGAAATTTCACTTTCATCATCTTTCAGGTGAGCGGTTTCAACGGGTACCCCGAAATAGGAAAGCACCGTTTTCAGTCGGTATACATTGCTTCTTCGAATTTGATGAGGTTCCGGCACTTCATGGATATCTACCAGTTCATCTCCCGTAGATATGATGATCGTTTTAGGAAACCGGCTCACGCGTACCGTTGACTTCCCAACTGTGGCACAGACACCAATTTCGGGAGAAGATATCTTTACTCCGGGGGTAATGATGCAGGATCCGGCTGTACGGTCCTCCCCTTTCATATGTATATTCTGATGTTTCGTAACTGCCGGCACCTCGATGGTTGCCTGACGCCCGTCGATGAATACATCTTCATAGCGAATAACTGCATCTGCATTTCTGGGCATCACCGCCCCGGTCATTACCTCCAGGCACGCGCTTGAGTCCCGCAATTCATGCTGCTTATCACCCGCTGCTGCTACTCCTTCAATCAGAAAAGTGCGCTGCCCTTTTTTAAAGGCCGCATGTGAAATGGCTATACCATCCATCGTTACGCGGTTATAAGGAGGAAAATCACGGTCAGCCACGATTTCGTCTCTGAGGATACGGCCGAGGGCATTTTCCAGTTCGACAGATTCAGTGCCAAAGTCCCTGGTATGCTGAAGTACAAGATTTAGTGCGTCTTCAACGGTTATGAGATTTTCCATATTAGCTTCAGATCAATTTTCGTGAATATACACAATGAACAATCCACAGGCTAAAAATCTGCACAACTAAAGACCCCCATGCTGTTAAAATAGTGTATCAGGCCGGCCTGTTAACTGATCTGTTGGAAAGGCCGTATATACCCACTGCAAGCAGACAGATGAGAGGCACCATGAATGAGATCTGGATAGAGGATAATTCATCGGAAAGGAAACCCTGAACCGCGGGCAATAGCGCCCCTCCGAGCATAGCCATGATCAAACCCGACCCTGCCATTTTCTGATCATTGCCAACACCAAGCAATGCCAGTCCGAATATCGTAGGAAACATGAGTGACAAACTCGCCGAAATCGCTACCAGTGCGATAACCCCCGTTAATCCGCCTCCAATAATCGATACCAACAAAAAGACAGCTCCTCCGAAAGCAGCCGTGGCCAGCAGTGATCCGGCTGAATAACGTTTCAGTAAACCTGTGAACACAAATCTGGAAACGGTGAATAACACGAGTGCAGAAAGGTAGTATGAGGATGCGTCGGACTCATCAATATTCAATTCCTGCATGGCATAGCGTATGGTAAAAGACCATATGCCGATCTGTGCACCCATGTAGAAAAACTGAGCCATTACGCCATTTCGGTAATTCCGCTTCCGGAAAAGACGTGCCAGTGTAGCGCTTACATTTACATTTCCGTCTGATTCTGACGCCTTCGGCATATTGGTAAAATAGATGAGCAACCAGAGCAGGAACAGAACCCCTGCTACGCCAACATACGGTCCCATAACCGCTCCTAATTCAGCTTGTTGAATGCTTGCGAGTTCATCTGCACTCAATGTGGAACGGGTCCCGGAATCGGCTACATTTAATTGATCGAGTATAAAAAATTTACTCAGTAATACTCCGGTGATTGAACCAATGGGGTTGAACGACTGGGCAAGATTAAGGCGCTGTATACTTGTAGCCTCATCCCCCATTGCCAGGATATAGGGATTGGCAGTGGTCTCAAGAAATGATAGTCCGCCCGCCAGCACAAACAGCGCTGCCAGAAAATGTCCGTAAACCATGGTCTGACTAGCCGGATAGAATAACAGCGAGCCCAGGATAAAAAGTCCGAGGCCTACGAGAATTCCGGTTTTGAAGCTGAAGCGCCGAATAAGAATTGCTGCCGGAAGTGCCAGGCAGAAATAGGAACCATAAAACGCCAGCTGAATCCAGGAGGTCTGAAAATCGGTCATACTCATGATCCGCTTGAAGGCAGACAACAATGTATCCGTCATGTTATTCGCCACACCCCACGCAAAAAACATGGAAGTAACAAGAATAAAGGGGAAGAGATATGCACTGGATACGGACTTCCTTGTCATAAGTTCAGAGCTTAAAGGAATCCTAAAATCGATTAATTTTTTCAGCCAAACAAATAATTTAAATAGTAATCATTAAAGGCTAATAATCAATGTTTTATGAAATTTATGGCTAATTTGAGGGATGAGAGACCCCCTCACTTCAGGTTAAGTTTTATGCGGATTATACAGACATAACCTATTCTTACCTGGAATGGGGCTATGCGGTTC
This sequence comes from Fulvivirga sedimenti, assembly GCF_020328055.1. Classification (NCBI taxonomy): domain Bacteria; kingdom Pseudomonadati; phylum Bacteroidota; class Cytophagia; order Cytophagales; family Fulvivirgaceae; genus Fulvivirga; species Fulvivirga sedimenti. Next base: position 51,089 of record NZ_JAIXNE010000003.1, read on the forward strand.
TTGCAGGTTTTGAAAAATACAGATTAGCCTGGTGCCTGCACTCCGGTTTAATGGCATCAAGGAATATGGCTATGCCTGAAACTTCAGGAAGTTATTCAATAACGGAGCTATTTTAAAAAATTAAGTTGGTAAGACTTCTATAGCTTACCAACCGGAAGATCAGTCCTTATCGTCCTGATCTTCTTCCCTGAAATCTTCTTTACTCACTTCATCAGCATCTTCCGGCGGCTCTGAAGTAATATTTCCAAATTCGTCTACGTATGCGATCATATCATCGAGATCCGCCGGCGCCTGGTCCTTGCGGTCCTCCTTCTTTTGCATCTTTTCAGCTTTCTTTTTTCGCTTCTGTTCAGCTTTTTGCTTCTTAAGGAATGAATTGAAATTTTTTCTACCCAAAATAGTTTTAGTTTAAATTAAAAATTGAAGAACATCCCGTCTCTGCGGGATGTGCCCGTTAGCGTCTTCCCCGGGCTAAACGGCGGCTGCCCTTCTTTACTCTCCGGTTGCTGTTACCTTCTTTCTTGCCGCGGCTCCTACCGCCCTCAGGCTTTCGTCCACCCTGTTCATCACGGTTAACCCGTATGTTTCGGCCTTCCACTTCAATCCCTTCGAATTTTTCGCTCAAGCCCTGTGACTTTGATTCTTCAATATCAAAAAACGCGCAGTTCTTTTGCAACGATAATTCCCCAAAGTGCTTTCGGGGTATATCTGAAATATCCGAAAGAAAATGAAGAAGGTCACCCTTTGTGATGCCATCTATAGAGCCCACATTGATAAAATATCGATGGAATCCATTTGATGACCGGGTTTCCTTTTTCTCCCCGAATTGCTCGTTCAGGTCTGAAGTCTCCCCCTCCTGCGTGATCAGATGATCAAGCTGTGTGGTAATCAGTCTCTTTAATATATCCTCTTTGCTTAAATGTGCAAATTGTCCGTGTAATTTAGCCAGAATAATTTCTGCCTGGTCATCTACTTTTGTATTGATGATCAGATCAGCCCAGTGATTGATGCGGCTGATTTTCATTTCGTCCAGTGCCGGAACCTCTATCTTCTCGAAGGTTATGTTAATCGTTTTTTCAAGTTCCTTGATCTTGCGTCCTTCACGGGCATTGATGAATGCCAGTGAAATCCCTTTCTTCCCAGCACGGCCGGTACGACCGCTTCGGTGTGTGTAGCTCTCCAGCTGATCCGGCAATGTATGATGGATCACATGTGTGAGATCATTCACATCGATACCCCTCGCCGCAACGTCGGTGGCTATAAGTAATTGCATTGACCGGGTCTTAAAGCGTTTCATAACCGCATCCCGCTGGGCCTGGGAAAGGTCTCCGTGAAGTGCTTCCACCCCATATCCCATATTGCCCAGGTCATCAGCGATCTGTTGTGTTTCACGCTTGGTTCTGCAGAACATTATACCGCGCATGTCAGGCTGCATATCAAGAAAGCGGCGTAATGCCGGTATCTTGTTCGAAGTTTTTGTTACCACATATTTGTGGGCGATATCTTTGTTGCTCTTTTCCTCAGCATTAATGGAAACCTCTTTGGGGTTCACCATATATTTTTTCACAATACGACGTATTTCCCGTGGCATAGTGGCAGAGAAAAGCCATGTGACACGTTCTTCCCGCGTATGTGAAAGGATCTCGTCGATATCTTCCTTGAAACCCATATTAAGCATTTCATCGGCTTCATCGAGCACTACGTACCGAACGTGCTCGAGATTAACGGCCCGGCGCTTTATGAGGTCCAGGAGACGTCCTGGTGTGGCAACCAGAATTTGTGTGGGTTTACGCAAAGCCTTTATCTGGTTGGTGATGGCGGCGCCGCCATAAACCACTTCGATATTCAATAGTCTGTTATTGGCAGAGAAATCGGAAAGTTGTTTTGCTGTTTGCTGCCCCAGTTCCCTTGTGGGAGCCATGATCAGGGCCTGTGTTGCTTTATTTTCGTTGTCGATCAGATCTATCAGGGGCAAACCAAATGCAGCTGTTTTACCGGTACCCGTTTGTGCGAGTCCAATAAAATTCGTAGGATCATTCTGTAATAAAATTGGAATTGCTTGTTCTTGTACGGGGGTTGGGGTGTCAAACCCAAGATCTTCAAGGACGTCCAGAACGTTTTTCGAGAGTCCTAATTTTTTAAATTTATTCAATAAATAGGTGTTAAATGAGCTACAAAGGTACGGAGATGCAGCGTTATTACTATTGAAATTCAAATAATTGTAAGGGAATAAGGCTTTAAATGGAATGGAGGCTGTTTGTGGTCCCTAAAAAGAAGAATCCCGGCCTGTGCAAGCCGGGATCCGGGAAATCGATGGGTTATTCATCGAGTGCTTTTTTATCTATACCGCGTCTTTCACCCAAATGGTTGCGTCAAATTTTTTCTCATCCTTAAATTATCCGGTTATTTTCCAGCATTTTGTAATTTGGTCTTAAATCAAGCGGAATGACACTTACAAGAGTTCGTATCGGGGGTGTTCCGGAACACTTCAATTATCCATGGCATCACGCCATTAATTCGGGTAAATTCCGAAATATGGGAATTGATGTTCAATGGATCTCCTATCCGGGCGGAACCGGGCAAATGACGCAGTCACTGCGTAACGACGAATGTGATATCTGTATGGTCCTCACAGAAGGTGCGATCGCTGATATTGTAAAGGGGAATCCTTCCCGGATTATTTCGGGTTATGTTCAATCACCGCTTATCTGGGGAATACATACCGCACCCGAAAAACAAGCCATACCACGATCAGATCTCTTCGGAAAACGCTTCGCCATCAGTCGGTTTGGATCAGGGTCACACCTGATGCCGATCGTTCACGGACTGATCGAGGGTAAGAAAATCAAACAGGATCACTTTATTATAGTGAATGACATCGATGGTGCTATTTCATCCCTTCAGAATGATGAAAGTGACATTTTCTATTGGGAGAAATATACAACGAAACCCTATGTAGAGAGAAAGCAACTAAATCGGATTGATGAATTTGTCACTCCCTGGCCCTGCTTCATGATCATGGCGACCAATCGCATCATTGATTCGCATCCGGAAATCCTGGATTCCATCCTGCGCATCATTCATCAGGAATGTGATGATTTTATGTCACGCAGCGATGCGCCGGATCTGATATCCCGTGAATATGGCATACAACCCATGGATGCGCGTCATTGGTTCCATGCGACAGAATGGTACACCAATTCATGGGTAAGTAATAAAATGCTCAAAAGCGTTCTTTACACCCTTCTTCAGGCTGGCATCATTGCCGATAGTGGCGATACAGCAGACCTGGTCTGGAAGAGAAAAAATGATTGAATATCAGGCAGGTGTTCTTATGACTACCTTACCCATGGTTTTTCCGGACTGAAACAACTTCAGCGCTTCGGGAAGCTGATCGAATTCAAAAGTATGCCCCACATAGGGTGCCTCCAGTTCCATGGCATGAAGTTCAGGGATAATCTGATGCATCAGGGCTTTCTGATCATAAAGCCAGATCAGGTTGAATCCCAGAATACCCTTATTTGATTCAATCATTTTTTGCGGGTCAATTTTAGGTCTTGCCAGGTATAAACGGGCCAAACGTATCCAGTTCGGCGTATTGGATGTATCTCCGTAGCGGGCAGATCCATACACGATCATCCTGCCTTGCGGAGCCAGTGCCTCATAACCGGCCTTCAGAATATCTCCTCCTATACACTCCATGACTATATCAAGTGATCTGCCGCTTAGGGACTTCATGAGGTTTTCTCTAAAGTTTTGATCTCTGACGATCCACCCCTGATATCCTTCCTTTTTCAATAATTCGACCTTGGATGCTGAACCCACAGTGCCGATTGTATATGCCCCTGACTTCTGCGCCATTCGGTTCGCAAGTAGTCCCACACCTCCTGCGGCGCTATGAATGAGAACGGTTTTTCCGGGTTTGAGATCCCCCAGCGAGTACAGACCATAGTATGCAGTTAAGGCCTGAACCAAAAAGGCAGCACCTTCTTCATAACTCCATGAATCCGGAAGGGGAACCAGGTAATCCTGATCTATATTGATCATTGTGGCATAACCGCCGAAACGAGTAACTCCCATTACCTTATCACCGGGTTTGAACCCTGTTACACGGGCTCCTACTGTTTCAACAATTCCTGAATATTCCAGTCCAGGGATAAAGCTTTCTTTTGGGGTAGCGCTGTACAACCCAAGAATGGCAAATATATCTGCAAAGTTCAACCCGATCGATTTCACCTTTACCTGGACCTCATCAGGTTCCGGTGGGTTGATCCCTTCCTTTTTTCGAAGGAGCCTTTTCAGGTTTCCTGCTTTATCGATGCGGTAGACCTCCCGTTCGCCGGACATTACCTGGAAACCTTGAAATCGTAAATAATTTTTGAAATATCTGCCAGGGCCTCTTCTGCAGCTTCACGATCGCCATGATCACTCGAGAGTAGTATTAAAACGTATGATCCTCCATCAGGCAGAAACACAATTCCCGAATCATGCTGAACACCTGTAATGGCACCTGTCTTGTGCGCTACCTTTACATTAGCAGGAAGTTTGGCAGGAATGATATGATTGAATTGCTGGTCCATCAGAATATCAACCATCTCTGCTGATGCTCCTTCACTCACAAGGTTCCCGCGGGCAAGTTCAGAGAAGATCAGCATGAGATCATACGCGGTTGTGATATTGTTCATGCCTTCTTCGTAGGCTTTGAGATCTTCAACGCCCCGCAGCACCTGAATATCATGTGCTCCAAGTTCGCGCATCGAATTTGTTGCATTATCTGCACCCACAAGTTCGACGATCAGATTGGTTGCCAGGTTGCTGCTCTTAATTACCATATCATAGGTAAGGGATGCGATAGTTTTTTTCTTACCAACCATCTCATACAGTGATTTTTCGCTGTCGGAAGATGCAGGAAGCGTGTATTCACTGCCATCCGCCAGGCTGATAAAAGTGGTTTTGATCTCAATCGAATCTGTAAGATTAAACTTGCCTTCAGAAGCCTGCTTGTAAACCTCAATAAGCACCGGGGTTTTCATGGTACTCGCTGCATGAAATATCCTGCGTGAATTCATCAGAAGCGTGTCACCTGAATTCAAATCAAGATAGGCAACCGCAAAATTGCCAACCACTCCGTCCAGGCGCTGATCGATACTCTTTTGTAATATTTCCATTTTCGTTTCTTTCTCACACCCCGTAAGGATCGCAAATAGCGCCAACAACACGATCACATTGAATTTCATAGATTTCAAAAATAGCAATTCGTATGGTTGCATGAAATGAACGATATATTTTTATTACTTTAACCGTTGGGAATTAAAAGAAGCTATTAATGACAGCACCCGTCATCAATTGGATCGAAGAACACTGGAATATTCCAGGGAGTCTGCAGGAAAAGATTTTTTACAGCCTGTTGGCAATCTTCATACTATCTCTTTTTCGATTTCTTGCCAATAAGCTGATATACCGGACTTTCACTGATGTGAAGGTAAGGTATATGTGGAAAAGCTGGGTGAAAAATACGATCTATTTCCTCCTGCTTATCATCATTATGACGATCTGGCTGGAGGGTATTGAATCATTGGCTACATTCCTGGGTCTTGTGAGTGCCGGTCTTGCGATTGCACTCCAATCACCGATTGTAAACCTTGCCGGCTGGCTTTTCATTATCATTCGCAAACCATTTGAAGTTGGAGATCGCGTGCAGGTGGGCAATCACGCCGGAGATGTAATTGACATCCGGTTTTTTCAGTTTACAATTAATGAGATTGGTAATTGGGTTGGTGCTGATCAAAGTACCGGACGGATCATTCATATTCCCAACGGCCAGGTATTTAACATTAGCCAGGCGAATTACAACCAGGGTTTCTCACATATCTGGAATGAAATAACCGTACTGGTAACCTTTGAGAGTAATTGGAAAAAAGCCAGGAAAATACTCGAGGAGATCATTAACCGTCATGCCGACCAGCTTTCTGAAACAGCTGAACAGCGGTTACTGGAAGCTTCCAAGAAGTTCATGATCTTTTACAGCAATCTTACCCCATTCGTTTATATCAAGGCTGAGGACAGCGGAGTGCTGCTCACCATCAGGTATCTCACATTGCCCAAAACGAGACGGATCACTGAACATCGGATCTGGGAGAACATCCTGGAGGAGTTTGCCAAGGAAGAGGACATTGACTTTGCCTATCCTACACAGCGGATATACTACAACCCGAGTGAGGGCAAAGGCGGGACCATTAAAAACCCTCTGAAGCACTGATTACCTAAAAATTCTTAAAATACTTTTTGTATTGCCATACCCTTGGAAGAAAGGCGAGGTATAAAAAGGGATATGTAAGCATTGTTAACACTGTGTTACCCATGCTAAAAGTGATGCGGTCTTCTATGCGGGCTCCATCACCATCCTTGAAAACATGATGTTCGTGATGCCAATTCTTCAACCCAAGAGGAAGAATTACGCCTTCGTCAACAAAAAAGGCATGTTCATTCTCCTCGTGATCCTGTGTGATTTTGCTTTTCCATTCCATGTTCAAGGGAAACCTCAAGTGGACAATATCTCCGGATCGTGATCCGTCAAAGCGGAGAAGCTTTGCCCCTGGTGGTAACAGGAATTCAAATAATGTTCGGTCAAACGCACGAAAGACCGATTGCCAGTCTCCTTTGACATCAGAGCGCAGTATAATCTTCATAATTCAAAAACAGCCATACGTACACTTATGTTCAGCAACTAAGCGCCCCAGGGATTTTCAGGCTTTGAACGTCTTTGGGGTGGTTTGTCATACGGACAGTGACGACAACCGCTTCCACAGCAAAACCCTCGTCGGCGAAGATATTCTTCTGTGAATACCAGGTTGCCGTTTTCGATGTAATAATCCCGACCTTTGGCAGGTTTACTTTCCATTAGCTTAAAATAAAATAAACCTGCCCCTTTTTACAGAGGCAGGTTACCCACTAACCACATCGAGACGAAATGGTTCTCTTTAGTATCTATTTACTTTCTTTCGAACGTCAGAAAATCAGTTCCTCCATTGCCGCCACTCACATCGATCAGCTCAATTTTTGAAGAGGTCCGTGATTTGATATCCCAGTCATCGCTTAACTCGGCGAATTTTTCCGGCGAAATGAAATTAATATTGAAATCAATATCTCCTTCATCCGGGTTGTCATCATTGCTGTCGTCGTCACGTGTTACCGACCATGTTCCGGATACTTCTGTTGATCCATTCTTTGCAATAATCGAACCATTTTCGTTGAAAGTAAACGTATAGCCGGCATAGTCAGCCGTTTCATCCTTATCATCGAAATAGTAGGTAATGATCCAGTCGCCCGACTTAGCCAATGACTGGACATCTTCAATCTGAGATTGTATATCAGGTGTAACTTCGTTGTCGTCGCAGGCGGCTAATATCATTATCATTCCCACCAGCAGGTAATTCAGAGATTTCATCAATTTAGTTTCTTTAAGGTTAAAAATGCGGTGTCTTCATCCGTCTGTTCTTCCAGGTCGTCGGTTGATTTTATTTCTGTTTCGTCGTAAGAAATGATTTCCCAACTATTCTTTAGTGCCTTTATGGCATCATCCAGATCTACACCATTGTCTTCTATGGATATTTCAAGTTCAATATTTCCGGAGTTTCCATCAGACTCCCATGTACCCACGATTTCGCGGTCATTATTTTTCAGATGCAGAATCCCATCAGGCCTGAATTCAAGGATATACGACTGAAGATCTGAGGTATAATCGATCTCATCATTCAAAAGCGAGACCATCCAGCGACCATCGGTGATTACAGATACAAATTCACTATCATCGACATCATCATCGTCGAAATCGTTATCATCATCTTCATCACAGTCGTCGGCCACATCTTCAATAAGATCTTCCAGACTGTCATTGTCCCTTACTACTATCTCCTGTCCGTCCCAAAGCACAATAGTTATTGGGAAGTTGAAGCTTATAAAGTCGTCATCATCGAGGTTATCAATCAATTCATAGAGTTCCTTATCGTTGTTGATTGTAATTACATCAGCCAGTTGATTTGAAGCATCGTAAACCGATATCGTAAAAGGATATTCGAAGTCAAGACATTCGATGTCATCATCGGCTCCACCTTCGGTACAATCTTCAGTAAGTGCCTCCAGTTGATCTTCATTGTTTACCAGAATCTCTGAATAGTCTGAAGTGACAACCGTAATTGGATATTTAATATCAAAGGAATCGTCATCATCACTCTCCTCAATGAGTTTTTCCAGGTCATCCAGGTCATCGGAAGAACTTACCAGGTATTCAATATCATTCAGATATACGCTGTATGGGAAGGCGAGATATATGCAACTCGAGCCATCAACAATATTGTCGAATGAACCATCATTGGTAGCAGTACGCTGTATAAGGATCGCTGTCTGGGAATTGGCCGTAACCACATTTTGTGGTGATGGATCGGTGATTTCAACAACTTCCTCCTGGCATCCTGATAGTGCTGCAACGAGCAAGGCGAAAATGAGTGTAAAGTTTATTTTCATGTTAAAAATTTTGTGCTTTCACATACTAAACCGGTTGAGTAACCAGATTCCTACCCTTGGATAAAAAAAACTTTTAAATTGGTAGCAAAATTATCCTGATGGCAGAAGAATCCGGTGTTTGTAAGGAAGAGCTTTTTAATGGTATTTTTCGGAAATACTCGAAAGATCTGTATCAGTTCCTTTATTATAAGTTCGGTGCAGACCGGAATCCCGAAGATCTTGTACAGGAAGCTTTCCTGAAATTATGGAATAATTGTGCAAAGGTACCTCCTTCAAAGGCCCGGTCTTTTCTTTTTACAGTGGCGAATAACCAAATGCTTAATGACCTGGACCGCGCTAAAACAGCTCTCAAATACAGGAATGAGGCAGATTTAAGGCATATCGACAAGGAATCACCTGACTATAAAATGGAAGAAAGTGAATACAGTGACCGGCTCAAAGCTGCGATAGATTCGCTGAGTGAAGAACAGCGGGTTGCGTTTTTACTGAACAGAATTGAGGATAAATCGCATAAGGAAATCGCAGAAATGCTGAATATATCCAGAAAGGCAGTTGAGAAGAGAATCTACGGCGCCCTGAAAAAAATCAGAAAATTTCTCGAAAAAAGTGATGATGAGGGTAGGAATCCCGAACCTCCGCCGGTTATATAACCAGAATACCATGAAAAACGAGGAAATTATACAGAAATGGCTGCGGAATGAGCTGACCGATGCGGACAAGCAAATTCTTATTGATTCAGGCGACTGGGAAGAACTTCAGCGCATGATGAAGGCACTTTCAAATTTTCGTGCCCCTGAATTTAATGTGGAGGAACAACTTTCAGTATTACAATCGAAACAGCACCGCAAAGCTTCAAAACAACGCTGGCTGTTGCCTGTATTCCGCGTGGCAGCGGCTGTTTTGCTGCTGATCAGCGCATATGCTGTCTTTTTCAATAACCCGCTCACAGAATATCAGACGCGTGCCGGAGAGGCGTTGTCGTTTTATCTTCCAGATTCAACGCAGGTAGATATGAATGCTGAATCATCTGTTAGCTATAGTAAAAACGAATGGCAGGCGCAACGGACTGTGAACCTGCAGGGAGAAGCATATTTTGATGTAATTCCGGGATCAGTCTTTGACGTGAACACATCCAACGGGATCATCAGGGTCGTCGGAACTGAGTTCAACATTCGTTCACGCGATAATTATTTCGAAGTGACATGCTATGAAGGAAAGGTATCCGTTATAAGAGGAAAGACAGCTGAGCTGCTTACACCCGGGGAAAGAGTTCGTGTTTTTAATGGCCAACTGACACTTGATAAGATTGAACTGGAACCGGCTCGAAATGGCATACAACGTTATGAGGAAAGCCACTTCAAGAGTGTTCCGTTATTTGCTGTTGTTGATGAGCTGTCCAGACAATTTGATATTGAAATTGAGTTGAATAACCAGAAACGCGATATCGTATTTACGGGTGCCTTTACGCATGAAAACCTTGAATTGGCACTACGGGCTGTTTGTATCCCGCTGGATTTGAATTTTGAAATATCAGAGAATCGTGTGATTATAAAATAACTTGACTGCTCTAAAGTATTACCCACTGGTACTTGCAGGCTTTCTTCTTTGTTTCCAGGCATTTGGCCAGGATCCGAATAATCCGGAAAGCCGTCCCCTCCGACTGATTCTCCAGGAAACAGAACAGAAATTTGACGTTTCGTTTTCGTATGCCGATTCCATACTTGTGAATCTTTCCTGTAAGACACCCGACTATTCACAATCATTAGATGCAGTCCTTCAATATATTTCTTCGGAAACAAAGCTGGTCTTTGAAAAGATTGATGACAGGTTTATTGCGATAAAAAGAGCTCCTGACAAAAAACCTGAACTAGTACGCATCTGCGGCAAACTCATGGATCGCATTTCAGGTGAACCGATACCTTTTGCTTCCATTGTTGCAGGCGATAAATTCACCACGAGCGATAGCAATGGAAATTTTCAAATGGAAGTTCAGGCGGATGCGATCATACAGATCCGATCATTGGGATACATTGCATTTGAAGGAAGTGCAGATAGTTTGACTTCCTGTAACCCTGTTCAGCTGACTCCTTCGGTGACTACCCTGGATGAAATTGTTATTCGTGAGTATCTTACAGCAGGAATCGACCTTACCGCAGGAGGAATTTACAAGGTGTCCGGTCAGCGCCTGGGTATGCTGCCGGGGCTCATAGATCCGGATGTATTGCAGTCGATTCAGACCCTTCCCGGGATTCAAAGTGTTCAGGAGTTGGTAAGTGACATCAATATCCGGGGAGGCACACATGATCAGAACCTTATTTTGTGGGATCACATTCGCATGTATCAGACCGGCCATTTTTTTGGCCTGATCACATCTTTCAACCCGTACCTCACTAACGAGGTAAGCCTCATTCAGAACGGAACCCCCTCCTGGTATAGCGATGGTGTTTCAGGTACATTAGATATACGAACGGAAAATACCATCGCCGATGAATTTAGCGGTGGTGCAGGAATAAATATGATCAGCGGAGATGTATTTGCACATGTTCCGATCATTCCGAATAAACTGTCAGTACTCCTTTCTGCCAGAAGATCGATTGCCGACCTTGTAAGATCCCCCACCTACAGGTCATACTATGAAAGGGCATTTCAAAATTCGGATATTACCGGCGGTAGTGACACGAGTTTGGTATCAAAACAGGAAGACTTCGTGTTTAATGACATCTCTGTAAAAATCCTGGCTAATCCCGATAAAAAGACGCCAATCAGAATTAACTTCATGCGTGCAGCCAATGAGATCTCCTATGAAGAGAGTGCGCTGGTAGGTAACGAGCAAGAAACCCGAATCAGCGGCCTGAACCAGCAGAGCACTGCTCTTGGACTGGATGTTTCAAGGAATATCACGGGCGATTTGACTTTAAGGGGACGAATGTATTATTCGTCTTATTCACTGGGCGCCACAAATAATGACATATTCAATAATCAGCGCCTTATCCAGGAAAACGACGTACTTGATACAGGTCTGAAATTTGATCTGCGTTATGCACTGAATCCCAATCTCCTTCTGGAGGCCGGATATCATTTTACCGAAGTTGGGGTAAGTAACCTGGAAGACCTTAACAATCCGGAATTCAGGCGATATGTAAAACGTGTATTGCGCACACATGCCGGATATGCCGACATTACCTATCAGTCATCCAGTAAAAATACCTGGCTGCGCGCAGGCGGGCGGGTGAATTATCTGGACAAGTTTAACCGGTGGATCCCCGAGCCACGCTTTTCATTTAGACAGAAAATCTACGGACAGCTCTTTCTTGAAATTGCGGGAGAACGTAAGTCGCAAACGCTGGCCCAGGTAATTGATTACCAGACAGATTTTTTGGGCGTGGAAAAAAGAAGGTGGATTCTGGCCAATGACGGAGACATTCCGGTAATTATTGGCAGCCAGGCATCAGCTGGTGTTCAATTTAAAACAGATAATTTCATTGTGCGCACCTCTGCCTACTACAAATATGTGGAAGGTGTAACCACCGCTAGTCAGGGCTTCCAGAATGAATATCAGTTTGACCGCATTTCAGGAGAATATGAGGTACGTGGCGTGGATGTTTTATTGAATTATCGTCGTGAGAACTGGAATTCATGGATCACCTATACCCTTGGTGAAAACACTTTTTCTTCAGACTCTCTATCTCCTTCCTCCTTCCCTAACACATTGGATATCCGGCATACGGTTTCATCCGGACTGTCATTTGAAACAACCAGCATCAAAATTGCAGCTGGGATTAACTGGCACAGCGGGAAGCCTTACTCGAGACCCGTTGAGATCGGGCCTGCAAGACAAATTACCTTTGAATCGGTCAATAATTCAAGGCTCGACTATTATCTTCGGCTGGATGCTTCTGCGGCTTATAAATTCAGTCTCGGCGGAAAAGTGCGTGCGGAGACTGGCATTTCTGTGTGGAATATTCTGGACAGAACCAATACCGCCAATATATTTTACAGGGTCGATGATAACGACCAAATTGAAGAGATCAGGCAGAATGCACTTGGATTTACGCCAAACGTGATGTTCAGGATCTATTTCTAATAATTTGAATTGGCAACTGCCTCTGCTGCAATTCGCCCACTGGTCATGGCGGCATTCAGCGATGGATTCAGAAGGTGATCTCCTGCAAGAAAAATATGCTCCTGTATCTTAGCTTCCGTTGGCTGTATGAAACATTGCATATCGTCAATAACGGGAAGAGCCTGAGCAATCGTAAATACCCCGACCTCCTTTAAACGACGGCCGGTAACATCTTCCATCTCCTTACGTACCCTTTCAGAAAACGAAGATGTGTCTGCGACCGGCCCAATGACCGTAGCCGATAGAAGCGAACTTCCAGCGGGTGCATATCCCGGATAAATATCCGTCATAAAACAAAAATTATTGACCAGTCGGTCCTCGCCCGGCAAAAGTCCGATTAACGGCTTTCCAATTGACGAGGATTCGGCGCTAAAATAGAAATTGGTCACCTCATGAAATTCAGCTCTTTCATGCCCCAGGCCGTTCAGGATTTTTGCCGGATGTGTAGCAATAATCAGATCGTCATATTCAAATGTCTGATCCCCGGCACTCACAATCCCGGGTTCGACCTGATCGACCTTCACATTGAATTTAATCTCGGTTCTCTTTAGTTTATCTGATAACTGCCCGGGGATGGCCTGAATCCCTTCAGCAGGAATGGCAGCTTTTCCTTCTGCGAACATTTTGAAAACAAATTGAAACATGCGGCTGGAGGTTTCCAGCTCATTTTCCAAAAATATCCCGGCAAAAAATGGTTTAAAAAACTGGCTGATAATGCGCTCTGAGAAACCATAGGATCTAAGAAAATCGATTGTGGCAACAGAAGGCTGTTCAAATATTTCGGAGATAGAAAGGGATGTCACCCGTGACGCAAGTTTTATCACTTTCAATTTATCTGAAAGTGTTCCGATCCCGGAAAAAAGCATTGGAATGGCCGCCGCCCAGTTCCTTCGCGGGTCAAGCAATGTGGTTGTTTTATTTTCTCCGAATATCATAGCGCCAGGCTCAAAATACTGGAGGTCCAGCGCATCAAAGTCAAGATATTCCCGTGCCTCCGGATAATTGGTAAGTAACACCTGAAATCCATGGTCCATGTAAAAACCGTCACGCACAGTGGTCTGCACCCTGCCACCGACCTTGCTATCCGCTTCAAGGATCAATGGCGAATATCCTCTTTTTTCCAGTTCGATGGCGGCCACCAGCCCGGAAATACCAGCACCGATAATTATTACTTTTTTATCCATGTCCAAGAAACAACCGGTTTAGTAAAGTGTTTGAAAGACTTATTTCCAGCGATCATCCCAATCATTCTCCAGTGCGGCTCTTCGGATTCGTTCGCGGAATTCCGGTGTGTGGATGTAACCGGTCTCCCGGCTACTGGATGTAAGGTGGTAGAATCCGCAAATTTCACAAAGATAGATCCCATTCGGACTACCCGCTCGTTCCCCGTACTTCGCCAGTACACGCACCAATTCTTCCTCGGCTATTGTACGGTTATCATGACAGACTTTTCCTGAAGAGCAATTTCTCATGTCCTTACCTTGTTAACGATGTGATCAAATGCTCGTGTTGCGGAAATTCCGCTATTAACTCCTCACGTATTGCAAGATGAAAATCATGAAAATCAAATCCGGGTGCCACCGTACATCCTACCAGGCTGAAAGCGGTATGGTCATTTACCCTTGATGCGAACCAGTGATTGGCCGGAACAACTGCCTGCAAACATTCACCACTGGAAAGATCCCTTCCAAGCACTATTTCAGTTTGTTTACCCCTTGGATCAATCACATACACCGTCATGCTTCCGCCTTCATAGAAATGCCACATCTCATCCGACTTGATTCGGTGAAAAGCACTGAAATTACCCGAAGTAAGCAGGAAATAAATCCCGGTTGAAACATTCCTTTGGTCTGATGTCCAGGTCGGAGTCATCAGATCCTGTGACCTGTAAGTTTCCCTGTAGTAACCCCCTTCCGGATGAGGCATGAGTTCCAGCATTCGGATGAGCTCTTCGATCCGGTCTGACTTCAAATCCACTCCTGGTTATTTATGGTTCTTTCCGATTCAATTGCTCCCGAATGCAATGTGGATGCCGGTTCAAAGAGCAAAACCCAAACTTCCTCGTCATTTTTTGTATAGGGATAATGTTCAACACCTTTAGGTACCACAATCAATTCCCCCTCACGGACTACTTCTTCAGAATCACGGTACTTCATATACAGTACACCCTTAATTACCATAAAGAGTTCATCTTCATTTTCATGACTGTGCCACATAAAACTGCCGGACAGCCGGGCAAGTTTTACCTGCTGGCCGTTCAACTCGGCAATAATATGCGGGTGCCACTGATGGGTGAATTTTCCGAATTTTTCTAAGATATTAATGGTTTTCATTTTTTCACGTAGGGTACTGCGTCCAGAATGTAACGGATTGCCTCCATTCGCGCTCTTGGCTTTTTGTTTGCCTTTATGATGATCCAGGGGTTTTCTTCTGTATTTGTTTCAGCAAACATCTTTTCCTTGTATTCCGTATAAACAGGCCAGAGTTCCTGGGCCTTTTCATCTACAGGAGACAGCTTCCACCTTTTCAGCGGATCTTTACGGATATCTTCGAAACGCAGTGCCTGTTCTTCCTTTGTGATCGAAAAATAAAATTTAATCAGGTGAATTCCGTCGCTGGTAATCATCTTTTCAAAGGCGTTCACCTCATTCATGAAGCGCTGGTATTCTTCGGGTGTACAAAAACCGTTAACCGGTTCGACCACAGCACGATTATACCAGCTCCGATCGAAGAAAACTATTTCACCCGGATTCGGCAGCCGCTGGATATAACGCTGAAAATACCACTGCCCCTTCTCAATTTCAGTGGGCTGAGGTAAGGCCACTACCCTGTAGTGCCGTGGATTCAAATGATGTGTAATCCTGCGGATCGCACCGCCTTTCCCGGCTGCATCCCTTCCCTCGAAAAGAATACAAAGTCTTTTCCTGTGATTAATAATCCAGTTCTGCAAGGCAATAAGCCGCACTTGTAGTTTTTCAAGTTCCTTTTCGTAAAGCACAAACCTGAGTGCCTTTTCGGGGGATACATTCCCGGACTGTTGCAGCATGTGCATTAAGGCTGAATTTGAATTCAGGCTTTTTATTTCAAGCGGCTTTAATCGGTTCTTTTCCATAACTATTAACTGTCAAAGGATGTAACAGAGCGATGATACCGGTTCACAAGATTCGGATCCGGCAATATGAGTGCATTCGTATCAGACTTTCCATCGTATTCGAACTGAGAAAGGACGTAACGAATGCTTTCAAGCCGCGCTATTTTTTTCTTGTTAGTCTTTACGATAATCCACGGACTGAACGAAGTATGCGTCATGCTGAACATCTGATCTTTGTAGTAGGTATACTTATCCCATAATTCCTGGCCTTTCTGATCTACCGGGCTCAGTTTCCACTGCTTCAGCGGATTCTTACCCCTTGCCTGAAATCTTTTAGCCTGCTCTTCCTTGGTGATCGAAAACCAGAATTTAATTACAATGACCCCATCTTCAAAAAGCATATGTTCAAACTCCGGGACCTGCCGCATAAACTGACGATACTGGTCTTCATTACAAAATCCCATTACCGGTTCCACCACAGCCCTGTTATACCAGCTGCGATCGAAAAATACGATCTCACCTGCATTGGGCATTACTCCTATATACCGGCGAAAATACCATTGCTTGCGCTCCAGATCGGTAGGTTTTGAAAGCGCCACAACCCGCATAGCACGCGGATTCAGATGTTCTGCAAACCGCTTGATGGCACCCCCTTTTCCCGCGGCATCTCTTCCTTCAAATATGATTGCCACCCTTAAATTGTTGGCGATCACATGAGCCTGTAATTTCACCAGCTCTATCTGAAGATCCCTCAACTGCTCCTCATAGTGAATATTGAATTCTATTTTGCTTATGTCGCGTTTGCGATCCCTAAGCTTCTTCCTGAGGGTATCTTTATCTTTTAGTTGTTTGAAATCTTCTGCCGTAAGCAACTGAGAAGGATCAAGCTTATTTTGCAGCGCCTTATCAGTTAATATAAATTGACTCATTGATTATTCGTTAGATAGCAACCTAATTTACAAGAATTGTGAAAAGAATGATATTAATCCGTTTTAAATTGAACGCTGAATTTCACTTTTAAGAACGGATGCAACCATTGCATCAATGCTGATTTCATTGGTTTCATGGGGAATAGAGTTTGTCGTAACCACTCGAAGAATGGCATCATCATGTAAAATCCGCTCTGCATCCCCGGCAAATATTGCATGGATACCAATGCAGATGACCTTCCGGCCCGTCTGATTATATATTGTTGAAGCTGCCTGCTTCATTGTCCTTCCTGTTGAAAGAATATCGTCCACAAGAATCGGTTGTCTTGTCCCGGCCAATTCCAATCCACGCGGATCAATAGAAACCGAAAAATCTCCCTGCCGCATTTTCGCAAGCACTACATAGGGACAGCCCAGTTTATCAGCCATCGCAGAAACCCAGGGCTTGCTTTCACTGTCAGGTCCGATCAGAACCGGGTCAGGAACATTCCGTTTAATCCAGTCTGTAACAATGCCGGTTGCTCTCAGTACACGTGCCTTCCCCTTGTATAGATCATTCAGGTCTGTTATCCGATGCAAATGCGGCTCAATGCAAATAAGCTCATCTATCCTTCGGGAAATAAACTGCTGCATTATTGAAGCTGTGATCACCTCTCCCGACTGAAATCGAATATCCTGCCGCATATAGGGCAGATAAGGTGTGATAATACTGATCGTTTCGGCACCCATTTCTCTCGCTGTTTTACAAATGAGCATGAGCTCAATGATCCTGTCATTAGCGGGAAATAACGAGCCATAGATCCAGAGGTACCTGCCATTAAGGTCTGTCGGAAAGCGTATGTAACTTTCCCCATCAGGAAAATGACGGATTTCAAGCTGTATTAGCTGAATGCCCAGCATAGCTGAAATTTCCCGGGCAGAATGCTCATAGCCCGGGAAACTGGCAAGAATGTGTTTCTCAGGCAATTGTGATAACATGATCTTCTGTCTTTAAGAAATTGAGTGCATAATCCAGCTCACCGGTAGATTGGGAGTGGATCACAAAAAGCAGGTCACCCTTATGCACTTTTCGCCCTAGTGGTGCATCAAACCAAACACCAGCTTCCGGGTCTGAAGGAGCGCCAGCCAGCTTGGCTATCCTGGCCAGTTTACGATTGTCTATTTCAGTTATCGTTCCCGACTTTTCCGCGTAAATGTTCCTGGTATATTTGGCAATTCCAGGTTCAGTAAATCCCCCCTGAGCCATGCAAATTGCCATAAACTTGTCTAGTGCCTCGCCTGATTCCAAAATTCGCCGGGCAGCATCTGTGCCTTTTCCTTTCAGCTCCTGATCTACCAGCTCAAGAAGTTCACCTGCGAGCTGAATAGACTTTTCCTTTAATGCCCCGGGAGCCTGGGGATCATTCCGCAGTACCGCTAAGACGTCATGCGCTTCAAGTGCGGGCCCGATACCGCGACCAATGGGCTGACTGCCATCAGTGATCAGAACCTTGAGAACAAACCCAAGTTCCTTCCCTACAACTTTAAAATAATACTTTAGACGTTCAGCATCTGATTCACTCCGAACCTTAGCCGTTGATCCAACAGGAATGTCAATAATAAGGTGTGTGCTGCCTGCAGCGGTTTTCTTTGAGAGAACAGAGGCGATCATCTGACCTTCACTGTCGATATCCAGCGATCTTTCGACGCGTATCAGTGTATCATCTGCCGGACTCAGGTGATTTTCACCGGAAACAATGCAGCCATTATGCAAATAGACTATCCGCTGAATCTCTTCCAGGTCCAGTCCGACCTGCGTCATCACACGCATTGTATCTGCCGTACCCGCAGGTGACGTGATTGCCCGTGAAGATGTTTTTGGTATAGTGATTCCGGCAGCTGCGACGATGGCAACCACAATGGGAGTCGTACGATTTCCCGGCAAACCACCAACGCAGTGCTTGTCGGCAATTACCGACTTTTTCCATTTCAACCGGTCTCCTGCATCCACCATAGCACGTGTAAGTGCGATTATTTCATCGGTCGACAGTGAATCCCCTGCACATGCGGTGATGAATGCCGACAGATGAACTGCCGCATACCGCCCTTTCACAATGTCCTGAATTATCTCCGTCATCGCCCCGAAGTCCAGTGTTTTCCCATAAATTTTTGAGCGCACATGGCGTAAGGACTTGATATCACTTAAATGACTGATTTCTAATAAGTCACCTTCCTTTACCTTGAGCATTTGTGCAGCACCATTCGATAAACCTGCTTCGCCAATTTTCAGCAATGATTCTGACGTCACCATCTGTATACTGGCAACCAGCGATCCTTTATCACTCTTCACACGAACACGTGTGAGGGCTTCAAAGCCTTCAGAAACACAAACCTCACTGTCCTTGCGAATGAAGATCATATGCTCCTGGAGGGTCTCTATGCCAAGCTCCTTGTAAAGAGGTCTTCGGTCTGTTTTATTGATTATTTCTGACATAATACTTCGGCTTCTTCTATGATTCGGTCTTTCCTCTGTTTACTTCTTACCACACGGTCGAGCACATTGGGTTGGGCTATAAGTTCTGAACACAGCAATATTCCCAGGTCGATCAGTGCACGTTTTTCGGCCCTGGCAATGGTTGTAAGGCAGGTTACCGGATGCAATCCGCTGGACTCAATCAGATCTTTCAAAGAATATTTTTTAGGGTGTCCCCAGGAAACAAGCCTGAGGTCCGAGCACCGGCCATATTTCTCTGCATCTTCTGAAAAACGGGTATTGGTCACGAGCCAGCCCTCTTTTTTCCTGTTTTCGTCCGATAGTCCGCCGGCAATATCGATGAAACGGGAATTGAAATAAAGCGAGGTTTTAACATCTGATTTCCTTCCCTGATCGGTGTGATATTTACACTCCATGAATATGACCTTTTCCGTATTTTGCGCAAAAACATCGACCTCGTGCGTAACGCATTTGCCCTTTTGAATAAGATTGGTCTGTACTTCATAACCGTTATTTTCCAGTATTTTAGCCATGAATCCCTCAAAGGGATATCCTGCAGGTCCTAACTCCAGTATGGCGGACTTCAGTGAATACCTTGCTGCGGTACTGTTCTGCTGTTTTTTCAAATACCGAAAAGCCTGCTTATAGATTTCCTTCGTCGTAATAAGATCATGCATACCTTTCATTACGTATTCTACAACCTCATCTGCCAGTAGTACATCAGCCCCTGCTCGCTTTAATGAATTTCTTAGTTTATTGGCATCAAACTTTACTTTATCGCCGGAAGCTTTAATGACAGTATAGTCCTGATCATTCATGATTTCGTTATTTTCTTTATTATCCGGATGATAAACAATGGAGCAGCACTTGCCAACAAAATAATCAGCCAGGACCTGGGCTGAGGCATTGCCAGGCTGAGGATTTCGTTTAGGAAGGGTACCAAGAGTGCTATTGCCAGAAGAATCAAACAAAGCACAATGGCGATCCAGAGAAAGCGGTTCCTGAAAATTGGATTCCGGAAGAAGGAATCGCCTGAGCTGGTAAGATTAAACGGGTGGATCAACTGAGCCAGGGCCAGTGAGAAGAATGCGATCGTATTGGCTTCAGCGTAACTATCTGAGAGAAAATGTACACTGTAGTAATAACCCGCCAGGATAGTCAGGGTCATAACTGCCGAATACATGAATATTGATATCCAGCTTGAGCGATCCAGGATGGGGTCATTGGGATCCCGGCTATGATGTTCCATCACCCTTTCATTTCCTTTACCCATTCCCAGTGCAAGCGCTGGAAACACGTCGGTAACAAGATTCAGGAAAAGAATTTGAAGGGCAAGCAACGGTAACGAAGTGGAAAGAAAGGCCGCAATGGACACAACCATAATTTCTGTGAGGTTACACGAGAGAAGGTAAATTATAAAGTCCCTGATATTCCCAAAAATGATCCTCCCCTGTCGGATGGCTTTCACAATTGATGTAAATGCATCATCCTGAATGATCATGTCTGCCGCTTCTTCTGCCACCTGCGTACCCCGTTTGCCCATAGCGATTCCTATATCAGATTTCTTTAGTGCCGGGGCATCATTCACGCCATCTCCGGTCATTCCCACAATATGGCCATTATCCTGATAGTAGGTCACCAGCTGCAGTTTCTGATAGGGAGTAACGCGCGAGAATATGTGGGCACCTTCAACCATCGATTCCCATTGAGCCCCCTCAGTTTTATCCAGATCTGAACCGTGTATGATTTTTAATTCTCCGGAACCAAGTCCAATCTGCCGGGCGATCGCCTCTGCAGTGGCAGGATGATCCCCTGTGGCCATTATAATTGTTATACCGGCTTTATGGCATTCCATAACAGAATTTTCCACATCACTTCTGGCAGGATCGAGAAAACCAATCAGACCCAGAAAGTGAAGATCCGCATCAATGCCGGATGGCTCCTTTGTATGTCGATGTGCTGCGAATGCCAGCACTTTCAGACCCTCTCTTGCCAATTGTTCTGTGTGCTGATTCCATTCATCCAGAAATTCGTCGGTAATGGGGATGTGGTCCCCGGCAGACACACATTTATCGAGCAATTCTGCCGGACTTCCCTTTGCGACCGAAAGAAACTGTTCCCCGTGCTTGTAAAGGTTAGCCATATACCGAATATCACTATCAAAGGGTAATTCATCCACCTCTTTCCATTCATCCCTGATTTTTTCAAAATCCGCAGGATTTTCCTTTCTGAAGTAATCCCATAGGGCTGTCTCTACCGGGTCTCCCTGAAGGTCTCCATCCTGAGAAATGGATGAATTATTGCATAAAACAGCAGACATCATCAGCAGTTGCAAAACTTCCCCATCATCGGCCACAGGGACGACGGTATGTACCACCAGCTGATTTTCCGTAAGTGTTCCGGTTTTATCGGTTATGATAACGTCTGTTTCACCAAGTGTTTCAACCGCAGCCAATTTTTTAATGATCACATTCTCGCGTGAAAGCAGCATCATACCGCGGGCAAGTGAAATGGTTGCCACAATGGGCAGGCCTTCCGGAATGGCTGCCACAGCAAGTGCTATAGCTGTCTCCAGGATCAGGTAAAATTCATTTCCGCGAATCCAGCCGGTAGCTATAAAAATGAGGATCAGCCCCAGTGTTAGCCAGATCAGTTTTTTTCCAAACTGATTCAGCTTTTCATTCAACGGTATTTCGTCTTTATCTGCCGATTCAACCATTTGAGAAATTTTGCCTATCTCGGTATCAATTCCGGAATGAACAATCACGGCAACCGCATTACCTTTTGTAATAGAGGTGCCCTTATAGAGCATATTCACCCTGTCTCCCAATGATGTACCCTCTTCCAGTACAATTTTAGATTGTTTCACTACAGGAACTGATTCACCTGTAAGGCTGGCTTCATTTACTTCAAGTCGCTGATCTTCCATGAGGCGGGAATCAGCCGGAATCATGTCTCCGGCCTGCAACTGAATTATATCACCCGGAACTAGCAAACGTGACTCTATGGTTATTAACTCGCCGTTCCTTCTCACCTGGCAAAATGTCTTATCTAGCTTACGCAGGGCCTGCATTGAATGGATGGCCTGTGATTCCAGGGTATAACCGATACCGCTGTTCAGCAGGATCACACAGGCAATGGCAATGGACTCTGCAATATCTCCAAAGAAGTATGAAATGACGGCTGCAATTAAAAGCAGGTAAACGATCGGACTTTTGAACTGTCGAAGTAATATCTGCCACCTGGGAGTTTCGAAGGAACCTGGCAATTCATTATATCCATATTGTTCCAGTCTGTTTTCGTTTTCAGCGTCTGTAAGACCTTCCGATGTAACAGCTAAAGCCTTCAGTGTATCCTCAATGGATAGTGCGAAGGGATTCTCTATGGTTTTATTCTTATTCATTTGCCTATGATTCCCATGTTAGCGAATTCTCGTGCCAATTCGTTTGGCATAATGAAATGATTTAGCGCCAGAATGAGGGATCTGTGCGTAGAATACATTTCCCGGTTTACTGTGAGGGCGGTAGAAATATCGAGCGGTGGAACCTCTTTTTGAAATTTCTTTTCAGAAATGAGCAATGGTATGTCGTCGTAGTTCTTCTGAATTTCAGCACTTAGTTTAATCAGCATTTCCATGTCATGCGCTGTGGCAGAAAAAAAGATAACGGCATGTTCAATAAATTGGCCTGAGTTTGACTTGAACGCCTGGTAGAGATTCATCAACGAGTCGATGCCGGCATTTTCGAAATCCCGTAGATTCGGCTCTATATCCTTCAGGCTCTTGGCGGAATGAAGCGCATAGCGAACCACAAGCATTATCTGATTGAGTCGCACAGATTCTTCCGGTTGGAGCTTTTCCTGCTGTAGACTGTTGTAAAAGGCAAAAATTTCGGACTCCAGCTGTTTGACTTGAAGGTACTGCTTGCTAAATGCATCCCTGCCCTGCCAGAAGCTCGAATGAACCTGTTTGAATGCCAGCCTATTCAATTGTATTACATCTTCAAGAAGTCCGCCCGTTTCGTTCTTTAGTGCCTGAATGGCTTCTTCGGATAATTCAAATGAGCTGATTTGGTGAATGAATCTGCCCATGAATGGTGTTGACTTTTTAAAACGGTTTTCAAGGAACCGGGCGAAATATGAAAGTGTTGGTGCAAAAATCAGTATCCCAATCAGGTTAAACGAGCTATGAAACGCCACAACTGCCATCAGTGGATCGGCGATCCCTAGTACTTTCGTGATAAAATTGGTGATGGGTACCATAAAGATGAAGGCTATTATATCCGTCACAAGGTTGAAGAGAAAGTGCCCGAGGGCTACCCTTTTCTTAATAGGGATACCGGGCATACCTCCTATCAGAGCAGTAATAGTGGTACCCAGATCAGCGCCAATCACCATGGCTGTAGCAGCAGGGAATGTAATGATGCCACTGTTCAGCGCACTTAAGGTAATTACCATCGTGGCAGAACTGGATTGAATTATCGCGGTGAATATGAATCCTACCAACAGAAAAACTACCGGGCCATAATTGGCATAGGGCGACAGATCAAAGGTTTGGGCCAGAAAATCAATGCTGGTCTTCATAAAATCAAGTCCGAGAAACATGAATCCAAACCCGATGAGGAGGCGACCGATATTCGAGGGCTTTTCATACTTGCCAAGAAGCAGATAAGTGATGCCACCAATGGCAAGCATGGGCAGGGAAAAACTTTCAATGCTGAATTTAAATCCAAAGATTGCTACAATCCAGCCTTTCAGTGTTGTGCCCAGGTTCGATCCAATGATGATACCCAGCGCGCTCGTCATGGTCATTATTCCTGCACCTACCATGGCCAGGGTCATCAATGATACCACCGAGCTGCTTTGAAGAAGTGCAGTGATGACAATTCCGGCAAGGATCGCCTTGATACGGGTATTGGTATTATTGCGAAGAAATACACGAAAAGACCTGCCTGCAAGCGTGCGCAGCGCTACCTCGATCTGCGACATTCCAAATAGAAAAATGCCCAGACCTGCAAGAAATTTCCAATAGTCAAATTGGTCCCACATCGTTATGGAAGGTACCGAAATAACTGTTGCATAGGTTATGACCTTACTCAAGTTCGGCTTTGATTGTAATCACTTATTGCTATCGGGCTCAACAAATGATTCAGACTGATTAACATCATTTGTCAGGTTGAATCAAGTCATGGTTAATACCATCTAAAAAATGCTATTTTCTTCCGAACGATCTTGAACCTCCGGAAGAAATAGTTCCGGATAAAATAATGTTGTTATGGATGCCCAGAGAATTCTCGTACCTGTTGATTTTTCGCGTTGTTCAATGAATGCCTTGAATAGTGCAGTTCACATTTCAAAACACTTAAAAAGTGAACTCATTCTATTTTATGTAAAACAGGAAATGATTCTTCAGGATAATGAGCATTCACATTTTGAAGACGACTTGCTGGATCCTGATCTGGAAAAGAAATTCAAACGGCTTCAAAAGGAAATATCTGATCTCAGGAATATACCACACAGGCATATCACTCGTCTTGGTGAAGTTGACAAGGAGATCGCACGCCTGGCAGCAGAGGAAGAAGCAGACCTCATCATCATGGGCACCAAGGGTACAAGTGGAATATACGAGGTGCTCATGGGAAGTAATGCGTACTCCGTAGTTCGTACAAGTAAAATTCCCGTCCTTGTAATTCCACAAGGCTCCCAGATTGATGAAATACATCATGTTGCACTGGCCGGGGATTATAAACCGATTATGGCAGAAATGCTGGAGCCGGTGAAACTGCTTGCCGGCATTGATGGTGCCGACATTCATATTGTTCATGTTGGAGAGTCTGCCAATCTTAATGAAAAGGAAAAAACAGAAGCGATGAAGTACGACAGGTATCTTAAGAATTACCGTCATCATTATCATCTTATCGTCGGAACAGATGTTGAAGAATCTCTGAACGACTACTGTTCAAAAAAGAATATCGACATTCTCGCCATGATCCCACGGAAGCATAAATTGTTTGACCGTGTTTTTGACGGAGGCGAAACCAAGAATATGGTGTTTCATACCGACATTCCTTTATTAGCAATCCCGGAATAAACCTAAAAGACCATGAAAATCCTTGTACCAGTAGACTTCTCTCCCTCTTCAAAACGGGCCGTTACATTAGCAGAACAGCTGGCCGATGCATTGGATGGTAAGGTTATGCTCATGCATATTCTGGAACCTGTCGGTGGCGATGTTGCTTTTGTGGCTGATTATGATCAGATGATCACAGATGCTCAAAAAAGTCTTGACGGAATCCGGTCTTCCATCAGGGAGAAACGCATGGGTTCCGTTGAAACGGTTGTTGAGGTAGGATTTCCTACTGAGCGAATTCTGCACAGAATAGAAAAGGACGGCATTTCCCTGGTGGTTATGGGAATGGAAAATGATATGTCCTGGCTTGATCGTGATGTGTTCGGCAGCAATGCCTATGACATTATCAAAAAGGGAAAATGTGCAGTTCTGACCGTTCCCGTAGATTGCAAAGTCAGCAGCCTGAATAAAATCATGCTGGCTGTTGAATTACGGGAAAAAGAAAATATCTATCTGCTATCCTTCCTCAAGAGAATAGTCAGGGAATTCAATTCCGAATTGTACATAGTTCATGTTTCTTCTTCAGAACATGTGGATCTTACATTTGCCACATCTGATTCCATATTATGGCTGAAAGGTCAGCTTGAAGATGTGCCACATCACTTCATTAACCTCAAAGCGGAAAATGTACCTGATGCTCTGAACCTTTATGCCGAAGATCATGACATGGGACTGATGGTCCTTAGTCCGGAAAAACATTCATTCATTCAACGTTTGTTTGAAGGAAGCACAACAAGAAAGACGGTGCTCCACGCAAGGGTACCGATTCTAACATTTCCAATAGACTATTAAGACTACGATTATGAAACCTGCAAAGAGACAGTATGGTGTTTGGCTTGATTCCAGGAAAGCCTACATTTTTGAATTGGGTAAGGATGATTTCATAACAATCCAATCAGATATTGAAGAATATAATCCAAAAGGTGGGTACGGGACACAGGTACCATACCAGTTCCAGGATGCGACATCCGAAAGCACCTACCTTGAACGGAAAAAACAACAGGAGAAAAAATACTTTACCGATATCATATCAGCATTACAACATGCCGAAAAGATTGTTATAATGGGGCCTGCAGAAACCCGCAAGCATCTTGAAAAGGCAATCAATGAAGACCATAAACTAAAGGGTAAAGTAGAAGATAATCTTCCGCTGGATTCTCTAACCGAAAACCAGATCCGTGCTCAGATAAGGGATTATTTCAGCGTTCATTAATTGCGCCCAGTTCTTTCGAATAACCCTGCATTAAATCCAGGTATCGGGCAGCTTCGCCCAAATAAGCATCATTATGAGCATCGCTGATGGCTCTCAGAAGATTTACTTTTGCGCGGACGTTGGCACGGTAGGCTTTGTAAAAAACAAAGAGGGCATATTCCCTTTCGTTTCTGCAGATCGGGTAATTTGTGTTATAATATTCAAGAAAGACTTCAGCGAGTTCACGGCAGCCGAATGACTCCAGGTCCATACAGAAAAAAGCGATCTCATTCAGAAGATCTATGCGACGATAGTCCGGGTTAAATTCAATACAATCAAAAATTATGGGTCTTTCGGCCAGAAAAATATTTCTGGAATGCAGATCACCGTGACAGTCCCTGACAAATCCAGAATGCCCCCTTTCCTGAAGCATCAGGTGATTTTCATTCAGAAAACGGGTATTCAGATCAATCATTTGCCTGATGATAATCCCATATTCCTCTCCCAATTTTTGCGTTACATACTGCTCGTGTTGCTGAATGGCATTAACCTTTACCAGTAACCCCTCCGTATCCTGATTGTCGAATCGAGTGGTTTTCGAGTGAAACGTAATTAGCTGATCTGCAATGGCAAAAATATCCTGATCCCCAACCATTCCTCGTGTGAGAAGCAAATCCATACGGCGCTGATCGGGCAGTCGCTTCATGTGAACGGCAAAATCAATGGTTTCTCCCATGGATGTACCAATAGCAAATCGATCCTGTAATCTGCTTACTGTAACAACCCCTAAATAAATACCCTGAGTAAGCCGGTTGTTCAGTCGGACTTCCTCCTGACAGAAATATTTTCGTTGTTCCGGTGTTGAGAAATCCAGAAAATCATAATGGATTGGCTTTTTGATTTTGAAAACATCCTGATCGCACAGGATTATCCAGGAAATATGCGTTTCCTGTAACTCTGGTTGATTACAGGCACAGGAAAAGGAGCCCTTTTGAATAAGGTTATCAATATCGTCCCGGTTCATGGTAAGCCTGCTCAGGCAATTGCTCCATGCCAAAGACCCTTAAGGTTCGCCGGCAGCGCGTTTTCAATATCGGCACTTTCACCTGCTGAAATATGTCTTTTTAGTACAGTAATCACTGCTCTCAGCGCGTTTTCACCATCTTTCAGGGTCATGAAATCGTGGTGTCCTGCGGGATAGTCCTCATGGATCATTTCCCGGATCAGGCTTCCTGTATCCCGGATTGTCCTGTTGGGCTTTTCATGATATTTCCAGCCATCAACATAAAGTGCCTTGATAATGAACGGCAATTCAGCCAGCAAATGAAATGATTCCTGAATAGGCAAGCGTTCACGGAGTGCATGGAGGACGGATCTAAGTACGCGAAACGCGAGATCCCGGTTATTTTCCATTCCTAACTGTTCAGCCACCTCATCCAGAATCAGGTTGCCTTTTTCTGTATGTTTATTAAAATCCATGATTAGCATTTTTAAGTATTCTCAGTTCTTAACGGTCGTGGCGGGCTTAAAATCTTCGAGATATTTTAAGGCACGCTTAATCATCTCATCAAGATTTTCATTGGTTGAATCAAGTGTGAGATGCTCCCTGCGCATTGGTTGAAAATTCTTTTTGATTAATAAGTGGATCGGGTAATCCGCATCACTTTCGGGGCGATTAACATTTAGCCGGGTGCGGATAAGGGTATCCTCAGCCCTTATTTCTATCCATGCAATTCGACAACCAATAGATTCAGCTTCATGATTGAATGGATCCCTGATTTCTCTGGTGAAGAAAGTTGCATCCATCACAAGGGGTTCTCGGCGATGCAGGTAATCGTACATGATAGCCAGCATCTTACGGTAAACAGCAAGTTTCTCATCATGAGAATAGGTGGGAGAATTAAATAATTCACGCCTGAGGCTATCCGAACTGATGTAGGTTCCCTCAAGTCGTTCTGCGAGCTTCCTGGCAAAATAGCTTTTACCACTACCGGGTAATCCAAATACGGCGACAATCATTGCCTTTTCTTTTCAATGAAGTTACAAAAAAGCAGTCAGACGGCTGTTGATTCGCATCAAGGCG
The DNA here is from genome assembly GCF_020328055.1 of Fulvivirga sedimenti. NCBI lineage: Bacteria > Pseudomonadati > Bacteroidota > Cytophagia > Cytophagales > Fulvivirgaceae > Fulvivirga > Fulvivirga sedimenti. Next base: position 79,630 of record NZ_JAIXNE010000003.1, read on the forward strand.
CGCAGTGATTCTGGTCAGTAGAATGATGCATAAAAAAAGCAGACCATGTTGGTCTGCTGATAATTTTATCCAGGCTGTAATACTACCAGGTTGTGTCTTTCAGGTTCTGGCAAGCCCGCATGATGTCACGCTGACTGATCTGCCCGAGTAATTTACCATCCTTTACCACGGGAAACCTCCGAATCTTCATTTCGAGGAATTTCCTGGCAGCGTCAAAAATATTTGTTTCCGGAGGCAGGGTATACACTTCCCTTGTCATATGTTCCTCAACACGGCCTGATAAATTCGGTGTATTGTTATATTTTCCCCGAACTACCTCTTTCAAACAGTCACCTTCGGAGATAACACCAACCAGGTTTTCATTCTCATCAACGACCGGCCCCCCCGATATTTTCTTTGTGATCAGGGTTTTGATTACGATATCCATTGTTTGATTCGGACTGAAAGTGATCAATCGACGTGTCATGTAATCTTCGACATGAACATCTTGCATTTTGTGCCCTTTTTCCTTGACGACAGCGACACCCCGATAGCTCTTTACCATGATTATAAAGTTTGGTCCTTTCTGAAAATACAAAAAAATGATGGATTATCAAGATTTTCTATTCACTTCCATGTGTATCAGGGGATAATATTGGCATAGACACACTGGTTTTTCTTATTGATGATAGGTATATTGAACTGATATTGTAATAAAAATAAATCGGGTTCAATTATGACCAAGTCTGTTTTAGTTTTTTGTATTATCATGGCTTTTTGTTCCTGCAAAAGTACCAACACTATGAGTTCTTTTGATTTTCTCACACAAAAAGCCTGGGTGCTGACTCAAATGAATGGAGCATCAATTCAGGATGACCTGTTTACAGGTGAGTTGCCATTTCTTGAATTTAGTGATGGAGGCGGACTTACCGGATTTTCCGGGTGTAATAATTTCAATGGAAATTTTTCACTTACTGACGACGGAATTATGCTGGATCCTGGTGCAATGACCCGCAAAATGTGTCCCGGAGACGGTGAACAACAATTTCTGGATGCACTGGCCAAAGTGGATAATTTCGATGTCAACTCTGAAAGTCTTGTTCTTCGCGGAAATGGCAATAATCTACTTTCTTTCCAGCCAAAATAAAAAACGGGAACCAAAAGGCTCCCGTTTAATAATGGAACGGCATCCGGCAAATTATTCCTTGATCATGAAATAGACCGGTATTACCATTCTAACCCGCACTGTCTTTCCACGTTGTTTACCCGGGATCCATTTAGGGGCGCTTTTAAGCACTCTTACCGCTTCTTCATCACATCCGCCCCCTATTCCTTTTACCACAAGGAAATCCTGAAGGGAACCATCCGCATTCACAACAAATTGTACATAAACACGGCCACTGATCTGCATGCGAAGTGCCTTTGACGGATATTGCAGGTTTTCAGCCAGGTATGTCATAAAGGACTGCATTCCACCTACAGGTTCAGGTGCCTGTTCAACAATCAGAAATATCTCATCTGCATGCTCCTCTTCAGGTGCATCCATGTTTTCAATGATTACCTCTTCAATTTCCATATCTTCAGTAATCTCCATATCAAGATTGATCTCAATCTCTTCAATGATCTCTTCCTCACTCACTTCAACTATATTGGGTTGCTGTATGACTTTTTTGGGAGGTGGAGGTGGTTGTTCAGTTACCGGAATATCAAGCAATTCTTCAACCTGAGAGATATTAGCCTGCAGATCTATATTGTCTGCGCGGTCGTAAAACTTCCAGTTGAATAGCGTAACAATAGCAAGCATGCTCACCAGGAGGCCTATACTTGCAAACAACATTTTACGGGTTTTAAACTCTTCATATCGCTGGCGTTTCAGACGGATCAGATCGCCAACAAAATCGGCCCTCTCATATACCTTTCTGGTATTTTTATGACTGATGATCAGCGAGGGTTCTTGTGCGGGTTTTTGTAAGGGTAACATAACGCTGAAATTTTGTTCCATTAATCATATAGGAATATCACTATTTCAGCACAGTTTTAAACTGACCGGTATAATTCGTCAGCCTGATTGATATCAGATAATCAGCTGTACATTTATCATGCTAAGGTGAACTATTTGGTCTACAGAGTTATCTCCCTGCCATTTTGCATGGCGCTCTGATGAATGGCTTCTACAATGCGAATGTCCTTTAAGCCTTCTTCCCCGGGAACCAGAACTTCTGTATTTCGCAGTATTGCCAGCGCATCATCGTCCATCTGTCGGGCCTGCTGGTTGGGAATGTTTTGATTCAGCACCTTCCCGTCACTTGTGGTTCCCTGAATACCTGTATAGGATTGAAACGGACTGAGCTCATACCAGCCATTCTTGCAATCAACATGGAGTGTGTTCAGGCTTTCTGCAAGGCTTGTCTTGCATGTTGCCTGAACGCCTCCCGGGAATGTCAATTGAAAATGTGTGATCTCATCTGCCTTGCTGAAGATTTCAGGGCGCGTATATTCATAGGTTGCTTTAACCGACAAGGGCTCTGAATTGGTTGCGTAACGAACCGCATTTAACGGGTAGACTCCCATATCATACATGGCTCCCCCTCCCATTTCCTTGTTTAACTTCCAATGACTGGTTCTACCCTCACGGTAACCCGCCTCCGCAGAAAGTGAGATGATATTTCCATAAGGTCGTGTTTCTGCCCATTTCATGATTTGCCTGGTATTTGGTTCATGCTGCATGCGATATCCGATACTTAAATAACGTTTGTTTTTCCTGCAGGCATCAATGATAGTCTGGCACTCAGCGGCCGTACGGGCCATAGGCTTTTCACACCACACATGTTTACCTGCCTCAGCAGCAATTACACTGTATTTTGTATGCAACGAAGGAGGAAGGACAATGTAAATGACATCAATAGCGTCATTGTCAGCCACCTCATGCATATTTTCGTAGGAGTAAACATTCCTGTCCGAAATTCCATACCTTTCCTGCCATACCGGTATTTTTTCCTTGCTGCCCGTAACAATGCCCCGTAATTCACAATACTCTGTGAGCTGAAGTGCTGGTGCCAGCAAATCGGTACTGTAATATCCTAGTCCGACTAAAGCTACGCCTAACTTGCGGGATGGCTGACCGTAAATCCGTGTGAGTGGAATGCCTGTTGAAAGTACGGCAGCCCCGGCAGCCATTTTTTGGAGAAATCTGCGTCGTTGAATTGTCATAGTGTTTGGAGTTTGTTTAGAGCACGGGCTATTATTTCCTGGTGATCAAAAGCCAGTTCTGGTAGATTATTCGTATGGAACCAGCCGGCTTCCTTTGCATCATCACCGGCCTGAATGGCGGGTGCAGTCTCAAAGTATACCATGTATGCAACAGAGACTGTTCTTCCCCTGGGGTCACGTCCGGGTCTGCCAAATACGCCTACTTCGATGAGTTCATCACCCGCTGTAACATGCGTTTCTTCAAGCAGCTCCCTTCTCGCAGCTTCCGGAATATCCTCGTCGGGGTCGACAAATCCGCCGGGCAGCGCCCACGATCCCCTGAATGGTTCATTTTTACGTTGTATGAGTAAAATTTGAGGAATATCTCCACTGGCGAGTACGATAATATCGACAGTAAGTAAAACAGGTACTGGCAAGGTCATGCCAGAAGTTACATCAATATTTTTTGCAAATCAATCAGATAAAAAAAAGGGCCCAAATTTGGGCCCTGAATAAAAAATTAAGTTTGGTAGTTCAGGCTAAAAAATAGTTATTCAAATGACTTCCATGAATTATATTCATCCATCAGTACCTTCAGATCCTTGAAGGAATATTTATTGCTTTCCACATCTTTGGTGAGATATGAATGATCAGCGATATAACTTACAATTGTGGTCTTGAAACTGTTAGAAGAGATTTCACGTGGCAATAATTCGTCCGATCGTTTCAGAAGATAGATACTGCGGCCATCACTTAGCTCGGAAGCATAAAGAACAATTTCACCCCAGCTTAACGTTCTGATCCATACTGATTGCCCACTACGGTTACTCGACTGATCGATATAGAGTGTATTGATGTATTCCACCGTTTCACCGTTGAGCACAACCGTGATTGAACGAATCTCACTGCTCTCGACCTCCGTATTTTGGCCGGTTTCAGAATCCTTAAAAATAACTGCCTTGGCAGTGGCGGTTTCAGGCACTTTTACAAGCGTACTCAGGCGACTACCATCAACACGAAGCACCTGTCCCGGTATAAAATTATCTTCATCAGCTGCGTATAAAGCCACACTCAAAAGACATAAGGATATAGCAATTCTGATCGTTTTCATGTCCATTGATATCGCCCGCACCTTTGCTGTAACCTTTCATGTAAGGTATGCGTGAAGAATGCCCTAAGTAATTACTTAGACGTCTGAATATCAGTAACTTTATTGCTTCTTGAGCTGAAATGCCCGTGTAATATTAAATCCAAGGTGGATATCTCCGGCAAAAAAATCATTCATTGTTTCAGCAATAAACCCCTTTTCAATCATAGAACGTGAATTTGTCAGCTGAATCTGAAAAACATGTCCGCCAGTTTCAATATCAATGCCGATGGCCAGTGAATTGTAACTATCGTCATTCAGCGGTTCAACCTGATAATAATATTCAAGGTTTAGCGAGATCCTTTTGCTAAGCTTTACTCTTCCCCCTGCGCCAATTGCCAGAATATCATTTCGCAGGTCATTCTCCCCTATTAAGTTAAAGTGAATGTAGGATGGCATAAGCTGTAAGGAAACCGATTCACTGAATTTATGTGCAATCAACAACTGTGTGGTATAGGCAAGCTTGTCCTTGAAAGACAAATCCTTTTCGGGCTGTCGAAGTGTTTTAACTGTTCCGGAAGTAAAAAGTGTAACTGAAACAGGTGAACCAACACTCTTCTGTCGAATGACCCTGTATTTGAGAAAACCATCAAAAGTTTTTTCAAACGAACTTCGGCCAATTCCAATGTAGAGCTTATCCGATATTCCATACTCCAGTCCAAATCGGATGTTACTGTTATCGAGTCCAAAAAGGTTATAGCCCCCGCTGCTCAATTCGCCAAACCGATGCGAAATAATGAACTCAAGCGTCCCTGCTCCTCTTGTTTCCACAGAATGACCATTAATCAGACGTGTACCCTTAAAGGTCGATTCAATTATTTGAGTGGCTTCAACCTGTTCAGATTCGAGGCTTTCTAACAAATCATTCTGTGCCAGGCCTGGAAGGGCAATGATCATCAGGCTGACAAAAGAAAAAAACGTTCTTAACATGGATTATGGTTTTTAGAAAGAAAATTCCGCAGTTACATCTACGACTTCAGCAATATTCTTTATGACCAGTGTTGGAATCTCTATTTCATGGTCCGCCACGGTAACTTTAAAATTAGTCGTCACATGAAGAACACCACTTTTCTTCTCAAAAATAACTTCAGCTGTAATTTTTCGGGTGACCCCGTGTATAGTAAGATCACCGATCACTTCCCGTGATATTTTTTCTGAAGGGTTGAGCAGCGACCCATTAAAATCCTGGATGTTGCCAATGAATGTAGCCTTGGGATATTTTCCGGACTCCATATAATTTTCATTGAAGTGTTCCTGCATCAACGACTTTTCAAATTCAAAACCACGCATCAACATAGTCACTGCTACTTCTCCGGTGGTGCCATCGATTGCTGCCAGTGCCTGACGGTTCACAGCTTCGATATCTTCCAGCGGAGCTTTTGAGTAAAAATGAACAATCCCTTCCCGGTCAATGAGACGCTGGGAATGGGAAATTCCTATCGAGAATATTGCAAAAAGCAGCGTTAAAAATAATTTCATCTGAGGATACATTTACTGAGTTGGACGTCGAGGAGCATGCCTGTGCAGACTCCCTCGACAGTAATCATTTCATTTATTTCAATTGATTTCGGTAACTCGCTGATAACTAGGGCACAACTTATCAGCAATTGATTATTTGATTTAAGTAAGACAACTCCGCTTTCAGGGTTATAACTATCAACCAGACCCGAAACAGCCAGGCGTTTTCCGCTGAATTTCTCCATAGCCGACGTTTCATCCTGGCTAAATTCTTCTGCCAGCTCAGACGCAGTCAATTCATACTCAACCTTTTCCTGATCAGGCCAGAGGATTGTCAGCACCAGTAACAATATTGCCATCCCCAGTACAGCGAGATAAACATTCTTTCTTTGCATCACTAATTATCCCTCGCACCGTCATCAACCCAACAGGCGATCAATTGCTTCTGTTCCTCAGAAAGGGTGGCATTCGGCGGCATGGTTCCATTACCAGTACGGGTTTTGATGCGGTCTGCATTCGAAACCACATTTGCGAATTCACGGAAATCAGGCGGTTGTGTACCAGCGTGACATCCTGATATTGCACAATTGTTAACGATGATCGGTGACACTTCAGCGTCCCAGCTGGTTCCATTAAAAACCTTTACAGTCTGCGATGTTTCGCAATCCTGAGCATCTGAGATAAGAACAGTATACTCCCCTGCCGTAAGCTGACTGAATATGGCTTCATCCTGAAACGGCCCTCCATCAATCGCATAAGAATAAGGGGGAACACCTTCTATGGCGGTGACTTCTATAGCGCCATTATCTGAACTGCAACCCGCATCAGTAAGACTAACTGCACCGAATTGCACTCCATCGAGATTGTTCACGGTTGCGGTGACGTTCGCACTGCACGGTGAATTGTCCTTCACAGTAACCGTGTAGACGCCTGCAGCCACGTTGGTGAACTGACCATTCGTATTGCTGTTTCCACCATTAAGTGAAAACGTGTAATTTCCATCACCTCCGGTAGCACTTACGGTTATCGCCCCATCCGCATTACCGCAATTTGCATCGGTTGTGCTGCTGAGTTGAATTTGAAGTCCGTATGTGGAACAGTTTACAGATGGTTCTTCCTGTTCGCTCTGACAGCCGAACAGAAGAATGATTAGCGAAAGTATTGAAAGTTTCTTCATAGTGTTTTGTTTAAAGAAGGGGCGATATTCAGGGAATATCACCCCCTACTAACCATATCAACCAGTTATTAGTTATTCATTAATTTTAAAATGTTTGCGAATTGTAAACATCATTCCGGAACCGAACAGGTCGACCTTTCCAAACCCCACTTGCTTCATCGGAATCTTCGCATACGGTTCGAGCCTCAGTGATAAATTCCTTCCAATGGTCGATTCGACCCCGAATGAGCCATTGAAGTACCCAAGCCATGCACTGGAATTCTCCGTAGTTTCCCATCCTTCTGAACCATAATAATTCGGCACACTGAAGTCATACTTGTAATCCTCATTGAGTATGAAATAATTGCTGATCCCGGCGCCGATGAAAAACCTGATTTTCGAATCAGGGTTAATAATGAAATTCAGATTGATCGGTAAATCGAGTATGCCGCAAACTGCGCGTACCTCATCCGGAATCATACCATCGGTATAATAATCCCAATAGCCTTCCGGTGGATTATACTGGTCACCTGATGCCAGATATCGCTTATTGCTGTACAATAATCCGGTATTGACCGACCACTGTCGACTGAAAGTATAGAAGACCTGTAACCCGAACTCACCGGATACTCTCCAGGGATCGCCATTTCCTGTACTGTTGAAGTCGGGTGAAATGCCCAACCCAATACTCCAATTGCTGAAGGTATCTTCCCTCTCTTCATCTTCATTCTCCCCGACAGATAATTGTTGAATGGTATTATCAGGAATACTGATATAGACTTTTTCAGGCATCCATAGATTCAGACTTTGCGGAAATGGCTCAAATGGCTTAGGTTCCCATGAATGAAGCAGCCCTGCCGGGAGTTCAGGGAGTTTGCCCCCCTCCTGTCGGAGGTTTATATCACCGGCATTCAATTGCTCGTCCGAAATTGTTTCAACCTTAGTATTACCCGGGTTATTATGATTCAAATTGTGATTTATCTCGTCAGATTCCCTCTCAAAACCTGGTTTGGGCTGGTTGTTTGCCAGATCCCCGGAATCTGAAGATTGTTTACTATCCCCGGGGCGGGCGATTGTCCCGGAATCGGTTTCAGTAGCCGGGTTGGACCCTTCAGAATTATCAGTGATTTCCGAGCGGATACGCTGCGTATTTTGGGAATCATCCGCTTGACGGGATACAGCGGCATCAGAACGGGTATCTCCCATTTCTTCGGTTTTCGGATTTTCCTCCGCAATCTGAGGGCTATTGTCCTCCCCACCAGCATTCTCCACAGTGAAATAACTATGCATGATCCAGCCGGAAAGAAATGCAAGAATTACCAATGCAATCCAACCCCATGGACGTACGCCATTATTTCTTATCCCTCCCGCAAGAAGATCATCCTCATCAAGCCGCTTCTCCAGGTTTTCCCAATCTCCTTCATTAAATGGAAACTCCACCTGTCTCAGCCTTTTCTCAAAGAATTTTTCTATATCGTTATTTTCTTTATCCATTTCGTACGCCAAAATATTCTTTCAACATAATCTGCAACTTTGCTCTGGCCCGTGAATAATTCGATTTTGATGTCCCGGTTGATATATTCAATAGTTTTGAAACTTCTTCATGTTTGTAACCCTCAATAGCCACCAGGTTAAATACGGTTCTGTAGGCATCCGGCAGCTTTTTCACAAGCGACAACATTTCCTCATAAGTGATAGATTCCAGAATAGTACTTTGCCCGGCAATCGTTTCAGTGTGATATGTATCATCCTCAAAAAGCATTCGGCTCTTTCGCTTAAAATGATCGATTGAACAGTTCACCATCACACGTTTTAACCACGGCTCAAATGGCTGATCCAGTTCAAAGGAGCGTATATATTTAAAAGCCTTGAAAAATCCATCATTCATGATTTCAACAGCATCCTCGCGGTTTTCACCATATCTCATACAAATACTCATGGCAAAACTGTAATAACGCTGGTACAATTTTTTCTGCATCGCCCGGTCGTTATCCCTGCAGCCCTTAATAAGGTTGACAATATCATTGTCAGGTTTGTCCAAAAGTGGTTACTGGTTGGTTAGGTATTGGTATCTACCTGCAAACTATAAAAAAAGGTTGCGTGTGGTTATTAAATAATCAGGTAATTCTTACTTTGGAGCCTTAAAGACAATCAATGGGTGCTACTCAATACATTTTATCCGGTCTTGGAATTTTTGCATTGGGATGGATTTTATATAAAGTTATTGACGAATCTGTTCAGGTAACTAAAATCATTTTCAATTATTCGACGCAATACAGGTTCAAGCATCTCTGGCATCGTCATATGATCCGCCGTCCTCTAAAAGAAAAATACAGGGTTATTCTTCAGGACTACTTCATCTACTATCTGAAATTAGGGGAAGAAGACAAGCAGCTTTTCGAAAAACGGCTGCAGCAATTCATCGACATGAAGGAATTCATCGTGAGGTCAAAATCACTAACCCTGAGTGATGAAATGATTGTTCTGATCTCCGCAAGTGCAATTCAGCTTACTTTTGGTTTTCCGGGAATATATTTCACCCATTTTCAGCGGATCCTGATCTATCCGGACAACTATTACTCGCTTATTACCCAGAAATATCATCAGGGTGAGGTGAACCGTGCTGGAATTATCGTTCTGTCATGGAAAAACTTCCTTAGTGGGTATACCGACCGTACCGACGGAAGAAATCTTGCATTGCATGAAATGGCTCATGCGTTGCTCCTTGAAGATAAAATTGTGAACGGGGAATACGAGTTCCTCTCACGAAGGCATCTTCGCGCGTGGGACTTGCTGGCCACGATGGAAATGGAACGAATCCGCAACGGTCAATCGATCTTCAGGGAATACGGAGCTACAAACCGATATGAGTTCTTTGCAGTGGCAATCGAAATATATTTTGAAAAACCGTACGAACTGAATGCTTACAGTCCGCAACTCTACCGAACCCTGTCAAATTTACTGAACCAGGATATTATCAAACTTCATTCGGCATGAACGATGAAAGGGTGACCGAAACCAATCACCCTTCCTTGAGAAAGTAATTACCTATTCCTCAAATTTAAAAACAACGGGCAAACTGAATCTGTATGCAACAGGTGCACCATCCTTCATTGCAGGATTCCATGCGGGCATCAGATTAACAACCCTAAGTGCTTCTGTATTCAGCAATTCGTCCTCAGCCGGTTTTGTAACCCGGGCATCACGAATGCTTCCATCCGGAGCAACGACAAAGTCTACTACTACCGTACCTTCCGATTCATTTTCGCGAGCTTCTATGGGATAAGTGAGATTCTCGCGCACAAAATCATTCAACGTTCCTGGTCCGGCAAAAGAAGGCATATTCTCCTCTGTGAGGAAGGTATATACCATATTTCCTTCCTCATCAATGAAGAAATCCTGACCCTCTTTTATAACGCCAGATTGTTCTTCTGCGTCGTCCATTACTTCTTCCATGTCATCCGCATCGATCACCTCGGTTTCAGATGGCTGTGGATTGCAGGCAAATAGTAATGCACCACCCATGAAAACGATTGGGATTATTCGTTTTAATAACATAGCTATCAGGTTTATTTTCCTCAGAGAATTTACTCAATTTTCATGAGAATAAATATGAGATAAATCAGAACATATAGCGCAATGCAATACTGAATGAGACGATTGCAACAAAGTAAATGATCAGGCCTAAATTCATTCTGGTAAGCAATGGCTCGAGTGTATCACCGCTTGCTTCATCCCGTGACGGGGCAGACCGGAAAGCGGAGATGAGCAGCGCGACCAGTAAGCTCACAAAAAAACCAATGGCATTCCACCAAAACCAGAAAATAGAATTTCCTACGACAAGCCACATGAAAATATTTACGCCCACCCCTGTCAAAAGGCCGGTATTCATTGAAAATGCACCTACACGCTTAAATCTGATCGCAACGAGAAATGTCGCAAGGATCGGCCCGAAAAAAACGGACCCTATTTTGTTTATCGCTTCAATGACCGTTGGCGCTATATCACCTGCATAAAATGAAAGTCCGATACAAACCAACCCCCAGAAAAGTGATGTCATTCTGGAATATCGAACATACCGGTCGGGTGGCACGGACTTACCTCTTAAAACAAAATCTTCAGTTGTGACTGCGCTTAGCGAATTAATGGCAGAACTTAATGAAGACATAGCTGCTGACAGGATTGCAACAATCAGAATTCCTATGATCCCGTGAGGGAGGTAATCCCTGATAAAGACAGGAATCATTAGATCAGGCTTATCTGCCGGGATCTGAGCGATAAATTCCGGGGTATTCATTGCAAACACCCCAACAATCAACCCCATGATGCAGTAGCTCAATGTGATAGGGAACCGGAGGAGACCGTTATAGAACAACGTCTTTTTTACAGTCGCCAGGCTATCCGCTGCCAGCAGACGCTGAACCTGGCTCTGATCAGTCCCATAGTAGGATGCATACAGGAAAAAACCACCAAAAAGCATGGGCCAGAAGCCAAAGGACTCCCCTTCAGCAAACCCGAGTGATCCAAAATCCACTGCTGTTAACCTGTCTGTTTCGACTAATTCAGTAAATTGACTCCATCCACCCAGCAGATCAAGACCGTAATAAAGACATATGAGAATACCGCCGAATAAAATGATCATTTGGATCATATCACCGTAAACCACGGCTTTCATTCCTCCCTGGTATGAATAGATGAGTGTAACCAACCCGATTACCAGTATCGTTTGCCAGAATGGAATACCAATAACGCTCATGATAATGAGAGCAACCGCATAGATCATAACGGCCGTTGCAAATGCGCGGCTAATCTGAAAAACCAGGCTCAGAAGCAATCGGGTGGAAATCCCAAAGCGTTTCTCGAGATATTCATAAATACTCACCACGCCGCTCCGGTACAGTGCTGGTATTAAAACCGTGGCAAGAAAAATCATAGCCAGCGGAACAGCAAACTCGTAGCTGAGCCACTGCAGTCCCCCTCCTTCCCGGATCCCCACAAATGCAGGGGCAGACATAAAGCTTATGGCGGAAAGCTGTGTTGCCATCACCGAGAGACTCAGTGGAAACCAGCCAAAAGACCGCCCGCCAAGGAAATAATCTTCCTTGTTGTTTTGCTGCTTAAAAAAATAACCAAGACCTAAAAACCCAATGGCATATAGTATGACGATCGTGTAATCGAGTGTATTCATTAGACGTGGTTTAATCCGGAATCGGTTAAAATATAAATTTTAAGCTCGGAGTAAAAAGGAATTCCGTATTAATGCCGCCTGTAGAATACAGCTGGTTAACTTAATAGCAGGCTGACCCGTGATACAACTTATACCTTACAGAAATTTATAATTTGGTGGCTCTATACCATTCATCCGAAGATAGAGGTTCGCCTTTGCCCGATGATTGGTAACGTGGTCATGAGCAAAAATCACTGCCTGTCCGCGCGTAATGGTTGTGTTCTTTCCAAAAGGAAGTTCTGCTGCGAGATCTTCACTGCTCAGTGTGCCCATTGCAGCCATCATATCGTCAAATCCTTTGGCAACAAGACCCCTGATCTCATCCTTAGACATAGTTGAGGCATCGGGCTCTTCATATTTGATGCGATTACCCTTCATCATTGCCTCGCTGAAATAGTGAAGTGAATAGCCGATATGAACCATCTGGCTTCCAAAGGTCTTATTGACTTCGGTAGGCTGATAATTAAAGTTTTCTGCCGGCATTGCATCCAAAACTTCCAGCGTGTGGCTTTTGGCCGTTTCCATCAGTGGCATGGTGAGTACAATAAATTCCGGTGTTTCTTTAGTACTACTGGTGAATGCCCCGAGTGTGAGGACCAGTGCTGAAGCCAGTGTGAGCGTAATCAGTATTGAATTCTTCATGGTAAATTGGGTTAGTCGATGAATAAATAATTGAGGCGACAATGCCTCTGGGCTTTAATTTAGTTTTACGAAGACAATTTTTGTCAGGTTGTGTTATTTTACTGAACTTCACAATGAACCTGATTAAAATACAATGAAATACCTTCAATTTACAGACGGAACAAAGATACCTCAGCTCGGACTCGGCACCTGGAAATCAGCACCAGGTGAGGTCTATCAGGCAGTGATAGATGCTGTAAATGCAGGCTATCGCCACATCGATTGCGCTGCTATTTACGGGAATGAGTCGGAAATAGGAGAAGCACTTACCCATTTACTTAAATCAGGATCTGTAAAACGGGAAGATCTTTTCATCACATCCAAGCTCTGGAATAATGCGCATCAGCCGGATGCAGCGCATCTGGCACTGAAAAAGACCCTTTCGGATCTTCAGCTGGATTATCTGGATCTATACTTAATCCATTGGCCCATTTCAATTAAGGTTGATGCCGGTTTTCCATTTACAGGTTCCGATTTTATAAGTCCTGAAGAGCTCCCGTTCACCGTTACATGGAAAGCGATGGAGTCAATGAAAAAAAGTGGTTTAGCGCGGCATATCGGTGTGTCAAATTTTTCCATTCCAAACCTGAATAAACTCATCAGAAGTGCCGAACTCATGCCGGAAATGAACCAGGTGGAAATGCATCCGTTTCTGGCTCAAAAAGAATTATTCCACTTTTGTTCAGACCATGACATCCTTGTTACAGCCTACTCGCCGCTCGGATCATCGGATCGTTCGTCGGGCATGAAAGCAGATGATGAACCCTCTCTCCTGCAAAATGAAGTGATTCAGGGAATTGCAGGTGATCTTGACTGTAGTCCTGCCCAGGTATTACTCGCATGGGCATTACAGCGAGGTACCGCGGTGATACCTAAATCCACCAATAAGGGTAGGATTGCAGAAAATTTCAGGGCCCAGGACATATCCCTGAGCAGTGATCAGATGAAGAAACTGGAGGCTTTGGATGGCACCTACCGCTTCGTGAATGGCAAATTCTGGACGCCTCAGGGAAGTCCGTATACCCTTGAATATCTCTGGGGATAAACAGAAATAACTTTTTTGGGTTATACGATTATGCAACAGATGGCATTTATGCGTATAACCCTCAGGGCGGCCGCAATCTATAACATTGTATGGGGTGCGTGGGTCGTATTATTCCCACAACATTTTTTCTCACTTGCAGAGATGTCACCAATTAATCACCCGTTGGTTTGGCAGGGAATGGGAATGGTAATCGGAGTTTACGGCCTGGGATACTGGTGGGCTTCGTTCGACCCGGTCCGTCACTGGCCGATTGTCGCTGTGGGTTTTCTGGGCAAGCTCTTTGGTCCACTGGGATTTGTCATCAATTACCTTCAGGGCAATGTGCCTTTTAATTTTATTATAACCCTGATCACCAATGATTTTATCTGGTGGATCCCGTTCTACATAATCCTTAAAAATGCCGCTAATGAGGGCTGGCCTTTACGCACAACTACCAACTGATCATGAAATATAAACAAACCAGACCGGCCTCATTCGACGAGCACGTCTATTCAAAGAAATATATCATCAACTCCCCGGTTTCTGAGGTTTGGAACGTGCTCATGCGCGAGTCTACTTTCAGAGATACACAATTATGGCCTTTCAGGGTAGAATTTGATTCAGACGGAGCAGAAGACCGAATGACAGTGGGTATGGATAATGTCCACCACGGACCTCTCATGCTGTTTACCGGAGTTCTTACGGAAATACGCGAACGTGAATATCGTGATCTCCACTATTACCTTGGAAGCTATTTTCTGAGTGTCCGATGGATTCGCCCTGCACGGCTGGAATTTTTTGTGGTGGATCAAGGAGATAACACCGGCCTTGAATTACGTCTTACCACATATGTGAGGCCCTGGATTAAAGGTATATGGAATAGTATGCTATCAGTATTCTGGCTTAATTTCGGATCCTGGTTCAACAGGTACGTTAAAAAGCAGATCAGAAGAGCGTAGAAATTTCAGGCTGATTTGATTGAATTCTTTTGGATCATCGATGTTGCAGATATGTCCGGCACCATCAATTTCATGTATCATTACACGCCGGTTTTTTGAGGCGAATTCTCTTGCTGTTTTCAGAAAGACATAATCATCAGAGCCCATTACCACCATAACCGGAAATTCTATCTGCTGATTCCAGAATCTAGTAAGCAGCCTGAAGAATTCATCATACAACGTTACCCAGCGCAAATACGCCTCGGGATCAATTTTTCTTGCCTGGAGCCTGTAAATCCTGCGGGATCGCTGATGACTGTCCTTTGGCATCAGCAAATAGGAGAACATCGAATACATCATTCTGTAAGGAAGAAAAACATTAAATAACCTTGCCGCAGCGACGAACAGGCGTATCGGTACATTACCCCTGAATATGGCCCCAGCCATTACTGCCGCGCGAACCATCCCAGGCGCACGCATAGAGAGATCCTGCAGCAGAACACTTCCAAATGAAAGAGATATAAAAACCGCGCGTTGAATACCCAGGTGAAACAGAACCTCGAGTATATCCGAAGAGATTAATTCGAAGGTATACGAATTTTCATTCTTGCCCTCTGATTGTGACTTACCGTGATCCCTCAGATCCAGCAAAAGAACCCTGAAATGCTCCTGATATGCATCGGTCTGATATTTCCAGGTTTCAATACTTCCTCCTGCGCCATGAATAAATACAGCCCAGGGAAGTCGGCTATCCTGATTGATGATTTTGTAATGTAACACGGATAAGAACATTTGGCGGAGAAAAAAGTTAAGAACTGCATGGAGTATGTAAACATTTTCCGCAGTATGGCCGACTTTGGACTTGTCGTGCTGATCTGGTTGGTACAGATGATCATCTACCCTGGGTTTAATGTTATTGACCCGGCATCATTCGATAACTGGCACAGGAAATATATGGTTCTGATCACTTTTGTGGTTGCGCCTCTTATGTTTGCACAGGTTTTCCTGACTGGAATACAGCTATGGATGAATCTCACAATAATCAACATAGCCAGTATGGGATTGATCATTTCTGTTTGGCTCCATACTTTTTTTAAAGCAGTGCCTCTGCATAATTCGCTTGCCCGGGAGGGCAATCAAGCGCCGATCGTGGATGAACTGGTGAAAGCAAACTGGTACCGAACCATCATCTGGTCACTTATCTGGCTATTCGGGTTAGCTGCATGGTTGTTTACTTGATAGTGAATTCAAGTTGGTTTATTAACCCGGAAGGAGCAGAAGAATCTGTTAGGTCTTCATCAAATAAACGATCAATCCTGTTCCCGGATAGGTCCTCAATTGTATTTTTAATTTCAACTATATATCTACCTGTTATCCAATTACTTATAGGAGTAAATACTATTCGGCTTTGCTCAGTTGAAATACTAACTACACCCTGAACCTTCTCTCCGTCGGCCTTCATGATCTGGATTGCAGCAGGCGCAGATAAAAGGTCTAGCGGCTCATTGGACATGATAATCAATGACTGTTTTGTATTTAGCTCAGGAAACTTCATTTTCCAACGGGATGGGTCAATTCGGCTGCGGTCTGCCCGGGTTACATAAAATTTTTTTGAAACCGCCTCTGGTAACGGCTGCCCCTGTGCACTCATCCATCCATTCAAAATAAGTAGTTCATAGGATGTGCCTTGCCTGAGTGGATTACCTTCCTCCCGGTTAGGGATAAGATCACGCTTTATGCGGCCGGGATTTAACCACAGGGTAAGTGTATCACCACCAGGATTCCATAGTTCAGGGGATAGATCGAGGAAGACATTTTCGAGAAATCCATTCTGCCCTTGTTCACGGATCATTACAAATTCTGAACTTTTGCCTGACTGCATTTCACGATCGAAGACCAACTGCATTTTTAGCAAATTTTCAGGCAATGAATCCGGCGTTGGGTGGATCGAAAGTAATCGGGGTGGATTGGAAACGTTATCAGGCGTTCGAAAGGCCGCTATCCGTTCTCCCAGGTATGTAACCTCGTAATCAGAAGCAAAATCCAACGGCAGGAAAGGCAGGAAAGTAATGTAATGTTTTCTGACTTCCCAGCGGCCGGCGACCTCCCGCTCTGCTGATTTCAGGTATAGTTTAAGATGCTCCGGCGTTGAAACTTCTACTTCCAGATCAACTTTCGATATGCCACTTTGATCCAAGAGGAAATTAGCCTGCCCCAAGACGGACAGGCTTATTACTGTAAAAATGGCGGTAATGAAATATTTACAACCAGAAATCATTCCCGGTAATAAGATCGAGATCCCCATTGGATTGCCGTTTGAGCATAATCCAGCCTGAATCCCCCCATTTATCCATTTGAATCACATTGGTCATCGGAAAATTTAAATAAGGAACACCTGCTGTAGCTGCCGGTATATCAACCGGTTCAGTAAGGCTACCTTCATACGAGACTATATCACTCAACAGTATTTTCATCACCGGGCGATTTGAATTAGCCATCAGCAGTACTTCCCTGCCGTCTTTTTCAAGTATCACCATGTCCAGCGGAGTATTACCGGCACCTAATTCAGCGACGGTTCGTCCCTTAATGTGTTCACCTTTCTTTAAATCAGAAAGCGGAAATAAAACAAGAGGGGTACAGGTATAGCTCGCGATGACATAGGTTTCATTATTTAATGTAGCAGTTGTGAAGGTCTTAACAGGTGAGTGAGTTTCATACTGGCCGTGCGCTGCATGATAAATTTCAAGCGAAGCATCCTGTTGATCATCTGAAAATGGATAGCTAATACTTCGAAACGTACTTCCGAATTCCTGGTTTGAAAGGCCTGTTACAAGTAACTGGTCCCCCGAGAAGTGTATATCAGAAATAGCCCAATGGCGAAGCGGACGCCCTCTCCTGTCTTTGCTGTCCTCTTCTACGGCATTGGCAATCGACTTTTGGCTGTAGCTCACAGTAGAAAGATCCACCGGGTTAATGGCTCCCGACTGATCAACTGTGAGAAGAACAGGTTGATTATTTTTTGCATGAACGGCCATGTAAATCACACCACTTTTCGGATGCACTGCCATGTCCTGAATCGTTATCATATCAACGCTTGTCCCCAGAACCTGGGCAATGGAGATATCAATTTTTGACAGGTTTACTTCGCCGAACGAAGCTGTTGATTCCTGGCTGGTGGCTAATGCAAAAATCTTGGCTGATTTACTGTCTCCAATAAAGAGAATGCCTTCCGGACTGAATGTAAGGGCATTGATGGATTGTACTTCTTCGCTGAGAGGCATAGGCTTATCTGAAGAATAAGCCATAACCACAATCAGACAGAAGATGCCTGTAAGTATAGATTTCATAAAAGTGGTGGTTTGGTGTATACATTAAATATACTCAAACAAACCACCGAAGGTTTCATTTATTCCAACTTATTGAGCGGGAAAATCCCTGAACAGCATTTCTACTCCTTTATTGATACGCTTGATCATTTCACTTTCCTTCCCTGAAATTGTTCCTGCTGCTACACCCTGCCAAACGAGATTGTCGGTTTTGGTGTCGACAAAATCGAGCACAACAGTACCTTCCTTATACTGATTCACCACAACTTCCTCGCTTTGCCAGGAATAATTACGCTGGCCCATGTATGCAATGTCGCGATAGTCGGTTTCCCGGGTCTGAACCTTTTCTTCAACAGTGCTTCCTATGTTGATCATAAGATCCGGATTGTCACTCAGAGCGTATCCCTTTGTTTCCAGCTGACTCACAACCGCCTTTTTCAGATCATTAAGATACGGGCTTGTTGAGTTTTGCACTTCATAGAAGTTAAAGGTTTTGTAACCTTCGAAGTCCTTCTCAATTATTTCAGTAGACACAACACGCACAGGAGTGCATGCGAGCATGAATCCGGCAATAGCCAGAATTATAAAATTCAGTGTTTTCATGGATTATTGAAAGTTTCGGATTTAACACAACGAAAACCCAGGTGTTCCTGCCCGGAGTCGATGGCGGTCGCCATGCGCGCACTCGGACGGTAATTTGAACAATACTGAATGCTGCACAAGTAGGAACCGCCTTTTATCACCCGTTTCGGGTTATAGGGATCTGTGGGGTCATAACTTGATTCAGGACCGGTTGGATTCTTGCAAATGGTCATCTTATCCAGCTGTGCGTAAGTATCGGGTCGATACCAGTCGGAAGTCCACTCCCACACGTTACCAATCACCTCGTATAGACCATATGAATTTGGCGGATAACTTTTCACAGGGGCAATACCCGCATAGCCATCCTCACCGGTCATCCGGTATGGAAAATCACCCTGAAAAAAGTTTGCCAGGTACTTTCCCTGAGGGGTTAACTCGTCTCCCCAGGCAAACGGAGCCCCGCTCTTTGCATTTTTTGCTGCAAATTCAAATTCCGCTTCAGTAGGCAGTCTTTTTCCTGCCCAGTCGGCGTATGCCACCGCATCTTCATAAGCAATATGAACAACCGGATAATTATCCTTGCCCTCAATCGAGGATTCCGGGCCATAAGGATGCCTCCAGTTCGCACCTACCACCCATGCCCACCATTGGGAAAAGTCGTTTAGCTGAACCGGGTAATTTGGCGGTGAAAATACCATGGAGCCGGGCTGGAGAATACTGTCGGCAGGCTTGGGAGTGCCCGCAGGAAGATTTTTCTTTAGTTCTTCCCAGTCAATGGGCCGTTCAGCAACGGTCACATATCCCGTTGCCTCAACAAATTCACGATACTGGGCATTTGTAACTTCCGTTTCATCCATCCAAAAACCATTAACTTCAACGGTATGCGCCGGACCTTCATGTACGCTGGCTTCATTTCCATCGTTACCACGTATGAACGTGCCACCCGGAATCCATACCATCCCATCGGGCGCTTCACCGGGAGGTGCTTCCATGACCTGGGTTTCAGTTGACTCCATTGCCGGTTGATCCGGCTTTGAAGTACACTGGGTGAAATATAAAAGTATGATAAAACAATATGTGAACCGATGCATGAATTACGTTATTATTGTAATGTGAAAGTTACGATGGTAACAAAACAATTATCCTTAAAATTTTGAATTTTTCGTGAAATCCGGAATTTTTTTATGGTCAGGATTATAATTATATCCCTATTACTGATTTTTCCTGCCGTGCTTTTTGCACAGTCCCTGGATGATGTGGCTAATATGGTAAAGCCGCCTGACGTGGATTCTTCCTTTGTTGAACTGAATCAGAATGACTGGACGGTCCGGTTATTTTCAAATCTGAAATATCAAAGCTTCAGCTTAAAGAACAGGGACGGTCGAATTTTTTTTCGGCCACGGGGTCCATTCTCAGGCGGAATCGGAGGTTCCTACAAAACACTTCTCCTCGATCTGGGGCTCCGGTTCAATAACGATGGATCCCAGCGTTTCGACCTTCAAACAAGCTTATTGCTAAAGTCGTATTTCATTAACCTCTCGGTTCAAAAATACACAGGATTTGAAGAGACAAACCCGGATGAATTCGAAACATTCCGGGGCGATATTACGACCTTCACCATCAATCTTGAAGCAGCCGTTTTCCCCAACCACAGGGAAATTTCATTTCGTTCTCTTCAGTCAGGCATCGACAGACAAAAAAAGGGTTCCGGTTCCATATTGTATGGTGGATTCATAGGGTATCATAAAATGTCAGCCGACAGCTCAATTATACCATCCTATGCGGATGAGATTTTTTCAGAAAAATATGATCTCACATCCCTGACTGTCAGAAATATCGGCGTAATAGCCGGTTATCTTTATATTTACCCGGTATCAAACAATCTTTTTATAGCTGGAAGTGTCCGCCCGGGTTTGGGTGTCCAGTGGGGAAAGATTACCACTGAAACGGATATCATTCCCGATTACGGAGTATTGTATATGAAGATGGCAATCTCGGCCGGTGCCGGTTTTAACTGGCAAAAATTTTACTCCACACTTAATTATAACCTGGAAGCGAATTACATACGGCTGGGTGACAGCCACATTTACAACTACAACAGCGGCAAGGTAAAACTGGCCGTTGGCTATAAAATTTAGGGATTATTCAGCTGCCATGGTTTCACCGGGTATCTTGATGTATTCTTTGTCAATAGGCTCCCACAGTTCTATCTTTCTCCCTTCCGGATCCAGGACCCATGCGAATTTGCCATAATCATAGACTTCCAGTTTACCAACCTGCTGAACCCCGTTGGATTTCATTTTACTGAGAAGTCCCTCCAGGTCATTTACCCGATAATTGATCATGAAATCATGTTGGGAAGGCTCAAAATAATCTGTATCGTCTTTAAACGCACTCCAGACCGTAAACCCGGGCTCATTTCCCGTCGACTCTTTTCTCCATTGCCATTGTGCCCCGTACTGACCAGTAAGTATTCCGAGGTTTTCCCTGTACCAGGTCTTCACCATTTCGGGATCTTTGCACTTAAAGAAGAATCCACCCGGGCCAGTTACCCCGGGTTCCCTGGCAGGCACAGGATGTTTCTCCGTTTCACCCAGCCGGAAATGTGGATTTTCGATCAGCCCGACCGGGTTGCCCCACGGATCACCCATCACGGCGACCCTGATGCCACCCCCTACATCTTCCAAATTTTCCAGTACGGTTGCTCCTGCTTTACGAAAGGATTCAACCGACTCTTCCAGGTTGTCAGTTCCCCAATATGAAACATGATGCGTCGGGTCCAGATTAGTACCGTCGCCGGGCTGCAGACCGAGTTCAAAACCTCCTATATTGAATCCGATATAGAAAGGCTCATCAAAATATGGGGAAACATTAAATACATCGCTGTACCACTTCCGTGCTGCCTGGAGGTCTGGTACCCGATAAACAATGGTTCGAAGTCCGTTCATGTGTGAAAATTTTAAGGTAAAATACAAAAACATCTTTGATCTTCCCGGGTTTTATCAGCATGAAACGCATTGGCTGGATCGCACTTTCGATATTTTACATTGTTGCCGGACTGAATCATTTCAGGGATCCGGAATTTTATCTGCCGCTCATCCCGGGCTATTTCCCCAATCCCGAATTAATTAACCTTGGCGCCGGAATTGTGGAGATTCTGCTTGGAATTCTGGTCGCTATTTCCTCTACCCGGAAAGCTGCCTGCTGGATGATTATAATCCTCCTGGTCTGCTTTATCCCATCCCATATCTATTTTATTCAGTTGGGAGGATGCGCTGGAAAGCTCTGCGTTCCTGAGTGGGTAGCATGGGTTCGTCTTCTTCTAATTCACCCTTTGCTCATCATTTGGGCCTATCGAATAAAAAATGTTTAATCTTTTTAACAAAACATTAAACAATGTATGCCACTTGTGCATTATATATACAAACAAATAAACACCATGAAAAACTTAGTAAAAATAGTAGCAGTAGTTGTTGTTGGCTTAATGATTTCTGTTTCTGCCATGTCACAGGATAAAACCATCGTAGGTTTGGCAGCAGGAAATTCAGATTTATCCACACTGGTTACTGCAGTTAAAGCGGCTGGCCTTGTAGACGTATTGAATGGAGATGGTCCGTTCACCGTATTCGCCCCGACAAACGCAGCATTTGCCGCTTTGCCTGAAGGAACATTAGAAACTTTATTAAAACCTGAGAACAAAGACATGCTCGTAAGCGTTCTTACGTATCATGTGGTTGGCGGAAAAGTCATGTCAACTGATTTAAAAAATGGAATGGTAAAAACCGTTGAGGGAAGCGATGTTACTGTAAAGGTAGGTCCCAAGGTTTATATCAATGACGCAAATGTATTAAAAGCTGATGTGAACGCATCAAATGGAGTAGTTCACGTTATAGATAAGGTCATCCTGCCTCCTTCAATGAGGTAGATGATTGTTGGTTGATTGTTGGTTAAGGGGAGCCCTCACTTCGGTGAGGGCTTTTCTATTGTGTGGTTTTGAAGTTTCGGATCCTATACATAAAATTCAGCATGACATATTGCTGTAATACAACACTCGTGGCATCCTCGATATAGGTTTCTGTGACCGTCCGCGTTATACTTTGGTTTTGTTTCAGAATATCAAAAACCCGTAAAGAAACCTCTGCCCGATCATCGGCCATGAATTTCTTTCCTAAAGAGGCATTCCATAAGGCATAGTTTTGATTGAACCCTTCGGAAAGGCCATCATACCGCTGGTAATTAATATCTGTTCTGAACACCCATCCCTGTCCAAAAATCCAGTTCAGTCCGGCCGAAAACGACGAATTCAAATAATTTGTGTTTAATTCAGGCTGAATCGAATTATCCACAATATTAAAATTTCCCGAATAGCCTATATTGAAATCAACACGTTCGCTGATATTGCTGGCAATCACAATACCTGCGCTGAACCCATAATTATTGGATGTGTTTGATTGTTCATTGATAAGGCCCGGTATTTTGTTGTAATTAATGCCGGCATTTACGTTTATAATGGATTTCAGCAGGATTGATGGGATACTGTAGGTAAGCAGACTTCGCACATTCCAGTATCCGTCGAGATTCACGGGACGTGTTATCTGGCTGCCCTTTCGAAGTAAATAATCACCCACAAGGATGTCTTCATTTTCTGCGATAATGGTTTCATTTGAAATGTAATTGGCCGCAGTTTGAGCAGAAATGAAACCAAAGAAACTGGCGGAAGATTGTTGATTCGAATTGGAATACCGTACAACGAGTCGATGACTGTAGGCCTGGTCCAATGCCGGATTCCCCGTTGTAAGTATCAGGGGGTTTGAATTGTCGATCACATTCTGTAACTGTGAGATGGACGGGGCATCGGTATTGGTCCGGTAAAAAAACCGCAGATTTTTATCTTCTGTCAGGTTAAACCGGCCCGAAACGGTCGGTAGAATATTATTAAAACTACGGGTTAGCTGATCCGTCTGAGGAAACAATTGTTCATTCTCAAGTCTTGCATGTTCATAAGCCAGGCCTGCGCGAACAGAGCCAATTTCGCCCCGGTATGACAGGCCGGCTGTAGAGGTATAAGTTGTATAGATACTTTCAAAAACATTGGACAATTCCGGATTAAGCTCCCTTTCTTCAGAACGCAGGTCATAGTTCTTATTATCTGATTCATTCCACCTCCTTTCCATGGTCTGGGTCAGTTGTAACTGAAACTTTTCCCCAAGCCGGTCGGTGTAGGTCACATTTCCCTGTACTGATTTTTGAAGACTGAAACGATCTGTTTCCTGGGCAAGCGTATCTGAAATTACGGTTGTCCGGTTATAGTAATTAATAGCGTTCAGGTCAATATTCCCATCACTTTTGAGATAGGAATTACGCAGTCCGAACGACAAGGTCTGACCTCTTCTTTCAAATGCATGCCGGAAGACAAGGTTATTCGAAAAATTAATGCCCTGCAGATCATTCAGCTGCATATTTTCACTTCCACTGATCAACTCATCGGCCATGTTTGAAGTAAGAATACTTGTTGTCAGCTGATTCGTATTGTTTTGCAAACTCAGAGCAGGTGTCACAATCAGCATATTCTTTTTATCAATACTGTACTGGATGCGGGAGTTAAATCTGTGATTATAATTTACATTATCCTGAATGGAGTTCTGTTCATAGAAATAACTGCTATCTGCCGACAGAAAGTATTCTCTGAGGCTTTTCTGATCATTCGTATTTGTCGCGTGATTAAAAAAGTAACTGGCAGATAGTTTGAGGTCACCATTGAGAAATTCATCCACATAGTTTATCCCGAATGAATTAACCTGGCTGATTCCATTTTGCTGGGATGTGAGAAAATTATTGGCACCATTATTTCTTCCCCCTCCAAAATTTCCACCTCCCCTTCCTCTTCCGCTGGAACTGCTGCTGGCCACACCTACCAGGTCTTCCGAAGAGAAATTTTGCAGGTTAATATCGTTGCTCAGACCAACGATTGAAATTCGTTGCTGATCGTTGAAAAAATTGATATTACCCCCGAGATTGTAATGCGCGTCTGTCCCGCCACCGGCGTAAACACGTCCAAAACTGCCATTTCGCGTTTCAGGTTTGGTGACAATATTGATTGTTTTTACCGTATTCCCGTCATCATAACCGGAGAACTGAGCCTGTTCACTTAACTGATCAAACACCTCGATTTTCTCGATAACATCTGCAGGAAGGTTTCTGAGGGTGGCCGCAGGATCATTACCAAAAAACTCCCGGCCATCCACCAGTATACGCTGGACAGACTCTCCCTGTGCCTGAACACCATTCCCGTCAACCACCACTCCCGGCATTTTTTTAAGCAGATCACCCGCCGTGGCATCGGGATTCGTTTTAAAGCCACTGGCTAAGAATGCCGTGGTATCACCTTGTTGAACTACCACGATGGGCTTGTCTGTAATCCTGACCTCCTTAAGTAATTCAGTTTGTTCGACCAGTTGAATATCCGGAACACGATAATCCGGTCCTGTAATTCTGAGTATCCTTGTGAACGGCTGATAGCCAATGAATGAAACCTGTAATTTGTAAAAGCCGTCTTCCGGCAGTTTCACTTCGTAGTTGCCTTTTGCGTTACTGGAAGCAAAGGTCGTAATAGTGGTGTCTTTTACCAGCCTGAACTGAACAGTCGCTCCCGGGAGCACCTGATCATTGCCCTTAATAACCCCCGAAACATTCACCTGGGAAAAAAGCGATTGGCCGCAGAGGTAAAGGATCGCTAGTAGAATGAATGACTTATTCATTTGGCGGAGGTCTGCGCTGTCGGCGGTTTTGTTGCATAATGAAGGTAAGCCTTGCCATTTGCTCATCAGTTAATATTTCACTAAGCATGGTTTGCTTTTTTTTCCTGATTTCCTGCATGGCTCCCCTCATCTTATCACGGTCTCCCTGGTTCTCTGAAAATGCAGCTGTTATTTCTTCGGAGTAGGTCTTGTAAATTTCATCTATTACAAGCTTCTGGTCTTCAGAAAGATCCGTAATACTGTCAAGCACCATTTGTTTTTCACGGGCCACCATTTCAGATGGATTGCGCTGGGGCGGCTGGCCGTTCGTTTCGGTAATGAACAAGGGTCCAAGGATAATCAGCGAGAATAGAATAATGGTTTTCATGAATCTAATTTACCGCGTTTTATGGTCAGTTCTTGATTATTTCAATCAACGAAGCGATAAATTCAACCAACGCAGATACGCCTGATGTTCGTTGAGCGAAACGGTTGTTTGTTGAAAATAACAAAGACACATTTTTGTAAATGCGTATCTTACTTGCATGAATTCAGCATTACCCAAGGGAATTTATCTCCATGTGATATCATGGTGTGCTTACTTTGTATTACTGCTCTTCTGGTTTGCAATACCGTTCACCTATGAAACCGCCGCCTGGCATGCCGGCAGGATGCTGATCATTCATATAATCATCTTTTACATCAATACTCGTGTGCTGCTTCCACTCCTGATACAACGTAATTCCTGGGGTTACTATCTGCTTGGAATAACGTTGCTCATGATCGTTGTGTATTATATATTCACCGTCACCAATCAGTTCCTGCCAATCAACCGTCTTGAAGGTGTACAGATGAGGGTGCCACGTACTTTCCGGTCTTCCCGTTGGATCGTTCAGAATATGTCGCTTTCCTTCGGCGTATTATTTTTCAGCGCCCTCCAGTTTTTAATGGATGAATCAAGAAAAAGGAAGGACATGGATGCGCAGCGCATCCAGGAGAAACTCGTAACAGAAATGAAATTACTGCGGAGCCAGATCAATCCACATTTCCTTTTCAACGCACTTAATAATCTTTATGCCATGGCCATCAGCCATCAGGAAAAAACTCCCGACCTGATTCTCAAATTATCGGAAATGCTTCGGTATGTGCTCTACGAATCGAATACAGACCTTGTGCCGGCGGAAAAGGAATGGGAATATATTCTCAACTTTGTTCAGCTGCAGGAGCTGAAATTTGAAGACGAGGTGAATTTACGCGTGGAAGGTGAAATAGATCCCGGTTCACAGATCGCGCCTATGATTCTCCTGCCCTTCGTGGAAAACGCCTTCAAGCATAGCCATATTGAAGACGATGGAAACGGGTGGATAGAAATCTCATTGAAAATTCAACATGGCATGCTGGATTTTAAAGTTTCCAACAGCAATCCGGGAAAATTGATTTCTAAGGATAATGAAGGTGGTATTGGTATGATCAATGTGAAGAAACGCCTTGAACTTCTATATCCCGACTGTCACAAGCTGATCATAGAGAAGCCGGAAGGCAAATTCAGAATCCATCTCCATATTGATCTGCCATGAATAATTTACGCTGCGTAATCATAGAAGATGAATACCCTGCCCGCACGCTCTTAAAAGGCTATATCGAACAATGCGAAGGACTTGAGCTGGTTGCTTCGTTCAAAAATCCAGCCGACGGCTTACACTATGTGAAAACACATAGTCCTGATATCATCCTGCTCGACATACAAATGCCAGAGATTTCCGGACTGGAATTTATCAGACGTCTTGACAAGCCGGCCAATATCATTCTCACCACCGCCTACCAGCAATTTGCCCTTGAGGGCTATGAACTTGATGTGGTCGATTATTTACTCAAGCCAATCTCCTACGAACGGTTTTTAAAGGCGATCAATAAAGTTCGCGCAACACACCACAGTTACAGTACTCCCGGGTCTGGTGAACGGCTTATCAAATCAGGACACAGCGTCTATCGCGTACGCTATTCCGACATACTGTATATCGAAGGAATGCGCGAGTATGTGCGATATCACACCTCAGACAGCTGGTATATGGAGCTCGTATCCCTGAAACATTTGGAGGAATCTCTTCCATTCCCTATGTTTAAAAGAGTTCATAAATCCTTTATTGTCAATATCAGGTATACCAACAGTCTCCATACAGGTTACGTGATGTTGAACGATCAAAAAATTCCCGTCGGCCAAACCTATCGTGATGAGGTTGCTGACTGGTTCAATAAAAACACAATCGTATGAGGTATAAAATCAGTGTTTTGTATGGTTCTGTACGCACCAACCGACAGGGTATTCGTGCTGTAACATTCATTTCAAATCAACTAAGATCGAAAGGCTTTGATGTTCAGGTGATCGATCCTATGTTATTACCACTTCCTTTCCTGGATAAAATGTTTAAGGAATATCCGGATGGTACTGCTCCTGAAAATATGCAGATCATAGGTGATCATCTCAGCCAGTCGGATGGTTTCATAATCGTTACCGGGGAATACAACCACAGCATGCCTCCCGCACTTAAAAACCTCCTGGACCATTATCAAAAGGAATATCATTACAAGCCATCAGGAATCCTTTCCTATTCTGCAGGCAGGTTTGGAGGGATCCGTGCGGCTATCCAGGCAAGAATTACCCTGGCAGAGCTGGGAACACCTTCGATTCCCACTATTTTATCCGTTCCGCAAATTCAAAAAACAATTGATGCTGAAGGTTCAACGCAGGAAGAATGGCTGCTAAAACAAACCACCCGATTCATTAATGAATTTGAATGGTATGTTGCCGCTCTTGCAAAGCAACGAAATGAAGGCCGGCCAGGATCATGACCGTACCCTCCTGATACCTTTGATCTGACTCTGAATGTCTTCAATGATAATTTCGGGAAATTCATTTACCAGGTAATTCTCATAGCGAAGGATGTGAAAACCGAGCGTCTTAAGATGACAATCCCTTGTGGCGGAAGAAGATAACATCATATCCTCATATCCCTCCAGTTCAACGACCAGGGAAGCTGCAAAACTACAGAATTGGGCAGTGCAACAACCAAAGGAATGATACTGCTTAAAATTGAAATGCTTCAGGGTTCGGTGCTCATTAAGTAATTTCCACATGATCAGGTGTTCCCTGACATACAAAGGGTGGTTCCGTTGATTTCTGATTATCTTCATGGTAATATGTTTTACTGCATATTACCGGTCGAGGCGGACAAGAATTACATTATTAAAATTAGTTATTGTCCGTCCCCGGCAATCTCCATCCACGCTTCCCGAATAGATTCCATCCGTCTGCGGTTCACTCCCAGATCGTAATAACCTACCCTTGAGGCAGAACGGAAATGAATCTCATTCCGGAGTGTATCTGCCAGAAATTCAACATCATCCTCAAATCCAAAAAGAGCAATGGTGAAAACGACTTTCAGATAAACGTTCGATGAGTCGGTTATATCCGTTCGTGGCATTTCCCTTATCACATCCTTCAGCACTGCCATGGCCTTGTCATAATCACCACTGTAGCGGAGTGGCTCCATAGGAGTATGCTCCTCATCAGACTGATAGGAATTCACACAATTGGGTGAGTCGGGGCACGGTGCCAGCACGGGAACTTGCTGAACATTCCAGAAAAGGGCCAGGATAAGTTGCAAAGCGAGACTGTTCATGGAAGCTTCCTCATATAAAGAGCATTCATTATTCCTTTACGATTGTGAATTCCACCCTTCGGTTTAGACGACGCGTCTCTTCATTGCCATTATCAGCGATCGGCTTGGTTCCCCCATAGCCTTTACCTGTAATTCGCTTCTGATTAATCCCCTTGCTCACCAGGTACGCCTCTACTGATTCCACGCGTGCTTTTGATAGTCGAAGATTATGCTTGGGTACGCCTGTATTATCCGTATGTCCTTCCAGGCGAATCTGTACGGATGGATTGGTCCGCATGAAATCCACTACCCGGTCAAGCTCCGGATATGATTCGGATAAAATATCAGGTGACGATCGTTTGAAGAGCACATTCGGTAATTGAACCGTTGTACCCACTGTTATGGGCTGAAGTAAAAACTGTCGTTCAATAGCACTGGAATTACGATCTCCTTCCACCAGAACTGTTTCATTATTACTGATAAACCCGGGTGCATCCATCGAAAACAGATAGCTGCCTTCCTCGATAATGGGTACACTGAATGTACCCGTCACGGCATCTACCGGTACAACCTGCTCCTGTGTTCCAACAGTAAGACGAAGCGTAACGTTGCCTATCGGTGTCCTGTTATCTGCGCTCTTTACAGTACCGAAAATCACGTTTTTATCGATCTCTACGGTCGTCTGCACTTCTTCCAGCACTGAATCAGGGACATCCACCACCAGCGGTTCGATGCGCTGCTCGGGGGAATCTGTATACATCCGGATATCGCTGTAGCCGTCACTGTTCATAGTAGAGGTGTAAAGTGCAAATCCTTCATACGGACGGTATCCCAGTTCTCTTCCCTGGCTGTTGATATTGGGCACCGGAACAGGTGACGACCAGTTCTTCCAGGTGTCATCCAGCCGTGTCGACATGAAAATATCGCTGCTTCCACTTCCGCCATGACCATTCGTTGCGAAATACAACGTCTGCTTATCTCCGGAAAGGTAGGGCGTGAATTCCTGGGCGTTGGTGTTGATGGTTCTCCCAAGGTTCTTGGGCTCACTCCATTTGCCGTTCCCTTCATTGAAGCTTACATAAATATCCTCACCACCTACTGTATTGTATCCTTCAATTGAAAAAAGAAGGACCTGTCCGTCCACACTGATATATCCTCCGTGATTCTCTGAACGATTCAGGAAATAAGGAATTGTGATGTTTTCAGGATTACCCCACTTATTTCCACGCCGTATGGATCGCGAAACCCCCTGGGTGGCAGCCCGTGAATCATCTTTATTATAGTGATTGAGCAGGTAAATGGTTCTTGAGTCGACTGTAAATCCGATTACACCATTGTAACCCCTGTTATTCAATTCCACAGCATTTGCAGGAGCAGACCAGCTTCCATCTTCCTGCAATTCGCTGTACCATATGTCTCCCGGATCCTGAACTCCACCGACATTCTGCGGATGGCGTGTGCGGGTGAAGTATAATGTCTTATTGTCCGGTGAAAGTACGGGTAATTGTTCATCATACGATGAATTGACTTCGCGGAATATGTCCTGAGCCTGGCCTGCGGATAAACAGAATATCAGAAGCCCTAAAAAATAAAATCTCACAATACAGTAGTTTAGGTTAAAAAGCTAAGTTATGGACGCTCAGTTACAATATTAGAAATAAATCGTTGAATCAACCAATATCTCGATATCACCGTGGAAATGGCCGGCTTAAAAACCGGTTCCCGCCAATTCCAAAGCGCCATGGCAACAGGGCATCCTCCCCTGCGTAATCCACACCAATTCTCGGTCCTTCTACAATTTTACGTACACCAACGCCTTCATCGGAGATCCAGATCTGGTCTCCTAAAAGGGGTCTGCCGTCATGCTCCAGTGATATACTTAATGCTTCAGAGAGTTTACCGGGACCGGAGGTTAGTCCGGTATAGGCTATATTCCCCCTGCGTGACTTCATGAGTTCGACTCCGGTAACAGGTTCAAGAGCACGAATCAGAACCGCTTCGGCAATACCTTCCGCATTCGTTACAACATTGAACAAACGATGAATACCATAGCACAGGTATACATAGGCGGAGCCTCCGGCAGAAAAAAGTGTTTCCGTCCGCGCTGTACGCCTGTTCCCGTAGGCATGGCAAGCCCGTTCCCGATATGAGTATGCCTCTGTTTCCACGATCATGCCACCACATATTCCTTCGGGACCTTCAACATAAAGGACCTTGCCCAGCAGGTTACGTGCGGCGTCGCAAACGTCGTCATTGAAATAAAATGATTTTTTCAGTTTCACGTACTCCGTTAAAATTGTGTAGATTCGTACGACCAAAAATAAATGAACCATGAAAAGAATACTACTCATTAATTGCCTTTCCATTGCGCTATTGATCGCATTCTCAAGCGCGAATGCGCAAATCCAAATGCCGCAGCCAAGCCCTGCCGGCTCAGTTTCAACAACAGTGGGCCTTACAGATATTACCATTGATTATTTCCGCCCCGGTGTTAAAGGAAGAAAAATCTTTGGAGAAGGTGGTGATTATCTCCAGCCCTATGGCCAGATATGGCGTACAGGCGCCAACAACGGATCAGTACTTACCCTGAGTACCGATGCCATGATTGGTGGCCAGTCGGTCCCTGCCGGAAAATACCTGATATTTACCGTACCCGGAGCCGATGAATGGAGATTCATGCTTTACAAAGACTTAAGCATTGGTGGAAATACTGCTGCCTACAATAAAGATAATGAAGTACTTAACATTGGCGTTAAATCAAACAAGACATCCAATACCGTTGAATCACTTACATTTCAGATCCATGACATCAGTGCCGACAATACAGAGGCAAAAATTGCTATGGCATGGGAAAATGTTGCTCTGCGCATTCCAGTAAAGGTAAGTTTTGATGACATCGTCATGGCCGACATTAAGGCTAAAACACAGGTTGATCCAAACGTTTATATTCAGGCAGCCAATTATTACTATACGACCGGACGTGACCTTGAGCAGGCTCTTGCCTGGATGGACATGGGGCTTCAGGCAAACCCTAACGCTTTCTGGAACATTCACATGAAGGCACAGATCCTCGCCAAAATGGGTAAAAAGAAAGAAGCCATCGAAACAGCGAATGAATCAATGGCTAAAGCAAAAGCGTCGGGAAATGATTTCGGATATGTGAAAAGAAATCAGGATCTGATTAACAGTCTCAAATAAAGATCAGAAGATCACCAAGATAAAGAAGCCGGCTCTACAGTCGGCTTTTTTTAATTGCTGTTGATGATCTTTTGAATAATAAACCCGAGTATCACAACCATCCCGCAGCCAATTACATTATACCAAAGATATCCGATCGGAGTTGTCATGAACAGGAATATGACCATGGACTGGGAGATAACCGCCGCGATAAATATGGCATTACCTCTGATGTATTTAATGTAAAAAGCGGCCAGAAATATACCCAGGATACTTCCATAGAAAATTGATCCCACGATATTCACAAGCTCTATCAGATTCTCGAGCAGTGAGGCAAAAGTGGCGAACATAATAGCGATCAGGCCCCACATGAGCGTAAAAAGACGTGATGCATTGAGGTAGTGCTGCTCCGACTGCGCGGGCTTTACGGATCGCTTATAAATATCCACTGTAGTGGTAGATGCCAGGGCATTCAGTTCCGATGCGGTGCTGGACATTGCCGCAGAGAAGATCACTGCCAGCAAAATTCCAATCAGCCCATGGGGTAAATTATTCATGACAAACGATATGAATACATAATCCGTATCGTTTGTTTCAGCCTTGGGGTCGGCTTTTACGATGATTTCCTTGGCCTTATTCCTGATTTCCTCATCCTGATCAAGATAATTCTCAATCTGGGTTCGGTATGCCTCCGATTCATCAGCCTTATTCGCATTCTCCGCCTGTATGAGTCCTTCTATGGCCTGTCGCTTCTGGGCAAACAGGTCCTGATGCGCTGCTTCAACCTCTTCGAATTGCTCCCGGTATTCCGAATTTTTAACCACCTCAATGGCCGCATCGTTGAAGAAAACGGGTGGCTGATAAAACTGGTAGAAAACAAATACCATCGTTCCGATGAACAGAATGATGAATTGCATCGGCACCTTAAGAAGTCCGTTAAAGATTAATCCGAGACGGCTTTCACGAATACTTCTGCCCGACAGGTAACGCTGAACCTGCGACTGATCCGTTCCGAAATACGCCAGGGCAACAAAGAGTCCGCCAATGATTCCCGACCAGATATTGTATCTGTTGGTGGGATCGAATTCCAGGTCAACGGCTTCAAGCTTACCCATTTTCCCCGCAACGGTAATAGCATCACCGAAGTCCACGCCATCCGGGAGCATTTTAACAACCATGATTCCTGCCAGAATCATACCTCCCATCATCACTCCCATTTGCTGTTTCTGCGTAACACTTACCGCCTTTGTCCCGCCTGATACCGTATAAATTATTACAAGGACTCCAATAATCAGTGTAGTGAATGTAAGGCTCACTTCCAGGATACTTGACAAAATAATGGACGGCGCAAAGATGGTTATTCCGGCGCCCAGTCCCCGCTGGACCAGAAAGAGAAACGAAGCAAGTGTTCGGGTTTTCAGGTCGAACCTGTTCTCCAGGAATTCATAAGCGGTGTATACCTTCAAACGATAGTAGATCGGAATGAAGGTCACCGACAAAATGACCATTGCAATGGGCAGACCAAAATAAAACTGAATGAACCTGAGCCCGTCATCATAGGCTTGTCCGGGTGTAGATAAAAATGTAATTGCGCTCGCCTGGGTGGCCATAATGGATAAACCGATTGTCCACCATCGCATACTCTTATCACCCAGTAAAAATCCTTCAATGTTCTTGCTGCCACGGCTTGCATAGACTCCATACACAACAATAGAAATCAGTGTGCCGAATAATACAAGCCAATCGAGATTGCTCATGAAAAACTAATTGATAAGAAATACAAAAGTAGAATCAGTGCCAGCAGGTTGCCAAGCACGAGGATATACCAGGACTTCCATTTTTTGAAGAGCGGTGGCTCTTCCGGGTAGATCTCTTTTTCCTCGGAAGTCATTTTTTTACGTTAATTGAATTATCAATCAGATCGGCATTTCCCAGTGAAACCATATTGGTAAATAACCGAATTGCCCCTGGTACACCGGCCGGTAATTCCCTGAACCAGCTGTAACCGGTATAAATATAATAACCTTTGCCGTATTGGGCTACAAGTAATCCTCCATCAAGAGGGCTCTCTCCGGAATCATTACTGGAAAGAATCGCCGTGTACCGATCATCCCATTTGCCGGGAAAATACAATCCGCGCTCCTGGACCCATCCTTCAAAATCTGCCTGCGTTATCTTATTGGGCGTATTCAACACGGGATGTTCCGGGGTCAGTATCCGGATCTCCGCATCCTCTTCCGCGACACGATCCCGTGACAGCTGAAGTGGATATGGGGCAAACTCCCCGGTCTTCAATCTGAAATTGGTATTATACTGAACGATCAGCGTACCTCCCTCTTTCACATAATCCAGCAAGGCAGGCATTTGAAAAGCAATACGTTCATTGGTATTGAGAGCCCTTACACCCAGTATAATTGCGTCAAGCTGGCCAAGATTTTCGGGTGTCACATCCTCGTCACGCATCTCCCAAACCTGGTAACCGATCTCACGCAGTGTAGCCGGAATGGCATCCCCTGCCCCTGCAATGTACCCAACGCGATCCCCTTTCTTATTAAGTGGGATATGAACAAACCTTGATTTTGCATCAGGCAGTAATACCTGCTTTGGAATATGCTCATAATCAATTACTTCCATATTCTTCGAATAGGTGGCACCTGCCGTTCTTACCTGGGCAACCAGATCGCTTACAATCTGTCCTTCAGGCGGACTTACCCGGAAGGTTACAATGGATTCTTCCCCATCCTGTTGCAGGTTAAATGACCGCGTTGAAGGTGTTACTTCCCATCCATCAGCTCCTAAAAGCTGAACCTCTCCTGCCACATTCGCAGTTCCCGCTTTCACGAGTACTTCAATTTCACGCGAATTATTATCCGGGAACAGATATACCGCCTCCTTGATTGAAACGAGCGCAGGTGGCGTTATCACCAGCGGCTCATGTTTTTCACCCTGCACAGGATCATTCCACCGGTACTGCAGCGGAATTTCATAACTAAATGCCACTCCTTCTATTTCAACATCCACAGTTACAGGGATACTCGGATTATTTTCAGGAAGCCCTATCAATTGAGGGTCTTCAACTGTATACATTCCCTTCTTTTGTGGCAATTTCAACCAGTATGGATCTGAGTATGGAATTCCGGCTGGGATCGTAACAGCAGTATCCAATACTATATCAGTACCTGCGGTCATCTGCAAGTTCAGATTCATCCCAAGAATATCGCTCCTGAATCCTTTCAAAACTACTGACAGCGGTGATTGCTGGATGGCTTCCAGTTCCATGCGTATATTCTGACCAGGAACAACCTGTCCTTCGCTGGTGCGTGCTTCCAGATACAGGCCGGTCATATCTGAAATTATTTCATCAGCCTGTTCCAGTTTTCGGGATTTCCAGAAGGAATCCTCAATTTCTGAGATCATCCTGCGGATGCGCAACATATCCCGAACGCTGGCATAAGGCTTTCTGGGATCGAAATTGGAGATAAGCTCGTTGATCGATTTGCCAATCTTATCTCCACCGCTTACGCGGGACCAGCTGGTATCAATTCCCTCGAAAATATCCGATTTCGCTTCAACTCCTTTTACATATTCCAGAAATTCTTCGCTTGAGCCCCTGCTGCCTGTCGCTCCAAATCCCTGGCTTTTATGCTGACTTCTGCTGAGTGCAGCCATTTCGGTATAAGTCGTACCAAGCAACGGATTATATGTACCCACATCGATGGTAAGAACGCCCGGCTCACTCCCATCCATATTTGGATTCCACCAACGGCCTGTGTTGGTAAAAAGACGCTTGGGCGACCAAACAGTGAGGTCTTGCAGTTGCTCAGGATAATAATTTTTATCGCCCGATATATCGAAGGCGCGTTCAGCCATGATTGCCGAAGTAGTATGATGTCCATGCCCGGCGCGCTCATCCGGCGGAAACCGGGTGATAATCACGTCGGGTCTGAATTTTCGAAAAGTGCGCACCACATCAGACAGTACCTGATCCTGATCCCATACCTGAAGTGTTTCTTCAGCGGTCTTGGAATATCCGAAATCGTTAGCCCGGGTAAAGAATTGTTTCCCGCCGTCAATCCGACGCGCTGCCAGTAATTCCTGTGTGCGTATAATGCCCAGTCCCTCCCGGATCTCAGGGCCAATCAGGTTTTGTCCGCCATCACCCCGCGTCATTGAAAGGTAAGCTGTATGGGCCTTTCTTTCGTTAGCCAGGTAGGCAATAAGTCTTGTGTTTTCGTCATCGGGATGAGCAGCCACATATAGAACTGTACCCAAAAAATTCAGACGCTCTAATTTCAGAAGGATTTCAGACGCACTCGCTGGTTGTTGCCGCTGTCCGTAAAGCGGAAAGAAGTGCATTGATACAATCGAGACAAGCAGAAAAATAGATCGGATCATTGTTTTCTTAAGTATCATATCAAATGCAATTTTTCAACGAATTATCTTATCCTGCAACTATTCAACGTGAAATTACAGGAACGGTTTACTTATATGCAATCGATTGAAACGAACTGACCTTGGTGTATCTGTAATTAATTCTTTCAATCCCTTTTAAATGGCCCCTGAATCTGCTTATTTCGTCGTTAAATAGAAATACCTCATTCCGTGAAGAAATATTTTATCATAGATTTTGATTCCACATTCACCCAGGTCGAAGCCATGGATCTGCTCGCAGAGATTGCACTGAAAAACCATGCGCGAAAAAAGGAACGTGTGGAAGAAATACAGGAAATTACAGACAGGGGCATGGAGGGTACGCTTTCCCTCAAGGATTCCATCGAACGGAGACTTGAGCTGCTGGATGCCCATCGGGATCATTTGCCGGAGCTTATTTCATCCCTGAAAGAAAAGGTATCGTCCTCATTCCGCCGAAACCGTGAATTTTTTGAGAAATATTCTGATCGGGTATATATCATATCAAACGGTTTCCGTGATTTCATTGTACCGATCGTAGAGGAATTTCACATTAAGCCGGAAAATGTTTTTGCTAATAGTTTCACCTTTGATGACACCGGGAAGATTACCGGTTATGACAAGGACAATGTACTTGCCTCCAATAACGGAAAGGTTGAGCAACTGAGGCACTTAAATCTGAAAGGAGATGTTTATGTAATTGGAGACGGCTACACGGATTATGAGATCAAGGCAGCCGGTCTGGCCAATAAATTTTATGCATTTACCGAGAATGTGGAACGTGAATCTGTGACTGAAAAAGCCGATCACGTCGCCCCAAGTCTCGATGAATTCCTTTATATGAACAAGCTGAATACTGCCATTTCCTACCCCAAAAACAGAATCAACGTATTATTACTGGAGAACATTCACCCGCAGGCCATCAAGCTCATGCAGGAAGAAGGTTACAACGTTTCTGTATATCCTGCAGGACTGGATGAAGACGAACTTTGCGAAAAAATCAGGGATGTCTCGGTTTTGGGTATCCGGAGTAAAACCAATGTGACTGCCAAGGTACTTGAGCATGCAAACCGCCTGATATCAATTGGGGCGTTCTGCATTGGCACGAATCAGATTGACCTGAATGCATGTCTTGACAAAGGAGTTGCCGTATTTAATGCACCCTTTTCCAACACACGTTCGGTGGTGGAGATGGCCATTGCAGAAATGATTTTTCTGATGCGCAAGCTTGCAGATAAATCATCCTCGATGCATCAGGGTCTCTGGGATAAATCAGCTAAAGGGAGCTTTGAGATTCGCGGTAAGGTGCTGGGAATCATCGGTTATGGTAATATCGGTGCACAATTATCCGTCCTGGCCGAATCCATGGGCCTGAAAGTTATTTACCACGATGTCGAGGAAAAACTGGCACTGGGTAATGCTCAGAAATGTGATTCCCTCGAAGAGTTACTCCAAAAAGCAGAGATCATCAGCCTTCATGTTGACGGAAGAAAGGAAAACAAAGACCTGATTGGTCCGGAAGAATTTGCTCACATGCGGGATGGGGTCATTTTCCTGAACCTGAGCCGCGGGCATGTAGTGGATATTGAAGCACTTGCCTTAAATATTGAATCCGGAAAAGTTGGCGGAGCAGCAGTAGACGTATTTCCTGAGGAACCTAAAAGTAACGATGAGGAATTTTCGTCACGCTTGCGGGGTTTACCCAATACAATACTTTCTCCCCATATCGGAGGAAGCACGATGGAAGCACAGGAAAATATTGCATCCTTTGTGCCTGGAAAAATCATGGAATACATCAATACCGGTAGTACATCAAACAGTGTAAACTTCCCGAACCTTCAGTTGCCAACACTGAAGAATGCACATCGCCTGATTCATATTCACCAGAACATGCCGGGTATTCTTGCCAGGATCAATAAGGTGCTGGCTGATCATGACATCAACATTGTCGGGCAATACCTGAAAACAAATGAGAAGATCGGATATGTAATTACCGACATCGATAAGGCCTATGACAGGGATGTAATAAAGGCTTTACGGAAGATTGAGCATACTATTAAATTCAGGGTACTTTATTAATTCATAAACCCCTGATTAATAGGTATCTGAATATTTACATTTGAACAAAAAAAAAGGGAGTGCTTTCACACTCCCTTTCTCTTTTGAGAATTTGTTATCCCTGATTTTTCTTATCTTGAACTTCTACTCTGATATCTTGAGCAAGATTCTTTAATTCTTGCATACCCTTTCTTACGCGGGTACCTGCAGCATTATTTCCTTTTTCATAGAACTTCTCGAAGTCAGCCTCCAACGACATTACAAGGTCTTTGATTTCGTTAAATCTTTTCATGCTTGATTGGTTTAAAATAGTTTATTTAAAAAGTTTCTGTTGATTTATTTAGCGTTGGCAATATACTCAAAATGTGATTAAATCAACTAAAAACACACTTTTTTTATTTTATTTGGTCACTGCAACCAGTTCTTCCCTCTGATAGAATCCATTATCCAGCTTATGTTTGACTGCTGCGAATGCATCAATGGTTTCTTTCACATCATCCAGGCTGTGAACAGCCGTTGGAATAAGCCGAAGCATGATCACATCGCGTGGTACCACAGGATAGATCACCATCGAACAGAAGATGTTATAATTTTCACGAAGGTCCATGGCCATATTAGCACCTTCTCCAAGTCCACCCTTGAATAAAACAGGCGTTACCGGAGACTGTGTTGTTCCAATATCAAATCCATGTGCCTTAAGTCCGCTCTGCAGTGCATTCACGACCTTCCAAAGATTGTCTTTAAGTTCAGGTTGTGTACGCAACAGCTCCAGGCGTTTTAATGCACCGATAACCAGGGGCATTGGAAGAGACTTCGCAAATATTTGAGATCGCACCGTATATCGTAAATAATCAATTACACCGGCGTCTCCACCTACAAATGCGCCAATACTGGCCATTGATTTCGCGAACGTTGAGAAATAAAGGTCGATGCCATCCTGAACACCCTGCTCTTCTCCGGTACCCGCACCAGTTTTACCCATCGTTCCGAAACCATGTGCATCATCAACAAGCAGACGGAATGGATATTTCTTTTTGAGGGCTACGACATCTCTCAGGTTACCCTGGTTTCCAGACATACCAAAAACTCCCTCTGTAATCACAAGGATTCCACCACCGGTCTCATCAGTGATTTTCTGTGCACGCTGCAATTGTTTTTCAAGGTTCTCGATGTTGTTATGCGGATAAACGAAACGTTTTCCCATGTGCAAACGAACACCATCTATGATACATGCATGTGACTCCGCGTCATAAACAATGACGTCCTTCCTGTCCACCACCGCATCGATAATAGATAAAACGCCCTGGTAACCGAAATTCAGCAGTTGAACCGCCTCTTTATTGATGAAAGATGCTAGTTGTTTTTCCAGTTCAATGTGATGAACGGAATTACCCGACATCATACGCGCCCCCATAGGGTACGCCAGACCCCACTGGGCCGCGGCATCTGCATCCGCTTTTCTTACTTCAGGATGATTGGCCAGGCCGAGATAGTTATTCAGGCTCCAGGTTAGCACTTCCTTTCCGTTAAACTTCATCCGGGGCGCAATCTCCCCTTCAAGCTTTGGAAACATAAAATAGTCTTTGGGTAGGTGGGAATGCTGACCTAGTTCCCCTCGCTCCACTCTTAATTTATCAAATAGATCCACGTCTTATGTATTTAGTTCGTTTTTCCTGTTCATCAAAAAACACACAAAGTTAACACTATTGTGCATCTTGGCAAACCTGACCCTGTTTAATAAGGCTCTGTTTCGAAAATAATAATTTATTAAGTAGCATTGTAAGGACACCCACGATTATTATGATAAAGATTAAGAAAATTCTGGTTGCCAACCGCGGAGAGATCGCTCTTCGGATAATCCGGTCGGCCAAAGAAATGGGAATTAAGACCGTCGCCATTTATTCTTCGGCAGACCGGAACGCCCTGCATGTTCGTAATGCGGATGAAGCCGTCTGGGTTGGTGAAGCAGCCAGTTCTGCATCCTACCTGCAAATGGATCGTATTATCGATGTTTGTAAATCCCTCCAGGTAGATGCAATACACCCAGGGTATGGATTCCTTTCTGAAAATGCCGTATTTGCCGAAAAAGTAGAAAAAGCTGGTATCATTTTCATTGGACCCACCCCCGATGCTATCAGGGTTATGGGCGATAAACTTGCATCAAAAGCCGCCGTCGCCGATTATAACGTGCCGCTTATTCCTGGTACGGATGGTGCGATCGGCGATATTGATGAAGCGCGAAAGATATCCGGTCAGATCGGGTACCCCGTACTGATCAAAGCCAGCGCAGGTGGTGGAGGAAAAGGAATGCGTGTAGTAGAAAACGAAGAGGAGTTTGAATCTCAGATGAATCGTGCGGTGAGTGAGGCGAAATCGGCTTTTGGTGATGGTCGCGTATTTATCGAAAAATTCATCACATCCCCGCGTCATATTGAATTTCAGATCCTGGGAGATTCCCATGGAAATATCATTCACGTTTTCGAACGGGAATGCTCTGTACAGCGGAGGCACCAGAAAGTTGTTGAAGAAGCACCGTCTTCAGTCCTCACGCCTGAACTGAGAAAGCGAATGGGCGATGCCGCTATTGGAGTGGCCAAGGCCTGTAAATACCGTGGTGCAGGTACGGTGGAATTCATCGTTGATGAAAAACTGGATTTCTACTTTCTTGAGATGAATACCCGCCTTCAGGTTGAACACCCGGTAACCGAGCTGATCACCGGACTGGATCTTGTAAAAGAACAGATCAGAATTGCCGAAGGTAATCCGTTACCCTTTGCGCAGGATGATCTCAAAATTCACGGCCATGCTATTGAACTTCGGGTTTATGCAGAGGATCCGGCTAATAACTTTTTACCGGATACCGGCACGCTCAATACCTATGTTCGCCCACAGGGCCCCGGAATACGTGTTGATGACGGGTTTGAACAGGGCATGACCATTCCTATCCATTATGACCCGATGATCGCCAAATTAGCGGTTCATGCAGACAGCCGCGAAGAGGCCATCAACAGGATGATCCGTGCAATAGATGAATACCTCATTAGTGGGGTACAAACAACATTATCCTTTGGCAGATTCGTAATGGAACATGAGGCTTTCCGATCCGGTAAATTCGACACAAAATTTGTGGAACGATATTTTACACCGGATGTACTCGACGGGGTACCCGATGCGGAGATGGAAGAAATTGCAGCTGCATTAACAGCAAAAATCTATGGCAATGGCGCAAAATCATCTGCAGCAGAATCCAAGGTAACATCAACATCGGGCAATTGGAAAAAAAGAGCCCGCTTCCCGGGTAATTAGTTATGGCAGAAATTCAACCGCTCAGGGCGTGGAGATATAATCCGGAGTTTTCTTCCCGTATAGAAGAGTTCACTTCTCCCCTTTTTGACGTTGTATCAGACCGGCAGCGCGAAAAATTATACCTGAATCCGCTTAATAGTATTCACCTTTCTGTTCCCAGGGGCGATAATGCAGCCAGTAATGCTGCTGAACGTTTAAAACAATGGAAGCTCGATGGAACCCTGAAAAGAGATGAATTGCCGTCGATTTATGTTTATTATCAGTACTTCTCCCTGCCGGGTAACCGCCGTACGTTCTGCAGAAAAGGGTTTATATGTAACATCAGGGCATATGACTGGAAAGATAACGTTCTCCTGAGACATGAGAATACCATCCCTAAAGCTGTAAATGACAGGGTTGATGTTCTTCGATCCACCCAGTTGAATGTAAGCCCAACCCATGGCCTTTATACTGATCCATCGTTTACCCTGGAAAAGTATATGGATGAAAGCATGAAAAATCCCATTTACGATGTGGAAGATTATCAGGGGGTTCGTGACGTTCTGAGTGTAATTCACGACAGACAGGCCATCCAGGAATTTATCAGCCTGATGAAAGAAAAGCCTGTAATACTTGCCGACGGTCATCACCGGTATGAAGGGTCTCTGATCTACAAACATGAAATGATTGAAACCAATCCCGGCCATTCAGGAAATGAGGGTTATAATTTCCACCTCATGTACTTCACCAATACAGAAGCCGATGACCTCAGGATTTTACCAACACACCGATTGATCCAGGGTTTAACCAGCCTCAATGAAACGAAAATTTTGGAGCAGGCTGCCAATGACTTTATCATTAAACCAATTGATGACCCGCATTCTGCTGTTGAAATTATTGCCGGAAAACCATGGGCGTTCGCGCTCATGTTTCAGGAAAATGCGTGGAAAGTGCGGCTGAAGCCAGAGCGAATTGGGGAAATTCCCTGGAAATTCCCGGAAGTTGTAAAAAAGCTGGATCTAACCGTAATGCACTACTTCATTTTGGAGAAACTCCTGGGTATTCGGGGAAAAGATCAGCGTAGTTCAGAAAATGTTTCCTTTGAACGAAGTTTCAG
This sequence comes from Fulvivirga sedimenti, assembly GCF_020328055.1. Taxonomy (NCBI): domain Bacteria; kingdom Pseudomonadati; phylum Bacteroidota; class Cytophagia; order Cytophagales; family Fulvivirgaceae; genus Fulvivirga; species Fulvivirga sedimenti. Next base: position 122,780 of record NZ_JAIXNE010000003.1, read on the forward strand.
TGAATGCCTGAACCAGGTTCAGCACGGTGATAAGCAACTTGCCATCATTACCAATGGAATTTCTATGCAGGAAGTAAAGAATGTATGTTATTCCGGTTATATCATGCCTCAAAAATCCACTTACTTCTATCCTAAAGCGATTTGTGGCTATCTTTTTAGTTCAATAGAAAATGAAGAATTTCAGCAAAACCATATTGCTTGCCTCTAACTCACCCAGGCGACATGAACTGCTGCGTCAGGCCGGACTGGGGTTCACTGTAGTGCAAAACCTGATGGAAGAAACTTTCCCACAGGATATGCCTCCGGAAGAGGTTCCACGCTACCTTGCAGAGCAAAAGGCTGAATTCAATAAAGAAATCCTGGAAGGTGATGAAATTCTTATTACAGCAGATACCATTGTTAAACTCAATGATCAGATCCTTGGGAAGCCCAATAGCACGCCAGAAGCTACTGAGCTGTTGAAGTCTCTTTCAGGGAAATGGCATGAGGTCATAACTGGCGTTTGTTTGCTTTCACGTACACTGCAAGTTTCCTTTTCAGAAACCACGCGGGTTAAATTCAGAAACATTACCGAGGAGGAAATCGACTACTATGTGAGAAACTACATGCCCTACGACAAAGCAGGGGCCTATGGAATTCAGGAATGGATCGGGCTCATAGGAATTGACAGAATTGAAGGTTCATACTTCAATGTGGTAGGATTGCCCATCAACAGGGTCTGGTATGAACTACAGCAATTTCATTAAATTCAGCGAAGCAGTCCCAGTTTATTCTTGAACCACTTGGTAAGCGTATAGTTCCGCATCTTTCGCTCGAAAACTTCCGGCAATACGGCGTCTACCATATTTTGATTCAAATCTTTGTATGGAACGAGTTTCGGATAATTATCCAGCTCTGATTCCTTCACATACATGAATGAATTCTGTGCATACCAACTCTCCACCCTGGGATCATTCCAAACATGGGGCCGAATGGTATCCAGGAGAATATAACCATGTTTTTTGAATATCGACTGCCAGTATGATGGCCACTGCTCATTGAAATGTTTTACGCCTCCCTGAAATGGGATCGCTGCTGAAAACAAAATAAGGGGCGCAAGAGACGTGAGATTGATCACAAATTGTTCGGCATATTCTTCCTCCAGGTGCTCGGCTACTTCCAATGAAATCGCCAAATCAAACTTTCGCTGTAATGAAAGCGGTTGCTTTAATTCGGCATGCATGAATTCATCTTTACCGATCACAACATTATCCACATTAACCCAGGATCCTTCTAATCCCATTACTTCAGCTATTCCCTTCTCTTTGAAAACCTTCAGCCAGGTACCCACGCCGCAACCCAGGTCTACAACACTATTTGGATCTGTCAGCTCCAATACCCTTCCGATTAACCTTTCTGCCGAATAACGGGTTCTGGCATCCCTGTCACCATAAAATTCCGAATCATATTTCTTATGCATGATCAAAAGAAGTAGTTAATTGAATAAGTCTGTCCAAAATAATGTCTAAAGAAACAAGAATTTCATCATTATCCATAATGCCAGCCGGTGGAAAACCTAATGCCTTGAGGACCGTATCAGCCATATTCTCCGGATCTGCTTTGCAGGTGAGGATATTTTTTTTACGCATTGCCTTGCGAATTCTTTCCTCCTGATCAGCCGATAATGCCACAGCCACACAAGGTATATCCTCAGCCATAGCCTGAAAAACGGCCCCACCCCCTCCGCTTAAAAATGCAGTGGACTGCGAGATGGCAACATGGAAAGCCTCAGGTGAAAGTTTAGAGATACCAGTAATTCCTTCCTGATCGAGCAATTCTCCGGTATAATTTTGTCCATATACAAAAACCACCGGAAGGCCGCTTTGTCGGTGGATTCTCTTCGCAGCATCCTCAAATAACTTTACCGCCGGCACACCGGAAATCTCATGACCGCCACCCCCGGGGTTGCAAAGAATATATTTTTCCTTCAACACCGTGAAGTTATCAAGAATCTCTCTTTTCTTTTCTGGGTTTATAACCGGAAAAACGGGTCCCGTATGGACAACGGTCTGATGAAAAAGCCTTGCTTTCAGGGCATTCCAACCGCTGAGCGGAAGGACATATTCCGGCTGAACAATCCATATTTCATCGGTAAAACCAAGACGGAGAAGCCCCAGAGCCCTGTTCAGGATTGCGGAATTCTGGGCAATGAACACCGTACGCGCACCTGATTTCTTAGCCAACCGAAGTTGGGATGAACGCCCCGTTGCGTCAAAGATGACCAGGTCAGGCTTATAATCGGCTATTGCCTGCTTTACCTCTGTTGTACAGAATGTAGGCGTATCTGGCAGCATGACCGCAGAATATGGACATGTTTCAGAAGCAGGAGATTGCCTGCTCAGCAAAAACTGAATATGGGCCGAGGGAAATCGACTATTGATGTGATTCGCAATATTGAGTGAACGGATATATTCACCCGAACCTTTCGGTCCTGATGCCGGTATGAACAGAATTCTTTTGAAAAATCCGGAAGTGTCCGCCATAGATTACGAAGGTACTGCATTCCCATAAAAAAACCCGACCAATAGTTAGCCGGGTTTCTTTTTGAAAATCAAATACGCTAATCTGATTCGGTATTTTCTCTAACCGGTGAATTGCCCCTTGACTTGCGGGCTGTAACATTGTCGCCATCCTCAAGGCGTTTTGACACTACCAGGAACGGACCAGTCACAATCTCCTCTCCTTCACTTACGCCTTCGATGATTTCGATATTATCAAAGTCACTGATCCCTGTTTTGACCACCCGCTTTCTTGCAACACCGCCCTCATTAACAAATACAACCTCCTGATCTTCACTCTTGGAAGTCTGCTGCCGGGCCTCATTTTCCGGTTCCTCTTCAGACTCTTTTCCGGATCGTGACCGAATAGAATTAGGATTTCGTGTGGTTACAGATGACAAGGGAACTGTAAGTATATTGTTCTTTCGCTGCGTGATAATATCCACACTGGCTGTCATTCCAGGTCTGAAAGGAAATTTATTCCCCTCAGAAGCCAGATCCTGATATGAGGAGTTCAGTATGCGAATGCGTACTTCAAATTCTGTTACGGCATCTGCCGAGGCTTTATCGTTCGCTGTATTGGCAATGGCAGTTACAATCCCCGTAAACTCCTTGTCCAGGTAAGAATAGGAATCCACATCAATTACAGCCGTATCACCAATTGCCACCCGAATAATATCATTCTCATTCACGTCTACACGAACTTCCATTTTATTCAGGTCTGCGATCCGCATGATCTCGGTTCCCTGGAATTGCTGGGTACCCAGAACGGTTTCACCCTGTTCCACATTCAGCTTTGAAACAATTCCACTCATAGGGGCGGTAACCGCAGTCCTCCGCAAGTTTTCGGTGGCCTGTTCAAGGGATGCCTGGCTGCTTTTTACAATGAAAGATGCTGCCTGAACGTTTTGCCGAGCCGATTTAAGATCATTTTCGGCAACGATGATATTCTGCTGGGCCAATTCCCAATCTGATTCAGAGATCACTTTTTCATCGTACAACTTCTTTTGACGGTCATAATCCTGCTTTGCCCGCTGATAGGTGGCCTGAGCACGCGAGAGCGATGCTTGTGAGGACATTAAATTTGCCTTTTGCTGATTCAGGGCTGCCTGTGCCTGATCACGGGCAGCAATGAAGTTGTCAGGCCTGATTTTCGCAAGCACAAAATTCTCAACCACAGAGTCTCCTTCCTCGACATTCAATTCGATCAGCTCGCCGGAAACTTCCGGACTGAGTTTTACTTCCACAACCGGCTGCACCATTCCCGATGCACTTACTTTTTCAACAATCGACTGCCGGGTGGCTTTTGCCATTTCAACCTCGATTTCCTTTGCTTTGCCTATCCAGCCCTGTGATCTTCCAACAAATAGTAAAACCACGATAAGTACAAGGGCTCCGATAACATAATATAACCAGCGGTTTGATGATTTTTTCTTTGCCATTTTTTAAAATTCTAAAGGTTTGCCTTGGTAGAAATCAAGTATTTTTTGTTTAAATATTAGGTCGTACTTCGCTCTTAACAAATCAGATTGCGCATTATAGAAATCATTTTCAGCCACCTGGTAATCCACAAAATTAGCAGCTCCGCTATTATACCTTTTTTCGATTACCCTGAAAGATTCTTCTCTTGCACGTACCTGTGAAAGGCTTGAATTATATGATTTGGAGGCAGCTTCCACATCATTATACGATTGCTGAATCTGTTGCCACAGTACGTATTCACGATTCTTTTTATCGATAATGGCACGATCCTGATTGATCATTGCACGCTGATAGTCATATTTTGCTGAAAAGCGGTTGAAGATTGGAATATTCATACCCAGCGAAACCGACTGACTCAGGTTTTCATTCATCTGTTCAGGGAAACCAAATGCCTCTTCAGAAACATTGGGTACATCTATGGTCGAAATTACCGGATCACCGGTGCCCTGTACCTGACCAATCACCACGGTCGTTGGAGTTGACGTCCCATCCGGCAGCGTTCTTGTATTAATCCGGTCGGAATAGTTGGTGAAAATATTTCCTGACAGGAGAAGTGATGGGTAAAAGGCCCCCTTAGCAGATTTCACAGCATATTCACTGCCTTCCACATTCAATTCTGCCGCTTGTATTTCGGGCATGTTGGCAAGTGCGATCTCGTATATTTCATATGCGCTCAATTCCAGGATCAAGTCTGTCTCTACATCCATTTCCGGAACCTCAATCTCAACTGATGCCTGCGGGGGCAGCTGCATGGCGAGCATTAACTGTACTTTGGCCTGCTGATAATTGTTCTCGGCTGTCACCAGGTTAAATTCATTCGTAGCGAGCTGTGCCTGAAGGTCCAGGAGGTTGGCCTGTGGTAATGCTCCGGCTTCAACCTGGATCCTTGTTCGCTCCACCTGTTGCTGTATAGAATTCAGCTGTTTCCTGGCATTTTCGGCCAACTCCCTGGTAAACAGAACATTCGTATAAAACCCTACTATATTCAGCATCACATTATTTCTTGTCACGTCCACTTCTTTCCGTGAGGCCTCATACTGAAACAGGTTTTGTTTCACCGTGTTGTTGATCGTCATACCATTGAAAAGTACGACAGAACTGGAAGCGCTCAGATTCACAGAATTAATCGCCTGGCTCACGAAAAGGTTTGTTACCGGGTCAATAGAACGACCCCAGTTTCTTCCTGCGGATGCCCGGCCGGTAAGATCAGGGAAGCGCTGCATCTTAGCCTGTTGATAACCAATTTCAGATGTCTGAAGATTCAATTCAGACCGCTGGATGTCCAGGTTATTTTCAAGAGCATAGTTAATACATTCTTCCAGCGTCCACACCTGGGGTCTTTCCTCCTGTGCCATTGCACCAAGTGAGAAAAAAACCAAACAGCTTGCTAATATTTTGAGTTTCATTTCAATTGTTATTATACATCTATATCAGGGATATAAATTACTTCCGTTACCCAATCAAGTCCTTTGATATATTCCAGCGACACAGGCTTTAACCCCGAATCCATCTCAATCACCAGGCATGCCAGATCATTCTTAGCTTTCCGTGAAACCGACATAGTCGCAACATTGCAATGGTCATGGGAAAGGACGCTGGAAATATGTGCAATACTCCCTTTTACATCATGTGCCTTGATGATCAATGTGTGCAGGCTCGCCGAGAAATCAGCTTTAAATCCATCCAGTTCCGCAATATTAATCACACCGCCACCCTTACTTTCACCGATGATCTCAATTTTATGATCACCTTTCTGAAGAACGAATTTCACCGTATTCGGGTGAACGGTAGAAGCGTTACCAACCGATTTAAACGTATATTTTAAACCTGCCTTTTCAGCATGATCAAAAGAATTCCTGATGCGTTCATCATCCGTTTTAAAATCAAGCAATCCGGCAATTGCCGCTTTATCGCTGCCATGTCCCTCATACGTACGTGCGAAGGAATTGTAGAACGTGATAGTGGCTTCATCAGGCCTTTCTCCTAAAACACGGATTGCCACCCTGGCCATTCGTACCACGCCTGCGGTATGTGAACTTGACGGGCCGATCATCACCGGTCCGATCATATCAAAAATTCCACTTTTTTCGCTCATTCAGGATGATTTATATTCCAATATTAAGCATATCTGCTGTATAGTGTGTGATGAAAATTATAAATGGTTAAATTCCCATTTGAGTCTCAAATAAAGGGTACTGAACAGGACAAACACTACAATAGATGAAGGCATTATTTAACAATAACCTGATAGATACACCACTTCCGATTATGCCGGAAAACCGCGCATTTCAATATGGTGACGGCATTTTTGAAACGATTTGGTTCCGCAACGGTAAAGCTCCGCTCCTTGAATTTCACAAAATGAGGCTGCAGCGTGCAGCCCAGGTTTTACGACTGGATATCTCCCCAAATGAACTACGTTATCTTGAAGCCAATATTGAAACATTAAGTCAGCTTAACTTTCCGGAGGAGACACAGGTGACGGCCAAGCTCATGTTCTGGAGACATGCCTCCGACAAACCCGGATATGGAGCAGATGCCACCACCACCGATTCACTGCTAACAATTCGCCCCTTCACTGAGGGAAATGGTTTGTATTCACTTGGAATTTCCAAAGAAATCAGGATATGCCCATATCCCTGGTCCTTTACCAAAAACATGAATGCCCTCCCCTATATCATGGCCAGTATTGAATGCCAGGACCGTGCACTCGATGAACTCATCCTTTGTAATCAGAAGGACGAAGTTGCCGAATGTATTTCTCACAATCTTTTCGTCCTGTTTGATGGAACCTGGATCACACCGCCGCTTTCGGCAGGAGGTGTGGCAGGTACAATGCGCTCCTTCATTCTTAAGAACGAAGATCACTGGTCAGTGCCTGTTCAGGAACAAAGTATTAAAACTTCCGACTTAACGAACGCCTCGGCTATGTTGATTACCCGTGCAACTGGCCTCGTTGTTATTCACGAATTTGAAAAGGCTAAAATTGATACAAAACCCGCTGAAGTTTTCAGAGAGGAAATCCTCACCGAACTCCATAAAAAAAGCCCGGCGTAACCGGGCTTTCATAATATACAGATCTGATTCCTTATTTTACTTTGTTTACAATTGCTTCAAAAGCTTCAGGGTGATTCATTGCCAGGTCGGCCAGAACTTTGCGGTTCAGATCGATATTTGACTTTTTAAGATTACCCATTAACTGCGAATATGACATGCCGTGCTGACGGGCACCTGCATTGATCCGCTGAATCCAAAGTTTTCTGAAATCTCTTTTCTTCGCTTTTCTGTCACGATAAGAATATTGCCATCCCTTTTCTACGGCATTCTTTGCAACGGTCCAAACATTTTTTCTTCTTCCAAAATAGCCTTTCGCGGCTTTTAGGATTTTTTTTCTGCGTGCTTTTGACGCAACATGATTTACTGATCTAGGCATTTTATTAAAATTTTTTGGTAAAAGGCGGCTGTTACGCGCTTAAAAACCTGTTACCTGGTTAAACACTAAAACCTGTTGATAACATTGAGAATCAGATTCTCAACATATCCCTGACGTTTGACTCATCGGCCTTGTGAACCAATGTCATATGCGTCAGATTGCGTTTTTGCTTTGTCTCTTTCTTGGTCAGGATATGACTCTTGTACGCATGCTTGCGTTTGATCTTACCCGTACCAGTGAGCTTAAAGCGTTTCTTTGCTCCTGATTTTGTTTTTACTTTAGGCATTTTCCTATCTGTTTATGATCTGTATATTCTCTTTATTTCTTTCCCGGCTTCTTGATCGGTTTGGGGGATAGAAACATCGTCATCCGCTTCCCTTCAAGCTTTGGCAATTGTTCTACCTTTCCATACTCCTCCAGTGCCTGGGCAAATTTCAACAAGAGAATCTCTCCCCTTTCCTTGAAAACAATACTACGTCCCACAAAATGAACGTAAGCCTTTACCTTGGCACCATCCGCCAGAAAATTTTGGGCATGCTTCAACTTGAAATTGAAATCATGCTCTTCAGTATTCGGACCAAAACGTATCTCCTTGATAACCGTCTTCTGCGCATTCGCTTTGATCTCCTTCTGCTTTTTCTTCTGCTCGTACTTAAACTTCGAGTAATCAATTATTTTGCAAACAGGTGGATCCGCCTTCGGCGATATCTCTACCAGGTCCAGATTCTGCTCTTTAGCCATCTGAAGCGCCCGGTTGATCGGATATACATCCACTGCCACGTTATCTCCCACGACCCTTACTTTGGGCGCAGTGATTCGTTCGTTAACCCGATAAGGCTCCTCTACTCTTCCACGGTAGCCTCTCCTTGTATTACGTTGTTTGCTAATTGTTACCTCCCTTGTTTTGTTCGACAAAAATAAGTTGCAAATATCGTGATATAATTTGTATTATTCAACGACTCCGCATATTTCATTTATAATTTCACCAGGGTTTCATCCCTTTCCCCCTGAAAGTAAGAAATAAATTCATCAAGTGCCATACCTCCTACATCTCCCTGACCATGTCTTCGTATGGAAACCGTACCAGTTTCCTGCTCTTTTTCACCCAGAATCAGCATAAAAGGAACTTTACTTACTTCCGCATCACGGATTTTCCGGCCGATTTTCTCATCACGGTTATCAAGGAATCCGCGAATATCAGCCTCACTCAGCTCCTGGAATACCTTTTCAGCATAGGCCTGATATTTTTCTGAGATCGGTAAAACGGCGATCTGATCCGGGGCCAGCCATAGCGGGAAGTTACCCGCACAATGTTCAATGAGCACTGCAATAAAGCGTTCCATGGATCCGAATGGTGCACGGTGTATCATCACGGGCCTGTGTTTCCGGTTATCTGCCCCGGTATATTCCAGTTCAAATCGTTCAGGAAGTGTGTAATCAACCTGGATGGTCCCCAGCTGCCAGCTTCGGCCGAGTGCATCTTTAACCATAAAATCGAGCTTCGGGCCATAAAAAGCTGCTTCTCCCAACTCCACAACGGTTGTAAGTCCGCGCTCATCAGCTGCCTCCTGTATTTCTCGCTCTGCTTTCTCCCACAGCTCGTCGGCACCGATGTACTTTTCCCTATTGTCAGGGTCCCGCAATGAAACCTGCGCTGTATAATCCTCAAATCCGAGTGCTTTAAAAACATAAAGAACCAGGTCGATCACTTTAATGAACTCTTCCTTTACCTGGTCTGGCCTGCAAAAGATATGTGCATCATCCTGCGTGAATCCCCGTACCCGGGTTAATCCGTGTAATTCCCCGCTCTGTTCATACCGGTAAACGGTTCCAAATTCTGCCAGGCGAACCGGCAAATCACGGTATGACCGTGGTTTGGAGGCATAGATCTCACAATGATGCGGACAATTCATGGGTTTCAGCAGGAATTCCTCACCTTCGTGGGGCGTATGAATAGGCTGAAACGAATCCTGCCCATATTTTTCGTAATGACCGGATGTTATATAAAGCTGTTTACTCCCGATATGGGGCGTAACTACCGGATCGTAACCTGATTTGATCTGCGCACGTCGCATAAAATTTTCCAGACGATCCCTGAGAATGGTTCCTTTCGGCAACCACAACGGCAAACCCATCCCAACTTTTTCGGAAAAAGTAAACAGTTCAAGTTCCTTTCCCAGTTTACGGTGATCCCGCTTTTTAGCTTCCTCGAGCCGCTCAAGGTATTCGGTGAGTTCCTTCTGCTTTGGAAAAGTAATGCCATAAATTCGGGTGAGTTGCTTCCTCTTCTCATCACCCCGCCAGTAAGCACCTGCCACATTGGTGAGCTTAACCGCTTTAATAAATCCTGTATTCGGAATATGCGGCCCGCGGCATAAGTCGGTAAAATTTCCTTGCTGATAAAATGTGATGGTACCGTCGGCCAACTCATCTATGAGCTCAAGCTTATATTCGTCTCCTTTTTCAGTGAAATATTTCAGCGCATCGCTTTTGGAAACTTCCTCCCGTTTGTATTCGTTTTTCTCACGGGCCAGCTCCACCATTTTCTGCTCTACACGTACCAGGTCATCTTCACCGAATTCCTGATCGCCAAGGTCTACATCATAGTAGAAGCCGTTGTCGATAGGCGGACCAATACCGAATTTAACCCCCGGATAGAGGGCTTCCAGTGCTTCTGCAAGTAAATGCGCCGAAGAGTGCCAGAAGGTCGTTCGTCCTTCATCATTATTCCAGGTTAACAATTCCACGGTGGCATCTTCCTTAATCGGCCTGAAGGCATCCCATACTTCACCGTTAACTCGTGCCGCCAGTACATTTCTGGCGAGGCCTTCGCTGATACCATAGGCAATATCCAGTCCTGTAACGCCCTGTTCGTATTGCTTTACCGTTCCATCCGGCAATGTGATATTGATCATAGGTTCGTGTTATTCTTGCTTTGTTCCGCAAAGATGCATAAAAAAAGATATGATGGGAAAATTTAGGTTACCTGATGGAATCATTCAGATCGATCCTGTCGGGCTCTGGAGGTGTCATTTGACTGGCCTTTTCTTCCTGTTCCCGTAAATATCTTAAATACTCGCTTCTACGCTCCAGCCGGGTGATCGCTTCAGAGGCTTCAGAAACGGTAGAATCACGTTCCAGGATTATTTTGTACTCGTTTTCCGCCTCGGAATACAATCGCTGAGCTTCAAAGGACCGGGCCAGAATCAACCGTGCCAGGGGTTCATCCTGCAGCATCAGGGCCTGGTTAGAAAGGATGGCTGCGCTGTCATACTTGCCTTGTTTGTAAAAATTTTCAGCCCGAAGTCTCAGAAATTCAGGGTCTGAAGGATTATTCAGCAGCCGGTAAAGATCACCGGCTTCCCTGTAGCTTCCGCTTTTCTCCAGCATTTGTGCTTTTATCATAAGAAAATCCCGGTCCAGGGGCTCCCTTGAAAGCCAAAGATCCGTCAATTGCCCTGCCTTTTCAGGCTTATTCTGACTCAAGTACAACGTACCGAGCCCCAGATAATTTTCGCGTATAGATGAATCCTGACCTATGGATACCTGAAACTCACGTTCTGCACGCACAGTATCGCCCGCTTCGAGTAGTACCTGCCCCTTTAACGTATGGAATTCGGGTTTTTGCTGTAGTGCCAGCAGTGTATTAACAGACTCAATGGCGGCTTTATTATCGCCCAGTTTCAAAGATGCTGCTGCAGATAAATAAAATAATTCATCCTCGGTAAAGCCCAATTCACGGGCATCTTCCAGGTATCGCTGCGCATCCGCATAGGAACCGAGGTAGAAGGCAGTTTTTCCCTTCAGGAATGAATGTTGCGGATTACTGACAAATTTGAATACTTCGCGATTGAGACGTGTCCAGGCCTGATCATATTCTTTTTTTTGAATCAATATTTCCGCCTGTTTTAACAGAAGATCACGTGAATTTCCACTTTGCTCCAAAAGGAAATCACTTGACTGCCAATCTACCTGAATATCAGACATTTGATCATTAGATCGACTAAAACAACCCCATAAAATGCCCGATAAAGCCGTGTAAACAATTATTCGAGTTATTTGTCTCATATTATAAATAACCACATTTACCGGTTACTACCGGAAGAATTATACTATTAATAAGTGTAAATTCGTGTTACACCTTACAATTATACCGATTAAAATGGTGAGAACCTTTAGTAAAATTTTCTTGAACGGCTTATTGTTGATGTTTTTTTCCTTGGGCCTGATGAACTGCGGCGCTGATGAGGAGCCTGTGAATGTTGAGGAACTGCTCATGAAGTCTGTGATCGATTTCGATAAGGACGGAATCTTCAATATCGTAGGTAATGTAACCCCGTTCACCAATGGGTTGGGTACAACAGGATATCAATTCAACCAGGCTTCCGATCTTCCGGGATGTGAAGAAAGCCCCAGCAGCTATATGACAATCGATAGTATCGGGCCAATATGGAACGATGGTTTTTCCGTTGTTGCAATCGTTGAGTTTTCAGAAAATCGATACTTCGAGCGCATCATTGACTTTGGAAATGGTCCGGGAGAACAGGAAGGTTTTAATGTTACCCTTTCAAGACTTCAGGAAAGTAACAGTCTTGCCTTTACGAGCTGGATCAATTCAGATTCATTATTAAACAGAACACGTGGCCGTGTTGTCGCAGCAGACGTTATCGAAAATGGACAGCCCATGTTTATTGCTGGTACCATATCCGAAAATGGAGTAATGGCTATTTATGTTGATGGGGTTCGAATCAATCGTAAATCCAACGGACATCCTGTGATTAATATTCCCAGGACCAGCAATTTCATCGGGCGATCAAATTGGTGTGATGAAGACCCGGATTTCAAGGGAAGAATTGAAACGCTGATGATCTTTAATAAGGATTTATCCAGCAATGAGGTTACCGCTCTATATGATTATTTGAAATCACTCTCTGCGATTTAGCCAACCAGGCAATTACAGGATGAATTGAAAACTGATCTTTACTCCAAATTTATTGGCGTCCTCTACTTCGCGGTATGTCAATCTGTGGATAAAATCTACACGAATCACCTTAAATATATTCTCGATACCATACCCGATCTCGACATACGGTCGATTCGGGTCGAGAAATCCAATGGGTGCCGTAAGGTTTCCTTCCTCGGTTAATTGTGGCAGATTATTCAGGTTTTCCTCCCTTAAAGATCCAAACAAGACATTACCGGTCGCCAGCAATCGCCACTTCAGCTTTTTCATTAATGGGATTCGATTGAGAATGAAACCTTCAAAGTAATGGTTCAATCGCAACGTCACATACTGGTCACTTGTGAATTCCGACCAGTTCATCAGGTTATATGCTGCAGTAGTATAAAAAATTGATTCGTTACCTACGTGGTTTTTAAGGAGCGGGTACGGAATAACCTCAAATATTTTTTCTGCAGTAAGGGACAGAGATGTTGTCCCTAAAAAGCCCACTTTATACTTATCGGTAATGTTAATACTCAGTTTGTTATAATTAAAATCTCCCCCAAGCAGACCCTCAAACCCACGTGTATACTGAACTGTAAAGATAGGCCACTTCAGGGTTCCCAGGCTCAAACGCTCATTGTCGTTCTGCACGTACAGTTCATCCTTGGCAAATCTCAGCTGCACGCGTAATTCGCTCGTGGTAAAATTAGTTGCGATTTCATCAAGTTGCCGGGATTCACTCGTGTAGTAGGCAAAATCAAATTCCGGTTTGTAGAATTTATGGGTAAAAGAAACACTGGGGGTAAATCCCTTCAGTACTTCACGCTCAAAGGTCATTCTGAAATAATCCTGGTAGTAAGGACGATTAAGCCTTCCAAAACGCGTTGCCGCAAGGAAAATGTTATTTCCTATCAGGTCCTCTGCTGAAAGCCCCACCTGGTCAATTTCATGTCCGTGTGCCAGGCGGAGGGTTGTCCAGTGATCACGGTCCAGGATTCGCTCCACAAACATCCGGTACTTGAACTCCTCATCCTTGATACCATAGGCCAGATATCCACCCAAAATCCATTTGTTACTGAAATCGATGTTGGTACGCATACCCAGGTGAAAACGGCTTCCTTCCACATTGTTGTTGGCATACAAGGCCAGATAAGGTCCAAGGTCAATCTTGCCAATCTTCCGGTATCCGTTGATCGCTACTTTAAGTATGTCTGTATAAGTTTTAACTACAGGGATACTTTTGAGCGTATCGATCATCTGATATACGTTCTTTTCAGTTTCTGACAGCGGTTCATGCCGATGCTGATCCCAATAATCCTCACTCTTGGCATCCAGACGGTAATCTTCATTCAATTCAATAGGCCTGGCATAGAACTTTGGTTCCCTGGGCTGATTTACTACCATTTCCCGGTTGGAAGTATAAAATTTTGCCAGCACTCCAGCCATATTTTCGGTTATCTCACCAATGTCAAGTAAAACACGTGTCTGCGAGGGCAGCCATGCACCTCCAGACGTCTTCTGAAGCTCCTGCTGGATCTTGATCTTCTCGATGTAATTCAGATTAGCCGTACGGCTAACTGTGGCATCAATCCGCTTTAGCGCATAATCCTCCTTCGTAATCCACATCGTTCCTGAGAAAGCAAGGTCCTGCTCACTCTTGGGGTAAAAATCCAGGCGATAACAGAAGTCATCATCTACATAAAGGCTATCATTAAGCTCATAATCATAGTAGGTCTTCCATCCTACCGAAATCGGAGAAACAAACTCCTTGCTTACAATATTGAGCCAGTTCTCGTAAAAATTATATTGCTGAAACGAAGAGCCAATAAATTGCGACACCAGGCTGCCGTCTTCAACACCAACACCGGTGATCTTGGTTTTGATGATCTTTTCATGCTGCATACGGGGATCCCGCCGGAAAAAATATTGCGACAAGGTCTCTGAAATAAATAACGGAAGAATCGGCTTACCGTCTTCCCCTGCCAGCTGATCAACACTATCCATCACGCTTGTGATCTTTTTCATGAATTTCTTTTCGCGAAATGACTCGGAAATATTGTCGACATCTACCTCGATCTTTGTATAAGTCTCGTATTCGTACGCATCCAGGGTGCTCTTGTCATTCCGACGCTTATTTTCAACAATCTTTCGAAGAATCGGGAATGCTGGGTTCTCACCGGCTATAAATACTACCTCATCCAGGCTGATCACATCCTCCGCTAATTGAAAATTCAACTCCTGCCGCGGAGCATTCGTCAGAGGCTTTGTCCGTGTCACATACCCGATGTAGGAAGCAGTAAGCGAGTCTGCCGATTCCCTGATAACCAATTCGTACTTGCCATTGAAGTCGGTAGTTACCCCTGTATTAGTGCCTTTGAGAAAAACATTCACAAACGGTATCGGATCACCTGTATTGGCATCGGTGACTTTGCCAAAGATGATCCGCTCCTGTCCGAGAACAGGAATTGAAAGAATCAGAAACAATATGGATATATAGAACCGCAAGTTGAAATGTATTACCGGTGTATTGAACTCAAATCAGAGGTTAAGGGTTTCCTTTTTGCCGAGAAATTTCGGCTCCTTATTGACAACATAAAGCTCCCAAACAGCCAGTGACCGGGCCAGGTATTCCCGCACAGCCATTTTAAAGCTGGCTGAGTGGACCTTTTTGGTTGCATAGGCATTCGCCTTCATGTCAAGGTAATTAGCAATAAAAAGGGCTCTGTAGGTATGAAATGGCTGCGTTATCACAGTTACTTCATTCTGCCCAAAGACCTTCTGGCACCTGAACATCGAATCGAGTGTTCGAAAACCTGCATAATCCAGTGTGATGGCAGTTTCCGGCACACCGCGCTTCAGCAATGCCTGTTTCATCTTTTCGGGCTCATTGTAATATACCGTGGCATTATCACCGCTCACAAGAATGTGCTTAATTTTTCCCATCTCATACAGGTCGGCTGCTGCTGATATCCTTTCTTCAAAATACGGATTAGGACCTCCCTGCATTGTTTTCGGACTTGTACCCAATACAATTCCAACAGCTGCAAATGGAACATCGGCGGATTGCTCAAAAACCTGTTGACGGGTTGAATTATAGACCCAGATATTCGTAACGCTCATAAATACAATTACGATACCCGTGAGAATTCCTGCAACTTTAATTATCCGCCTAACCATACACCGTAAACCTAATAACTTATTTCAACTTTTTGAGAAATTCTCTTTCCAGTATGTCATAACGATTTACCGACTGCCGGTACCAGGATAATCGAAGCTCATCCTTTTCGGCATCAGTTAATTGCCACGAATCCGAGGAATTTCGCAATGCGGGTATCACCGCACTCAAACATAACGAAACGCTCACTGAAATATTCAGACTTTCTGTAAATCCGTACATTGGGTAGGTAACCATCTGATCACATAAATCAATGGCTGTTTCAGATAATCCAAGTGCCTCGGTTCCGAATAAAATCGCTGGTTTTACCTCCGGATCCAGATCATAAATAGACATGGCGGTTTTATCAGGGGTAGTGCCGACAATTGTATAACCTTTCTGCTTCAATAAAGTCAGACATTCCGATGTATTATTCTCGGAAGTATTGAACCGGTACATATTAATCCATTTGGAAGCGCCGTGAACAACACGTGGATTGAGGTTATATTCATGCCGGTTTTCAATAATGTAAAGATCCTGTATCCCGAAGCAATCACATGTGCGCACGACTGCACTGGCATTTTGTGACTGGTAAATATCTTCCAGAACAACTGTGACCTGTCTTGTCCGGTCTGAAAGTACCTGGTCCATCAGCTCTTTCCGTGATTCACTTACAAAACCGCTGAAATATTCCAGTAGCAGACGGTCTTCCCTGTTCATTAAAAATCAAATTCTATGGTTTCACCGATATTGTAACCTCCTTCTTCCTTACCTTTTCCACTTCCACCCGATTTCTTCGGCTCCTTATTCTCAATCTCCTTTATTTCAGAACCCGATTCATTATTATCAGGTTTGTCCTCCTTTGGTTCACTTTCAGCCTTTGAAGGGGCCTTATCCTTTTTTTTCTTAGCTGTATCTGTTCCGCTTTCTGAAAGTAACTCTACTTTTTTTACTTTTTCGGAGGAAAGTTTATTCCCGATCGCTTTCCATCCCTTAACATCGATGATATCCTCGAGCTTCACGATTTCCTTATCATGCGATTTCGACTTTGGTTTCTGAACAGAAACTTCAACCTCAACAGATTCTGCCGTGGATGCCAGCAATAATTTGGAGCCCCCGGCTTCGCTGATAAATCCAAACCGCTTGTTAAGAGTGGATGTTTCGATCTGAAAACGCTTCACATAATAAGTTTTGCTTTCGCCGTCATAATAGACCGCAGAAATAACCTTTTCGGAATCAAATCGCTCAATTAGGATAATTTTTTCAGGCTCATATCGATTGGTGAGTTCATATGAGGTGAGCTCGTAAGAACCATCCTTATAAATGACAAGAATACTGTCATCACCATTAAAGTTTCCAATATGACGTCCACGTTCATCTTTATTGAGCCTGCCTACCGAATCGTCGTACCAGATATCGAGGCCACTCAACGTGGAAACGCCCTCGGCTTTCAGGTCAATACGCCTCACCGGATATTTCGTTAATATATTTCCTCCTGCGCCACGCCCTTTTATTTCAAGTTCTGAGAAATCATAATCAAAGATTTTGATTCGGGCTTTGGATCCTGATGTGAGTTTCACTGTCACAATTTCTGCCTCTCCATTCGGATTGGCGCTCAGGTAAAGGACGCGTGAATTCTTATGGCCTTTTGTGAGGTCATATTCCTTATCCCGGGTAATGGCAGTGATCTGGAACCTTTTTACCATGGACCTGCCGGTTTTTCCGTCCAGGTAGATCATATTATAGGTCATCCGGTCATCACCCTTTTTCCAAACACCTACATGCAGAATATCCTTGCCCATAAAGACCTTTTCTGCAATCCGGGAGACCATACATTTACCATCTTTACGGATGACAATGATATCATCCAGGTCTGAACAGTCACAAACAAACTCATCCTTACGCAGTCCGTAACCAACGAATCCATCAGCCCTGTTCACGTAAAGCTTCTGATTGTTGGCGGCTACCACGGTTGTATTAATCGCGTCGAAAGAACGAATTTCAGTTTTGCGCTCACGTCCCTTTCCATACTTCTCCAGGAGTCCCTGATAGTAATTGATGGCATATTCAGTGATGTTGGCCAGGTTGTATTCCGTTTCTGCCAGTTCATCCTGAAGCCTTTTCAATAATTCATCGGCTTTAAAGGAATCGAACCTGGATATACGCTTGATTTTGATCTCTGTCAGGCGTACAATATCATCCTCCGTGATTTCACGGTAGAACTGAGGCTTAAATGGATCCAAACCTTTGTCGATCGTGGAAATAACCGCCTCCCATGTCTCACACTCCTCGATATCCCGGTAAATTCTGTTTTCAATGAATATTTTCTCGAGCGAAGAGAAAAGTATCTTCTCCATAAGCTCGTGCCGGCGAATTTCAAGTTCCCTTGTCAGTAAGTCAACCGTCTGATCCGTATTGCGCTGTAAAATCTCACCGACCGGCATGAAATGAGGTTTGTCGTCAATGATCACGCATGAATTTGGCGATATGGATAATTCGCAATCGGTAAATGCATATAACGCATCTATGGTAATATCGGGTGACTGACCCGGAGCAAGCGAAACAAGAATTTCCACATCCCGTGCGGTATTGTCGACCACCTTCTTAATCTTGATCTTACCCTTATCATTGGCTTTTATGATCGATTCAATGAGGTTGGTAGTCGTTGTACTGAACGGAATGTCACGGATGACCAGGGTCTTCTTATCATATTCCTCAATCCGTGCACGAACCTTAATGCGACCACCCCGCATACCCTGGTTGTAATCAGAAAAGTCGGCCATGCCCCCTGTCGGGAAATCCGGATAAATTTTGGGTTTCTTTCCTTTCAGAATATCGATCGAGGCTTTGATCAGTTCACAGAAATTGTGCGGAAGTATTTTTGTGGAAAGCCCAACTGCAATCCCTTCAACACCCTGTGCAAGCAGCAGGGGGAATTTAACCGGAAAGGTTACCGGCTCCCTTTTCCTTCCGTCGTAAGATACCTGCCAATTGGTGGTCTGAGCATTAAAAACCACATCAAGAGCAAATTTTGACAAACGTGCCTCGATGTAACGCGGGGCCGCTGCACTGTCGCCTGTACGAATATCTCCCCAGTTACCCTGGGTTTCAATCAGCAGTTCCTTCTGACCCATGTTCACCATGGCATCACCAATGGAAGCATCACCATGCGGGTGATATTGCATTGTTTGTCCGATCACATTGGCGACCTTATTGAAACGACCATCATCCATTTCCTTCAGGGCATGCATAATTCGGCGCTGAACAGGCTTAAAGCCGTCTTCAATCGCAGGTACTGCCCTTTCAAGGATCACATAGGACGCATATTCGAGAAACCAGTCCTCGTACATACCGGATACAGGTATAACATCATGAATCTGATCCTCACCACTATATTTTTCAGGTTTTCCGTTCTCTTCGTGATTATCCATGCTATACTAAATATTTGCTTAAAACTTGTGAGTATAAAATTGCCAGGCAGACAGATAAAATATTGCCTATGAGATAAAAATCGTTGGTAATACGGTCGTCATCCTTAATGCGGGTTGCAATTTTCAGGG
The DNA here is from genome assembly GCF_020328055.1 of Fulvivirga sedimenti. Classification (NCBI taxonomy): domain Bacteria; kingdom Pseudomonadati; phylum Bacteroidota; class Cytophagia; order Cytophagales; family Fulvivirgaceae; genus Fulvivirga; species Fulvivirga sedimenti. The sequence continues at coordinate 141,891 of NZ_JAIXNE010000003.1, forward strand.
CTGCGAAAAATGTGAGTGCCTGGGGGTAGCCACTTATCAGGGCATAAACCAGGAACGCACGCTCCACCCAGCCTTTAAATAAACCTCTCCAGGTAAGCCGTGAAGATCGACGCACTTCAGGGGGTTTGGCATTCCAGCGGGCCAGCAAATAAAATACCAGTGCCGCCAGCAATTCACAAACGACAATAATCAATCCGACATGAATCCAGGCCCTATGCATCGCTTGCCATTAAAGTTATCAATTCCCTAGAGGCGTAAAAGTCTTTCATTTTTAGTGTTTTTTCTTTCCGCCACATGGTCGACGGATCTTTGCCATACATCGAGGAAAGGATCTTGTAATCCTGGTGCTTAATAAAATCAGAGGCTACCGACAAATCCTTTTCATGCCAGTCATTATAAAATGCCCGGTATAACCTAAATGCCAACTCGAGACGTTTACTGTTCGGTGCCGACAGGCCGGATACAACTATCTCAAGATCACCATTTTTGATCTCCCCAAGCAATTCCCGTGTCCTGGTGAGGCCAGGGCCCAGCATTCCGTATGATTCGATTGTATTAACAGGGGTTTGTATCTCGCCGTAATGCAATACATAACGCAAACGAAAGACCGGATCTGCAATCAGGCACTGTTCATCAATAAAAAATATAATTTCTGTGGCCGTTTGCACATCTGAAATAATCCCCTGAAACTCATCACCCAGCGTAATCGTCAGTGGAGACAGGATCCCTGACTCAAACTTTTTATTAGCCGCTTCTACAATTCCGGAAAATGCATTCATCAACGCTGCCCCTTCCTCGCGGGAACTGCCAATGATATCCGCCATCATTATTAAATAATTCATATTGCAATATAATTACAATTATTTATATTTTGCAATTTTATTACAATTTAAGCAGCTGTTTCTTCGACGAGGTCTTTTTCAATCCTCAGGTTATCCACAATAAAATCCTGACGTTCCGGTGTATTTTTACCCATATAGAATGACAGCAATTGCTTTATGGTTGTGTCCTTCTTAATGATGATGGGTTCCAGTCGCATCTCATCACCGATAAACTTTCCAAACTCATCAGGTGAGATCTCCCCTAACCCCTTGAATCGGGTAATTTCAGGTTTGTTCCCAAGCTTGGCGATGGCTGCACGTTTCTCCTCTTCCGAATAGCAGTAGATCGTTTCCTTCTTGTTACGTACGCGAAATAAAGGCGTATCAAGAATGTAAACATGGTTATGCCGGACCAAATCGGGAAAGAACTGAAGAAAGAATGTCAGCAGTAACAGGCGAATGTGCATCCCGTCGACATCCGCGTCTGTGGCGATAATGATTTTTCTGTATCGCAGACCTTCGATACCGTCTTCGATATTCAGTGCATGCTGAAGAAGATTGAATTCTTCATTTTCATACACTACTTTTTTCGTCAGGTTAAAACAGTTCAGGGGCTTACCACGCAAACTGAATACCGCCTGGGTTTCCACATCCCTTGATTTGGTAATAGACCCGCTGGCCGAGTCTCCCTCGGTAATGAAGATCATCGTCTCCTCTGCACGTTCCTTGCTCTTATCACTGAAATGTACCCGGCAATCGCGTAATTTCTTGTTGTGAAGATTTGCTTTTTTAGCACGATCGTTGGCCAGTTTCTTAATTCCGGCAATCTCCTTGCGTTCCCGTTCCGATTGCAAAATACGCTTCAGCAGGGCATCGGCGACCGGAGGATTCCGGTGTAAATAATTGTCGAGCTCTGTCTTCAGAAAATCATTGACAAAAGTTCGCATAGTGGGTCCGTCGGGCGCCACATTTTGTGAACCCAGTTTGGTCTTTGTCTGAGATTCAAATACAGGTTCCTGAACACGTACAGCGATCGCAGCTACCACGCTGGCCCGGATGTCGGTCGCGTCAAAGTCTTTTTTGTAAAAGTCACGTACAGTCCTCACAAGCGCCTCACGCAGCGCGGCCAGGTGCGTTCCTCCTTGCGTCGTGTACTGTCCGTTCACAAAGGAGTAATATTCTTCGCCGTACTGATTGCTGTGGGTAAGTGCAAGTTCTATATCGTTGCCCTTGAGATGAATGATGGGATAACGGATATTTTCGACATCGGTTTTCCGCTCCAGCAGATCACGCAACCCATTCTCACTGTGAAATTTTTGTCCGTTAAAATTTATAGTCAGACCCGCATTCAGAAATACATAATTCCAGATCAGGTCATTCAGGTATTCCGGAATAAAATGAAAGTTTTTAAAAATGGTTCCATCAGGCTCAAATGCGACCAGGGTACCATTCCTCCCGCTTGACGAACCGATTTTGTGATCCGTAATAATTTCTCCCTGCTTAAATTCAGCAACCTTCGTTTGTCCCTCCCTGTAAGATTGAACCTTGAAATAGTTCGACAGCGCGTTCACGGCCTTGGTTCCCACCCCGTTCAATCCGACTGATTTCTGAAATGCCCCGGAATCATATTTACCCCCGGTATTGATCTTCGACACGCAGTCAACAACTTTACCCAGGGGAATTCCCCGACCGTAGTCGCGCACCTCAACCCTGTGATCGGTGATTTTCACATCGATGGTTTTGCCATATCCCATCATATGTTCATCAATACAATTGTCGATCACTTCCTTCACCAGCACATAAATTCCGTCGTCCTGCGCTGATCCGTCTCCGAGCTTTCCGATATACATTCCCGGACGCATTCTGATGTGCTCTTTCCAGTCGAGTGACCGGATACTATCTTCGGTATATTGAACTTGATTTTCTTCAGACATAAATTTCCTTTTCAACACATGGCTTGTAAGCGAATAAACACGAAAAACACCATTTATTCAAGCAATGATTTTGATTTAATCAGGCTGTTCTTCTAAACAAAAAAATGAATTAATCTGATATAATTACCTGTATATTAAGTATTTATAATCAGGACAATAAACTACTTAGCTAAGTATTTTTCGGGAGAATACAAATGGCAGCATTAGGATCCAGAGCCCGATGAGCCCGAGGCATACATATACCAGGTAGCCGAAATTATTGTAATCAAAAGCCTCTCCGCTATTGACCAGCATCAGAAAAAAAACACTGGTTATAAAGAAGAGATTCAGTACCCCTGCGAAACTAAGCTGCCAGCTGATGAGCGTAGACCGCAGCTTTTCATCCCGGTAGCCCATATTTCTTGATAGGGTATAAAAAGTAAAATTAAAAATCACGAGGATTAGCAGAGCCAGGTAAAAATACCATTCCCTTGAAAATGTATAGGACCCGAATGTAAGCATTTCACCCACCGCCGCATACGTGTAGAGCAATGAGCCCAGTGCCACCAACAGGGTAACCAACCAAATAAATTTTATAAGTCGTAACATCCTAGCTGTGCGAAGTTATATTTTTATTCTTAAACTAATTTCAATTATTTTGAGTTTTTAAACCACCTATGGATTTCAATCCGATTATATTATCCATCCCCATTTATTTCCTGCTGATCGGTATTGAATTACTGATCGAACGGTTCTCAAAACGCAAGCTTTACCGGCTCAACGATGCCATAACAAATATCAGCTGCGGCGTCACCCAGCAACTCACCAATATCTTCTTCAAGGTATTGGGCGTTGCCGCTTTCGCATTCGTCTACGAATATCGATTTTTCACCATTCCGGAAAATGCCCTTACCTTCATTTTACTATTTATAGCAGTGGATTTCTGTTATTACTGGGCGCACCGAATGTCGCATGAGATCAATTTATTCTGGGGCGGTCACGTAGTACATCATCAGAGTGAGGATTATAATTTTTCAGTGGCACTTCGACAGGGGTCTTTCCAAATCCTATGGACATTCAGTTTCTATCTCCCGTTAGCGCTGATAGGTTTCAATCCCACCACCTTCGTATTTGTATCTGCGCTCGTTACGGTTTACCAATTCTGGATCCATACCGAGACCATCGGAAAACTGGGCTGGCTGGAATATGTTTTCAATACTCCCTCCCATCACCGCGTACATCATGGTCGTGACCCGAAATATATAGACCGCAATCATGCGGGTGTTTTTATTGTTTGGGATCGTTTGTTCGGAACCTTCCAGGAAGAGGAAGAAAGACCGGTTTATGGAATTACAAAACCAACCAATTCATGGAACCCTTTGTGGGTCAACCTGGCCCATTACCATCAAATGTGGCAAACAATGAAGGCCATCCCCTCTTCCAGCGATAAAGTCCGGTATATATTTTACAAACCAGGATGGCTTCCTGCAGAAATGGGTGGAATGCAGCCAATCCCCGAAGTAGATCGCACTTCCTACATCAAATATAATCCGCGTTTTCAGCGGGGTGTGATCCCCTATGTAATGACCCAGTATGTGATCGCGTTGCTCATTACGGCGGTATTTCTCTTCACAATGGAATCAAGTGCCTGGTACGAGAATTTAATGATTGTAAGTCTTATTATCATGCTGGTGGTATCCTGTGGAGGCATGCTGGAAAACCGTTCGTGGGTTACGCCATTCGAGTTCATTCGTTTATCACTGTCGGCAGGCATTGTTACAGTTATGCACTATGCATTAGATTTTCCGTTTTACCTGTTGCCGGCTGCCATGCTATATGCCATAGTCTCCGCCGGTTGGTTTTTCTATTTGAACAGAGCTCTTAAATCTTCATCCGTAAGTCTTTCATGAAAAATGTCCTTTTCATCCTGATCATCGCGGGCCTTTCGGCCTGCAGTTCGACTCCTGCTCCCGGTTATCTTGATAAAGATGAATGGAAATCTGACCGTAACGGATGCATGGGCTACCGCTCGCTTTTCATGCAGGAGCATCCTGATTTCATCGATGCGCTGAAGGGGCAGTCGGAAGAAACCATTTTGCTCTGGCTGGGAAAACCGGATAAAAATGAATTGTACAAGCGTAATCAGAAATTCTATATCTATTTGCTGGATCCCGGGCCAGACTGTGGAGAAGGTGACAGCACCTCCGGAATGGACCTTCAAATTCGCTTTTCAGCCACCAACAGGGCCACAGAAGTTATGCTTTATCGTCGCTAGCAGCCAGCCGGACGCCTTCACTTTCAAGCAGTACCAGCCGGTCCCTGTACAAATTACCCAGGGCTTTTTTAAATGCCTTTTTACTCATACCCAGTGTTTGCTGGATGACTTCCGGACTGGATTTATCGGTCAGATTAAGATATCCGTCATTCTTATGCAAAGCATCCAGCAACATTTCCCTGTGCTCATCAGCACCCTCACGTCCTCCCAGGCTCAGGCGCAGATCAATTTTTCCATCTTCCCGTATTGCGCGGATATACCCGTCCGTTTCTGTTCCGATGGCAAATTCGACAGGACACTCACTTCGATATAACAAACCGGAATAGGTCCCGTTAATTACCGCCTGAAAACCCAGATCGGTAACAGAATAGATTAAGAGATTTACCTTTTGCCCTTCTTCAAGTCCATCAGCATCTTTTTTCAGGAATGCCCGTATCTTGCTGGTGCCGATAAGCCGGTTAGTCTTATGGTCAAGCAGGATGCGAACCACATAAAACTTGCCCACTTGAAATGGAACATGCTGTTCCCGCTTAGGAACAAACAGGTCCTTCTCCAGTCCCCAATCCATAAAGGCGCCATGCGGATTACTATCCTTTACCTTCAGGGAAACAATACTTCCAACTTCCCCTGCAGGCTGAAGTGTAGTGGCTATCGGACGGTCTTCGGAATCCTTGTAAACAAAAACACGAAGTTTATCACCAATGCTGAGTCCATCAGGAACATATTTGGTCGGCAACAGTATTTCCTCATTTCCGTCCCCAAGGTAAAGACCAAAGTCAACTTCCCGGTTTACTGTAAGCAACTGATGTTTCCCGATTTCAATCATACTGCAAGGTTAAAAAAAAAGAGCGGCTGAACCGCTCTTTGATGTTATTGTTTTTTCAGTAAATCCCTTATTTCAGTCAGTAATTTTTCCTCATTGCTGGGTGCCGGAGGCGCAGCCGGAGCCGCTTCTTCCTGCTTTTTCAGGAAACGATTGTACGATTTTACTACCATGAAAACCGCAAAGGAAACGATAATGAATGTAATGATGGTATTTATGAAATTACCATAATTGATGCTAACAGCTTCCACCGTGCCATCTGCCAGTACATTTTCACCAATTTTCAGTTTCAGCTCAGAAAAATCGACGCCTGCAATCATCTTTCCTACAGGAGGCATAATGATATCATCGACAAATGATTTTACGATAGCTCCGAAATAGGTTGCCATGATCAAACCTACTGCCAACTCCAGAACGTTTCCGCGAGAAATAAACTCTTTAAATTCTTTGAACATAGTTAGTTAGATTAAAATTTACCGTCTCCAATATATAAATTAAATTTATATTGAGGGAGCAAAATATGAACTGTTGAATTGATTATTCCGTCCTGTTCATTTCTTCCTATATTTGAATCCAATCAAAAACACTACACATGATGAAAAATATTGCGGTAATTGGATCCGGAACCATGGGAAATGGAATTGCACATGTCTTTGCTCAAAATGGTTTTCAGGTAACGCTTATCGACATATCCGCTGAATCTCTGGAACGCGGACTTGCAACCATTTCCAGGAACCTTGATCGACAGGTAAATAAGGAACTGATCAATGAAAGCCAGAAACAGGAAACACTGTTACGAATTTCAACTGAAACAGCGTTGGAAAAAGGTGTTGCAAAAGCGGATCTGGTGGTTGAGGCTGCTACCGAAAATGTTGAACTCAAATTAAATATATTCCGTGATCTGGATAAATTTTGTTCTGACCATACGATTCTTGCCACCAATACCAGCTCGATTTCCATTACGAAAATTGCTGCTGTAACCAATCGTCCGGATAAGGTGATCGGAATGCATTTCATGAACCCTGTTCCAGTGATGAAGTTAGTTGAGGTTATACGTGGCTACAATACCACGGATGCCACCACAAATACGATAATGGACCTTTCTGAAAAACTGGGCAAGGTTCCGGTTGAAGTGAATGACTATCCCGGATTTGTTGCAAATCGTATTCTGATGCCAATGATCAACGAGGCAATATACAGTCTGTTTGAAGGTGTGGCTGGCGTGGAAGAGATCGATACGGTCATGAAACTTGGTATGGCACACCCGATGGGCCCGTTGCAGCTGGCAGATTTCATCGGCCTTGATGTTTGTCTATCAATCCTCCATGTGCTCCACGACGGGCTTGGCAATCCTAAATATGCGCCATGTCCATTATTGGTGAATATGGTTACTGCCGGACATAAAGGCGTTAAAAGTGGCAGCGGATTTTATGACTGGAGCCATAAAACAAAGGAATTAATCGTCGCATCGCAGTTCAAAAAATAACATTAACATATGAGTAAGGAAGACTTTCGCTCCATCATCGAAAAGGCGCATACCAATAAAGGAAGAGAAATTGTCCTGGGAACCGCGATGATCGATGGTGCTCCCCTTGATAAGGCTTTAATAAAGGCCCCTCTTAAAACCATGAACCGCCATGGCCTGATTGCTGGCGCTACCGGTACCGGAAAGACCAAAAGTCTGCAGGTAATGGCCGAAGCGCTCTCTGAACAGGGCGTACCTGTCTTACTCATGGACATTAAGGGAGACCTTAGCGGGCTTGCTGCACCGGGCTCCCCTCACCCCAAGATTGACGAGCGAATGGCGCATATCGGTATAGAATATGTGCAGCAGGGATTCCCGATAGAGCCCCTCACACTGTCGGATGAAGCCGGTGTGCGGCTCCGTGCAACTGTTTCTGAATTCGGGCCCGTGTTGCTCAGCAAGATGCTTGAACTCAATGATACACAGTCGGGTATTATGGCCCTTGTATTCAAATATTGTGATGACAATAAATTGCCCCTGCTGGATCTGAAGGATTTGAAAAAGATTCTTCAATATGTGACCGATGAAGGAAAGGAAAGCGTTGAAAAAGAATACGGAAGAATATCTACGGCTTCGGTTGGAACGATCACCCGGAAGATCATCGAGCTAGAACAGCAGGGAGCAGAACGTTTCTTTGGTGAACGGTCGTTCGATCCGGCCGATCTGCTACGCACCGACAAGGACGGAAGAGGAATGATCAGTGTATTACGTCTTGTGGATATTCAGGATCGTCCAAAGCTGTTTTCAACCTTCATGCTCTGCCTGCTGGCTGAGATTTACTCGACGTTCCCTGAACAGGGTGATTCAGATGAACCCAGGCTGATCATGTTCATTGATGAGGCTCACCTTCTTTTCAAGGAGGCTTCAGACGCACTGTTGGATCAGCTCGACTCGATCATTAAACTCATTCGTTCCAAAGGTGTGGGTATCTATTTCTGTACCCAGGTGCCGGATGACATACCTGAAAACATATTGAGTCAGCTTGGCTTCCGCGTACAGCATGCCTTACGGGCGTTCACCGCACGCGATCGTAAGAAGATCAAACTTGTGGCAGAAAATTTTCCTCCTTCCGAGTATTATGACATCGATGAACTGCTTACCACATTGGGTATTGGTGAAGCACTTGTTACCGTGCTGAATGAAAAAGGTATACCCACCCCGTTGGCGGCAGTATTGATGTCGGCCCCAAGATCACGCATGGGTATACTTACAGATGATGAGCTAAAAAAGATTATTTCAAAATCGGAGATACTTGATGAGTACAATGAGGAGATCGATCGCAGAAGTGCCTATGAATTGTTAAATGAGAAAATCGAGGCTGCAGCTGCTCCGGAACCCGAGACGAAAAAAACTACCAAAAAGTCAGAATCTTCCAATGATGAATCACTGGTGGAACAGTTGTCGAAGAATACAATGGTTCGTCAATTGGGCAACACCCTCATGCGGGAAATCTCAAGGGGACTGATGGGGGCGCTTGGAGTGAAACCACGCAGAAAAAGAAGAAGCACCTCCCTTTGGTGAGAGGTGCTTCAGCCTTTTGTACTAAAATTAATTAGTGAGTGATTACAGGGTCAAGCGTTTTCGCATGTTCAACGAACGCCTGAACCTTGGACAATGAAGGAAGCTGACGCACCAGTTTCTTCTTAGCGTTCACTTCAACCATTTTAGCGTGCAGATTCTCAGGCTTGCGTGTTCTCAATTCCTTTACGGTATCCACACCTGCTGCTTCCAATAATTCTGAGTATTCGCTTCCTACCCCTTTCACACGATATAAGTCGGCCATGTTGGCAAACTTGAGGAGTTTAGACTCATCAATGCCAGTAGTTTCAGCCACTGCCTTACGTCCCTTTTTGTCACAGCATGTCTTCAAAAGTCCATTTACTGATTTAATGCCTGCCTTTGCGAGCTTCTTCTCCAATGCAGGGCCTATTCCTTCGATATCCGAAATTTTAGCCATAGTATGTAATTATTATAATTGTTTGATTTAGTTTCTCAGTTAAATAATCCCTTCAGGGCGTCCGTTATACCTCCCATACTCTGTTCGCCCCCCAGAATTTGCGATAGATGATCTTCAGTTAGCCCCGACGACGGGGTACTTGAGTCAAGTTTCGACAATAACATGGGAATGAGCATGGCAGCAGCACTTTTGGCAATTTCAGGCGAGATGCCAAGCTTTGAGGCTATCTGGCTTGCAAAATTTCCAACCATACCATCGACCAGTGAACTGCTTCCAATGGCCTGGTTGCCATTAAACAGATTTAACATGCCAGACATGTCACCGCTTTTGGCATTTTGCTGGAATTGATCTGTGAGTGCGGAAGTCGCCATCGACAGAACATCTGAAGTCTTGTCTGATGGGATACCCAGATTTGTGAGTTGTTTACCTACATCGCCATCCAGGCTTTTGATTAAATCATCGAGCATAATTTAGGGTTTAGAATGTTTACCATAAATGGTTGATGAAGGTTAAGAGACTGGAAGTTAGCCATTAACCTTAAATATATCAACATCCAAATGTCCTAAATTATAATCCTCACCGCATTAGGCGGATTATTTGCAATATTTCTCGATGTATTGGGAGACTTCCTGATCAAGCGCCTTGGCTCTTTGAAAATCTGAACACGCTTTGTTGTACTGGTTGAGGTAAATGAACAAGCTTCCCCTGGAAAGGTATGCGTCAGCATAGGAATCGTTGGTGCTCAATGCGTCATTGTAGGCTGCCATTGCCTCGGTGAGCTTACCCATTTTTTGATAAGATTTGCCTTTCACAGTAAATGCAATGGCATTCGGATTAGCTTTCAGGACCTTATCCGCATAGAAAATGGCGTTCTCGTAGTCGCGCAGGCGGTTAAAATAATCATTGGATACACTCAGCAGCGCATTCACATTGAGCGGGTCTTCCTTAATCACCCGCTGAAAATCCTCCAGTGCTTTTTCATTCTTACCCAGTTCCTGGTATGCCCTGCCCCGGTTATATATAGTTTTAATATCACTCGGATTCAATCGAAGGTATTCTGTATATGCAGCAATGGCCTGTTCATAATTGCCTTTACGAAACATACGGTCTCCTATTTCTGACTGATCATTGGAACATCCCGTAAGGCATAAGGCCCAGGTTAAAAAAATAAAAACAAATTGTCTCATAAGTATACTACGCTCGATAACAAAAAAAGTGGCAGGAAAAGGCCACTTCCTGCAAATTTATAGATCAAAAACTGATTATTTTACCGATTCCAGAAAAGATTTCACCTTTTCCCAGTAATCCGCCGAATCCGGAAACTTCGACCAAAGTGCACGCGAACCGTGATTTCCTGTCGTATTGGGCCAGAAATAGCTTTTGTCCATATCCGATATTGCCACATAAATTCCCCACCAATTGCTCTTTTCATTATGGGCAGAAGTGATGAAAACGGGTTTAGTAATGTTTGCAGCGCTACTGGAAATATAATCGCGTGATTGCCCCTGCGATGTAAAATATTCTCCCGGTGAAAACGCAACCGCAGCATCAACCCATTCCGGATGATCACCCGTTACCTTTAAAACGAGGGCTGCGCTGAACGAGCTGCCCCAGATGATCAATTTCCCGGTACTCAGATTTTTTCTGGCATACTGAATCGAGGTTTCAATATCCTGAAGTCCGTCGATATACCGCGTTTCTTTATAAAGACCTTTAGCGGATTCATGGGTCTGATTGATCACGCCATTGATGCTACCCCCGGCCCTTAAATCCACTGCCAGGCAGTTATACCCCATTTCATTCAGCTTTGGAGCAATTTCATTATACTCACCCCTGCTCCAGCCTGCCTGATGAAACAGGATGATCATCGGGGCATCTTTGGAATGTGGAGCATACAGGTCTGCTGTAATGGTCACACCGTCTGATGACGGAAACGTAATGGTTTCCTTACCCGGCAACGGAAGACTTAATATGGCCAATACAATTAAAAGCATGTGCTATTATACAAAATTGAAATGAAAGCAGTTAGGTAGATATGGTTAAATTCTTACATCAGGAAAATTACAATCCTGAAACCGGATGTCTCAAATTGTTGAATCCGCTTAATTCAAGGGTTGTATTACCCACGAACATTTTTGCTTCAATCTTTAGCGGAACTTTGTTTTCATCAGCTGAAATCCATAATGTCACAGATTTCTCACCGTCGAACACACCACCTTCAGGCATAACAGGTACCAGTTTAATGGCCCTGAATTTCCCCGCTTTGGTCTTAATCCTTTCAACTCCGCCATATACCATTTTCATATCATAGAAGGTATCCTCCAGGAATCCGCTGATTTCAAACGAATCACCCTTTTTCATACCTGAGAAATCCACGGTCCTCAGGTAGAGGTAGCCAGCCAGCATATCCCTGATCTCCCGGCGCTGATTATGAAAGACTTTAGGTTCTTTATATTTTCCTGTTTTCTGATCCAGTGTACGGGTTTCAATAACACCCCGGTCATGATAAAACCGGGTGATCTCATTTTTCCGATAATTTCCTTCCTGGATATTCCGGTAGCTGATGTGGGGAACCAATGCGCTGGTATCCACATAGGAACCCCAATGATCATCCACACGTGCTACCCAGTCAACCATTCCAGTCGTTTTACCATAGACATCCACCTTGTACACGGGCCGGTCATTGACACTACGAACCTCCCTGTCGATGACCATCCTGGCATCACCAATACCGATTATTCCAAAGGAAACACGATATTGAAGCTCTTCACCCGGACCAAAACTGTCATGATCCACCGGTTGATAAACGCGGGGAGATGCGGCGGTAAACAAAATTACCGCACACAATGTGGCCGATATCTGAATTATAAAACTTTTCATCTGTGGTAAGATGAACAACTAATATGCCAAACGGCTAAACCGCTACATTATTTTCTCTCAATGCCTCATTCAAAGAGGTTTTCTTGTCGGTACTCTCCTTCCGTTGTCCAATGATCAAGGCACATGGCACCTGGTAATCTCCCGCGGGAAACTTCTTCGTATAACTTCCTGGGATTACAACAGAACGGGGTGGCACATACCCCTGATACGTAACGGGCTCACTCCCGGTTACATCGATGATCTTAGAACTGCCCGTAAGCGTCACATTTGCACCCAGGACGGCCTCTTTCCCAATTCTAACCCCTTCGACGATAATGCAACGCGATCCGATGAATGCGTTGTCTTCCACGATTACAGGCGCCGCCTGAACTGGTTCCAGTACCCCACCTATACCAACGCCACCACTGAGATGTACATGCTTTCCGATTTGCGCGCAGCTTCCTACTGTGGCCCAGGTATCCACCATTGTACCCTCATCGACATAGGCGCCAATGTTTACATAGGATGGCATGAGGACGACTCCCGGACTAATATAAGCCCCATACCGGGCTACCGCATGCGGGACAACTCGTACGCCAAGCTGCTGATAATTTCGTTTGAGGGGTATTTTATCGTGAAATTCAAACGGACCAACCTCTACCGTCTGCATTTGCTGGATTGGAAAATAAAGGATTACGGCTTTCTTTATCCATTCATTCACGGTCCATTCCTCAGCTCCTGGGGTTGCTACACGCAAATCACCCTTATCCAGGTCCTCAATTACCGACCTGATAAGCTCCTGTACATCCTTTTCTTTTAGTAATGCACGGTCTGCCCATGCCTTCTCAATGATTTCTTTTTTATTGTCCATTAACAACGTAGGTTTATCTTTATACTGTAATATGAAACGTAAGCGAATTGTTTTTGCTTCGGTGCTGAAACCGGTCGATGACCCGCGCACATATCTTAAGCTGGCAAAATCGCTTGTGCCTTCCGGCAAATATGACGTAAATATAATAGGGTTCCCGGGCAAAGCGCCTATAATTGACCCGGAAATCAACTTCATCCCCCTTGAGCCCTTCCCAAGAAAAAGCCTTAAACGGTTATTGATAACCACTAAAATCGAGAAATTAATTAGGCGTCTTGAGCCAGATCTGCTGATCATCAACACCCATGAATTACTGGGTATGGCCAAAAGACTGAAAAATAAAGATCTCAGGATCATTTATGATGTCCGCGAGAATTATTATCAAAATATCCTTCACCGGAAACATTTCTTCAGTCGGCCCCTGGCCAGGTTAACCCGTCGCAAGGAAACAGGTTCTGTTAAATTCATCGATCATTACATTCTTGCCGAGCGATGTTATGCAGATCAACTGGCTTTCACACGGAACAAGGCGACAATACTGGAAAACAAGGCCATTATGCCTGAATCCGCAACTTTTCCAGGAACTGCCCGTAATCCACTCACATTTGTTTTTACTGGTACACTTGCAAACCATACCGGTATATCAGAATGTATTGAAATGGTTGAACAAGTCAGGAAGATCGATCCCTCGGCTCGATTGCTGATTTGCGGAAATAGTTTTGACACCTCGTTTCTCAATAAGCTAAGGAACAGGATCACAAAATATCCTTGGATCGAAGCAAATATCAGCGAAGCACCATTACCCTACGATCAGATCCTGAGAACACTCGTGAAAGCTGATGCTGCCGTCATCAGTTACGAATCCTGGGTTTACGATAAAATGCCCTCTAAGCTTTATGAATACCTGGCGCACGAAATCCCCATTGTTTTTATTAAGTACAGTAGCATATGGAAGTCATTCTGCGATACCTATCGGGCGTCTGTCGTCTATAAATCGGATCCTGAACAGCTGATTAAAGAACTGGCAGATTCCCGATTCTATATGGATAAACCCGGGGCCGAAGTTCATTGGGAGCATGAAGCCCTGGATTTCAGGGCGCTTGTAGATAATTTACTAAACAGCTGAAATACAGCTATTAATGACTTTAACTTTACTTGAGTTAAGCTTAAATTGGGATACAAATGGTATAATTCATCAATTTTTATACATCTTAAATATTTTTTAGATTCGTCTAAATATCTATATTTGAATATGTCGTTAATCGAATTAAGCCTCGCCGAGGAAAACTACCTGAAGTCGATCTACCATCTTTACTCTGAGACGGGCAAACCGGTATCGACCAATGCCATCGCCGAAGCCATGAACACAAGGGCCGCGTCTGTAACAGACATGTTAAAGCGTCTTGCCTCTAAAAAACTGATCAGCTATAAAAAGTACTATGGGGTAATGATCACCGAATCGGGAACCACGCTGGCGCTACGTATCATCCGTAAGCACCGGCTTTGGGAAACTTTCCTGGTGGAGAAGCTGCGTTTCAACTGGGACGAGGTGCATGAAGTGGCTGAACAACTGGAACACATCCAGTCCCAGCTCCTCATAAAACGCCTGGATGAATATTTGGGGAGCCCGAGATTTGACCCCCATGGGGACCCCATTCCCACCGAAGACGGTGAAATAGCCGACGTACAGCAGGTCCAGTTGCTGGAGCTCAGGCCGGGCGAGGCAGGTAAGGTTACCGCTGTAAGGGATACATCAAGTGCCTTTCTGCAATATCTCGATAAAACAGGCATCTCTATCGGTTCATTCATACGTATTGTGGATCAGGTGGCCTACGACAATTCCCTGGAGATTCGGGTGAACGACACCAATACAATATTCATTTCACAACAGGTAGCCGGAAACCTGTGGGTTCAAAGGGTGCGAATATGAAATCATTCCTGTCATATCTACTGCTAATCGTTGTATTCGCAGGATGCGGACGGGTGCAGGACCAGGTTATCAGTGACGGTCAGCTGTACATCGTTACCACCACCGGCATGATTGCCGATGCGGTAACCAACATAGGCGGCGACTCCGTTCGTGTGGAATCACTGATGGGACCGGGAGTTGACCCGCACCTCTACAAAGCCACCCAGGGGGATCTGAAAAAGTTAATTGAGGCAGACATCATCTTTTATAACGGGGTTCATCTTGAAGGTAAAATGGGTGAAGTCCTCGAAAAGTTGTCGCGCCAGAAACGGGTCATTGCCATTGGCGAAAGCCTGGATGAAGAACGGCTGCGCGAAGCTGCAGGTTTTGCAGGCACCTATGATCCGCATCTCTGGTTTAACGTACTGCTTTGGCGGGATGCGATACGCTCTATTGAAATTATACTATCTGATATTCAACCAGATAAGTCAATGTACTTCAAGCAAAATGCTGATGCTTATTTCAATGAGCTCACTCAACTGGATCAATGGGTACGAATGCGCATTGAAGAACTCCCCCCCTCTTCCCGGATCCTTGTTACCGCCCACGATGCCTTCGGGTATTTTGGTGACGCCTATGGTTTCACTGTACGCGGACTGCAGGGATTATCTACCCTTTCGGAATTCGGTTTAAAAGATGTATCAGACCTGGTAAATTATATTGTAGAAAACCGTGTAAAGGCAGTTTTTGTCGAAACCTCCGTTCCGAAGCGCAGTATCGATGCTGTAGTAGCCGGTTGTCGTGAACGCGGTTTTGATGTCAGAATCGGCGGCAACCTGTTTTCCGACGCAATGGGTGCCGAGGGAACTCCAGAAGGCACATATGTGGGAATGGTGCAGTCGAATGTTAACACAATTGTTGATTCACTCCTATGAAAAACAAAAATATAGCGCTCGAAGTACATGATCTTACCGTGGCATACGACCGCAAACCGGTCCTTTGGGATATCGATCTGAAAATCCCCGAGGGTAAACTGGTTGGTATTGTAGGTCCCAACGGAGCGGGCAAATCGACCCTTATCAAAGCAGTAATGGGCCTTCTCCCCAATACGAGCGGGTTTATCCGCCTGTTTGATCAGCCGCTGGAAGAGATCCGGCAACGGGTAAGCTATGTTCCACAGCGCGAATCGGTGGATTGGGACTTCCCCGCATCGGTGAAAGATGTGGTGCTGATGGGGCGCTACGGAAAACTAGGGTTATTCAAACGGCCCCGAAAGGCCGATATGATGGCAGCCATGGACGCACTCAGGCAGGTTGGAATGGAGGCTTACGCAGGAAGGCAGATCTCCCAGTTATCCGGCGGACAGCAGCAGCGTGTATTTCTCGCCAGGGCCCTGGCACAGCAGGCCGATATCTACCTGATGGATGAACCGTTCGCTGGAGTGGATGCTGCCACGGAAAAAACGATCATTACCCTTCTTCGTGAAATGACGCAGCAAGGCAAGACCATTATCGTGGTTCATCATGATCTGCAGTCGGTAACGACTTACTTCGACTGGGTGATACTTTTGAATATGCGGCTCACCGCGTATGGTCCGACAAAAGATACGTTCACACAGGAACTTCTCCAGGAAACCTATGGCGGTAAACTTACCCTGCTCTCAGATGTAGGTGACCTGATGCAAAAGAAACGTTTTCCACACAGAGAAAACCCGTAGCCATGGATAAGGATATTTTGTCATTCTTCACCTTTTCCGACCCGAACGTACGGTATGTCGTCATCGGCGCCATATTGCTTACGGCAACATCGGCGGTGGTAGGCACCTTCACCTTTCTCAAGAAAAAAGCACTTGTAGGTGATGCTGTCGCCCATTCGGTACTGCCCGGAGTTTGTCTCTCGTTTTTGGTTTGGGGTGAAAAAAATCCCCTGATACTCATTCCCGGGGCCTTTGCGACCGGGTGGCTGTCGCTTGTGATCATTGATTACGTCCGTGCCAACAGTAAAATAAAAGAAGATACCGCAATCGGCCTTACTCTCTCTGTTTTCTTTGGTATCGGAATTTTTCTTTTAACCATTATCCAGAAAAGCGGTAATGCGGCGCAATCGGGACTGGATGCGTTCCTGTTCGGACAGGCGGCCTCCCTGATTGGTCAGGATCTGATCGTCTTTTCCATTACTGCATTCCTGCTCCTTATAACTGTTTTCTTTCTTTTCAAGGAGCTCACCATTTTAGCCTTTGATGCAGATTTTGCAGCGACAATCGGGATTCCCATCCGTGCGATTGAATTGGTGCTCACCACACTCACCGTTCTGGCAGTTGTGATTGGAATTCAGGCCGTAGGAGTCGTTCTCATGGCTGCCATGCTGATCACACCCGCGGCAGCTGCACGATTCTGGACTGAGAATGTCCATGTAATGGTCATCCTGGCTGCCATTTTCGGAGCAGTAAGCGGCTTCGCTGGTGCCTTTATCAGCTATACTGCTCCATCCATGCCAACGGGCCCCTGGATTGTTGTGGTCGTTTCGGCCATAGCATTTTTCTCGTTCTTCTTCGCACCTGGTAAAGGAATACTTCACCGACTGCTTGTCAGCCGCAGGATCCGGCACTCAATGACAGACGAGAATATTCTGAAGACATTCTATAACCTGGGTGAACGCGACGGCAATTTCGAAGAGTCCCGCTCACTGGAGGACCTGCTTGCCCTGCGGTCTTTTGAAAAGGAAGAGCTGCTTAGCGGACTCAAACGACTTTCCAGGGACGGATTTATTGTACGATCACCATCTGGTTATGCATTCACCACAGATGGGATGAATAAAGGAAAGAGAACTGTAAAACTGCATCGTCTCTGGGAATTGTACCTAACTCAATACCTGCGGATTGCCCCCGATCATGTGCATGATGATGCAGATACCATCGAGCATATTCTTACGCCGGAGCTTGAAGCGAGACTTGAGAAATTGCTTGATTATCCAAAGGTAGATCCTCACCAATCAGAAATCCCCTATTGATATGCAGGCACTACAAATCATATTCACCGGATCTCTCGTGGCCATTTCGTGCGGCCTGTTGGGATGTTTTCTTATCCTGCGAAAAATGGCCATGATTGGCGATGCCATTTCCCATGCCGTCCTGCCCGGCATTGTGATCGCGTTTCTGATAACGGGTTCCCGCGAATCACTCCCCATGCTCATCGGCGCCGGTTCAATTGGAATACTCACCACATTTCTAATCGAATTCTTCCATAAAAAGGGGAAACTACAGACGGATGCATCCATCGGGGTGACCTTCACGGTCATGTTCGCCATCGGTGTGATCCTGATTTCCGCACTCGCGGGCAAGGTCGACCTCGATCAGGAATGTGTGCTGTACGGAGAAATTGCCTACGTCCCGATTGATTTGTGGATCCTTCCCGACGGTTTGATCATGGGACCTCGTGCGATGTACATCAGCGGAGGTATACTCGTACTGGTCATTGCCTTCATCACGATCGGGTACAAGGAATTATATATCACGACATTCGATCCTGCGTACGCGGCCGCAATCGGAATTTCAACCGGCCTATGGCATTACCTGCTGATGGGGGCTGTTTCGCTCACTACGGTCGCATCATTCGAGACAGTTGGTGCTATCCTGGTAGTAGCATTCCTGATCGCCCCTCCTGCCACGGCCTACCTGCTCACCGATCGCCTGGACCGCATGATGATGATCACGGTGGTCATCGCCATACTCATTTCCATAGGCGGTTATTACCTGGGCGCTGCCTTCGACGGCAGCATTGCCGGTGGCATGGCATCTGTCGCCGGATTATTCTTTGCCATGGCCTTTGTTTATCATTTATATCAGCGAAAAAGGAATATGCAGTTGGGTGCAGAGGCGAGCGTTTAGGGGATACAGGATACAGGATACAGGATACAGGATACGGGATACAGGATACAGGATACGGGATACAGGATACAGGATACGGGATACGGGATACAGGATACGGGATACGGGATACAGGATACAGGATACAGGATACAGGATACAGGATACAGGATACAGGATACAGGATACAGGATACAGGAACACCCCCCTTAATCCCCCCTCAAGGGGGGACGTTATCCATATGCCGTCCCTACCCCGAAGGGATGCCTTTGGCACAGGACGGCCTACCTCCATGAGGAGATCCCTGCCTCCCGGCACGCACCCGGCCCGACTCCGCGATTCCACGGAGTTCCTACCTGCGCCATAGCCCCGGAAAGTAAACCGGGAGGCAGTAATAAACGTAATAGTGCCACTACTGACTACTGACTACTGACTACTGACTACTGACTACTGACTACTGACTATCCGCAAAAGGCGGACGCCAACGGCGCTGACTACGTACTACTAAAAGTCCACCCACTTCTTACTGTCATCATACCCGGCTTCCACTACCTTGTCGATGAATTGCATACCGCGGATACCATCTTCCACATCCGGAAAATCGAGCCATTCGGGCTGGGGTTCTTCACCATTCATGCGTGCACGAAGGGTAAGTGAGAAGTTGCGATAAATATTGGCAAACGCCTCGAGGTATCCTTCCGGATGTCCGCCTGGCGTGCGTGTATTGTGTTTTGCAATGTCACTCATATAGCCAAGGCCAGTGCGCACCATTTCGGTAGGCTTATCGGTCCACTTCACCCAAAGTGTATTGGGTTCCTGCTGTGCCCATTCAATTCCGCCCTTTTCTCCATACACGCGAATCTTCACGGCATTTTCTTCTCCGGCTGCGATCTGGGACGCAATGAGTACGCCCTTGGCTCCATTGTTGAAACGCAGCATGGCCGTACCGTCGTCATCGAGCTGACGTCCTGGTATGAAGGCAGTGAGATCTGCACTGATCTGGGTAGTTTTTAATCCGGTAATGTATTCAGCCAGGTGATGCGCATGTGTTCCGATATCCCCCATGCACCCAGCTTTTCCTGATCTCTTGGGATCGGTACGCCAGGATGCCTGCTTGTTGCCGGTATCCTCCAGTTTGGCCGAAAGCCATCCCTGCGGATATTCAACAATCACCTTTCTGATTTCACCAAAATCTCCTCTGCGGAAACGCTCCTTTGCTTCTTTCACGGCTGGATAACCGGCATAGACGTGTGTGAGTGCCAGCAGCAGACCAGTCTCATCCAGTTTCTCCTTCAAACTTACAGCTTGTTCCAGCGTAAGCGTGATGGGCTTGTCAATAACCACATGAAAACCATGATCCAGTGCCATGACCGCAGGATCGTAATGGGCAAAGTTGGGTGTTACGATGGTGACAAAATCCATGCGGTCACCTTCAGGCAGTTTAGCTTCCTTTTCAAACATCTCCTGGTATGTGTCATAAACACGATCAGCAGGAAGATAATAAAGCTTCCCTGATGCCTGTGATACTTCAGGGTGCACACTAAAACATCCGCAAACCAATTCTATCTGGTTATCCATAAAGGCCGCTAGCCGGTGAATGGCTCCGATAAAGGCATCGGACCCTCCGCCAACCATACCCATTCGTAATTTTCTATTCATGGTTCTAGTTCGTTATTTTGATTTGATTTATTTCCGGGCTACAATATGAGCAGGGCAGATAAAAAATCAAATTATCCTTCGAAGTTTTGATGATTTTAAACTCAAGAGATGGGCAATCATTCCCTGGACTTAGCAATGTAAAACTGCAAACCGAGTGAAAAAGATGCATTATCATAGAAGAACAGCTGTGAAACATCCTCATAATCAAAATTGAACGTTGAAAGAACCAGTTGTGTATGTACCTTCACAAACTCTCCGCCTGCGCGCAATGTAAGTGCAGGTTCAAAAATAACCTGATTCCCATTTTCTTTGAAAAGCTCCATAAAATCCTGGCTCAGGGGTTCTGATTTAGCACTCAGATAACCAACATAGCCAAGACGGGCCGACAGGATTGCCTCGAAATTTCTACTGGCAAACCCAATGCTTGGTTGCACGAAGGGTCTGATGAAAGACGCTTTGAATTCGATTAATTGATCATCCTCCGCCCTTGTTCCAGCATAACCTATCCCCGGGGCAATGGCCCATACGAATTTGGGGTTTTCACCAACCAAACCATGACGGATATAGTAAGCCTCGAAAAAGTTTAATGCACTTCTCTGTTCCGTATCGTTTTCGATACCCCGCAGAATATTCAATGAGGCACCTATTCCATCCTGCTCACCCACGCCTCCTGCAGCTGCAACCGCCGCGCCCTGGGTAAACCCGGTGTCGGCATAGGAAGCTTCGATTTCCATGTCACCTTTACCTTTAAGAACAGGAACGTGCTGAGAACTGGGGGCATAAATGATCGGGTCACACGCCATACACGTTAAAATCGCGAGTGAAATAAGTACGCATTTTTTCATGGAAAGTAATGTACGATAAAATCCAGAATTTAAAATTGCTCGTGCTTCCATTTGAATCATTTTTATCGGTTTATGCATATCAAACGCAATAATTGTGGATTGACCTGTTTCAAGCTAACTTTGCCGGATGAATCAGGATACCATTGTGGCATTATCGACTTCACCGGGTATAGGTGCCATTGCAGTGATACGATTATCAGGGCCGGAAGCCATTGAGCTGACAAACCACGTTTTTCATGGAAAGGATCTTACCAAACAGGAGTCCCACACTATCCATTTCGGAACGCTGCGTGATGGGAGCAAGATCGTTGATGAGGTGCTGGTATCGCTTTTTATTGCGCCCCGTTCCTTCACACGGGAAAATGTAGTAGAAATATCATGCCACGGCTCTCCCTATATCGTTCGCCAAATCATTCAGCTCTTGCTGAAGCAGGGCGCCCGGCTGGCAAAGGCGGGTGAATTCACCCAGCGGGCTTTTCTGAACGGACAGTTCGACCTTGCCCAGGCGGAAGCAGTGGCGGACCTGATCAATGCCGACAGCGAGGCATCCCACCGGGCGGCGATGAACCAGATGCGCGGCGGGTTCTCGGATCAAATCAAAGCACTGCGCGAGGAGCTGATCCATTTTGCATCGATGATCGAACTGGAGCTTGACTTCGGTGAGGAAGATGTGGAGTTTGCCGATCGCGATGACCTGAAGAAACTGATCAACCAGCTGCTGTCGGCCATCAATCCGCTGATCGACAGTTTTGCACTGGGCAATGTGATCAAGAATGGTATCCCCACCGTGATTGCCGGTAAGCCGAATGCGGGAAAATCAACATTGTTAAATGCCCTGCTGAACGAGGAGAAAGCGATTGTCTCCAACATTCCGGGAACAACGCGCGATTTCATTGAGGATGAGCTGAATATCGGCGGTGTGGTATTCCGGTTTATTGATACAGCCGGATTGCGTGATACCGAGGATACGATTGAGAAGATCGGTGTGGCGCGTACTGAAGAGCAGATGAAAAAAGCCTCACTCATTCTATATCTCATTGACTTAGAAGATGATACAGTAGTTGAATTACACCGTGCATTGAATAAGCTGGAGAACCTGGGCATCCCCTTTTTACTGATCGGAAATAAGGGTGATTCTGCGAAACCTGAAATGCGGACTGCATTGGAAAAAATACCGGGCAGCATCGTGATCTCGGCGGGAACAAAGGAAAACCTGGAAGGTCTGAAGGACCGGATCCTGGAGGTTGTGCACCTGGAGGATTTCAAAACAGGCGACACGATTGTGACCAATGTACGGCACTATGATAACCTGTTCAAAACGAAGCAGGCGCTGCAGGACGTATTGAACGGACTGGACAATAACATCACCGGCGACTTCCTGGCGATGGACATTCGTCAGTCGCTGCACTACCTAGGTGAGATCACCGGCGAGATTACGACCGATGATCTGCTGGCGAATATTTTTTCAAAGTTTTGTATTGGGAAATAGAGACGCTCGCCGCTGGGCCTCACTTTTTGCATTGATCAAAAAGTAAGCAAAAAATCTAGTGACTCGCCGAAACTCCCCTGTAGTTGATGCTAAAGCCTCACTACAGGCTCATACAGCGCCGAGTCACGATCCTTTCTGTAGCTCATTATCAATATTTAACTAATTCATTCAATTGAAACAACTGGAACAGTTTTATGTATTTCCATTTTGGTTTCATATTGATATGTGCCTATTTGCCTTGCACACATCTCCGGAGGAACTTGAATTTTTTCACTATCATAATAGGATTTTCCATTATAGTTCACCAGTAAAACAAGTGTCGTGTTTGGAAATTCACCAAATTCTGCCAAAGCCATATTAGGCTTTATGGTTTGAAAAATTTTGAGTTCCGATTTAGTTAAGCATTCTCCTTTTTCAGGAAACATTAAAAGTCCTGGTATAGAATCTTCAGGACTAAGAGTGTTTACATCAGATTGAGATGACTTGAATAATAGGAATAATCCTAAAAATGTCACGATTACTCCAGTAATAAACCCACCTAAAAATTTCATACTATCTTCCCGTCAATTATTTTTTATTTGTTATTATAAATGTCCCACAAAAGTAACTCTTCCAGCGTGATTGAGCAAGTCCAGCGGGACAGGTGCTAGCCAAGAATTTGACAAAAAACATCCTTCGTTGAAAATTAAAGCCATTTTTTAATTGTTCAGCAATCTTTAGCATCCCTTCGAAAACATTTATGTTCGCTCGATATTCGATACCATAATTAAACTCACAAAACGAGTCACACATTGACCATTTGTTTGGGAATAACTACTTTAGTTTCTGTATTGGGAAATAAGTCTATATAATGGACAAATCTTTTACATATTTCTGCTTCATTTTCTCAACTTTTCTGGTTGCCTTAGGAATATTGTTTGAAGTCAACCAATTGTATGTTCAAGGTCGGAATTGGTATACGAAAGATTACACCGCATACGGAGGAGTTTATATGATTTTTTTCGGAATACTCGGATATTTTCTCTGGTACCAGACTCTCTCACCCTTTAGCAGGATTAAGCAATTTTTTGAAAAATTTCGTAAAAAATGAGTCCTTTATGTTGCGTTGCAAGGTTTTACTAAGCAAAACGTACTTTAGTTTCTGTATTGATGACTATTTAGAAATGAAAGATCACAACTTAGAAAATGTTTATTAGGATTCAGACAAATATACCGTACGGGTTGCTATTCGCCATTATTGATTTATGGGTGTTTTTCGGCAGTTGTTTTTTAGTAAGCCTTATTCCTGCTGAAGGATACTATAACGAAGAAGATGATGAGTAGACTATTTTGAAAATCCTGGGTTCTGTAAATTATGTATCGGAAAGTGACACACAATACGTCCCCCTTTTAGGGGGGTTGGGGGTGTTTCGTTTAGGACAACAACAGCAAGATGCTCATTTAAATATCAGACAAAACGATTAGTTTAAAATTCAAAAAGGTCTATGCCTACGAAATCTGGTTACAATAAAATTTCGAAAACATCATATGGCATTAAAAAATTGATTTTAATAATCTGTTTTTCCTCGATTTCTATTGCATCAGTTGGATATCTATTCTTCAAGGATCAACTCCTGCTTACTATTAGAAAACTTCGAAAAGCAAAGCAATCGTTATAAAAACACAGCGAATTCATAGAGGACATGGTATTTTCACTAATAAATACACGTATCTGTTCGAAGCTGAAAATAATACTTATACGGGCACATATGATGAAAAAAACCTTTCTTCATCGAAGACAGAAACGGGCGATTCAATAGTAATTAAATACGTTGTGGAAAACCCAAAAATTTCCAGATACGAAAGTTTGTCTGAATGAAGTGCATTGAAGCAGCCAGATAACAGCCAATGTTTTCAACAAAATTGAAGTTTAATTACAACTGATTGAAACGAATCTACCTGACACTACAGGCTAAATGACCATGTCGAATGATTTGCGCATATGAATCAGGCTTGCTCTAAGGTTGATCTGCAATTTTGAAATTCAGATGGATATTATCAATTTGTGTATTGCATTAATTAAGCTTATTCAGTACTGAGCTGATCAATAATCAACTTTACAGGTGTTTAAATCCTTTCTAATTTCATATGAATGTCAATAATATAATCCGCTGCCTGTGGATACTTTTTTTAGTATCCGCATGTCAGTCTAATCCGCATGAGGCAAACCGATTTCCATCAGAGGAATTAGTGGTCAGTCAAATGGATTCCTTAGTAAAGGCGAGTGAACTGCCTGGCTTTGTTGCCATTGCTGTAAATAATGAAGGAGAAAGCATTACCTACACGTTTGGGAATGCAATATGGAATGAAGAGTCCCCGATCAGAGCCAATAACATTTTCAGAATTGCATCTATGACAAAACTGATTACGAGTATTGCCGCGCTTCAATTAGTAGAAAAGGATTCTCTTGAATTAGATGAGGACCTGACCGGTCTTTTACCTGAAATGGCATCCATACCAATTTTGACAACCGAAAAGGAATATATTCATGGAAAAAGGCCTATTACACTCAGAAGTCTATTAACCCATACCTCAGGGTTTGGCTATTTCTTTACGGACTCATTATTGGCAGAGCATGATGCCACTGACTGGAATTATGAGGACTTACCGAGAAGATTTGAAGCCGGGAGCCAGTTTCTATACGGAACCAGTACCGATTGGGTGGGCAAGGTGGTCGAAAAAATATCAGGGCGTACTTTGGAAGAATATTTTCGCGAAAACATAACAGGACCATTGGGTATGAACCGAACCTGGTACAATGTCCCTGATTCTCTAAAGAATGAAATTGTATCATATGGTCATATGGGAGACGATGGAACTAAAGAGCTGTCTGAGTACCCGGATAGAATTCCTGAAAATGAGACTCAATTTTACAGCGGTGGTGGCGGTATGTTTTCATCTCCTGAAGACTATACAAAGTTGTTATACTGTTTGTTGAATAATGGAATCTTTGAACAAGAACGAATACTACAAGAAGAGACCGTTAATCAACTATTTACCGAACAGCTGGAAGGTATTTCTATGGACATTGAACAGAATTATTTCCAGCAGGGCCTTTGTTGCAATTTCAAGGGGTTAATTAAACCTACTTCAAATTGGGGTTTAGCAGGCTTAATCGATACAGAAACGACTGCATATGGCCGGAAAGAAGGCACTTTACTGTGGGGCGGAATTTTTAACACCTATTGGTTCATTGATAAAAAATCAGGGATTGCCGGAAGTATCTATACGCAATATTTACCTTTTAATCATCCGGCAACAACATCGCTCTTTGATAAATTCTCCCAAATAATATATCAAAATTACAACCATCATTAAAGACAAGTTCGATGCTTCGTCGAAACTTTAGTTACTGAATTGGGAAGTGATACATTGTCAAATTTTTTCATTGAATACACCTGTGAAATCCACAAAACATACAGGGATATGTGTAAGGCTTTACATGTTGGAAATGGCGACCTTACCAGGTCACAACGAATAAAGAATAACATGAAAACCAGGACGAATTTAACACTTGTATATAATTTCTTTTTCATTACAACAGTGTTCTTATTTACAGGATGCTCCCAGGAGTTTGCTTTTCAAAGCTCTTCAGTAGTACCCTCTGCGGAAGGCTCAGTCAGTGTAAAGAAAGGCGACAACAACAATTACAACATTGATTTAAATGTGAAACGACTGGCCGAACCTGACAGGTTATCACCTCCGATGGCCGTGTATGTCGTTTGGATGGAAACCACTCAAAGCGGCGTTCAAAACCTTGGCCAGTTAGAAACTTCCACAAAAGGATTCTCCAAAATGCTTTCCAGTTCATTAAAGACCGTTACACCTTACCAGCCCACGAGCTTTTTCATCACCGCGGAAGATGATGCCCTTAGCAATTATCCAGGTCAAACTGTAGTTCTTAAGACCTCATCATTTAACATCAAATAGCAGTTGGCCTTCTAAGTGATCGCGGCTGATTCCATTTTAGGCTAAATTTGATTACTCCAAACATTAAGTAATTCTGATGCTTTGGAAAGAATAGTGAATTCAGAAATGACGTTCTTTTGCAATGACTACTAATAATGGGTTTTAGTTATAGAACGCTCTTTTTAAAAATCAAATTTTTGCATCCTTTTGCTAATAATACTCTGAGTATTTGTACCTTATCTAGGTATCAATTTTGGTTGCTTGGTAATCCCAACCTGATTAAGCGACAATTATGCGGGTACAAAAGATACATTTATCGGTAAAATTCGTCCATGCATTTTTTATGTATTGGATTCTTGTCTCCGTGCCCTCTTATGTCTACTCACAACAACCTGCGCATGCTTTTAAAAGATTTACTATTGAAATCAATAATGTTGCATATGATTTCAGCATTATTTCTATTGTACAAGATGATCTAGGGTACTTATGGATGACAACCGGGGATGGACTCCTTAAATATAATGGTTATGAATTTGAATTGTACCGCAATATTCCCGGAGATTCAACCTCTTTAATTCATAATACTACCGAATCCCTTCTTGTAGACTTCTACGGAGATTTATGGGTCGGAACAGGCCGTGGATTAAGTCGTTATAAACATAGTTGCGATTGCTTTATCCAATATCATTCCAGACCAGGTAATCCGGCGCCTTCGGGATTTATTACATCAATGTCTGAAGATACGTCTCATAACCTCTGGATTGGAATGCAGGAGGGCGGACTGTTTCGATATGATCGTGACCGCGATCGCTTTACACGGTTTCTGGATGATTCAGAAGATCCGAATTCACTAACTGGTGAAATTATCAGGGTGGTGTTGGCAGACAGCAAAAACAATATTTGGATTGGAACTGGTTATGGAGCCATAGAAAATGGTGGCGGTCTTATTCGTTTTGATCCTGTATCCGGAATTTCATCGAGGTTTATGCATGAGCCGGATAATCCAAACAGTTTGATGGATAACAGGGTGAGCGCTCTTATGGAGGACCGGGATGGCAACATATGGGTTGGTACCTATCAGAACGGATTGCATCGTTACGATCCAGGCAGAAAAGAATTTGCCAGAATGGTAAACGATCCTTCCCATTCAAGCCGGTTATATCCATCTCCCGGGCAAAAAGCGTGGGAACTTCCTCCATTTATTTCCGTGCTATATCAAGACCAGGCTGGTGGTTTTTGGATCGGTACCTGTGGAGGAGGAATAAATTATTTTAATCCTGACACCAATGAAGTGAGTTATTATGTCCACGATCCCGAAGATCCCAACGGGGTTTCAAATGATAAACTCTGGTCTTTTTTTGAAGATAAATCTGGTCAATACTGGCTGGGAACACTGGCTCAGGGGGGGCTTCATAAAATGGACCCATTCAAATCAAAAATCACAAGGTATACCACGTCCAATAATATGCATGTTATATGCATCCAGGAGTACAGATCCAAGCCGGGAAATCTGTTGATTGGAACCAGTAAACATGGTCTTCAGCAATTGGATATCAAAACAGATGAAATAAAGAAAATATATTCTGATGAATTACAACGAAGCAAGTTTAAAGAAAGCATTATCAATGATATTCTCGAGGACTCCAATGGGATGTTATGGTTAGGCCTGAGTGAGGAGCACCCTGAGGAAACTGCAACATCAGTTTCAAAGATAGATAAGGGAGGGTTGGCTAGTTTTGATCCTGAAACAGGCAAATTGATGCTCCATCCGTTCCAACAGGATAAAAAATCGGAAGTAACAAGTGAATCAATTTACAGAATTTGTGAAGATCAGGATGGCTATTTATGGCTCGGGATGGGTAAAAACGGTCTTTTCGGTTTTGATAAAAAGAATTCGATTTTCAATCGGTATAATTTACCCATGACGGGCAGGCAGTCTCGGCCTGAGATCTATATGATAGAAAAGGATTCGCACGGGACACTTTGGGTTGGAGATGTGTCAGGGGCCGGAACCTTGTTTCGGCGAAATAGCATGAATGAAAGGTTCGAACCTTTTCTGGAAGGTTACAAAGTCAAAAGCTTCTATGAAGATTCTTCCGGCAGATACTGGGTGGGCACTGAAAACCAGGGGGTACTTCACTTTGACAAGGACAAACGTATTTTTCGTCAATATACTGAGGATGATGGTTTGCCCAGCAATACAGTAGTTGGAATACTGGAAGGTCCACCGGGTACATTCTGGTTTTCAACCTACCGGGGATTATCCAGGTTTGATCCTGAATCAGCCAAGTTCACTTTTAAGGGATTGCCCAGTCATCGATTCGACAAGGCTAATCATAAGGCCAGTGATGGCGAACTCTATTTTGGAGGAAGCAGTGTATTGTTTTCAATAGTTCCCGATAAGACAAGTGGTAATCAGATTGCCCCGAGTGTATTGGTTAGCGGCCTCAGGATATCTGGGAAACCTTATGATCTTGACATAGGAAATGCTTCCAATTCAGAGAAGATCATACTGGCCCATTCACAGAATGATGTGACATTCGAATACCTTGGATTACATTTTAGCGATCCTTCAAAGAATCAATACAGATATAAGCTGGAACCCTTTGATCTTGACTGGATTGATGCCGGTACCAGGCGAGTAGCTCAGTATACCAATATCGATCCGGGTACGTACACCTTCCGCGTGATTGGATCCAACGATAATGACGTATGGAGCGAAAAAGGTGCATCACTTCAGTTTGTGATTAAAAAAGCGTGGTGGTCCAGATGGTGGGCATATCTCTTGTACGCAACTATTCTCTGTTTTCTCGCCTATAACATTTACAGATTTCTGCTTTCCAGAAAATTAGCTATCGAAGAAGGTAAACGTCAGAAACAAATCAATGAATTAAAAAATAATCTGTATACAAACATTTCACATGAATTCCGGACTCCACTAACCGTCATTCTGGGCATGACAGACACCCTGGAGAAGGAACTTAATAATAAAGCCACACACGGCGTTACTAATACACTGGAATTGATCCGGAGAAATAGTCAAAGTTTACTGATGCTCGTAAATGAAATGCTGGAACTGAGCAAACTGGAAAGCGGACATGTACATCCTGATTATGTGCAAATCGATGTTGTTCTTCTAATTAAATATTTGGGTGACAGTTTTTCCACCTATGCCAACAAAAAGAATATTCAGCTCAATGTGTTTTCTGAAATAGATGAACTCCTGATGGATGTGGATACCGAGAGATTTTCGGCCATACTTTCGAATCTCCTCTCAAATGCCATAAAATTCACGCCACCTCATGGGACTATTGAACTGCATTTTCAACGTAATAATGACGGATTTCTTAAAATATCGGTACGCGATTCCGGAGTGGGTATATCCAGGGAAGATCTGCCTCATATCTTCGACCGTTTTTATCAAGGTGATTCAGCAACCGTAAAAAAAACAGAGGGCACAGGCATTGGACTCGCGCTTACAAAAGAGTTAATAAACAAACTCGGCGGTGAAATTTCAGTGACAAGCACTCCAGGCAGGGGCAGTGTATTTACTGTATTGATACCCATTACCCGTAATGCGCCAATTAAAAGCCAGGAAAACCTCAACCTGAATTTGAAGGACTTCCCAGGTTTTCAAAATGAACTGGAGGAAGAAAATACTATTTCCACTTCAAATCCCGAACGTCCGTTAATTCTGATTATTGAAGACCACAAGGATGTGGCCGGTTATATCATTCAATGTCTGTCTGGTACATATGAAACGTTATATGCTGCAAATGGAGATACTGGCCTGGAATTGGCATCTACACACCTCCCGGATATCGTGATATCGGATATTATGATGCCTGGCAAGGACGGTTATGAGGTGTGCAAAACGCTTAAAGAGGATGAACTTACCGACCATATCCCAATTATCATGCTTACTGCGAAGGCAACAACGGAAGATCGTCTGAATGGGCTTTCGCTTGGTGCAGATGCCTACCTGGCGAAACCCTTCCTCAAAGAAGAATTGTTAACGCGTATAGAGCAATTGATATTACTTCGAAAAAAACTGATCAGTAAATTTGAATATTCCGGTTTCAGACAACAAAACCAGGGCCGAAGAATAGACCCGGAAACCAGATTCATTCAAAAGGCCGTCGCTTATATTCATAATAACTTATCGGATGATACTTTCGGTGCGTCCAGACTTGCGTCCGAATTGTTCCTGAGCGAATCCCAGCTATATCGAAAATTAAAAGCCTTAAGTGGGAAATCAACCGCCGTGTTTATCCGGTACGTACGTTTACAGGAAGCAAGAAATCTGCTGAGATCAACCGATCTGACCATCACCGAAATCGCATATGAAGTAGGCTTCAGAAACCTGTCCTGGTTTAGCCGAATTTTTAAGGAGGAATTTGGCTTTCCGCCCACTGAAGTGCGCAAATAATCAAACGCTCCATGTTAACAGTCTCAACACCTGATGTAAATGTTCAGGCTATTTAAGGCTATGACCAAATAGCAACATCGATTGATTAAATAGTGAAAATGAGTCTCTTAAGTATCTGTTAATTTAAGTTATCCGGTTGTTCCGGATATTTTCTGATTTGTCTTCTCAAAAAAAATCAAAGTGAAATTAAACAGGTAGTCATTATGAAAACGAAATTGATATTGCAGATGTTTGCTTATGCCTTCATTGGATTTTTTCTGGCGTGTTCCGATGATGAAGTCGAGACAGAACCACCACAGATTTGTGACACTCCGCCTTGTGGCCCCATAATTTTTGATAGGGTGGAAACTTTTCTTATTACGTCCAATGGTAAGCGTTGGGAAGCAAAAATATGGATCCCTGCTGAATACGAAACAAACAAGGACCTCCCCTCTATTTACCTAGTAGATGATGAAGAACAACACTATCCTGTGGCTACTGATGAATTTGAAAAGGTAATTGAAGGATGCCAACGGATAGGTGGTCTGAATGTCCTCGTAATTACAGTGGCAGATTTGGACCCGAACATGAATGTGGTTAATGACTTTCAAGAGTTCTATGACATTTACAAGGACATTGTTTCTTACGTTGAAACAAACTACACAGACAATGATTCCAGGACATTAATAGGACGGGGAAGTGCTGCCAGCTTGGTACTAGCGACGCTTTTTATGGAAAAACAAGAGACCACACTTTTCCAACATTATATTGCAACTACAGTGCCAGGCCTTGCATATTTCAACGAAATAATGGACAAGGGTAATTTCCCGCCGGAAAAGTCCGATAAAAAGCTACACTTTTCCTTTGATGGAGAAAGTAACTATGACTTAAATATGAGATTCATAAATACACTAAGCGATAAAGCCTATCCCTGGCTGGAATTTGAGTGGGCAGAATATCCTGATATGACTTTCATCAATTCATATCCAACAGCCTATGCGGATGGCATTGCTTTTATTTTTGAAGAGTAAATTACCAATTCCCTAACCTTCCCGGGAAACCGGATCAACCACGTTTTGGAGACGCAAAATCTTGCGTCTCCATTTTTTATTGATGGAAAAGAAAATTGAACATTATGCATTCCCAAAGAAATTCACAGCGTGCTCATCATTTACTTTCACTCAGCTCCTCTTCCGCTAATTGAATTATTTTCAAATTCAATTCCCTGACGCTCTTCAATTCGTTAACGGCATCCGTCATTCTGGAATAACGATCTGAAATATAATCTTCGAACAAAGGGTCCTGAACTAACCCTCTGTAGTCCGAAGAAAATTTGCTTTTCCCCATCTCCGTTCGGTCTGTGCTTCTGTAATCAACATTTCTAACGTATTTCTCAATCACCGGCTTTGCAGCCAACCTCGTATCTAACGATCTTAACTCATCCTCGCGGGCATCCGCCACCAGGTCTTTCCAGCTAAAAAGCATGTTCGTCAGGTCTTCGTTAATGATGAGGTTGATTTCGCCAGACGAAATTCCGGACTGCAGCGCCCCATTTTGCGGGTCAAAAGTCCACGTCCAGCTGGTATTTTGCAGTAAATTCCTTATGTAATCAGCATCATTTAAAATTGAGTCGGTATGACTAATTTTCAGAAACTCATATGAACTCCTGACGACCAGGTCATCATATCTCAGAACGGTATCCAGTTGTTGCAGATTCTGAGTGAATTCGCGTTGGATCGATGTTAGAAGTGCATTCTTTCTATCAATTCCCTTTCTGTGTTCATTCCAGTCATTGATTGCCAAGGCAATCAAAATACCAATAACTACCAGTACAATTTCACCGAATGCATATTTCAGGTACCCTATTCTACCTTTTGAAAGAAGCGTTCGCCTTATTTTTCTAAAGAATGTTATCATAGAATGCGGATGGTGATAATGAAGATGACCCTCTTCAAACTTGCCTAAATATATTAAATCCACCTAACTTTCACAGTCCATTGCACTGCCTTCTGCTTCAGGGGGTAAGGCAGGAAATTGAATTGGCTCATTGCCATACGCAAATGTCAAAGATCTCCGTCAGACGTTGACAACTATACCGTCAAGTGGTTATTATTTCACGGCTTCACCAACCTCTTCAGTTCCACTTTATCCCCGGTAATGATCCTGACCAGGTAAACCCCGCTGGGGTATTGGGAAATATCAAGTTGTACATTGCCGAGGCCGTTACCCGGATCAAGCCAAGACTCATAAACCATCTTCCCTGAATTATCCAACACCTGGATATGGGTCTTATGAGATGGATCCTGTTTCCAGTCAACAGTCACTTTACCCGAATTGGACGGATTGGGATATATGCTCATCGAGCTAACTTCTTCCGGGGCACAGCCGGCCAGGATTTCTTCAATGGTACAGGAATTATTTTTAAACACAAATTCACCTGTGATTGATCCATTTTTCAACAGGTTGTACAATCCGCAACAGTCTCGGATAACATTTACTCCCTGGATATCCAATGAGCCTACAGATTCCAGATCCTCCAGGTCGTCAAAAGATTCCAGATATAAATTATTAAGACGCAATCCTCCCACCTTCGATTTTCCTTTCAAACCCACAAGGATGTCTTTCGGGCCATTGTATTCCACATGCAGAAAACTATTTTCTCCCAATTTTGGAATAATTCCCGTATACAGTGTAGAATCAAATACCCAATATAGACGAAGTGTATCAATGCAAGGAACGTTCGGCAGCCAGTTTGAATTGCTCAAATGCAACTCATCCTTATCAATAGATAGATTATCTTCGATGAAAACATAATCAATAGTATCCATCAACGATACTATTTGACCTTTGGTCTTAGCCCATTTGAAGTCAATTCTGCCTAACGAGGAGAGATTTGAAAATGAGCCCAGATCAATAAAGGTGCCTGTAATATTTAATGATTCCCCTATGAATTTCAAATTTTGAAATCCGGGGAATTCCATCTGATCATAGCTTCTATAACCATAGAAAACAAGACTTCCTATAATGGAATCGAGTTGAAGGAAAGGTGTTGTTTCAATAGCTTCATTACTTCTTAAATACAGGCTGCCACCTAACGTCTTACACGCAAATTTATCCACATCATCCTGGGTGTAGACATAGTAATCCCCTTCACATGGAAAATCGCACAAATGCATCAGATCATTCAATTCAATGGCATTTGATTCAAAGATCAAATTTCCGGTTATCTCACCTTTGGACAGCAGATTACATAACGCCGAGTAATCTTCAGACTCCACTGCAATTAATTCAAGTTCATCAATCTCCATCAGCGATTCAAGTCCTCTAAATGTGTTTACAAACGCTGTTTGCAAATGAATCCCCCCAATTTTAGTTCTGCCTTTAAATCCATCAAATGAGTTAAAATAAGCAAATTGATCCCCGACATTATAAGCAAAGAAATGTCCATCATCACTTAAATATTTCAAAATATAATCATTACCAAAATAAGGGGTGTTGTAAATGGCAATTGTATCAACTGAGGGTACTAATGGCATCCAGTCGGTGGTTTTATCACCCCAGATTCCATTTAAATGTACTGACTCAACCTTATGGGTTAATTCCACAAGCTTACCTTTCTGAAATATACTATCAAGACAGATTTGCCTCACATGATTCAGGCTGGCAAGCGACGAAAAGTCAAAAATTTTTATATCCGGATTAATTCCATTATTAATGTAGAGTCTGTTCCCAATGAAGGCAAGGTTAGAAAACCCGGAATGATCCGCCTGATCAACATCAATTATGAGGTCCCCTTTTATGGAATCCAGGACCAGCAGCGGCGAGGTATCTACCTCTTCTCCCATCGTCCTCAAAGTGAGATTACCTTCAACCGTTTTACAAGTGAAATTATCGATGTATTCCTGGCTCTTCAGTACAATATCACCCGAACATGTATAACACCCTGACAGAATATCTTCCAGGCTACAGGAATTGTTGGAAAAAACAAACTCAAGAGGTTGGGGATCTCCCCGAAGGTAATGCGAAAGGCCACAACACCCTTCTGATGTCCGCACATTCGAAACAATGAAATAATCTGCCGAATCCAGCTCAGACAGACCGTCCAGGCTGAGACCATATGCCCCGGTCAAATCCAGCCTTTTTAGATGATGAATTCCTTTCAGTCCATCCAGTTTAGAAAATGCGGAGTAGTTCAGCGTTAACTCCCCTCCTTCCGGAATCCTCGAGAGAAACGCTTCATTGTGATCAGCGGCGATCGTACTGTTAAGAACCAGCGTCTGAATGGTGTCAATATTATTCAGCCATGTGATATCCTGAAAATAAGAAGCATACATGGACAGATGGCGCAAATACTTCAGGGCAGGAAATGAATTAACCAGTGTCACCTCGTTTACAGAGAGGCTTAAAAGGCTGTCCAGCTTCTGTAATGAACCAATCTCAATTCGGGTATCACCGCTGGATCCGCCGCGGGAGGAAATCTTTAACTCCCGGGCTTGTTTGAGGTTTCTTAATCCGCTCAGGTCAGGGGATATTTCAGGAGAAAACTCGATATACAGGGTTTTATGGACTTCGGTAAGAATTGAGAGGGGTTCTAAATTCAACTCCTCCGTTATGATCAGGGTTAAGTTCCCGTCAACAATAGCACAATTAAAATTGTCCAGGTCTTCCTGGTTCTGAATTTTAATATCTTCACTGCATATGGACTGGCTTTGAACACCATAAATCCCCATGAAGAAGATAAGAAAGAGGGTAGTAATGGTTTTCATATGTACGCATATTTTTTACGAATTTTTTATTCAGCATTATCCGTATAACTGCCTTGAAAAAATTTACAAAAGCATGAATTGAAAGGCAATGACGATTGTCATACCTGGAGGAAAAGTGTGATCCCCATAGTTGCTTTGCAGGAGGTTGTTTTTATGTGGTGATTGTACGGAGAGGTGACCAAAACGACTGCGGCGTCACGCTTAAACGGCTGAAAGAAACCCTCTATTCAAACCTGACTCTTCCGAATAACTTGTATTCATGAAAATTCTTTACGATGGGTTTCCATTCCCAACGGTCGCGCATGCCGGAATCATAATCCATCCTGTAAATATTCATTCGCCATTCCATACCGCTGGAGGGAGGCACGTTTCTCAGTGGCTTAAGTAATTCATAAGGAATGAAGAACTCTGCCGTCCACGATTCCACCGAAGCCATACTTTTCTTCTCCCCTCCTTTTACGCTTGTCTGATGTTTGATCCGACGTCCTCCTTCATAATGCCAGGGAATCCACCCCAGAAAGTCGCCGTCAAAATTTGGAATAATAAGAACAAGCTCATAATTCAGCGGGGATATCTCATATTCAAAATATAAGGGATGTTCTTCATCTGTCCAGAGAAATACCTCTACAACATCTTCATTGTACAGATCAGTATTGTCTTCAGTGAGTGATGATGTGAGTTTGCGGTCCTCGCATTCAACCAGGAAATACATTCCTTGATCCGAATAAAGCACCTTAGCCTGAGTACGCATCTTTTCTCCGTTACCGGTTCGCTGAGGTATCTCAAACCAGTCTGCTTTTCCCCATTCTCCGGCTGAACCATGGCCGGTTATTTCAAAATCAGAAGTTCGATGAATGGTCATTGGATTTTCCTGTGATGTTGCCACGATTGAAAAAAGGATTAAAGTGAGCGTACATAAAATTTTCATTAATCGAATATAAGCATTCGGACCGAGCTTTTTTCGGCTGATATGGAGTCTGACACTAAAGATGTATGACCGCAGCTCTTATTCTCACTGTGCGAAACGTCAACCGCGGGGAACAAAAACAAGTTGATTTAACCGCCTGGTCCTGTAGGTGAATCATAATAGCAAAGGCAAATTCCTTAAATCAAATATATTATATTGATTAAGAATTAAATATAACCGGCTGTTTGCTATCAATATAGGTTGTAATGAGCCTAAAACATTGATTTACATGGATTACGAACTTATCATAAATTCCGTCGCAAGTTTGGGAGTCATCTTATCCGTATTTTTTCTTGCCTACCAGATAAAGAAAAATACTACTGCTGTTAAAGCCAATTACTCTGATTCATTAAACAGGACCAACATGGAGTATTTGAGACAAATGATCGAAAACAGCGAGTTGGGTGAATTGATGGAAAGGGCATGCAATGGCTGGGATGAACTGGAAGAAAATGAAAAAAGAACTTCCAACTTCATGTTCATACAACTCTTCAGGCATTGGGAAAACATGTATTATCAACACGAGCTTTCTGTATTGGACAAACGGCTCTGGTCAAGTCATCGCAATACGATGATCGGCTATTTTCATCATAAGGGAACCCAGGAATGGTGGAAACACAGGAGGGTGGCTTTTGCCCGGGAGTTCAGGGAGTTTCTTGAAAATAGTGATAAACCGGCAAAGATCTACCCCACTATTAAGGATTTAACTGGTCAAAGTTTCACTGAAGAATGACAATAAAATAATTTAAAAGAAAGAGCCACTTTTATCAATACATAGTTAATGCAGGTAGGTTTTCAACCGTTCACTTTATAGATAATCAGAATCTGCACAATCAGGCCGATGGCAATCAATACCCCGATCTCAATTTTCGAAATGAGATCACTGTTGGCAATTGCCCGGTTTGAATACTCAATCTGCCGCTTCCCTTCCGTTAACTGGATTTCTGATAGTTTGGCAAGGAGGCTCTCAATTTCCTGGTACTGTTTTGTCACATCATTCCGAAGACTGTCATCCATAGCTTCCCACTGGTTTTCAACCTTTTCCAGCGTGGCTAATTTATCACGGACATCTCGCAGTAGTCCGGCCTCCCTGGAAGTGAGCTTTGTGCCGGAATACAGATCCATAAGAATCTGTAAAGAATCATTGGCCGTAGTTAAAACCTCAGGAATATGTTCCTCATCCCCAGTCATAATGGCCAGCTCCTTATGCTTGAGTTGTGCCGACATTCGGAAAATATAATTTTTTGCTACCAGCCGGTCTTCATAAACTGTTTTAAGCGTTTTCTTAACAACCTCAAAATGATGATTATCCATCATATTGGTCGCCAGAACCAACAAAAACACCAGCATCAGCGCAGCAAGTAATTTTAATTTCCGGAAGAACTTATTATTCCATTTCATATATGCATAACATTTAATTCCTGTTCAAAAGGCTCAAACCGGTCTTCCGGCAATGGCCTTAACGATATAACAACCTGATAGTTCTACAGCAAAGAATATGCCCTTTACTAATATAAACTAATTTTCTAAATCACATAAGTCTGCCGTATTCAGGCTGTAACTGCTTGTTTGTTGATTCATTGTTTGGTTTTCAGAATTAATTCCCTTCCATTTGATTGAAGTCATTTTATGGAATTTATACTAAATTGATTCTTTCTCATCATATAAATCATAAACCTGCATACAAATGAAAGGTTTTCAATCCCGAATTCACTGGCTATCCATAGCAGTGTATTTAATCTGTATCACTTCGACCATCAACGCCCAGGACGGAACCATTTATCCCCTGGAAGCTCCTGATGAACCAAATGCAATTCTTTTAAATACTGGCGGCGTGGAGGACCAGACTTCTCCCGAAACCTGGTTCCGGCAGTGGGGAGATCCGATGGCTCGGAATATTTCAATTGCCACCCTCACTCCTTTCCTTCCAGACCCGGAAAAAGCAACAGGCGCAGCCGTGATTGTAGCTCCCGGCGGAGGTTTCCGATGGCTATCCATGGGCAACGAAGGATGGGAAGTAGCAGAGGCGCTGGCAAAGCAGGGAATTGCTGCCTTTGTCCTGAAATACCGCCTCTTTCCTACCGCGGAGAAACTCGAGGACTTTTCCGACTGGATGAACCGTCCGAGACCAGCACCTTCAGATAACTCATCCGATACGCCTCCCTCCCGACCGCCACAAGTGGATCTTTCCAACCAGCTTGAAGATGCCGAAGCTGCCTATGCCATCATCGTCGACCGTGCTGAAGAATGGGGTGTGGATACCGACAGAATCGGGATGATTGGTTTCTCGGCCGGTGCAGGCCTCACCATGCATTCTACCTTGTATTCAAAGACCATGAAGCTGGCTTTTATTGGTCCTATCTATGGTGGAATGGGACCTGTTGATGTGCCTGAAGACGCCCCGCCGATGTTCAACGTGATCGCCACGGATGATTTTCTTTTCCGAGGTCAGTTTGGAGTGATTGATTCCTGGTATAAGGCAGGCATACCTGTTGAGTTCCATTTATATCAGAATGGCGGCCACGGTTTTGGTCTCGGCAATCCGGATCGCACCAGTAATCGCTGGTTTGAAGCATTCATCCACTGGCTGGATGTAAACAAATTTCTGACTGCCAGCACAGATCATTAATTTCCTCACATCAACACCCCATCAACAGGTTTCAGTTTTTCCGGAATTACATCGGATTCTACAGCTTCAAGCATATCTATTTCGATTGTATTGCAAATAGCATCCAGGGGTACGTCCCATCTGAAGTTTTCAAACGGATTGGCAATTAGAATTCCCAACCGGTGTATCGAGTAAAACGCCCATGAAATCATTACCGTAATAGGAAAGACCAGCCACCAACCATTCATTTGATCGAAAATGGGCAACAGTGCAAAGGGAAGAAACAGGATAAATAAGTCAAGCAGGATACTGTTAAATAGTTCGTAAGCCTTCGGAAAAGGCGTCCCTTTTATACGTTCCGATTTACCCTGGTAATCTGAAAACCGCGTAAGGGTGTTATCAAGTTGCATATGACGGAAGTCATCGATGAGTCCGGCACGCTGACAGTCTTCCAGTTTTTTTCCCTGCTGGATGAGCAGCTGCGTTGCCTTATTCGATTTGTCCCTGACCTGTGCCAGCGTATGCTCATTCAGAGTACTGTAAACTTTATCATTCCACATGTCTTGATCAGCAATGCCTCTTAACTGCAGTTTGAGCGCATTGATGAAACCTATGTGAGTATTGACGATATCTCGTTGAATCTCTTTCAACTTAATGGTTTCAGGATCATTGGCATTGTCCAGATTAATCATTGACAATACCTGTCGGGCATAGGACCGACTGTCATTTACCATTCCGCCCCAGATCTTCCGTGCTTCCCACCAGCGATCGTATGCCGAACCATTGCGGAACCCCAGAATTATCGCCAGCGCCGTACCCAGCGTAGCAATAATCGCCATTGGAATCTGCCATGAATTAACACCATAATTAAAATGAAGAACGGTGGCCAGTACAGTTACACTCAGGCTGAACAATATATTCTTCCAGCTGAATTTAAAAATGAAAGGCCAGTTAATCTTATTGTGTGTAATCATTGGTTGAAGGTTAAGTACAATGGAAACTATTGTTGATTAGACTAAGTAATAGAAAAAAAGACATTTTACAATGAATATGGACATTCGGTGACCGTCACAAAGCTTAATCTTAAGGTTTATGGTTCGTCTATTCAGAGGAAAATATCGTATCGATACAATCCGCTTATCAAACTGGGACTATGGCTGGAATGGGGCATATTTTGTAACCATATGCACAAAAAACAGGTTTCACTGGTTTGGAAATGTCCGGGATGGCAAGATGAAATTATCTGAAATCGGAAAATTGGCAGACCAATGCTGGCTATCGATACCGGATCATTTTCCTTTTGTCAAATTGGGCAATCATGTCATCATGCCGGATCATGTGCATGGGATAATAATTATTGACAGGCCTGTGGACATTGGCAATCCTGCGGAGGCGCAAGATCTTGCGCCTCTAGTCGCCATGCCGAAAAAACCATTATTACAATCCAATAATATTTTCGGCCCACAATCCAAAAACCTGGCATCAATCATCCGGGGTTACAAAATCGGGGTGACAAAAAATGCCAGGAAAATTCACCCGGATTTCATGTGGCAATCCAGGTATTATGACCGTATAATCCGGGACGAAATGGCTTACCGAAATATTTCAAGGTACATTAGGAACAATCCCGTCAACTGGATGAAAAATTTAGGATAATCAGATTTATCAAATGACTCCGGCTCATTTGTCGCGATACTATTTCAGAAAATAATAATCTCCCAAATAACTATTTATTCCATGAACATAGTATCTTATCAACTGTATTCATTCCAAATTAAATATTCATTTCCAACAACAGCCTGAATAAGCGAATCATCAGCACCTTCCTACTATCTTTATGATCACACTCTTTCGTAAAATCAGACGCAAACTTCTCACGCAAAATTCATTTACCCGCTATATTTTGTATGCCTCAGGTGAGATCGTTTTGGTTGTGATCGGAATCCTCATCGCCCTTCAGATCAAT
The DNA here is from genome assembly GCF_020328055.1 of Fulvivirga sedimenti. Classification (NCBI taxonomy): domain Bacteria; kingdom Pseudomonadati; phylum Bacteroidota; class Cytophagia; order Cytophagales; family Fulvivirgaceae; genus Fulvivirga; species Fulvivirga sedimenti. The sequence continues at coordinate 183,362 of NZ_JAIXNE010000003.1, forward strand.
TCGTGGAATCAGCAAAGAAAGGATCGTCAGCAGGAGCAAATAATACTGAATCAACTTCATCAGGAGTTTATGAGTAACCTGGATCAGCTGGACGAAAAAATTGGTATCAGAAAATCCATCATACATTCCTCGTTACGCCTGTATGATTATATTGATCACCCGGAATTAAGATCAACCGACAGCATATACTCGCATGTATCCACACTCGGCATTGCTCCTACATTTGATCCGATCATCAATGATCTGATCGGTTCGGGAAAATTACAGCTTCTCCAAAACCAGGAATTAAAAGAAAGACTGTCCCTATGGACCAGTGAAATCATACAGCTCACTGAAGAAGAACAAAACTGGCTTCGTTTCAGGGATGATCATTTTATGCAGTTTGTCATTTTAAATTTCAATGTCCGGAATATCGATATTTACAGGTGGAATAATAATTCTATTTCGGCCTTTTTACTGGACAGGAATGATAGTCTGGGTATCAAAGCCACACCATCTCAACATGCCGACAATCTTTTTGCAATTCTTGATATACCCGTTTTTGAAAATCTGGTTGCCCGGGGCAAATTATTGAATGAGATTGCCAATTTACAGTCCTACGCCCTGCGAAAACGAATTGTAGAAATTATTTCACTGATTGAAAAAGAAATGAATACGAAACCCGAACCCCTGAAAACAGATAATGAATAATCCGAACAAATCAATTATTAGCCAACGTAGACAGTTCATCCGGTGGATGGGTTTATCTTCTCTCGCGCTGGCATTACCGTATGTCGGATGTGATATCAAGGACAGACCCGTGTTACTCGAGGAAATACAGGAGGCAGATCTGGCCCTTCTGAAGAATATATTTGACCTTGAAAAGCTTTCCGGCGAAGCTATGGGAGAAGATGCTTTGTCCTACCTGAATGGCGGTGCCGACGACCTGAAGACGGTACGGGCAAATCACGAGGCATACGGAAACATCCAAATCCGTCCCAGGAGATTAGTCGATGTCCGCAATATTTCCACCAAAATCGAGCTTTTTGGCAAGGAACTGGATAATCCCATCATCCTTTGTCCGGTAGGATTTCAGAAAGTATTTCATCCCGATGGAGAAATTGCCAGCGCAAAAGCAGCTGTAAACAGAAATCATCAAATGATTGTCTCTTCCGTATCCAATTTCTCGGTAAACGAAATAGCAAAAGAATCAGGCGCGGATTTATGGTTTCAGCTTTATCCAACTTCAGATCGTGCCATTACTAAAAAGTTGCTGGACCGGGCTATGGCTGCTGGCTGCAAGGTATGCTTCCTAACGGTTGATACGCCTGTTCTTGGAAACAGGGAAAACCACGGAACAAATCTCGCAAAAATGATCGAATCGGGAGAAATTGAAATGGGCAATTTCAGGGATATTTTACCTGAAGGTATGGGGATAAATGATCCCGGAATGACCTGGGAAATGATCGGCTGGCTTCGGGAAAACTGTGATATGAAAATAGTGCTCAAAGGGATTGTTACCAGGGAGGATGCCCGCCTGGCTGTACAACACAACGTCGACGGTATTGTGGTATCAAATCATGGGGGCAGACAACTGGAAAGCAACCGGGCAACCATCGATTGTCTGCCGGAAGTCGCAGAGGAAGTGAACGGAGCATTCCCCGTTTTAATTGACGGAGGTATACGGAGAGGAACAGATATTTTTAAAGCACTGGCCCTCGGTGCATCGGCTGTATGTATCGGCCGTCCTTTTTGCTGGGGACTGGGTGCACTTGGACAACAGGGCGTTGAACTGGCCCTTGAAATTCTGAAGACGGAATTGATTCGGGATATGCAGCTTGCCGGAACTCCATCTGTCAGCGATATAACCAGTAACTATGTATTGAGGAGCTGAATGCACCTTTGGTTTTATACATGTATGGGTTTCCCTACATATATCATGTACCCGCTGGCACTGGCAAAGGGACTAGGACTGCTGGCGATCTGGCTGAAAAAATCGAGACCGCTCACCGAATCGGCGTATGCAGAATTTTTCTTTAATACACTACTGGCACTAACCGGGCATTTGATGGTCAAAGATGGGGGTCACTAAATGGCACTGGTTGCATTTGTTACCGTTATTCTCTCCTGCTTTGCTTACCGTAATTTATATCAAAAAAATAAAAATGCTAACCGGCATTTTCCTCGACGTATTTAAGACTGATCGCTGGAGCCTAAATTATGTTCTGATTCTTTAATATGTCTGCAGCTCTGCAAAAATTAACTGAAGTTCAGCCCGCGTCTTCTCCAGCTTTACCGAAAGCCTTTCCAGCATGCAGTCACGGTGACCTTCTTTAAACTCAAAATCCTCATCTGATAAAACGGAAAACCTCCGCTTCAGCATGACCTTTTGTTCCCGCCAACTTCTTAAAATTTCCATTACTTTGTTGCCATTCTGGCTTTTTTATTTTCTGCGGCTAATTTCCTGTCTTCCACCAGTTCCCGCTCAAAATAGACAAGTTCCCTTCCTTCGCGGTTATCTTCCACGTTACAGTAATATACCTGGTCAATATACCGCCTGATAACAAGTTTTCTCCCGGGATCAGTTTTGGCATACACCACATCCCCGGCAATGTAGTTGTTTTGGAAAAATCGTTTGCTCATAATGTTATTCTGCTTCGTACAATAACTATCCTAAAGACCACCAATCATAAATTCCCCGATTGAGGAATTGATCATCTAATCTTCACTTCGCTTCTTCTTACGCTTCGCTTCCTTGGCAGCGCGCTTCTCCTTTAAGTTTTTGGCAGGGGCCGTCTTATCAGATTTCGCCTTGCCTTCTCTTTCCTTTGACATGATTTCCTGGTTTATGTTTCGACATTGATTATGGGCCTGAATATCAATAAATAAAAAGGGGGATTGCCCCCCCTTCGTGTTGGCTGACCGGACTTTTTATAAAGCCTGTGCAGGCTGCACTTTTCTGATGATGTTTACAACCTCATCATGATTTTTATTGAGTCGTTTTTCCACTCGTTTAAAAAGGTCATTTTCTTTACCTGCTTCATACTTCAAATCCTCATCTGTTAATTGTGAGTACTTTGCTTTCAACTGTTTAGATTGTTCTTTCCAATCACCTGTCATTTTGAAGGCTGCAGCGGGTTTTTGATCTTTAGAATGTTCCATGATCTTATTTTTAATTGTAAAAGTATTTTTACAACAACTCAAAGGTGCGATTAACAACTACATAAAGCCTTACATAGCACCAATTCATTGTTACATCTATCACACGTTTTGGCGAAATAAACGCTAAATTGGGTATTCATGACTGCAAAGAGGAAGTATGAGGTTGTATGTTAAGTATATGGTGAGTTTGCGATGCAAAATGATGGTAAAAGAGGAATTGAAAAAACTCGGCCTTCATTATGTGATCGTAGATTTAGGTGTGGTTGAATTACTGGAGGAAATCACGGCCGAACAACGGGCCCTTCTGAAAGCAAATCTTCTTAAGTCGGGGCTTGAATTGCTGGATGACAAGAAAAGTATTCTGATTGAGCGAATCAAAAATGTAATCATCGAAATGATCCATCATTCTGATGAACTTCCGAAAGTAAATTATTCCGACTATATCGCTGAAAAATTAGACTATGACTACACCTATCTGTCCAATATTTTTTCGGAAGTAAAGGGCGTTACCATTCAGCAATATATTATCATACATAAAATTGAAAGGGTAAAAGAACTGTTGATTTATGACGAACTGACCCTATCCGAGATTGCAAATATGCTCCACTACAGCAGTGTAGGCCATCTGTCAAATCAATTCAAAAAGATTACCGGACTCACCCCTACGTTCTACAAACAGCTCAGGGATAAGCGAAAGCGGAATCTGGAAGATATTTAATACAGTGGCCAGGCCAGGAATTAAATCATTAATTCTGGTCAGTATTCCAGCACAAACTTCGAAAGGTTTTGATGGGTATCGAGTCCGAGTTTCTTACGAAGCCGGTATCGGGCTACTTCAACGCCTCTGAGGGAGACCCCCATCAGGTTGGCAATCTCCTTGGTATCCATATTTAGTCGTAAAAAGGCGCAAAGTTTCTGCTCCCCCGGCGTAAGGTCTGTGAATTCTGTGGTTAACCTGGTGAGAAAATCTCCATGGACCCGATCAAAATGGTGCTCAAACTGCTTCCAGTCTTCCTGAACTTTCAGCGTAGAATCAATTTCACGTACTAAACGGTCAAGAGATTTGCGCGTTTCTGCAACATCACCTTTCACCTTGATCGACTTGATCTCTTCTTTTATATTCTCCATGAATTCGTTCTTTACGACCAGGTTCATGGTTGAGGCTGCCAGGAGGTTGTTCACATGTCGAAGCTCGCTCTTTACCTGTTCCTCCTTTAATTCCTTCAATTCAAACTGCTTTTGTGCCAGGGCAGTTTTCTTATCCTCTTCCAGCTTTATCTCCTTGGATTTATAATACTTCCGCTGAAGACGATAAAACACATATAATCCGACAAGTGCTAATATCAAATAGATGAACCTTGCAAGTATACTCTTGTAAAAAGGCGGACTAACACGTAAAAAAATCGGGTCACTTGTAACAAGCTCACCTACATTATTGAGGGTCTGCACATAAAACTCGTAATCACCTACTCCTATGTTATTGTATTCTTTGAAAACAGTATTGCTCCATTCACTATAGTGATCATCAAAACCCTTCAAAAAATAACGGAATTGAGCATTATTCACACCTTTGAAGTTGAAGGATTCTACTTTGAACTGAATAATCTTAGTCCCCTGACTAATGGAAATCGGATCAGATCCCGGTTCATAATTCCTGAATGGCAGTCGTTCAAACAAAATTGAATCTTCCCCCACATTGTAGATTTGTTTGACTATTGGTTTTCTTTCCAGATCAAGACGAGTCTCAAATTGAGGGTAATAATAAATAAACCCTTCATTAGCATTCATCACGACGCCATTGGAAATATTCCTGGACACATTCAGCAGATCATTGTTGAAAGAGTTGCGTAAAAGGAATAGAGATGACGGAATGTAGGCATAATTATTCTTACTTACCTGCTTAAAAAATCCAACAAGATTTTCAGTATATACATGAACATGTTTCTGATTATCCTGTGCCAGAAAATAGACCCAGTTCTTTCCAATCACCTCACTAAAATTATCAGCTTCTACGATGTCATCAGTCGTCTGATCAAGCCGGTATATTCCCTTTTCAGTTCCCAGATAAATCTCGTCATCAATACGGCTGAGAATCAAGTGCCGGTCTATAGGTAAGCCTGTCAAGTCAGAAATTTTGTTTACCGTGGCTGTTTTAAGGTCATCAGATAATTGCAGTTGATAAAGTCCCTTGTAAAATTGCCCCACCCAGATACGCCCTTTTCGGTCTTCCTCGAAAAATCGACTTGATTCGTTAAACCCGCCTATCCTCCCAACACCTTCAAGCTCATCGTTTTCATTGAACCTGAATAGAAATAATCCGGAATAGGTTCCTCCAACAGCATAACCCGGATTGGATCGTAATTGACGGACAAGCCACAATCCATCGGTACTGGCACGCCGTCTGGCACGCCCATTTTCCAAAATAAATAATCCGGTATGATGACCTGCATACAGTTTATTATTGATAATCTGCATGCCGTAGGCAGGCCCCTCCGTACCTGAAAGAAATACACTGCTGGCGGCATTATTTGCCAGGAAATAGATTCCGTTTGAAGTGGTATAATAGGTTCCCTCATCGGTTTCAAATGCTTCGTAGCCACTGCCTTGCAGGTTAATATCCTCATTAATCAGCCTTGAGGCTGAATTAATATCGATCAATGCAATACCATTTTGCATACCCACCCATAGGTTACCCGTATGATCCTGGAAAGTTTTCAGACAGGCATTAGTCTGAAGGCCGTCCTCAATCGAAATATTTTCAATGGCGCCTGACTGCAGATCGTAGAAATAAATTCCTTCCTGTTGTGTTGTAATGACCAGCCGTGTATCTGATAATTCTGTTACATGATTTACATATTTCCCTTCGAGTGATTGTTGTAATTCCGGAAAAACTTCCTCTACACCTAATGGACCAGAGAACTCTATGGCTCCTGAATTATAAAACACCAGAATCCCTTCGTCCTTCGGTATAATACCGGCAACTATATCATTACGACGTTTTTGAGGAAACGATTCCGTCAGCTGAAGGTCATTAACTTCAAACAGTTTCCCGGTGGCTGACTGGGTGAAGATTTTATTTCCTGTAAAAAATGACTTGTTCAATCCAGGCTCATGACGGATCGTTTTAATAGACTGGCCGTCAAAAACAAAAATTGCCTGAAACGTGCAGAAATAAACATCAGAATTGAAGATAAATACGTTCCAGACTTCATCAAAATCACGCTCATCTTCCGGTATCTCATCAACAAGGGAAACATAGTTCCACTTCCCTTCAAAATAGCCAAAATCACCCTGTGACCCTACATATAACCTGCCGGTATGTTCATCAAATGCCAGTGACCGTTGCTTTTTTCCAGTGTTCAGCGCATATGTTTTCCATTCACTTCCATTAAATGATAACACACCAAGGTTATTGGCCACAAATAAATTCATGTCCCGGTTTTGTGCGAAATCTATATTCTGGATACCCGCAAGATAGTCCTCAGGCGTAAAGTTCTTGATCGGGTACTTACCTACCTGGGCGTGCATGTTCAAGGCCCCAATAAGGATTATCGCTACGCAACAAAATTGCTTGAGAAATTTCATAACCACATTCATGTATAACATGTTGTATAGTAAATATATGCAAATAAGCCTTATAAAGGGCTATTGGTGATAGTTTTGTAGTAGTATTTGTGGGAAATTGATGTAGTCTCTTTTTAGGAAGAGATGTTAATTTAGAACAAATTACGATCAATTCTATACATATGCATTTAACGGCGTACAGGTTTTGTCTCAATGCAATGAATAGAATCAATTTAAAATAAACCGCCTTCCGAATATGAAAAATATCTATTCAGCATTACTTCTTCTGTTGGCATCCACATTCGTGCAAGCACAGGCTGATCGGGTGACCATCCTGGAAAATAGCAATGGCATGAAGTTAGTCGTCAATGACAAGGATTTCATGATCAACGGTATGAACTGGGATTATTTCCCTGTGGGAACCAACTTCTCCTACAGTCTATGGAATCAGCCGGATGACATTATTAAAGCGGCATTGGACCGGGAAATGTCGATGCTCAAAAACATGGGAGTTAATACAATCCGCCAATATACAGGTGTTCCAGCCAGGTGGATTCAGTATATCTATGAAAACTATGGCATTTATACGATGCTCAACCACTCCTTTGGACGCTATGGATTAACGATAGATGGTGTATGGATGGCCAATACAGAGTATTCAGATCCACGTGTCAGGGAATTACTGCTGGCGGAAGTAACCCAAATGGTAAATGACTATAAGGACACACCCGGCCTTTTGATGTATCTACTGGGCAATGAAAATAACTATGGCCTTTTCTGGGGAGGTGCGGAAACCGAAGATATTCCTATAGAGGACCGGAAATCCACTGAACGTGCCAGAGCAATGTACAAGTTGTTTAATGAGGCAACCCTGGCCATGAAAGGAATGGATACTTCCCATCCCATCGCGATGTGTAACGGGGATGTGCTTTTCATTGAAATTATAAAGGAAGAATGCCCTGATATCGACATTTACGGCACCAACATGTACCGTGGAATCTCATTTGGAGATGCCTTTCAGGTGGTGAAAGATCAATTGAACAAACCAATTATGTTTACTGAATTTGGCGCTGACGCTTTCAATGCCAAAGAAAATCAGGAAGATCAGGAATCGCAGGCGTATTATATGCTGGGTAACTGGAAAGAGATTTATGAAAATGCCTATGGATTAGGTAAGGTAGGCAATTCAATAGGCGGCTTCACATTTCAATTTAGTGATGGCTGGTGGAAATTCGGTCAAACCAAGAACCTCGATGTTCATGATAATAATGCATCATGGGTCGGCGGCGGCTACACAATTGACTTGGTTGAAGGTGAGAATAATATGAATGAGGAGTGGTTTGGTATATGTGCAAAAGGGCAAACGAGTCCGCGGGGATTATATGAATTATATCCCAGAGCTGCATATTACGCCTTGAAAGATGCACATACCTTTGATCCGTTCGCACAGGGTGTGACATTGGGCACGCTGGAAGATCATTTTTCCAGCATCCAGTTAATGGATGCCGTTCTCAGGGCCCGGGGTGATAAAGCCGCTATGATTGGAGAAAGGGGTAGTCTCGTTGGTATAAGTGAACTTCGTGCCGAATTCAGCACCTACAATACCGGCGGTAAACTCATTACAACGCCTGACCAACCCGATCCGAACAACCCTACCATTCCAAACCAATTAGGGTTCGATCATATGGAATCCTTTTTCGTTGGTGTTGAAGCCAATCCGGCTGCCAACGTGCATGCAAATGTTACTTTTAACATCCTCGGTAATGTGGCCCAAAACCCCATTAATGAGATCTTCTACGAAAACCGGGGAAGGCCGCTGGCAGTCACCACCCCTACCGGTAATGCTGTACTCGACGCACTCGGGCGACTTCAGGTTTACCAGGCTGAATACAGTTGGAATAACAAATATTTTAACCTGACCGGGTTCTACCGTACAGGGCATTACCACTGGGGATATGAAGGTGATTTCTTCGGACTCTATCCGGAAGCGAATTACGGTCCGAATATAGACATCTACAATGGACTGGCTCCGCAGGGACTGGAAATAGAAGGCAAGAAAATGTTGGAAGGCTTGAAAGTCGCCTACGGCCGCGAACTGTGGTGGGGAGCCAATCCTGCGGTTTTGCTCAAATACACACGGGAAGTCGGGAATTTCAACTTTTCAGGGATGTTTCATGAGGACCTTGAAGAGCCTGGGGTAGCTGTTAGTTCCATTGCTGTTCCGCAACCGAGAACACGACGGGCATCCCTGGCGGTAGAAACTTCTTTAGGTAAATTGAAAGTGCAAGCCGGAGGAATTTGGGGAGGTCAGCCGTTGGTTGGACGCGAATTCCAATTCACGCGAGGAAGTGACGGTGATTATGAAATCTTTGTAGATAAAATTCAATCATCAGATACCTGGGGCGGAAAAATTAAACTGTCCTATTCAGCTGGTAAAATTAACTGGTATGCACAGGCCGCTTCAATGGGATTGGTAGCCAACGGTGGCGGTGACTATACTCAAACGTTCACAGGATGGAGACTCAAGGACAGCGGCAGTGGAAACCAAAACAATTTCCTTACCGGATTTACCTACAGTGTGGGTAACTGGCAAATCGCACCAAATTTCCTCTGGCAAAAGCCTCTTGTTGACCCAATGCCAGGCGATGTTCAAAATCCCGGACGACTTAGAAATATTCTGGATGACCCGTTTGTGGTTAGAAACAACAGGGAAACAGTTGCTGGTGAATTACTTCTGACATTCGACCCAACACCAGGTACATGGATGTACGAATGGGACAATGACAGGGCAGAAGATTCCAGATTTGCCGCGAGTATAGGAGTAGTTTATCGACACTTGCCGACCTCCCAGGATGCGGCCGTTATTTTTCCCGGAACCGGCCGTGTGCCTGTTGCTGCCGACGGAGCGCCCCCGGCACTGGACTTATGGGAAGTGAATGCGAGAATTGTTTCAAAAATCAATCCCGAATTAGGAATTATCGCCAACCTCTATGGCGGTAACGGACAGGCAAACGGACCTGATACCCGAACCGTCGAGCGGTACGGAGGTGAAGTGCGGGTGATTTACAAAACAATGAAACTCACATCACACCTGAAATTTAACGATTGGGGTCCTTTCGATTATCACAGGGATTTCAACCTCACTTTCCCACTTCAGGTGATGGCTGATATATCAACTTCAATCGCCAAGCAGGATTGGTTCATATTACCGAGCACAACGCTTGGCTTACGATTTACATGGCGTTCATTAAATGAGTATTCTCCCCGCTACCTGCCGAATGCCACTGCAAATGAATTTGCAAATGCTCCTATAGTAAGCCCTGTGGGATTTCCTAATGGAAATGAATGGGAAATCAGGACATATGTTAATATAAATATTGGGAAATAAGTAGACAGACAATGAAGAAGTTAAAAATTCTAAAACCAGGCATTTGTATCCCCGTCTTATTCGTCGCTGCGATTTTTTCGGGCTGCGAACGAAACCCATCAGATGATGTGGATTTCGCTAAATTTCCGGATCGGCCTGAAGTATTTATAGATGGATTCAGCGGAGGCCTGGAATACCTTCCTTTTGACGGTTCCAAACCCGATGCTTTCACCGTTGACAATGAGACAGTCTATCAGGGTTCCGCTTCCATGCGATTTGATGTACCCAACGTCGGTGATCCTACAGGGTCATTTGCAGGGGCTATTTTCCCTGATTACGGCGGCCGAAACCTTACGGGCTATGACGCACTCACCTTCTGGGCAAGGGGCAGTAAAGCCGCCACGATCAATGAAATCGGCTTTGGAAATGATTTCGGAGAAAACAAGTTTCAGGTAACCATCAACAATCTGCAAATAAGTACAGGCTGGAAGAAATATACAATTCCCATTCCTGATCCATCTAAACTGACATTGCAGAAGGGTATGTTCTGGTATGCCGAAGGACCTGAAGATGGCCAGGGATATTCGTTCTGGATTGATGAGCTGAAATTTGAAAAACTTGGAACAGTCGCACAATCCCGCCCTGCCATTCTGAATGGAAACGACGAGTCCATTCAGGCCTTCATAGGTGTGAATTTCTCAATGCCTGGCCTGACACAAACCTTCAATCTCGGCAACGGTCTGAATCAAACTATTTCTCCTGCTCCCTCCTATTATACCTTCACATCAACAAATCCGGATGTGGCCAGGATTAATGAGATTGGACAGGTATCCATTTTAGGGGCAGGTGAGGCCGTCATCACGGCAATGTTGGGAAATGTACGGGCGGCAGGATCTCTTACCATTGAATCACTCGGAAATTTTGTATCTGCACCTACCCCAACACGCGACCCTGCAAATGTTATTTCCATATTCAGCGATGCCTATACCAATGTACCTGTCGACTTCTATAATGGTTTCTTCGCACCATTTCAGACCACCCTTGGCGGAGCAGACCTGAATATCGGTGGAGATAACATTATCCGTTACACGCAACTGAACTTTGTTGCAACTGAATTCAAGAACCCGACCGTAAATGCATCAGGCATGACACACCTGCACGTTGATATTCAGGTAGAAAACCCGATCGCAAGCGGGGACTTCATTACAATTGAGCTGGGAGATTTTGGCCCTGATGGAGAATTTGGTGGTGGTGATGACTCGAGTGGAAGAGTAACAATTTCTGCTGACGAATTATCGACCAGAACCTGGCTGAGTTTTGATATCCCACTGGCAGATTTTGGTCTTTCAAGCCGAAATAATCTGGCCCAGATATTCTTTATCACCGACGGAACAAACCCTGCCCTTCCGGGCAACATCACGGAAATTCTGGTCGACAACATGTATTTCTATAAATAATTATGATGATGAGTAAAAATACACCTGACAGATTAAGATCTCTTCGGTATTTATCAATCGGACTGATACTGATCATTTCAGTATTAACCGGATGTAATTCCGACGATACGCAAACCGTCGTTACCTATAAAAACCTCGTCCTCCAGGATGAATTCGATGTTGATGGCGCGCCCGACCCGTCCCTGTGGAGCTATGAAATTGGCACAGGTAACAATGGCTGGGGTAATAATGAATTACAGTATTACACTGATCGAACTGAAAACGTTGAAGTTCAGAACGGCATGTTGCTGATCACCGCACAAAAAGAGTCTTTTGAAGGCTCAGGATACACATCAGCGCGGTTGATTACCAAGGGCAAATTCGAGCAGACCTATGGCCGGTTTGAAGCGCGTATGCGACTGCCTTACGGTCAGGGCATGTGGCCGGCCTTCTGGATGCTGGGTGCAGACATAGACACCAATCCGTGGCCCGGAGCCGGCGAAATCGACATCATGGAATACCGTGGCCAGGCTCCAACTATTGTGTTAGGGAGTGTTCACGGACCGGGTTATTCTGCCGGTAATGCCATCACGAAAAGCTATGACCTTCAGAACGACCGTTTTGATACAGGGTTCCATATTTTCGGAATCGAATGGGGGCCGAAATTTGTGAATTTCTATGTGGATGATGTTCTGTACAATCAGATCACACCCGACGATGTACCCGGTGAATGGGTATTTAACAAGCCTTTTTACATACTTATAAATCTTGCCGTTGGCGGATCATTCGTTGGACCGCCCAATAGTGAAACTGTTTTCCCGCAAACCATGCTGGTTGATTACGTGCGGATATATCAATAAGAATTAGGAACTATACGAAATGACCATGAAATCTCTACTAAAAAACATCACCTTACTTGCCTTCCTGATCCTGGCGACTAATTTCTTCGGTTGCTCGGAAGATGACGAAGACAATCTTCCCAAGGTAATTGCAGGTTTTACGCAAAAGATCAACCAGGAATCCGGAACTGTCACATTTTTCAATACTTCAGAAAATGCTGACCAATACCTCTGGGATTTTGGAAATGATGAAACATCCACAGAAATCAATCCGATACGTACATTTTCAAACGGAACCTACACGGTAACGCTTACAGCAATAAATTTTGCAGGTGCATCCGATACCTTTGAGGACACCTTTACCATCGCGGTTCCTGAAACAGCTGCCCTGCCCATCACCTTCGATAACAGTGGTGTCAACTATGATCCAACTGTTTTCGGTGGAACTTCCTTTGAGGTAGTGAGCAATCCTGACCAGTCGGGATCAAACGATAAGGAAACCAATGTAGGGGCCATAACGAACAACGGCGAAGAATTTGAAGGGTTGTTTTTCGATCTTGGAAGATCTATCGATCTCACCACCGACAAGAGAATATCCATGAATTTCTGGTCGGAAGCTCCTATATCTGTCCTTATGAAACTTGAGGAAGGAACAGCAGCAGCCATCGAAACCACTGCAAATCACGGAGGATCCGGTTGGGAAAAAATCTCATTTGACTTCACATCCATTGCAGAATATAACCGCCTCACCATCTTCGTAGACGGCCCGGGCACTACCGCGGGAACATTCTACATAGACGACATCATCCAGGAATCAGCTTCTTCCGGCGGACCTGTATTGCCTACATCTCCAGCTCCTACCCCTTCACAGCCCGAATCGGATGTGATCTCGGTTTACAGTGACGCTTATACAGATGTTCCGGTTGAAGGATTTAATTTCTACGGTGCTGCAGCCTTTGAAGAAGTTGATATTGCTGGTAATAAAGCATTGAAATACACCTTCGTGGAAGGCGACGGAGGAAACTTCCAGGTTATTGAGCTGGGTGGTGCTAATCAGATTGATGCGGCAGCCGCAGGAATGACCAACTTCCGTTTCGATATTTGGTTTCCCAATGAGGTTGACGAAACATCGGCAATGCTCATGAAACTGGTAAACTTCGGCACATCAACTTCAGAAGGTCTCATTAACGTGAATCCTTCATCATCCCCGGCAATCGCCCAGGGATCATGGTTATCGTTTGACATCCCTTTCAGTGAGTTAGAATCGAATGGCCTTACAGAAAGCAGCAACATTCAGCAAATCGTGGTGGATCTGCTTACTTCGGGTGAAGTTTACATAGACAATATCTACTTCTACAAAACAGCAGGCAGCGGAGGCCCCATACCTCCTACCTCTCCGGCGCCAACACCTACAGATGCTCCGGAGAACGTGATATCCATTTACAGCGATGCGTACACCGATGTTGCCAGAGAGGGATTTAATTTTTACGGAAACGCGGCATTTGAAGAGGTGAGTATTTCGGGTAACGGAGCGTTGAAGTATACATTCGTTGAAACGGACGGCGGCAATTTCCAGGTAATGGAACTTGGAGGTGCGAATCAAATAGATGCTGCCGGAGCAGGAATGACAAACTTCCGCTTTGACCTTTGGTTCCCGAACGAACTGGATGAGAATTCGGCATTCCTGATGAAACTGGTTGACTTCGGCGCCACAACTTCTGAAGCACTGATCAACATCAATGCTTCATCAAGCCCGGCAATTGCCCAGGGCACATGGCTCCAGTTTGATCTTCCGTTTACTGAACTGGAAAGCAACGGTCTCGCCGGAAGCAGTAATATTCAGCAGGTAGTTGTCGACCTTATCAATTCAGGCGAAGTGTATATCGACAACATCTATTTCTATAAGCCTGCCGGTAGTAGTGGACCGGTGCCTCCGACTTCACCGGCACCTACCCCTACCCAATCTGCGGCTAATGTAATCTCAATTTACAGCGACGCATATACTGACGTAGCCAGAGAAGGCTTTAATTTTTACGGAAACGCAACATTTGAAGAGGTGAGTATTTCCGGAAACGGCGCATTGAAATATACTTTCGCTGAAGTGGATGGCGGTAACTTCCAGGTAATTGAACTTGGAGGCGCCAACCAGATTGATGCTGCAGCAGCAGGTATGACCAACTTCCGGTTTGATCTCTGGTTCCCTAATGATGTGGATGCAAATTCGGCATTCCTGATGAAACTGGTGGATTTTGGAGCCGTTACATCTGAAGCGTTGATCAATGTAAACGCTTCATCAAGCCCGGCAATCAAAAAGGGCCAGTGGCTACAGTTCGATATTCCGTTCTCGGTACTCCAAAGCAACGGACTTGCCGCAAGCAGCAATATCCAGCAACTGGTTATCGATCTTGTAAATTCAGGAGAGGTTTACATCGACAATATCTTCTTCTACAAAGAGGAGTCAATGCCATCCGGAAGCATCATTAACCTGACTTTCGATGATGCTGCATCCATTACCAACTGGATGCGCCTCGCCGATGCCAATAGCGACGAAGCAAGTATAGAGTGGGTTGCAGACGGCGGTGTACAGGGAGGAGCAATGAGGCTGTCGGGTCTTAATCCAACAGACGCAGCCGGAAAAGCATATATCTTCCAGCTCGATTTAACGGACCTGAACTATGACGGGGCGTCGAACGTCCGGCTGACGTTTGATATGAAACTTGGGGCTCCCCTTGTTGCAGCCGTTGTTCACCTCCAAACCAACATCCCTGGCGTTGGCGTGACAAACAACTATGAAATTCATGCACAGGGTCTGAATGAATCTATTTACACAAGCCTGACATTCGATTTTTCGGGTGTAGACGCAGCGGGTTCTACAATGATGATACATTTCAATATCGCAAGCGGAGCTGTTGTAGGTGCCGGTGGAGTTGTTCTGGTGGATAATATCAAACTGGTTAAGAACTAAACCAAAATTATGATATATTGGCCGTCGGTTTTTTTGTCGACGGCCAATATTGGTTTTTGAAACCTGGGTGGATAGCTCACAGCCGTCAGGCACGTTCAATCAGAAATGGACCCTTTTAAAACTACCAGGAAACTAACACCATATTAATGACAGAGACTACATTCAGGAACGTTGAATTAAAGGAAGCACAATTTGAAAATGAAACGTATTATTTCATTTCAAATTCAGACAGGATGCGGCCATTTTTCATGAGTATCGTAAGTGATTCAAATCACTGGATGTTCATTGGAAGCAATGGAGGAATAAGCGCAGGCAGGAAAAATTCAGATTATGCTCTCTTCCCTTATTATACGGATGATAAGATCATCGAGTCCGCAGAAATAACCGGAAGCAAGTCGATATTTAATGTCACTAAAAACGGAAAAAATCATATCTGGGAGCCATTCTCAATCCGATTTGCACATCTCTATTCCACCACCCGCAATCTCTACAAGAATGTTCATGGCAACAAAATTCTATTCGAAGAGATCAATCATGACCTCGGTCTTGCCTATCGGTATCAATGGAACTCCAGTGATATCTATGGTTTTGTGAAGAAAGTTCAACTCACCAATAACACAAATGACCCGGTTGAAGTAAAGGTTTTGGACGGTATCCAGAATATTATGCCCAGCGGTGTTGGGGCTGCAGTGCAAAATTCAAGCAGTAACCTCGTTGATGCCTACAAGCGCAATGAACTCATCGGGGAGGGCGGTATTGGTATTTTTGCCCTCAGCTCAATCATTGTAGATAAAGCTGAGCCAAGTGAAGCGCTGAAAGCCAATATCGCCTGGTCAGCAGGAATGGATAATCCTTCATACCTGCTTTCTTCATTACAGCTCGATTCATTTCGGAAAGGCCTTCCCATTCACCAGGAAAAGGATGTAAAGGCTGAGAAGGGTGCATATTTTGTGTTCAGTGAAATGACACTTAACGGCGGATCACAAAAAGACTGGATGATTGTGGCCAACGTGAACCTGTCTATTTCAGCTATTGTGGCTCTTTCAGAAGAAATAAAAAAGGGAGGTGATCTGGCAGAGAAAATTCAAAACGATATCGACAAGGGCACCAGGAGGCTGCTTGAGTTAAATGCTGCTGCAGATGCATTACAACTCTCAGAAGATAAATTCAGGAACACCCGGCACTATTCGAATACACTATTCAATATCATGCGCGGTGGCATTTTTGATCAGAATTATCTGATTGAAAAGAATGATTTGTACCGTTACCTGGCGAATGCCAACAAGGAAGTGGCCAAACAGGGTAAAACCATGCTCGACAATCTTCCGGAAGTATTTTCTCTTGATTCCTTGACTGAACTCGTTTCAAGGACAGATAGCACTACTCTGAAACGACTATGCCTGGAATATCTGCCACTCAAGTTCAGTCGGCGCCATGGAGACCCTAGTCGTCCGTGGAACCAGTTTTCCATCAATACAACGGATGAAAATGACGGGTCGAAAATACTGGACTATGAGGGCAACTGGCGCGATATTTTCCAGAACTGGGAAGCATTGGCCTACTCCTACCCTGAGTTCAGTGAGGGAATGATTTTCCGCTTCCTGAACGCATCCACTTTCGACGGTTACAATCCTTACCGCATTACCAAGAATGGCATTGACTGGGAACGCATCGAGGAAGATGATCCATGGTCGTATATCGGCTACTGGGGTGACCACCAGATCATTTATCTACTCAAATTCCTTGAATTTACAGAGGCCCACTATCCCGGTAAACTTAGCAGCTACTTCAACCAGGACCTGTTTGTCTATGCCAATGTTCCATATAAGATTAAGAGTTATCCTCAACTCTTAGCCAACCCAAAAGACACCATTGATTTCGATCATAAGAAGGATGAGGCTATCCTGAGCAGAATATCAAAAATTGGTGCGGATGGTGCACTTTTAAGTGATAAAAATGGTGACATCTACCAGGTTAATTTCATCGAAAAAATACTTGCCACCGTGCTGGCAAAAATGTCTAATTTCATTCCCGATGGCGGAATCTGGATGAATACGCAGCGACCGGAGTGGAATGACGCGAATAACGCCCTCGTTGGAAACGGTGTTTCAATGGTCACCCTCTACTACTTAATTCGCTTTTTAAAATTCTTCAACAACCTTCTGGAGAATACCGATGTCGAAAAAGTTCATGTTTCGGCTGAAGTGAATTCGCTCCTGGAACAAATGCATCAGGTTCTGAGTGAACATAGAAGCATTCTTTCTACATCTGTCTCTGATAAAGACCGTAAAAAAGTATTGGATGGCCTGGGTTCTGCTGCAAGCAGCTTCAGGGAGAAGGTATATTCAGAATCCTTCGATGGCAGGAAATCCGAGCTGGATCTTAGGCAGCTGAAAGACTTTAATGACCTTAGCCTGCAATATTTGATCAGGTCACTCCAGTCAAACAAGCGGGCCGACAAACTATATCATGCTTATAATTTGATGTCCGTTAACGGTTCGGATGAGGTTTCGATCTCATATCTGAGTGAAATGCTGGAAGGCCAGGTCTCGGTGCTAAGCAGCGGCCTCCTTTCCGCGGAAGAAACAGCTGATTTGCTGGATGCTATGAAGTCAAGTAAGTTATACCGGGAGGATCAAAACAGTTACCTTCTGTACCCGGAAAAAACTCTTCCGGGATTTATGGAAAAGAATAATATTCCTGCAGCGGCCGTTGCAGAATCTCCTCTCCTGAAGAAACTTGTAGAGGATGGAAACAGGCACATCATTGAAAAGGACATACAAGGAACATTCCACTTCAATGGCAATTTCAGGAATGCCGCAGATCTGGAAAAATCATTGAACAGCCTGAGCGACGGAAAGTACGGTGATTTGGCTAAATCAGATAAGGCAAAAGTCCTGCAAATATTTGAAGCGGTTTTTAATCACAAAGCATTTACGGGCAGATCGGGCACCTTCTACGGATACGAAGGCCTTGGTTCCATTTACTGGCATATGGTTTCAAAGCTATTGCTCGCGGTACAGGAATGTTGCCTTGCCGCCATTCACGGAAATGAAAACAAAGATGTGATTGACAGACTCATTACACATTATTATGAGATTCTTGACGGCATTGGAGTCCATAAATCGCCCGAGCTTTATGGAGCATTTCCTACTGATCCCTATTCGCATACACCAAAAGGTAAGGGTGCTCAACAGCCTGGAATGACCGGACAGGTTAAGGAAGATATCCTCTGCCGGATCGGAGAGCTGGGAATCGAGGTAGATCATGGGAAATTGCGCTTTAACCCGCGTATTCTAAAGAAAGAAGAGTTCCTTTCCCAAAGTGCTGATTTTGAATATATCGATATAAATCAGAATTGGAATAAGCATGCGGTGGAAAAGGGATGCCTTTGTTTTACATATTGCCAGGTGCCTGTAATCTATAAACTTTCAAGTACTGAAGGGATCCGGCTGAATTTAAATGATGGCTCAACCCGTGAGGTTTCTGGGTTGGCACTTGACCAGCAAGTGAGCAAAGATATATTTGAAAGAAACGGAATGATAGCAAGTATTACCGTAGAAATAAGTCCAGACAGGTTACTCTGTTGAAATGATGTAAATGAGAACAACATGGGTAACTCCGATAAAAAAGAACTATTATGAAACTGATTATAAATTTAATAATCGCAGGAGCGTTCTTTATTGTTGCGTGTAATCCAAAAAAAGGCGAAACCGATCAAGTGAAAGAGACTAAAACCAACGAAGTGACTGCAAAAGATATATTGGGAAATCCCGACTACCAGGCGATTTCCTTTGGAGGATACCGGGAGAAATCCAGGGAGATCCAGCCTACTGTGGGACAATTGAAGGAAGATATGCTGATCTTGTCGGCAATGGGAATAAAAATCCTTCGGACATACAATGTCCAGCTTCCCCACGCCTCCAATGTATTGAAGGCGATCAGTGAATTGAAGAAAGAGGATCCCGGTTTTGAGATGTACGTCATGCTGGGAGCATGGATCGACTGCAAAAATGCATGGACAGATCAGGCGCCGGATCATAATGTGGAAAGCGAGCAGAATGAGGGTGAAATCGCCCGTGCTGTTGCGCTTGCGAATCAGTACCCCGACATCGTAAAGATACTGGCTGTTGGAAATGAGGCGATGGTGAAATGGGCGGAAAGCTATTATGTACAACCCGGCGTTATCCTGAAATGGGTTCGTCATCTTCAGAAGCTGAAAGCTGAAGGGAAATTACCTGAAAGCCTCTGGATCACATGTTCTGATGATTTTGCCTCCTGGGGTGGCGGTGACCCGCTTTACCACACCAAAGATCTGGAAGACCTGATCAGAGAGGTCGATTATATTTCAATGCATACCTATCCATATCACAACTCTCATTATAACCCGGAATTCTGGTTTGTTCCCGAAGAAGAAGTGGATCTCTCTGACCGTGAAAAGATTGATGCTGCGATGATGCGCGCACTGAAGTTTGCTCAGAAACAGTATGATTCGGTTTCAACGTATGTCAGGAGTCTGGGTGTCAATAAACCAATCCATATCGGCGAGACAGGTTGGGCAACCACTTCAAACGGTCATTACGGTCCGCACGGTTCTAAAGCAACGGATGAATATAAACAGGGGCTGTATTACAAACACATGCGTGAATGGACCAATAGTGCAGGGATTTCATGTTTCTATTTCGAAGCCTTTGACGAACAATGGAAAGATGCCGGAAATCCCAAGGGTTCGGAAAACCATTTCGGCCTGTTTACGCTGGACGGCCATGCTAAATATCCGTTGTGGAATTTGGTGGATAAGGGAGTTTTCGGTGAGTTGACAAGGGGCGGAAACCGAATTTCAAACACTTATAATGGTGACAGCACTGCATTGTTTGCCGATGTAATGGTGCCACCCTCCCATCCGGAAGTTGAAATGAATAAATGAAATTGATCACAAAATATATTCCCGTCCTGTTATCTATCCTCATGATGGGAGGATGTAAAACCGATATGAAAGCGCCTGCGATTGAAGTATATGAGACCTCTGCCGATGGCCATAAGCTTACCCGGCTCACCTCCTTTGATGAAGAAAGCAATAGATCGGTTATCAAACTGATCCCCGAAGATGAATATCAGACCATTACCGGTTTCGGCGGATCATTTACAGAGGCATCGGCTTACGTACTCAATCAGCTGAGTCCTCAAAACAGGGACACTGTACTCGAAGCATACTTCGGAGATTCCGGCGCCAGATATTCCCTCACGCGGACGCACATGAACTCCAGTGACTTTTCGCTGGGCAATTACTCCTACGCACCAATGGAAAATGACATGGAACTGACCCATTTTTCGTTGGATGAGGATAAGGATGACATCATTCCGATGATCAGGGATGCGATGAAGAAATCGACGGAAGGCTTCAAAATCATTGCCTCGCCCTGGACTGCCCCTCCATGGATGAAAGACAATAAGAACTGGGTTGGAGGAAGACTTCTGCCGGAATACAATGATGTCTGGGCTTTGTTTTTCGCAAAATATGCAGACTCTATGAAGTCGGAGGGAATTGATATCTGGGCGTTTACTGTCGAAAACGAGCCACTGGGAAATGGCAACAACTGGGAAAGTATGCATTTTACACCCGGGGAGATGACACTCTTCGTTCAAAATCACCTCGGTCCGATTCTGGAAAGAGAAGGAAAGGCAGACATTAAGATTTTGGGTTACGACCAAAACCGTGAGCACCTTCGGGAATGGGTAGACGACATGTACCGCAATGAGCAAAGCTCCAAATATTTCAGCGGTACGGCCATCCACTGGTATGCGAGCACTTTCGAGGTATTCCCGGATGAATTGCGCTACGCCCACGAAAAGGCTCCTGATAAACACCTGATACAGACAGAGGCCTGCATCGATGCTGAAGTTCCCAAATGGAAGGATGATGCCTGGTACTGGTCGAAGGAAGCCACCGACTGGGGTTGGGACTGGGCGCCGGAGGAAGACAAGCACCTTCATCCAAAGTATGTACCAACATATCGTTATGCTCGTGACATCATTGGTTGCCTCAATAACTGGGTGGACGGATGGGTTGACTGGAATATGGTGTTGAACACCCAGGGCGGTCCAAACTGGTTTAAGAACTGGTGCGTTGCTCCGGTAATTGCAGATACAGAAAATGATGAAGTGTACTTCACACCACTCTACTATGTGATGAGCCATTTCAGCCGGTTTATCAGACCGGGAGCGAAAAGAATTGGATTTGAATCGGAAGATAAGGAGATGATGGTAACAGCAGCGAAGAATCCAGACGGTTCCATTGTGGCAGTGGTTTTCAATCCAACAACAGAGAAGAAGAATTTTTCATTGAATATCGGTGAAGAATCATCATTAATTTCTATTAACCAACAAGCCATTCAAACCATCATAATAGCACCTTAACCCCCGACAATATGACTAAATCAACCCAAACAAGCGTCGCACAGGTACCCTTTGGTCTTAAGGTTGCCTTTGGTATTGGTATGCTTGCCAACCAAATGTTTCCGGCCGCATTGAGCATCTTCATGGTTGTTCTGGTTCAGGACCTGGGTTTCCCGGGATGGATGTGGGGCGTCCTGTTTTTTCTGCCCCGGGTATTTGATGCCTTTAGTGATCCGATTATGGGATTTATTTCCGATAACACTAAATCAACATGGGGCAGACGAAGACAATACGTGTTTCTGGGAGCCCTGGTCATGGGTATTTCCTTTATTATCATGTGGCAATTGTACAGGGTTAACGGTGTAACCTATAATTTTACATTCTTCCTGATCTGGTCATTCATATTCTACCTCGGGTTAACCATATTCAGTGTTCCGTACGTGGCCATGGGGTATGAAATGAGTACCGATTTCCATGAACGAACCGATATAATGGCTGTCGCCCAGTGGATCGGTCAGTGGGCATGGGTTATTGCACCCTGGTTCTGGGTTGTAATGTACGACCCCGACTGGTTTGAATCTGCCGATGTGGCCACACGAACGCTTGCGATCTGGGTTGGCGTGATCTGTATGATATTTGCTATGGTGCCCGCCATATTTATTAAGAGCAGATCAACGCTGAATGAAAATTATTCGCCTCTCACCTTGAAGCATATCGGCACAGGTCTGAAGGAAATTTTAAATGGATTTGTCGAATCATTTAAAATAAAGCCTTTCAGAAAACTGTGCATTGCCACATTCTTCATCTTCAACGCGTTCAATACGATTGCAGCATTCTCCTTCTTTATAGTTGTTTATTATCTTTTCAACGGTGATGCAGCAGCAGCAGGAGTCTGGCCTACCCTTTTCGGAAGTATCGGCGCGCTGGTCACAACTTTTGCTGTGATACCTGTAGTGGCGCGCATGTCGAAGAAGACAGGAAAGAAAAAAGCTTTCCTCATCTCGCAGGGTATCTCCATTATCGGATACATTATGCTTTGGTTTCTATTTATACCTGGCAAACCATACATGTTCATTTTCGCGTTGCCATTTTTCTCCTTCGGCATAGGCAGTTTGTTTGTTCTGATGATGTCAATGACAGCCGATGTGATAGATCTCGATGAACTCACCTCCGGAAAACGACGCGAGGGTATATTCGGGGCAATTTACTGGTGGATGGTGAAGTTCGGCTTTGCCATTGCCGGACTGTTAAGCGGTGCAATCCTATCCGTTGTTGGATTTGATCCGGATGCCGCATCTCAAACTGAAGGAGCTATTATAGGACTCAGAGCATTCTATTCTGGCGTTCCCATACTAGGTACATTGGTTGCAATGATTGTCATGTGGAATTATGATGTAACTGAAGATCGAGCTCATGAAATTCGCGCAGAACTTGACAAACGTAAAGAAGGTCCGGAAGAGAAACCCCTCACATATTATCAAGCGGAAAAGCTGCTGTCTCTTGTAAGGCTCGATATCAAAAATGGCCTTGAGACGGATATGGATTTTGCTGCGATGAACCATCTGGAAATCAAACAGCACTATGCTGAATCCTTAAGAAGGGGTATGCACGGATTGTGTTTCAGTCCGTATGAAGAGGGCCAGGATATCGGCGATATTTTAACAGAATCCCAAATCCGTCGACGTATGGGTGTGATTACTCCATATACCAAATGGGTGCGTTCCTTCTCCTGTACAGAAGGTAATGAATTCATTCCGAAGGTCGCCCGTGAAAGGGGTTTGAAGACCATGGTAGGAGCCTGGATCAGCAAGGATAAGGCACAAAATGAAAAAGAGATCAATTCACTAATTGAACTGGCAAAGTCGGGAGTGGTGGATATCGCTGCAGTTGGGAACGAAGTTTTGCTTCGCGGTGAATTAAGCAAGGATGAATT
Organism: Fulvivirga sedimenti; assembly: GCF_020328055.1. Taxonomy (NCBI): domain Bacteria; kingdom Pseudomonadati; phylum Bacteroidota; class Cytophagia; order Cytophagales; family Fulvivirgaceae; genus Fulvivirga; species Fulvivirga sedimenti. Next base: position 207,003 of record NZ_JAIXNE010000003.1, read on the forward strand.
AATCCATTACATTAAGCGTGTGAAAGAGGCTTTGCCAAATATCCAGGTCGGATGTGTGGATACCTATTATCAATTCTACGAACATCCGGACCTGGCTGATGCCTGTGATGTTCTGCTTGCCAACTGTTATCCTTTCTGGGAAGATTGCGACATTGACAAGGCCACTGTCTACCTCGATCAAATGTATCAGGTTGTGAACAAGGTTTCAAAGGGAAAACCTGTTATTATTGCAGAAACCGGATGGCCGGGAGGTGGTGAAGATCACAAAAGCGCCAAACCATCCCCTGAAAATGCGATGAAATATTTCGTCAATGTGAATAACTGGCGACAAAAACAAAACATCGAAGTATTCTACTTCTCCTCATTCGATGAATCCTGGAAAGTTCACCATGAAGGTGACGTAGGCCAGCGATGGGGAATTTGGGACAAAAATGAAAAATTAAAATACAGTTAACGATGTCAAAACGTTCAGAGCGATTCTTATCTCTTTCGGCTGTAAAGCTATCAACTGCGAACCGTCAGGAATTAATTGAATTGTATAAAAAAACCCTTGAACAGGGAATGCATGGATTGTGCTTCAGTCCGTACACGGAAGGGCAACAACCTGGAGATCAGCTTTCAGAAAGTCAGATTCGTCACAGGATGGAAATCATAAAGCCCTACACCAAATGGGTACGGTCGTTTTCCTGTACCGACGGAAATGAACTCATTCCCAAAATAGCAAAGGAATACGGGATTAAAACCCTGGTGGGTGCCTGGCTTGGCGATGACCCGGAGATCAATAACCGGGAAATTGAAAATTTAATCAAGGTAGCAAGAGAAGGCTATGTCGATATCGCTGCCGTAGGTAACGAGGTAATGTACCGCGGTGATCTGACTGAAGAGGAATTGCTTCAATTTATACACCGGGTGAAAGAAGCGCTCCCGGATGTTCAGGTTGGCTATGTGGACGCATACTACGAATTTGCCGACAGGCCTAAAATCACGGATGCTTGTGACGTCCTTTTGGCCAACTGCTATCCGTTCTGGGAAGGATGCCACAGCGATTACTCCCTTCTGTACATGAAGGAAATGTACAACATGGCGGTGAACGCGGGCAAAGGAAAAAAGGTGATCATCACCGAAACCGGGTGGCCGAGCCAGGGAACCAGTCTGAACGGGGCAGATCCTTCAGAAGAGAATTTCATGAGTTACTTCATCAATACCCAGCAATGGTCCAAAGAAGACGATATTGAGATCTTCTATTTTTCATCCTTTGATGAATCCTGGAAAGTAGGTGCAGAAGGTGACGTTGGTGCATACTGGGGTATCTGGGATAAGGATGAAAATCCCAAATTTCATTGAATATCAGAAAATCGTATCCGGTAGTTTCTTGTGCCGGATACATTTCACGATCTATAGAACAGAAAGGATCTTATCTATGGGTGTCTCACCAATAAATTCATTCTGAAGCTTCCCGTCTCCCGAATATACATACACCGACGGCGTGGGTATCGATCCGTAGTGGGCAACAATATGCTCGGGCAGCGCAAATCCAAAATGGAAATTGGTCAGGCCATTCAATTTGTATTCAATGGCAAATTGCTGGTTCTCATAATTGGAAGAGCTTGATACAAAGTATACCTGGTAGTCATTGAAACTTTCCAGGTTTTTCTGAATCTGAACTGCTTCCCGCTGACAATGATCACACCCTGGCTGATACAGGACAACCATGCTCTTCCCCTCTAATTCATCCATTTGCATTGTGGAGCCATCGATAAGCTTCACCGGGATTGAAGGAAGATCATTGGGTTCCTGGCTACAGGCTTGTAGAAAAATGACTAAACACAGGTACTTAAAATATTTCATGACGGAAATATACTAAAATATACAACTGTATTCAGGCATTTGAAAGAATTGATCTACTCCTCAAAGTGCAGCTTAATATACATGCTGTCGAGCGCTTCTGAATCGCCGTATTTCTGGCGTAACTTACCCAGGCGGATCGTTAGATCTGCCACCACTTCGGCATAATCCGGATCATTGTAGACGTTGTGCATTTCCATGGGATCTTTCTTTCTGTCAAACAGCTCCCATTCATCCACATCATAGTAAAAGTGAATGAGTTTATACTCTTCAGTAACAATGCCATAATGCCGTTTTACCATGTGCACTGCGGGATATTCATAATAATGATAATAGACTTCCTCCCGTGTCCACAGATCATTCTGACCCTTTAAAAGCGGAACCAGGCTTTCTCCCTGCATATCATCAGGCGCCGGAATATCTGCCATCTCAAGCATCGTTTGGGCAAAATCAAGATTTTGAACCATTTCGGTGGTCCGACTGCCCGGCGTCACTACTCCCGGCCAACGTATAAGCAAAGGTGTTTTGAATGATTCATCATAGATAAATCGTTTATCAAACCAGCCGTGCTCACCCAGGTAAAATCCCTGATCTGACGTATATATCACGATTGTATTCTCGGCTAGCCCGCTTTCCTCAAGATAGTCCAGCACCCGGCCGATATTATCATCCACAGATGATATGCATGCCAGATAATCCTGCATGTACCGCTGATATTTCCACCGCATTTTATCTTCCATACTGAGACCTGCCCAGTTCTCCTTAAACCAGGAATTGATCGAATCAAGGGTGGGGTCGTACAACGCCTTCTGCGCCGGAGTGGCCCTGTTATACGGACCGTAGAATTCATCCCAGGGCAACGGCTCCACATAGGGTTCCACATCTCCCATAGCTTCAAGCGTCTCCGGTCTTATTTTCGAATCATGACTATATCGCTGGTGCATCAGGATATTCATTTCTGCATCACGTGCAGCCGTACCCCTGCCTTCATAGTTATCAAACAGAGTTGGAGGCTCAGGAAACTGCTTCTTAGTGAATTCGGCAAACTTATCCGGACGAGGCCACCAGGGTCGGTGGGGAGCTTTGTGCAGGTACATCATCATGAAAGGCTTTTCCTTATCCCTGCCTTCTTCGAGCCAGCCGAGTGTCAGATCAGTAATTATATCAGTAACATAGCCTTCAATGGTAGTATCGCCTTCCGGGGTGATAAATTTCGGATTGATATAGTTACCCTGCCCGGGCAAAATCATAAAGTCATCCACACCTTTCGGATTATTACCGAAATGAAGTTTGCCATACATGGCTGTCTGATATCCCGCCTTCTGAAACAGTTGCGGAAATGTAACCTGCGTGGAATCAAATGGCCGCCGGTTGTCGACCTTCCCATGAATGTGAGTATGTTTTCCTGTCAGGATCGTTGCACGTGAAGGAGCGCATATCGAATTCGTCACGCTGGCGTTCGTGAACAGCATACCTTCCTTTGCTATCCTGTCAATATTTGGTGTCTCGATGAGGTGATTGCTATACGCGCTGATGGCCTGATAGGCATGATCATCCGACATGATAAATAATATGTTTGGCCGCTGAGGCTCTTCGGGTGATTCTTCCGAAGTTGAACAGGAAACAAACACGATAAGTGCAAAAAGGATTGTAAAGAGATTTCTGATTATCATAGGACAGGGATTATTCTGATACAAAATAGTCAATTCAGTCCGAATACAGAAACCGAATTCTTTTTCAGCAAAATGTGTAAGTGAAGAAACCAGTTGCTTGTGAGATTTTAATCTTTACCGATATGCATTAACTTGTAATCCGCTTAATAATCAAATCATGAAAGAACTAACCCCGAATCGCAGAATGTTCATTAAATCACTTGGAGTCGCATCAGCCTCCTCCCTTCTACTGCCATCCGGGGTTTTCGGAGGGATCCCGATTTGGTCAACAACGGTGGGTGATATCATCGACCGGTTTATCGGAGAGGTATCAGGTGCACCCTTTTCACAAACGGTAGACACACTTAAAGCCGGCCGGCGGGATATGGAAGTGACCGGTGTGGTGACCACCATGTTCGCAACCATCGATGTTATTGAAAAGGCACACAGCCTGAATGCCAATTTCATCATTGCTCATGAGCCGACTTTTTATAACCACCTCGATGATACAGAATGGCTCGAGCAGGATGATGTTTACCTGTACAAAAAGGAACTTCTGGAAAAGTATGCCATGTCGGTCTGGCGTAATCATGATTATGTCCATACTCTATATCCAGACGGCGTTCAGCAGGGAGTAGTCGATCGGCTGGAGTGGAATGATTACTTTGACCCGGACAACCGAAACCGTTACAGGATACCTGCCATGACGCTGGAATCACTGATTGAACATTTAAAAAAGAGTCTCGGAATCAAGACCGTCCGTTATATAGGAAATCCGGATCAATCCTGCAGCAGGATATTGCTTATGCCGGGGGCTTCAGGGGGAAGACGGCAAATTTCACTTACGAGCGCTGAAAAGCCGGATGTGCTGATATGCGGAGAAATATCCGAATGGGAAACGGCAGAATACATTCGTGATGCACGTTCCAAAGGCGATTCCATATCCCTGATCGTGCTCGGTCATGCTGATAGTGAAGAGCCGGGTTCGGCATTTATGGCCGAGTGGATGGGAGCAAATTTTCCGAACATACCGGTAACAAATATCCCGGCAACAAATCCATTCTCATTCAGGTAAGTGAGATCAGCCTGAAATCAGGTATCCCCCGTCTGCAGCGTATACTCCGCCGGTCATGTAGGATCCGGCATCGGAAGCCAGCAACATTACCAACCCGGCCATTTCCTCTGGTTCAGCAATCCTGTGTAGGGGCACCGCACTCATGTATCCCTCAACGAGTTTATCATTTTTCCATAACCCTTCGCTGAATTTTGTCTTTATCAGGCCGGGACATACCACGTTTGACCGGATACCATAGGGCCCCCACTCCTTCGCCTGGTTTTTTGTAAGCATAATGAGGGCTGATTTGGTAACACTGTACAACCCAAGACCAAACCCGGGATGAATCCCTTCTACTGAAGAAATATTGATGATGCTGCCCCCTTTATTAGCCTTCATATGCGGTAACACAAGGTTCGAAAGAATCCAGGGCGCCTTCACATTTACATCCATTATCTTGTCAAAAACCATTTCATCGGCGCTTTCCAGCGGACCGTAAAACGGATTAATTGCCGCGTTATTTACCAGTATATCAATCCGACCGTAATGCTTCATTGCTGCCGATATGAGGGACTCCCGTTGTTTGGCATCTCCTACATGGCATTCAATACCGATGGCTTCGAGCCCCATGGCATTAAATTCTTCAGCAACCGCGTCGACAGCCTCCTGTTTTCGGCTGCTGATGATAACGCGTGCACCGCTCTCCGCCAGGCCCTGTGCAATATACTTTCCAATACCCTTTGATGCCCCGGTAACAATAGCGACCCTTCCATCCAGATCAAACTGTGATTTAATATTTTTTGTCATGCAGGTTTATACTTAAAGTCCTATGAAAATAGTTCAGAATCATCCTGGAGTGTAATCGCTTCCTTATCCATCAATGTAACGGAAAGACCTATCGCCTTTGGCATTTCATATCGAAAATAGAATTTCATGGCTTGTAATTTAGCGCGGGTAAAGGCTGTTGATTCGTTACCACCTTTTTCCGGATCTATGGCCGTCAACGCAATTTCAAGCCATTGCCAGCCCACTACGATGATCCCCATATATTCCATAAGGATTGTAGCGTCCGACAAAAATCGCTCGTAGTCACCTTTTTGGGCAAACTCCATGAGAAAATTCACAATTTCATCCGTTAAACTAATTGTTGATCTGAGAACATCGGCAGCGGGTTTCAGGACTTCTGTTTCGGAGGCCCGACTGACAGTTTCGCGAATCTCATCCATGAGAAGTTTGTACGCCATGCCATTCTCCATGGTCATTTTTCTGCCAAGCAGGTCCAGTGATTGTATGCCGGTAGTACCTTCATAGATCGAGAATATTCGTATATCCCGGTAATACTGTTGTAGCACAAAATCTTCACAAAAGCCATAACCACCAAGTACCTGCAACCCCGCACTCACCGAATCAATACCCTTTTCAGCGGGGTATGTCTTGGTGAGTGGGGTCAAAATATCAAGGAGATGATTGTACTTCTTTCGGGTTTCAGGATCTGAATGAGATTCAGCCAGATCCTGGTACCGGGCTGATAGCAGGACAAGGCTTAACGAGCCCTCGGCCACAACTCTCTGTGACATCAGCATGCGTTTCACATCAGGGTGATTGATAATCAGCGTCTGTTCCTCCTGCGGGTTCTTATCCCCTGAGGAAGAAAGCTTTCGGCCTTGTGGACGTTCCCTGGCATAGGTAAGTGATGAATGATATGCCGCTGTTGCTATGGCAGCTGCGCCCCTACCCACCGCTATACGGGCTGTATTCATCATTTTGAACATGTAGTTAAGCCCTTCATTTGCATTTCCTACAAGCCACCCCCGGCAATCATCCCCGTCACCAAATGACAGATGCGTCGTACAATAACCTTTTTGGCCGAGTTTCTGAAAATCACCCAGCGTGTTCACATCGTTGGGATGCAGTGTTCCGTCTTTTTCGGGTCGTAATTTAGGAACCACAAACAAGGAAATACCCTTTGTTCCTGCAGGCGCGCCTTCAATCCGTGCGAGCAGAAGATGCACAACATTCTTAACACCCCGATAGTCCCCTCCTGAAATGAAGATTTTCTGTCCGTGAATTTTATAAGCCTCCCCATCAGGCACCGCTGAGGTCACAATATCAGATAATGAGCTTCCGGCCTGTGGTTCAGTCAGACACATTGTACCGGACCATTCACCTGCCAGCATATTCGGGACGTACATTTTTTTAAGTGACTCAGAGCCAAAGTGCTGAATAAGTTCTGCAGCTCCTGCAGTTAGTCCGGCATATCCCGGCAAGTGATTATTTGCCGTTTCCTTAATAAATGCAGCTGCTGAAAGCACCATATTCGGTAGCTGTAAACCACCAGTATCCTGCTCAAAAGTTGCCCCTATGAATCCCGATTCACCGCACAGTTTCAGAAACCTGACTACCTGGGGATGAACAATGATTTCACCATCCCTGTAAAATGCAGGGTCCCGGTCCATTTCGCGAAAGTATGGATACATTTCCTTATCTGAGAACTCCTTTACCGAATCGAGGTAATCATTGATTGCCGATGTGTCATATTCCCTGAAACGATTCATTTCGAGGATGCGACTCAGCTTATGCACATCAAACAGCAGGAATTTGAGGGTAGACAGGTCTACATATTGATCTTTCATAACGGAAGGATTACTTCACGATCAATATAGAAAAATTCTTCCAGTACTGGCGGGGCTTAGAAACACAAAGAAATTAAGCGTCATACCTTCTTTCGTATCAAATAACCCAATGAATCTATTGTTTACTATGTACGGGAAAGTTCAATAAATTATCGGAAGTTTGCCGACATACCAACTTCTCAATTAAAATGAAAGTTGCGCTGGGTCTTCGGAGGAATTGGCAACAATTCACTATACTTCTTGTGATCAATGCTTTTGTAGGTGGAATGGTCGGATTGGAAAGAACGATCCTACCTCAAATTGCGGAGGCTGATTTTGCGGTTGCGGCCAAAACAGCCATACTTTCCTTCATCATTGTATTCGGAGTATCAAAAGCAATAACCAACTACTATGCAGGTGCATTCGCCAACCGTTTTGGAAGAAAAAGACTTCTTGTCCTGGGATGGTTATTCGGTTTGCCAGTACCCTTGATCCTGATCTATGCAGGCAGCTGGAATGCCATTATCGCAGCAAATATTTTACTGGGGATAAACCAGGGACTCACATGGTCCAGCACCATTGTCATGAAAATTGATCTGGTTGGTCCCAGGAACCGGGGTTTCGCGATGGGCCTGAATGAATCGGCAGGATATCTCGCTGTAGGGGTCGTAGCTTTTCTTACAGGATGGATTGCCTCTGAATATGGCCTGCGCCCCTATCCTTTCTATATGGGTATCGCATTTGTACTCATTGGGCTATTCGGAAGTATCCTACTGGTTAAAGATACCATTCATCATGTGAGTATCGAATCCGAAACCAGTAGTGTACCTCTTCTTAGGAACGTTTTTCTGGATACAACATGGCTTAACCCCAATCTTGGATCAATCACTCAGGCAGGGTTAGTGAATAACCTGAATGATGGAATGATCTGGGGACTCTTTCCAATTCTCCTGGTAAGTAAAGACTTTACGTTGGAAGAGGTTGGGAAAATTGTGGCGGTCTATCCAATTGTTTGGGGGCTGGGTCAGTTAGTCACAGGAAAAGTTGCCGATCATCTCAATAAAAAATCAATGTTGATTTGGGGAATGGTGATCCAGGGAATTGCAATTCTGGGAATGTCATTCGCCTTAACCCTGAATCAGTTCCTGGCACTAAGTTGTACCCTCGGTTTAGGAACCGCCATCGTATACCCAACGTTTATGGCGGCAATTTCAGATTATACCAATCCACTGCAGCGTGCCAGGAGCATCGGTGTCTTCAGGTTATGGCGTGACCTGGGATATGCCATTGGCGCAATTCTGACAGGTATTGTAGCCGACAAATTCGGAATCTTCAGTTCCGTACGTCTTACAGCGATCATTACCCTGGTATCCGCTGTAATAATCCTGATAAGAATGCAAAACCCGGCCAAACAGCCCGATTCAAACATCATGTCACAGAACATTACTTAATTAATATTCGTATACTATAATACTAAGTATACCGATCATGAGTAATGGAATAGGATTTGCCGGACTGGGGAAATATCTTAATGATAAAAGCCTGAACCTTCTCAGGCGAGGGAAAGGTGCTGCCCAACCTGATCCGTATCGGGAGGATTTGAGGGAATCAAATACCAATAAAACTGAATACGAAAAGCTCATTACCTGGCAACGGGAAAAACGACGCGAGATCATTCGAATCCGGCTGATCATCTTTAGCGTGCTGTTTCTTGTACTCCTTGCAATAACGGCTCTCCTTGTTTTTTGAATCTGATCTGGATATTTTAATCAAATCCCGGATAAATTATTGCTCAATAAACTGGGTTTAACTGAAGTTAATTAATACTTAAAAAAAGGTTTCCCCGGCATGAAAATGCCTGCGGCCAGATAAATGATATAAGTGCATGATCAAATTATTCAATAACTTACTATATGAAAAAAGTGATCATCACAGGATCTTCCGGAATGGTTGGAAAAGGGGTACTGCTGGAATGCCTCGACAATCCGGAAATTGAACATGTCCTCATCATAAACCGAAAGAGTATACATCTTTCCCATCCGAAAATTGAAGAAATCCTTCTTGAGAATTTTCAGGACATCGCACAGATTCAGGACCGGCTAGCCGGATATGATGCCTGTTTCTACTGTATGGGAATTTCAGCGGTTGGTTTGAGTGAAGAACAATACACGGAAATAACCTATACAATCACAAAAGCATTCGTTGACATACTTTATGATCTGAATAAAAAGATGGTATTTGTTTATGTGTCCGGGCAGGGAACAGATAGTACGGAGAACGGCCGCATTATGTGGGCAAGAGTGAAGGGCCGTACCGAGAATATGATTTTTTCCAAAGGCTTTTACGATGCCTATGCGTTTCGTCCCGGATTTATACTGCCTGAAAAAGATATTACCTCACGAACAAGGCTTTACAATATAATATACAAGATCGCTAAACCTTTTTTCCCGCTATTGAGAAAGTCGAAAAACGTTACAACCACAACGAAATTAGGGCTGGCGATGATCGCAACGCTGTTTCACCCGTCAACAAAGAAGATTCTTGATAACCGCGATATTAATCAATTGGCAGAATCTGTTGTTTAATTATCGCAGCAAACAGGAAATGAAATGAAGCAATTCGGCGGTAAAATAACACAGGAATTAAAGGAACGATATTCGAAGTCAGACAACTGGTCGGAAAACAAATTCCAGAACCTGGTAAAGACAACAATGGATGTGAACATCCAGACCCTTCCCAAAATACTTTACAGGCAATTTTTTGAGACAGCTGGAAGGGAGCCCGGGTCTCCCCTTCCGATCCAGCCTTTCAGAGCCAGTGAATTTCTTACCCCAACAGAGACACCCAAATTCATCTGGTATGGTCATTCAGTACTGCTGATGCAGGTGAGTGGTAAGACCATATTGATAGATCCAATGTTTGGCTCGAATGCCTCCCCCATTGCGCCATTTGCCACAAAACGATTTTCAGCCGGGTCACTGGAGATCATCGATTCTCTTCCTGAAATCGACCTGGTTTTACTCACCCATGACCATTATGATCACCTTGACCTGGATAGCATGCATCGGCTGATTCCCAAAGTAAAACACTTTTATACGGCCCTTGGCGTTGGCAGACATCTTAAATACTGGGGTGTACAAGGAAAAAATATAACCGAATTTGATTGGTGGGACCAGGAAATATTTCATGAAATCCAGATCACTTTTACTCCTTCCCGTCACTTTTCCGGCAGAGGTCTTACAGATAGGGCAAAATCACTATGGGGAGGATGGGTTCTGAAAGAAAATGGTTCCAGTATATATTTCAGTGGCGACGGTGGCTATGGAGATCATTTTAAAGAAGTAGGCTCCCGCCTGGGGCCTTTCGATATTGGTTTTATGGAATGCGGACAATACAATGAGCACTGGCGACAGATACATATGTTTCCTGAAGAAGCTGTTCAGGCCGGATTGGACTCGGGTGTTAAGCGAGCGGTTCCGGTTCACTGGGGTGCCTTCTCCCTGGCTCAGCACACCTGGAAAGATCCCGCGGAACGTTTTGTTCAGGCAGCAATGGAACAGAACCTGAAATTCCTGACCCCGCGCCTCGGCGAACAGTTCAACCTGGAGACCAGTCCCGGTGCCCACTGGTGGAATGATCATTCATAGGTTTGAATTTATTGACAGCCATCGTAAATTGAAAATCAACTAATCTCATCCGAATGAAACCAGCATTGTATACATTTCTTATAATTCTCCTCACCGGATGCTTTTCTGAGCAGAAGTCTGACTCAGAATCTAAAAATGGAAGCCTCCTGAACGGTACCATTATCGACCTGACGTATCCCTTTGACAGTACAACCTTGTTTTGGCCTACAGCCGATGGATTTCATCTCTCCGGATCTGCTGGTCTTACAGATAAGGGGTTCTATTATTCAGCCTATTCCTTCTCCTCAGCTGAGCATGGAGGCACCCATCTCGATGCACCCGTCCATTTTTCAGAAGGAAAACAATCTGTTGATGAGATCCCGTTGGAAAACCTGATAGGTAAGGCCATCGTAATTGATATTTCTGACTCCTGTGTGTTGAATCCAGACTACCAGATCAGTATAGCAGATATACAACAGTGGGAAAAGGAACATGGCACAATTAAAGATCAGACCATCCTGTTATTTCGAACCGGGTTTGGGAAATTCTGGCCGGATGCAAAACGATATATGGGAACCGACGAAAAGGGACCTGACGCTGTGGCGAAATTGCATTTCCCGGGCATCCATCCCGAAACAGCTGAATGGTTAATAACAAATCGTAAAATCTCGGCAACAGGCATTGACACACCTAGCCTTGATTACGGACAATCATCTCTCTTTGAATCACATCGCATACTCTTCAGCGCCAACATTCCCGGATTTGAAAATGTCGCGAACATGGACAAGCTGCCTGAAACTGGTTTTCAGATCATTGCTTTACCTATGAAGATAAACGGTGGCAGTGGCGGCCCACTACGCATTGTTGCTATTGTACCATGAAAGGAATCAAATGAACACCTAATCCTGATGCCCGGCTTCTGAATTACCCTGTTCTTTATTTTCCTCCTCCTCCAGATGTTGCATTCCCTCCTTCATATGTTCAACACCGGCAGGAACCATGTGATCTATTACTTTTTCGCCTTTAACAACAAGGCTCGAAGGATCCAAAGAATCACTGAAGGTGGCACCGTAAATCTCCCACATGGTTATAAACAATGCAGCCACGACCGGACCAATGATCAAACCCGATGCTCCGAACAATGCCAGACCACCCAGTGTACTGAAGAATATCATCAGATCCGGCAATTCAGTTTCTTTACCAACCAGTTTAGGCCGTATGAGATTATCGATGTTTCCAATCACGATTGCACCAAAAAGCAATAAGCCTATTCCTGCGGTTATGTTTCCTGTGATTAACAGATAAATGCCTGCCGGCAACCAGACAATCGCCGGTCCTACCGCGGGAATAATGGAAAAAACTGCCATAATAACCCCCCAAAAGAGTGTATTAGGTATTCCGGCAATCCACATTGCCACACCTCCCATAGCTCCCTGTACTGCACCAATAACAAAGGTTCCCTTGAGCGTTGCCCTTGAAACCGTAATAAACTTTGATAGTAATAAATTCTCTTCTTCCGAATTGAGCGGAAGCATATAAAGGACCCAGGCGAGATAATTCTTTCCATAGATTAAGAAGTAGTACATTGAAAAGAGCATCACGAAAAAATGAAAAAACAAACTCACCGCCCCTGAAGAGATCTGTCCAAGGTTATTAATCACGAATTTCCCGATACCGGCAATGAGACCCTCTACTGTGTCGACAAATTTTTCGTGGTCCGGGAAGAACTTTTCCACAATCGGAATATCATTGATCCGGTCGAGCAACGTACTTTGATCTCCAATTTTATCCTTGAGGATCGGCCCTATTGTTTCAGTGGCATTGATCGCCTGATCCACGACTACAACCAGCAAACCACTAACGGGGAGTAAAATGAGAAAAACAAAAATCAGAAGGGTGACGATACTCGCCCCTGAAGACCGACCGCCAAACCGTTTCTTAAGTCGTAGAAATAACGGGTAAAGCAGACCGCTGAAAATGGCCGATAATAATATGGTCATAAAAAACCCCTTGATCATGGCAATGAAAAGAGCTGACACGGCAAGGGTAATGGTGAGAACGGTTACACGGTTGAAGTAATCTTTGTTCATAGTTTATTGAATTAAACAGATCAAGGTAAAAAAAACAATTGATTTTTGAACATGCAATTTTTGATTAACACTAAATACTAATGAACACCGGCCATCCCGGTGTCTATCGGATCTGATAGTTCACCTGCCAGGATTTTGAATGGAAGGCGATTCTGTGGAGGGGCAAATTTGCATGTTGTGAACTCAGAGAAAATACATGCGGGATTATAGGCATAGTTAAAATCAACCTGTACAGGACCATTCTTCTCCGGAAGTGTAATATATAAATACCGTCCTGCACCATATGTTTGGTCTGCCGAAGTTTCATCGGCGAAGGTGGTGAACCCTTCCTCCCCCACATCCAGTGTATAAGTCTCATCACGATAATTAAATTTAACCTGTCCAATAAAGACTGAATTTTCCTTGAAGTCCAGGGTCGACGGAACTTCCTCGATCAGGGGCTGATCGAAGTATATAAACTCTCCATCCAGTATAAATTCTGCATTCGGTTCAAACCAATGATATCCTTTGAAATTCATTGCCTCAGGATGTTCATGATCACGGATCCGTAAAAAGAAATTTCCTTCACGGTTTAAAAAATGCCAGCTGAACCGGCCATATTGATAATCCTCCGACCTGAACCAGCCTGTACGTGGCAGTTGCACGGTAGAGTCTGAGGATCCATCGGCAGTTTCGAATAAAAACCCGGCTGAAACAAAAATCAATGAGTCCGGAGTGAAGTGTACCATGCCCAATTCCTCCGGAAAATCCTCATATTCAACCATAATGGCCTTGTCAGGGCGGGTACCAATATAATTCTGTTGATCCGGGAAAAGTTGATAACGACCAATCAACTGTAGGTATTCCATACGGCTTTTTTCTGCAAGTGTCTCCCGATAACTGCTCAGTGAATTCAAATAGACTTCATCCAACTCAGATTCCTTTTTTTGTGAATCACATGAAAAAAGAACTGACAAGATCAGTAACACAGGAGAAAAATAGTATCGGCTGGATTTTACCGTGATTTTCATAACCTAATATTACTTTTATGGGGGCAAATAAAAAAGGGGCAAATGCCCCTTTCTCAGTGAATCCCAGTGCCTAAACCAAACCAACCCTGGATTCTTGAATCATTTTGAAAACTAGTTATTCATCATATCCTGATTTCCACCACCATCTTTCAGATCGTTATTTTCGACCTTACGCTGTCTTCTGCGTGTCTGACCGGTTGTGAGCTTACCGATACGGTAGCTGAAATTCACTTTGAAGTTCATATTCCGCATGATGTTGGTATTAAACTGATCTACAAATGGCGTTGTCACTTCACTGGTCATCTTCATTCCGTTATTCAGGAAGTTTTCAGCTCCAATACCGACACTACCGCGCTTCTCCTTGAACATCCGGTTCAAACTGAGACTGTAAACATAGTACCCTGTCTGATAACCCTGAAGCTGTACCTGACGGCCACGAATGAATCCGAAGAACTGCAGTGCCCACTGCTCAGTTAATTCATAACTACCAAACAATCGGCCTGATACGACAAAACCTTCGTTAGATGCGTTGAAGAGTGGGTCTTCCAAATTATTATCCAACATGGCATAATAAGAATCAATACCTCCGCTGAGTTGTAATTTACCAATCTTGCCATTCGCGAAAATACTCACACCCAGGGCATCTTCCTGACCAATGTTCTGGAACGTTGAGAATATCGTATCCTGTCCGATAGTTTCACGTACCTGCTGGATTGATCCTGTTGTATTTCTCCAGAATGCTGAAATATTGATCGAAGTTCCTTTTTTGAACGTACTGTAAGACACTTCAAAATTATCGGTGAATTCAGGGTCAAGTGTAGGATTACCCTGTGAAATATTCAGTGGGTTGGATGCGTCGATATTCGGGTTCAAAAAGCGTAGTGACGGACGCTGGATTCTTCGATTGTAGGCAAATTTAACTGTTTTCAACGGAGTCAGCTTCTTCGAGAAGTTTATGCTGGGCACGAATGTTCCGTAATCCGGAATCTCAAGATCTGCTTCATCCGAAAAGTTCGCAGCAATCGTTGTATACTCATACCGACCGCCGGCCATCAGCGTGTAACCCTTACCTAAATCAAAGGTACCAGAGAGATATCCAGCAAGTACATTCTGAACGTAATCAAAATTATTGCTCAGATTTACACCTTCTACTGGTGTTAATGAATTTTCATCATCTCCCACCAGGTACAGAAAATCACTTGTTACATCACGCATAATATTCTTGGCACCCATTTCAACGATGATCTTGTCATTGATGGGCTCCACATAATCCAGTTGGATCGTGAATTCTTTGTTGTAACTGTCGTTATTATTCCGGATAAATGCGTTATCTATCGGTTCGCTGCTTTGAAGAGTAGCAATGTCAAAATCATTGGTTTGCTTGTTCTGGCTATACAGCGTAAGCAGGCTGATTTCTTTACCTTTTTCTTCAAAGGTCCTGAGGTAATTCAAACTAACATCAACCTGGTTGCCAAGATTATCGATCCCCACATCTTCTGTTGATGAGCGCAGACCCATTGAATTATTGGTTTGTGTCAGACGACCATCCTGGTTCGAACTAAAATTCCTGATTCCCAGGTTCACAGAAGCGCCGACCCAATTGTATTTATTAAAGGCATAGTCGGCACCGAAGTTATAACGCCCAAAAAGATAGTTGTTACGGGTATCCGCGAACTGACTGGTCGTTGAAACAATCGAACCGAATTCATCCTTAGTCGTTTGTTCATTCTCAAATTCACCTACCACATTGTAGCCGGCTCTGCCATAGCCACCCAGGGACAAACCGAGTCGACCCGTACGATAACTGGCATTCAATCCTAAGCTGGATCCTCTTAACCCTGCGCTGGAATTGACTGACAATGATCCTCCCTGAAGGTCATTTTTCTTGGTAATAATGTTTATAATTCCACCCGTTCCTTCAGCATCATAACGAGCTGATGGCGAGGTAATTACTTCAACTGTCTTAATCTGATCTGCAGGTATTTGTTTTAAGGCGTCAGCGATACTGGATGCTGTGATGGTTGAGGGCCTTCCATCGATCAACACCTTTATATTGCTGCTTCCCCGCAGGGAAACATTACCGTCGAGATCAACTGTAAGCAAGGGCACTCTTCGCAGCACGTCGGTTGCATCTCCACCCATTGTCGTTTTATCCTGATCCGCGTTGTACACAATACGGTCTACCTTATCTTCAATTAGCTCACGTTCTCCTTCTACCACAACTTCATCCAGTTGAGTGCTTACACTTGTGATGTTCAATGTACCGACATCATAGGACTCTCCCTTTCCGGTAATCTCAAACGGCCCCTTCTCAAGGGTCTGAAAACCAATGAATGTAACGCTCAGTGTGTAGGTACCTTCAACAATGTCTCGAATAACAAAGGACCCCTTGTCATCAGCCACTGTTCCGTCTACAATCCGGTTACTCTTTTGATCAACGATTGATATGGCCGCGTATGGTACCGGTTCCTGATTTTCATCGAGGATGGTTCCGGAAATCTTGCCGTATCCTACTTTTTCCTGCTGACGTTGAGTTACGCCGGGAGGCGGTCCATTCTGTGCCTGAACGTTATCCAGGGCCAGCATAGTAAAAATTGCGCTTAGCGTAATAAGTAATTTAATGTTAATCTTTTTCATCAGTTGTTTTGTTCGTCAACAGTATAGACGCATAATTAGCCTTATTGTTTACACCGATAGATGGAGAGTGCCTTAAACTCGACAGTTGAGCCCAATGTATCGACCATTTGGCATTTAGCACCTATGAAATCCCTTCATCTATGGAAGTGTGGTAGTCATCGATCAAGAACGCTCTCTGGTCGATTTGAATAGATGGATTGAAGCTTTTCAACCCTAAATCGCGTTCTTACATTATGTTGCAACGAAAAAAAGGATTTGAATATGTATCCGTCGGTATTCTGTGGGTACTGATTCTAACGCTTACCCCGAACAGCGTGGATGTCAACTGGCCTGTGGAATTTTGGTACCGTCAGCTATTTCTGGCATTGCTGCTCACCGTCGGGTATATTTTGCACTCGCAATACTTACTTCCAAAACTTCTGGACAGGAACAAATTCCTGATTTACGGCTTGTCTGTAATCGGAGTTATTACAGCTATCCTTCTTCTGGTACATTTCTTTGAAGACCAGATTGAATTACCCCGAAGAATGCATGAGTTATTCAGGCCTGAAAAACCTTATAATCCGGAAAACCGGCGAGGTCCATTCGATTTTACAAGCTTCTTCCTGATCCTTTTCGATCTCAGTTTGGGTGTCATTATTTTTCTTGTCCGCAAACAACAGAATGAACAGGAGATCCGAAAGGAACTGGAGCAGCTGCAGGTTCGCACAGAGCTTTCCTACCTGAAAGCGCAGATCAATCCACATTTCTTCTTTAATACGCTTAATAATATCTACGCGCTTACATCTATCGATGTAGAGGCATCCCGTACGGCGATACTGAAGTTATCCGCCATGATGCGCTATGTTATCTATGACGGTGATTCACAACATGCCACTGTCTCCGATGAAATCAATTTTATCGAAAATTATATTGAACTGATGAAACTGCGCCTTTCAAAAAAGGTTACCCTGAAGTTCACCAAGCCATCAGGTACGTACGATCAGCCAATTGCACCAATGTTACTCCTTCCCTTTGTAGAGAACGCCTTCAAGCATGGTATCTCCTCTACAGTGGCCAGCGAAGTGATTATTACCATTCAATTGACAGGCAATGTTCTTGACTTATACGTGGAAAACCCGATTTTCCCAAAGTCAGGTGAACAGCACGAAGAACACGGAATTGGAATTGCCAACACCCGCAGAAGACTGGAATTACTTTATCCCAGCCGTTATAATTTTGAGATTGACGATAAAGACAATACCTTCAAAGTCTCACTGCAAATTGAATTATGACAAAATTACGGTGTATTGCACTGGATGATGAGCCACTGGCACTGGCCTTAATTAAGGAATTCATTTTAAAAACCCCTTTCCTTGAACTCGTTGGCACATGTGAAAATGCCATAGAAGCGCTTGAAATCGTGAGAAATGAAAAAATCGATCTGATCTTCTCCGATATTCAGATGAATGATCTGTCGGGGCTCGAGTTCGGACGCGTTATAAGTGGTATGGAAGGTACGGGCAGGCCTTTACTAATCTTCACAACAGCTTATGATCAGTATGCCTTGCAGGGCTATAAAGTAGACGCGATTGACTATTTGCTGAAACCCTTCAGCTACGAGGATTTTGTTAAGGCAGCTACTAAAGCCCTGAACCTCCGCAATGCGAGGGCTTCCGCCTCACAGCCAGCCAGCAACTTTATCATGTTCAAAGTGGAATATCAGCATGTCAAAGTATTTCATGATGATATCCTGTACATCGAGGGTCTGAAAGACTATGTGAAGGTCCATATCAAAAACCAGACAAAACCCCTGCTCTCACTGATGAGCCTGAAATCCCTGGAAGAGCGCTTGCCTGACAATAAATTCATGCGGGTGCACAGATCCTTCATCATCAATCTCGACGAGGTTAATACCCTTGGACGCAATACCCTTACAATTAGTAGCCATGAAATACCGGTTTCGGATAGTTACCGGGACAAGTTGCAGCAATACTTTAACAGCGAACTTTGAGAGAATAAACGTGGAAATCACAAACTTCGGTCAATGGGCAATGGTAGCCGGTTCAGCGGAAGGCCTGGGCGCGGCATTTTCACGAAGCCTGGCGAGACGGGGATTGAATTTAATTCTCGTTGATCAAAATGAATCTGCACTTGAATCGCTAAAAAAAGACCTGTGCCGGGTATTCAATATCCGTGTTGAGACCATTATAACGGATCTGGCAAAGTCTGACAGTCCTTCACTCCTTCGGGATGTCATGGAGCAACATGATTGTGGTTTGCTGATCTATAATGCCGCATTCGGTCCGGTAAGGCTTTTTAAGGATTTATCGGAAAAGGATATCGATACCACGATCAACGTTAACCTGGGAACCCCTACGCGACTTATACAAATGTGGCTTGAAGGAAGACAGGATAAAAAAACTGGCGTAATACTGCTATCCAGCCTGGCAGGATTCAGGGGAACCCGGCTGGTTGTGCCATACGCGGCCACAAAAGCCTATCTATGGAATTTCACCGAAGGACTCCATTATGAATACCAAAACAAACCATATACGTTCGCGGTGTGCTGTCCCGGTGCTATTGGTACACCTAATTACCTGGGCACAAAACCCCGGCCTTTCTGGCTCGCTCCAATCCCGTCCAAACCATCGGACGTTGCCGAATACACACTTCGGAAATTTGGCGGGCAACTCTTCATTATGCCTGGAAGAATGAACAGAATATCTCATTTTTTCATGTCATATATCTTGCCAAGAAGCTGGGCCAGTGGATTGCATAACTATGTAATGAGGAAGCTGTACGAAGCCTAAAAGAGCCGCTAAGCCACCCTGATGGCTATAATTATCATATTAATTTACCCAGGTAAAGAATTAATATTGGTGATTTCAAATCAAAATTGTGTATATTGAACCTTGAATGTTCCTTTTTCAAGACCTGAAGCGGAACTTCAAACCACTACTACTAAATAAGACTTGTTGAGATCTAAAATCAGTTTCAGACTGCTGGCTTCGGTATGTGCGGTTGCATTTGGCGTAATCTCGGGCTGTTCATCACCCGAGCTCGATGAGACAGCCTGCCGGTCTGCCACCTATGAGGGAGATGTCATTTTGAAAACTCAGAATGACATAATCAAATTCGCTAATACCTGTTATACCGGTGTGGATGGTATGCTGCAGATCGGCGCATTTGTTTCAACAGATCCCAATGCCATCACCGACCTGACTCCCCTCCGGTCAATCGTACGCGCCAACAGCGTTCATATCGTAAACAATCAATCACTCTCTTCGCTATCCGGATTAGAAAACATAAAGAACATAAGCGAAAGTATCCTTGTATATGGTAATCCTAAGATTCGATCACTGAGTGTTTTTCGAAATATTACAAATGATCATGTCGCCCTTACCATCTATGAAAATGAATCACTTACCGGCCTTGAAGGGCTTCAGGGAATCCGTGAATTTCATAATGTAGATATTGTCAACAATAAATCTCTTATTGACCTTTATGCACTTGAAAATGCGACAAGGATGAGTTGTCTCTACATTGAGAACAACAAAACACTCACATCTCTTTCCGGTCTGGAGAATGTGGAGCATGTTAATTGTATTTATATATGGTCCAACCCCGTACTCACCGACTTTTGCGGGATTGCACAGTTGTTTCAGCGCGAAAGCGCCCAGCTGGAGTTTCAATGTGAAAGCAATGCTTTCAACGTTTCTGCTGAGGACCTCCATGAAGGGCGGTGTACAATTTTCTAAAATAGTCGCAAAACTGACCTCAACGATTCATTCATCTAGAATTCAATTCGGTTCATTGTGAACCTGTTCCCCATATCAAGATTTTTGGTGAAATACCAATCTCAAAAAACGCGCTCATAAGTATTGGCGGAATTACACTTGTAGACAAATTTAAACAGATAATCTCCTCCCTTATCATCCCGTCAGATATTCAGGCTGTTACTTCAATCATTGAAGAATTAATAATTAAATCAATAAACATGCGGTAAGCTTTACCCTAAAAAAACTATTAAAGATTTCTACCTAATTCTAGTGAATTTTCATGATTTAATTCTTTTAGCAGTCTGAATATTAGAGATTTAATCGCCTATTAAGTATATTCCTTTAACGATTAAAACCGCATAAGCCATGAAAACCAGGAACGTCATTTTATTTCTGTTAGCCGCATTCTTCATAACAACATCCGCCGATGCACAGCTACTGAAAAAACTCAAACAGGCGGCTGAGGATGGCGTGCAGGAAGCTGTAGAACGACGTGTTGCCCATGAAATAGAGAAGGCCGCTCAGAAACAGACAGACCGTTATCTGGAACAAATTTTCGGACCGCCAACCCAGTATGAGGGTGCAGGATATGATTACAGTGAAATGTTAAAGGGCATCGACCTGAATGTTGAAACCGAAGATAGTTATCATTTCGAAGGATTTACAGATATGGAAATTTCTGGCACTGATGAAAAGGGAAAAGAAATAGACCCCACACAGTTCAGAACTTTTATGAGTACCAACGCCGAGGTTTGGGCCATGCAATTGGAAACGGATGATAAGGACCTGGAAAGAACTGTAATGATTTTTGATAACACTCATAAAGCCACAATCATGCTACTGGAAAACAAGAAGGGCGAGAAATCCCGTGTGGCATATGGGCTTGACTGGAGTAAAATGATGGATTCTTCAATTGAAAGCACCATGGATTCAATGAAGGTTGCAGATTTTAACATAACCAAAACAGGTAATACAAAAACCATCATGGGTTATACATGTAATGAATATCAGACAGAAACAGATGAGTATACGGCCCGCTATTGGGTCAGTGAAGAACCTATTCAGGGATATTCCTCCTACTGGTCCAAAAATAACTTCCTTTTCTCTCAGCAAATGAAAAAGAAATATGCCACATATTTCGACCAGCTTCCTGAAGGTGATGTGCTTGAAATGAACTATGTCTCTAAAACAGGCGACGGTGACACCACCATGAAGATCATAGAAATCAATACCACCGAAAATTTTGACTTTGTGATGGCCGATTATGAAAATGGCCTGGAACAGACAGAAGAACAGTAGTTATCCGGTTCTGACCATTTCACATTTGCCCTGTTCAAACACAGGGCTTTTTTGTTGCTTAAAACCCCGTTTATGCTCAAATCCGAGGCATTTATTACATGAGTATATTCGAACGTCTGATTTAAATCGATTGGACGTATGTGTGGCCTATATTTATGCCTCTTTTAAATTGGTATACTTATATGCAAAAAATTTTACTTTTTCTTGCGCTCACACTTACTGCACTTGGCGGTATTGGATTCCTTTTTTGGGAGCAGGAATATAAGTATACCCTTCCCACACCCATCCCGCAAAACCTTAAACAGGTAGAAACAGGCGACAGTGTAGAAGCGATCCTGCCCCGGCTTCCCGGCAAAAAGGGAGTATTCGTTCACTTTTACAATTATGATTGTCCGTGTTCTCGTTTCAACATCACTGAATTCCAATCTATGGTTCGCAGGTATTCAGATGACATTCAGTTTATTGCGGTATTGCAAAGCGAAGATCAGGATCCTCTGAAAATCGAAGAATTCAAAAAGAAATATGATCTGGGCATAGAAGTAATCGATGACCCGGATGGAAGCATCGCAGATGCCCTCGGTATTTACAGCACACCACAGGCGGTTTTAATACAGGACCATAAGATTTATTATAAAGGCAATTACAACCGGGCACGCTTTTGCGTTTCACGCAATACCAAGTTTGCCGAAATTGCCCTGGATGCAATGCTCAATGGGGAAGAACCTCCCTATTTCCCTGAAGTGGCATTAACCGCATATGGCTGCGAATTACCCTCCAACTCTGAAGCAAATAACAGTACAAACCTTTTATCAATTTTTTAAAAATGGCTACGAAAAAGGAAATACGTCAATTTTTTAATGAGGTTCACGGCAAGTCGAACCGTATTATTGAGAAAGTCCTGTTTGGATATTTTGCATTTGGCATCCTGCTGTCATTCTTTTATGACACCTGGATCGTAGGTATCGGCGTAGGATCACTCTGTTTGATACTTTATTTCGGAACGAAGGCAATTTTTAAGGAGAATTATATTCTTCAGTACGTTGGCAGCCTTGTCTTCGGAATATTCATGGCACAATTCATTTATCAGATGCATGGGCTGTTTGAAATGCATTTTACTGCATTCATTGCCATCATAGCCATGATCACATATCAGAACAAATGGGCATTCCTGCCGCAATTGCTGTTTGTGGTCGTTCATCACTCTGCCTTTGCATACATACAATATTTGGGAGTAGTCAATGAGAATATTGCTTATCAGCAAATCTATTTTACCCAGTTGGAGTTCATGGATTTCCAAACATTCCTGTTCCATGCCGGGCTGTATGCTTTTGGTGTTATACTGGCGGCAATCTATGCGCATAACCTTGCCCAACATACCATCTCAAATGCTGAAAATATCTTAAAGCTTCGCGCTTCCGATGCAATCACTTCCAAGAACATTGAAATTGCTAATGAGATTGCTAATGGAAACCTGGAAACTGAAATAGAACTTCGTGAAGGCGATTTGTTAGGAGCGGCACTGATGGAAATGCGCAACAGCCTGAAGGAAAGCAGCGAGCGGGAAAAAGAAGAACGATTTATAAACCTGGGCATCGCCGAATTGAGTGAAATTATCCGTGCACATGATAATGATCTGGACGAACTTTCATATCAGGTAATAAGTTACCTGGTCAAATACCTGAAGGCGAACCAGGGAGCTATTTTCATACACACTGAGAATGAAGACGGAGAATATCTTGAGCTAAAAGGATGCTACGCCTACAATCGCAAGAAGTTCCTCAACAAAAAAATAGAAATTGGAGAAGGATTGGTTGGACAATGTTTCCTTGAGCGTGAGCCAACCCTCCTGAAGGAAATTCCCGAGGGTTATCTCAATATCACTTCCGGTTTGGGTGAAGCCTCTCCCCGCTTTCTGGCAGTACTCCCGATAAAAACTGACCAAATCATTGAAGGGGTTATTGAAATAGCCACATTCAAGGATTTTGAACAGTTCCAGATCGATTTCCTGATCAAGGTATGTGAAAGTATTGCCTCAGTAATTGCCTCTGCAAAGGTAAACAGCAAGACAAAAATGCTTTTCGAGAAATCACAGGAGCAGACTGAAATGTTAAGGTCACAGGACGAAGAAATGCGACAGAACATGGAAGAATTATCCGCAACACAGGAAGAAATGCAGCGTAAATCCAAGGAATTTGAAAGCCGTTTTCAGGCGCTCAATGAAAGTAATCTTGGATTCGTTGAATTCGATATGAGCGGTAAGATCATCAATACCAACACGGCATTTGCCAGGATGCTCAGCTTTGCACCGGACGATCTTCTTGGTCAGAAATATTCTTCACTTATCAGCACGTCTGAAAAAGATCTTGATACCTTCCAGGCACTGATTCGAAATGTGCGTCCCGGAGAACCACTACACGGACGATTTGAGAAGATTGCATCAACGGGAAAGATAATTGCTTTCCAGGGATCTTATTCAATGATCACAGACGTGAATGGAGAGCCATCGGGAATCCTTCATGTTGGCATCCCTTTGTCAACAACTGTTGAAAAATCAGCCGAACTGGTGGCAGAATAACTTCTATCTGTATCCTGCCGCCTGAAGCTCGAATAATTCGGCATAAAGCCCTTTATTCTGCATGAGTTCTTCGTGGGTGCCGAGTTCTTCGAGCCGGCCCTCGCGAAGAACCAGTATCCTGTCTGCCATTCGAACCGTGCTGAACCTGTGAGAAATGATGATACTGGTTTTGTCCTGCGTAAGTCCTATGAAACGCTGAAAAACTTCGTACTCGGCTTTAGCGTCCAGCGCCGCTGTTGGTTCGTCAAGGATCAGCACATTCGCGTCCTTCATATATGCCCGCGCTAAAGCAACCTTCTGCCATTGTCCGCCAGACAATTCCTTTCCCTGAGCAAAGCGCCTGCCCAGCTGTTGATCCAGACCAAGTTCAAGCTCCGATATAACCTCACTTGCCAGACTCCTTTCGGCCGCGACCTCAATCCGCTCCATATTTTCAAGTTCATCAATATTGCCGACCGCAATATTTTCCCTCATCGTAAATTCATATTTGAAGAAGTCCTGAAAAATAACGCCGAAGAGCTGCTGGTATTGATCTCGGTTGTAGCGGCTGATGTTAACCCCCTCCAAGGTGATCTCTCCTGATGTTGGTTCATAAAACCGAAGAAACAATTTGATGAGGGTGGTCTTACCTGCCCCGTTTTGTCCGACAAATGCCATTTTCTCACCGGGCCGCAGTGTAAAACTAACATCGGTCAGCACGTTCTGAGCTGAACCGGGATAGGCAAAGGATAAGTTCTTCACCTTAAATCCCTCCCTGATAACCTTGGGAACCGGCAGCGACTGATCGGAAGGATCCTCAACGACCAGATCAATAAAATCAAAGTAATCCCGTAAGTACAATGCCCGCTCGGTGATACGTGTAAAACGAAGAAAAAATCCCTGCAGGTTTCCCCGTAAGCGGTTAAAAGAGCCCGACAGGAACGTGAGATCCCCCAGGGTCAGAACGCCCGCTATCACCCGTAAAATAATCAGAACATAGGCTCCATAATAGCTAAGAACACCCAGCATATTAAAAACGGCACCAAATGAAGTCTGACGAATAGCTAGTGCTTTATTGAGTTGATAGTATTCATCGGAAACCTTTTGGAATCGCCCTGCTATGAAATCAGAAATTCCGAATAATTTAACTTCCCTGGCCGTCTGGTCATTCGCTCCTATATAACGCAGGTAATCCAGCTCACGACGTTCAGCAGTCCATGAACGGGCCAGTGAATAACGCCTGGAACTGAATTTGATCTCATTGATAAATGATGGAATGATACTTAACACGAGCAAAATAAGTAGCCATGGTTCAAAGTAGATCAGTCCGGCGATGAGCGAGATCATAGAAATGATGTTTTCGACCTGGGTCAGAGATTCTGACATCAGGTTTACGCGGCTGGTCGTCTGTTGCCTTGCCCTTTCCAGCTTATCATAAAAATCAGGGTCTTCGAGCTGACTGATCGTAATATCCTTGGTCTTACGAATAATAATGATCGATGATGCATTGGCATACAGGTCACCGAGCAGGCCGTCAGTAAGACCAATAGCTCTGCTTAAAAGGTCGGAAAGCAGCGCGAGCACTAATTCGGCACCCACATACATCCATAAAGCAGAAAGATCTGTTTCGTCCAGTGAAACCTGGAGCACAATTTCATCTATGATTAATTTCCCAACCCATAATAGTGCGATCGGCACGAAGGCGTTGAGCAGGCGGCACAGCAGATTTGACAGGAATAAAAAGCGATTTGTTCGCCAGATTTCCATAAAAAACCTGGGGATAAATCGCAGGGCCCTGAAAGATCCTTTCAATTCTGGCTTATCTTTTATTGATTCGGGAGTTCGCATAGTGGTTTATAAAAGCGAAAATGCGTAAGCGATCTTTGACAAAATGCTTTTCTCACGCATTGCAGGAAAATATGCCAAAAATTAGATCAATTTTGCCTAACACTTGTTAAACTTGAAAACTAATTTAATTCATTACCCTATTCTATGATTGCAATTATTTCACCAGCTAAAACACTTGACTTTGAAAATCAGACCGATTTCGTTCAGACAAAACCTGACTTTAAAACAGAGGCTAATAAGCTGGTTAAAGAGATGCGTCAGAAATCGGCAGGAGATCTGCAGTCGATGATGGACATCAGCGAAGACCTGGCTACGCTCAATGTTGAACGTTTCGATAACTTTTCCCTTACGCGCCACCCGGCACATGCACGACAGGCCGTTTTTGCTTTTAAAGGTGAGGTGTATCGGGGACTGGATATCGAATCACTTGATGAAGAAGCCTGGAATTATGTTGGTGAGCACCTTCGAATATTATCCGGCCTGTATGGATTGCTCCGTCCGTTTGATGTTATACAGCCCTATCGTCTTGAAATGGGCACAAGAGTAGCTGTTAATGGTTATTCAAATCTCTATGAATATTGGGGAAACAAGATTACCCGTAAACTGAATAAGGCCCTGAAAGAACAGGATAACCCTGTGCTGATCAATCTTGCATCCCAGGAATATTTTAAAGCCGTCGATGCTGAAAAAGTAAAGGGCAGACTCATCAATATTGAATTCAGGGATTTCAGTCAGGGCGACTACAAATTCATTGCTGTTTACGCAAAGAAGGCACGCGGACTGATGGTTCGATATATGGCGGAAAATAAACTCACCGATCCGGAAGATCTGAAGGGTTTTAACCTTGAAGGATATGAGTTCGACGCGAATCGATCTGATTATAGCACTTTCTCCTTTCGAAGAAAGTAAGCGAAGTCGATCGAAATTCACATCGCTAAAACTTAAAGGAACAACTTCGTTCTGATCAGCCCGGATAATTCATCGCAACAGGGATTGCACAATTTACTTGTATCTTTGGTCAGGCGAAGTCTGCTCCTATGAAGAAGATTGATGTAACACACGTACTGGAAAGTATCCAAGAGATTCCGCTCATCGACGTGCGATCGCCATCGGAATATACATTTGCCCATATCCCGGGAGCAATAAATATACCCTTATTTACAGATCTGGAAAGACGGCGCGTAGGCATTTGCTATAAACAGGAAGGACAAAAAGCCGCTATTAAATTAGGGCTCAAACTGGTTGGCCCAAAGATGGTTCATTTTGTTGAATCTGCGGAAGCGCTCAAAAGTGATAAACTGATGATTCATTGCTGGCGTGGCGGAATGAGATCCGCAAGCATGGCATGGCTCCTTCAAACCGCAGGCCTTGAAGTCATGGTTCTGCAAGATGGTTATAAAGCATTCAGGCGTGCCCTTCTTGAATACTTCGCGCAACCCCTTCCGATCATAATCCTCGGTGGCAAAACGGGCAGCGGCAAAACCGAGATCCTTCTCGAACTTATGCGACAGGGGCATCAGGTAGTGGACCTCGAGGGCCTTGCTAATCACCGCGGATCTGCTTTTGGCAGTCTCGGACTCCCGCCGCAACCTTCCACTGAACAATTTCAGAATGAATTATTCATGACTATGTATGTCATGGATCATGATCAACCCATATGGCTGGAGGATGAATCATCGTCGATTGGGAAGGTAGGCCTGCCTGAGGACCTATGGAAACAGATGTCCCATGCGCCGGTTGTAATGCTGGATATTCCACTAAAAGAGCGGGTGCGCCGGCTCGTAGATGAATATGGGGAATTTGATCGAGCCACCCTTGGGGAAGCTATTCAGAAGATCGGAAAGAAACTTGGCGGCCAACATGAAAAAAGGGCCATGGAAGCACTCAAATCAGGGGAACTGGCTATAGT
Source organism: Fulvivirga sedimenti (assembly GCF_020328055.1). Lineage (NCBI taxonomy): Bacteria > Pseudomonadati > Bacteroidota > Cytophagia > Cytophagales > Fulvivirgaceae > Fulvivirga > Fulvivirga sedimenti. The sequence goes on from NZ_JAIXNE010000003.1 coordinate 234,900, forward strand.
TGCGGAAATTCTGCTTACGTACTATGATAAGTCATATGACTATGTTAAAAATCGAAGAAATCAGCATATAGTTGATATTCTCACCTTACAGCACGATTCAATTGCTGAGACGGCATCCGTCCTTTCGGAAATACCCAATAAACAAAATGCGTCGATCCTACAATGGAAAAAATAAAACTAACCCAATTTAGTCACGGTGCGGGATGCGGCTGTAAAATTGCCCCTGACCTTCTTGAACAAATCCTGCAGCATAATCCAAACTCCTTAACGTTTCCTGGACTCCTGGTTGGGAACAGTACGAAGGACGATGCGGCCGTTTTTGACCTGGGTAATGGTGAAGCAATCATCAGCACGACTGATTTCTTCATGCCCATCGTAGATGATCCGGAGGATTTTGGTGGTATCGCTTCTGTAAATGCTATTTCAGATATATATGCGATGGGCGGTACTCCCCTCATGGCGATAGCGATTCTCGGATGGCCGGTGGATAAACTTTCTCCGGATATCGCCGCTCTTGTATTAAAAGGGAGCAGGACAGCTTGTGAATCTGCCGGAATACCCCTTGCCGGAGGTCACAGTATTGATGCCCCCGAACCGATCTTCGGATTGGCCGTAACAGGGCGTATAAAAACAGGGCAAATAAAAAAGAATGATGGTGCACTTCCCGGCTCCTTGCTATACCTGACCAAACCTATTGGAGTAGGCATCGTTACAACTGCACAAAAAAAGGGGATCGTGCGCGATGAAGACCTGAAAGTGGTTCGTGACAGCATGCTTACACTGAATAAAACAGGGGAAATGCTGGCCGGATTGTCCTATGTAAACGCCCTCACCGATGTTACCGGATTTGGATTACTCGGACACCTGGTCGAGATGTGTGAAGGTTCGGGCGTAAGTGCCATGATTGATTTCGAAAAGGTCCCAAAATTTAGTTTTCTGGAGCCCTACATTGCCGGGAAATGTTTTCCTGGCGGAACTAAGCGCAACCTGCGTAGCTATGGACATAAAATATTAGCAGAGAATACCGACTGGCTGGATATTCTTGCGGACCCACAAACGTCAGGAGGATTACTAATCTCCGTAGACAGCGCCTTCCGGCAGGAGTTTGAATCTGTGATGTCTAAGCAGGGAATGAACTTGTGGCCTTTCGGTGAATTGCAGACACCGGCAGAGGATATTCCTCTGATCCGGATTTCCTGAATCATAATCCTGATCGGGAAAATTCACTAATTAAAATACACCTGATATTGTAACAGAACGGCTCCTCTCCTGCCATCCAGATCACCGTTGGTGCGAAACAAGGGCCTGTTTTGATAGGCAATGGTCAGCTTTGATGTATTTGCATCGAGCAACCAGTTAATACCGGCATCATAAAAGACCATCGTATCGTTCAGTCGTTCGAAAAACCCTATTTCAGTGGCGATATATGGCATAAATGAAGTTTTCCACAATGCATTGTCTTTAAGCTTATACCCCAGCTGCCCATACAGCATATTACCAGTTCCGCCCACCGGATATCCATTTCCTCCCCCATTCAAAAGAGTGTTATCACTGGTCCCGTTTGCCGGATTCATGAGGGCAAGGTTCCGGGTATAATTCGGTCCGAAGTCGTAATGGGTAAAGACGCCATAGAAGCTTAATGTCTTTCCTTCATTACCAATGGGACTGTCATAATAAATGTCGACCGCCACGTTAAGCAAGTCGGTCGTAACGGTATCCATCGGGGATACGGTATGCCACATGGCATCGGGCTGAAAAATGAACCCTGCCCCAATATTGAATACATCCTTCTTGCCCAGATAGGTTCCGGTCATATAGGGCATTTTGTTTGATTCAGAGTCCCTGAATTGATATTGAAAGTATCCGTTCCACTGTTTTTTAGGAGGTTTGGCAGAGAAAGTTGATACAGATGAAATCTCCGGATTATAAAAACCTGATTTCTGAATCGCCATGGGATGGGCAATGGTTAGCCTGTAATCAAAACGACCTAATTTTCCTTTGGCATATACTGACAGCTTTCGCAGGAACTGGTCAGTGATATCGTTCGTCGACTGCAGGAAGAGCGGTACATCAATTCCCATAATGGAAGTTATCGATGGGGTGGAAAACCTTGAAAGTCCGGACCAGGCAGTCAACCCTGTTCCCATGGTAAATTTATCAGCCACTATCTCATACTCTCCCAGGGCGTCATGGACAAAAAAACCAGCCTTTCGGTCACTGAGAAAGTTGAAGTTATTCTCTCCAATCTGACTGTAAATAAATACGCGATCGCTTAATTGCCCATAAAACTGAATCCTGAAACGCCGTATTCCAATATCATATCCATCGGATTGCGGCTCCCCGTATACCGTTGTCCCCGGATTGAATTTCTGATAGCGGTTCCAAACCTGTGCAAGCAAGGTGAATTTCACATAATGAGTACCGTCTTCATTAAGGGTGAGTTTGCCGTCCTTCAGCGTTTGGCCTGACCCTGAGACTGAGAGCGAAAACAACAGAAAGAACAGAACATACTTTCCTGGGTTAAATATCATCAGGTGGAATTTATGAATTCGTAGAATATGTTAATTGGATCATAACATATTTATGTCTGCCCAATAACCCAAGTCATTTGTCCTTTATTTCTGAAGGCAAGATTAAATAGTTATATATCGTCGATGTTTTTTCTATTTTTAGGGATTAAACCTTGATCAAGCTACTACATTATGCTAAAATTCAGCCTCATTCTCATCCTTAGCGTTTGCTGTATGACTGCCTTTTCACAACCTGCACCTATTCCGGGAAAATTTGTTCACTCAGTTTATTTCTGGCTGAAAAACCCCGACAGCGAATCCGACAAGAAGGAGTTTTTGGCTTCACTTGAAAAATTCATACAAAGCAGTAAATACATAACTTCCTATCACATTGCCCCACCTGCAGGTACCCCGCGGGAGGTGGTTGATAATTCCTATACCTTCAACCTTGTCGCAACTTTCGAAAGCGCCGAGCTGCAGGATCTCTACCAGAAGGAAGATGTGCACCTGACCTTCATCGAGGAAGCCAGCCACCTTTGGGAGCGGGTACAAATTTATGACTCCTATCCGGGCCGCGACCTGAAGCCTGATTTTGTTCGGAGCGACATACAGGTCGGAGTGGTCGTCAGTGACCTTGAAAAATCGGTGAACTTCTATACGAATGTTTTGGGGATGGTGAAAACGGGTGAATTCTCGATCGATGAGGATTTCGGCAAACGTTCCGGACTAAGCAATGGTGAGCCTTTCGATGTGGTGGTTTTAGGAACCTCGGATAATCCATCAGCCAGTCAATGGAAAGTAATGAGTTTTAAAAATCCTGCACGACAGGCAAAGAATAATCACATTCAGGATCACCTGGGCATGCGATACATTACGCTTTTCGTGAACAACCTCGACACACTGCTGAACAGACTTGAAGCAGCTGGCATTGAATTACTTGGCGAATCGCCCACTTCGCTGCCCGACGGTCGCCGCTTTGTGCTCATCCAGGATCCGGATGGAATTTTCATTGAATTGATTGGTAATTGATAATCAGTTCGGCGAATTCTTTTTGAACCATTGATTTTTATGAAAGCGATAGGCTACAATAAATCTCAGATTACCTGTATTCAGAAGGTTTCGGTAATTATTACTAACCTGTACGCGTTGGGTTACGAAAAATGCACTTACCGTAAACCTGTTGGAATTGTAGCCGATAGCGGTTTTTAAGCCCAGATCAATACAAGCATAGCTTTCACGGAATTCGTCATTTTCTGCACCCAGCTTATAGTATCCAATACCCAGGTGCGCTGTGGCTGAAATCAGGAAAAAAAAGTGTTCTTTCAACACAAATTGATGGGCGTAACCACCGTTCGGACCAATTTTAAAAAAATCCAGTTCATCATATTCAATTAACTGTTCTACTTCAAATGAACCAGGAATAAGACTGCTGTCTGCCTTTACTTTTCCAAAAAAGAAGTCTCCACCCAGAATCCAGGTACCTGCAGATCGCTTCTGATATTCGGAATTCATCATCGCAGCCCGAAAAGAGAATTTCCGGTGATTAAAAATGTATTGATAAACCGCGCCAAATTCACGAACCTGTAAATCTTCCCTCAGATATTTTTCTCCGGATGCGGTCGTGTAGTCTTTCAGGTAATAACCCCGGTAAAACTGACCGAACAAATCGATATTCATTTTTCCCAGGTATTGATGTGCCTGCAGGTCGAGATACCTTGTTTTACCCTTGCCCTGATCGGGGTTCATGAAATCGAATCCATACGCCAGGTTTAACGTAGCCCATTTATAGGTGGCACCAATACCAAGATTACGCGTTGTATTTGGAAGATATTTGAACGTTTGATCTACCAATAATGGATAGCTAATATTGAAACCCGTGTATTTCCTTGAAAAATAGAATCTGGCCGTTACCTGGTCCGGAAATGTTTGTATATACGTCGTATCAATATCAGAGAATACTTTATCCTGTGCTGTTAATGAACGACTCAAGGAGAGTAATACTATGATTACACTAAATAGTATACAGGATTTCACTGACCTGAAGTTAATATTTATTTCGGGAACAACGAATCGTCAGCATACCTCACCGTTCACAGGTTAAAATTGGCTGTTCACTAAAGTTTCGATGGAAAATGAAGTTTCTGGGTGTATGTTCGGAAGAACTGAAAATATGAACCCATGCAGCTAACCATTTCAAATCTTTCTAAAACATATTCTAATGGCATCCAGGCACTTAAGGATGTAACCCTGACAATCCCTCAAGGTATGTTTGGATTACTCGGCCCCAATGGTGCCGGAAAATCAAGTCTCATGCGAACCATTGCCACTCTCCAGGAACCGGATTCCGGCGAAATTACCCTCGGCGATATTGACGTGCTACGGCAAAAAGATGAAGTCCGTAAGGTACTCGGATATCTGCCGCAGGAATTTGGTGTATACCCTAAGATATCAGCCGAGGTTTTACTGGATCACCTCGCAATTCTTAAAGGCATCTCAAACAAGGGAGAACGTGCAGATCTTGTGGAAGCTTTATTAAAGAAAACCAATCTCTATCAACACAGAAAAAAGAACCTGGGAGGTTTTTCTGGTGGAATGAAGCAACGATTTGGTATCGCACAGGCGTTGCTTGCAGACCCAAAACTGATCATCGTGGATGAACCTACCGCGGGACTTGATCCGGCGGAACGAAACCGTTTCCATAATCTCCTGGCTGAATTGGGGGAAAATACAGTAGTGATCCTGTCAACCCATATCGTAGATGACGTACGTGAACTATGTACCGATATGGCTATTATACACCAGGGTCAGGTACTGTTAAAAGGAAACCCCGCGGAAGCTATTGATGCAATTAAAGGAAAGATCTGGCGGAAACGGATTGAAAAAGGTGAGATTGAGGGCTACCGTTCACAATATCACGTCATTTCTGAAAAAATGTTTGCCGGACAGCCGGAAATACGTGTAATGAGCGATCTTCAGCCGGACCCCTCCTTCGAGGCGGTGGAATCACATCTTGAGGATGTTTACTTCACAACCATCCTGTCGGAGAACTCAACCGTAAACGAGGAGAACTATGTGGCTTAAGATTCTTGCTTTCGAACTCAAATACCGCTTCAAGCGGCCGGCAACCTATATTTATTTTGCCATACTGTTCCTGCTCTCATTCCTGGCAATATCCACCGACGTGGTACAGATTGGCGGTGGAGCCGGACTGGTAAAGGAGAACGCGCCTACAACCATCGCTACCATGATGGCCATTTTGGCCGCCATTTTCATGATGATCCCGTCTGCCATCATGGGGGTTGCTGTCCTTCGTGATTATGAACACGACATGGCCTCCATCATGTTCGTGAATCCGATTTCAAAATTTGATTACCTGGCAGGACGATTTGTAGGGTCATTCATCACGCTTCTTTTTGTTTTCAGCGGTATCCTGTTTGGATTCATCCTCGGTGAATTCATGTGGTGGAGAGATGTTGACAAACTTCTTCCCTTCAGTCTCTGGAATTACCTCCATCCTTTCGTCTGGATAGTTATTCCGAGTCTGTTTTTCTCGGGAGCCATCTTTTTTGTCAGCGGGGCGCTTTCGCGAAAAATGGTGTATGTATACCTCCAGTGGATTATTTTATTCATTGTATATCAGATTACAGCCATTCTTTTCGAAGAGATAGATAACCGGAGCCTCGCATCAATACTTGATCCGTTTGGGATCAGCACCATAAACGTGGAAACACAATACTGGACAGTGGATGAAAAGAACAGTCTTACCATTCCAATCGCCGGGGATTTCCTGTTAAACCGGATTCTTTGGACCACCATTGGAGTGCTGGCACTGATCGGCGGATACTTTGCTTTCAATTTTAACGTGGTACGCTCACGAAAAGGCCGAAAAATTCAAAGGGCGGTTAAAGACGCGGTGGCAGCCACCATACCGATTCCGGCAGCAACACAGCTTTTTGGCTTCAAAACGACTTTGAAACAACTCACAAGTCAGACCTGGTTCTATTTTAACCAGGTATTAAAAAGTATTCCCTTTCAGGCCATCGTCTTTTTCGGGATGTTCATTCTGATTGTGAATTCGTTTTACATGGGTCGCACATTTGGTACGTATACCTACCCCACAACGTACCTGATGCTGGAGCTTATCAGCGGTTTCCAACTGTTCATGATGATCATCCTGGTCGTTTACAGCGGTGAACTCATATGGAAAGAACGGGAAGTAAAGATCAACCTGATCTATGATGCCATGCCTGTGCGGGATATGACCAATTTGCTGGCAAAATTCTTTGGCATGGTCCTGATCTACGTCACACTTCTGCTGGCACTGATCGTGACGGCAATTATTATCCAGGCAGCACGAGGATATTATAACTTTGAGCTGGGTGTATATTTCTCGACACTATTTAGTGACACACTGTTCTTCCTGATTCTGTTTACCATGCTGGCATTCTTCATCCAGGTAATGGTCAACAATAAATTCCTCGGTTACGCGATGATGATCGTTTTCTTTATTTCGACCCTCGTATTAACGAATTTGGGTGTTGAACACCGGTTATTCAGGTTTGGCAGTTCCGATCTGGGTCCTTACTCCGATATGAACGGTTTCGGTCATTATGTACCCGGATTCAGCTGGTTCAATGTTTACTGGTTCGGCCTGGCAACCCTTCTGTTTGCAGTCGCTACTTTGTTTGCTGTCAGGGGGTCTGAGGCACTGCTGAAGATCCGATTCCGAATAGGAAAACTCAGACTATCAAGGTCACTATCTATTTTTATTATGACCTCCGTTATCGTATTCCTGCTCTCCGGATGTTATATATTTTATAACACCAACATGCTGAATAAATATCAAAACTCAGATGACCAGGAGGAATTGCAGACAGATTATGAAAAAGAGCTGAAACAGTATGAATACCTGATTCAGCCCAAGATCACCGATGTTACCATGGATGTAGATATCTACCCGTATAATCGTGATTATGAGGCAACAGGTAGCTATATATTGAAAAATAAAAGTAATGAACCTATTCGGGACATTCATGTTCAGCTGAGTACAGATTTCCAGATTCATACCGATACCATCTATTTCGACAGACCGGCAGTATTATCTGAGAACTTCAGCAAATTCGGGTATCGGATTTACTCATTGAATCAGGCACTCGAACCAGGTGAAGAAATGGAAATGCATTTTAAGACCTCTTTCATCACACGAGGATTCGTTGAGGGCAGTCCGAATAACACCGTCGTATTCAACGGAACTTTCTTCAATTCGTCTCAATTCCCATCGCTCGGATATAACGAAGGATTCGAACTATTCTCCGACAGCGACCGTAAGGATTATGATCTGAAACCAAAGGACAGGAATCTTGACCGGGATGATCCAAGAGGGCTGGCAAACAGCTTTTTCGGAGATGACGCCGATGGCATTATGTTCGAAATGGTGGTAAGCACAAGCCCGGACCAGATTGCCATTGCTCCGGGTTACCTGCAAAAAGAATGGGAAGAAGGTGACCGGCGATACTTCCACTACAAAATGGATGTACCCATGGCCAATTTCTACAATGTAGTTTCAGCACGGTACGAAGTGATGCGGGATAAAATGACGATTCCGCTTGACAGTGGTGAGAAGGAGATCGCTCTTGAAATATATTATCATAAGGGCCATGAATATAACCTGGACCGTATGATGAAAGCCATGAAGCAATCGTTCGCCTATTTCTCCGAAAATTTCTCGCCGTATCAATATCGTCAGATGCGAATTATGGAATTTCCCAGGTATTCAAGTTTTGCGCAGTCATTTGCCAATACTGTTCCTTTTTCCGAAGGCATTGGTTTTATGCTGGAGATAGAAGATGATGATGATGTGGATGTCGCCTATTTTGTAACGGCTCATGAACTCGCTCACCAGTGGTGGGGACATCAGATCGTACCTGCGAATGTGCAGGGAGCCGCCATGCTTTCTGAGTCTCTCTCACAGTATTCGGCTCTTATGGTAATGAAGAATGAATACTCCATGGAAAATATGAAGGAGTTCCTGAAGGAAGAGATGAACAGGTATCTTTCAGGACGGTCTGGCGAACAAAAGCGTGAAATGACCCTTACAAAGGTGGAATCACAAAACTATATCCATTACGGAAAGGGTGCGGTAAACATGTTCGCATTACAGGATTATATTGGCGAAGACAGTGTTAATACGGCATTACGGCGTTTTGTGGAAGAATGGCATGCCTATGGAGACAAGGACCGTTATCCGTCAACCAAGGACCTCATCCCCTACCTCAGAGATGTTACTCCCGATAGTCTGCAATTTCTTGTTACGGATCTCTTCGAAAAAATAGTTCTTTTCGAGAACAAGGTTAATGAGGCTTCCGTCGTTAAGAAGGGAGATCAGGAATGGGAAGTAACACTGGATTTGAGTGCAAAAAAACTCGAGGCCGATACGCTTGGTACGGAAACCGAGGTTCCTATCCGGGACTGGATCGACATTGGGGTATATACCTTCAAGGACGGCAAGGAACAACTTACGTACCTCAAAAAACACAAGTTTGAGAGTAATGAACAAACGATTACTATAACAGTGAATGAGGATCCGGTAAAAGCGGGAATAGACCCGATTAATAAACTAATAGACCGTAACCCGACTGATAATACCAAAGCTGTCACCTTCAGTGATGAAGGTACCTGATAAACCGATTGGTTTTTGTTTAGGAAACGCCCCTTTGAATGAAGGGGCGTTTTATTTTTCCAAACCCTTGGTGAGAAATTGAGTTACCAGTAATTTAATGGTATGGAAGAATTCTCAATTTACACGGTATTTAATCAGCCCAAAGCGGGATTACTCGGAAATACGGCGGCAGTGGTTTACCAGGAAATTATGCCTTCAGGTGATTATATGCAACGGCTTGCCGCCGACCTGAATCAACCTGCAACAACCTTCATTGCTCCTGCAGGTGACGATGTTCATTACCTGGTTCGATGGTTTGCACCTGATGCAGAGATCGGATTGTGTGGGCATGGAACGCTCGCTGCCATAGCTCATCTCGCAAATGACACCAGCACAACTGTCCGTTTGATTGCGGGTGAACAAAAATTATACGGTCAGATCACTGCTGAATCGCAAGCAGTCATGGAACTCGATTCGATCCTGGTGAGCGGACAAACTGACGCCCCTGACGGACTTCAGGAAGCACTTGGCAAACAAATCGTCGGGTATTTCCCGACTCCAAACAAAGATATCGTTCTTCTGGAAACTGAAGAGGACGTTTTTAATATGGAGCCCGACTTCGCCGCCCTGCGGCAAATCAAAGTCTTTGGGTACGCTGTAACCGCCCCCGGTAATGTAGCGGATTTTGTAAGCAGAACACTTGTGCCCCATGTTCAACAACTGGAGGATCATGCCACCGGGTCGTCCCATGCTGCTCTCGCCCCATTCTGGGCAGAACGCCTCGGGAAGACGGAACTGAAAGCGGTTCAACTCAGCCCAAGGGGTGGATATTTTAAATGCCAGGTTCAGTCAAATACGACTCGCCTGCAAGGCTATTTTCAAAAAATAGCAACCGGAAAATTAACCGTATCCGAAGTTGCCAATGTCGGATAAGTGCATTATCCTTTTCCTGTTATTAGTTTCGCTCTGTAATATCTCATTCTCGCAGGTCACTTTTGAAAAGAGTATTTCAGAGGAGAAATTTATACTTAAAGCTAAAAATGAATTACCTGTTGATATCAGACTGATAATCAAAGATTCAACAAATATTAAGACATATTTATTACCTTCCGGAAATGTGCCTGAGACTGTGCTTGAGTTGCCTCTGAAAAATCAGCCGGATACTACGGCCATTCTTGATTCTTTTAATTTCACCGTGCGGATCGGAAGTGGAGAACAGTTAAAAATCAAACGGTATAGGTACACGCTTCCTTTCAAGGAAGGAAGCCGTTATAAACTCATCCAGGGATTTAATGGTGCTTTCTCACATGACTCAGAAGCCAGCAGGTATGCGCTGGACTTCTCGATGCCTGTCGGAGATACTGTCTGCGCTGCACGGGGCGGGATGGTGGTCTGGACCGAGGACCAGTTTGAAGAAGGGGGCAACGACCGCAACCTGATCAACAAGGCGAACAGAATCCTCATCATGCACGATGACGGAACCATCGGCTTCTATGTGCATTTGGTGAAAAATGGCGTATTGGTGAAAATTGGAGAAAAGGTTGAGGAAGGCGACCCTATAGGATTAAGTGGCAATTCCGGGTTTTCAACCATGCCACACCTTCACTTCGCTGTGCACGACGATGACCAGTCAATACCCATTCGATTTAAGCAACAACCCCGGAAACTGGTAACGGGAAATTATTATGTGAATCAGTGATTTGGTTTGATCTTTTAAGGGAATATTAAGGTGTCCTGATTGGACATCGGGTTATTTCATGCGTATTTTGGAATATGAGAATTCTCATTGTGGAAGATGAACCGGGTATAGCGTCATTTCTTAAGGAGGGACTTGAGGAAGAGGATTTTAGCGTGGATCTTGCAGGGGACGGTGAGGACGGATTGAAAATGAGCCGGTCTGCCAACTATGACATAATGCTCATCGATTGGATGCTTCCAAAACTATCCGGTCTGGATCTGTGCAAAGAAATACGAAAACGTGACAAGAACGTCCCGATCATATTTGTAACTGCGCGGGATACCCTGGAGGATACCGTTGCAGGACTAAAATCAGGGGCAAATGATTATATCAAGAAGCCGTTCCATTTTGAAGAACTACTGGAACGAATACGCGTTCAATTGCGACCCATCCAGCGAACTGGGGAAGCATACAAACATGGTAGCCTTACCCTGGATACGGTAAAGCATTCAGTAGATCATGATGGAAAGCCCGTGAGTCTCACGCAGAAGGAATTCGCCCTGCTGGAATACCTTTTGAAGAATAAAAACAAATTATGTTCGCGCAAGGATATCATCAGAGACGTTTGGGACATTCATTTTGAATACGACACGGGTGTGATCGATGTCTACATCAACTCGTTGAGAAAGAAACTCGGACTGGATGTTTCCGGGGACTTTATTAAAACCGTCCGTGGATTGGGCTATATTATCGAGGATTAGGAGGTATGTCATACAGAAACAGGATTGCATTTAATTTCTTACTCGCCACCGCGTTAATAATGGCACTTGTCTTCGCGATGGTTTACATGATAGTTCGAATTAATGTATATGAGCACCTGGATAATGACCTGGAATACGAAGCCCGGAAACACGAGAAAGAGGTGATGTACGTAGATAACCAGGTAGTCTTCATCAATAAAGCAGAATGGGAAGAACGGGAACACCGCGAAGTACAGGTTAATCCTGTATTTATTCAATTACTGGATGATACGAAATCAATAACCGATAAGTCACCCAATCTTAAAACTGATTCATTAACACTTCGAACGGAAATTCCAGCATATGAGCATCACAGTGCAAGTCTTCAGGGCAAACCCATCCGACAGGTGTATATTCCTTTGGAAAAGGACGGAAATGAAACCGGCTATCTGATCGCGGCCATCCCACTGGAAGATGCACAGCTTGTTTTATCCAGTCTGAAAAGGATCTTACTCACCTCCTACCCGCTTATTCTCCTTTTTCTGTTTTTCAGCACGCGCATGCTGGCTGGAAAAAGCATTGAGCCTGTGCAGACTATTACAAGTACCGCAGACCGGATTACACGTAAAAAGCTAAACGAGCGCATTCCACTGCCAAAGTCACGCGACGAGATTTATACATTAACCAATTCGATCAATGATCTCCTGGACCGGATTGAAGGCGCTGTGATCCGGGAAAAACAATTTACTTCGGATGCTTCTCATGAGTTGCGAACACCTCTCTCTGTTATGAAAGGAACATTGGAAGTATTGGTCCGAAAACCACGGACGAGCGAAGAATATCAGGTAAAAATATCGGAAATGATCAATGAAGTTGATCGCATGTCCGTCATGGTGGAACAGCTCCTCCTGCTGGCCCGGTTTGACAACATGACAACATCGGTTAAGAAGCATCCGGTGCTATTGAATGAGATTGTTGATGAAAGTATCCTCCACTTCAGAACAGAAATTGAAAACTCAAATCTCTCCATCAGAATTTCAGACCCTGATCAGGTCACGGTCACTTCCGATCCCACATTGCTTCAGATTGCCATGGACAATCTGATTTCCAATGCCGTAAAATATTCCGAAACCGGTGAGGAGATCAGTATAGTGATTGGAAGGAAGAACGATCTACCCTTCATCTGTATCAGGAATTCAGGAAATTCAATTGCCATGGAGGATCGCGAACATATCTTCCAACCCTTTTTTCGCGGGAACATTACCCACCAGAAAAAACACCGTCCGGGACAAGGACTGGGATTATCGATTACCAAAAAGGTCTGTGATGTTTTGCAAATCGAAATTGAGCCAAAATTTGACAGCGCTGATGCAATTTCCTTTACACTAATATTTAATGAAAGTGAAAATTAAGAAAGCTTTAAGCATTAATAAGGCCATTGACAACGCTCATATTATAATTTTATGATCTAATTACGCCACATGCTCGACTCAATAATACGCTTCAGTCTTAAAAACAAACTTCTGATATTTTTAATGATATCGGGTATTTTGGGATTTGGACTTTACGCCATATACAATATTCCAATTGGTGCGGTGCCGGATGTGACCAATAACCAGGTTCAGGTAATTACAACTTCAAGAAGCCTTTCAACGGAGGACATTGAAAAATACGTAACCTACCCTGTCGAACTTGAAATGGCCAATTTGCCCGGTGTAAAGGAAATTCGTTCTATTTCAAAATTTGGTTTGTCGGTCGTTACAGTTGTATTCGATGATGATATGGATACATATCTGCCGCGCCAGTTAATCGCAGAAAAGCTTAAGAATGCAGAATCCATAATTCCCAGTGGTTTCGGAACGCCTGAAATGGGACCTGTAACAACGGGTCTGGGAGAAATTTATCAATACGTGCTGGACGTTGAACCTGAATACAAGGATCAGTATTCCATTACCGACCTGCGAACAATACAGGACTGGATCGTAAAGCGGCAATTGTCCGGAATACCCGGCGTGGTTGAGATCAATACCTGGGGAGGTTACCTGAAGCAATATGAGGTGGCCATAAATCCGGAACGGCTCAGGTCGATGAATATCAGCTTGCTGGAAGTATTTAGTGTGCTTCAAAAGAACAACAGCGTCGCTGGTGGCGGGTATATTGAAAAGGGCGGAGAAAGTTATTTTATCCGTGGCGAAGGCCAGATAGAATCTCTGAATGACATCAACAACATCGTCGTTACCATGCGCGCTGGTAATCCTGTATATATCCATGATATCGCAGAGGTAGGTTATGGCAATGCTATTCGCTTTGGGGCCATTACCGGCAATGGAGAGGGTGAAAAAGTTCTTGGTCAGGTTATGATGCTGAAAGATGCCAACTCAAAAGCGGTTATCGGGCGTGTTAAGGAGCGGGTTGCTGAAATTCAGGATAATCTTCCTCCGGGGATTTTTATCAATCCATTCCTGGAACGCAGTGTCCTGATAGAAAAAACCACCCATACGATCATCGAAAACCTGGTACTCGGTTGTTTGATTGTAATTTTTGTAGTGGTCCTCCTGCTGGGTAATCTCAGATCAGGTTTGATCGTAGCCTCCATTATTCCGTTAAGCCTGTTATTCGCACTGGGAATGATGTTCATTTTTGGCGTGGATGCAAACCTGATGAGCCTTGGAGCCATTGACTTCGGAATTATCATCGATGGGGCCGTCATTATTGTGGAATATATTGCATTTCGAATTGCCCAGAATTCTGATCAGCTTACTGGTTTAAATAAGGCCGACCGTCGCGTCGCGATGGATGATGTGACGTATAATGCCACTTCACGACTGATGAATTCTGCGATTTTCGGTCAGCTGATCATTATAATTGTTTTTATTCCCATCCTTTCGCTTTCGGGTGTTGAGGGCAAAATGTTCCGCCCGATGGCCCTTACCTTCAGTTTTGCGCTTATTGGCACCATGTTGCTCTGTTTTACGTATGTACCGGTCATGTCGTCGTTGTTCATCCGACCCGGCAAACAAACAGATAAAAATATTTCAAGGCGACTTATCCACTGGATACAACGGCAGTATGAGCCTGTGATTACTTTTTCACTTAAAAACCGGAAACTGGTACTGGCAGCTGCTTCAGCAGCATTGGTTGCTACCGGCTTCATCTTCTCTACCATGGGCGGTGAATTTGTACCTACACTGGATGAAGGGGATTTTGTGATCCAGCCCGTACTGAAAACAGGCACGTCCCTGGAACGGACGGTGGAGATTATGACCGACATTGAAAATATTCTCCGGCAATTCCCCGAAGTGGATCAGGTTGTCACCCGAATCGGAGCCGCTGAGGTTCCCACCGATCCGATGTCAATGGAAGAATGTGATGTTATCATTACACTGCTTCCGAAAGAGAATTGGGTAACGGCCGATACCAAAGATGGGCTTGCCGAATCATTTAAGGAGGCCTTATCGGCTTTGCCAGGAATCGATTATGAGTTCACCCAACCCATCGAAATGCGTTTCAATGAGCTTATAACCGGGGTTAGGGCCGATCTGGCCATTAAAATATTCGGTGAGGAAATGGATGTGCTGAATGAACTGGCCCAAAAAGTTGAAAGCCTGATAGAGAATGTAGAAGGAGCTTCGGATATCACAACGGAAAAGGTCGTAGGCCTTCCGCAAATGACCGTCCGGTATTACCGAACAAAGATCGCGCAGTATGGATTGAATATTTCTGACCTGAATCAAATGGTTGCCCTAAGTTTTGCGGGATTAACGGCCGGAAGCGTTTATGAGGGAGAAAAACAATTCGACCTGGTGATCCGCTTTCAGCAAACCTTCCGGAAGGATATTGATAACCTGCGGAATTTATATGTTCCGCTTCCTTCGGGCGGACAAATACCTTTACGCGAGCTTGCCACCATTGATTATGCGACAGGTCCGGCCAAAATTTCCAGGGACAACACACGGCGACGGATTGTAGTCGGCGTAAATGTACGAAACAGGGACCTGGAATCTGTCGTGGAGGAAGTGAGCGGTATCATAGATGCGAATGTTCAATTACCCGTAGGATATTCTGTCACTTACGGGGGACAGTTTGAGAACCTGCGTTCAGCGCGCGCACGTTTAATGATTGCTGTTCCCGTTGCCCTGCTCTTGATTTTTATCCTGTTATACCTTGCCTTCAATTCCCTGCGAGATGCCTTAATGGTTTACAGCGCCATACCCCTTTCTGCTGTTGGTGGAGTTCTTTTGCTCTGGATACGTGGCATGCCCTTTAGTATCAGCGCAGGTATCGGGTTCATTGCTTTGTTTGGTATAGCAGTTTTGAATGGTATTGTTCTTATTGAGCATTTTAAAAAACTTAAGGATGACGGCCACAGTGATCTGCGGAAACGAATCATCAAGGGAACCAGGGAGCGCTTACGGCCTGTATTGCTTACAGCATCGGCTGCTGCACTTGGATTTCTGCCGATGGCTGTTTCAGGGTCTGCCGGCGCCGAGGTGCAACGTCCGCTAGCGACTGTAGTAATCGGTGGATTGATCTCCGCAACCATGCTTACGCTTGTTGTTCTTCCAATTCTTTACTCCTATTTTCATAAACCTCAGGATACCCATGAATAAACAGATCTCTTGTACCTTTATCCTGATATTGATAATTTCCGTATCTGCACCCCTTGCCGCGCAACAGGACAGCGTCATCCTCGATCTGCCCGAAATCATTGACCTTGCTATACAGAATAATGCCAGTCTTCGGGCCGGTGCTCTTGAAGTCGACCGGCAGGAAGAACTGGTTCGCCAGGGGTACAACTGGGATAAAACAGGCCTGTTCTACCATTACGATGAAAATAACATCGCCGAGAATGGTTTCCCGGTACGCGTATGGGGTGTTCGGCAATCCTTTGCATTCCCAACGGTATATAATGCCAGTAAGCAGGCACTAATGGCAAACGTTTCCTTAACCCGGCATGAATATACATTGCGCGAATTCGAACTGAAGAAACAGGTTTCCAGGGCTTTTCATCAACTGGGATATTATTCCGAACTCCAGAAACGTTTTGTCTACCTCGACAGCCTCTACCGTAATTTCTCAACAGCTGCCCGCAGAAGATTTGAAACAGGCGAGAGCAATTACCTGGAACGGATTACGGCAGAAGCGAAGATGAAAGAAGTTGAACTGATGATGAACAAGAACCGTCAGGAACTGGCCTCGGCCCGGCTCGAACTTCAGACCCGTATCCAATCCGACAGCCTTATCGGTATCCCCGATGACAGTTTCAGGAAAACAGTACCACCCCAATCCGCTGAATTTTCGATTCATCCCGGAGTCGAGATTTGGAATGCATATGAGGAAATGGCCGACTGGCAAACCCGTACCGCCCGGAATCAGCTTCTTCCCGACTTGCAGCTATCCTATTTTCAGGGAACGAATAATCAGCCGGAGTCAAAGGTTTATCAGGGCTTTGAAGTAGGTATCGCAGTTCCATTGCTCTACGGCACGCAGAAGGGCCAGATCCGTGCAGGAAGAATCCAGCAGAACATTTATTCACGACAGAAAGAAAATTATTTGATCGGACTGGAATCACAGCAGAAAATACTTCAAAATAAACTGGCCCAGATCCAGGAATCACTGGATTACTACGAAAACAACGGACAAACGCTGTCAAGAGAGATAATCAGAGCCTCGGAAAGAAGCTTTCAGGAAGGCGAGATTGATTATTTTCAGTTTATTCAAAGCATTGACAATGCAGTTCGCATTGAGATGACCTACCTTGAAAGCCTGCTGAATTATAACCTGACGGCTGTTGAATTACAATACCTTACTAACAAACCATGAAATACGGAACGTTATTATTTATACTAATCCTGGCATCTTGCGGACCTCAAAACGGGGAGCCGGCGAAGAGCGAACCAGCGGGAATAATTCCGGCAACTCAGGATCTCTCATTCAATGAAGAACAACTTGCCGCACGTAACCTTAAAATAGTACAGCCTGATAATTTCAATTTTGGGAATTACGTTCGCGTTAATGGCTATATCGATGTTCCACCGGAAGGCCGTGCGTCGGTTAGCGCCTTCTACGGCGGTTATGTAAAAAGGCTGGAATTAATCCCGGGGCAAACAATTAAAAAGGGAGAGATTCTGATGTCCCTTGAAAACCCGGAATACCTGGAAATGCAACAAGAATACTTGAGCACACTTGATCAAATGACCTATCTATCAGATGATTATGAAAGACAAAAGACGCTCATGGATGAAAATATCACTTCTAAAAAATCTTTCCTGAAAGCAGAATCAGAATACTTAAATGCACGTGCCCGGCTGGAAGCTCTCCGGCAGAAACTAACCATGCTGGGTATCTCCGTCTCTGATGTAACCAGCGGAAAATTCACACCCGTCGTTCATCTTCGGTCACCCATTTCCGGTCATATCACCGAAGTACAGGCAGTAATCGGCCAATACCTGCCCCCTGCTCAACCAGCGGTCAGCATTGTGAATTCAGATCACATTCACCTGGAACTGCAGGTATTTGAAAAGGACCTTACTAATATCAGTATCGGACAGCCAATCCGCATGAGGCTTCCCTCTGCGGGTGATACGACTACCTACCATGCTTCCGTTTACCTGGTAGGCAAAAATATTAGCGGGGATAACAGGATTGCACTGGTACATGCCCACCTGAATAATGAATCTGATGAGGAAAAATTAACACCCGGCATGTATATCGAGGCAGACATACTAATCTCCGAAGAGATCAAACCATCATTGCCTGCACAAGCCATTCGCAGATCAGGTGACCAGGCATATATACTGGCTTCTGACGACGAAAAATGGCCCAAAACATTCCGGAGGATGGAAATACGGATTGGAAAGGAAACCGACTCTCACACTGAGATCCTGTCTGAACTGGAACCAAACCTCTGGGTTCTGACGGGTACCATATAATTTTTTTCAGGCTTTCATTAAACCTTTGTTTGCGGGCTGCATCAAAGACCCAAATCAAACAAAGAAATTATGAAAAAGTCAGTTAATCACACATTTCGCCTGATAGCCATCTTACTTACGGCAACTTACTTCACTGCGTGTAACAACGACGAAGATGCCGTGCAGGCCGATACCAGCGCAGAAGATCTGGAAATCGTTTCAGAAGCAAGTTTCACCAACACGTTAGCCGACGAAGACCTGGAAATGGTTGAACTCGTTACCGAAGCAAGTATTTCCGGAGGGAAAACGTCAAATCACCACCTGCCTGAATGTGCTGTGGTAACCCGCGATGCAGAGAACCAGCAGGTCATCATAGATTTTGGTGAGGAATGCATCGGACCTTTCGGACGGACACGCAGTGGGAAAATCATTATTTCCTATGGAGGGGAGTTCAATGATCAAATGGCCAACAGGGTAATCTCATTCGATAATTATGTTGTGAACAATCGTCAGATCTCCGGAACAATTGAACTAAGGAATTTTAACCGCAGTGAAGAAGGATTTCTTACTGCAACACGTGCACTCGTAGGGTATACAGTAACCTATCCTGACGGAAATTCAGTAACTGTAAACGGCAGCACACTCAGAGAATGGATTGAAGGCGAGGGTGACGGGGATCCTTTAACCAATGTGATCCGGATTACAGGTGGATATGAGGGAACATCAACACGCGGCGTTCGCTTTACCCACACGATCACCGAACCCGTAATTGCCCGTTTCGCTTGCAGAGCCCAGGGAGGGTTCCTTCGGACTGCCGGAATCATAGAAATGATCCGAAAAAATGAGAACTTCAGCAAGGAACGTATACGAACTATTCTTTATGGTGATGATATCTGCGATAATACAATCACCGTTATAATCAACGGAAGAGAGTTTACCATTACCGAAGAATAAGTATCTATCAGAGAGCGTTTTTTGAGGTGCCGGGAGTTAACCGGCACCCATTTTTTATGTTAGGCCAGAATTAAGACTTTTGTATAACGCGATATCCACCGAGAATTTTCGAGAGATCGTTCGTGCACACCAGGAACGTGTGTACCACGTGATCCGTAAAATGGTCATTGACCATGATGATACGGATGATCTTGTACAGGAGGTATTTGTCAAGGTTTGGCAAAAACGCGACAGTTTTAATGGCGAATCTCAATTGTTTACATGGATCTACCGGATCGCGGTGAATGAAGCCCTGCAATTTCTTCGTAAAAAGAAACGGCAACAACTCATTCCAATTGACGAAGAGGATAACATGATCGAACGTAAATTGAAATCAGAATTATCACTGGATGCAGATGAAGTGCAGTTTCAGCTGCAGAAGGCCATTGCATTACTGCCTGAGAAGCAGAAGGCAGTATTTATAATGAAATATTATGATGAAGTTCCATATGAGGAAATGGCTAATATCATGGGTGGTTCCGTGGGGGGTCTGAAGGCCAGTTATCATCATGCCGTGAAAAAAATTGAAAATTCTTTAAAGGCGGGATTAAACCATTAACCGGGAAAAGCATCTAATAAGCAGGATATGAAAAAAGACTTAAACGATATTGACAAAAAACAGCCATTCAATGTTCCTGAAGGCTATTTCAATAGTCTCGAGGACAGGATTATGGCCCGGGTGGAGGAAGAGCAGAAGAAGGAAGCGAACCCTAAGGTGATCAAAATAAATACATGGATTAAATACGCCGTGGCAGCTTCCATTTCAATTTTGGCGATTTTCTTTATCCTGAATACCAACCAGGATGCCGCCCCAACCGCAGAAGAAATCCTGGCCGACATCCCTGACGATGCAATTGTGGATTACCTGGCCTTCAGTGATCTTACTGCCGACGAAATCATGGACGCTGCCTCATTTACTCTTTCAGAGGCAGATAGTCTGCAAACGGTGAATCCGCTTGAATTAACGATCGAAGAAATTGATGTATTGCTTGAAGAATATAGTCTTTATGACTTAGATAGCAATAAGTTATAAACTTAATAATGCACGAAAATGAAATATTTATTCACTCTTATACTTGCTGTTTTTTTCACTACCGGATTGGTAGCGCAGGACGAAGCAGCACGGCAAAAAATTGAAAGCGCCCGAATAGCGCTGATCACTGAACGCCTTGAACTGACACCAGATCAGGCCGAAAAATTCTGGCCGATCTATCGGGAATATCAGGAAAAGATGAATGGTCTCCGCCAGGAATATCAACAGGCACGCGGAAATGTTCGCCGGCAGGACCTGACAGAGGAAGAAAGTCAGCGACTTCTTGAACTCGGGATGAAAATGAAGGAACAGCAACTCGGAATGGAGAAGACCTATTCCGAACGGCTAACAAAAATCATTACAAGCCGACAGTTGCTGGCACTCCGAAAGGCAGAGGATGACTTCCGACGGATGCTCCTTGAGCGTTTGGAAAAACGACGTGAAATGCAGCAGAGACTGCAAAACCGAAAGGATCAGATTGATAATCAATAATTGTTGAACAATACAATAAACCGATTCCCCCTGAGGAACGCCTTTTTTACAGGCGTTCTTCTTGTATTCATACCCCTCTGGGCTATGTCACAGGACCGGTCTGCCCTGGATTCACTGTACGACGAACTGGATGTGCTTTTTGAAGAAGCAGATCTGCCGATTGGCTTACTGGAAAAGGCTGACAGCCTCATGCGTCTGATGGATATCCAATATCACAGTCTTGGAATGCGTGCCGGTTATATGAGCAATGTACTTACGGCCGGCAGGGATCTGGGAATTGATCAGCATGGATTCAACACCGGTCTCTCCTACTTTCACCCTTCAGGAATGTTCGCGGATTTTTCAGGATACTGGAACAGCGAATATAACCCGACCTACTATCTGACAAATATTGGTCTGGGGTACTGGCATAATTTCAGCAATTACTGGACCCTTAGTATCGGCCACGATTTCATGCTCTACGATAAAGAAATTGAATTCCTGTTTGATAAAGCCGCGCGTGCATCGGTATTTTATCAGCGAAAAAACTGGGAGGCAGGGCTTGACTACCGCTATCTCTATGGCAGGGAGAAAGCCAACCGGTTAGTGGGTATATTCAACGGGCGAATCAGCTGGAAAAATGTTGGATTTATTGATCGGGTCAGCATTATTCCCGGGGCAACCGTTCAGTGGGGCAATTCTGACGTAATTTATTATCGCCAGTCGGAAACTCCGCTGCAGGACCTGTACAAGGTATTGCAGGAAGGCTCCTATCCTCCCCTCAGCGACCGTGAATTTTTGCGGTTGAGCTATTTTATATACCAGGGTTATGATCTGAGAGCCTACCAGTTTCTACGGGAAAAAGGCTTCACAAACAATGACATACAAAACATTTACGATGATTATGAGTCAAACCTGATCACAACCGACAATTCCTATGGCATTATGAACTTCGCGCTGAATACAGCCATATCAATTAGTGAGAAAAACTGGAATCTCTTCATTAACTACACGTATAATTTCCCACAGGCCCTGCCCGGCGAGACCTATGAATATCCAAAAAATGACTATGTGAGTATTTCTCTAATGTATACGATCCTTTGGCCCGCCAAATAAAAAAGGGCCGGCAGACGCCAGCCCCTTTCAAACCTGAATTAAAGTCTTAACCCTGGCCCCTCTGTTCAAATGCTTCACGCGCGTCTTCAATCTTTTCACGCGCATGATCCACTTTATTTTCAATCCATTTGCTTCCTTTCCTGATCTTGAATGAAATCACGATCATCAGAATCCCCATGACAATGGCAAAAAATGCCAACAGACCGATGAGTCCTGCAATGGCCATATCAGGACGGGCGAGTAACACAATTCCCAAAATAACTGAAACTGCACCTCCGGCAATGAGCCAGCCCTCCCCCTTTATTTCCTTTCGAACCTGGATCGCCAGACCGATCTTAACGACACCCGAATAAATAAACCAGAAAGCAAGCATCAGCGATACATATAATAAGGTAATACTGGGATTTCGAATCAACAGGATACCCAGTACAATGCTGATAGCCGCCTCGGCAAACATCAGCCACTTGTCGTCATTATCTTTCCAGTGCCGGAAAGTGTGAATCAGGGCAAAGACCCCATCAATGAAAAGGAAGGCGGCAAACCAAATTGCCAGGGTTGCAGCGGTAACTACCGGACTTACAAATGCGATGATTCCGAAAACCACAAACAAGAGTCCGCGCAGCAGCCAAACCCACCAGTTAAGTGTAAATAGAGATTTCATAGTTAGGTTGAGTATTGATTTGCAGATAATATAGCGCTTTAAATACTCTAATGAAACTTACGATTGTAGCGATTTATCATATGGAACAATCCCCGGTCGGCAACTTTCAAATACGGCACAGTGCATGATCTGATACAAATTGATTAACTTATCAACCTACTTAACCAACAATCCATTCATATGAAATCACACATTTATTTCTTTCTGTTATTCGGACTGCTATTCTCCTGCAGCAAAACGGAGAATTCCGAAAAAGCAGCAGACATTCCGTTGTATACCATCGAGCAATTCATGGATGTAGAGTCGATCAACGGAAGTTCGTTTTCACCGGACGAATCAAAAATATTAATCAACAGCAATAAATCCGGTGTATTCAACGCGTACGAAATTTCCATCGAAACGGGAGAGATTACCCAGGTGACCTCTTCAGAAGACAATGCAATTTTCGGACAGAGTTATTTCCCGGAGGATGACCGGATCATTTATTCAAGTGATCAGGGAGGCAATGAGCTTACACAGGTATTCATCCGCGAACCGGATGGATCCACCCTTACACTTACTCCTGACAGCACGGCCAAATCGATGTTCGGTGGTTGGAGCCATGACCGTCAGAAATTCTACCTGGTCTCCAATAAGCGGGATCCGCGTTTTTTTGACATGTACCAGGTGAATGTTGATGAGATTGGCGAAGACAATGTTTCCCAGTCGAGTATCATCTATGAAAATGTTAAAGGTCTCGACCCATCGTCCATTTCCGACGACGGGCGTTATATAGCCCTGGTGGAAACCATTACCACAAACAACAGCAACATGTATCTCCTGGATACGGAATCTGGTGAAACCCGGCTATTATCAGAACATGAAGGTGATGTTCAATATCAGCCACAGTACTTCAGTTCAGACGGGTCTGAATTGATATACCTGACAGACGAGGATAACGAATTCATGTATCTGAAATCGTATAATCTCAAGGACGGCAGCACATCGGTCATTCAAAAAGCAGACTGGGATATCTGGTATTCATACCTGTCACATGGCGGCACCTATCGTGTAACGGCGATCAACGAAGATGCGCGTACCAAAATGGAAATATTGAATACCAAAACCGGCAAACTGGTTGAACTTCCCGACCTTCCGGAAGGTGATTTAACATCGGTAAATATTTCTGAAAGCGAAAAATACATGACTTTTTACGCGAGTAACTCGAAATCACCCAATAATCTGTACCTGTATAATTTCGAAACCGGGGAATTAAAAAAATTAACCGATACCATGAATCAGGAAATCAATCCTGACAACCTGGTGTCCGGGGAGGTGATCCGGTACAAATCATTTGATGGAATGGAAATTCCCGCGCTGCTCTACAAGCCTAAAACAGCCAGCGCTGAAAATAAGGTTCCTGCCCTCCTTTGGATACATGGAGGTCCGGGGGGACAAACCCGATTAAATTATTCGGCGAGTTTGCAATACCTGGTGAATCACGGTTATGCGGTTCTCGCAGTGAATAACCGGGGTAGTTCCGGTTATGGCAAATCATTCTTTAAGGCAGATGACCGTAAACATGGTCAGGATGACCTTCAGGACTGTGTTGAATCGAAGAAGTTTCTGGCTCAGCTCGATTACATTAATGCCGACAAGATTGGAATTCTTGGTGGAAGTTACGGGGGCTACATGGTAATGGCTGCCCTTGCGTTTGCTCCTGAGGAATTCGAAGTAGGCGTAAATTATTTCGGTGTTACGAACTGGCTAAGAACACTTAAAAGCATTCCACCATGGTGGACTTCCTTCAAAGAAGCGCTCTACACGGAAATGGGTGACCCGGTAGCTGATTCTGTTATGCTCTACAACAAGTCTCCGCTTTTCCATACAGAAAATATAACGAAACCCTTTATCGTATTACAAGGATCAAATGACCCTCGCGTGCTACAGGTGGAATCGGACGAGATTGTTGAAGCGGCGCGGGCGAATGGTGTTCCGGTAGAATATGTAATCTTCGATGATGAAGGACACGGATTCCTGAAGAAGGAGAATAATATTGAAGCCTCGCAAAAGGTACTGGAATTCCTGGACACCTACCTTAAGGGCACCGGAGAAACAACCCCCTAATAGAGAAAATCATGCACCGGTTTGATCGGTTCGGGAAGATCTTCCTCTCCAAGAATCTCCCGTAAATCAATTTCAATAGTCCGGCTGAGGGCAGTTATAGGAATATCATTATAGCTGCCCTCAAACGGATTCTCACTGTAATCACCAATCATTTCCATTGTAAAGTAAAGCCAACCGATCAAAGAACTGAAAGGAATGGCCAGCCATACATTGACATCGTGAAAGGTATCGATCATTCCAAGTGGAAGCAGAAACGCAAAAATCCAGACCGCGATGGTATTGTAGGTGGCATATTGCCGGGGAAAGGGATAATTTTTGATCCGCTCACTCTTACCCTGCTGAGTATAAAGATCTATTAACAGGTCCTGCAACTTCATATGGCGGAACTCGTCGATAAGCCCTTCTTTTCTGAGAACTTTCAGACGCTCACTCTGTCTTGAAATGAGCTGGGTTGCAGCGTTGGCACTTTTGATAATGGATTCCCTTTCCTTTGATGGAATCAGACTGCCAAGATCATCCTCCAGGGAAATCCTGTATTCAGGAACAACTCCCTTGAAATAGGCTTCCTCCTTCGCTTTATTCCTGTGCTCCCATCGTCTCCTTTCACGAAGCTGATGCCGGAGAGCAGTAAGCCATGCAATATGCCGATACACCAACTCCTTATGAATACGATCCAGTTCTTCCTGATCCACGTCTGTAAAGGTGTCGGTAATAAGGTCACGCACTGAAATTGCCCAGGAACGGCTCGTATTTACGATCGCACCCCAGATCTTTCGGGCTTCCCACAGTCGGTCGTATGAAGCGTTGTTTTTAAATCCCAGGAAGAATGCAACAGCGACACCAATCACCGACATCGGTAACCAGGGAATCTTCAGCCAGTCTTTACCCAATAATTCATAGAGGGCAACAACGACGCTGGAATAAATAAACATGATCACCAGGTATTTTGATGACCACAATATCGTTTGGGTAATGGAGTAATTTCTGCGGGTTTGCAATTCGTTGTTTTTAGTTCAATGGTTACAAAAATCAGGAATCGCCTCAATACCTGAAGTATTCAAAAGATACTGAAAATCCTGAAACGATCCTCTGATGGCCAACTAAAATTGAATACGGCACATGATTCATTGCGCAAAAACCAGGCAGTAAACGGACATTCCTTGTGATTCAGAATCTTTGGCGAATTCAGAACCTGGCCGAATGCCGAGTAAATTCTAATGCGTACCTTTACCTTATGATCGAAGGAACAGAATTGGTAATTAAAAATATGGTCTGCCCCCGCTGCATTCAAGCGGTTAAATCGACATTTTTGAATCTGGATATCCCGGTGAAACAGATTGACCTCGGAAAGGTGATCATCGATCGGCCGCTTCAGGAAGGCGAATACGAAAAATTGGCTGTTTCATTAAAGAATGAAGGTTTTGAGTTACTGGAGGATAAAAATGCCAAGTTGGTAACGGCCATCAAGAATGCGTTACTAAAACAAATCCATTCATCGCATACTCCCATTCACATTAATTTCAGCTCATTCCTGTCGGATTTATTTAACCACGAATACAGCTACCTGAGCCGTCTCTTCTCCTCAGTTGAAGGTATCACCATTGAACGTTACATCATACGGCTGAAAGTTGAAAAAGTGAAGGAACTACTTACCTATGAGGAACTAACCCTTACCGAAATTGCAGACCAACTCGAGTATAGCAGCGTGTCGCATCTTTCCTCCCAGTTCAAGAAGGAAACCGGAATGACGCCGTCAGATTTCAAGGCGCTGCAAAATCCGCCCCGGTCCTCGCTCGACGAGATTTAGACAAAATTTCGTAAACTATTATCAGTATTCTGAAAGACCGTCCTCAGCCATTCTTCGTACTTTTACATAGTAATCATGAAGGCTACGAAAGAACAATTTGCTATTGACGGGATGACCTGTGCATCCTGTGCCACAAGTCTTGAGTCCTACCTCAGTCATGTGAAGGGTGTGCTGAACGTTTCGGTCAACTATGCGGGCAAATCACTTCGAATCGAATACGATGCCGACCAGGTAAACCCGCAAATACTGGATGACAAGGCCCGGGAGATTGGATATCATATAATCACAGGGAAAGACAATGCGCGAAAGCAGGAGCTGGAAACACTGGAAAAGTCGAGGATGATCACCCTGAGAAGAAAACTCATCGTGGCTGTGCTATTTTCAGTACCTGTTTTTATTCTTTCCATGTTTTTTCCAAACGTATTTCAGGGCTCGCACTTCCTGCTGTTACTGCTGTCACTCCCGGTAATGATATACAGCGGCAGCGAATTCTTTGTCAATGCCTTGAACCGCTTGCGGCACGGCTCTACCAACATGGATACCCTGGTAGCGTTGAGTACAGGCATCGCATTCCTGTTTAGTGCATTCAATACTTTTTTCCCTTCCTTCCTGGCAGACCGTGGTCTGCCCGTTCATGTCTATTATGAATCTGCAGTAATCATTATTACCCTGATCCTTCTGGGGCGATACCTGGAGGAACGGGCTAAGAAAGGAACCACAGAAGCTATCCGGGCTTTAATGGGTCTTCAGCCAAATGAGATGACTGTAATCCGGAATGGTGAAGAAATGCGGATTGCCATAACAGAAGGCATGGTTGGGGACCTTGTTATCATAAAACCGGGAGAAAGAATACCCGTCGATGGAAAGGTGAGGAAGGGTTCTTCCTTTGTTGATGAAAGTATGATCACGGGAGAACCTGTGCCTGTTGCGAAGGAAAAGGGTGATGAAGTATATGCGGGAACCATTAATCAAAACGGTCATTTACGCATTTTCACCACCGGGATCGCCGGCGAGACCATGCTTTCAGGAATCATTAAACTCGTTGAAGAAGCCCAATCAACCAAGCCCCCCGTTCAAAAAATGGTCGATAAGATCGCAGCGGTTTTTGTGCCGGTGGTTATCGTCCTGGCAATACTGGCAGGTATTACCTGGTGGGTATTCGGACCCGAACCCGGGATTACGCATGGAATCATCATACTCATTACTGTTTTGATCATCGCTTGTCCGTGCGCCCTCGGTCTTGCAACGCCTACGGCCATTATGGTAGGAATCGGCAAGGGTGCAATGAATGGAATTCTGATCCGTGATGCTTCTGTTCTCGAAATTGCGGGCAAACTTGATACAGTCGTCCTTGATAAAACAGGAACCATTACTACCGGTGAAATTTCCGTGCAAAATCTGGCTTTTAAACCCGGCACAGATCATGCCTCCAGCGCAGCGGTGTGGAAGACCATGGAGACACATTCCGAACATCCACTGTCAAAAGCGATCATCGAGCACTTCAATGATTATAATGAAATTAATATTACTGATTTTCAATCTGTTACCGGAAAAGGATTAAAGTGTTCATTTAATAATGATACCTACTATACGGGCAATGCTGCCCTCATGGATTCTGTCGGTTTATCTACGAAAGATGTCTGGATGAACGAGGTAATCAGCGACGGCGAAAAAGGTGCAACGATCGTTTACCTGGCGAATGAAACCGAGGTAATGGGGGTTATCTCATTAATGGACCAGTTGCGGCCTGACACCCGGAAACATATCGATGAATTACACAGGATGGGGCTGGAGGTTCATCTCCTCACCGGTGACAATCAGATGGCTGCGCGGCACATGGCTGAAGCAAGTGGCATCACCCATGTACGTGCAGGGGTTCTGCCTGCTGACAAGGAACAGTATATAGCAGGGCTGCAAAAGGAAGGAAACATTGTGGCCATGGTTGGTGACGGCATTAATGATGCACCCGCGCTCGCCAGAGCTGATATTGGGATAGCGATGGGTACAGGCACAGATGTGGCAATCAAAAGTGCTTCCATCACCATCGTAGGTCAGGGAATTGGGAATGTTGTTTCGGCGATACGTTTATCCAAATCCAGTATTAAAACGATCCACCAGAA
Organism: Fulvivirga sedimenti; assembly: GCF_020328055.1. Lineage (NCBI taxonomy): Bacteria > Pseudomonadati > Bacteroidota > Cytophagia > Cytophagales > Fulvivirgaceae > Fulvivirga > Fulvivirga sedimenti. Next base: position 263,704 of record NZ_JAIXNE010000003.1, read on the forward strand.
TCTTTTCTGGGCATTTTTCTATAATATAATTGCCATTCCTGTGGCAGCAGGTTTACTGTACCCCTTCTTTGGGATTTTACTGAACCCGATGATTGCGGGAGCCGCGATGGCCTTTAGCTCTGTTTCTGTTGTACTGAATAGTTTAAGACTTAAAAAAAGTAAGATCTGAATGTATACCTATAAATTCAAAACCAATATGACCTGCCAGCATTGCATCATGACGGTCACCCCATTTCTGAATGAACTGGATTTTGTCGACCACTGGCAGGCAGATCTGAATCCACCCAACACCGTTTTAACTGTTGTCGCTGATGAGGACCGGCCTGGTGAAATTATCGATGCCGTAGTAAGGGCGGGATATTCAATCGAAAAAGTAGCAGAACGTTCGTAATGTTCGTATCTTTTAAGAATGCCTCTGAAAACAGTATTATGTGGTCATCTTAAAGATTTGAAGGTTATCCCTCCTGATAAGGATTATTGCGAGGAATGCCTTCCATCAGGAGACGAGTGGGTACACCTGCGTAAATGCCAGGTTTGCGGGCAAACCCTGTGCTGTGACTCATCAGTGAATCAGCACGCCCGAAAACATTTTGATAGTACAGGTCACGAAGTAATCATTTCCGCGGAACCTAATGAACACTGGTCTTACTGCTATGTCGATAAGTATTATAACATGAACGCATTCTGATATGAATTTTACCTATCCGCCATTACCACTTGAAGCCTGGGAAGACAGCAAAATAACCCTTCATTTGTATCTTCAGATCGTCGGTAAGATCATGCTTGACATGAATGTGCGGAAGAATCACTGGTGGCATATGACCTTCAAGTTCACCGACCGGGGATTAACGACTGGACCCGTCCCCTATTCAGAAGGTTATTTTACGATTCTTTTTGACCTTGTAAATCATCAGCTAAGAATTACCACCAGCACAAACGGGACAGTGGCATTCGCTCTTCATGATGGATTGTCAGTGGCGTTTTTCCATGATAAGCTGTTTGCTTCACTCCATTCATTAAATATCAACCCAACAATTGTGGGTGTACCGTTTGATCATCCATGCAAGGAGCCATTTGATGTTTGCACCACCCATCATCACTACGATAAGAAATATATACAGCGCTACTGGGAAGTACTACGGCATATCGCCTATGTATTTGAGAAGTTTTCCGGCGAATTTTCGGGTAAAGTGTCTCCTGTGCAGCTCTACTGGCACCATATGGATCTCGCCGTTGCACGATTTAATGGCAACGAGGCACCAGCCATGCCTGAAACTGCACGCATTTCTGACAGGGATGCCTATTCACATGAAGTGATCAGCGCTGGATTCTGGGCGGGAGATGAGCAGGTGCGGGGCGCTGCTTTCTACAGTTATACCTACCCTTCACCCGACGGCTTAGAAAAGGAGCCTGTTTCACCCGCTGAGGCCGCCTGGGATATGTCGTCAGGCTCACCTATGGCGGTTCTGATGTACGACGATCTGATTCGGTATGAGAATACAGATGCCATATTGCTTGACTTTCTGAGATCGACGTATCGGGCGGGAGCCAAACTTGCCGGATGGCCCGTAAAACAGCTTGAATATACCCCTCCGGCATAAATCCACACCTCCTTTTTACCGTTTACATAAAAGGGGCGGAATATCAGAAAAATCACATACAAAAGCGCTGGTAATTTGTTCATCTTTACATAAAGCGATGAGGATTTTATGAAATATTTGCCATTTCTCGGTCTGTGCTGTGCCCTGATCTTCAGCGGTTGCAGTAAAGAAAAACCTACAGTTTCCCGATCACAGGGGTCATCGGGCGGATTGGCTGTAGAATATTTTATAGCCCGGCCCACTTACTTTCAAAGCACCGTTTCAACCACGGCGGAAATCATTCCTTCTGAGGCGGTTATGCTGCGTGCTCCTGTTTCCGGAACAGTTCTGGCTATTAATTTCAGGGAAGGCAGCTATGTACAGAAAGGCCAGTCGATTATTCAGCTGGACGACAGGGCATGGAAAGCGCAAATCAGCGGACTGGCGGCAGAACTGAATCGGTTAAAAAGTGACCTTGAAAGAAAGCGTATTCTGCTGAAAGTTGAAGGAGCTACACAGCAGGAGGTCGATGTAATTGTCGCAGAAATGGCCTCAATAGAAGCACAGATGGAAGAACTGCGGGTGAATATTCAACTTGCTAATGTTTCAGCCCCTTTTAGCGGACAGGTGGGATTGCGTGATTTCAGTGTGGGCTCATACATGGGCCAGGGTGACGAAATTACCACACTCGCCGATGTTCAGTCACTCAAGGTTGAATTCAACCTGCCGGAACGTTACCAGGATGAAGTGAGTTTGAATATGGACCTGAGTGTTATCGCTGATACCGATACGTTCCCTGCCTCCATATATGCCATTGATCCGATCATTAATCCCGAATCAAGAACACTGCGAGCGAGAGCACGTATCTCGAACCAGGACAAAGGATCACTACGGCCCGGAGTTTTTGCAACTGTGATTTTACCAACCCAGGTATCGGAAAGTGCTCTGCTGGTGCCTACACAGGTAGTGGTGCCGGAAATAAATGTACAAACAGTGTATATAGCCAGGAATGGAACAGCCATTCGGAGGGAAGTTGAACTGGCTGGCCGGAATTCGGACATGGTCCAGATAGTTTCGGGCATTTCGCCCGGAGATACGGTCATCACGACCGGTTTATTGCAGGTGAAGGACGGTTTACCCGTTTCGCTGGTTAAAGGTACAAATACATTAGCGCCATGACCCTATCAGAATTAAGTGTTAACAGGCCTGTGTTGGCGACGGTATTCGCCATTGTCATCGTCCTGCTGGGTACCGTAGGATATTTCTCCCTGGGTGTTCGTGAATATCCCAGCGTGGACCCACCCGTAGTTACGGTATCAACCACATATGTGGGTGCGAATGCTGAAATCATTGAAAATCAGATTACTGAACCACTGGAGGAATCCATCAATCAGGTTCCAGGAATTAAAAACTTAAGTTCCGTGAGCACTGACGGACGGAGTACAATAACTGTTGAGTTTCTTACCGATATCGATCTGAATAATGCTGCCAATGATGTGCGCGATAAAGTTTCACAAGCGGTTCGCAGTCTCCCGCCCGATACGGAACCACCTATCGTAAGCAAGTCAGATGCCGATTCACAATATATCTTCGGTGTATCCATACAAAGCGACCGGCGCGACCTGCTGGAGCTTACACGTATTGCAGATAAACTGTTCAAAGAACGATTGGAGACCATCAACGGTGTTTCTTCCGTAGGGATCTGGGGGGATAAGGAGTATGCAATGCGCATCAAACTGGATCCGGTAAAAATGCGTGCCCTGCGCGTAACACCACTTGACGTACGGAATGCGGTGAACCAGCAAAACATTGAGCTTCCGAGTGGCCGACTCGAAGGAAGTGAAACAGAACTCTCTGTTCGCACCGTTGGCCGGCTGAATACCCCGGAAGACTTTAATAATATGGTTATCTCCGACAGGGGTTATACGTTAATCCGCCTAAAGGATGTGGGTGAAGCAAAGCTCGAACCTGCCTCATTGCGTTCGGTTCTGCGAGGGAACGGCGTGATCCCGATGTTAGGCGTGGTTCTCCAGACACAACCCGGATCTAACTATATTGAAATTGTTGATGAGGCATTTCGCCGTATCGAGCAAATTAAGAAGGATTTGCCTGCGGACATCCAGCTGGATGTATCCTGGGATACCACCACCCCTATTCGTAAGGCATTGAAAGAAGTTCGTGAAACGATATTTCTTGCTTTCGGACTGGTTGTACTGGTGATCTTCTTTTTCCTCCGAAACTGGCGCACAACACTCATTCCCGTTATACTGATCCCAATTTCACTGATCGGAAGTATGGCTGTATTGTATGCAGTGGGCTTTTCCATCAATATATTGACGTTACTCGGACTGGTACTCGCAACGGGTTTGGTTGTGGATGATGCGATCGTGGTAATGGAAAACATTTACTCTAAGATTGAAGATGGGATGAATCCCGTAAAGGCAGCTATGGAAGGTTCACGCGAGGTATTCTTCGCAGTAATTGCCACTTCGATTTCCTTGGTGTGTGTATTTCTGCCCATTTTTTTCCTGGGCGGACTTACGGGGCGGCTTTTCCGTGAATTTGCTATGGTGGTCGTGGGATGCATTGTAATCTCCACTTTCATAACCCTGTCGCTTACCCCGATGATGAGCTCAAAAATGCTTAAGAAAAGCAAGCAGAAGCTCAAAATTCAACAGGCGCTGGGGAATTTCGTAAAACAGCTAAGCCGGCGTTACGGCTACACACTCAAAAGGTTTATGAAAAACCGCTGGATTGCATTCCCGGTTGTGGCGGTTCTGGCTGGTGGAATTTACTTCCTTGCCCAGTTCATTCCTTCGGAACTTGCGCCACTGGAAGATAAAGCGCGTTTCAGAGTTGTATCCACCGCACCCGAAGGGACATCATATGACGCGATGGATGCCTACCAGATACAGCTCATGCAATTACTGGATTCTTTGCCGGAGCGGGAAAATCTGTTGGGATTAACGGCTCCGTCCTACGGAAGTTCAACTTCTGCCAATACATCTTTTGTGCGCGTTGCTCTCACCCCTCCGGAGGATCGTGAACGTTCACAAATGGAAATTGTGGCCGACGTTAATGCCCGGCTTAGAAATTACAACTTTGCCCAGTCATTCGTCATTCAGGAGCCCACGATCAGCGCAAGCCGTGGTGCCGGAGGAAGTCTGCCTGTACAAGTTGTTCTTCAGGCGCCGGATTTCGAACAACTGCGGGATAAAATACCCACATTCCTGGAAAGAGCCCGACAAAGCCCTGTCTTTGAGGTTGTTACAATGGACCTTAAGTTTAACAAGCCGGAATATAAGATTGAGATCAACCGTGATAAGGCCCTGGGAATGGGCATCAGTGTGGCGGATATTTCACAGACATTGCAGACATACCTCTCAGAACAGCGGATCGGTTATTTTGTAAAAGATGGCAAGCAATACTATGTGATTGCCGAGGCGGAGATGATGAACAGAAATGAGCCTATGGACCTTCGTAATATGAGTGTCCGGAATAATATGGGCGACATGATTTCTCTCGATAACCTGGTGCAAATGGAATTAGTCAGCCGCCCTCCCAGCCTTTTAAGGTATAATCGATATTCATCTGCGACGGTATCAGCCTCGCCAGCTGCTGGATACTCTATTGCCGATGGAATTGAAGAAATGGAATCCCTGGCAGATGAAGTACTGGGTGAAGCGTTCAGTACCGAACTGGCAGGAAGTTCATCTGATTTCCAGGAAAGCTCTGCCGATATCGTGCTGGTATTTGTTTTTGCCCTCACGCTCGTATATCTCACGCTTGCCGGTCAGTTCGAAAGTTTCCGCGACCCGTTAACCATTATGTTCACCGTGCCCCTGGCGCTGGCCGGTGCAATGTTGTCGCTGTATTTCTTCGGACATACCCTGAACATTTTCAGTCAGATCGGTATGATCGTACTTATCGGTATTGTAACAAAGAATGGTATACTCATCGTTGAATTTGCCAATCAGAAACGCGATGCCGGCATGAGCCGATACTACGCTGCCATTGAGGCCGCGGAGCAGCGTTTCAGGCCGATCCTGATGACCAGTCTTTCTACGGTATTGGGTGTATTGCCCATTGCACTTGCATTGGGAGAATCATCGACCAGCCGTATACCTATGGGAATTGCGATCATTGGCGGACTGCTCTTTTCATTATTACTCACATTGTATATTATCCCGGCGGTTTACTCGTTCCTGGCCAGTTCTGCACCGAGAAATTTAGAGGAAAAGACAAATGCATAGATTCCTTCTCCTGATCCTGTTTTGCCTGTCAATTTCAGCCGGCGCACAACCGCTTGAATTTTTTATTCAGGAAACACTTGAAGCTAATTACGATATCCGGATCGTACGTGTTGAATCGGATATTGCCGCCAACAACAATACTCCTGGCAATGCGGGCTTTCTTCCGGTGATTGATGCCGGTGGCCAATACCAGATTAGTGAAAATAATACGGTTCAGAATTTCTTCGACGGATCAACACGAGAAGGAGCCGGCGCACGAAATACCGGTCTTAACGGAGATATAAGCCTCAACTGGACACTGTTCGATGGCTTTCGAATGTTTGCCAATCAGGACAGGTTTGGATATCTCGAATCTATCGGGCGTTCAAACGTTCGCTTTTTCATCGATCAAACCGTGGCAGACCTGACGGCCGTCTATTATCAGATCGTAAAGGAATACCGTGTTCTTGATATCCTCGAGTCCTCCCTCGAGGTATCCCGATACCGGTTCAGACTGGAAAATGCAAGAAAGCAAGTGGGCGCAGGAACCGCTCTTGATTACAACCAGGCCCTCGTTGATTACAGGAGCGACAGCAGCCTGATCATCCAGCAGAAGGGACTTATCCGTCAGCTGGAAGTAGAACTCAACCGGATATCAAACCGGAACCTTGATGATTCATTACAGCACACCAACGATATACCGCTCGAGATGAATCTTCCATCGCGCGAACAAATGGAAGCACTTGCTATGGAGAACAATCAGAATCTGGAAATTTCCCGCTTGAATGAACTCATTGCAGAATCTGATATCCGCATTGCACAATCCGACCGATACCCCACGGTAAATCTGTTCGGAAATTATACCTATAACCGGTCTACAAGTGAAATTGGATTCGTGGAATCCAACCGGAGCTATGGGCCCCAGGTGGGAGTCCGCATCCGGATGAACCTCTATAACGGCGGGAATATTAATCGTGAGATTCGCAATGCGCAAATGCAGCGTAATGTGGCCGGACTCAACCGCGAGGCGGCAGAACTGAATATTCGCGCGGAAATCTATCAGCAAATGATCATTTATCAGGCTTTGATCCAAAGGTTGGCCATAGCCGATGAAAATGTCATCTCTGCCGGCAGGGCACTTGATGTCGCAAGGGCCCAGCTGAATGAAGGGGCCATCAACGGGGTTGATTTCCGGGTCGTACAGCTTACACTCATCAACGTGCGTAACAACCGCGAACAGGCCCTCTTTACCTTGAAGGCAGTAGAGATAAATTTACTTCGCCTTATGGGCCGCGTTGCCAATTACTTCATGTAACTATTCTGAGCGGAGAGCAAACCGCCTAAAATTCCAACATCAGCGTCCAGATATAACCCCGGTTCACCACAGAAGTGATGTGGGACATCCCGGCACCCAGTACTTTCCGGATACTTAACTGCGAATATCACATCCCAAGGGTATCGAGATGTTTTACCTTATGGTAGGTTAAAGCTGCCTTAATGCATGATTTCAATTCCCTCACCGGAATCTGATCGTTCAAAGCAAAAACGATTGCCCTGCTCCCTTCATATCTGAAGGTATTCCCGAAAACTGTTTTAAAAGTTTCCACCAGCCTGCTCGTGCATTTAAAGTAGATCGCATACTGATCCGGAGATCTGGGCTTCCAGTCCATCCGAATGGTAGAACCATGTTTGGTAAGATAGGAAGGCTCCCCCCATTTCAGCGTTTCTTCAAGCCTTGCAATTCCTTCTGTTTCGCGAGCTGCCTGGAATACCAGTTCTCTCAGAATGCCCATCTTTTTTCGGATGTGGTCAGGATAGCTGTCAAAAATTCGCTCTACCTCCGGGCTCGTATTAATTTCCAACTGTTCCATGATATCACAAAGGCTTATTTTTTCAATTCAATACGGATCAGCCGCAACAGTTCATTGATGGAGGCACTGATCTCAACAAGATAATTTCTGCCAGTTGAAAAAATGCCAAAGATATCCTTGCTCTCATTGGTGAGCTCAACATAGTGTTCCCTGAAGAGATCAGGATCAGCATGACTCAGAATGACAAAATCCGGGTTGTACTCACCAATAAAACCAATCTTCTGACGAAGTACCGGACCAAGTTGATAGTGGTATTTATGATCAATGATCGCATCCACATTTTCATACCGCTTGTATTGAAAATCATACAGGTTTATCAACAATTCCTTTATTCGCGCTGATTTCAAAAGATCGATGCCATCATTCGAAACGATAAGATCATAGACCCCTGTCTTTGGAAAAAAACTCAGTGAAGCACTTGCAATATGTGTAACGAAAAGATCCAGGCTGTCCCTGTTTATTTGCAGTTGGTTTGATCCACTTAAAATTAACTTTCTGTGGACTTCAAGGCTTTGGGTCTGAATACGAATTATGTTTTCCACTTCAGCAGAATCCTGCTCTAACGATGTAAGCAGATTTGCATACACATCCCTGGCCATCAGTTGCGCTTTCCTGCCTTCATTCCAGTTATTGATGGACAGGGCGATAAGAATCCCAATCACTACCAGCACAACCTCGCCAATCGCGTATACAAGATACCTGCCAAAGGGCGTGGCAGGTTTTCCTAACCTGCTTTCTGACAGTAAACGTTGTCGGATTTTTCGGAAGAATTGAATCATGTTAAAAGAAGCCGCTGAATGTGAGGATGGTACAAATGCCCAGGAATAAAAGACTTACGATCATCAATATATCCGCTTTCTTTCGAACAGCAAATCGTATTCCGATGACCAGGAAAACGATCTGTGCCAGGAGAAGTGGGATCGAAAGTAATTCTCCCAGCACGGAAATCAGCTGAAAATCAAGCTGAAAATAATAGGCCAGGTAAATCAGGACAAAATATAGAACGATACCAAAATTAATAAGGGTGAGCTTGCGCTGATCTGTCATATCTTGGTATTGTTACGAGACAAAATGAACTGATTAATGGTGATAATATAAACATTCTACCCGGTAATGAAATGGACATTACTCCATTTCATATTGCTTCAGTATACTTTTAAAGATAAGGTCGCCTCCCAGGCCGTCCGCTTCAAGTCAATGCTATCTCTATCGTCTTTCTAATATAATTAAATCGTAGTTACCTTAACGAAGCGGACACTTCCACATGCTCCATATCACAGGGCAAAGAAGAAGACAAATGATGCCAGGCAAACGATATTTTCTTACTGCTATAATAGTTTATCCATGTTAAGCAGGAAGGTATTTGGGGAATTAACTTTGACCATTTTCAATTACCGAAATTATTTCTTTGGCCAGTAAAATGGTCTTTGAATAAAACTGCGCCAGCCTGATTGCCTGATATCTTCTGCCATTCACCATAATCTCCAGTCTTTTGTCAGCGATAACACTTGCCAAATCAATATTATCAACGGGTCTCGGATCATCCACATAAAAATTCGCCTGGCTGGGCCAGGGATTCGTTTTATTGTAGATCCAGTAGTAATTTTCCTTCACATAGGGCTCAAACATCGTTTTTATTTCTGCATTCGCATTTATCTCCCGGCTTTCCAGCTGCTCTATATGCCTGTAATACTCCAGGATTTTGGTTTGCAGGTTTTCTTCAATATAGGACAGACCATTGGAATTCAGCAGTGCCCCTATTCCACTGTCATTCACCTCAATGTTGCGTTCATACATGAGATAGATCAAATACTTCTGAATATTATTATCCGGCGGTATTTTCGTTTTGAACTGATCTAAAAATATGCTTGAAAATTTCATGGCACTATCGGTTTCTGCCAAAAGCATTTCCGCCTGAGCAACATCATCAAGAAGGTTGAGATTGATTGTGGACAGGTGTTGTTTAGCCTGTTGAAGATTATTTCGTTCCGTATTCCAGTTGTTAATAGACAAGGCGATCAGGATCCCAATTACTACAAGGACGATCTCGCCCATGGCATATTTAATATACCGGCCTGGCCGGTAGGAAGGCGTGTCGGTTTTGTTTTTATCCATAAGGTGATATCTGAATTTTCTGAAAAAGTTTATCATTGATTAGTTATTGATCCGGATAAATAACAGCTCATTTACGAAATTTCTATTTTGGATTAATAGTTACGATAACTCTTTGATACCTTGATAGCTGAGGCTCCCCTTTATCAGTTACTTTCAAAATGAAATGAGCCGTTTTCTGCTCACGTACTTCAGGTGCTGTGAAATATGCCTTGTACACATTTTCTGCTCCGTTAACCTTTATCGGTTCTTTATACGTGCCGGCCTCAGCATAATTAAACCACAAAAAGCTCAGGTTATCACCATCAGGGTCATATGATTCAAAAGCATCCAGAATAAAACCAGCGCCTGACTCCACCGATATGCGGGCAGGATGAGATAAGACCGGGACCGGCGGGTGATTTGCTTGCTCAACGGACATGATACACCAATCCATCCTGGCGGCAAAATCATGTTGAAAATCATCTCTCCAGCGCCAAAGTGTAGCTTTGAAATCCAGAAATGTTAGTGTGTCCTGTTTTAAAGACCTGCCATATTCATTGTCAATATAAGGTTGATAAAAATCCACCGCATTTGTCCAAATATCCCTTGTTTCAGGAGCAATGGTGACTATTGAACTTCCATCCTTCATTGTTGAAAAGTCAGGTTTATAGAGTTCATATCGACCTCCCCACCCACCCCATTCAGGATGTTCTGAATCATTAAGTCCATTTTGAATCAAGGAAAGGAACGCCGGTGTATCACCCTCTACTCCCCAGGCGACATCCGGATAGGCAGCACCGAGAGGGCCATGATTTTGCTGTATATTCATCGCTAACCAGCTATTGCTGATAGTAGTATTATCTATACCCTGAATATAACTATTGATGCCCGTCCAGGTCGCACTACCATAATCATCTCCCGGACTCACGATGTAAAACAAGTCAGGGAAATTATCCCGTATCCAGATACCGCTGTCATCCTGATCTGAAATGGTATAAACCCGCAGTTTGGAAATAAGTCTGTCGGCCTCTTTTTTACTTTTGGTCTTGTTTATCTTATGCAACGCCTGGGCAAGGGTATTCACTCCGCCCCATGTTGAGATCCATAAAGGCCGATCGTCGTCATCCTCAAGAGTTTGAATAATCCACTCCGACCCTTCAGAATCCATACCCTCACCGACCCCATTCATACCATATATCGGTAAGCCACTCTTGATCAACATAGATAATTCCTTTGCATCCGGAAACCCCGGCTCGTGTTTTAAAAGGTTTGGCTGAACCTTGCCGTAAGCGTCGATTACTTTTTGGATGGACTCAGGGTGAATCGCTGAAGTTTGCCAACAGGAAGTTGTAGCAATGATACCTTTAATATCGATCTGGTTGGAGTATAAAAACAGCCGAACCAGCGACTGAGTATCATCAGGATCTGCCTCAATGTCTGTGAGTATTATAACCCTGTTATTTTTGGAGGTTTGCCCGACTAAGTAGTGGACATTCAGGAACAGGAAAAGACAGAAAATGGCGGTTTTTATCATTACGCATCAATTGGGATAATCAAAAGCAGAACCGATGATTAGTCAACTCGGTCATAATTAATTCGAAAACATTTCAAAAAAGGCCTCAGTATCCCTGATATCCTGTAACCCTAAAATCCAGCAAACCTCCGATAAATCAGAAAAATCGAGACCCCCGGCCGCTATGGCCTCATTATTATATCTACCCTCTTTTCCGTTATATTGGTTTGACAAATCAATGGCCAGCTGCCAGATACCCCTAAGGCCTGGATCCGATAGTATATCCATGAGTTTGTTGTAATCCGGGGACCGGAATCCGGGTGTACCGTTACCCACAGCGTTGCCATCCGGAATTTTATGATAATCGGCGTTTTCCTTCACGAACTTCAGTTTTTCCGGTGAAGTGACTTCTTCATTCCAATCACTGTGCTGCACCACATGAATCCGTTTTCGGGTATTAATTCCGGGTAAATCAGAATGGAGTCTTCGGACAAGCATTGCCGTAAAATCAGACTGCCCTGCATCCGCGATCCAGATATCTCCCTTCTCATCCAGTGTTTTAATAACTACTGACATCACCTCATCAACAGCCGCATTCACATTTTCATGCGCATCGGTCCAGTTATCTCCAAAAGCCAATTGAAATAATGAATTAGGCGGCACGTATAGTCCGTCCTGAATCCCATACGTACCGGCAACTGCATGATATTGAATATCTGAATAATCAGGGTGATTAAGTAAGGTGACAAGAGCCGCTGCCGACTGAAGGTCATCCACATCGGTCTTGCAATCAAACTGTACCAACAGCAGATCCCTTTTCCGATCAAAATTTTTGGACAGATTGGACTTCATACCAACAGTGAAACAACAGATGAAAATCACTGTAACTGTAAAGAGGTTTCTAAATTTCATTGTTCACTTTTTTATTCCAACTGATCTATCGAAGCGATGATAGATTTTGAGGACTCGATTAAATCACTATAAAATTTCTGTAGTGCTACGCACTGGTAATATCGCGAAACAAGTTGTGACTCCAGGGTTTTATCTTTTAAAAACTTATCGGCATCCATCATATACACAGGCCGCGGATCATTCGCGTAATATGATTTTACAAAATCCCAGTCATTGTCAGATTGGAAAATATCTGCATACTCGTTGTTAATATAAGTCTCGTATTTAGTTTGGATCTGTGTATTGGATATATGTTCCCGCTCCTTCGTTTTTTCGATCAGCGCATAGTGATCAAGTATGGCTGTACGTAAATCAATATCCAGGGAAGGCATCTCATTCGATTGGGTAATGGTTTCAATGGCATTGGTATTCGGACTGAACTGAAATTCCTGAACCAGCGTAATCAGATATCTCTTTACGTTATTATTTACCGGAATCAGGGTCTTAATCTGGAGCATTAAGGAATCTGCACACTGAATATTTACAGTCATATTCTGCTTAAGGCTTTCCAGTTGAGTCTGATCCTCCTGCAGATTTTGCCTGAGAATTTCGAGGTGACTTTTTATGGACCTTTCGATCTTCTTTTGCTCATTCCAGTTGTTGATTTGGAGGGCAATCAGGATACCGATGACAACCAGGATAATTTCACCAAGGGCATATTTTAAATACTTTCCGGATTTGCCATCTGAAAGCAATTGCTGGCGGATCTTTCTGAAGAATTTTATCACTTTCTGCTAAATTGACTTTGCATATCCCGCATTCTGACAAGGTTATATTCTTCTGTTAGAATACAGTTGGTATACGCCTCTATTATTTCTTTTGCTTTTTGCTCCGAACCCGCAAGCTTAACCACACCATTCCACCATTTTGTCTCTATATCGGCATTTGGCTCACTTAATTGCTGCGGGCCATCCTTGAGGTGCAAATAGGCGATATGATCCCATTCACCCATATCAGACTCAAATGTAAGTACGAGTCTTCCCGATATTTCATTGGCTCTGTAAAGGTATTCCTGGAGCAGTCTCCGCGCCTCCATTGCTTTCCCCGGTTTGAATTTGACATATTTGGCCTGAAACCAGTCATAATTCTGAAAGCCCTCCTGATCCTGGGAAAATGCGGCAAATGTGAGAAATACAAAAAGAACGGGAATGAGTTTTTTCATTGAAAATGTATCGTTTGAAAATCAGGGTTTATTCGCCTGATTATTTAATTTTTAAATTACTGACAATCACATGAAATCCATCAGGATCCTGAATCATTATTCCATTGTCATTCCAGTATGGATTCCTGGCTTTCAGCTTTTCAATATTATTCGCCTCAATTTGATGAATTATCTCATCATATTCTTCCTGATGCGTGGGATAAAACACTAATATATCCTCCGCATCAAATTTATGTTCAGCCTTGTCCCCGGAGGTAGTGAACTCCAGATGCCAGTCATGCCCTTCCTTGCCAAGGAATACACCACTATAGCTGTTATGATCTTCAAAGGAAAACAGGACGGTGAGACCCATAACATTCGTATAAAAATTTTTGATCCGCCCTAAGTTATCCGTATGTCGTGCACTTCTAAATTCCATAACCTTTTTATTGTTTAAAATTGCTCCTGATAAAAGCCCAATACCAGTCCATTGGGTTCCTGAATATAAAAACTTCTGTGCCCCCAGGGCTGATCAATGATCTCCTGAATAAATGGAAGTTCTTTTTCCTTATAGATGCCGAATAATTCATCAATATTCGAAACCTGGATTCCGGTAAAAACACCCTGAGGTACGCGATAGTCGAGTGCAATATGATTATTTTGAGGATTTTCAGGCCGTTGCAGAATTTCGATGACACCCTGTCCTATCTTAAAAAGTGCTCCTTTATCATCATCACTTCGGTCCCATGAATGCTCCAGGGCAAAGCCCAATTTGTTCTCGTAGAAATCAAAGGTCTCCGGGTATTTATCAGTAAAGTACGTAAATCGGAAAATTCCTTCATTTTGTTTCATGATACCTCCTTCAAATCATGATTGGTTTTTGTAAATGACGGGACCCTGTGTTTTTGCTCGTAATCAAATTCATGCCGGATCTTATTGTCTACGATGCATCATCCCTTTTGCTCTGACTAAGTCGTGCTCCAATTCCTGCTCCCAATGCCACTCCTATGCCTATCCATGTTCCAATATTATCCAACGCAACACCTATCGCACTGCCAATCGCAATTCCAATGGCCATCCCAATTCCCATTTGTTTTTTGTCCCTCATAATATTGAAGTAAAGATCCCTATTATTCATTTTTCATCAAACCAACGGAATATACACAATACCCCTGTATTTTTAAATCGCACAAGGGGTTATCCTGGAAAAGAGAAGGTACTGATGAGAAAACAGATGGGTGGCTACTTACGGTCTGCCCAGCCGTTCAGGGTTTTAGAGCGGTCGAGCCATGGGGTTTCCTCAGGTGTTTCCTTGGGCCGTTTGCCAACAACAGACTGAATCCAGCGAATCAGTTTCTTAAGCATGTCTGTAGTAGTAGTCAATAGTACAAGTTATAACACATTTTACTATAAAAAGATCACGGTTTCACCTGAATTTTTTCTTCCGGTCATTTAACGGTAACAGGTTGTCCGCCCCAATCCCCACATTGTTCCTATGTGGAGAATACTAAATTTCCTGTTGCTCGTTAGCCACTCAATTTCAGCTCAAACTGCCTGGATCAATGAATTTCATTATGATAACGCCGGCATTGATGCGCAGGAATTCATAGAAGTCATTGCCGGGGATTCAATAGCCAATCTAACTTTGTACCTGTACAACGGCGTCAACGGCCTGCCCTACGACAGCGCACTCCTGGATACGTTGTCGTGGCACCCGGTATCACCGGGCTTCAAAGCGACAGTCTGGTTTAAGCCGGGCATACAAAACGGACCGGATGGGTTTGCACTCTCAACTCCTTCGGGAGTGCTCGATATTCTCAGCTACGAAGGCGATTTTACTGGTTTAGGGGGGCCGGCAGCCGGACTTATATTTGAAGCTGTTTTGGTGTCGGAAACGGGGACCTCACCCCTGTCCTATTCCATTCAACGAACTGGTCCGGGAAGCCGCGGACCGCATTTTACATGGAAGTTCCAGTCAAATGCCTCGCCCGGAACCTTGAACAAAGATCAATGGTTAACCTTCGCTCCAACGTTGGTTTCATTTGGAAGTGACACGCTTTTCTTTGGAATCGTCCCATTTGGCACGAGTTCGTCTGTTCAGTCGTATGACTTTACCGCAGTGAATATTTCTTCCGATGTGTCGGTTTATCCTCCCCTCGGATATGAGATCTCTTTGTTTCCGGATTTTGCTGAATCGCATACGTTCCTGCTGCCCCTGATTTTATCTGCAACGACCGATTGCCTTCCTTACCAGCGTATTTATGTGCGCTTCAAACCGCCTTCTCCGGACGGCCTTAGCTATGATGATTTTGTGGTTCATGAAACCCCGGGGATTACCTCGCTGCAAATCGCTGTCAGGGGAACCGAAGGAATTCCTGAACTCCCCAACATGTGGATCAATGAATTTCACTACGACAATGTAAGTACAGACACGCTTGAATTTGTCGAAATCGTAATCCAGTATCCTGAAAGATATGATCTTAGTAAAGTACGATTGTCTCTTTACAATGGATCCAGTGGGCTTATGTATCGTTCCCTCGACCTGAATGATGCATGGGCAGGAGAAAAGGATGACCCTGGATTTCAACTTTTTGTGTTTCCCATTTCAGGGATACAGAACGGATCACCTGATGGTATTGCACTTTCCTTTGGTGAGTTCACCAGTGAATTTATTTCCTATGAGGGTGCTTTTACAGCGTCTGAAGGACCGGCAGCGGGCATTAATTCCTCGCCGCTATTGCCAGAAGAAAGCGGCGAAACACCTCCTTTATCATCCATTCAACGTATTGGAAAAGGTGATCATGCCGATAGCTTTGAATGGATACTGGTGCCCGGCAATCATACCATGGGTGAAGTGAACCTGCAACAGATTCTTCCGATACATTTGCTCTCCTATAATTTGCGGCGCATTAATGATTCTTCGGTGGAAATATCCTGGCAAACAACCACTGGTCCTGAAAATTTTGGATTTGTCCTCGAGTCATCGGAATCCGGAATCATCTTTGATTCACTATCTTTTATTCCGGCCACATCGGGAGGTTTTTATTCTCAGACAATCTCTTTGGCTTCCAACCTTCAATATATTCGTATTCGTCAGCTTAGTTTTAAGGGTAACTATGAAATTCTGCTGACCGACCGTGTGCCTGAAATAACCCCTGGGAAAAATGCTTCCCTTCTGATCGGAAAGAACCGTTACATTCTGAATTATCCTGGCACCGAACCCGGAAACGTGGTGATTGCTTTGTTGAACAGCCAGGCGCAACACCTTCGAACCCTGCATGATCGAATTGAAACAAATGAATTGAACCTTACCCATTGGCTTGCCGGATTACCTGCAGGCATGTATCTCATCCGGGTACGAAGCGATCATGCAACACAGACGATCAGGTTTATTATAGACTAGGCAATGCTACTTCCCCAAAAAGAAGTACCTTTGCGCCTTTAATGGAGATTCTATGATTGCAGTAAACAACTTATCGTTACAGTTTGGAAAACGCGTCCTGTTTGATGAAGTAAACATCAAATTCACCCAGGGAAATTGCTATGGCGTTATCGGTGCCAATGGCGCGGGGAAATCAACTTTTTTGAAAATACTCTCCGGCGAACAGGATCCAAATCGTGGTAATGTGAGCCTGGAGCCAGGAAAACGCATGGCAGTGCTGCGACAGAATCACTTTGCATATGATGAATTTTCGGTAATTAATACGGTCATGATGGGTCATGAGCGGCTATGGCAGATCATTCAGGAGAAAGATGCACTTTATAGCAAGCCCGATTTCTCAGAAGCCGACGGTGTAAGGGCCTCCGAACTTGAAGGTGAATTTGCAGAGCTTGACGGTTGGAACGCCGAATCGGACGCAGCGGCATTACTGAGTGGTTTGGGGATCGATGAATCACTTCATTATACCGACATGAAGGAATTAAGCGGACATCAGAAAGTTCGTGTATTGCTGGCCCAGGCGTTGTTCGGAAATCCGGATGTGCTCATATTGGATGAACCTACCAACGACCTTGATATCCACACCGTAACCTGGCTGGAAAATTTCCTGCTGGATTTTAAAAATACTGTGATCGTAGTATCTCACGACCGTCACTTCCTGGACACCGTTTGTACCCATATTGTAGATATCGACTTCAAAGAAGTTCGTTTATTCACGGGTAACTATAGCTTCTGGTACGAATCAAGTCAGCTGGCCCTGCAGCAACGGTCATCTGCCAATAAGAAAGCTGAGGAAAAGAAAAAAGAACTACAGGAATTTATCGCTCGTTTCTCAGCCAATGCGTCAAAGTCGAAACAGGCAACCAGCAGAAAGAAATTGCTTGATAAGCTCAATGTGGAAGAAATTAAACCCTCTTCAAGAAAATATCCGGCCATCATCTTCACTCAGAACCGTACTGCAGGTGACCAAATTCTGCAGGTGGAAGGCCTTACGAAATTTGGGGAAGAAAAGCCCTATTTCAAAAACCTGGATATTATGGTTAACAAGGGTGATAAGATCGCCATTATTTCAAAAGACAGTCAGGCAACTTCGGCCTTTTACAAAATTCTTGCTGAAGAAATCAAGCCGGATGCGGGCTCATTCCGTTTCGGTCAAACCATTACAACAGCGTATCTGCCAAATGACAATGAAAAATACTTCCAGTCAAATCATAACCTGATGGACTGGTTGCGCCAATATGCGGATGGCGAAGAAGCCGATGATGTATATATCCGCGGTTTCCTCGGTAAAATGTTGTTTTCCGGGGAAGAGGTTTTCAAGAAATCCACTGTACTCAGCGGAGGTGAGAAAGTACGTTGCATGATCTCACGAATGATGCTGAAAGGAGCAAACTTCCTGATGCTTGATGAGCCTACAAACCACCTGGACCTGGAATCCATTCAGGCATTTAATAACGCGCTGGCCGATTTCCCGGGTACGGTCATATTCACATCACATGATCATACCTTTACCCAGTCGGTTGCCAACAGGATCATTGAGATCGGCCCGAACGGATACCTTGATAAACTGATGTCATTTGATGACTATATCAATGATGAAGCAATCGAGGAACAGCGAAAGACACTTTATTCATCAAGTAAACTGGAGAAGAGCCTTTCATAACCATCCAGGGTGTTTTCTATGGAAAAATCAAGACGGGCAGTTTTATAACCGCCTTCTGCGAGTTTTTCCTGTAATTCCGGGTTTTCGCGTAGCAGCACAATCTTTTCAACAAGCGCATCAATATCTCGGTCGTTGAAGAGCAGACCGTTGCGACCATCTTTTACCAGGTCAAGATTACCTGCCGCTGCAGTTGCTATCACAGGAACTTTCATGAACATACTTTCCAAAAGGGATTGCGAGAGACCCTCCATCGTTGATGCCAATATCATGATGTCAAAAATGAGATAATAAGGCAATATGTCTTTGGCAGGAAGCCTGCCCTCGAAAAATATACGGTGGCCTTTCTCTTTTAATTTTTGAATATCAAAACCCGGAATTTCCTCAACGCCTACAAAGATCATGGTTACAGGATCATCAATTTGTGCGAGGGCCTGCAGGATTTGCAACTGGTTCTTAAGTCGGGAAACACAACCGATCACAAAATCGTCCGGATTGATATTCAGCCTCCTGCGTATATTTTCGGCTGCGTTTGTATCCACAGTATCGTATTTGGAGGCAGGGGTTCCGTTATAAACCACCGAAATATTTTTCGCTTTGATACCATCAGAAATCAGTGAATCACGTATGCCGTCGCTTACGGCCACAAACCGGTCGGCACCCCATTGGTACAGCCAGCTTTGTGGCCCCCCGATACTTTTGGAAACCTGTCTCCGCGTGAAGACAAGTTTTGATTTCATGCCAAAAATTTTTTTGGCTATCAGGCTGGTGTATCTGTCGAGCGAAGACTGGGCATTGACAATATCAATATCATAGGTATCCGTGATACTCTTCAGGTTGCGGGCATTCCTGAAGTCCAGCTTACCCCTAAAGACCATCGGAATCACTGTTACAGGCGAGTCTTCAAAGTAACCGGCCAGCAGGGCATCTGCCGGGCATCCAACATAGACTGCATGTCCCCTTTCCGCCAATCCCCGGGCAAGGTACGTTATAGACAGGGTTGATCCGGCAATACCACCCTGGTAGGTCAGCAGCAGAATATTCATAGTGCGAAGATACAATATCCTGAAGATTCATTGATTGATCTGACACATTCAGGTATTTTTAACATGACCATGACAGAAAAAAGAGAAACCGCACTTAAGCGTATCGAAGCAGTTTCCAAATTAATGGATTCGCAATTTGAAATCCCGGGAACAGGTATACGGTTCGGACTGGATCCAATCCTCGGGCTAATACCCTTCGCCGGAAGTTTGATTGGTTATTTGGTGGGCGCATACCTGGTGATTGAAATGTACAAGAACGGTGCGAGCGGAAAACTGGCAATTAAAATGATCGGTAACGTAATACTTGATGCAATATTTGGATCCATTCCATATGTGGGAATCATACCAGATGTCTGGTACAAGGCGAATATTCGAAATTTAAAACTGCTTAAAGAACACTACCAGGAAGGTAAACATACCGGCAGCGGATTCGGAATTATCATAACAATACTTGCAATCACACTCCTTTTGATCGGTTTACTGGTGTACGGAGTTGTCGCACTCATCAGCCTCCTTTTCAGTTCGCTGGACTCACTAAATATGTAATGTTAATTAGTTACCGGTATGGATAGTTGTCGCCTGTTTCAACAGATTGTCGAAATCAAAACTTTCTGACCGAACGGGATAATCCTTGTGGAAGAATTCACCGCGATGTGCATCAAACTTATAGTCCAGTGACCATTCAGGTGCATTTGATGCAACCTGCTCGATGGCATCCAGAACAAAATTGAGTTCCTCATCGGTCATTGTAGGATGAAGTGATAGTCTCACCCATCCCGGCTTTTCGCTCAGATCACCCTGGTCAATTTTACAGGTAATCGCATCCGACACGTCTTTGGAGACATTCAGCAGTAAATGGCCATACGTACCCGCACAGGAACAGCCTCCCCTTACCTGAATACCGAAATGATCATTGAGCAACGCCACAACAAGATTATAATGAACTCCTTCAAGATAAAAGCTCACAACACCAAGCCGGTCTTCAGGGGCAACGGGCTGATCAGCCAAAATATGAAGTCCTTTAATTTTTCTGAGTCGCTGAAAAGTAGATTTCAGTAATTGCTCCTCCCTTTGGTGAATCGCTTCAATGGTCAATTCTTCTTTCAGCTTAATACAAAGCGCCGTCCGGATTGCCTGAAGAAAACCCGGAGTTCCACCGTCTTCACGAATCTCAATTTCATCAAAATAACTTCTCCCACCCCATGGGTTGGTCCATTTCACGGTACCCCCACCCGGCTGATCCGGAATAGTGTTATGATATAGTTCTTTATTGAAGATCAGAATTCCGGCACTTCCCGGTCCGCCCAGAAATTTATGTGGCGAAAAGAATATGGCATCAAGTCGCTCGTCAGGATTCTCGGGGTGCATATTTATCTCGTCATATGGCGCCGATGCTGCAAAATCAACAAAGCACCAGCCTCCATGGGCGTGCATCAGCCCTGCAAGTTGATGATAGGGTGTACGAATACCCGTAACATTGGAGCATGCCGTGAAGCATCCGATCTTTACAGGCCGGTCCTGATATTCATTCAACGCATCTTCCAGTTTCGCGGGATCAACCAGTAAGTTTTCATCCGGAGGAATCACCACCACATCAGCCATACATTCAATCCATGAAGTCTGGTTGGAGTGGTGCTCCATGTGAGTAATAAAGATTACCGGGCGTAATGAATCGGGAATATCACAATATTGAATTACCTGTTCAGGAAGACGAAGGCCCAGTATACGCTGTAATTTGGAAATGGCACCTGTCATACCTGTGCCGGTCGCAAGAATAACATCGTCTTGCGATGCATTCACATGACGCTTGATCTGATTTAACGCCTCATGGTAGGCCTGGGTCATGGTAGCGCCTGTGAAACTGGATTCGGAGTGGGTATTAGCCACATACGGACCGAAATGATGGGTCATCAGATCTTCGATGGGCTTGTACAATCTGCCGCCCGCGATCCAGTCGGCATAGATGATCTTCTTTTCACCGAAGGGGGTTTGAAATTTATGATCAATACCTACTATCTCCTGGCGTATGTTCTCAAGGTTGCCCATCTCCATTCATTCAATGTAACTGTTGCAAAGATATTAAATTTTGAACCTGTATGTCCTTAAATAAGCAATAAATGCACTTCTCGTCTGAACGATTCATACAGAAATACACCGATAAAACCGGTGTATTCCATGATTTTCAACTATGACTAATTGTTATCTGCTGCCCGTAAATAAGGCAAGACCCAGAAATACAAAAATGATCAAGTAGAGCACAAATATGATGGCTAACCAGATCAGGGTCGCTTTTGCCCAGTTCTTTTTGTTTTCGTTCGTATCACTGCCAAAGGCCCACACAAAGAGCATAATAATATTTACAACCGGGATTGAAGTGATCAGGATGGTGATGATCCAGTCCTGAATGGACATTACAGAGGTATTACGATTTTCCATTTTAGGTTGGTTTTTGGTTTAACTCAAATTCGGGAAAGAACAATTCAAATCAAAATCTTAGAATTAATTCATTTCTAAAACGATCTTACCCATATGTTCCGATGTCTCCATGAGTTTATGTGCAGACAGAGCATTACCGAACGAAAATGTGCGAAAAACCACCGGTTTAATGGATCCGTCGGCCATCAGCGGCCAGATATTCGATTCCAGCTCTTCAGCAATCCGTTGCTTGAACTCCGGCGAACGAACCCTCAGCGTCGAACCCGTTATCGTAAGCCGTTTTACCATCACCCGCATCAGATCCACCTCTGCCTGACGACCGTTCATCGCATTGATAATGATAAGCCGTCCCTCTTCACGCAAACAGTTCAGGTTTTTCGGTGTATAATCCCCTCCGATCATATCAAGAATTATATCAACGCCTCCGAATTCCTCACGAATGACCGATTCAAAATCCTCGGTCCTGTAGTTAATTGATCTGTCTGCTCCAAGCCGCTTGCAAAAAGCACATTTTTCATCCGTACCTGCGGTAATGATTATTTTCCCTCCCATAGTGCTGATCATCTGAATGGCTGCCACACCAATGCCTGATGAACCTCCATGGACGAGCACAGTTTCGCCTTTTTGAAAATGGCCTCGCTGAAATATATTGGCCCACACCGTGAAAAACGTTTCAGGAACCGATGCCGCCTGTATGAAATCCCAGTTGGCTGGAACGGGCAAGCACTGACCCGATGGAACTGTGACATATTCTGCATAACCCCCTCCTGCCAGCAATGCGCAGACACGGTCACCCACTTTCCAGCGAGGGGCATCCTTACCCACCATATCAACCACTCCAGCCACTTCAAGGCCGGGAATGTCTGCCGGAACACCTGGGGGAGCCGGATAACGCCCTTGCCGCTGAATAACATCCGGTCGGTTTACTCCGGCCGCGTATACCCTGATCCTAACCTCCCCCGGGCCGGGATCTGGCAGAGGTGCATCCCGAAGTTCGAGAACATCCGGGCCTCCCGGCTCAGAAATTACAACCGCTTTCATTTATTCCTTCATACCTTCGGGACGGCGCCATTTTACCGGAGCCGGAGGTTCCGGCTTCAGCTGGAATTCATTATTTTCCAATAGACGAAGAGCCTCTTCAACCGCTTTTTCCAACTGGGGATCGTGGCCTTCCAGAATGCGCTTCGGATCCTGAATAACTTCAATATCCGGACTTACCCCAACACCTTCCACAGCCCATTTTCCATCTGCGTCGTAGAAACCGCCGCGGGGTGCAACCATGCGGCCGCCATCTATGAAGAGTGGAGTATCCCATGTGCCTACAAGTCCGCCCCAGGTGCGTGTACCCACCAAAGGGCCGATTTCAGCCTCTTTAAACATGTAGGGCAAAAGGTCCCCCCCGGAACCGGCGCGCTCATTGATGATCATTACCTTTGGTCCCCAAATACCCGCCATTGGGGTGGTCCATGGCCGGTTATCATTTGCCTTGCTGTTGAAGAAGCCAAAAAGCTTACGGTTCATCACATCGATCATATAGTCTGCCGCGGATCCCCCTCCATTGTTGCGCTCATCAATCACAGCACCTTTTTTATCCTGCTGCGCAAAATAATACCGGTTGAAATAGGTGAATCCGGGACCACTGGTGTTTGGCACATACACATATGCAAGCTTTCCACCGGAAAGCTCATCAACCTTGCGACGGTTACCTTCCACCCAATCCATACCACGAAGCATTGATTCATTGGCAACAGGAACCACCAGTGATTCCCTGGCTCCGTTCATAGCGGGGTTGGAATTTGTCGTTATGGTCACCGCCCGACCTGCGGTTTGCTCAAACAGACTGTACGGGTTCATCGGGGCCCGCAGTTCAATTCCATTTACTGCCAGCAGATAATCACCCTCTTTCACCCCAATGCCCGGAACACCCAAAGGCGCAGTTAAATTAGGGTTCCATGTCTCTCCATCATAAATCTTTGCAATCCGGTAATATCCGTCCACCACTGCAAAGTCACACCCCAGTAAACCCACAGGAACGAACTCTGTATCAGGCATATCCCCACCGCGTACATAGGAATGCCCGATGGACACCTCACCGCTCATGATATCCACAACATAATTCAGGTCACTGCGATGACGAACGTGATCGATCCATGGTGAATACCACGCGTAAATCTTATCCCAGGGTGCCCCATGAACGTTATTCACATACAGGAAATCACGCATATACCGCCAGCCTTCACGAAATATCTGATGATATTCCTGCTGCGGATCAACCCTGATGCGCGCATCCATTTTTAAGGTTCCGTTATCTGCCTTTCCTGTTGTCGGGATAATACTCCATGCGTTGCCCTTTCGGATCAGCATTTGTTTCCGATCGGCAGACACGACGCCGCTCTGTACGCCCGACTGGTAGTCTTCGGCTTTTTGTTTTTTCACATCATACCGATGAATGGTCAACCCGGGAGTATTGGGAACACTTTCTGCTACAAATACAACATGCTCCGGGCCTGCAACAAGTCCGGCATAGTTTCGGTCGGGAAGCTCCAGCGGGACTATACGTTGCTGAATACCGTCAACATCGATCACTACATTTACGCCCTTCTCTTCCGGAGCAGGTTCATCTGTCTTTTTCTTTGACTTTTCTTCCGGTTTCTTTTGGGGTTCTTCTGAAACCGTTTCCTCGTCACTTCTCGGAAGTGCCGGAGCTTTGCCATCCTTTGCTAAAACGATGCAGTATAAACTGCGTGTTACGGACGGGTCATAGCTGCTCATATCCAGCCAGCCCGACTGAAGACCATAGTTCGTACTGGCCAGTGTATACAGATAGGCCCCGCTCTCATCCCAAACAGGCGTAATTGCATCAGCCATTCCATCGGTGAGCTGATGGCGGGCACCCGTTGAGACATTGTAAACAAAAATAGCCTTGAAATGACTTTCCAGCTGTCGGGAATAGGCGATCCATTTGCTGTCGGGTGACCACACCGGATTCATGGCCCTGTTTGGATGGGCATAGCGATCTGTATCAGCGATTTTCATTGTCCCGCTTTGCAGGTCAACAATCCAAATATTATAGTCTGTATCCGTAAAGGCAATATATTTTCCGTCCGGTGACCAGTCGGGCTGGAAATAAAAAGTTGGATCAGGCATTTTAATTTCCCTCACATTGCCTCCATCCTGATCTGCCACCATGAGTGCATACTCTCCAGACTTATCCGAGAACCATGCTACTTTATCTCCTTTCGGTGACCATACTGGCGCACGATCCGCCACGCCCGGTGAATTGGTGAGGTTTCGCCAGGTCCCTTCCTCCTTAGGAAAAGTGAATATTTCTCCGCGTACCTCAAAGATTGCGCGCTTTCCGGTTGGAGATATTGCCGGATTGTTTAAATCGCCCGCTGAAACGGATTCCCATCGGGGGCGGGAAAAATTCATGTCCCCCCGAACATTAATCACCAGCTGCTGGGTATTTCCATTTGCCGGATCCAAAAGATGAAGGTATCCTCCTTGTTCATAGACAATTCCGTTCGGACCGGCATCAAGACTCTTAACATCAAATTGTTTATGAAAAGTGATTTGGGCTTCAGCTTTGGTAGCCGGATTGAATGACCAGATATTACTGGCATAGTCCCTTTCGGAAAGATAATATACTGAGCCATTATACCAGACAGGGTCAAGATGACGCTCTTGCGTTGGCTGAGGCGTTCGGATAAGGTCCATTGTTTCCATATCGACGATCCAGATCGGCATGGCCTGTCCGCCCCGGTAATTACGCCATTCAGGATCCCAGAAGGTAATGGGTACATAGGCAATATGTTTACCATCCGGCGACATTTCACCAAAGGCTGCCCTTGGAAGCCCCACGGGTTCCGGCATTCCACCCTTCCGGTTAACCTTAAAAAAAGTACTGGTCTGTGTAGGGTGCCCTACTCTGCCGGAACGGAACATTACCTCGCCATCCGGAGTCCATCCCTGCACAAAATCACCGCCCGGGTGCCAGGTAAGGCGCAGCGGGGTTCCTCCCTCCGATGGAATCACATAGACATCTGTGTTGCCATCATACTCTGCACTGAAAGCAATCCACTTTTCATCGGGAGAAAAGTGCGGCAACGATTCTGATCCTTCGTGACTCGTTAAACGAACGGCGTCTCCACCTGCTCGGGAAACTTTCCAAAGATCATCGGCATAAACAAATACAATGCTGTTGGCAGAAAGGGTTGGCTCCCGAAGAAGCTGGGTACCCTGCCCGTTAACAGGTAAAATCGAAATAAGAAATAGTAGAGTAAATAGGGTTCGCATAGGGTTCTGATTAGTGACAAATGAAAATAGTCATTAATTGGAAATAATCCCTTACCGATTATAACAATGTAGCTTATTTATAAATATTTGGTAGCGGCTCCGAATCAGGGTCATAGGGTGCTATGCGCTCACCTTTAATTTTATAAATAGCCCAGTCATCCAGTGCGATACCCTTGTTTATCCGATTTCGAAGCGCATCGATCCAACCCATCTCCCTGGTAGTGACATACTCAATATCCGGGAAAAAACTTCGCGCAAACGTCTCATTGTCCGACAGGTCTTCGTCGCGCCCCACACAGAGAACCAGGTAATTTGGATATTGGCTGTCTGGCATTCTTTCCATGATTTGCATCACGCTGTCGGGTGTAACAGTCGACCCTATGTGCGGATAGGCCTCATAAAATCCTCCATAGTACAACGGCGCATCCTTAATTCTTTTATGGGTAGGATCCATTAAAACAAAACCTTTCAGATCCTCCTGCTCACCAAGGAACCGCATGCCTTCCACACGGGCTCTTTTGTTATCATAGGCGGAATAAAGAATAACCAGCGGGATATTTAAAATCCAAAAAAAGACCCAGCTGAATCTGACAAAAGAAGATAAGACTTTGCCCATGTTCCTTCGCTCAACAAAATTTGACCACCCGAGATACCCAAGGATAATAATATGGGGCATGATCGTAAAAATGAATCGCTCCTGCTTATTTGGAAAAACGGAATGGAAAACAAAGAATAAAAGTGCTGCCAGCCATACTGTTGTGCTTACTTTATAGGATCGGGCAAATCCAAACATCAGCAAAATACTTAGTGGCGGAATGAATACTCCCAATAATATTCCAAGATAAAAATGCCATGGTTCCGTAGTATAATCATTTGCATGTTCTACATTGAAAAGGAAGTAATACTGCAGCTTGCAGAACGGCGATCCGCATAAATAGTAGTCCCCCACACCATGAATGAGCACTATTGCTCCAACAAATACAGCTCCCAGATAGATCGATTCCTTCCATTTTCGACTCCACATTAAGCCCAGACCAATCCCCCCGGCAAAAAGAATTGTTTGATAACGCAGCGAAAAGCAAATACCCAGCAACAGTCCTGATAATAATATATATCGCAGCGGGAGATCACCTTTCAAAAAGCGAACCACCCAATAGGAAACCAGCAGAAGAAGAGGAATTGGAATGACTTCAACCAGATTGCGCACCGACATCTGGGGAAACATCCAAAAAAGTGCAAGCAAAAGACCCACAACGCGTGCTTTATTCCGATCGCCCAACTCCCATGTCAGCTTGTATCCAAAGTAAATGATCAATAAGGAATACAAGGCATGAATCAGGCGGTTAAAAACCATTTTGAGCGAAGGGTCAGACATCCCCAGAAATTCGGCAGTTCCGAGAATCACATAATTTGCGGCAGGATACAAAAGACTTCGTCCACTGGTATTTTCTTCCGGAGAATCCGTAATCATATTGCCTTTATCACGTCCTTCCAGCCAGCTTTGAGCAGGTTCAATTACTAAAAAATGATCATCGTGATATCCATAACCTCCGGAAAAAAATACACCAATCAATCGTACGGTAAGGGCAAGCAGAATGATCAGCAGCAGCGGACGTTCATTCCAAAGACGTTGAATCAGAGCCATAGTCAAATTTTGTGCAATATTAGAAATCCTGAATCGGATTCAAAAAATTAAACGAACGCCGGCTCTTCTTAAATTAGTATCCCAGGTTTTGTATACCGGCCGACCAGTAGAGAGTCGCCACAGATTTCTGATAATCTGCGCGCAACTTCAGGAGTTTCGTCTGTGCTTCGATAAGCTTTTCGAGCTGAATATTGATCTTGAATAGATCACTTTCACCATTTTCCAGGTTTATCCGTTCCGCTGCCAGGATTTGCTGATAACTAGTCACCATTTGATCAAGCTGCGTCAGGATCGCCCCGGTATTTACTACTGCTGTATACTGCGCATTAATTTCGTTAACGATCTCACGTTCCACGAAATCCTGTTCAAGATTGTTATCCCTGATCTTCAGATTGGTCTGCCCGATTTTTGCGCGCTCTTTTCGAAGGAAAATAGGAAAAGCAAAATCAATTCCTACCCTGTAATTATTATCGAAAGTCCAGCCATTATTTTCACCCTCCGGGGTAAAGGGCTGATCCAGGAACTGATATTTAAGATCAATTCTGGGCTTCAGATTTTCGCGGGCCAAACTTCTTTCAACGATCAACGCTTCATTCTTCAACCGCAACTTTTGTAATTCCGGGTGGTTTGCACGGGCCAGAGTCACAAGATCCAGGAGTACCGAGTCGCCTAATTCTGTTACGGGCAACGCCTCCGGACGGATGTAATCCTTAAGCTCCAAAGGAAGGCCTTCCGGGCTCCACAGGTGATTCGACAAGGATAAGGCAGCTTTGATCCGGTCGATATTAGCCTGCTGAAAATCTGTAATACGGTTCAGCAGGGTGATTTTTGCTTGTATCGTATCTATTGCCGCAACCTCCCCATATTCAAATCCCATTTTGGTTCGATTAAAGATATCCTGAGTGATGGCAATATTCTGCTGCATCAGTATATAATTGTTATAGGCATAATACCATTCCCAGTAATCCTTGGCAGCCGTTAAAAGCACCTTGTTGATCTCCTTGATTTGCTCTGCCTCAGCCATATCCTGAAAAATCAACGCTTGCCTGACCGTAGCTCTGCGCTGATCGATGAAAAGGCCCTGACCAATGGGCACCGATACACCCGCATACAACTGCTGATTATTGGTGGCATCAGAAATGAAATTCTCAGGATTCAGATATGCCCCGCGATTTTGCATGAATCCCACCTCGGGATTCACCGGGAACCAGACTGGAATTTTCAGAGAGACATCCAGCAAATTATAATATTCCGTGTCGCTGAATCTTTTTTGATTCCAGCTACCCTGCAATTTCGGATCAAATGCTCCCCGCGCAAGCCTGACTTCCTGAATCGCCTGGTCGGTAAGCAGGTTTGCCTGCTGGACTATGGGATGGTATGCGAGTACGACGGCATAAAAATCATCGAATTTAAGGATCGACGAACTGTCCATCGAAACAGACTGAGCCTTAACCCCATAAAAGAAGCAAGCAAATATTATGATCCAGATTGCTCTCATTTCTTCTTCTCTTCAGAAGTTTCTTCATTCTTATCAGATGTTTTCTCATCCTCTTTTCCCAGCAAACCCTGGTTATTCGGATCCTCGTATAGACTTGGCGGGAAACCGTTAAGCTGTCGCCATATTTCATACCACACCGGAACATCGTCGAGCATTACCCATCCCTTCGTTCCTGATCCGATTCGGAGCAGCTCAGGCCACGGTTCATCTTCCGGATCCGGGGTTACCAAAATACGGAACATTCCACCGCTTGAATTAACGTAATCGATCACCTGAACGACTCCGCCAAAAGTTCCCACAGAGACGCTTGGCCATCCCGAAAACTGCAGCGCAGGCCAGCCGTCAAATTCAATCCGTACTTTCCTGCCCTTGGAGATCAAGGGAACATCCATGGCGCGGACATACATTTCCACTGCCATATCCGGATTGGTTGGTGCGATAGTAACAACCGCTTCCCCTTCCTTGATGGTTTCACCGATTCCGGCACGCATCGCCTTTACGATATAACCATTCTGGGGTGAAATAATCTGGTACTGCTCATTACGAATCTCCATGTTGGCATACTCATTCCTCAGCTTGGCCCGGGATACCTCCGCATCATAAAGTTCAGACAACGTTGCATTCAGATCAGATTCTGCCTTTGAGATCTTGTCCTGGTACTCAGCTCGAACACCTGAAAGATTTACACGGGCATTGATCAATTCAGCCTTTGTCTGAAGAAATTTGTTCTCCGAGGAAACTACCTTCATACGGGACTCCTGATATTTCGATTCAATGTCCTGGAATTTAGTCAGCGCAATGTTTCCAGCCTCGTATAACGTTTTATTCCGTTCATACTGATTCCGGAAGTTGTTGAATCTGATTTTTTCCGCCTCATAATCCACGCTGTCACTAACAAGTTTCAATTCGGTCTGGCGAAGTTTGTTCACAGCCTGTTCATACTTCACATCGAGTGACTGTCGCAGGGCTGTGATCTGAACGCGAAGTGCATCAGCCTTGCTTTGTTTAGAGTCGATGCTGCTTTCCTTCGCCTCCACCTGTTCAGAAAGTCGTGTAAGCAATTGTGGATCAAAGTAGTCGGATTTAATTTCCGAAAGTGTAAGAATGGTATCTCCTTTATTCACGAACTGTCCTTCCCGAACCCGCCAGCTGGAAATTCTGCCCGCAATGGCAGACTCGACCGACTGCGGTCGGTTGCCGGGCGTGAAGGCAGTCATCTTGCCAGTACCGCGTATGTTCTGCTGCCAGGGAACAAACAGCATGACGAAAAACACCGCTCCCAGTCCCATAAGGATTTTTGCCAGCCTGCGGCCAGCACTGGGTGTTTTCAGCGTCTTTAGTGTGTAGAGCTGATGGTCGCTAATTACTTTCTTTAACTCCTTCATAACCTACCTCACTATTTTATTGAGTGCACCTGATTTAACCAATTCGTCGAACTTTCCGTTACCTGTGATCCTTCCTTCTTCAAAAAGAAGTACCCGGTCACAAGCCGCCATAATAAACGGATCATTTGATACCACAATAAGTGTCCAGTTATGTTCCTTTGCTGTTAGCATCTGAATAAGTGAGAGCCGTTCCGACTGGATGAAATCCTTAAAGAAGTCATTCAGGACCAGTAGACTTGGCCTTTTAGCCAGGCATCGGGCCAGAATAATTTTGTTTACAACACCGCGTGACAACCCCTTGCCACCGCTAAGCATAGGCGTATCCAACCCTTCCGGCATCGCATTGATGGTGTCTCCAACATTCACCTTGTCCAGTGCCCAGAGCGCATCTTCAGCCTTGGAATTCGGCTTGGAAAGCAAAACGTTCTCAAAGATAGTCCCTTCGAAGATATCCTCCTGGGAAACATTCTTGCCTATTTTATCCCGTAAATTCGTAAGATCCAGGTCGCGCAGAGAATAACCATCCATGGTGATGATTCCTTCATAACCCTGGTGAAGGCCGGTAAGCACTTTTGTAAATACCGTTCTTCCAGATCCCGCACCACCCGATATACAAATGCGTTCACCACTCCGGATATGCGTTTCCACATCCTTGAGTACATAATCCGTACTACCAGGAAATTTATATGATAGCTTTTTAACCCTAACTTCCATACCCCGCTCCAGCAGGTGCTTGGGAATATCAATACCTCCGCTTTTTTCCAGCGGCAAGTCTGTTACCTGCGAAATTTTGTCCACTGCCGTAAGCATATCATAAACCACATCCATGTACATGATGATCTTCTCAACAGAATTCAGTGTTAGAATGATGATCACTTCTGATGCTACAAACTGGCCCAATGTAATTTCACGCTGTACAACCAGGATAGTACCGATAATCAACAGGCCACCCGTTACAAGTCCCTTAAAAAGGAGAATAAAAATATATTGATTAACCAGCACACCGAAATGCACCTTCCTGTTCTTCAAATAATTGTTTACGTTATAATCAGTCTTCCGGATTGGCAGCGGTGTATTTCCAGATATTTTGAAGGAATTGATTGTTCTCGCCAATTCTTCCAGCCAATACACAACTTTATATTTATACTTCGATTCCTTGATGGAAGAGCTCAAACCCTTCGGGCCCGTAAAGTAGAAAATAAGCACGAGCATACCCACCAGCAGCAGACTGAAAAATACAAAGAACGGATGATAGAGCGACAGGAGGATCAAACCGAATAAAATTTGTATCACACCTGCCGACAGGTCGATCAACAGCTTAGGAAGTCCCTTTTGTAAGGTAAGAACATCGAAAAACCGGTTCATTAACTCCGGTGCATAATAATTTAAGAGCGCTTCGTTCTTAATTCTGGGTATCCTGAAGGCAAATTCAAAGGCCGCTTTTGTGAATACCCTGCGCTGTAAAAATTCCACCAGGGTGATCTGCATCACCTGCAGACCCCCTGCAGCAAATACCCCGATGATCACTAATGCGATTAAAACATAGACAGAGCTGAAAACAACCCCGCCCGAAATCAGTGATACTGTTGCCTGAATACCCAGGGGTAAGGTTAAGCTGATCAGACCGATCAGTACTGCGTAGATGTATATGTAAAATATATCTTTCTTTTCCTCCGAAAGCAGACGCATTAACCGCTGAAGAGGATTCAGTTTTTTAAGGTTCTCCCCATTTTCAGGATCATCACTTACCAAACTTTTATAACCAAAAATACCCATGAAGCTTACCTTGCCGTCTTCCAGCATCAGGTTGGGAAAGTAATCAGCATCACAGCTCAGTGTTTCCGAATCACTGATGCGAATTCTTGACACTTTGAGCTTACGCTTTTCCTTAAAAATAATAATAGGAATAAGATCATCCTCTGTTTCCTCAAAGGCAAATATCGGAATCTCCACGTCATCCAGAAACGACCTGATCTCTTCAGGGGCTAATTGATTTTCAAGAAAAATGATCCGCTGTTTGGTAGCGGCCTCAATCAGATCTCTCCGGAACTCAGGAGCGTCTTCCCGGTCGTAGTAACGGGGTGAGGCTTCCATTTCCCTTAAGGTAAAACCATCGAAGTCCTGCCCCAAATATGTTGAAGCCTCCCTGATTACCTGAATAATCTGGCTGCTGTTCATCCGCATGGTCTTTATTTTTTAGGTGTTATGGTATTGAAAATCATTTCCCCAAGAAATGCTTCATTCTGAGCCTGTAAGTTACCCTTCTTCTTTTTAATATCCGTTAATGATGGCAAATGCTCAGCATAGAAAAGTTGCTGATGCGCCATTTGAAGCACGGTGCTGATCAGCGAATGTGGGTATTTATACGCTGGATTGATTTCTGTGATATAGGAAGCAATTTTCGCGCATAATGACTTGAAGCCCCTGAATAATCCTTCCCGGTTGTCGTCATCCACCTGTTTGGTCAGATAGGTCTTATCAGATTCCCAAATGACAATCCGATACAGCGCCTCCTCGTCGACCTCCGGAAAAAGGGGATCCCTGTCTTTTTTCTCTGTTACGAGCGCCAGTGCTATCTGCAGTTTCTTGCGTGGATCAGAAATATTCTGCGTACCGAAATCAATGCGGTATTCAAGCCAATTCCAGTACCAGGCGATCAGATAAACAAGTAAACGATGCTTATTTTCAAAATACCTGTATACCGATGCTTCGGTAGAATCGATCTTTAAAGCCAGTTTTTTGAATGTAAACTTTTCGAAACCCAATTCATCGATCATTCGGATACTCTCCTCAATGATCTTCCTTCCGAGTTCTGTTTCCTGCGGGTCCCGCACGAATAAGTTCTCATTCATTAATAATTGCAGCGTAGCCATCTTCCAAAAATAATATAATTACTCAATTATAAAATAGTAATACTATCATATATGATATTCCTCTAACGCAAAAAATGAAATAAGGTTATACTGAAGTGAATTATTTTCCGAGAAGTGCCTTTATCAGGCCGACATTTTCACCTGGCTTCTTTACTACCAGCAGGTACCTGTCTGTTAAGCCTGAATAAACCCGTTCGGAAACACTGCCAAGTAATGCAGCAGCTGCTGCTGTTTTTCCACGTGCCCCGATTATAATCATATCGGCAGGGTGATTTGATGCCCATTTCAGGATGGACTGACCGATATCCGTCGATTTATTGATGCCTTCGATGAAGCAGTCAGGATTGATCGCACGGAAAGGCTCCACGAATTCCTTTAGTTTGTGCTCTGTGTAAGTAGCCAGCTTCTGATCAAGCAGGTTTCTCTTGACGAGAATTTCTTCCACCTCATCGACAGTTTCTGCGACCTGATTGATGTATTTGGATGAATCACGGTAAACCGTCAGGCAACTGGTATGTTTATGAAGACTTTCTGCAACATGCATGGCCTGCAAACTGTGCTCAGAAAAATCGACCGGCACCAGTACATGTTGAAATTCCATCTCCTTCTCAGGAACGAACAGAATACTGATGCCCGACTTTCGTGCTATTTTCCTTTCCACCAACCCCTCATTTCCTTTTTTACCAACAACGACCAGGTCATTTTCCAGATCCTGGGTAAGTTGTAAAATAACAGTTAGTGCATGCCCTTCACGAACTTCTATATCATAAGGTGTGGTTATACCCGATTCATTTATATATTGCTGAATCCTGTTTTCATAGAATCGTAATTCGGGTTCATTGAGGTCCGGAATATCAGACAGTACTTCCCGGGGCAGGTCGGCTGGATGAACTACATGTAAAAATGTTAACCTTTCAGGCTTAAGTTCCTTTTCAAGTTTAACCAGGTTGGAAAAAATGTACTGATCTGTATCAGACATGTCCAATGCGATTAACCAATTTTTATAGAAGTTCATATATATTAAATAATAGTAATACTTTTATTATAGATAGATTAACAATCATATTTTCGCAATGTTATAAAAAAAACTGATTATTCATGTCATCAGATATCCTCATACAAAATCTGCTGAACCCTGCAGTTCTTTTTTTCTTCCTTGGATTACTGGCAGTATTTATACGTTCAGACCTTGAAATCCCCCAACCCATCCCGAAGTTTCTTTCCCTCTATCTGCTGCTGTCAATTGGTGTGAAGGGCGGAGTAGAGTTGTCCCACAGCGGCATAACGAGCCATGTGATGACCACCCTGGGGATTGCGGTCTTCATGTCGCTCCTGGTACCGCTCTATTCATTCTACATTCTGAAGAAACGGGTAAGTATTTATGACGCCGGCGCCATCGCCGCGACCTATGGATCGATCAGCGCCGTAACATTTATTACTGCAACTTCTTTCTTGAAGGATCTTAATATTGAATATGGCGGACATATGGTTGCAGCCATGGCTCTGATGGAATCCCCTGCGATTATTGTGGGCGTTTTGCTCATTAATATTTACCGAAAGGATAAAAACGATGAAGAAACGTCCTATGGAAGCATTATCAAAGAAGCGCTTACAAACGGCTCTGTCGTACTGATCCTGGGAAGTCTTATTATCGGACTATTGGGAGGAGAACGAACCGAACAGGCGCTGGAACCCTTTACCGGCGATATTTTCAAAGGTATGCTGGCCTTCTTTCTCCTGGATATGGGCCTTCTCGCGGGTAAACGAATCCGATCACTGCGTAAGGCCGGATCTTTTCTTATTCTTTTCAGCCTTATCATCCCGGTTATTAACGCGGCTATTGGAATTGCTCTTTGTCAGCTTTTCCATATCAATATAGGTGATTCCCTTCTGCTGGTTGTGCTGCTTGCAAGTGCCTCCTATATCGCCGTTCCGGCAGCAATCCGGATTACAGTTCCTGAAGCTAATCCCGGATTATATGTACCGATGTCGCTTGCAATCACATTCCCATTTAATATCATACTGGGGATTCCCGTTTATTATCACATTCTGGAATATTTAAATTTACATACATGAAAGCACTGAAACGTGTAGAGATTATCACCGGATCCCTGGAATCTTCCAAGGTCATCAGAATCCTGGATCAAAATCAAATCAACGGATACACCCTGATTAAAAATGTCCTGGGACGCGGAGACAAAGGTGAACAGGATGGCGAAGGACTGCATAATGCTTTTCAAAACACATATTTCCTTGTGGCATGTTCTGAAGAAGAGCTGAATAAAATAACCGAACCGCTTCGGAAGCTGCTTAAAACTTCCGGTGGGGTCTGCCTCATCAGTGACGCTCAGTGGCTTATGCACTGATGAATCAACTCCTGTTCATACAATCGGAGTTAGGCAGCTGTATACATTTTTATTAATTTTATCACTCATCGGTTTACGCTCATAGAATGAAAAATTTCACCTACTTGTATATCCTCGTTTTGACGTTTGCGCTATTCGCCTCCTGTACGTCGGAAAATAATGACAACATCGAAAACACGAAGCCTGGTCAGTCTTCCTTGTACTTTAACGGTGATATCATCACTATGGAAGGCGACTCACCCGAATATGCAGAAGCCCTGGTTGAACAAAGTGGGAAAATTTTATTCGTAGGTACTGAGGAAGAAGCACGTGAAAAGGCCGGAACGAATTATGCAGAGATTGACCTGAAGGGCAAGACACTTGTTCCCGGTTTTATTGATGGCCACGCCCATTTCTACGGTTTCGGTGCTCAGGCGGTAATGGCAAATCTCCTGGCAAGTCCCGACGGAAACTGTGACAGTATTCCCGCCCTTATTACCACATTGAAAGAATGGCATGCCGCTAACGGAACCGACAAGACCAAGGGTTGGATCGTCGGGATGGGATTCGACGATGCAGTGCTGGCTGAAAAACGCTTTCCAACAAAAGAGGATTTGGATCAGGTCTCAACAGAAATACCAATTATGGTCATCCATATCTCAGGACACTTCTCAGTTGTGAATTCCAAAGGTCTTGAACTGCTCAACATCACTTCTGAAACAATGAACCCCGAAGGTGGCGTGATTCGTCGTATGGAAGGGTCCAACGAACCCAACGGCGTGCTTGAAGAACTCGCTGCCATTCCTGCCATGATCGATAAAATCAGTCCGACCGAACCCGAAATGATCGATTATTACATGGACAAAGGTCAGGAAATGGCGGTACGATATGGTTACACAACTGCTGTGGAAGGTCGTGCCATGAGCAATCATGAGCAAATTGCTGATTATGCCAGCCGGGGAAAGCTAAACATTGATATTTTGTCGTATATCGATTACATGTTCCCCCGGTACATGGAAACGGAATGGTATAGCAAGGAATATAAAAATCATTATCGCATTGCCGGACTTAAACTGACACTGGACGGATCACCCCAGGGAAGGACAGCCTGGAGAACCATCCCCTACCTGATCCCTCCTGACGGGCAGAAGGATGGATATAGCGGATACCCTGCCATACCTGAAGACGAGAAAGTGATGGAGATCGTTGATCTCGCATTTGCAAATAACTGGCAGCTCAAAACACATTGCAACGGCGACGCTGCATTTGATCAGTTATGCCGGGCATTGGGTCCTGCTGTAGCCAAATATGGGAACCAGAACCGAAGAAATACATTAGTTCACGGACAACTGATCCGGCCGGATCAAATAGACAGCCTTAAAAAATATGATCTTATCGCCTCACTTTTCCCCATGCATACATTCTACTGGGGCGACTGGTATGACGAGATCATCGGCCCGGATAAGGCACAACAAATCAGTCCGATCAAATCTGCATTGAACAAAGGTGTACGCGTTACCAGTCACACCGACGCCCCGGTGGCACTCCCGAACCTTATGATGATCATGTGGACCACCGTAAACCGTGTGAGCCGCAGCGGTAAAATTATGGGGCCCGCTGAACGACTTACACCTTACGAAGCACTTCAGTCATTTACCATTGGAGGCGCATATCAGTTCTTTGAGGAGAATGAGAAGGGAAGCTTAAAAGCAGGAAAACTAGCTGATATGGTGATACTTGACCAAAATCCGCTGAAAGTTGATCCGATGAAACTCAAGGAAATAAAAGTGCTCCAAACCATCAAGGGTGGTAAGACCGTTTATTCTGCGATGTAGACACATTAAATAGAATTATCTGTCTGATGATCAGAAGATAATTCTATTATTTCGGTTTATTTTTTGTATTTTGATTGACAATCAACCAATCAAAACTATGAGAAAATTAACCCTAGTGCTGTTTGCAGCATCAATGTTTTTTGCTTGCGGTCAGCAAGAGCAGGCACCCCCACCACCCCCACCTGTTGAAGAACCTGCAGGACCCGTAACTGTAAATGCAGATGAAAAATATGTAGCTATCTGTAAAGATGGACTGGCAGCCATGTCCAGTGGTGATATGGAGCGATTTGTATCTGACTTTACCGATAATGTAGTATATCAGTTTGCCTATGGAGACAGCCTTGTTGGCAAAACAGCAGTTCTGGAATACTGGAAGGATCGTCGTGAAAACGCCATCGAGGATATTAATTTCTCCAATAGCGTATGGCTGTCCGTAACAGTAGACGCTTCCAACAATTATAACGTTGCTCCCGGAGACTGGGTAATGGGCTGGTTCTTAACAACAGCCTCCTACAAAGCCACGGGCAAAAGTATGACGCAAAATATTCATACCTTGTATCATTTTAATGGTTCAGGAAAAGTTGATAGGGTAATTCAATACCTTGATCGTGCCGCAATAATGCAGGCGAGCAGTCAGTAATTAATATAAAGGTCCCGTCTGGAAATAGACGGGACTTTTACATTATATACTTCAACCAATTAGATACCACCCTTAGAAATTTGGGGATCAATCATTATATTATGAGATGATTTTTGCTTCCATATGAGGTTACCTGGTTTTCGATCAATTCTTTGGCTTCCGGCCAGTTTTTTTATAATACTGACAAGCTGTGGCCCGAATATTCCTGAGGGAGTGGAAACTTCGTTTTCTTCTCTTCCCGAAGAAATTGACTTCAACCTTGATGTAAAGCCCATACTATCCGACCGTTGTTATCACTGCCATGGTCCGGATAAAAATAAGCGCAAGGGAAAGTTACGGCTCGACACGCGTGACGGACTTTTCGAAGCCCTCGAAAATGGGGAGAAAGCCTTTGTACCGGGAAAATTGTCCAGGAGCGCAGCCATCGGGCGCATCCTGCACACCGATCCGGAGTTAATGATGCCCCCTCGGGAGTCGAACAGGTTCTTATCTGACCGTGAAAAAGCAATTCTGATTAAATGGGTGGAAAGCGGAGCTCAATGGAAGGAGCATTGGGCCTATATTTCACCGGAAAAAGCCAATCCACCGGCTCGGATTTCCGGATGGAATGCCAACAACGAAATCGATCTGTTCATTCAGGAAAAACTGAAGTTGCGGAATCTCGAGCCGGCACTTCAGGCTGATAAGGAACGGCTGCTCAGAAGGGTAACCCTCGACTTGACAGGGCTGCCGCCAACCATTGAAGAGCAGGATGCTTTTCTGGCTGATTCAGATGAAAATGCCTATGAAAAGGTGGTGGACAGGCTGCTGGCGTCAAAAGCCTACGCGGAAAGGATGACTTTGGAATGGCTGGATGTGGCGAGGTATGCAGATTCACACGGGTTTCATGCAGACGGGGCCCGCACCATGTGGCCCTGGAGGGACTGGGTGATCGAAGCATTCGATCAGAATATGCCTTATGATACCTTCGTAACCGAACAGCTAGCCGGAGATCTCATCCCTGATGCAAAACGGGAGCAGATCGTGGCCACTGCATTTAACCGAAATCATCCCATGACTGCTGAAGGGGGTGTGGTGGATGAAGAATTCAGGCTGGAGTATGTGGCCAACCGAACCAATACCCTGGGTACAGCATTCCTCGGGCTAACACTGGAATGCGCACGATGCCACGACCACAAATTCGATCCGATCACACAGAAGGAATATTACCAGGTAAGTGCCTTTTTCAACAATATGCGCGAGCTGGGCATGACTGGTGACGATGGCGATTTTGGCCCTATGCTGCCATTGCCCAGTTCTCAAACCGACAGCATCATTGCCTACCTGAATGAGGAGATATCTAGCCTGGAAACGGGACAATCCTCTGTTTCAAAAACTACCAAAAGACAGGAACCCGTTCTTCGGCAGCAACTTGATAAGATCACTCCTACAGATTCTACAAAATTCATGGACCGCAATCCCAATGTCTATGCGCAAGGTCCCGTGGAACTCATCGACGGTGTAAATGGAAAAGCTGTTTTATTCAATAACCAGGACGCCCGCCTCTATATCAATAATTTTGGACAGTTCGAGGCATTTGAACCTTTTACGGTAAGCGCATGGGTACGCGCAGACAAGGAAACAGGGAAGACCAAAGTGATTATTGGGAATGCCGGTGAAAAGAATAATCTATGGCGCGGCTGGGATGTTTACCTCGACTCCACAAATCACCTGAGTTTCAGGCTCATCAATACCCTCCCTCACAACATGATTCACGTCAGATCCGCAGATACGATTAAACTGGGCCAATGGACTCAGGTTTTGGTATCCTATGACGGGTCATTAAAAGCTTCCGGAGTTAAAATGGGAATTAACGGTGACCAGGTAAAAACTAATATTCTGTACGATCGTCTTTATAAAAACATCCTTCCAACCAACGTTTCAAGGACCCGCGACAAGCGGGGCGTCGTTCTCGGTAAGAGTTACAGAAGCTTTACTGGTGACAATGGTATTCTGAAAGGCTCTATTGATGAACTCGCAGTCTACGATTTTGCAGTCGACCCGATGGAGTTTAAATCCATTTATGAATCGACAAGGAATGGTTCCGTGGCAGGTGTAACCAGGAGAATTTCACAAGAGGAACGGAAGCTTCAGGAACTACGAAAGAAAAAAATCTACACCCTGGATACCATACCTGAACTTATGGTCATGGAGGAAATGGAGGATAAGAGGCCAACTTTTATTCTGACAAGGGGCGAATATGACAAACCTACAGAAAAGGTCCAGCCTGCTACGATCGATAAAGTCCTCCCATTTGATGAAAGCTACACGAGAAACAGACTCGGACTCAGCAAATGGCTGTTCGACAGAAATAATCCGCTTACCGCCCGTGTTGCCGTAAATCGTTACTGGCAGATGATCTTCGGAAGGGGTATTGTTTCAACCGTGAATGATTTCGGCAGTCAGGGTGCACTCCCCTCCCATCCAACGTTGCTTGACTGGCTTGCTGTAGATTTTATTGAAAACGGCTGGGATGTGAAGGCATTACTGAAAAAGATGGTAATGAGTGCGACCTATCAGCAATCAAGCCAGGATTCCAGGGATAAATTTGAAGCAGACCCCGAAAATATATTCCTGGCCAGGGGACCCAGTTATCGACTTCAGGCTGAAATGATACGTGATAATGCTCTGGCTTCCAGTGGATTATTAAATCGGAAAATTGGCGGTCCCAGTGCTAAACCATATCAACCCGACAGTCTATGGATTGAACTGGGAAATTTTTCACACTTCCTCCTTTACTATAGACAGGATCATGATGATCAGCAGTACCGCCGAAGCATGTATACGTTTATCCGCCGGACATCTCCGCCACCCAACATGATCATTTTCGATGCAACAAACAGGGAGGTTTGCACTGTATCGAGAGAACGCACGAATACACCGCTGCAGGCATTGGTGTTGCTCAATGATCAACAATATGTTGAGGCCAGTAAGGCATTAGCCTACAGGATAAGAACCATGCCCAATTCTGAAGATGTTGAATCGCAAATTGAAAACGGATTCCGTCTCGTCTTGTGTCGAAAACCGAACCGTGATGAATTAGCGGTACTTACGCGGCTGTATGAAAGTGAACTGAATGCTTTCCGTGAAGATCAGCAAAGTGTAAAAGAACTGTTGGCAGTGGGCGACTTTGAGATTCCCGACGAATGGCAAAATGCTGAATTAGCAGCACTCACACTGGTCTCAAGCACGCTTTACAACATGGATGAATCCTATATGAAACGATGAAGTACTATGTGTCATAATCAACACAGCAATTACACACGAAGAGACTTTCTTACCCGCACCTCATTGGGTCTTGGAGCGTTATCGCTGGGTTCGCTGCTCAATGGTACCGGCGCATTTGGCAACTCACTATGGCAGGATAATGCCCCACCCCATTTTCCTGCACGTGTGAAACGGGTCATTTACCTATTCCAGAGTGGTGCACCTTCGCAGTTAGACTTGTTTGATTACAAGCCCCAGCTTATTAAGATGAATGGCGAACAACTCCCTGAAAGTATTCGAAAGGGACAGCGTCTCACGA
Organism: Fulvivirga sedimenti; assembly: GCF_020328055.1. Lineage (NCBI taxonomy): Bacteria > Pseudomonadati > Bacteroidota > Cytophagia > Cytophagales > Fulvivirgaceae > Fulvivirga > Fulvivirga sedimenti. Next base: position 305,749 of record NZ_JAIXNE010000003.1, read on the forward strand.
ATATGACAGCGGGTCAGTCATCCTTCCCACTGGTAGGCTCCATTTTTGATTTTAAGCAGCATGGTGAAAGTGGCGCATGGATCAGCAGTCTGATGCCTTATACAGCACAGATCGCAGATGATCTCACCTTCATCAAATCGATGTATACCGAAGCAATTAATCACGATCCTGCTATAACCTTTATTCAGACGGGATCCCAGTTCCCCGGACGACCATCGATTGGCTCCTGGGTGAACTATGGCCTGGGAAGTGATAATGAAAATCTGCCTGCCTTCGTGGTGTTGGTGACAAAAAACAAATTCGGACAGCCACTATATTCACGGTTATGGGGTAATGGCTTTCTTCCTTCTGAATACCAGGGGGTACAGTTCCGTGCGGGTAAAAATCCTGTACTTTATCTGAGTAATCCTCCGGGGGTTACAGAAACTGCACGCCGGCGCCAACTTGACGCGTTAGGGGATGTACAGCAAATCCAGTTCGATAAGGAAGGTGACCCGGAAATTCTGGCGCGCATGTCACAGTATGAAATGGCCTACCGCATGCAAACCTCAGTCCCCGAGATCATGGATGTTTCCGGAGAGCCTGAGTATATCTACAATCTTTACGGTGAGGACAGCAGGAAACCAGGTACATTCGCCGCCAATTGCCTGCTGGCAAGACGGTTAATTGAAAAGGATGTAAAATTTGTTCAGCTCTACCATCAGGGCTGGGATCAGCATTATGCCTTGCCCGAAAATATAAGAATTCAATGCAAGGAAACCGATCAGCCAACTGCCGCATTGATTCAGGATCTGAAGCAGCGCGGGCTACTCGAAGACACACTTGTGATCTGGGGAGGAGAATTCGGACGGACAAACTACTCACAGGGCACACTAAATGCAACAAGTTTTGGAAGGGATCACCATCCAAAGTGCTTTACTATTTTCATGGCAGGTGCGGGAGTGAAACCAGGAATCAGCTATGGAACTACGGATGAGTTCGGATATAATGTTGCAAGCGACGGAGTGCACATTCACGACTTTCAGGCAACCCTCATGCATCTGTTGGGTGTTGACCATGAAAGGCTCACCTTTAAATACCAGGGACGGAGATTCCGGTTAACCGATGTGCATGGCAAAGTGGTAAAGGATATTCTTTCATAAATAATACAAGCAAAATGCCGACAAGAAGAAAATTCATCAAGGGAAGTGCCGCTGCACTGGCATTGGCATCATCAACTCCGGCATTTTCAATTGCTAAGATCCGGCATTCCAAAAATGCTCCGGTTGTTGGACATGGCGCTCATACCTACCGTGTACACAAATCATGGGGTGATCAGGACCCTGCTAAAATTCCGGTTCGTGATTGCCACGAAATGGTTCAGGACCGTTCAGGAAGATTGATTCTTCTTACCAACCATGTGAAGAATAACATTATTATTTACGACCGAAGCGGTAAGGTTACAGATACGTGGACACTTGAAACTCCTGGAGCGCATGGATTAACCATCGTTGATGAAGGGGGTGAGCAATTCCTCTTCATTACAGATGAACGGATAAATAAAGTTTACAAAACCACCCTTGACGGCCGTGTTTTGCTCAAACTGGATTATCCAACCATGATCCCGGCGTATACCGAAGCGGCTAAATGGAAGCCAACAGAAGTGGCCGTTGCACAGAATGGAGACTTTTATGTGGCAGATGGCTATGGCCTCAACTACATCGTTCAATATTCTCCACAAGGAGAATATATACGGCATTTTGGCGGTCAGGGAGATGGGGATACGGAATTCCAGTGTTGCCATGGTGTAACATTGGACACGCGTTTCGGAAGAAATGAATTGCTCATTACATCGCGGACGAAAAATGAATTCAAACGGTTCAGCCTGGAGGGTGAGCACCTGGAAACAATCAGCCTTCCGGGTTGCTGGATCTGCAGGCCGGTTATTAAGGGCGATGAGCTTTACTTTGCAGTAATCGTTAGCAAAGAGTGGTTCAGCTACGACGGTATGCTGGCCATCCTTGATAAAAATAACAAAGTAGTTTCATTACCCGGAGGAAGCGAGCCTGGGTATGAAAACGGCATGCTGGTTCCGCCTATATCTGATGATGTGACCTTTATGAACCCGCACGACGTCTGTATTGATAATGATCTGAATATCTATGTTCCCCAATGGTATTCGGGCAGAACATATCCGATTATGCTGGAAAGAGTTTAGAAAAAATTAAAACGAAATAAGTACCATGGGAGAATTACGAAAGGAAGATGTAAAACAGGAAGTTTTTGACTTGTATGATGATTATGCACATAATCGTATTGAGCGCCGGCAATTTATGGAAAGGCTGTCGGCCTATGCAGTTGGCGGAATTACACTGCCATCATTGCTGAGTTTTGTTATGCCGAATTACCAGGACAGGATACAGGTGCCTGCCAACGATCCACGGCTGAAAACTGAGACTATTGAATACGATTCTCCCAAGGGTGGCGGAAAGATAAAAGCACAATTATCAAGGCCTGTCAGCAGCTCCGGGAAATTGCCCGGCATCGTGGTGGTTCACGAAAACCGCGGATTAAACCCGCACATCGCCGACGTAGGAAGAAGAGCTGCGCTTGCCGGATTTATCTCCGTTTCACCCGATGCCCTGTCCCCTCTCGGAGGTTATCCGGGCAATGATGATGATGGCCGTACCATGCAGCGTGAACGTGACCGCGATGAGATGCTGGAGGATTTTATCGCAGCTTTTGAATATCTCAAAAACCACCCCGGATGTACAGGTAAAATCGGTGTGGTTGGTTTCTGTTTTGGCGGATGGATTTCCAACATGATGGCGGTTCGAATCCCTGACCTGGGTGCAGCCGTTCCTTTTTATGGCGGACAGCCCTCTGCCGATGAGATACCGAACATCCAGGCTCCGCTCCTCATCCATTATGCCGGATTGGATGAACGTGTGAATGCCGGATGGCCTGATTACAAAAAAGCCCTTGAAGAAAATAAGAAAGAGTTCACGACCTACATTTATCCCGATGTGAACCATGGTTTTCACAACGACACCACAGGAAGATTTGATGCTGATTCGGCCAGGCTTGCGTGGGAACGTACGGTGGCATTCTTTAAAGAGAAACTGACTAAGTGAATCCTATTAACCAATACTTCTCAGAAATTTGATTAGAACTTTCTAACTAATCAAATTACCTTCATCATCCCACTGGGCAATGTCTGCGCGTTTGTCCTGATCCACGCACTTGGCCAGCCAGGCGGGATCATAGGCCACCCCATGCTGATCCAATACCTCCTGTGGAACACCATCCCAGACATTCGGGGTATTGCCCTTATAGCCGAGGTCATCCAGGCCCATTCGAGTGGTATAGTATCCCGTCAGCACAAGATTCCGAATCCTGGAAAAGAAAGCTACTCCCTGTGCCAGCTCTGGAGCGGCATCATCGGGGTAAGCAATTTGATCCAGTATTTGCTTTTGTTGGGCTGCTGTAGACGAACTGAAATTAGTTTTGAATAATCGGTTTGAATAATTATCAAGCCACATCAATCCACCCCGCATGGGTGTTTGATGGTAAGTAATATCCTTCACAATAAATTCAATGAATTCAGGCACTCCCGCCTCAGTGGCGGAGCCGGCCGTATCGGATGCCGGAAGAATCAAATCACAAAGTACTGCGATTGTATCAATTTCACTGTCATTGAAAAAAGTCTGATCCATTAATTTGGCATCGTGTGCTTTTTCCTTATCTGTTCGCCCATATGCAGGCGCTTCAGGAAGCAACGGTGGCGTGCTCACATTGGTTGCCGGTTCACATGAAGTGAGGATCAGTCCGCCTCCTATTCCACCGGCAAGTAATGACTTTATGGTTTCTCTTCTGTCCATGATATTAAATATTCCGTTGCTTAATCTGTTCAACAATGTAATCTGAAGTGCGCCATGATAACGCCAGAATGGTCCAGGTAGGGTTTTTATCAGCCTGTGACACGAACGGACCGCCATCCACGATAAATACATTCTTCGCGTCATGAAGCTGCTGATACCGGTTCACTACCGATTTCCTGCGGTCGTCTCCCATCCGTGTGGTTCCAACTTCATGAATGATCCTGCCCGGCGCAGCCAGTCCGTAGTCCTGATCCTTCCCGGGTTTCGAACCCAGCACAACTCCTCCCATTCCGTCAAATACCTCTTCAAATGTATCATGCATGTGCCGGGCCTGGTTGCGTTCATGATCAGACCAGGTATAATTAAAACGCAAAACCGGTATACCGAACTCATCGACCACATTGGGGTCGATCTCACAGTAATTATCCTCCCGCGCGATACATTCTCCCCGGCCCGAAAGCCCAACTACAGAGCCGTAGAATTTCTTCACGTCATCCCGAAGCTGATTTCCATACCCTCCGACTTTCTCACCGATATATTGGTTAAGGTCATTGGGATTAAATCCGAATCCATAGGACGGCATTCCCATGCCACCCCAGACCTCCATGTGGTACCCGCGAGGAAAATCGAGCTCTTTATTATCAAGCCACCACGGGAAGTATATATGGGCACCGCCTACACCATCTTCGTTATAAGTTTTACGGTTCATCAGGTCGGGTATAAACGCTGCCCTGCTGGCACCTGTTGAGTCATGTAAATACTTACCCACAACACCACTGCTGTTTCCTAAACCTGCAGGATGCTGGGCGCTTTTTGAATTAAGCAGAATACGTGCAGAGCTACAGGCTGATGCGGCAAGAACAACCACTTTCCCCCTCAACGCATACTCCTGTCTATCTTCTTTATTCACGTATGACACTCCGGTTGCTTTTCCCTCATTATCGGTAAGTACTTCCCGCACCATGCTGTTCACATAGAGGTCGATCTGACCCCCTGCTTTTTGTGCCGGGAAAATCAGACAGGTTCCAGAGGAAAAATCGGCATATACGGAACAGGCCCGGTTGCACTGACTGCAATAAAAGCACACTCCACGTTCTTCATTGATCCGCTTGGTTAAAATTGACAGCCGGTTTGGAATGACCGTAACTCCTGCTTTTTTGGCGCCTTTAATGAAATACAATTCATGCAGCCGAGGCTTTGGGGGCGGTAGAAAAAACCCATCCGGTTCATTGGGTATATTCTCTTTGGAACCGAATACGCCTATCAGTTTGTCTACCCGGTCGTAATATGGCTTAACATCCTCATATCCGATCGGCCAGTCCTCACCCAATCCGTCGATGCTTTTATGTTTGAAATCATTGGGGCCAAACCGCAATGATATTCTTCCCCAGTGATTCGTTCGTCCGCCCAGCATCTGGGACCTGAACCAGTCGAACCGTGTCCCGGGCGCATTGGTATACGGCTGGCCTTCAATTTCCCAGCCTCCATAGGCGCTGTCAAAGTCGCCGAAAGGCCGAACACTCGAAGCTCCCCTTCTCGGAGATTCCCAGGGCCATTTAAGTTGGGTTCGCTGTTCCGGGGCTGCCGGGTCGTAATACGGACCGGCTTCTACCACAGCCACTTTGAGACCTGATTCAGAAAGTACTTTCGTTGCCATTCCTCCACCGGCACCGGATCCTACAATGATGACATCATAAACGTCGGGTGATTCTTTGATTTGCATAGATACATGGATGAGTCAGACTATAAGATAGTAAAATTCTGAAGGAATGGCAGTGACAGATTTGTAATTAATCTTTGAATAGGTTCAGATCCAAGATGGAATAATTAGGTAGTATTGGAAGATATATGTGAGTATTTGAAAGAATTATGTTAATCTGTTAAAATTCCCAAAAACAGGTATCATAAAAGCGTCAATCATTGGTTGATAGCTGTTAATAGAATCAGTCAAATCCATCGAATTTTGATATGTGGTATTTAGTACCGCTGCTATAGAATCGAAAATTTGAGGACTATGAAATCATTGAAAAACTCTGCGAGGAATTCCTGCAGCTTGTTCGCGCTAATTACTCTTTTCCAAATCACATCGTCAGTAAATACCCTGGCACATCAGCAAATGATGTTTTACGAAACCGATGGTCATTACTGGACAGTTTTACTTGTTTGTAAACAGCTGGGCATTCCTGAGGCTGAAGCGATTGCCTATGCCGCAGAATATCCGGACAATGTAATGAACCAAGACGGGTATATCGTTAAAAGCCGGATGACCTACCTGCTTCCAAAGTCCCAGAAAAAAGTTCATGCACTTACCGGCGGCTTGCCCGAAGAGGAACTGGTAATTTCCAGGATCATGTTAGCGGAAGCTAAATCCGCCAGGCAAAAAGGGACAGCTGCCCATCGCCTGGGAGATACATATGCACATACAAATGATAAAAAGCATAAAATGTTTCCTCACATCATTGGGCATCTTTTTCATATGAAAAAACCAGATCAGATACATAGAAATCCCGGGAAATATCTCCAATATGTAAATGATCTTATCAAATCATTCGGCGGACCGGAGGCTGAGATTGACATGTTTGTATTCAACTACATTTCTGACCATGGATTAGACTCAGAAAAGAATGCGGCAATTCTGAAAACAGAATATAACAGACTAAATGGTGCCCTTGCTTTCAGCGTTGAAAAAGACCATATCACGGTAGTTAACGATTACCTCCTCAGCAGAAATTCCCTTGGGTCATATGCCATACATCGGAATACAGATTCGAAAGGAAGAGATACAGCAACCATAATATTTATTAAGGAAAGTGATTCATACGTTACTAAATATGCATCCCGCAATAAATAACCCCTGTTCTGATGAAAAATTTGACATTCGCTACATCAATTATTTGTTTATCTGTCTTATTCAAATCTCATTTATCTGCGCAATGCATTCCAAATTTCCCATACAAGGATGGATGGATGGGTGGGGATTATGCCATATCTGTGCTTCTCCCCGATGAACGAACGTTATGGTTATTTTCTGATACATTCATAGCCCCCATCGGTGAAAATTCACGCAAAAATGCGGTAATGATTGCCAACACCATGGCCGTTTCAAGTTGCAATGAAGATAAATGGAATATCCGGTATGATTGGAATAGAAAGAAGCCCGATGAGCCGCAAGCGATTTTTTTACATAACGATCCATCCCATAAATACTGGCCAGCAGATGTATTCATTTCCGATAATACGTTATGGGTAATTTTATCTGATATTGGCCCTAAACCAGAAGCTACCTCAGATGATCTATTCGATTTCAAACACTACGGAACGACGATCGCGAAAATAGAAAACTATGGCGATCCTATCTCTGATTGGCTCATTGAATACTCGCCATGGGAAGAAGATTTCGTGCCCAAAGAATGGGTACAAGGTATAATGCACGAAGGTTATTATTATGTCTTTTATTCTGATAATGACCGGATTCTTCTCAGCAGGTTGTTCATCAATGACTACGAAGAACGACTGGAATACTGGTCAGAAGATCTTTCCTGGAAAAGAGGTTTCAATAAAACAGATGCGGCTGTCTTATTTACTGACAAAGTCGGAGGAAGTCTCACATATCACTCAGAGAAAAAAGAATGGATCCTTATTTACGGTCCAAACTTCCTGAGCAACCGTATCATGTACAGGACTGCCACGGACCTCACAGGCCCGTGGTCTGATCCTTATGTATTACTTGAAACCGAGGAAAATACTCCGGGAACACATCGATTCAAATCAACTAATTTCTGTTATGGAGCACATGAACAGAATCAGTTCAATCATGAAGATATGATTGTAATAACTTATGACTGCAATTCATCCAGCATCGATAGCCTGATTAATGACCTTTCAATATATCATCCAAGAGCGATCCACATTAATTACCCTTCTTCAAGATAACCTTAATTACTTCACCAGGGTGTACTTAAAATCGCATCCATCTTCGTCATTACCCGTTAAGGTCAGTGTATTACCCGTGATTTGATAACGCATTTCCTGGCATAAGTCAAACTGACAAATGTTCACTTTATCTCCTGAAACGGTGTAGGTTCCTTCAATATCAAGAAAAGTCGCTCCGGCAAAAATCAAGACAAGTCGAACGGTATTATCTTTTCTAAAAGTAAAGGTGAAACATTCTGTATCAGAACAGCTATACGTACTGTTGCTATTGTTCGATGGATCATCACAGCTGGAGTACACTTCAGAAGTTACTTTCCATGTATTTACAAGGGGGGCATCCGGTGTGGTTTCATCATCATCCTTATTACAGGAGGAAAATGTAAAAAGAACCGATAATAGAAGCAAAATAGAGATTATAAGATTTTTCATGGTGTTTTTTATGCAAGATCATCATAATGATGCGGGCATCGTTAGCACTAATCTTGCGATTTCTAACACATTTATAATACTGTGAAGAGACATGGAATTACGGGACTGTTAATGTCCAGCGGGCGGAGGGTTTTTAAGATATTCAATGGGCGTTAATCCGAATTTCTCCTTAAAGACTTTCGAAAAGTAGGACAGATTATTAAATCCAACCAGGAATGCAATGTCACCCACATTCCCTGCCTGCTGCCGCATCAAATCGGCCGCACGCAGAAGTCGCATATGCCGTATTAATTCATTCGGACTGAATCCTGTAGTTGCATCCATTTTACGATATAGTTGAGTGTAACTTACTCCCAGGTCACGAGCAAGATCTTCCACTCCAAAGTCAGTTTCAGCTAGTCTTTCCTCAATGATTTCCATTGTTTTCTGAATGAAACGTTCATCCATTGACTCCACAATAACCGAGGTTGGATTGATCGTAATTTCCCTGGTATATTTCTCACGAACCAGCTTTCTGTTAAATAGCAAATTTTCAATCCGGATCAGGAGTTCATTAACCTTGAATGGCTTAGGAATATATTCATCAGCCCCAAACTGGTATCCCTTTAATTTTGTTTCAATATCAACTTTTGCAGTAAGTAATATAATTGGTATATGGCAGGTGCGTTCATCTGCTTTTAACTCCTGGCAAACTGTAAGACCATCCTTCAAAGGCATCATAAGATCTGTAATGATGAGGGTAGGTAATTCCCTGATGGCTGCAGCAATTCCCTCCTGCCCATCCTTGGCTTCAAGCATGGCATATGTATCTGATAGCTCAGATCTGATATAATGCCGGAGATCCAAATTATCTTCAATTATCAGAATGGTATCCTGCTGCAGGCTACCGACAGGGAGATGCCCGGAATCATTTATTTGATCTCCTGCATTCTCAGGAGATCCAACCACGTCCTCACTAATCTGAACGCTGATTTCATCATCATTTAAATGAGATCTGCCAAGCGGAAGACGAACTGTAAAGGTTGATCCCTTTCCAGGTACACTTTGTACTTCAATCGTACCATGATGCAGCTCAACAAGTTCCTTTGTAAGTGAAAGACCAACACCACTTCCTTCAAATTCCCTTGTACTGGAAAGATCTACCTGATAAAATAAGTCGAATATTTTACCCAACTCCTCCTCTGATATTCCAATCCCGGAATCACTTACGTTTAAAATCGCACAACCATCCGGAAACTGAGCGTCAGGTGCTGCCTTCAATATTTCAATAGCAATCTGGCCACCCTCCGGCGTATATTTGAATGAGTTCGAAAGCAAATTACCCACTATCTTCTCCAACTTATCCTGATCATAATACATTATGACCCGGACATCTTCCGATATTTTGAAAGTAATTTCTTTTGAGGCTGCAATTGAAAAAAACTGACTTGAGATTAATGAAACAGCCGTTTGCAGTTCCCCGTAAACGCATGATAGTTTCATAGCCGAAGCTTCCTTTTTGGAAAGATCAAGAAGCTGGTTTACCAAATTCAGGAGTCGGGATGCGTTTCTGTACATTTGCTGAAGCTCCGACTTTTCGGCCGGATCCTTAGCCGCCTGGATTCTTTTATCAATTGGACCAAGTAGCAATGTTAATGGGGTACGGAATTCGTGGGAAATATTGGCAAAAAAACGGGACTTCATCAGGTCAAGTTCCTGGTATTTTGAAATTTCCAGCTGCTCTAGTTTAATCCTGGCTTTTAACCTTTCGCGACTTATAATTTGCCTTCTCACGGCCAATAATAACAGAATTATGCCTAATCCATAAAGAGAATAGGCCCACCAGGTTCTCCATGGTGGTGGTAAAATGATTATCTCCATCGAGGCACCTTGTTCATTCCATACCCCATCATTATTGGTGCCTCTGACCCGAAAAGTATACGTGCCGGGATCAAGATTTGTATATGAAATATTTCTTCTTGATCCGGAATCAATCCAATCCTTATCAAATCCAACCATCTGATAGCTATACCTGTTTTTTTGTGGCGCCGTGAAATCGAGTGAAGCAAACTCAAAGGATAATGTATTTTCCAAATATGAAAGAGTATAGCCATTCTTCATTAATTCACGTGGTTCATTGAGGATATTGAATTGAGTGATAACCACCGGAGGAACGGTCAGATTATGTTTCAGACTATCTGGATGAAAAATATTAATCCCATTGATCCCGCCAAAACACAAATAACCATTCTCAAGATTACATCCGGCATTAGAATTGAATTCATTACTCTGAAGACCGTCTTCCACAGAATAATTGATAAACGAATTATCCTCCCGGCTCAACCGGGATATACCTTTAACATGCGATAACCAGAGATCGCCATGAATGTCCTCGAGGATTTTATAAATCGATGAATTTGGCAACGCGCTATTATTCGAATCATAAAATTTCAAAAGGGTAAGACGAACTCCCAATGATGCATCCGGTTCAATCTGATAAGAAAACAGTCCAACATTGGTGCATAACCACAGTAGTCCCTTGCTATCGAATTTTGATGAAAATAACTTCATTGGACGATCCGGCTGCAGAACCATGCTAAACTTATTTTCAGCATTCATGTAATAAACAGCTCCTGACTGAGATGAAACCCACAGATGGCCCATTTTATCCTCTGTGATCGACGCGATGGAGGCATGTTTGTAAGACGATGGATTGTCGGCTGCAGGGATCAGTTTTAAAAACTTTCGATTACCTCCCTGGTCAACATCTGACTTAAAAAGTCCATCATTTGTCCCTGTCCAAAGTGACTGGTCCGCAGCTACGAACGTTGTTCTTACTCCATTATTCTGAAGACTGTAAGGATTTGATGGATCAAATCCATAAATGTCAAATTCTTCCGTGGTTGGATCAAAATGGTATAACCCTCCTCCCAGGGTTCCTATCCATAATGAGCCATCCGAGCCGTCAGATATTGAAAAAATATCAGGATGGGCCATGGTCTTCCTGCTGGTTCCCTGGCGGTATTGAGTAATTGAGTACGGTCCGGCAAAATTATTACGATCAAAAACAACTTTATTAAGTCCGCCTTCCAGACTACCTACCCATATATTACCAGCATCATCCTGTTGAATAGCAAATACGTTGTTTGTGATGAGACTCTGTCCATCAATATCAGATTTACCAATATGTAAAAAACCTTTATTGCTGGAAAGTTTGCTCAGGCCCTTGGAAGCATATCCTATCCAAATGGTTCCTGATCGGTCTTTTAAAATACTTCGAATATCATTTTCCATGATACTTGAAGTATTCAGTGAATTGTACTTAATATTTTCGAAATTGTCCTTCACGGGATCATACACACTTATACCCCATCCGGTCGCAATCCAAATTTTACCATCAGCCGACTTAACCAAATCCCTGGTGTTATTATCGATAAGACTGCTCTGATCAGTGATTACCTTGTTCAGGTCCTGGTAATAATTCCTTACGCGTAATTCATATTCATTATTCAACACATCGATCCGGGAAATACCACCGCCGGGAAATCCTGACCGTGCAATCCAAATTTTACCATTCTCTGTGACCAGGATTGACATAACACTATTATTTCCAATGGTGTTCTTCTCTAATGGGTCATGCCTGATATTAGTAATAAACTTTTCCTGGTCCGGGTTAAAAACGAAAATCCCTTCAGCAGTTCCCACCCATAAATTTCCGTACATATCCTGAGCTAGTGCCCTGGAGTTATTGGTTGTAATGCCGTCAAAAGTGATCGAATATTGCTGAAACCTATTTTCATCCTTCAAAAACTGATGCAGCATTCCCTGACCTTCATTTGTATTTGCTGTGGTGATCCATAACCTTTCATTCTCATCTTTAAAAATCTTAAGAATTACATTGCTACTGATTGAGTTTTGATCATCACCATTTTGCCGGTAAACAGTAAACTTCTCTTGAAATGGATCAAACTGGTTCAATCCGCCACCGTATGTGCCAATCCACAAATTGCCTTCCTGATCTTCCTCGATCGACGAAATATCATTGTAACTAAGAGAAGTGGAGTCAAAGGGATTGTTCCGAAATACCTTGAATTCATAGCCGTCAAAACGGTTTAACCCATCTTCGGTGCCAATCCAGAGAAAGCCCCTGCTATCCTGAAAAATACATTGCACTGTCGCTTGTGAAAGCCCTGATTCAAGATCGAAATGATCAAATTTATATGTGTAATTCCGGGCATGGGGAGGAAACTCTTGGGCATTTTGTGCGAAAGGAATAAAGAACAAAATAATACAGGCAATTAACTTGTTCATTAAATGCATTCCATTAAGTCAGGAAAAGATAGTTATTCTTTCAGAATTAATGGAATGATTTTTTCAGGATAGAATCCTTTTTAAATTCCTCGTCTCAATGGAAATGAGAATAAAAGGAATTAAAGGAGTTACACCCCTTAAAGAAATTGATAAAATGCTGTTATTGATTTGATATGACGATCCTGGTCAGCTTCACGAAATCACGAAAGAAACTTCTCAATTTGGCCATTTCAGTCGTATTTACCTGCATGGCTACCGCAATGGAATATTCCGGAAGATAGACACCAATGGTATAATAACCAGGGAAAAATCCGCTATGACCATATGCTTCACCTACTTCAGGAATTACCAGTTTTTGATAGCCCATCCCGTAACTTCCGCCGATCTCCGGAGAGGGAATATCCTGGAAATAAGTCTCCCCCATCTTTTCCATGTCAAACGCATTTCCCTCGAAGAGCAATTTCAGCCACCGCGCATAGTCGCGCGTCTCAAATGCCAGTCCGCCTCCTGTCCACTCAAACTGGAGGTTGTACCTTGAAATCCCATCTTCAAGCAAATGATCATTAAATCCCAGCGGAGATTCCTTATCCATATATCCCTGCGCCAACTTTTCAATCTTACGCGTATTAGTGGGTAAAATTCCGGTAAGATCCAGTGGTTTCAGCAAACGATCCTTCAAAACAGTATAATATTCTTCCCCCTCAATTTCCTCTATGATCATTCCAAGGAGAATGTAATTCGTATCTGAATAGGCGAAACCCTCTCCTGCACTGAATAATGGCGCATCGTCCAGGACATAAGCAATCAATTCAGCCGGTTTCCATACCCGATCCGGGTTCTTCAGTACTTCTTCGGAAAATTCCGGTTTGAATTCATAGCGCTCCATACCGGACTGATGCCTCAGTAGATTCATGATGGTTAGTTCTTCACTATTCGGCAAACGACTGTACCACTCTTCATCACCGAGCCATTTGGAGGCCCTATCTTCCAACTGCAATTTGTTCTCTTCGATTAACTGCATCAGAACCGCTGCGACAAAAGTCTTCCCCGTACTGCCACTTAAAAGACGATTCCCGGGTGTCATTGGGGTTCCCGATTCTACATCAGCCCAACCTGCTGTAAAAGACGTTGCTTCACCATTGGGATAAGCAACACTGAACACTATACCCGGATATTTACCCTGGGCAATAATACTGTCAACTTCCGCCTGGATTGCTTTGTCCTGTGCATGGCAAAACAGCGGAAAAACCAAAAAAAGGAAACAATATTTCATATAAGTCAATTTGCAATGGTTATGTCTCAACCGATTGTAAGAACACCCAGTATGGTCAGCATTGAATTAATCCATTAATTAAAAAGAAATGCACATATCCAGCAGCTACTAACGGCTGAATATGTGCAAATTTCAAGGAATTATCAATTCCGACCTGACATCAGGTAAAATGCAGATTTAAAAGGTTAATGCTACATCCTTGTTCCGGCACTCTGCAATTCTTTGCCAAAAGGCTGATTGTAGAATCGCTTACCAGTCACCTTGTACATGGCATTTGCCAATGCTGCAAACACAGGCGGGAATAAAGGTTCGCCAAGGCCCGTTGGGTCTTTGTCATTCTCCACAAAGTGCACTTCAATGGATTTTGGCGCTTCCGTCTGCCGAATCATCCGGTATGTGTTGAAGTTTTGTTTCTGGGGCACACCGTCTTCAAACGTCATTTCCCCGAACAGCGCGTTTCCTATACCATCCACGATTGCGCCTTCCCCCATATTGGCGGCGGCATCCGGATTGATCACAATTCCGCAATCCACGGCAGCGATGACCTTGGGAATGACTGGCGTATTATTTTTCATCTCCAGCTCAAGGATTTCGGCTACGTAGGTATTATGACAGAAATATGCTGCAACGCCCCGGTTTGAATTATCCGACTCATTCCATTTTGCCTTATCCCTCACCAGCTTCAATACGCCTGCATACCGATCCGGATCATAATCATTATTTTCTCCTACAGGATTGTTCTTTGCACGGTCAAATAATTCGAGTCGGAATTCGATTGGATCCTTACCAGCAAGTTCGGCCACCTCGTCAAGGAATGACTGTTCTGCCCCACCGATAAAGTTCGATCTTGGAGCACGGAAGGCACCAATCGTGATGTTGGAATTAATAAACCAACCTTCAGCGAGGTAATTATCTACAGCTCCAGCCGGAAAGCGGTTGGCTGCTACCGGGTGTTCCGGAATTCCTCCCCCTTTTACATGGAATGCAATTAGATTATTATTCTCATCAAGCCCGGCCCGGTACGTAGCCGTATACGTAGGCCTGTAAATACCGTAGGACATATCATCTTCGCGGGAATAGACCATCTTTACAGGAGCCTGAATCTTTTGTGAGATCATTGCGGCCTCCACCATGTGGTGACCGTAGGCCCGTTGGCCGAAACCACCGCCCATACGGGACAGCCTGAGATGAATATTTTCCTTGGGCATACCCAAACAGGCCGACAATGTTTGCATAATGAGTTCAGGTGCCTGAATTGGTCCGTACAATTCTGCCTTGTCTCCCTTAACACTGGCAAAGCAATTCACCGGCTCCATGCAGTTATGGGCGAGGTATGGTGCATAATAGGTTCTCTCAATCACCTTGGCAGCGTTTTTAAAGGCAGTTTCCGGATCTCCGTCTTTTCGTAATACCTGTGCAGGCTTTTGAGCCATCTCCTCCATCCTTGACTTATGCCCGGCTGTGCTTTCGGTTCCACCGGGAATCGTAACTTCCTGCTTACCTCCCCATCCGGCAACAACCACTTTCTTGTCGGTCGTTCCCTCCCATTCAACCTTCAGCTGTTTCCTGGCATTCATCACCTGCCAGGTTGTTTCACCAACGATTGCGACCAACTCGGTAAACGATGTGGTATCGAAGCCGTTTCGTTCGTAGTCGTCCTTAAGTGTTTCAAATACAAACACATCACGGATACCCGGCATGTTTTTGACTGATTCTGCATCCACAGATTTAACCTTCAAACCGAAAGCTGGCGGATGGGCGACCATAGCCACAAGCATCCCGTCCTCAAAGTGGTCAATGGAAAACATGGGTTTTCCGGTGACAATATTTTTTGCCTCCACGTTTTTACGTGAAGTTCCGACAATCTTAAAATCACTTATTTCCTTGAGTTCTACTTCTTCCGGCACTTCAAGTGTAGCAGCGAGTGAGGCTACTTCACCGTAGCCTGCCTTTTTACCACTGGCTGTATGGGTAAGCACCCCTTCTGAAGTAGTTATCTCATTGGCTGGAACATTCCAGGTTTGTGCCGCGGCATTCACCAGCATCTGGCGTGCAGTTGCTCCCGCAGTGCGAAGCGGTTTCCATCCAAGTAAAATTCCCATACTGCCGCCGGTAAACTGACGATCGAAGCGCTCCGGAAAGAAATCGGCCTGCTCTACCATCACGTTTTCCCAGTCGACATCCAGCTCCTCGGCAAGTATCATCGGCATGGAGGTTTTTACATTGGATCCGAACTCAGGATTGGGCGACATCAGGTTGATTCGACCATTATTTCCGATCTTAATGTAGCTGTTCAATTCATACCACTCATCCGGGAGTCCGAGCGCCTCCTGCTCCTTAGGTGAGCAACCGGCAAGCCAGCTGAAGCTCAGCATCATACCACCACCTGCCAGGGCGGAAACTTTCATAAAGGACCTTCTGTCTATGGGTGTTTTTAAATTCGTCATGTTGAGTTTTTTTAAGCGTTTGATGCGTTCTTTATAGCTTGTTTGATACGGACATATGTTCCGCAGCGGCAGATATTTCCTGCCATAGCTGCTTCAATCTGATCATCCGTGGGTGACGGATTTTGTTTTAGCAGTGACACTGCATTCATGATCTGACCGGCCTGACAATAGCCACACTGGGGGACATCGATTTCGAGCCATGCCTTCTGTACCGGATGATCTCCATTTTCCGAAAGTCCTTCAATGGTAGTTATGGGCTTATCTGCCACCGCAGAAACAGGAAGCTGGCAGGAACGAACAGCAACGCCGTCAAGGTGAACCGTGCACGCACCGCACTGTGCGATCCCGCATCCGAATTTGGTTCCTGTTAGCTGCAGGTGATCACGCAATACCCACAACATAGGTGTTGAAGGATCCACATCCACCTGTTTTTCCTGTCCGTTTACTTTCAGATTAAATTTTGCCATGATGTATCTGTTACGATTGATTGATGCATTTTATATCAAGTAAATATACGAAATACTCACAGTATGATCTTACAGATTTCAACCATATGATTACGAAAATCAAACAGTCTGCCCACGAACTCCGCCATTATACAGACAGCGCTTCATCAACAGTATTTCACCAAACGCAAATTCAAGTAAAATATTAAAGGATGGAATGGATCTCAATAAAGGAAATTAACACTTTACACAGAGCCATGCCTATGACATTGTCTACCGGCATGCGCTGGCCAATTACCATGATGAACTTGCTTTTGGGACTACCACCGGCAACGTTTATTACTCCAATGATCTTGGCGATTCATGGGATCAGCTCGCCGGAAACCTGCCAATGGTGTATGCAGTGAAATTTATATAAATCCCTTCAGGAAACCATTTTGATTAAAATGTAGGTCAGAATAAAAGCAAAAACCGGGGCAATGGCCCATACCAGGAAAAACCGTTTTACAGTTTTGTTACTGAAAGTCGGACTCCACCCATTTGAGGAAATACTCAAAGCGATGAATGCCGCTCCGTTAAGTTGCACAAGTGAAGTGGGAATTCCCTTCGATACGGAAGCGATCAGCAACAAACTGGCCACGATAATGGCAATAACAGTGGCATTAAACGGTGTTACGTGCACCATGTTTCTACCCTGACTTTCAGTTACCTTGTGACCCAGCAGGGAACTGCCTATTCCAAAACAGGGAGCGATGATCAGGACCGACAGGATGGTGATCGGAAGAAAGTTCTGTATGGATTCACTCCCCAGTGCGTTGATCGTTAGCGATGAAATGGGCGCTGCGGCATTGGCTACGTTGTTCGCCCCGATGGAAAATGCCACATAACAGGAAGCAAGGATCAGTATCAATTTAAAGCCTGCATGACTTTTCATGTGTGAATAGTCGTAGGAGTAAACCTTGCTTTTAATCAATGGGAATATCCATTTCGTGAGTGTGAGCATGAGGAGAAATGAAATAACCGGAAGGATAAACCAGGCCGGAATGATCTCGTAAAAAAGTTTGTGTGTGTTAAGTCCGCCCACAGCAGTAGCCGCACCAGCAATCGATAGAACGGTCGACTGACTGGTCGATTGAGGAACTCCCAAAAGATTGGAGATCAGCAGTGATAATCCAATAGCCAAAAGCACAATCGATGTATTAACAGGCGTAAAAAATGTCTGATCAATCAATCCTGACCCTAGTGTTAGCGTTACTTCTTTCCCAGCCAGAAGCGCACCTGCCAGCACCATGATGCCAAATAGGCCTGGAATCATAGATCTTTTAATGACATTTGCACCATAGGCCGCTGAAAACGACGGAGAAGTTCCGCTCGCCCCCATATTCAGCGCAAGAAACATTGCAAGCAAAAAAGGTATCGTTAGAAAATTGTAGAGTTCCGACATTTATTCGATTATAGATGAAGTCTGCATCACAGCTATAAATAAACTGGCCGCGATATCAGTTTGACGCAAAGCACCCTAACTGGTCACATTAATTCTTTAAGTGACTTTTTATGTATCCTCCGTCTAATACTTCAGCATATGAAAGATACGGGTATATATTGGTGGCTGTTTTTCTTCGGACTGATCACTTTTCTGTTAATCATCGACCTGTTTGTTGTGTACCGGAAAAACAGGACTGTAACCCTCAAATACGCACTCCTTGAAACGGCAGGCTGGATAATCGTTTCACTGGCTTTCAACCTTCTCATCTATTACCAGATGGGTACAGTAAAAGCGATTGAATTCACGACTGCCTACCTCATCGAAAAGTCCTTGAGCATAGACAATCTGTTCGTGTTCATGATCATTTTCTCCTATTACCGCGTTCCTGATAAATTACAGCACGGAGTATTGTTCTGGGGCATCATCGGGTCCATTGTGATGAGGGCCGTATTTATTTTTCTTGGGATTGAACTGATTGAACGGTTTGAATACATCCTTTATTTAATGGGTCTGATCATTATCTACGCAGGAATTCAGTTTCTGCGCAATAAAGAGTTCAAGGCCGATCCAAAGAACAATTTCGCTGTGAAGCTTACCCGCAGAATATTTCCGGTAATGAAAAATTACAGCGGAACGAGGTACCTGATCCTCAGACAAGGTAAATTGTTCATAACGCCCCTTTTCATTGTACTGGTTGTTATTGAGAGTACCGATATCGTTTTTGCGCTGGACTCCGTGCCTGCGGTTCTGGGTATCAGCAGAGACCCATTCATTGTTTACACCTCCAACATTTTCGCTATACTCGGACTAAGGGCACTGTATTTCGCCCTGGCCGGGGTGATGTCGATGTTTCACCTTCTTAAATACGGGTTGGGACTCATCCTGATCTTCATTGGGTTAAAAATCTTACTGGAGCACTATGTACAGATTGATATTATGGTATCGCTGGCAGTGATCCTCACCATATTCGCAGGTAGCCTTTTATTATCATTTCTAATCAAACCTGCGCCAAACACAGTTAATTATCTTAAATCAAATGAAAACACCTGAAATTATCCTTAGTATCACATTTACTGTTTTGATCTTCGGACCATTCTGTTACCTCTATTACCTCGGCAGGAAACGACAGCTCAATGTCACACGTGAACTTGAGCGGGCTGGTAAAAGCCTCGGACTCAACTTTTCTGTTAAGGAGGCATGGGGAGACAGGATTATTGGCTACGACGCCGCACACCGATCCATCGTATATTTGTCAATTGATAAAACCGAGATAAAACAGGAGACCATTTACCTGATGAATGTACAATCTGTGCGGATGATCCTTCCCGACCCTCAGCGTATTGTCCTGCGGTTTAGCGGACGTAATCAATCGACGGATATTGAAATCTACAACGCTGCCATTGACTCTCAGCATGATGAGCGGTTTCATGAAAACCTGGCAAACAAATGGGCAGCCTTTTTAGGAAGTAAAATCGACATCAACCCAAGGAGAGCCGCCTGATCGGAACTTCGGGAAGGGCCTTTACATAGCAGGCATCAGGAGAGTAGAATAAAAAAAGGCCGTCTTGCGCAGACGGCCTTTTCACAATACACTCAGTGCAAACCGATCTTATTGAATCATTACTTTTGCACCATATTTCTCCTTGATAACATTATTAAGCGTTACTGCTTTGTCCCTGGCCAACACTGCCCTTTCCTTAGAAAGCTGCAATTCACCCTGGCTCAGCAACTCGGCAGTCTCACTCAATGTTGAATCAAGTTCCATTTGCTCCTGGTTCAGACTTTCAAGATCGTTATTCAGGTTCATTACATTTGAAGACTGGGAAACCTGGAGGATCATCTGATTATTTTCTTCAAGCAGAGAACGGACTTCTTCAACAGTCGTTAATACCTCATTCCTTACCTCTTCTTTCTTTTCAGCTGTCTCCAGGTTCACCTCTTCAGCGAATGAAGCAACTCCCTCCAGCTGCTTTATCTCTGAAGTATAGTCTTCCAGAAACTTTGCCTTTTCCATCTCTACCTGTGCAATGGTATTGTTCAGCGAATCGCGGAGTTTCTGAAAACTTTCCGGTGCAAAGACATTTGCTCCTTTCAGTTCCAAACTATCCACAATAGCTATTGTATTCTCTATTTGTTCCTGCGGAACTTCCTGACATCCCGCAAACACCATCATACCTGGTATGACAGCAGTCATAATTAATCTATTAGATTTCATCACCTTATGTCCATAAAGCAGACCTGCTTTATAGCATTGTGACGGCAAGAATGTTGAAGGTAACACGAAATTTATTCCTAATTTTTTAGTAGTATTCCTTGTTCCATATGAAAGACCCCGGAAAAGATAAACTATCAGATAAAGATATCATTGACCTGATCAGGGCAGGTCGTGAAAACAATCGATATTACGACATAATTTACAGTCGGTATTTCGATAAGGTAAGAGGGAAATGCTATTCATTGGTAAAGGATCGTGAAACTGCCAATGACCTTGCCGAAGATATTATGGTGAAGATTTTCGAGAATCTGGTTTCATTCAAAGCCACCGCTATGTTTTCTACCTGGATTTATTCCATTACCTATAATCACTGTATCGATTATCTGAGGAATAAACGAAGTAGTCATTACCCGAAATGGAATAAGGAACATGAAATGTCGGAAATACCGGATAACCTCGAAGATGTTGAGAATGAAATAGACTACGAAAGGCTCAAAACCGTTATGGAAGAACTGCACCCCGAGGAACTCGCACTGATCAAAATGAAATACCTGGATGATATCCCGTTAAAACTGATGTCGGAAGCATTGCGAATCACCGAAAGTGCCTGTAAAATGAGATTGAAAAGAGCCCGGACCCGTTTGCTCTATCTATACTCAAAAAAATATTTAAAATAACCCGTGTTACAAATTCAAGCTATTCCGTCCAATAACAAAAAGCTATTATGTCAGATACGCTGAAATCGATATTCCAGGCAAAGCATACGCCGCCTTCAAACTGTTTGAATGCTTTTGAGTTGAAGTTCCCCGGGGCAAAACATGTCGAGTGGTTTATAAGCAAGGCGTACATCGAGGTTGTATTTTACCGCGAACATCTTGAGTACATTGCCAGGTTTTCACCTGCCGGCGAATTGATTGAATACCGGCGAAATTTACGTGAGGGATTTCTTCCCCTGAAGATCCGGGAAATGATACTGAGCAAAGGTGAGATCATGAACCGGGTGATCCTGAACCGGGGCAATGAAATTCTCTATGAGGTAATTTACCGTAATTCAGCCGGAGAGAGATTTATGATTTTGATTGACGATCTGGGAGTTATGATTGAGGAAAGGATATTATAATCACAGTCTCCCAAAAAACAGGGTCAAACGAATTTTCAAATCACATAGGGCTGCTTATAAAATCTCTTTCCCATTGACTGGTAAAGCGCATTGGCAAGGGCTGCAAAGGCTGGCGGAAACGCCGGTTCACCCAACCCTGTCGGATCAATATTATTTTCCACGAAATAAACCTCGATCTTCCTGGGTGCTTCCGACATACGTATCATCCGGTACGTATCAAAATTCTTCTTCGAGGGGACGCCTTCTTTGAATTCCAGGGATCCGTAGAGCGCATTACCAATCGCATCCACGATGGCGCCTTCCACCAGGTTTGAAGCGGCATCCGGGTTGACGACTATACCGCAATCCACTGCACAAACCACCCGGTCGACCGCAGGTTTTCCATTCTTTTCAGTCATCTCAAAAACAAGGGCCGCATAGGAATTATGGCAAAAGTAAGCAGAAACCCCTTTAGGAACGTTTGAATTATCCCAGTCAGATTTTTCCCTTACTAATTTCAACACCCCGGCATAACGCTCCGGATCATAATCATTGGTTTGGTCTTCCACGGGATTCCTGATGGCATAGTCGAGTAATTCCAGTCGGAAATCTATAGGGTCCTTCCCTGCCGCTTCGGCAACTTCATCCAGAAATGACTGTTCAGACGCGGCCATAAAATTGGAATGTGGTGCCCGGAAAGAGCCTACAGTTATATTGCTGCCGATGGTCCAGTCTTCTGCGAAATAGTGCTCAACGGCACCCGCGGGGAAACGATCCGGTGAAAGCGGACTTTGGGGTATACCCCCGATGTTCACATGATAGGCAACCATATTCCTGTTTTCATCGAATGCCGCCCTGAATTTTCCATAGTAGGCAGGTCGGTAAATCCCTGAGGTCATATCGTCTTCACGTGTGTAGATAAGCTTTACAGGGGCATTCATTTTTTGAGAAATAATCGCGGCCTCGATAAGCCAGTGTGCATAGGATCGTCTTCCATATCCGCCCCCAAGCCGTGTCATTTCAATATTGATCTTTTCTACCGGCAGTCCGATCCTTTCCGAAAGTGTGAGTTCGGTAAGCTCAGGCTTTTGCAGGGGACCTGCCAGCTCTGCCCTTTCGGGTGTTACATCCGCAAAGAAGTTCATAGGCTCCATGCAATTGTGCGCGAGGAATGGTGCGGTATAGGAACGTTCTATGACGTTGGCTGCGCCCCGAAACGCCGCTTCAGGATCACCATCTTTTCTTCTGAGGTTTGCGGGTTTGTCTGAAAGTTCCTTCATCTGCCGCAAATGTTCTTCCGAACTTTCCAGTCCGGACGGAACAAACTGGGCATATTCACTTCCGAAACGACTCCGTTTTTCCTCACGGGATTCAATGGGCTCACACTCGATCTTCAGTTCCTTCTTTGCATTCATCACTTCCCATGTTGAATTGCCAACTATTACTGCAACTTCCGGAAAAGAAAGCGTATCAAAATATTCCCTTCTGAAATCATCTTCAAGTACCTTGATGGTAAATACATCACGAATGCCCGGCATGGACTTCACAGCGCTGTCATCGATTGATGCAATTTTCAGTCCGAACGCCGGAGGATGCACAATCATCGCGTAAAGCATGCCTTCCCTGTAATAATCCATTCCGAAGAGCGGCTGCCCTGTTACGATTTTTTTGCCGTCAACATTTTTCTGTGAGCGACCGATAATCCTAAAGTCCTCCATGGATTTGAGCTCCACTTCTTCCGGAACAGTGATTTCTGCCGCAAGAGCTGCCATTTCTCCGTAGCTTCCCGATTTTCCGCTGTTCCCATGATGGAGCATTCCGGCGTTGGTTGTAACCTCCTCAACAGGCACCTTCCATTGTTCGGATGCCGCCTTTCTGAGCATGAACCGTGCGGATGCACCCGCCATTCGCAGGCCTGGCCATCCCCGGCGAATTGCCTGACTGCCGCCAATAAACTGCCTTGAATATAATTCGGTATTCAGCGGAGCCTGTTCGACGATCACATCTTCCCAGGCAACGTCCAGTTCCTCAGCCACGATCATGGGCATGGAGGTTTTTACATTTTGTCCGCCCTCGGGGTTGGGAGAAATAATCGTCACCGTCCCGTTACTTCCAATTTTCAGGAAGGCATTGATATCGAACCATTCTTCAGGTTTGGCGGCTTCGTCGGTCACCCTGGCACAGGATGCCAGCCAGCTAAAGCTGATCATCAAGCCCCCTCCTGCCAGTGCACTCCCCTTGAGGAAGGAACGTCTGCCGATTTTTGTCTTAACTAAGGTCATTGGATAGGTTTATTTAGCGCATGAACCTTTTGAGTAAAATACATAATATTTTATAAAGAAATGAACAATTCTAAAATCACCATCAATCTACTATCTTGTAGAGCAAACAAAATCAACCAAATGAAGAAATTGATCATTCTGTTATTCGCTGGATTTACTTTTTTATCGGGCATCACCAGTTGTTCAAATCAACCTCCATCAGAAGCCGCCGCCTCCGCTGTCATACACATCAACCAGGTTGGATTCCTGCCAGAATCGACAAAACCCGCGATGGTGATTGATGCTGACGGCGATGATTTCACCATTGAAACAGCCTCCGGACAAGAGGTTCTTTCAGGCAAGCTGTCGGACGAAAAGGAATGGGAAGATTCCGGTCAGCGTGTAAGACTGGCAGATTTCTCCTCTGTCCGGGAAGCCGGGAATTATATTCTTAAATCGGGCAGCGCCGCTCCTGTTGATGTTGTTATTTCACCGGATGCCTATACCGAACTTGTTAAGGCCTCAGCCAAATATTACTATTTTAACCGTGCTTCCACTTCCCTGGATGAACAGTTTGCCGGACCATACCAACGGCCTGCAGCACACCCCGATACCCTCTCCTATATTCATGCTACAGCGGCAAGTAACGAGAAGCCTGCCGGATCGGTCATATCCACACCATACGGCTGGTATGATGCAGGGGATTACAATAAATACATTGTCAATTCCGGGATTACGACCTGGACACTGATGCAGGCATTCCTCAGGAATAAAGCTTTGTTAAGCGGATTAACATGGAATATTCCGGAAAGCGGCAATGATGTACCGGACATTCTCGATGAGGTTCGGTGGAACCTGGAATGGATGCGCTCGATGCAGGACCCTGATGATGGCGGGGTTTACCATAAAAATACGACCGCTAACTTTGAGGGATTTGTGAAACCCGAAGAAGCACAGTCGAAACGATATGTCACGGCAAAAAGCACGGCCGCCACTCTGGATTTTGCAGCCGTTATGGCAAAGGCTTCAGTGGTATACGCCGATTATGACCCCGAATTCAGCAATTCGGCATTGCTTCAAGCTGAAAAGGCCTGGGAATGGGCAATACAGCATCCGAACGAGATTTTCAAAAACCCGAAGGAAAGCGGTCCGGATGGCCCTGCCGTGAACACTGGGGAATACGGGAACGTACAAGTGAAGGATGAATTCTTTTGGGCAGCAACCGAGCTGTACCTGGCAACGGGAGATCAAACCTATGCCGATAGCATCCAAATAGAGGAATACGGGGACTTCGGAGTCCCTGCCTGGCCGAATGTCGAAACGCTTGGCCTGATCACTTTGGTGACAAGCGATAAGGCCAGTGATGAACTGAAAGCATTGGCATCTGCCCAATTACAAAAACTTGCAGATCAACAGATGGATGCATACAATGCCTCTCCTGTTCACATCACGTTAAACTCCTACCGGTGGGGCAGCAATTCGGATATCCTGAACCAGGGCATGGTTTTAATTGCCGCTTATGACCTCACAGGAAATGAAGAATATTTAACAGCGGCATCTTCCGGACTCGATTATGTTCTTGGAAGAAACGCTACAGGATATTGCTTCGTCACCGGATTCGGAAACGTTTACCCCATGAATGTTCATCACCGCCCGTCTGCCTCGGATGACATCGCCGAACCCATTCCAGGAATGCTCGCCGGCGGTCCGAACCCAAATAATATGGAGCAGGATTGCGGCAAGGATCAATATCCCGATCACCATCCTGCAATGGCCTTTGCAGACATTGAATGCAGTTATTCAACCAATGAGGTAGCTATCAACTGGAATGCTCCGTTGGTATACGTATCGGCGTCGATTCAGAATTCATTGAGTGAATAATTGCAGCTAAGTTATCAGACTTTTACCTGGAATCAGTCAAAGAAGTTCATTCCTCTTGAAAAGGGAATGTATGCCCTTCATAATATCATTTATTTTTTCGATTAGGTCCGAAGAGCGGTTCGGTTAAAAACAGTATACCAATCTCGAAGCCTGCCCCATATGATTTATTGAAGGCCCTGCTATAGGTGCCAGCAACAATCAAATTCGTATGTTCCCATCGGATGCCCGCCCGGTAACTCAGTGGAGAATAAGCTCCCCCTGCCGTTCCGAATATTTCACTCACAATGGCCGACTGTGGAATGATTTTATAAATGGCCAGCCTGGAGCTATAGGTAAAGCCCCACTTTGTATTCCCTGATTGTTTATGATTCAAATTCACCGTGGCGCCCGGGAGAATATCCCACAATATAGTATTATTGGCAAATGCATATGTCGCCACCCCCATAGCCCACCAGGATCGAAAGCTGCTCGTGACCTCTCCCTGGTCCAAGTGCTGAGGAAAGAGACCAACTCCGGCCAGAAATGCGTATCCGGCTGTTTCGGCTTCATTTTGTGTAATTCTATGTTTCAGATAAATCGAAGGTGATGTATACGAATCGGAATTCGTCCTTGGATCATCGTAATAATGAGTTAACTGTATATTCAACTCCCAGTTCGGAATAATAGCACCGACCAGATAAAATTGAGAGTAATCCTGACCTACGGTTCCAACTAACGTCACAACACCGTGGGGAGCTACCCATTGATTATCTCCTGCGAATTGTTGTGCCCATACCCCGGTTATCGGCATGAGGGTTAAGGCAATAAGCCACAAAAAGGATTTTAACATTGGTGCAAATGTAAGCTAAAGTCATTTCAATTTTTTTCTTGAAAGTAGATACATTTTCTCTCATTTCAATTCCTCCAGATTATCAAATATTTGGTAAAAGAAACCAATAGACTTACCATACTCATCAACCAGTATGCGCTCATTTACCCCATGAAAACCTTCAAATTCTTTGGTGTTTTCCAGTTGCAAAGCAGTAATGGTATATACATCCGGAGCAAACGGGCGTGCCTGAAAATGCTTGGAGTCTGATCCACCAATCACAAAGAATGGAGAGACCATGAGGTCATTTCCCCAGATTTGGCGAATGGTTTTTTCCAGCATATTATAAGAGGGATTCCCAACCTCAGCAATGTTGGTCGCAGGCGTAGAAGCAGAAATATCCTTTACCGTAATCCGATCGTCCTGGATGGCATCTTTTACGTGTTGGATAATCACTTCAGGAGTATCGCCCGGCATAGGACGGAAATTCACTACCGCCGTAGCTGCAGGAGGCAATACATTGTCCTTAACTCCTGCATTAAACATAGAAACGGCAATGGTTGTATGCAACATGGCCCTTGTTACCTGATTTTGCGACATCACATCGATAAATTTCTGTTCCATCGGAGTAATCTCATCATCTTCACCAAAGGCAACGGCAGCGTACAATGGCTGTTGCTCTTCTGGTAATTCCGGACCCATATAACGGTATTGTGAACGGACAGCCGGGTGAATTTTATAAGGAAACTGCGCCGCTTCCAGTTTGGTAATGGCCTTGGCCAAAATTCCAATATTCGTTTCTGCCGGTGGCTGAGACGAATGTCCGCCAACCCCTTCCATTTTCAATTCAAGACTAATGAAGCCCTTTTGAGCAATACCTATAAGCGCTGTATTCCCTTCAATTCCTGGAAAAATACCAGGTGCTAATGGCGCGGATTCGTCCATCACATACGCAAAGCGTTTAATACCTCGTTGCTCGAGTACATCCGCAATATGTTTAGCACCTTCCGGCCCTCCTACTTCTTCGTCCTGGCCAAATACAAAATAGATGGTTCGCGATGGCTGCCAGCCTTCTTTAATTTTCATTTCGGCAGCTTCTAAAATGGCATGGATTTGATTTTTATCATCCAACACACCACGACCCCAGATATACCCATCTTTTACAGTTCCGGCAAAAGGATCGACTTCCCATTGATCTCTGGAATCTTCCGGCACAGGCACGACATCCTGATGTGCATAAAAAAGTGCAGGCTGTAAACCTGGGTCTTTTCCTTCCCAGGTAAATAGCAGGCTATAAGGCCGGGGGTCACCGAGGACCTCTTTTTTCAGCGTCTTGTGTACCAGTGGGTAAGCTTGTTCTAAAAACTTATGGTAATCGGTAAATGCTTTGCTGTCAAACTCATTTCTGTCCTGATTCGAGATTGTCGGGAAAGTTACTGCCTTTGATAAGCGTTGCACCGCACCCTCCAGATCCACCTCAATTGAAACTTGTTCAATCCCGGTCATTTGCATCGACGTAAATTCATCCAGGTTGATAGCCTGGTCTGATTTTTTGTCTTCTGAGCGTTCTTCTGAATTTTTATTACAACCACTAAATAAAAATATCAAACCAAACACGAAACAGAGAGAGTAATTGAATTGTGATTTCATGGGATTTCCTTTAAGACGAGATATTAGATAAGTAAACTCAATAATAAAAAATATTTCATTGTAAAAGTTGCTGAAATGCCTAAACGCAAAAGGGCTTTAATAATCTATACTTTAGTCTATTTGATGCACTGTCACCATAGCAACGGAATCACAGGCGCTACGGTGAACCGTAGTTGATGCGCAGGTCCGAAAGCATCCGGGGCTGCAAGATAATACCAATATTGAACGCCCAGACGCAGGGGTATTTTACCAGCCCTGAGGACTTTCTGAACTCCGGTTCCGATAGGGAACGTAAACTTATTTCCATCAGACCCATTGTGATTGTAGGCATACGTAGGGGATGCAGTGATTTGCCATCCCTCTTTCAGGTTAATGGTATAAAAATACTGGCCGGCAGTTACGCTCGCACTTGGTGAACCATCGGCGGTAATCCAATAATCATCGGGTATTAAGGATAAACTTCAATTAAACCAGGAAGGTGCTTCAAGAGAAGCATACCTCTCTTCTCCGCCTCAGGCGGATACGGAGGACAGACAGGTAAAAACAAAAACAATTCGATGCTACTGTATCCAGGTAAAAGTAGGAACAGGATACAGGAACAGGTGTAAAACAATAAGGGTGTGCATCTACTGTATCCAGTTAAAGTGAAGGATACCTACCTTCTCCGCCTCAGGCGGATACGGCAGGCAGACAGGGAGCAGGATACCCTCCTACGCCTTTGGGCTCCGGCGGGCAAAGCAGGGGCAAAAAAATTTGGGTTCAAGTATACTAGTAAGTGCACGAAACGTATTTGAACAGATGAGCGTCAGGAAGTTATGCCTCTGGATTTTGCTATACCAAATAGATTAAAGCCCATCAATCAATCAATCCATTCCTTCCACACGTGAGCCGCCGGCAGCGACAACCTTTTCACTTATCTCCCTCACTCTGGCTTTAATCGAATTCAGCCGACCTTCCATGGCATTCATCTGATCTGTGATGATCTTCATCGTCTGCTTATGCGTTTCCGTAGGACCGTATGTTGATGTTGTGATCCCACGTGACAAGGCAAACGCCCGTTCACTCAGCAAGGGTTTATTTCGCTCCCCGATCTGATTTTTCGCCGCATTTCCATTGAACTCGGAGTCGAGCTCATTTAACTGATCCCTTACTTGTTCGATCTCTTCAAGTAAAGCATTATCGACATCAGCCTTCAAGGCAGCCATTCCTATTTTATCAATCTTTTTCTGCTCATTTTGAAGCGATATGCCTAGGGCGCCCAGATCGCGGTTCATTTCCTCATAAGTTCTCCAGAACGCAACAACCTCTTCCATCGGACTGCCTTCCAGGGTACCTTTCATCATCGGCTCAACGAGAACATTGACCGGCCCCGCCAGCTGAGTGAACTTACCTTTTTCGTATTTATTCAGGGTTGCCGTATAGGTTCCTGGTGCACAGAGTAGTCCCTGAATCTCATCCTGGTCACCTTCGAGGGTAAGCGCTGCATTCCCTCCCACCCGAAGATTCCAGGCCACACGATTGAAGCCCTTTTTATTCTCTGCCTTGAGGCGGTTGATCAGATGACCTTCCTGATCCCTGATCTCAATATAGATGAAAGGTTCAATCTCCCGTGTCTCATCTTCCAGTGCTGCCCAACCAGGAAATGGAATATTTCCAGTAACATCTTTTTCACCGGTCTGACGCTCCTTTTTCAGGCTTTCAATCCCATCCTTGAGGTAATAGGTGAATACAGCGCCAAAATCGGGATTAGGCGCGAGGTAGAGCTGCGTGCCCTGTGATCCTCTTGCATTCTCAAAATCCATGATCGAGCGTTCGATATACCACCAGGCCTTCCTGGGTTCAAATAACACGGCTTCCGCATCGAGCTGTTCGCGGCTTATATTTCTCAATGCTGAATAATCATCGAGAATATAAAAACCTCTTCCGAACGAAGCCGCGACCAGGTCATTCTCTCTTCGCTGAATCGCAAGATCCCGGAATGATATTGTCGGTATGCCCGACTTCAGCTTTGTCCAGCTTCCACCGCCATCGAAGGTTACATAAACGCCAAATTCGGTCGCTGCAAACATCAGGTCTTTATCAACATGATCCTGTACGATCCTCCAGACCAGGTTCTTCTCCCCCAGCCCGTTATCAATCCTCGTCCAGCTGGAACCGTTATCCGTACTCTTCAGCAAATATGGTTTAAAATCCCCTTCCTTATGATTATCGAGGGCGACATACATAGTGCTCTCGTCGAAAAGATCAGCCTTAATATCATTCACATAGGAACGTGCAGGGACACCCAGCGCACTTACTTCAATTTTTTTCCAACTCTGACCTTCATTTTCTGTAACCTGGATCAATCCATCGTCCGTCCCGATGAAGATTACCTTTTCATTCACGGGAGAAACGGCTATGATGTGATGGTATTGAAATTTGACATGGCACCCACATCCCATGGTGAATCCCAGCTTTGCGTACGGCCCATGATCGGGAGTGCGAGACGTTCCTGGTTACGGGTAAGATCACCGGAGAGCGAGGTCCAGCTGTCGCCGCGATTGGAAGACTTCCAGAGGCGCTGTGATCCATGGTAGATTGTTGCCGGATCATGGGGTGAAACCAGTATGGGCGCATCCCAGTTATAGCGCTCAAAGTCCTCATCGGGACCAGGTTGTGGCATGATATCAATCACTTCCCCGGTGGCAAGATCCATTCGTGAAAGCGTTCCCTGCTGGCGCTGACCGTACATGATATTGGGATTGCCGGGTTCTGTTGCGGGCTGATGTCCGTCCCAGTCAAGTACCACCTTCCAGTCGGCATTCCGGATGCCGTGATGGTTGTCGGTCCTTGAGGGACCGCCCTGCGTGCTGTTGTCCTGTGTTCCCCCGTAAACATTATAAAAAGGCTCCGCATCGTCAACGGCAACCTTGTAGAACTGCGTTACCGGCAAGTTTTCCATGTATCTCCAGGAAGCGCCCAGGTCGAAGCTTTCATACACTCCGCCATCAGTGCCCACCAGCAGATAATTCGGATCAGAAATTTTAAACGCTACGGCATGATTATCGCCATGCTTAGCGGTTTCATCCATATTTTCAAACGTCTTGCCGCCGTCTTCCGATTTCATCAACGTGTTATTCATCATGTAAAGACGGTCGAATTTATGCGGTGAAGCATAGATTTCCTGATAATAATGCGGACCTGTCGCACCAGCTACAGCATCAGACATTTTTGTCCAGCTGCCGCCTCTGTCGGCTGACCGCCACACGCCTCCTTTGGTGCGGTCGAGCTCAATCGCAGCGTAAAGAACATCAGGATTGATCGGCGAGATGGCCAATCCGGTTTTTCCCCAGTTACCTTCGGGCAGGCCCGTTTTCAGCTGCGTCCAGGTATCACCCCCGTCTTCACTCAGGTAAAGTCTTGACTTCTTTCCCCCTCCCATCCAGGCAGCTACAGTGCGATGATGTTCCCAGGTTACCGCATACACACGGTTGGGATCACGAGGGTCGATCACCATATCCGTGACTCCTGTATAGAATTCATCGCCGAGTGTTTTTGTCCATGTATTGCCTCCATCTGTCGATTTGAAGAAACCCCTGTCGCCCCCAGGACTCCAGAGCGGTCCCTGGGACGCTACCATGATAACATCTGAATCATCAGGATGTACTATGATCTTTGAGATATGTTCCGAGTCTTTCAGGCCCATGTTTGTCCATGAAGCACCTCCGTCTGTACTTCGGTACACGCCGTCGCCGAATCCGGCATGGCGTCCTCCAACATTCTCACCTGTTCCTACCCAAATGGTATAGGGATTATTCGGATCGATTGTTACACAACCGATGGAATAGACGGGCTGATCATCAAAAACAGGTTTGAAGGTAGTCCCTGCGTTGACGGTTTTCCATACTCCGCCTGAACCGACGGCGACATACCAGACACTTTCATTCGTAGGATCAATCGCCAGATCTGCAATCCGGCCCGACATAAATGCCGGTCCGATATTCCGGAATTTCAGGTTGTCAAACAGTTCGCTGTCATATGGTTTTGGGGAAGTTTCAACGGATCTTTTCCGCTGCGCTTCCGAGGTGATTGAAAAACCAATTAATAAAGTGAAGATGAGGAGGGTAAAGGTATGTTTCATAGGTAAGTTCCGACTTTAATTAAAAGTATAAATAAAAGTGTATACATGTAAAGCCCCGATACAAATTGTGCTGAATTAAATGGCCATAATCGATGCTACTGTATCCAGGTAAAGTAGGAACAGGATACGGGATACAGGATACAGGTATAAACAATTTGAGTGTGATTCTACTGTGTCCAGGTCAAGAGAAGGATACAGGAGCAGGATACCCTCCTACGCCTTTGGGCTCCGGCGGGCAAAGCAGGGGCAAAAAAATTTGGGTTCAAGTATACCGTATCCGGTTATATGTAGCATACGGGATACAGGGGCAAAAAAATTTGGGTTCAAGTATACCGTATCCGGGAAAGTGAAGGATACGGGATACAGGATACAGGTATAAACAATTTGAGTGTGAGAATACTGTATCCAGATCAAAGTAGGATACGGGATACGGGATACAGGGGCAAAAAAAATTTGGGTTTTAGTCTACCGTATCCGGTATCCTCAAACCCAAACTGTTTTTGCGAGCCCCCTGCCGGGATCGAACCAGCGACCTACTGATTACAAGTCAGTTGCTCTACCAGCTGAGCTAAGGAGGCAATTTACAACCGGATCAGATCCGATTTGTAAATGGAGATGCAAAAATAGAGTTGCCTGAATTAATTCCAAGCGCTTACCCGAAATTTTTGCAAAAAGTTTTTAATTGAGCACTCTAGTCGAACTTCCAGCGCACAAACGCTTCCATCGCCTCATATTCCGCCAGACCCAGGTCGTGATAATTCAATGCGGTTTCACGATTCCGTTCCTCGGCACGTACCCAGAATTCACGCTGGTCTTCACCCGGGAATACAGGCGTATCCTTTTGTGACTGATGCTGGAAGATCGCCATGCGCTTACGCTCCACTTCCTGGGGCGACAACGGAACGGCCATCTCAATCTCATGCGTTTCAAATTCATGCCATGCCCCTCTGTAAAGCCATAACCAGCAATCCTTCGTCCACTTTTCGGTTTTCCGTAATCGAACCAATGCCTCATGCACAATATTGAAACACTTGATATGCGTACCATGAGGATCGGCAAAATCGCCCGCGGCAAATACCTGGTGCGGCTTCACTTTCTGAAGTAATTCCATGGTGAGCACAATATCGTCTTCCGTGTCCGGGTTTTTCTCCGTCTTACCACGTTCATAGAACGGCAAATTCTGAAAATGGATATGGTCGTCCTCCAGTCCCGCATATCGGGCGCCCGCGATGGCTTCGCTTTTTCGGATAAATCCTTTCACATCCAGGATCTCCTTCAGGTCCAGCTGATTAGGCTCCTTTGTCTCCAGGAAGACACGCATCCGCTCATAGGTCTCACGTAACCTGGTAGTATCCTCTCCAATGCTTTCCTTGAAATCAATGGTAAATTCCACATACCGTAACACATCATGATCCCAGATCGCCGTATTCCCCGATGTCTGGTACGCCACATGAACGTCATGCCCCTGGTCGACCAGGCGGATAAATGTCCCTCCCATGGAGATCACATCATCGTCAGGATGGGGTGAGAATATAATGACACGCTTCTTGGCAGGCTCTGCCCGCTCCGGCCGCTGTGAATCATCGGCATTCGGCTTACCACCCGGCCAGCCGGTAATTGTATGCTGGATCTTATTGAAAATATGGATGTTAATATCATAGGCCGGTCCCTGATCAACCGCCAGCTGCGCCATGCCATGATTGTTATAATCTTCGTCAGTAAGCTTCAGGATGGGCTTATTCACGGTCTTTGATAACCAGATCACCGCCTTCTTCACAAGCGCGGGCTCCCACTGACAGTCCTTCACCAGCCATGGCGTGTCGAAACGGGTAAGTTCCGAAGCCGCATCCTTGTCAAGCACGAATTCCACATTCTCCGAATTTTGCAGGAAAGTGGCCGGTACATCGCTTGACATACTGCCCTCAACCGCCTTTTTGATGATGGGTGCCTTCTTACCACTCCACGCCATTAGAACAATCTCACGGGCCTTGAATATCGTACCAATACCCATGGTAATCGCCTTGGTGGGCACATTTTCCTTTCCACCAAAGTCGCGCGATGCATCCCGTCGGGTGAGATCATCCAATGTTACCAGGCGTGTTCCTGAATTCGGAGCGGAACCAGGTTCGTTAAACCCTATGTGACCGGTCCGACCAATACCAAGCACCTGGAAATCCAGTCCCCCCGCATCCGTGATCTTCTGTTCATAGCGCAGGCAGTAGTCATGGATCTCGTCTTTCGGCAGGGTTCCATCCGGGATGTTGATATTCTCCTTTTTGATATCTACATGATCAAAAAGGTGTTCCTTCATGAAGTAGACATAACTTTGCACCGATTTCGGCTTCATCGGATAATACTCATCCAGGTTGAAGGTGATCACATTCTGAAAACTCAGCCCTTCCTCCTTATGCATGCGGACCAGCTCTTCATACACGCCGATAGGCGTTGCTCCCGTTGCAAGTCCGAGAACTGCCATCTCCCCGGCTTCCTGCTTCCTGCGGATGATCGCGGCAATGCGTTCCGCAACTTTTCTTGAGGCAATTTCCTTATTTTCAAATACCGTGACCGGCAGCTTTTCGTACCGTGTTTCTTCCAGTAAATTAAGTCTCTTCATGAATTTTGGTTGATTGGATATTGGGACAATTAAGGTTTTTCGAATAGTGGTTAAAGCGAAATGGCAATTTTTGCAATATTTTTCAATTTTGACAGTAAAGTCTGAAATTTTTAATTGAAATCGTGAATAACCCTGGGTAGAGCAGAGGTGGGAATCTTTTTTGTGCAATGAATCAGGGGATCCTGAGACCCCAAAGGGGTCCCTTTGGGACAAGCTCAGCCTGCCTGCCGGAAGGCAGGGATGACGATGGATAAAGACCGGCGGTACCCTAAATTCTGGTCGTAGAATCCCTTCTACGACACTGCAATGCAGATCATTAGGTCGTAGGTAGGAACCTACGACCTGGATATGGGAACCCACGATCAGGCATTGGGCGTGCCAACGGTACGCTCCATGTGTAGAAAATGACAATGTTAAAAAGAAGGCGTGCCGCTCCGAAGGAGTCCCTTCGGGAAAGGTACGCTCCATGTGTAGATAATGATAAGGGATTTACCCGGCCGTACGAATAATACGCAACTGTTTTTTCAGGTGCTGAAGCTCATCAGCGGCGGAATCAATCTTTGACTGGAACTCATCCTTCAGCTTATTGGCCTTCTTGCTGTCGGCAAAAAACTCCAGATTATTCTTCCAGACCGCTATATCGTTCTCTATGGAACTGATCTGCTTACGCAGGGACTGTTCCTTGCGGTAGAGCTTTTGATCGGCGTTCGGACTGTGAAGAATGTCACTTACTTCGTTTTCAATACGAAGCTTTTCCTTCTGATCCTCATCGAGGGTCTCCAGGCTCTTGATGTAGGTATCAACCGCCTTCGTATACATATCCCGAATCTTACTAATATCCTTTTTCGGAACGAAGCCGGTTTCATTATACTCTTCCTGGTACTTCTTGAACTTCTCGACGTGATCGCCATCGCCCTTTGCCAATTCCTGGATCTTCTTGCAAATCTCCTTCTTCTTTTCCAGGTTCTCTACGTATTCCTTGGAGGCGTCATCACGCGAAGCCCGCTTCCTTTCAAAAAATGCATCACATGCTTCCTTGAATTCCTTATAAACAGACTCACGGAATTTTCCCGGCACCGGGCCTATCTCACGCCATTGGCGCTGTAATTCCTTAAGCTTCTCTGCTGTATCCTGAAAATCCTCACTATCCTTCAGTGCGAGGGCTTGTTGTACCATAGCCTGCTTTTTCTCCAGGTTGGCCTCACGTTCCGCATCCAGTTTCTTGAAGAAATGATTTTTATTGCTGAAAAATGTCTTGAATGCCGACCAGAATTTCTTATTCACCTCTTTAGCCTGGGCACGCGGCAATCCGCCTGTATTCTCCCATTTCTTTTGTATCGCAAGAATTTCTTTGGTCTTTTCATTCCAG
This sequence comes from Fulvivirga sedimenti, assembly GCF_020328055.1. Lineage (NCBI taxonomy): Bacteria > Pseudomonadati > Bacteroidota > Cytophagia > Cytophagales > Fulvivirgaceae > Fulvivirga > Fulvivirga sedimenti. The sequence goes on from NZ_JAIXNE010000003.1 coordinate 341,930, forward strand.
GCCTTGATCCGGTCGGAATCAAATTTCTCAAATGCCTCTACCTCGTCTGCCAGCGCAGCTTTAACCGCGAGATTCGCCTCAAGCTCACCCTTCAGCTTATCGACAAATTCCTTTCTGCGTTCATATACCGCATCAGAAGCGGCCTTGAAACGATGCCAAAGCGGTTCCTGCTCATCCTTCGGGACGGGGCCAATGTGCTTGAATTCGTGATGAAGTTCATTCAGCTCCTTAACCGCATCAGAAATCTGATTCCTATCTAACAGCGCTTCTGCCTTATCACAAAGCTCAAGCTTAGACTCAAGGTTTTTCCTCCGGTCGAGCTCCTTCAGCTCATAATAAATACTCCGGTTATCATAGAACCGGTCGATCAAAGCATTATAATTTGCCCACATCGTACGAGCATATGAACCCGGCACCGGTCCGACGTTTTTCCATTCCTCCTGGAATTTCTTAAATGTGTCGAAACTAATGTTTGTTTCTTCAGAGTCGACGAACTCACGAAGCCGCTCCAGTATATCTTCCTTCTTCTTCAGGTTTTCGTCTTTCTGACGCTCCCTGTTCTTCGTGTAGTCGTGTTTTCTGTCACGGATCAGCTGATAATTCGCATCGAAACGAAGTGTTAATTCATCCGGCCGATAGGAAAAATCTCCTTCTTCCCCGCCTTCAGCAATAAACCTGTCGAGTGCTTCCTGCCGCTCATGCGCCCTGAACTCATCAAAGAAATGCTTGATCTCGCGTGCTTTCTTCTCCGCCTGAATCACATTATCCGCCTTCGCCAGCTCTTTGATTACTTCAACGAGTTCCTTCCTCGAGTAGACACTGTAATCAATATCTTCATCCTCATGGTCTTCATCATCATCCTTTTCCTTCAGATCATGTTCAGACTCCAGCTCAGTTTTTGTTTTTTCGTTATCCCCGGAAGATTCAGGCTTTTCAGCAACAACACCTGCAGAAGGTTCATCTTGGTGAGCCCCCTGGCCTTCGTTCTTCGATGCATCTTCTTCGGCTTCGTTGGCTGTAATATCTTCATTGGTAACTTCAGCAGTTTCAGCCTCCGACTGTTCGGCCTCATCACCTGTGACTTCAATTTTATCTTCAGAAACAGGCGATTCCTCAACAACTTCTTCCGTTTCCGGAGAATCGGTTGTTGCAACAGGGTCAGATTTATCTATAGGTGCTTTTGTGTCCTCAGAAGGCACAGGCTTTTCATCCAGAGGCTTTTCTTCTGTCTCTGTAGTGGACTTTGGTGTGCCGTTTGTCTGATCGGCTCCATCCAACGCGGCCCGCACTTCTTTCTCTTCTAAATCCTTATCCTGCGCCATAACATTTTATTACACCTCTATAACTGTAAAAATACTAAAATCATTCAATTAAGTCTTGGGTCGGTGGGATAATTTGAATATACATAAAAACGGCCTCCCAGCTGTTTTAACACAGTTTTCCATAAACTGTTCACGTCGGAGTCAAAGATAAGCTCCGGACTTACCGGAGGAGTGACGATCCAGGAGTTGGCGGTTAGCTCTTCTTCGAGCTGTCCTTCCGACCAGCCGGAATAACCTGCAAAAAATCGAAAATTGTTAATATCTATCAATCCTTCCTGCCCCAGAAAGGTGAGTTGATCAAAATTTCCTCCCCAGAACAGGCCCGGGGATATCTCCGTGCCACCTTCAATCTTGTCCGACCGGTGAACAAAATGCAATGTATTCTGCTGAACCGGACCACCCACATACACCGGTGTTTCAATCATGTCAAGATCTTCCATGATCTCACTCACTTTTACCTGGGAAGGTTTATTCAATACGAAGCCAAAGGAGCCGTCTTCATTATGTTCGCATAACAGTATGACCGTCCGTTCAAAATTAGGATCCGGCAGAAAAGGCTCCGAGATCAAAAGGGATCCTTTTTGCGGTGGAACTTCATTATTGAACTTGAAATAATCCATATCAGTGTAAGGCAGCTTTGAGTGGTAATTCGGCCAGAATCAGCGATTCCTGGTGGTTTATTTCCTTCAACCTACTATAAACCTCCTTTTCATCAAAATAATTAAGAGCCATTTTTACAAAAATATGGCCGTGCTTCGCTTCGGAAGCCCATAAATCATGGTAGAATTTCTTTAGATCACCCTCCGGAAGCGCTTCATAGATCAAACGGAACCTTTCAGCTCCCCTGCATTCCACCACCGAAGCCACCAGCAGTCTGTCAAGAAATCGCTCTTCCCTCCCGCTCCGGCAAAAGTCAACCAATGCTTTCACATAGGGATCTCCCGGAATTTCGTGGGGAAGTGACAAGCCCCGGGATTCCATGATCTCATAGACCGACCTGAAATGTTCCAGTTCCTCAACTGCCGTGTCGATCAGTTCCGGGATTATCTCAAGCCTGTCGGGATATTTTGCCACCAGGCTCATGGCCATTGCACTTGCTTTTCGTTCACAGTGTGCATGGTCCAAAAGGAAATTATCAAAATCGGATATGACCGTTTCCACCCATTGGGGTGAACTTTCACTCTCAAGTTCAATGCTTAATTTCATGGTATCAATCTTAGTAAATCCACCACTGAAAGGAAAATTTATCGGTATATTTGAGTAGAAAAAATAACGCCATGAAATCTTCGATTGCCGACCTAAGGAAGGAATATTCAAAAAAAATTCTCGACGAGTCCCATGTTGACAAGGATCCGATCCGTCAGTTTTCCCAATGGTTCGAAGAGGCCCTCGCCTCTGAAATCATGGAACCCAATGCCATGACACTTTCTACAGTCAGTGAAAATGGGTTCCCCTCAGGAAGGGTCGTTCTTCTGAAAGGAATCGAGAATAATGGGCTCGTGTTCTATACAAATTATCAAAGCTCCAAGGGCAGGGATATGGAGAATAATGCCGTCGTCTCCCTCACATTTTTCTGGCCGGAACTAGAACGACAGGTCAGAATACAGGGAACCGCTACAAAAGTGCCCCGTGAAGTAAGCGAAGCCTATTTCAAAAGCCGGCCAAAAGCGAGTCAGATTGGTGCATGGACCTCCCCTCAGAGTACACCGATCAAAAACCGGTCGATCCTCGAGGAACGTCAACAAGCTCTCGAGAAAAAATACAGTGACGCTGAGGTGCTTCCCCTTCCAAACCAGTGGGGCGGGTATCATGTGGCTCCATTTCTGATGGAGTTCTGGCAGGGACGCCCCAGCAGGCTTCATGACCGGGTCCTCTACACGCAAACGAAAGATTCCTGGAAGATCTCACGGCTTGCACCCTGATCTGAAAATATATTTTGAACGGTATGCAGCCGGACCGGCATTATTGCCGCCTCCTGAAACACCTCCGGAACTGATCTTTACCATCCCTGCTCACCGGGAAGAGAACATCGCGCACACGATCGATTCATTGTTGGATTGTGAATTCAACCGCCCAAGCGAAATCCTGGTGCTGCTGAATTACAGCGAAAACAGCCCACAGGCTATCAGGGATGCCCATCACCGCGACCTGGAACACCTGCGTAACAGGTATGAGGAGAAGCACATGGACAACGTAGCCCTCCATTTTCTCCTAAGGGAGCTGCCCCATAAACACGCCGGCGTAGGACTTGCGAGAAAAATACTGATGGATGAGGCAGCACGCCGTTTGGATCCGGATACAGGCGTAATCATCGGTCTGGATGCTGATTGCCTTGTTTCACCAAATTATGTCAGTGAGATTGAAAAACATTTCCTCCTTCATCCTGAAATACACGGAGCTTCCATCTGGTTTGAACATGCCATTCCCGAATCCGGATTACAACGCGATGCCATCATAGCCTATGAGCTTCACTTGCGGTATTTCATCGAAGCCCAGCGCATGCTGAAATTACCTTATGCTTACCATACGGTAGGTTCGTCAATGGCAGTGCGGCCTATGGCATATGCCAAAGCAGGTGGAATGAACAGGCGTAAAGCGGGTGAAGATTTCTATTTCCTGCACAAGATCATCCCCCGGGGTTTTGGTGAAATCAATACCACCGCCGTTTACCCCTCAGCCCGGTCATCCGATCGGGTCCCATTTGGTACTGGCAGAGCAGTCCAGGACCTTATAGCAAGCAAGCGGGATCCCGCGACCTATGCCCCGGAAAATATTATGATTATTAAGAATATGCTCAATAATATTTATAACAAAGTCCTGAATATTAATAAGTTAAATTCAATAAATAAACAATTACTTGAATATATGAATGCTGAAGAAAACTTTCAGCGGATACGACGGAATTCATCCGATCTCACTGCCTATCACAAGCATTTTTATGCCTGGTTTGATGGCTTTCAACTCATGAAAGCACTCCACTTCTTACGGGATAACCTCACCCCGGATGTGCCGGTGGATGATGCCGGGACCTGGTTGCTGAAGGTGTATCATAATATTGATTTTGACGGAAGCAGCCTTGATCTGTTATTGAAATACCGGCAAATTCAGCGGATTTAAAAAAGGACTCCGGCACGGAACAGTGCCTGCCGGAGCACCTTCATCTTAACCATACCCTGCAAATCTAGTATCATTGAATTAACCCCCTGTAAAGGGGTCGTTACCAAACAATCACTATTATTTACAGCTATGTTATTTCAATATGAATTTGGTTAACTAATTTTGACCTATGCCAAAGATTTATTTCACCCCCGGTCCCTCACAACTTTACTTCACCGTTCAGGAACACCTGCGAAGAGCTTTAAGAGAAGACATCCCTTCCATTTCACACCGTTCCACCAAATTCCAGAACATCTATGCGGAAGCGGTTGATAATATTTCCGCATTGCTGAATCTGCCTTCTGGTTATAAGATCCTGTTCACCGCCAGCGCAACGGAAGCCTGGGAACGGATCATACAGAACCTCGTGGAACGGGAGAGTTTTCACCTGGTTAACGGCGCGTTTTCCGCCCGTTTTCATGAAATATCACAGCAATTAGGGCGTACTGCCCTTTCCGCTGAAGCGGCTGAGGGCTCGGTGGTTGAAATGTCATCATTACTGATCCCAGAATCCACCGAGCTTATCGCCATTACACACAACGAAACAAGCACCGGCGCCCGCCAACCTGAAAAGGATGTTGAAAGCATCAGGAAAGCCTTCCCCAATCAACTGATCGCACTGGATGTCGTTTCTTCCGTACCGGATGCGGAAATCAATTATAACCACGTGGATACAGCATACTTCAGTGTTCAGAAGGCGTTCGGACTTCCTGCCGGACTGGGTGTCTGGATAGTCAACGACCGTTGCATAGAAAAATCAGCCCAACTGCAGGAAAGCGGAACCATCACAGGCAGCTACCACTCAATCTCAGCAATGCTTGAAAAAGCGGTTAAAAACCAGACGCCGGAGACACCCAATGTACTGGGCATATATCTGTTGGGGCGGGTTGCCGGCGATATGCTGGAAAAGGGACTGGATCAAATCCGGCGCGAGACTGCATACAAGTCGGCGATGCTTTATCATACCTACGAAAACCACCCACGCCTGAGGGCATTTGTCACCAATCCGGAACAGCGTTCACGTACCACCACCGTTGCACATGTCGATTCAGGGAGTCCGGAATTGATCAGCTATCTGTCATCCAGGGGTTTTATCGTTGGAAGCGGCTATGGAAAATATAAATCCGATCACATCCGAATCGCCAACTTTCCCACCCATTCGAAGGAGCAGATCGAAATGCTGGCAGATTACCTGTCGGCCTGGAAACAATAAGTATTTAGCAAAGTAAATGTTTCATTTTGAGGGAAATGCTCTATTTTTGCATCAAAATCCAATGTTAGTATAATGGAGCCAATTAAAGATATTATTGTAGGGCTGGATATGTCGGAGATGGATAAGACACTTATCGAATTTTCGGCATTCATCGCGCGACGCGGCTTTGTGCAGCGGGTCCAGTTCTGGCACATTGTACGCGGGGAGAAAATACCGGCAGACGTGAAACTTGAATTTCCGGATATGTCGGAACGACTGGTTGCAGAACGCACCGCGAAGATAAAGGATAAGGTTGCCAAATACTTCCGGATCGACCGGGAAATCAAATTTGAATACAATGTTAAAGAAGGCAGTGTTGCCTCCCTCCTGGACATGGCTATCCGGGGCAATGCCGACTTAATAATTATTGGTCAGAAAAAGACCATGCAGGGCACAGGAATTCTGGCTCAGCGTTTAGCCAGACGCGCCAGCTGTAATCTGCTCATCATACCTGAGGGAGCCACCCCCAGTGTCCGTAAAATCCTCGTACCGGTTGACTTTTCAAAGTATTCAAAACTGGCGCTGGAAACAGTAGTGGAATTGAGCCAGCACCGCACCCAGCCGATTGAAGTCTACTGCCAGAATGTATACTCCGTCCCGGCAGGCTATCATTATACAGGGAAGACCTATGAGGAATTTGCAGAGATAATGCGCAAAAACGCAGAAAAGGATTTCAATAAACTCATCAGTAAGGTCGACATGAAGGACGTCCAGGTAACTCCGGTTTATTCCCTGGATGTGAATGAGGATCTTTCGAGCGATATCCGTGATCTTGCAACGGAAATCAAGCCAGATGGAATTGTCATCGGTGCCAAGGGAAGAACTGCTGCAGCTTCGCTGTTTTTGGGAAGTATGGCAGAGAGATTACTGAATACCAATCTCGATTGTCCCCTCCTCATTGTTCGTCCGCGTGGCAAGGCAGCCGGACTGCTGGAAACCTTCCGGGATATTAATTAACCACCCATATAAAATCACGATACGACATCATGAGTCCGGGAATATTTAAATATTTTTGGACGACTGATGGAACACCTGCGTTTACTTGAACTCAATCAGCTTATACGAAGCACACTCGACAACAATCTCGAGCCTTCTTATTGGGTGGTGGCTGAAGTCGCTGAGCTTCGGCTGAATCAGAAGGGCCATTGCTACCTTGACCTGATCGAGAAAGAGGACGATAGGCTGGTGGCCCGTATCCGGGCGACTATCTGGGCCTATACCTTTCGCGGACTTTCTGCATGGTTTGAATCAATAACTGGAAAACCCCTCCAGAACGGGATGACCGTGCTCTGCAACGTAAGTGTTGAGTACCATGAGTTATACGGGATGTCACTGAATATCCGGGAGATTGACCCGCGGTTTACCCTCGGAGAGCGGGCCCGCAAGCGACAGGAAATCATTGAAAGGCTTACACGGGAAGGCGTGGTGGACATGAATAAATCAGTTGCCTTGCCGGTTGCGCCACTGAGGATCGCAGTGATCAGCTCACCAACGGCTGCGGGGTTTGGCGATTTTTCCGACCAGCTAAAAAATAATTTGTACGGATACGCCTTCCGTACCCGTCTCTTTAAAGCAGTGATGCAGGGTGATGAGGCGCCTCCATCGATCATAGATGCACTGAACCGTATTCACAACAGTATCAACTCCTTTGACGTAGTCGTTATCATCCGGGGCGGTGGTGCGCAGGTAGATCTTGATTGCTTTGACACCTACGACCTCGCCAACCATGTTGCCCAATTTCCGTTGCCTGTACTCACCGGAATTGGCCATGAGCGTGACGAAACGATACTCGACCTCGTTGCGCATACCCGGCTAAAGACCCCTACAGCGGTTGCTGAATTCCTCATTGGTGGGGTGCGGAGCTATGAGGAAAGAATGATCAATCATTTTGAAACAATCGCCTATCACGCCCAACAGCGATTGAAATATGAGAACCAGCGTCTGAAAAACCTGGAATACCGTCTTAAAAGCGGGGTTCGAAAAGTTACTTCCCAACAGGATCTGTTGCTAGAAAAAAGAAGCGGTCAATTGAAAGCGGCAGCCAGGAAATTCCTATCCATGAAAATGGAGCGACTGCGCATCGCATCCAAATCCCTGGAACTTGTGCATCCCGATAACATCCTGAAGCGGGGATATACGTTAACAACGCTGAATGGGAAATCCATTCATCAGGTTGAATTAAAGGAAGGCGATACGATTACAACCTATACGATCAACAAAAAAATCAACAGTCAGATTACAACCATAAACAACAACAAAAATGAGTGAGAAGAAAGAAGATTTCAGGTTTGAAGATTCACTGCAACAAGTGGAGCAAATCGTGGAACGGATTGAAAAAGGAGAGCTGGATATAGATGATCTCACCAGCCAGGTGGATAAAGCCGCCGAAATACTGAAGAAATGCCGTGAGTTTTTACGAAAAACGGAAGACGACCTGGAGAATTCACTGGGTGAACTGGATCAATAATGTATTTTTAAAAATCAGGATATAACAATATATGAAAAGCTTGTATTTACTTATTTTATCAATTCTCACCGCACAAATATCCATTGCCCAGGAAACACCTGTGGGATATTGGCAACAACGTGTGGAATACGAAATGGATGTGAACATGAATGTGGAGACACATCGCTTCACAGGAGATCAAAAACTGACCTATTATAATAATTCACCCGATACACTTACCCAAATATACTATCACCTTTACTTCAATGCATTCCAGCCGGGAAGTATGATGGACATGCGGTCACTCACTATTGAAGACCCCGACCGGAGAGTGGGGAGCAGAATATCTCAACTGTCTGCCGACGAGATTGGTTATCAGCATATCAACTCCCTCAAACAGAAAGGAACGGACCTCGCATTCAAGGTTTCAGGCACGATTCTGGAAGTTACGTTGAATGAACCGATACTGCCCGGGGGAAAAAGCGTCTTCACACTGAGTTTCGAAGGCCAGGTGCCTGTCCAGATCCGCCGATCCGGCCGTGACAATGCTGAAGGCATCTCCTACTCAATGTCACAATGGTACCCAAAAGTGTGTGAATATGATCACCGCGGATGGCATACAAATCCTTATATCGGACGTGAATTCCATGGTGTATGGGGTGATTTTGATGTGAAGATAACGATCGACCCATCGTACACGATTGGCGGAACAGGTTATCTCCAGAATCCTGATAAAATCGGACATGGCTATGAATCAGAAGGTAAAGAAGTGGCTGCCTCAGAAAAACCTCTTACATGGCATTTTATTGCCCCCAATGTACATGATTTCATGTGGGCCGCAGACCCGGATTACACGCATACCAGGATCCAGGTACCGGACGGTCCCATGCTCCATTTTTTCTACCAGGCTAACGAGGAAAACCAAGCCGCATGGGAAGCATTGCCCGGGACCATGGTTAAAGCCATGCAATACATGAACAAAACTTTTGGAGTGTATCCCTACGAACAATATTCCTTCATCCAGGGAGGAGACGGCGGAATGGAATATCCCATGGCAACGCTCATCACTGGAAACCGAAGCCAGGGAAGCCTGGTAGGTGTTTCTGTGCATGAGATGATCCACAGCTGGTTTCAGGGTGTCCTTGCCACGAACGAAAGCCTGTACCCGTGGATGGACGAAGGATTCACTTCCTTCGCTTCAGCCCTTACAATGCAGCATCTTTCAGGTGAAACGGGCGGCAATCCTTTCCGGGGATCTTACCAGGGATATTTCTTCATGGCCAACAGCGGCAACGAAGAACCCCTCACCACACACTCAGATATGTATCACACGAACCGGTCGTATGGCATCAATGCCTATTCGAAAGGCGCGGTATTCCTTGCACAGCTGGGATATGTAATTGGTGAAGAAAACCTGATGAAGGGAATGCGCAGGTACTACAACACCTGGAAATTTAAACATCCCACATCAATCGACCTGATCAGGGTTATGGAAAAAACCTCAGGCATGCAGCTGGACTGGTACCTGGAAAATTTCGCATACACAACCAACAGAATTGATTACGGTATCAGCGACGTAACAGGCGTGAATGATGAAACCATCGTGACCCTGGAGCGTGTCGAAGCTATGATGATGCCCGTAGACCTTTACATTGAGTATACCGATGGCTCTTCAGAAATACTTTATATTCCGCTGCGTATCATGCGCGGAGAAAAGCCGGTGGAAAACCTGGAAGTGTCAAGAATCACCAAAGAAGCGTGGCCGTGGACGTATCCAACCTATTCGCTGAAAATTAACCGTCCGATCACAGAAATTAAGTCGATAGAAATTGATCCGACTGAAAGAATGGCCGATATTGATCGGAACAACAATACATTTGAAGGAGTTAATTCAATTAAAATCTACAAAGACCCAACCCGGTAATGAATCGCGAAGAGGCGAAAAAGAAGATCGAATCCCTTTCGGAAAAAATCGATTATTACAACGAGCAGTATTACCAGAATAACCGATCCGAAATAAGTGACTTCGAATTTGACAAACTGCTTGAACAACTCATAGCACTGGAAGAGGAATATCCTGAGCTAAGGCAACCCGACTCTCCCACCCAGCGTGTTGGAGGAACGGTAACCAAGTCTTTCAAAACGGTATATCACAAGTATCCCATGCTTTCACTCGGTAATACCTATTCCCGGGAAGAATTGGAAGAGTTTGATAACCGGGTAAAAAAGGGCCTTGGCGACGAACCCTATGAATACTTCTGCGAACTTAAGTTTGACGGCGTAGCACTAAGCCTGACCTATGAAAATGGATATTTGTCACGCGGGGTAACACGGGGCGATGGCACCCGGGGTGATGATATCACAGCAAACGTGAAGACCATCCGTACCATTCCGTTAAAGGTGAAGCACATCAAGGACAGTCCGCCTTTTTTCGAAGCGCGTGGTGAAGCATTCATGCCCCGTCAGACATTCATAGCCTTGAATAAGGAGCGTGAGGACATTGGTGAAGAAGTGTATGCCAATGCACGGAATACCACTTCAGGTACGCTAAAAATGCAGGATTCATCGATTGTTGCGCAGCGTAAACTCGACTGCTATCTTTATTCTATTATGGGTGATGACCTACCCGTAGAAACACACGCAGAAGGCATTCAACTGCTGGAGCGCCTGGGATTCAACGTTTCACCGACGTACCGATTGTGCAAAACCCTGGAAGAAGTATTTGATTATATCGCAGAATGGGAAGATAAGCGTCGTTCGTTACCATTGGAAACAGATGGTATCGTAGTAAAAGTAAATCGTCTCGACCAGCAGGAACAACTTGGCTTCACTGCCAAAAGCCCGCGCTGGGCAATCGCTTACAAGTATAAAGCCGAAGATGCCATAACCACCCTTAAGGATATAACATATCAGGTTGGCCGAACAGGCGCAATCACTCCTGTGGCAGAACTCAAACCAGTCTTCCTGGCAGGCACAACTGTAAAGCGCGCTTCCTTACACAATGCCAATGAAATCGAGCGGCTCGACCTTCGTATAGGAGATCAGGTTTTTGTTGAAAAAGGCGGCGAGATTATCCCGAAAATAACCGGGGTTGATTTGTCGGCAAGAAAGGAAGGCCTCGAACCCGTAACTTATATTACCCATTGCCCTGAATGTGGCACAGAACTGCAACGAATGGAAGGTGAAGCAGTTCATTATTGTCCGAACCAGGACGGTTGTCCGCCACAGATAAAAGGTCGTATAGTCCATTTCATCCAGCGCAAAGCCATGGATATCGACAGCCTTGGAGAAAAAACGATTGAAATGTTATTTGATAAAAATCTTGTTAAGTCGCCTGCCGATCTGTACGACCTAACCTATGAGAATATCATTTCTCTGGAAGGTTTTAAGGAAAAGGGCACAAACAACCTGTTAACGGGAATTCAGAAGTCAAAATCAGTACCATTTGAGAATGTTCTTTTTGGTTTGGGAATCCGGTTTGTGGGAAAAACGGTTGCCGAAAAACTCGCCCAGGCATTCAAATCAATTGATGCCCTTATGAACGCTTCCTATGAAGACCTGATCGCCGTTCCGGAAATCGGGGAACGCATTGCCCATAGCGTAATTGAATTCCTTGGAAATGAGCAGCATATTGATGAAATCAATCGATTAAAAAATGCCGGTGTTCAGATGGTTATCGAAGAAAAGGAGGAAATTAAACTTGGAAATCAACTGGAAGGAAAAACTTTTGTAATTTCGGGAGTATTCGAAAGGCATGAACGCGATGAACTTAAAGAATTGATTGTTGCTCATGGCGGCAAGGTTCTTTCGTCTATTTCGGGTAAATTGGATTTTTTACTTGCAGGTGACAATATGGGTCCTTCAAAAAAGGAAAAGGCCGAAAAGCTCGGGATTCAAATTATTTCGGAATCTGATTTTGAAGGAATGATCAGTCAATAAGATGTTCAGAGATTTGTTTGTAAAGTACAGAACGAATGCGCAGTTAAAACGCAATAACGCTTTCCGCGGAAGCGTGCTGTATGAAGATGCGAAAAACGTTGGCATCCTTTACACAGCTGAAGATCTTACCAAACATGACATCATCAAGGACCTTGCAAAGAAGTTTGAGAGTGATGGTAAAAAAGTGAGCGTGATGTCATTCCTTCCTAAGGACGTTCAGAACTTCGAATTCCGGTATAATTTCTTCACCGACAAGGAGATCGGCTTTTTCGGGAATGTAAACTCGGAAGATGTGCATACCTTCGTTAACAAACCCTTTAATTACCTTCTTTATGTAGATTTCGAGGGAGACCCAATCATGCGATATTTATTATCGATGAGCCGTGCACAGTGCCGCGTAGGGTTTTTCGAAGAAATCAACCGGCCTTTCTGTGATCTGATGGTGGCCCCACAGCAACCCAATTACAAAAGTCTTGCTCATGAGATGTATAAGTATACAAAAGTCCTTTCATGATGAATAGGTTATCCGGAACCGGAGTAGCGTTGGTTACGCCCTTCACAAGGTCGCTTGAAATTGATTTCGAAGCCCTTGGAAGGCTGATGGATTATACCCAATCGAATGGTGTCGACTATTATGTCGTAATGGGCACTACCGGTGAAACCGCCACCCTCTCTCCCGCTGAAAAAGCAGCCGTATTAAATTTTGTCAGGGAAAACAACCGGGCAAACTTACCCATCGTTTACGGATTGGGAGGAAACAACACGGCTGCACTCCTTTCAGAATTAAAAAATACCGAACTCAGTGGAATTGATGCACTTCTGTCTGTAAGCCCATACTACAATAAGCCTTCACAACGGGGAATCGTTGCGCATTATGAGCAACTGGCAAATGAGGCACCGATCCCAGTTATTCTCTACAACGTTCCCGGAAGGACTGCCAGTAATGTAACAGCAGCATCTACACTGATTCTTGCCCATCACCCGAACATAATTGGTATTAAGGAAGCTGCTGGTGATATGGATCAGGTGATGCGCATAGCGCGCGATAAACCGGAAGACTTTCTTCTTATCTCAGGCGATGATCTTTTAACGCTTCCCATGATGAGTGTTGGTGGTACAGGAGTGATTTCAGTTCTGGCAAATGCCATTCCGAATACATTCCAAAGAATGATGACTGAATTCCGGGCTGGCAATGTACAGGGAGCAGCACTAACTTCATATGAAATGCTGGACCTGAACCCTCTTATGTATGAAGAATCTAATCCCGTGGGAGTAAAATTCGTTTTATCGGAACTTGGAATTTGTGAACCTCATGTACGGTTACCGCTATTCGAGGCCTCTGAATCGCTTAAAGCGCGTATACGGGAGATTTTGCATAAAATGTAAGGAAAACATCCCGTTTAAAGTGAATAGTGGGTTACCACATCGAAAGGATAGGAATTTATCAGTAAAGAAGTAATAATGTTCAATTTATTCAGATCAAATCGGCACGGACAGGTGATGAGTCATTTAAACAACCTCATTGCTGTAGCACTAGCAGATGGCACTCTGGATCAGACTGAGTGGGATCGTCTGGCTACAATTGCCGCAAACAGAGGCGTAAGCCAGGAGGAACTCCATCAGATACGTGAAGAGGCTGAAACCATTAAATTTGTTGCTCCTGCATCCCATCGGGATAAAATCTTCCAAATCTATGAATTGGTTGAGGTGATGATTGCCGATGGTCGGGTTGATCAGGAAGAACTATTGATATGTCGAAAATTGGCTGAAAAACTGAGTATACATCCCAGGATAATCACAGATATGCTGGCCAGGATGCTCCAGCTTATCCGGGAAGATAAGGATCCCGAAATCATCATCGATGAAATATGTGCACTTACTAATCATTAAACCATAAAAAAACCCGCTCGATGGCGGGTTTTTATATTATTACGCTCTTCTCTATTGCTCACGGATCACTCCGCAGGATACTCTTCCCCCGGCAGCACCTGATGGCTGGGAGGTAAAATCATCCGCACCAGCGTGAATGATTACTGCATGATTCAGGATATTGGTAGCTGAATCTCCGCCAATCGTCCATCCTGTAATTTCAAGTGAATTTGTTGCCGTACTGTCTGCTCCGGCTTCAAGGTTTATAATGTCGCCGGCATGATGCATTCCATCACCCATACGGTTGCCATGATCCACACCGGATGGATTCCAGTGACCTCCGGCTGAACTGGCATCGTCGGCGCTGCAATCACCCTTTTCATGCAAATGTATCGCATGTGAGCCTGGTACAAGATGATTGATTTCGATATCCATCTGAACGGTATTGTCGCCTGTCTGGGTGAAAGTGATCGTACCAGTAACGTTGCTGCCACTGGCCGGTGACATTGATGCCATCGCCATCGGCGCGGCAGGAACTTCCATTTCTTCAGCTAATTCTGTGGTCATATCATCCGTAGCTGCCGCCTCTTCCTTTGTAGAAGTTGAACATGCACCAAAGACAATTAAAAAGCCCAATACATAGATTGATCTTGATAGGTATTTCATAGTTAATTTTGCTTTATCTAATTTTCGCAAAATTACTAATACCTGACTGCCTAACCAAAAAATAGCGGTGCCGCAGCTAATCCGTCAATAACGCCCGCCACTGTACACCCCCACATTAAAAGAAGGCGTGACCCTGGGTCCACCAGGACCGAAAGACATATTCATTCCCATGCTGGTGCCCCAATGTGCATTTGAACAGCTCTCCAGTGTTCCGATAGCCGCAATCATGAGGAGGCAGAATGATAATTTTTTAACAAATGTTTTCATTTTGATCGAATTTAATTGAACGGCCACTTTTGAATACAGAAAATTGCTCCATTGGGGTCGGTAAGAACGGCGACAGAACCATTTCTTATTGCCTGATTCGGTGCCATCAAAATGGTCGCACCCAGTGATTTGGCTCGATTCACGGTTTCCTCCGGATCCGTAACTTTAATATAAGGCACCCATTGTGTTGTCATATTTGAGATCGGGTTCGGACTTATCCCCGCTATTTTAAGTTCCTGCTTACCGAAGATCCAATACGGTTTTCCATTAGCAACCTGCTCAGTGATATCATAACCTAACGTCTTACCGTAAAATTCAGCAGAGGACTCAGGCTGGTCAGACCATAGCTCCATCCATAACCATTCATTTGCATCTGCTTCCAGCAATGGCGGGTCCCCTGCGGAAGAATGAATTATACTCACAGCAGCACCCTGTGGATCCTTCAGTAAAGCCATGCTTCCACGTCCGGTGATTCTGGTTGTTCCGATGACGGTCGATGCGCCCATAGAGCTAAGAAAATCAAGTGCCTTTTCAGTATCCTCGACAGATATCGCTCCTATCCACAAATTCTGTTGAGATTTGGTCTCAATCATTCCTCCCAGATACTTATTTCCCTGCCGGATCAGTGTATAGTTTCCATCGGTCGTTGGAATTGATTCAAATTCCCAATTGAATAATTGCCCGTAAAATTCCCTGGAAGCATCCACATTGGATGTACCAAGTTCATGCCAGACAAACTGACCATAACGGTAATTATAAGTAGGAACATCAACAATTGGCGGGTAATTATCGGCTGAACAGGAAGCCAGTATCATCATGAAGAACAGGCTTACCGGCAAACATAAATATTTCATTATTAAGAGGTTGTAGATTGCAACCTATAATACAAAAATTGGAACAAATGTCCAGAGCTTCGCTAATTTTGTTTGTACCAAATCCTTTGATTTGATCAATTTGGAACAATTAAGGCGTAATATATTCGATAACGATCCCGTATATCCCCTGCTCAGCATCACTTAGCTGATTTGTAATTCCTGCTATATTGAAATCGATACCGATCATATATGTATGATTCTGATTGTCGATCACAAAAGGTCCGTTCAATGTGGCAGTGAATATTCCAGGCCCATTTTCATTGGCATTTAAACCGCCGCCAAGATCGACCTGGCCGCTGCCAAATGACCTTTCAAACAGGCCTAATTTAACGGGTGGGCCGTGCATATCCATGAAATACATTGTGATGGATTGAACGACCGAACCGTGCGGCAAATGTACAGGGGCATAAATGGATCTGCCCAGTGTCTCATCCTTGATCGTGACAAGACTATTATCACTCTCAAAGATCAACACATTATTTTCCGAATTGGCAAAATTCTGTCTGTAAACGCCTGTGAAATCTGAAGGGTCAATACTGTAATAGCTTGCTACGGGTACGACGGCTGTGGTGGCAGGTGCCCATTGCGTACCATCCCAACGTAGGAGATCTCCAACGGATGCCCCGGCCTGGTTGAGCTTCGACGGATCCAAATCACTGATTTTAACATTGGAAACCGCACCGTCCTGAATGTCTGCAGTTTCAATACTTCCATCCAGAATTTTCTGACTGTTAATCGCCCCGTCCTTTACAACGGCCGTTCCAATAGTACCGGAAAGATCACTTGCTGCCGGGAATGATATGTTGTGCAAATCAACTGTTTTCTGTCCGGTGCCATCCCCCTCAAGGGTTAGCTGAAGGATCGAACTGTTTACGCCGCTTAATACAAATTCAGTTACCTCCTGATCATCGGTTCCGGTTGGCAGCCCTGACAACGGGATACTTCCTGCCAGCACACCATTTTCCTCGATCTCAATATCAGTTGCTGTTATGCGAAAATCAGTGATCGCCTCATTGGACGGGTCGGCATCCGCATCATCCGATGTAGTAACATAACCCAGCGACGCCAGATCTATCGGAGCCCCACCGTCTTCGAGTGTCAACACACTGCCTGCCAGGCTTATCTGCTGATCATCTGTGCCCGTCGGTAATCCTGATAAGGGAATACTTCCCGCCAGGACACCATTTTCCTCGATTTCAATATCGGTAGCCGTTATGCGAAAATCAGTGATCGCTTCATTAGTTGGGTCGGCATCCGCATCATCCGATGTAGTGACATAACCCAGCGACGCCAGATCTATCGGAGCCCCACCGTCTTCGAGTGTTAACACACTTCCAGCCAGGCTTAACTGCTGGTCATCAGTGCCAATGTTTATTACGGGCGTCAGATCGAGGGTATAGATCAGGCCGTTTTCTTCTATTTCAAGTATGTTGCCGTTAAGGCGAACATCTGTAATCAATTCATTGGAAGGGTCGGAATCCGCGTCGTTGATCAGTGAACTCAAATCAACACTGTTACCGTTTTCGATGGAAAGAAGCGCCGTTGCCTGATTAAAGGCAAGGTTCTGAAATGTACCGGATGAATCCCCTAGTCCGGCGATCCACTGTGCGCCATCCCAATAATAGAAAAGGTTATCGGTAGTGTCATACACAATCAAACCCCTTTCAGTTGAACCCAAACTCATGCTCGTGCGCTGACCGCCCGTAAGCCTCGGGAGCAAAACCCCCTGGTTGTTTCCCGGTGCAACCACATCCAGTGCCGCATTGGAATTGGGATTGGTGGTTCCGACACCGACAGACTGCGCCATTACTTCCGGCATCACACACGGAATGATCAGCAATATGAGAATGGCTAAAAAGTAGTTTTTAATAGTACTGAATGTCATGGCCACATTTAAGTTGGCATTCTAAAAATGTATTTCACCCAAAAAATATCAGTAATATGATAAATCGACCTTACATTTTTGTAGCAATAGACTATCTAAAATTACATACGTAAAGCATGCGGATGATAAGGTCTTATTACCAAAAATAAATATATTTATTTAATATTCAGATTACTGGAGAGAATCCGGGCAATTGATTTATTTTTTTATGTACCTCAGAGCAGCACTATTTTTACTCATTTTTACGATTCAATCCAATCGGTCGGCAGCGCAGACCATACAGGACGGTTCAGTGTTATTTATTTCTGAAAACGGAATATTAACCGCTGATGCTGCGGTTTCAAATGAGGGTTTTCTGCAGAATGAGGGAATCTACCATGTGCGTCGGAATTGGTCCAGCAACGGCATATATCAAGGGGCGGGCACCATAGTTCTGGATGGCACTCAAACGCAGACATTCCGCCATAACGGACAGTTCATTTCCATATTGGATGTTGGCAACCCTGCAGGTATATTGATTCGCGGCAAAGTACCCGTTCGCCGGCAACTTCTCCTGACAGATGGGGAAATCACTACCTCGTCTATCGACACGTTATTTACTGAAACGGATGCCCTGATTTCAGGCGGATCACCAGGAAGTTTTGTAAATGGCCCCCTTCACAGGGGCGGGCGTGGCCTGGTGGAATTCCCTGTGGGTATTTCCGGCACCTACCTGCCGGTATCATTGCTGGATGTTACAGGCGGTAATACCATTACCGTGTTGCAGGCCAGGGCTAATTATTCCGGTAACATACCACAAGGGGTTACAAGCGTTAGCCGGGACTTTTTCTGGGAGCGAAGTAATTACCGGGATGCATTTGCCGGCAGTGAGGTAAGCCTGCCTTTTTATGATGATCAGCTGGACAGATCATCAGCGGTTATTATCGGACTTGACCGAAACTCAGGTGATTTTACGTTATATGACGATCTCGACTTTTTCACGGGCTCATTCTACGAAATGATATCTACTAATGCACCCGTTTCAGAACATATTCTGCTACTTGGAACACTGGAAGAAAATATACGCGATGAAACGGCATTTTACATTCCCAACGTCCTCTCTCCGAATGCGGCCGACCAGGATAACAGGGTCATCAAGGTTTTCGGCGACTTTGTAGAAGAGGATTTTTCATTCGTGGTATATGACCGGCGGGGGATGCAGGTTTTCGAAAGCAAAAGCCTCACCCGAATGCAATTCAACGGATGGAACGGAACATCTGCCCGCACCGGCGACTTATTACCACAGGGAGCCTATGTATATGCCTTAAGGGCGCGGAACAGCCGCAATGAAGTTATAGAACGAACAGGGACTTTAACAATTCTTAACTGATGCTGAAATACCTGATCGTTTTGTTTCCTTTATTTTTTACCCTGAATTTCTCAGTGGCGCAGTCACCTGTATTTTCTCAGTACTATACCACCTCGCTCTATCTGAACCCGGCATTGGTGGGATCTGAAAGTGATATCACGATCGGCATGAATTACAGGGCACAGTGGAACCAGCTGGAATCCCCCTATCAGACCGCTCAGATCACCTACATGCACCCATTGATCAAACCAGGCGGCCGCAGCAAGCATGTAGGGGGAATCGGGGTTTCAATCCTGAGTGATCAGGCAGGAAATAACAGTCTCTCCAATACCGGAATCAATTTCTCAGGGGCCTTCAACTATCACCTCTCCTCCTATGGAAACAACATTTTAACATTTGGATTACAGGCCGGCGTTTACAGGAATGCATTGAATATTGAAAATTTACAATGGGGTTCGCAGTACAATGCATTCAGCGGGTTTGATCCCACAATTGAGGTTGATCCGGGAAATTTGCAGGACCAAAGGTTCTATGCTGTAATCAATGCGGGCATGATGTGGTATTACCGGCAACAGCAGCGGTATAGTACAAAATCCTGGTCGTCCTATGCAGGAATTTCAGTCTATCACCTGAATCAACCGAATACGTCCCTGATCAATGATCAGGACAATCTGCCACTCAGCCTTCGTTTTCATGGCGGGATTAGTTTCCCCATTTCGGCACAGGCAAAACTCACCCCGAGTGCTCTGGCGGTGTATGAGCTTTCAGACATTCAGCTGAATGCAGGCGGATACCTGACCTATTCGCTGGGAAGTGCATCCAATGCCTCGAATGCCGCCGTAATCCTGGGAGCATGGTATCGCCTGAGTGATTCTTTCATCGTTCATGTAGGTACTGAAATCAAGAATTTCCGACTCGCCTTCAGCTATGATCATAATGTTTCCTCTTTCCAAAGGTATTTTGGAACTTCAGGAAGCTACGAGTTTTCCATTCAATACAGAATTATCCGAAAACACCAGTCCGTTTATTTCTCAACGCCACTCATATGAAGTTTTCGCGATTACTTCTATGCATCAGCATGCTAACTGCATTACCCCTGACCCTGGCGGCACAACAAACAGCGCTTCGGTTTGAGGAAATCAGGCAATTGGAAAACTCCGGTCAATATTTCGCAGCTATCGATGCCCTGAACGAATTGCTCACATTTGATGAGAACAACATCGATGCTGTATTTTCACTTGCCGAAAACTACCGGCAGACATTCCAGTATGAAAAGGCGCTCGCTCAGTATCAGAAGGTGTTTTTTCTCGACGAAAATGCCAACCCGCTTAGCGAATATTACCTGGCTCTCATGCAGAAATATACGGGCAAATACAGCGCATCCATATCATATTTCGATTCCTTTATTGCCCGTTGGGATTCAACCGGTCGCTATCCCGCTCTTATTGAACAGGCCCGGGTGGAAAAAGCGGGAAGTCAAATGGCCATATCCTATAATGGAAAGGAGAAGTTTAAAATCCGCCAAGTGGCTGAACCCCTGAATACGCCCTTTAATGATTATGCACCGGTGACCTTAGCCGATTCAGCACTTCTGATCACAAGTTCAAGGATTGAACATAAAAGGCAGGCAAGAGATCAGCGATTTGGCGAGGGTTTTTCAGATCATTATTATTTCTCTTTGTCAGAAAATGCCATCAATATTGTTGATGATACAAAGCTCATCGATGCACTGAATACAAAATTTAATGATGGCAGCGGCAGCTTTTGTAATGAGGATGGCGCATACTACTTTACCGTTTGCGGGTACAAAGCTCCATATTGTCAGATTTACGTAAGTCATCTGGAATCAGGAAGATTTTCAGAGCCGGAATTATTGTCGGAAAATATTAATTTACCAGGGAGGAACAGTAAACAGCCGGGTATTTCAATTTCAGGGGATACATTGTTCTTCGTATCGGACCGGCCTGGCGGTAAGGGCGGCAATGATATCTGGATGTCCGTTAAATCAGGCAGCGGCTGGGGACCCGCCATGAACCTGGGCAACAAGGTTAATACTTCACTGAACGAGAATTCACCCTTTCCGATAATGAATAACATTCTGATGTTCTCTTCCGATGGTCATCAGGGATTCGGCGGAATGGATATATTTATGGCACGTCGACTACTCAATGGTGACACGGTATTGGTGAATGCGGGAATCCCTTTTAATTCCAGCAGGGACGATATGTTTCCAAATGCCTCATCGTCCTATATATTCTGGTCATCTAATCGTTCAGATGGAGAAGGGGGTTTTGATGTGTACAGCTCATCAATCCGATCCAGGTTATATCTTACTTCTCTTATTTCTGCATTGAATCATAATGCAAGTCGTGACGATGCATTAAGTGGATCTGTGATTCTACCTGATCCGGGAGGAGAAATCACAACTATCGTAAATACAGGTGATGTTGACTTCAGCAAACTGTCTCTTGCAGAGCAGGCGGTCATCAATGATATTGCCCTTGGCAAGCCGGGCGTCACCAGTACATTCAAAGATCTGTCACAGGCTCAGGTTGATGCATTGCTTAAAGAGCGCAAGGCTGAATTAGCAGCATTGGACCGCCGACGTTATCAGGTTGACTTCGACCATCATGAAGAAGAGGGACACTTTGAAATAACGGGCTCACTGGATTGTGAATATTGTGATGACATCCCAACAATTTATATGTCGGACCTGAGTGGCGAACGTCGACAATTAACCATTGCCGATTCATCCGGAAATTTCCGTTTTAGCCATTTAACAGGCAATGAAAGCGTTCTCCTTGAAATTGATACTGCCTTCAATGGCCTGATCCAATTCTCGAATGTGCAGACATTATTTATCCCGGATTACAGGTCATATACCTACACTCCGGTTTATTTTGATCTGGCTGAAAGTGAAATCCGCCATGAATCCTATGGAGTACTACAGGAGATGGCTGTTTTTCTAAACAACAACCCGGGATTTCAACTGGAAATTGTTGCGCATGCAGATAACACCGGAAGTGAGGCCTACAATTTGCTGCTTACACGAGAACGCGGACAGGCTGTATTTGATGCCCTTCTCCGGTTAGGGGTATCCCCTCTTTCCATGATGATCCGGGCGAAGGGGTTTCGTGAACCTGTTGCCGACAATGAATCACCTAAAGGCAGACAGCTTAATCGTCGTGTGGAATTTCTTATTTCAGGTATGGGGAGCAAGCCTGAAGAAACCTATCATTACTGTTTCACAACCAGAGCCATGAATGGTGATGAACTCACCCGGGCTTTAAAGGAAGAGACCCTGATCCGATTAAATGGTATCGATGAAAGCGAGCGATACAGACCCTATATTCCCATCCTTGTTAAGGACAACAACCTGCTTAATACAGAAATTTTCGATTGTAATTAATTACCCAGGTATATGAAGGGCGCCCAATATTTTGGTGCCTGATACTTTTTCTTCATTTCATCAACTGCGTATTCATAGGCAATCCTCTTATTTCCAGATGCCAGCAGTTTTGCATAAAAACTTGACATGTACTCCTTGGTGACCTTATCACTTACCTGCCACAGACTTATGATCATTGATTCTGCTCCCGCTACGAAAAATGCGTATTGCAACCCGTATACCCCATCGCCATTTTTCAACTCTCCCAGACCGGTTTCACAGGCCGATAATACCACCAACTCTGTTGCTGACAGATCCATATCAGAAACCTCAAACGCAGTCAGGAGATCTCCCTGCCTGGAATCTGTGGCAGTTAAAACCAGTCCAGACCTGAATAATTCCAGGTCAGGCAAATCCTGACGCTGTTTAACTTCCCTTCTCGAAAAGAATCCGTGCGTCGCGAAATGCATCAATGCAGATGGCTCCTGACTGTAGAGTCGGGCTTTCGTTGCCTCCGTGCCTGTGAGAGAGGTAACACCCCACCCTTCCTTTTGCAGCGCGCCTGAAATCTGTATAATCTCCTCACGTGTGCCTGGAAGGGATGCGAATCTCGAATCGCCCTGTGATTCACTTAAAACGGGATCACCCACGAGCAGTGCCTGGTGCGATCCATTGAATACCCCTTGTCCGGCCTTTACCTTCACGATCTCTCCGGCATTATGTAAGTGGCGAATCCTCATAGTTGAGCCCAAAAAACTACTGTTTTCAGGGTTCATAAGTGACTCCGGATTAATCTTAAAATACAGCCCGTCATCAACAAGGTATGCCGTCTTTATGCCTTCAAGCAGTGACTCAAATGGCTTCCAGAAATAAGTATAGGAAGTTGTATCTGCGACCTCATATTTAATGGCATTCAGATAAAACTTCAGCTGCCGGTTTTCCAGATAATCACCGGATCCCAGTTCGACCACCTGAGGCCCATCCTCAAACGACGGTTTTATCACAAGTCCAACATAATTGATGCTATCTGTTTCTCCATTTAAACGGCTGAAATTCTGATTTTTATATCGGATAATTTCAACCACCGCCTCATCATCATCGAGGGCGGAACGTATGGAATTGTAATCAGCTGTTGCAGAAAGCTGCCGGCCGGTATGTCTCGCAATCTCAGATTCAAGTTCATTAAGACGACGTATCATTGATTGCTGGATTTCTCCATCGAATCCACCTCGGGTAAAGGAACTGGTCAATTCCTGACGAATGGCGAGAAATTCTTCTAATAACCCGGCCGTTTTATCATTCTGATCTAATTTTTGGATTTCTTTCAGGCCGCGCTTCGATTCCAGGGTGAGGCCCTTATAGAGCAGCTGTTTATTGATCATTATATGCGCAAGATCGGTTCGTTCACCTGCCAGCGGAGCGATCGCTGAATAAATGACATCCAAATCTTTCCTCATTTCTGAAAGGAAGACCGTCTGCTCGGAGCGTGACAACATGGGAAATATGAATCTGATGAGCTGTTCTTCCTTATTACTCGCAGCAAAGAGATTTTCAGAACCCTCTTCAAACCTCCCTGAAAGAATATAGCAAACCCCCAGGTTATTTTCAATCTGCCTCAATTGCGGTGCAGCACTGCCATAAACCGTAACGTATTTCTGCTTTGAAATTTCCAGCGATCGGATGGCCTCATCAATGTTGCCTTCGTAGATCGCCCAGGCCCCTTTTGCCGCATAGAAATTGGCCAGATCCATATCTGAAAAAACTTCCCCGTTTCTTTCCACCAGCTCAGCAGCTTTGTCAAGAGCCGGATTTGAACCGATAGCCTGAGAATTCCGGAATGTATTGGCATAGTTCAGAAGAAATACAAGCTCCTCATTCGGTGATTTGAATGAATAGTCGTTGAAAAGGTCATTAAGAATAATCTCCGATTCCAGGACCTGTCCCGTTTTTAAAAACAGTGCAGCTTTGTTCTGAAGCAGGCGTTCACAATGATGGGTACAGTTTTGCAGGGCGAGATCGATATATGACAATGACTGACCATAAAGACCGAACTTCTCATAGAGGTTGGCGATATTATTCAGGGTATTTACAGTCTCTTCCTTTGGTAAACCCAGGTATTCCTTTAATTCCAGAACTTTCTTGAAGCTTGCTTCAGCCTCGGTGAAATCCTGTCGCTCCATGTAGAGCATTCCCAGTTGTTCGAAGTAGGCCGATTCTACAGATTTCTGTAATAAATGATTCGAAATACTGTCCATTCTAACCGATACGAAATTCAGAAGGTCAAGGGTTTCCTGAAAGTTCCCTTCTCTTCTTTGGGCGTCAGCCTGAAGAAGCAAAATCATAAAGTCAAACTCCTGAGAATTGTTTAACGAAGCTGAATTTGAAAGCAGGGTCAGTGCCCGATCGTGTTCGCCCAACTCAATATAAATGTCATAGAGGTTCTGAAGCGCTTTTATAGATGAAGAGCCTCCGGCAGTTTTTAAAATACGTTCATAGATGATAATCGCCTTTTCCGTGTCGGTATACCTGTACAGTTGAGCGAGATTGAGTTGTGATATTATCCTTTCCTTATCAGTTGGTTCAAGGATTTCACTGCGGAATGCTTCGGATGTTTCGAGGACAGTCCGCGCTTTGCTAAAATTACCCGACTCATAGTAGGCAATTCCTAAATCATTCAGAATGACAAGATAGTCATGATCAAAGATTCCACGGTCGACTTTTGCCTGTTGTTCAGCCTCCTCAAGATATTTAATGGTGTTATCCCAGGAAACTCCCCAGTTTTCATGAGCGAGCGTATAGGATTTCTTCCAATCCTGACCGAAACAAGGAGTTACACTGAGAAGCAAAAAAACTCCCAGGCTCCGTTTTAAAAAATGTATGACTACGGAATGGTCCATAAAACAAAAAATACCAGCCGGAATTATTCCGGCTGGTTATCAGTGTACAATTTTCTTCTGCTACTGCCTTAATTTGAGCAGTTTATGACGTATCAGGAACTCATTGTATGCAGAACGGTAATCCGGCACATTAGGCGCCAGTAACATCGCATTCACATAACTGGTGAAGGCATCCGCTAACAAGTTATTATCTTCAAAATAAGCAGCACTGATCAGTTCGAGAAGCGCGCTATTTGAAATATTGCTTGTTAAAGAATTCAAGTTCTGGGTATGTTGCGTCCTGGTCTCATGATCAATACGCTTAAGCGCAACTGCCTTTGACTCTACATCATTATCCTGATAAACCTTTACAAGCAAAATTTCTTCTTTTTTGAGGTTTTCATTCTCAAGATTCAGCATAGTACGCTGTCCTTCCACACGTTCCTCAAGCAGAACCTCTTCAAACATGTTCATAACACGGATTATCGAAAATTCACTTTCATTCGCCCATTCCAGTGCTAGTTTATCCCCATACAATTCAGTGGCTCCGGGGATGTACAGATTCACCTCTGAGTCAGAGAAAGGCTCGAAATCACGCATGATTTCATAGTTTATTCCGGCTGCTTTTTCAGAGATCTCCCGATTTAGAATGAAATCAGTATAGCGGGTGACAATCATATTCGTCTCAGTCACCTCAATCTTTCCATACAGATCATTGGCGTCATATTTTCCGCTTTCCTTTATTTCCAGCACATGTCCGCTATTATGAACAAGTCCGAGATAGGCGCCTTCTTTTACGGTAAGTGTGAAATCTCCGGAAAGGACCATGCCTTTTTTCAATTGAGTTACGACCTCTCCAATTTGAATCTCCGATTCACCATTTTGGACGAGAATCTTAAAAGTGTTGATTTGAGCGTTTCCAGCGACAAAGCTGAAAACCAAAATCAATGTGGTTAAAAGTGGTTTCATAACATTATAGTTTGTTATATCTGCTATATATCCCATTCATGAATAAAAGGTAACTACCATCCGGGGCATTATGAATTATGTTAAAGTTGGCAATGAAACAAAGCTATGCGCAAATTCCTGATTGCTAAATTGTTTAACCAAATAAACCCCATGTCCTTTCTCCTCCGGCATTTAAATAAAAAGGCCGGATAATTCCGGCCTTTTAAACCAAATAACACCCATGTAACAACCATTTATTACTGTATTCTTATTAAAATCCTGTTTAAACCGGACTTTCCAGTGCCTTTCTTAATGATTTAGTGATGGAAATCAGGTTATGATGATACTTTTTTAAGCGTTCATGCGCTTTATGCTGTTCCTCATGTCGTTTATATTCATCTTCGTGCTCCCGGGCGAGTTCGATGTCCAGTTTTGTGCCTTCACCTACCAAACTTATATCAATCTCGTGTCTTTCCAGCTTACTCCGGTGTTCAGCAAGGACTCTCACATGATCTAAAAGTGCTATTTTATGTTGTACAATCGCCTCTTCGAAAAATTGCAAAACCTGCTCCTGAGACTCAATTTCCTGTTCCCACATTTTCAGGTCGTGGGACCACATTTTGATATCGGACTGCCATATTCCATGTTCCCGATGCATGTTAAGATGCGTAGTATTGTCCATTTCAACGTAAATTTAAATAGTGAGATTAGCCATTCTTGATTTTCCATTTTGCATAAGCCCCGGGATAGATTTGAGGGTCAGCCTTATCAAATCATTCAGGCGACTATCGCGGGTGTATTCCAGTACGAGGTGTTTTGAATCCATTGGTTCAAATGAACTCAACAAAGTGCGGTAAATTGAAAATTTATCTGAAATAGCCGGGTCATGCCGGAACAGGTTCCAGCCTGAATTATACGTATCAGAGACAATTTCAATCCAGTAGACCTCTGTATTCAGAATATCTGCCACGTCATGAAAATCCCGTCGGATACTTTTCAGGTAAAAGGTGCCTTCAAGAACCAGGTTTTTTTTGTCAAGGGTATGTTCAGACATTTCCTGGAGAAGATTCAAATAGACTGCCTCCTTTTCTTTTTTACTGAACGAAGGTGATGCTATCCATTTACGCCGAATAGCGGCAGTGTTTAAAAAATCGAACTGTAGGTATTGAGCCAGACGCTGAGCAAACTTGACTTTTCCCGTTCCTGGTAATCCAAATACAATTATCACCATGACCCTGCTGATTTGTTTATAAGATCAGCAAAAAGTCTGGCGAAAGCTATGAGGACGGTCAGCCGGTCACGTGATAGACATCAACCAGCTCAGGCGACACGCATGGAAGGACGACGTCCGTATTCTTTCAGCGTTAAATAATGAGAACGAACCGCATTTCTGAAGCCGGGCTGATCATTATACGGAATTCCCATTTTACCAGCCTGTTCAGCCACAATCGGCGATAAATCCGGATAGTGAATATGACAGATATGCGGAAAAAGGTGATGTTCAACCTGGAAGTTCAGGCCTCCCATATACCAGGTAAGAAACCAATTTTTACGCGCAAAATTAGAGGTGGTACGCAGTTGATGTTCCGCCCATGAATTCTCGGGAGATTCAGAAGACTCGGAATGGTCAACACCTTCAACCACGTGCGCCAACTGGAAAGTTACACTCAAAACAAAACCTCCTACCATATGGAGGGTAACAAATCCGATAATCAGATACCAGAATGGAATATTCAGGATCAATGCCGGTATTCCAATGATGTAGGCATAGTAGAGAATTTTTGAAACGATCAGAATGACCCATTCCCTGTTAAGGTTTTTCGCATACCTGGGATCATCATTCAATTTGATCAATTGTTTAAAGTCCTTGAACGTCACCCAGCTTAATGTACCAAGTGTATAGAGGAACCATGAATAGATGTGCTGAAAGCGATGGAATTTATACCATTTGGCATGCGGTGAAAGTCTAATTACATTCCCGTTCTCCAGATCTTCATCTGCGCCGTGAATATTCGTAAATGTATGATGTTTTACATTGTGCTGAATAACCCAGTTAAAGCGGTTACCCCCGAGGAAATTCATTGAATACGCAAGTACCTGATTCACAATCCTGTACTTTGAAAAAGATCCATGGCAGGCATCGTGCATCAATGACATGCCTAGACCTGCATAGGCAAAACCCATTATTACGCATCCCAGCCACATGACGAAAACGGGTATTGGTAAGGTGAGTATGAGCACAAACGGCAAAATGTATGCGGTAAGCAAAAGGAATGATTTAAGATACATCTTAAAATTACCCTTACGGGAAACTCCCGTTGATGTGAAGTGATTGTCCAATGCCTTTTGCAGATTTTTCTGAAAAGATTCATCAGATCTTTTGAATCGTACGATCATATAAATTTAATAAAATACAGGGCTACCTATTATTAAAAAATTAAGCCCACACTAGGTGCAGAAGAAAATAGAGGACCATAGCTAAAAATACTCACCCTGCGTTCCGCCGACTGACTAAGATACAAAAGGTAGTGATTAAACGTTCCATTGTTGAGGACATTTCGGTAATATTTGGTACGTCTGGTAACTTGCAGTGATAAATACCGTGATTTTTTGTATTTTCGGAGGCAATATTCAGAACACCCAATGGAATTAATAAAGAAGATAATCAGATGGACTTTCGTGTCTCTTGGAATACTGGGTTTACTCATATTTCTCTTCCTCTATTTTGCCAACTACAGCGATGGATATCGTGCGGGTACGCCCATCAAGGTGAGCCGGAAAGGAACCATCTTCAAGACCTGGGAAGGTGAAATGAATATTGGCGGACTCACCAGCTCCGGGGATGGTGTCATACCCACAACCTGGGAATTTACTGTACGTGATGGCCAAAGCCAGGTGCGTGAAGATATTGACCGCGCTATCGAAAATGGCAAACGTGTTAAATTGTACTATAAAGAAAAGTATGTTCGGATGTTTTGGCTAGGTGATACAAAATATTTTGTATACAAAGTCGAAGAAATCCTGTAACGTCCTAGGGCAGTGCGAAAGCTACATAGTAATCTCCTGATGGAGATCCAAGCTTGCCTCCTCCACATGCTATTACCACAAACTGTTTCCCATTTATTTCATAAACCGAGGGTGTGGCAAAACCCGCTGCAGGTAACTTTGATTCAAACAATAGTGCTCCGTCCCTCTTGCGATAAACCCGAAACATTTGATCAGGGGTAGCCGCAATGAACAGCACACCCCCTTTGGTTGCAACCGGTCCTCCGTAATTCTCAGTTCCGGTTAAGATACCTCCTGTTTCAAGCCCCGGGTACTTCCCAATTGGCACTTTCCACCGAATTTTTCCAGAGACCAGATCGATCGCGTTGAGCGTACCCCATGGGGGACTTATGGCAGGAAGCCCTTCTGGAGTCGTTAGCTTCTCATAGCCCCGGATTGAATATCCCCGGAAAAAGGAAGAATCTGAAGGCAATTCCGTAATTCCCTCCCGATAATTCAGCACATAATCGGTTACTGCATCAACCTGTTCATCAGTCAGAAAACTTAAAGCTGGCATCATGCCGCGGCCTACTCTCAGCAGTTCACGCACGGTACGATCATCTGCCTTATTTTTCAATCCAATCAGACCGGGATAATTCCCAGCCCCTTCCAGCGCAGGACCATGACATGACAGGCAGTGCTCCTGGTAAATAACCTGCCCCTTGGTAAGACTTTCAACATTTCCGGATTTCCTGATATTCGTGATAATCCACGGAACTTCGTTGGCATTAATAAAAAGCATACTGCTTTCGGCATCAAAAGATGATCCTCCCCACTCCGCTCCACCGTCCAAACCCGGAAAAAAAACAGTTCCCTCTTCTGAAGGCGGTGTAAACAGGTGACCTGAATTATACGTCATAAACTGCTCTTTCAGGGCTTTGAATGAGGAATCTGGTATAAGGCCGTTGAGATCATCAACAGTCATCCGTTGCCTCATAAAGGGCTCTGGTTTTTGTGGGATCGGCTGGGTGACAGAAAGTACCTCCCCCTGTAAATGTTCATCGACCGGAACTTTCATTTCTTCAACTGGAAATACGGGCGCTCCGGTATCCCTGTCGAGAACAAATATCAAACCTGTCTTTGTTGCCTGAATAGCAACATCCCTGTTAACACCATCAACCGGTATCGTGGCAAGAACTGGCGGAGCAGGCAGGTCGCGATCCCAGACATCATGGTGAATCGTCTGAAAATGCCAGCGATAAGTGCCTTTTTCTGCATCCAGAGCGATTATAGAATTGGCAAATAAATTGTCCCCTAACCGGTCGCCGCCATAAAAGTCAAACGCTGCTGAACCCGTCGAGGCATAAACCACTCCCCGTCCTTCATCGAGACTCATGCCCGACCATGAGTTTGCTCCGCCTGCACGCATATAGGCAGTGCTGTCGTCCCAGGTGTCAAAACCATATTCCCCTGGATGGGGAATCGTATGAAAAATCCAAACTCTTTCTCCCGTTCGCACATCAAATGCCCTGATATGTCCCGGTGCCGCAGGGTTCGACTCAGATACCCGGGAGCCTAGAATTAAGAGATCCTTATATATAACCCCGGGAGAAGTGGCCGTAACATATAGTGATGTTGCATCACGGTCAAGCCCACTGCGCAAATCAATTCTTCCCTCAGTGCCAAATGAGCGATCTGGCAACCCTGTGAGTGCATCAACTGACAGTAAATAGGAACTCACAGCATAGAACAGCCGTTTCTTTTCTCCGTCTGTCCAGTAGGTTACCCCCCTGTTGGTATTCAGTGCTTCTGGCAATTCTTCAATAACATCCCTGGGATTGAACGTCCAGACTTCTTTGCCATTTGAGGCATCCAGCGCAAACAAACGCAATGATGGTGTCGTAGCGTACAGAATACCATCCAGTACAATTGGATTGCACTGTATTTGAGATCCTTCCCTGGCATCGCCCGTTTTATATTCCCACGCTACCTGCAGGCGGCTTACATTGGAAGTGTCGATCTGAATAGCTCCACTATACTGTGTGCGTGCGGGATCCCCCCCCGCTACGGTCCAATCGATGTTTGCAGACGGGCTTGTGGAACACGCGGCCGAAATACATAGCAGAAAATACAACAAGAATCGATTCATAATTCAATATAAAGGAGCATTCGCTTCGAAACAAAAAATCCTTTCCGGGTATTGAGAAAGACGACGGCCGGTTTAACAAAAGTTCAATGTCAATGTTTGATAGGATATAGGTTATGTGAAATGTCAAAAAACGCCATTATCATCGGTTCTGGAATAGCGGGAATTGCAAGTGCATTGCGATTAAGGAAAAAAGGATACGATGTAACTGTTTTCGAAGCTAATCCATATGTCGGTGGAAAACTGCATGTAGTCGAAAAGGATGGCTTTCGATGGGACGCCGGTCCTTCGCTCTTCACAATGCCGCACCTGGTTGACGAACTGTTTGAGTTACATGATATTGATCCCCGAACCCTTTTTAATTACAAAAGGAAAGAAGTGGTCTGTAATTATTTCTGGGAAGATGGTACGACGTTCAGTGTTCATGCTGATACCAACAAATTCATCAGCGAAGCAGCAAGAACTTTTAATACATCTGAAGTTTCGCTAAAGAATTACCTGAGGAATGCCAAGGAAAAGTATGACCTGACAACATCGGTTTTTCTCGAAAAATCACTTCATAAGGCTTCAACATACCTCTCCTTCGACACCTTAAAGTCACTCATCCAGAGTCATAAACTGGACATCACATCAACTTTAAACTCGACCAATAAAAAATATTTTTCCGACCCCCGGCTGGTTCAACTGTTCAATCGCTACGCCACCTACAATGGTTCATCACCGTATCAAACTCCGGGAGTTATGTCGTTGATTCCTCATTTGGAGATGCATTATGGATGTTTTCTTCCAAAAGGCGGGATGCACGCCATTACCAAAAGCTTGCATCAGCTGGCCATTGATCAAAAAGTTCAATTCAGGCTCAATGAACCTGTAAAGAAAATTCTTCATGAAAGTGGGGTGGCCAATGGTGTGCAGACAGAACAAGGCAGTTATTATTCTGACTTATTGGTTTGCAATATGGACATCTATTCCACATACAATCTTTTGTTGAAGGATCTGAAACGTTCAGATAAAATTCTCAGGCAGGAACGCTCCAGCTCTGCCCTGATTTATTACTGGGGCGTCGGCAGAACATTTAAGGAACTTGACCTTCATAATATATTCTTCAGTAAAGATTACCGGGAGGAGTTCAGGTGCTTGTTCAAAGAAAAAACATTCTCGGAAGACCCCACTGTTTATATTAATATCACAAGTAAGGACGAGACCGATGATGCGCCTGAAGGAAATGAAAATTGGTTTGTCATGATCAATGCACCTGCCAATTATGGTCAGGATTGGGAAACACTCAAAAAGATATCAAGAGACCGCATTGTCCAAAAGATCAACAGGATTTTAAAAACGGATATTGAAAAGTACCTGGTAACGGAAGAAATTTTAGATCCGATTCTGATTGAGAGCAGAACAAGCTCACATCGGGGATCGCTGTACGGAGCATCAAGCAATTCTAAATTCTCGGCCTTTTTAAGGCATCCGAACTTTTCAGGAAGACTGAAAAATTTATACTTCTGCGGGGGCTCTGTTCATCCGGGAGGCGGCATTCCATTGTGCCTTCAATCTGCCAAAATTGTAAGTGACTTAATACCAGACGCATGATCCGGGGACTCGAAATACGGCAGGAATTAATTTCAATACCCAGGCTGACCATCGGTATTTTCCTGGTCTATCTTTTTCATATTTCTGCATTGATTGGCGTGACACTGGGTTATCAAAACTGGTTCATTGAAAAAACGCCTCTAAATCTTTTTGCGATTTTCTGCCTGCTGGCATGGCTCTTCCCTATTGATTCAGGAAAAAAGATTCTCGCCGTTACAATGTTTTTTTCCGGAGGAATGATAGCAGAATGGCTCGGGGTTCATTATGGAATATTATTCGGCGTTTATGAGTATGGTGAAAATCTCGGCCCGAAAATCGACGGTGTCCCGTTTTTTATAGGGATTAACTGGGCAGTATTGGTACTGATCACAGGGGTTATTTCCAACAGGATCAAAGTTTCAAAATGGCTAAAGGTCCTGATTGGCGCCGGATTAATGGTGCTCTTTGACTTGTTCATGGAGGTGCCAGCCCCTGTATTTGATTTCTGGGTTTTTGAAGGAGGTATCGCCCCCTTGAGTAATTATATTGGATGGTTTGTAGTAGCTGCCTTCCTTCACACAGTGTTCCAGCACATTAAAATTGAAGGTGATTTTCTTTTCAGCTTGCATGTTTACATCTGCCAGCTGTTATTCTTCGCGTACTTCTATTTCTATTACGGTCTATAGGTAATTCATTTCAGGTATGGCGAAGTGAACCACGCCGACTTCATTACCCCTTCACTTTTCCGAGCCGGATCCCAATGGCTAAAAACAGCCAAACCCAGGGCATTCCATGAAGTAAAAGATCGAAATAATCCATGGCTTGCATGCCGGTTCCCCCGCCCATGACCCATCTTATTTTGCCCACAATATGGGGTTCAGGCACAAATGGCGCTAATCCGAGGGTCAGGCTGGCCAGCAATGGCATCAGTAAACTACGATAGCTTTTTTTCGATTGCGTCGAGTCGTTTTTCAATTTCCTGGAGTTTATGAATGATTATGATATGTGTTTTTTTTGCATCAATTCCTACAACACTTTCCTCGCTTGATATCATTGACGCAATTTCCTCGTAGACTTTTTCGGGTACAACCTTCGATTTCATAGCAGTATATTTTAAATGTAAAGTTCCGGTAAGACAGGCCCTTACTGTGTAACATGAGTTACAAACCAGTGCCTTAAATCCTCGTTAGTTTGTATAAATGTTTTCAAAAAACGAAATAGAAATGAATAAAATTGAAGAATATATTTTGAATGGTGCTCCGGTAATTGACGTGAGAACTCCACAGGAATTTAATGGCGCAAACGCACCGGGCAGTATAAATATACCCTTGAATGAAGTAACCATGCGGCTTGAGGAACTAAGAAGCATGCCTCAACCGTTAATATTGTGCTGCAGAAGCGGCAACCGGAGTGGACAGGCGGCATATTATCTTTCACAGCAGGGAATTGAATGTTATAATGCCGGTTCATGGACCGATGTGAATTATATATTATCAAAAAAGGCAAGTTAAAATGGCTGAAACCAAAAATGCTTCGTTTGATGAGTTGATCAACTCTGAAAAACCTGTCCTGGTCGATTTTTCGGCCGTATGGTGCGGACCGTGTCAGATGATGGCTCCCATACTTAAGGAACTTAAAACGCGCGTCGGGGAAGATGCGGTCATTATAAAAGTGGATGTTGATAAAAACAGGAAGCTGGCAATGGACTACCGAATCCAGGGTGTACCCACATTGATGGTCTTTCAGAAGGGAGAAGTGAAGTGGGGGCAGTCAGGGGTTGTCCAGGTAACCCCACTTGAGCATATCCTGAAACAATACATGCCCGCAAAGGCATAGGTGATAAGGCCGTGTAATCCGGCCTTATTTTTTTTGATTTAAACGGTATAGCAGAAGCGCAGCCCGTTTGGTTAGATCAGGCAAACGGTTTAGGTCGGCATATTCGTTGGCGGTATGATCATTTCCGCCGCTCAATCCAATCCCATCCATCGCGGCATCCACAAGTCCGGAAGTAAATGAAACATCCGCCGCTCCTGCACGGAGTGGATCTACAGCCGAAACCGGCCCCAAACCAAGATCAGATGAAACCGTACTGTACAGATCCAGCAACTCCCTGTTTCCCTGTGTTGGCGGCAATGGCGGATACCCTTCTTCAAAGGTTATCGCAGCCTCCGTTCCCGGCAAATGGGATGAAACGATTCTTTCCATGGTTTCTTTGGTCATGGCGAGCTGCTCAGGAGAAACCGCCCGGATATCACCGGAAACCACCACTTCACTGGCAACCACATTTGATTTACCGTATGCGGTACCACCGTCCTTTCCATTATCAAATTCAACTGCCGTGCCGCCCAGGATTACACCAGGATTAAAGGTTAATAAGGGCTCCTGGGAAAGTTCGTCATAAAATGCCTTCAAAATTCGGGAAGCCTCATAGATCGCTCCGGCACCCACCTCCTCCGAAAAAACCTGGGAACTATGGGCCGCATTTCCATTAACTTCAAGTTTCCATCGTATCGAACCCCTCCTGGAAATAACTGCCGTTTTGAAATTACTGTCCCCGTTTTCAAATCCAATAGCGACATCAGCCCATTCTGCAGTCTCAACCAGGAGCTGCTTCGACAACGATAACGGACTTCCACTTTTTTCTTCGTCACCCGTCATTACAACCCGGACATTCATATTCTTCAATGCACCAGCCTCGCGCATCGCCCGCAGGGCATAAAGAATGATTACATCCCCTCCTTTCATATCCACCACACCCGGTCCGCGCATAACCGAATCTCCGTCAATAGTATATGACTGATATGGATGATCCGGCTCAAAAACTGTATCCAGGTGACCTATCAGCATTACTTTCAGGTTTTCCGGTTTTCCTTCATGAGTTGCAAGAAGATGACCGGCCCTTCCAAATTCCTGGCCATCAACCCAGGATGTTTCAAATCCAAGTGCCTCAAATTCTTCCATTAGCACCTTGCCAACCGCCTG
Source organism: Fulvivirga sedimenti (assembly GCF_020328055.1). NCBI lineage: Bacteria > Pseudomonadati > Bacteroidota > Cytophagia > Cytophagales > Fulvivirgaceae > Fulvivirga > Fulvivirga sedimenti. Next base: position 377,852 of record NZ_JAIXNE010000003.1, read on the forward strand.
CACGCCATCGAAATTCATCGTGCCGCTGTTCATGTTGACCACTCGTTTAAGGAGTTCCAGCTGTTCCGGAGCCAGGGAATTTACTTCCTGCACTATCTTTTTTTCCGTACGGGTCAGTTGGGCACGGACAAGGCCTGAATGATTGAAAAGGATGAATACTGACAGAATTAAATACTTCATAGTTATTTCTTAAAGCACGAATTTACACCAGCTGGGGGAAACAAAAAAAGGGCGCCTCTCAGCGCCCTTCCCAACTTCACCCTGATTTGTCAGGCATCCTGAAGTTCTTTTTTAGAATGCTTCAGATTTGCCTGTGCTGCGGCTAATCGGGCAATAGGAACCCGGAATGGAGAACAACTCACATAATCCAAACCGGTCCTGTCGCAAAACTCGATTGAAGACGGATCACCTCCGTGTTCACCGCAGATACCCAAATGCAGCTCTTTATTGGTCTTCAGACCCAGGTCAACAGCCGTCTTAACCAAATATCCAACACCTTCATTATCAAGCACATTGAACGGACTTTCCTTCAATAATCCCTTCTTCAGATATTCCGGCACAAACGTTCCCATATCATCACGGGAGAATCCAAAGGTCATCTGAGTGAGGTCATTCGTTCCAAAGGAGAAGAAATCTGCATAACGCGCGATTTTATCTGCTGTAATTGCTGCTCTTGGCACCTCTATCATTGTTCCGATAGAGAATTTGATTGAAGCGTGTTTTTCTTCAAAAACAACTTTGGCTTCATTCAAAATAATTTCCCGCTGCATTTTCAGCTCTTTATAATCACCTACCAATGGCACCATGATCTCCGGAGTTACTTCGAGCCCTTCGGCGGAAATATTCAGTGCCGCCTCCAGAATCGCACGGGTCTGCATGCGTGTTATTTCAGGAAATGTATTACCCAGTCGGCAACCGCGGTGTCCCAGCATCGGGTTCACTTCACGAAGTTGTTCCGCCTTCCGGGTGATTTCTTCCACAGGTACGTTCAGTGATTTTGCAACTTCAGTCTGTTCTTCCAGTTCAAATGGAATGAATTCATGGAGTGGCGGATCCAATAAACGAATGGTAACAGGATACCCTTTCATTGAACGGAATATACCCTCAAAATCAAACCGCTGCATCGGAAGAAGCTTTTTGAGGGCTTTCTCACGTCCCGCTTCATTGTTGGCAAGTATCATTTCACGCATCGCTACAATCCGGTCTCCTTCAAAGAACATATGCTCTGTTCTGCAAAGACCGATTCCAGTAGCGCCAAAATGCCGTGCAACTGAAGCGGCATCCGGAGTATCAGCATTCGCCCGTACTTTCATACGTGCATGGCTGTCGGCAAGTGACATCAACTCTTCAAAGTCGCCTGTAAGTTCCGGTTCAACGGTATCAATTTTACCTTCATAAACATTACCTGTAGAACCATTCAGTGAAATATAGTCACCTTCCTTATATACCTTATCCCCTACTGTCATCGTCTTATTTCGGTAATCGATCGTGAGGGCTCCTGCTCCGGAAATACAACATTTACCCAATCCGCGTGCTACAACAGCTGCATGGCTTGTCATTCCGCCACGTGCTGTTAAAATACCATTCGCTGCGTACATCCCTTTCAGGTCATCTGCAGATGTCTCGATCCGAACCAGTATCACGGGTTCCTTACGTTCGACATAGGTAAAAACATCTTCCTGGAAGAAAACAATCTTTCCTGTGGCTGCACCGGGTGATGCAGGCAAACCATTGGCAATAACAGTAGCCTTATCCAATGCACCGGCTTCAAATACCGGGTGGAGGAGCTCATTCAGTTTTTCAGGATCCAGGCGTAACAAGGCTTCCTCGTCGGTGATAAGACCTTCTTCGCGCATGTCACGGGCAATTTTAAGCATGGCACTGCCGGTTCGCTTACCGGTCCTGGTCTGAAGCATCCAGAGACGTCCTTCCTGAATGGTGAATTCCACATCCTGCATATCCCTGAAATGCTCTTCCAGCAATTGACGGATATCCATCAGCTGATGGAAAATTTCAGGCATATATTCTTCCAATGAAGGATAATCTTCGGCGCGTTCCTTTTCACTTACGTGGGCAAACTTCGCCCAGTTCCTTGAGGCTTTCAATGTAATCTGAAGCGGGGTACGGATACCAGCCACTACGTCTTCACCCTGGGCATCAATGAGGTATTCACCATTGAAAACATTTTCTCCCGTCGCTGCATTCCTTGTAAATGCCACGCCGGAAGCAGATTCATCACCCATATTTCCATACACCATAGCCTGTACATTCACCGCGGTTCCTCCTTCATTGGAAATACCATGAATTTCACGGTAATGGATGGCCCGGGGTGTATTCCAGCTTTCAAACACTGCCATTATAGCGCCCCATATCTGATCCTTGGGATTCTGAGGAAAAGGTTTGCCGGCATACTTTTCAGTAGTCTCCTTGTAAAGCTGAACAAGCTCTTTCAACTGATCTACAGTGAGATCCTTGTCATAACGCTTTCCGTATTTGCGCTTTTGTTCCTCAAGAACGGTTTCATAGGGATTTTCACCGTGTTCATCTACCACCTTCATTACAACATCCCCGTACATCTGAATCAGGCGTCGGTACGCATCCCATGCGAAGTGGTCTTTCCCTGTGAGTTTGGCAAGACCTTCAACTGCCTCATCATTCATACCAATATCAAGAACCGTATCCATCATTCCAGGCATGGATTGTTTGGCACCGGATCTAACAGATAGCAAACATGGATTTTCGCTACTTCCAAAATCAGTGCCCATAACATCCTGGATGAAATGCAGGCCATCAAGGGCCTGATCGAATATCATATCATGTATTGCATCCCTCCCTTTTTGCTGGAAGAGCTTGCATACATCAGTGGTAATAGTAAATCCGGGAGGCAATGGAATTCCAATTCTGGCCATTTCAGCCAGGTTTGCTCCCTTGCCGCCCAGCAGGTCTTTCATTCCAGAATGACCGTCAGCGGTTCCGTTTCCGAATTTATAAACATATTTTTCCATAATAATTGGGCATTTGAGTATGGTTGAAGTTGCCCAAAACCTGTATCAAATGCCGTGACAATCATCATGGAAATACCTGATAATTGAGGTACGGTGAACTGACCTACATATATTGATTCAGAATGTTTTCGTAGCGCTCCTGCTGACCGCTGATTTTTGCGGGTTCTCCCATTTCCATTGCCAGATTCGCCAGCTGCTTCAGGTCGAGGTTTCCATTTTCAAAATCCTTTCCCGGACCGGAATCAAATGAAGCATACCGATTTTTAAGCATTGAAGGATAGGGTGATTCAGTCAGTATCCGGTTTGCAATGAGCAAAGCCCGTGCAAATGCATCCATTCCTCCGATATGCGCATGAAAGATATCTTCCAGATCGGTGGAATTTCGCCTGGTTTTTGCATCAAAATTAATTCCGCCGGTGGTGAACCCTCCGCTGGATAAAATAACCAGCATCGCTTCAACCAGCTCATATATATTCACCGGAAACTGATCGGTATCCCAGCCGTTCTGATAATCACCTCGGTTTGCATCAATGCTTCCAAGTACCCCTGCATCTGCCGCAACCTGTAACTCATGTTGGAAGGTATGGCTGGCCAGGGTCGCATGATTCACTTCAATATTAAGTTTGAAGTCATCCATCAGATTAAATTCCTGCAAAAATGCGATCACGGTTGCCGCATCAAAATCATACTGATGCTTGGTGGGCTCCATGGGTTTTGGCTCAATCAGGAAGGTTCCTTTAAATCCCTGTGATCGTCCGTAATCCCTTGCCTTGGTAAAGAAAGTGGCGATATGCTCCTTTTCCCGTTTCATATCTGTGTTCAGCAGGCTCATATATCCTTCACGTCCACCCCAGAATACATAATTCTCGCCACCCAGCCTGATGGTAGCATCTATTGCATTACGTACCTGGAAGGCGGCGTGTGTAACAACCTGAAAATCCGGATTGCTCGCCGCACCGTTCATGTATCGCGGATGACCGAAAAGATTCGCCGTTCCCCACAACAATCGTATACCGGATTCCTTCTGCTTCTCTGCAGCATAGGCAGTGATCTTATCGAGACGATCTTCTGACTCCTTCAGTGTAGAAGCCTCATCCACCAGGTCATAATCATGGAAACAGTAAAAGGGAATGCCAATTTTAGAAATGAATTCGAAAGCAGCATCCATTTTCTGGCGCGCAATCACATTGGCATCGCTTCCCACATTCCAGGGAAAGTCTTTTGTAGGCGCTCCGAAGGGATCCCCTCCCGTACCACAGAAGGTATGCCAGTAAGCCACAGCAAATCGCAAATGCTCCTCGAGCGTTTTGCCTGCCACAACCTGTGATGGATTATAATACTTAAATGCGAAGGGGTTATCTGAATCTTTGCCTTCAAACTGGATCTTACCGATACCTTTGAAGTACTCTTTGTCTCCTGTTACAATATTCATAGTGTTTTTATTAGTTTTTCAATAAGTATTTTCTTCCAGGCCTGATATAAATTCAGGTATTCAGACCTGCCTGCATCACTCGGTAAATAAGTTTTTTTCAGTTTTAGAGGTATGTCCTGCATCGAAGGATAATATTTCAATCCGACACCTGCAGCCAACGCTGCACCACGCGCCCCATCAGTATCGTACAACTCCACACGACAATTGGTGAGGTCGGTAAACAGCTGGCAAAATATCGGGCTCTTGAACATATTGGCATCTGCAACTCGAATGACAGATGGCTTGCTTCCGAGTGACTCCAAGACCTCAAAACCGTAGTACATTGCGAAACAAACACCCTCCTGAACTGCCCTGAAAATATGCGCATTTGAATGTCGGTTAAAATTAATTCCCAGCAGAGCCGCATCCATCTTTCTATTTGATAGCATCCGCTCTGCCCCATTACCAAATGGAAAGAATTGGAGTCCGTCGGATCCGGGATTAATTTCTCCCGCCATCTGATTGAGTTCGTCGTAGGGTTTGCCAGAATCTGCACTGATGCGCCTGATCCAGTTGTAGGCGATCCCGGTTCCGTTTACACACAATAAGATTCCATATTTTTTGCCTGCCTGGGATGGGTGTAAAAATGTATTTACCCTTGAAAGCTTGTCACCTGAAGGAATATCTGTAACCGCGTAAATAACCCCGGAAGTACCGGCTGTCGCAGCTACCTGGCCTGCCTCGGAGACTTTTAATGAAAGCGCGTTGTTGGGCTGATCACCTGCACGATATCCGATGGGAACACCGGCCTGCATGCCGAGTTCTTTTGCTGCACTTTCTCCCATGCGTCCCTGAAGACCAAATTCCGGAACCAGGTCCGGCACAAGCCCGCGTTTTACCCCCAGAACATCCAGCACAGGTCCTGATATTTGCCAGGATTCAAAGTCCCAGAATATGCCCTCCGATAAACCTGTGGATGTGGTGGAATATTCGCCAGTAAGACGGTACGCAATGTAATCTCCCGGAAGCATGAAACGATGTACACGATCAAAAATTTCCGGTTCATTTTCGATGACCCACTTAAGCTTTGATGCAGTGAAATTACCTGGCACATTGAGCAAAGTGTCGAAGCAATAGGATTCCTCCAATTGTTCTGTGAGCTGATCTCCGGCGTCTACTGCCCGGCTGTCACACCAGATAATGGCCGGACGAAGAACCCTGCCCTCTTTATCCAGCAGAACCAGGCCATGCATCTGATATGAAATACCAATGCCTTCAATACGGTCTGCACTGCCCGGATGCCCCGCGGTAACTCTCCTGATAGCCCGAACCGTATTCTGCCACCACATCTCAGGGTCCTGTTCAGCCCAATCCGATGATGGTGAATGAATCGGCATCTCTTCAGAAGGCTCGAAACAGGAGGCGACTGCACTCCCTGTTGCCAAATCGACAAGGGATGCCTTTACTGATGAGCTCCCCAGGTCAATGCCAAGAAGGTATTTTTGATCACTCATTTTTTTTCTTTAGGAAAATTCTATAACTTATGGTCATATTGACTACAAGTTAAGTATTATTTGTGAATCTTAAAAAGAAATCTTCAAAAATGTCTGATCATGCGATTATCGGAACTGTATCCATTGATTGTGTGATTTTCGGATTCAGGGATGATCAATTACAGCTGTTGCTGGTGAAACATGCCGATGGGATTGGCAAAGGTAACTGGGGGCTTCCGGGAGGCTGGATTTGGGAATCGGAAGGCCTGGATGATGCGGCATACCGAATATTGAAGGAACTTACAGGCATACGGGAGATTTTCCTCGAACAGCTGGGTGCCTTCGGAGATGTAGACCGCTATCCTGCCAGGCGCGTAATCACCGTCGCATATTTCGCATTGGTTAACCCGCAGGAATATGAGCTCATACCCGGATTTACCGCTGCGGAAGCGAGTTGGTTTCCGATAGATCAATTACCCGGTGTGCTGTATGATCATAGCAAGATCATCAATGCCGCCAAGGAACATCTCCGGCAGAAAGTACGACATGAACCGATCGGTTTCAACCTTCTTCCCGAAGAGTTTACCCTCCTGGATATACAAAAACTCTACGAGGCGCTGCTTCAGACACAATTAGACAAATCCAATTTCAGGCGGAAGATCAAACGGATGAATCTACTTGTAAAGTCAGAAAAAAAACAGTCGGACGTACCCCACAGGGCCGCCCAACTATATTCTTTTGACAGGACCATCTATGAAAACCACCGCAAGAACGGGTTCAGCTTCATGCTGTAGCATGCAGGTCCTATTTCTGTACTACTCTATTTTGAAAGTCGCAGCGTTCTCAATATTCTAAAGAGGAAGACCGTCGACACAGCCGCAACTACTCCAAGAATTCCGGCTCTGGAAAAATCACTGTAGATGATGCCTCCAATACAGAAAAGACTCGAATAGATGGCGATACATCCCAGGAAGACCAACAGGATCTGCTTGGGCATTTCCCATGCTTTACCTTCTTCTGCCTGATTGATTTCGATACCTTCTGCTTTAGCCTCCTCGATTACACGCTTCCAGCCCGGTCCGCCAGGATGGGTAAGTCGGTAGAAAGTCCGAAGGGTTTCTTTGTTTTCAGGTTGAGAAGAGAGCGTGGTGAGCAGCCAGGTGATGGTAACGACTCCGACAGTGATCAGCAGCTTGATCGTAAACGGATCCAGCAGCTGCCCTTCAAAAGCCGAATCTTCCACGACCAGCACCATGATCACGGCCATCAGTGTGGCAACTACCATCGCAACAATTTCTGTAAGTGCGTTTATCCTCCACCAGAACCACCGAAGGATATAGATCAGGCCGGTACCTGCGCCTGAAAGCAGCAGAATATCAAATGCCTGGGTCGCATCTTCCAGGAAGGTAAGCGAGAATGTCGCCGAGATAATCATCAGCACAACAGTTGAAATCCTTCCCATCCGTACCATTTGCTTTTCAGTGGCTTCCGGATTGACAAATCTTTTATAAAAATCATTCACCACATAGCTGGAACCCCAGTTAAGGTGAGTCCCAATCGTTGACATGTAGGCAGCAATTAAAGAAGCCACCACCAGTCCGAGCCATCCCGGCCCGAGTCTTGTTAACATAGCGGGATAGGCTACGTCATTTCCCAGGTATTGGTCAGTGATATTTGGAAATTCAGCCTTAATGGATGCCAGATCAGGAAATATGATCAGTGAAGCCAGCGCCACGATAATCCATGGCCAGGGTCTTAAGGCATAATGCGCGAAATTAAATAGTAGTGTGGCTCCGATGGCATTCTTTTCGTCCTTAGCCGACAACATCCGCTGGGCGATATAGCCACCTCCGCCTGGTTCTGCACCCGGATACCAAACTGCCCACCACTGAACGGCGATTGGAATGATCAATAATGGTATATACACCGAAGCATCTGAAAAGTCAGGCATAATATCGAGTTTTCCGGCAACATTCGGGTGATTGAACAGTGCTTCAAGACTGCCGATCTCCGGCTGTTCAATCGCCACGACGGCGGCCATCACCGCACCCAGCATAGCCATTCCATACTGAAAGAAATCAGCCCAGATCACTCCTTTAATTCCTCCCAGGGCCGCATAAAGGACAACCACAATGGAGGCTCCGACAACCACGGTTACAGGCGTTAAACCCAGCATAACCCCTCCTATCTTAATGGCAGCCAGCGTGACCGAGCCCATAATAAGGCAGTTGAATAATATTCCCAGGTAAAGGGATCTGAAACCTCTCAGAAACGAAGCAAGTTTCCCTCCATAGCGTATTTCATAGAATTCCAGGTCGGTCATCACATTCGATCTCCGCCAGAGACGGGCATAGATAAATACCGTGACCATCCCGGTGATCAGGAACGCCCACCATGCCCAGTTCTTAACTACACCATCTTCACGAACCATACCCGTCACAAGGTTAGGTGTATCAGCCGAAAACGTACAGGCAACCATCGAAATACCCAGCAACCACCATGGCATGCCCCTGCCTCCCAGAAAGAATTCACTCGTACTTTTTCCGGCGCTTCGCGAAGCAACCCATCCGATTCCCAATACGATTGTGAAAAATATTCCTACAATTACCCAGTCGATCGTTGATAATGCCATATGTGAATATTAAGATGAAACTCGCCCAATATATAAATATTTAATCTTATTTAAACCGGCCGCTTTACAAGTGGTTGTTTATTTATACAGACTTTGTTTTAAAATGAACAGTGGATTGCTCCCGTAATACCTGTGCGGCATACTCAGCTGTGATATCCCGCTGGGGATTTGCGAACATTTCATAGCCCACCATGAACTTCCTGACCGTTGCGGAACGTAAAAGTGGCGGATAAAATGAAAAGTGAAAATGCCATCCGTCGGTGCCTGCAGTACGAACAGGAGCATTCATCATTCCTGCGGAATAGGGAAAAGACGTCTGGAATAAATTATCAAAGCGCACAGTGGTTTCCTGGAGGATTGAGGCAAATGCGTCTCCTTCCGCCTCATCCATATCCGTGATCCGGGCAAAGTGCCTGTGGGGAATAATCATTACCTCGTACGGCCAGACAGCCCAAAAAGGAACCAGCGCCGTAAAATGTTCATTCCTGGTTATGATCCGGTCTTCCTTCTCCCATTCGGTATGAAGATAATCCGAAAGCATGGAGCGCCCCTTCTCCTTATAATAGTGCGCCTGGGTAAAAATTCTTTTTTCAATTTCAACGGGCACCGAAGATTCCGCCCATATTTGACCGTGCGGATGTGGATTACTGCATCCCAGCATTTCACCTTTATTCTCGAAGATCTGAATATTTCGTATGCCAGGAATAGCTGCAAGCTGTTTATATTCAGTCATCCATGCCGTTACGATCTTCCTGATCTCATTTACCGACATATCCGCCAACGTTTTACTATGGTCCGGCGAAAAACAGATAACCCGGCATATTCCCGGGTTGCCGGTGGCTTCTAAAAGTCCGTCCGACCAATGCTCCTCCGATCCACCGTTAAGGAGAGCAGGAAAGTCATTATCAAAAATAAAGGTGCCGGAATAATCGGGATTGATCTCTCCGTTGTTCCGGGTGTTTCGGGGACATAAATAACAGGTGCTGTCATAGGCCACAGGGCCCTGGGCAGCAATTGTTTCGGTTCGTCCTTGCCACGGGCGTTTCATGCGCTGCGGTGATACCAATACCCACTCGTTAGTCAGGGGATTTTTTCTGCGGTGGGGTTCTTCAAAGAGTTGGCTCATAATTTACAATTCACGGGTGCCATCTGTTGTCTCTGCGGTTATAAAAGTGGGCGTTTTACCAAATTTCTTAACATATTCAGAAATTACAAGGTCGCTAAAGGCATTCACATCTTCATTCTTAATAATATTGATCGTACATCCGCCAAAACCACCTCCCATCTGCCGTGCACCTAAAACTTTGCCACTTGAATGAGCCAGTTCAACCAGGAAATCAGTTTCATCACATGTGACTTCATAGTTTACCTTCATATCATCATGTGCTTCATACATTTGCTGTCCGACATCCGGCAGATCTCCGGCCTGCAGGTAATCTACAACACGCAGCACTCGGTTATTTTCACGGATCACATACGCGCACCGCCTGTAAACCACAGGATCCATATTTCCTTTGGTCCGTTCAAGCATTTCCAGAGAAACTTCCCTCAAAGAAGTAACATGTGGAAATTCCCTACGAACTATGTCCACACCGTTCCTGCACTGCTTCCTTCGTTCATTGTAGGCTGAATCAGCCAGCTCATGAGCCACATTTGAATTACACAAAAGCAAGCAGTATTCCCGTAATTGAAGAGGAACCTCGCGGTGCGTTTCATTCATGCAATCGATAAGAAGAACATGGTCCTTTTTCCCGAAAACGGATGCATACTGATCCATGATGCCACAGTCAAGCCCAACGAAGGAACGTTCCGCATTCAGGGCCATCCGGGCCATTGTGAGCGGTGCTAATTGTACCTGGTAAAGATTGGAAAGTGCCATCAGTCCGGCACATTCAAGGGCTGCAGACGAAGACAATCCAGCCCCCTGCGGAATATCCCCTGAAATCACCATACTAAAACCACGATCAATGGTAAATTTCTGCATAAATTCATGCAGAACGCCCAGGATATAATCCTGCCATCCGCCCACAGAAGCGAATTCACCAAGGCGGAACTGATATGTCTTGTCCAGATCGAGCGCAACGAGTGTACACTCATCTCCTTCAGAAAATCCCGCACAAATATAAACGGATTGATGTATCGCAGCCGGTAATACAAATCCGTTGTTGTAATCGGTGTGTTCACCGATCAGATTGATACGTCCTGGTGCACTTACGACAATTGAAGAATCGCCAAACCTGGACCTGTATTCCTCTGCAATTCGATCTGAGATATTCAAGGGAGTTTTTTATATTGGATTAAAACCAATATTGCCAAGTTTCCTGAAATAAAGCAAGCGGAAGACTATGCAGGTTATAAAACGAAATAATTTAAAAAACATTTCGGGATTCAGGCAATATGAATTATTATTGTATTTAGATTTAGTCTAAATAAAATGAACGATACATTTTTCCCTGAAGATACTTCCCTTGAAGGTTTTTTTTCCCGTGAGAACCTGATGTGTTCCTCTGAGTGTGAGATGAAAAAGTGTTGTAAGAAATTCAAGAAAAAGGGGCGCTACTGCAAGAAATGTCCAAGAAAATAATCACTCCTGAGGCTTCAGGATAAACCCTTTCCCGTGAATGTTTTCAATATGGATATTTGCAGGCTTTAGTTTTTTTCGAAGACGGGAAATGAAGACATCCATACTGCGTCTGTTGAAAAAATCATTTTCCCCCCAAATTGACCGTAATATATCTTCGGTTAGTACCAGGTCTCCGGGGGATTTAAAAAACAATTCAAGAAGCTGGACTTCACGGCCCGTGAGCTTTACGGTTTCATTGCCCATCATCAATTCCTGCCGTGCTATGTTCAGAGATACACCCCTGAATTCAATCTGATCTGCCGCTTTTCCTGAAACCCTTTCATACCGCTTTAATACCGCGTGTATTCTGGCCACAAGCTCCTCCTCATCGACCGGCTTTACAATATAATCATCTGCACCCTGGTTAAAACCTTTTAAAACATCCACCTTCAGCGATCGTGCCGTCAGAAAAATCAACGGGATTGCGGGCTTTGCAGCACGTATCCTTTTTGCCAGTTCAAAACCATCCATTACCGGCAAGGTAACATCCAAAATTGCCAGATGAACCGGGTTCATACGAATACAGGCAATCGCCTCATCCGGGTGACTTACCCATTTCACACTAAAATCCTTTAATTTCAGGTATTCAGATAACATATACCCGACATCCTTATCATCTTCTACCAGTATAATGTGATAATTCATCTGGATTTTGGAATATGAATGGTAAATAAACTTCCTCTGCCTGGCGTGCTCTCAATGCTGATGCTCCCTCCCATCATAGAAACGACCTGTTTTACGTAGCTCAGACCAATCCCAAATCCCGGAACTCCATTTCGGGCCCGAAAAAACTTTTTAAATATATCATCGCGCAATTCAGGATCAATTCCTTCACCATAATCCCGAATTGAAATCCGGACCATTGAATCTGCGGCTTCACAGCCAATTTCAATCCTGTCGTTACTAAATTTGATGGCATTCTCAAGCAAATTAATCACGGCATTCTTCAAATGGTATGAATCTGCCAGGACCTCGCAATCGCATTCACTTTGTACTATAAACTCTCTTTCCGGATTTAACTCCTGAATGTTTTTTACCGATTCCCCGACGAGCTTTGCTGTTTCTATGGTTTCCAGCTTCAACACCTTGTTTGAATTTTCAAGAGAGGCCAACTCAAGAATTTTTTCGACATTCATCTTCACAAATTCTATCTTGGTACGCGCAGTTTGGATATAAGGCATCAGATCCGGACCTGATTTCTGCTCAAGTATCTTCAACGAGAGACTGGACGCAAAAACCGGGGTTTTGATTTCGTGCGTCAGGTGATTGATGAAATCGTTCTTTACCTCATTCAAAAATCGTTGTTCCCTTACTATACGAATGAGTAAGACAAAACCAGCCGTGAGTAGCACCAGAAATATTATTGCCGGAATAACATACCACCAAACGTTATTCCAGAATTGCCGGTTGTAATCAACGATCCGGATATTCAGATATGGGGCACACCGGCAGTCTGAGGCGATAATACCCTCAATAGGTATCTTATAATTTCCTTCTTCCTGAAACCCCTGTTCAAATTGTTCAGAAGAAAAGTAAATATCTCCATTGATTCGATCCTTCACTGCGAATTCAAACGTTGAGGAGATCCCCGCCCTTGTCAGCCTGTCAGTAAGATACATTCTGTAAAACTGAGATCCTGCAGACTTCAGGGAATCCAACCCAATAGGAAATGTAACCGTGTCCTGCCGTATGATGGCCGACAATAAATTACTGAAAGGCGTTCTGTTGTAAATTTCATCACCCGTGAGTGCCAGGGTTTCCGCTATACGCTGATCATATTTTTCTTTAGACACAGTGAGATTGCTGCGTAGCATTAAATACTGGATGAAACCCAGTCCGACCAACGAAAGGATGATCACCAACATGATGATATAGCTTTTTTCCCGTGTAATTCTGTACGGCATAACAGAAAAGTAAGAATTATTTCACGAGTTATTCAAGGTATTAACATTTCATTAAGAAACATTAACCTATCATTCACCCTTCGCCTTCAGAATTCTCTTCAACTTGGTCTAATAATCGTAATCCATAACGTTCCATGCGTCTCAGGTTATTCCTTCTTATACTTTCACTCGTGCTCATCTCTGCCCAATCATGGTCTCAGGGGTGCGTGGCAATACGACATTTTTCAACCTGCAGTCCTACATATGGACAATCAAATCCGTCTACCCGCGGTGACTTTCAGACAGGCCTTAATTACAGATACTTCAAATCATTCCGGCATTTCAGAGGTACGGAAGAAGAACCTGACAGGGTAACGAATAATACAGAGGTGATCAATCATTCACATTCGTTTGATTATTTCCTCTCCTATGGCATCACAGATCGCTGGCAGGTGGCTGTAACCATTCCGCTTGTTCTGAACTCAAGATCTTCTTTATATGAACATGGCCGATCGGAACGCTACAGTACCTTTTCCAGGGGTATGGGTGATGTAACCATCAATACAAATTACTGGCTTATTGATCCGTTCATTAACAGCAGTTTTAATCTTCAGGCCGGATTTGGGGTTAAATTACCTACCGGAAGTTACAATGCTTCGGATATCTTCTATAATGTCGGTCCGAACGGTTCTCCCGAAACCCGACCTGTCGATCAAAGTATTCAGCCCGGTGACGGTGGGTTCGGTTTAATATTGCAGGGTCAGGGCTATTACGTTCTGAATACCAGGGCTAGCATCTATGCTGCGGGATTTTACCTTTTCAATCCGAGAAACACCAATGGTATCCGTACTTTCCGGGAAACACTCAGTCCGCTGCTTGAAAATGAAGCAATCATGTCTGTTACCGATCAGTTTTCTGTACAGGCAGGATTATCGTTCGTGGCAGGAACACATATGAGCCTCCAGGCCGGGGTTCGATATGAGGGCATTCCTGTAAGCGATGTAATCGGCAAGAGTGAAGGTTTCCGAAGACCCGGTAATGTCCTGTCGGTAGAACCTGGCATTAATTATACAGTCGGAAACTGGAATTTAATGCTTTCTGTACCAGTGGCGGTACGCCGCGAACGTCCGCAAAGCCTTACCGATAAAGAAATTGAAGATGAAACGGGAAATCCGAGGAATGGTGATGCTGCTTTTGCCGATTACCTGATCAATGTGGGGGTCAGTTTACGGATTCCCGGAAAAAGAATAACAGATATTTAAAATAGCTTTCTTCATAAGGAGGAGCCCGAAAGGGTTCCTTTTTTTTTGCCCAAAACTAATCGTAATACCAGCACATATTTCATTCGCCCATGGAATTTAGTAATTTTGAAAATTAGACGTGGAAGTAAGTGATAGAAAAGTAACCCGGTCATGAAAGGTATTTGTACAATTGGATTCGTCGCCTTACTGTTATTCACGCGTTGTGGTGGCGATGGTGACGATGTACAGGTGAACTGTGCTGATACCGGCTTAAAAATCCAGGTTACAGCGGTTGATTACACCGATTGCGGTATACCAACCGGAAGAATTCGGGTTGTTGGAAGTGGTGGATCTGAACCATATTCATTCAGTATTAATTCTGGAGAATCCAATACCACCGGAGTCTTTGAAAATCTGAATACAGATTATTACACCATTATCGTGCGCGATAAAAACGGATGTACGGCTGAAGTTGAGACTTTTGTTGGAAGCAATGAAGGCATCCGTGCTGTTGCATTCACAACGGCTTCGGGGTGTAATGAGACCAATGGAAGTATTATCGTCACTGCAAGAAACGGCAAGGAACCGTACAAATACCAACTTGGAGAAAACAGCAACTACCAGGATTCCCCCGAATTTTATGATCTCGCCAGTGGCTCATACAGTATCTGGGTAGGCGATGCAAATGATTGCTTCATCGGTATTTATGTAGATCTTTTGAGTGGCATATCCTTCGCCAATGACATAAATGATATTACCAGTGCATCCTGTGCATCTTCCGGTTGCCATGACGGTTCGGTTAATCCGAATCTCTCAACGCTGCAGGGCATACAGGATAATTCACAGGCAGTTCTCGCCAGCATCCTGGATAAATCGATGCCGCCGGATGTTCCCTTAACTCCCGATGAGATTTTCCAAATAGAGTGCTGGATTAAGGATGGGGCACCTGATAACTAATTAATTCAATGATCAGATCATTAATTCTAACAATATTATTTTTAGTATCCTTCGCCTTTGAGAATAATGCACAGGTACAACATTCCATAGCACGTCAATGGAATGAGGTTCTGCTGGATGCAATCCGGAATGACTTCGCACGCCCAACCGTACACGCCAGAAATTTATTCCATGTGTCTGCCGCTATGTATGATGCCTGGACGGTTTATTCCGACGAGCCGGCGCCCTGGCTTCTTGGGAATACACGTGGTAATTTCACTTCTGTTTATTCGGGAATCCCCGTATCCACAGATATTGAAAACGATCGGGAAATGGCTATCAGTTATGCTGTTTACAGGTTAATTCTGCACAGATTCGAATTCTCACCCGGGTCTATCAAAATCCGTAATGAAGCATTCTCACTCATGATGGATTTGGGTTATGATCCGAATGTCACGGGCACCGACTACAGGTCGGGCGACCCGGCACAGGTGGGTAATTATATAGCTTCGCAATATATAGCATTCGGCTTGACGGATGGTTCAAATGAACAGCTTGACTACATAAATCAATACTACTCACCTGTTAATCCACCACTTGTCCCAACACGCAGCGGAAATCCGCAAATTATTGATCCCAACCGTTGGCAGCCACTTTTCCTGGATAATTTTATCGACCAATCCGGAAATCCGATCCCTGTAGGACAAATTAGTTTCCTCAGCCCGGAATGGGGTAATGTAACACCCTTTGCCATGGGAACTTCGGACAGGAAGTTCAATGAGCGTGATGGCGACACCTATTGGACCTATATGGATCCCGGGCCTCCGCCTTTCATTCAGGAAGATGGTGAAGGAACCAGCGAACAATACCAATGGGGGTTTTCGCTTGTAGCCATCTGGTCGGCTCATTTAACGCCCAATGATGGGGTAATGTGGGATATATCTCCGCGGTCCCTGGGTAATGTCACGCAACTCCCGTCGTCCGCGGAAGAAATGCAGGCATATTACGACCTGATTAATGGAGGCGACCCGGGCACCGGATATGCAGTGAATCCTTATACCGGTGCTCCTTATGAGCCTCAGATGGTTAAGCGTGGAGATTATACACGTGTTCTTGCTGAATTCTGGGCCGATGGACCGGATTCTGAAACACCCCCTGGTCACTGGTTCACGATTCTTAATTATGTCAATGATCAGCCAGAACTGGTGAAGCGTTTCAAGGGCGAAGGACCTTTGCTTGATGACCTGGAATGGGATATAAAAACCTATTTCACCCTTGGTGGCGCCATGCATGATTGTGCCATTGCCGCGTGGGGTGTAAAAGGCTGGTATGATTACATCCGTCCGGTTTCCGCTATCCGGTATATGGCAGATAAAGGCCAATCAACTGATCCCGGTGACCTCAGTTACCATCCCGCAGGAATTCCATTGCTCGAAGGTTACATCGAACTTGTTCGGGAAGGTGATCCGCTGGCTGGTCCGCAAGGAAATAATATCGGTAAAATCAAGTTGATGGCGTGGAAGGGGCCAGATTATATTCCAAATCCTGAGGTTGATTACGCAGATGTGGACTGGATTCTGGCTGAAAACTGGTGGCCTTACCAACGGCCTACATTTGTTACCCCGCCTTTTGCGGGTTATGTTTCAGGCCATTCAACATATTCAAGGGCTGCAGCCGAAGTGCTCACCATGATTACAGGGGATCCGTATTTCCCTCGTGGGATGGGTGAATTTATTGCCAGAAAAAATGAATTCCTTGTTTTCGAAGAAGGACCCAGTGAAGATGTCATTCTTCAATGGGCAACCTACAGGGATGCATCCGATCAAACCAGTCTTTCCAGAATATGGGGAGGAATTCATCCACCTGCGGATGATATTCCAGGGCGGAAAATGGGAATTAAAATAGGTTTGCTTGCATTTCAAACCGCAGAAAAGATTTTCAATAATGCCGTCATTACATCATTGGACGAACCTTTTTCCGCAACCGCTGAAATATTCCCAAATCCGGTAAAGGAAGGAAGCCCGGTTAGAATTCAGCCTGACCCCTCCGGCGACATATCCGAAATAAAAGTAATGGATTTACAAGGCAAAATCCATCGGGAATTAACGTTCCCCAGCCCCGTTTCTTCCTTAACGATTGAGGGATTTTTATCATCGGGATTGTATATCTTACAAGTCAGTAATAGTCGGGGTGAAATATCATCTTTCAGACTGATAGTAAAATAATACGGACGGTATCCGAAATAAGAATAAATGAAGTGCAGGCTGATTCTGTTCCTACTGATGTGGGCACTTGCTCTTATTCCTGTCTTTTCCTACGGACAGGCAGATACGATCAGACTACCCATGAATAAGATCCTGGTCCTTCCGGACTCAGTGTATATTCCGGACAGGGATACGGTTTTCATAGTTCCAGAAGGTTTCAAATACAGGATCAAGCCTAACCCCTACTTTAAAAGTCAGAATTTTTACGAAAAACTGAGAAATAACAAGGAGAAAAGTGCCCTGTCCCGTGAATTATACGACCTGGTCATCAGGGATACCACCTACAATGTACTTGATAAGACGAAACCTGTGCGCGCGGAGGCCTATTTCAGGGACTTCCGCGGAATGAGAATTAATTCGATTCGTCATTATCCTGTGCAGCTCATAACAGGTAGTGTAACCGATACCTTAAGGGAATCCTCGAATTCATTTATTGACAAGCTCGATGAATCCCATATAGATACCCGAACCCGCCTGGTGCGAAACAATGTCCTTTTCACGGAAGGAGACCTGCTGGACCCCTTCCGAATGGCCGATTCAGAACGAATTCTCCGATTATTTGAATACATCAATGACGCCCGGATATATGTACTCCCCTCTATCGATAATGAAGGTAGTGTTGATGTTATTATCGTTACCCAGGACCGGTTTCCATGGGGACTGGATCTGGATATTTCGAGTTTATCAAAATTTGAAATAGGACTTTCGCAACGAAACATACTGGGAACGGGAAATGAACTCTCGGCAGGATTCATTCGCAACAAAAATGACGAGCCACAAAATGGCTACGTTGTTCAATACGTTTCTGCTCCATACAAGAATACATTTACAAATTTGACATTAACGGCAGAAAACAGCTACATCCGTGAATATTACTCAGTAAAAGCAGAAAAGAACAACATCAGCCCTGTCATAAAATATGCGGGCTCCCTGGAGCTGGCGACGCTGTCGAGGGATTTTAATTTTGCGATCGAAGATTCGACTTATGAAAATTATTTAAGTCTGAATTATGCCGATATATTTTTGGGACGGGCATTTCAGACTTTTAGTGATGACCGTAAGACAGTCAATATTGCATTGCGGAATGTTTACGTAGATTTTAGTGATCGACCCACGGTGGAAAGTGACAGCAATACAATTTTTTATAATCGGAATACATTAATTGGAACATTTGACATACGAAAAACCAATTTCATCAAAACTACCAATGTGGTAAGCATTGGAATCACAGAAGATCTGCCGGTTGGATACTATATCGGAGCATCCCTGGGAGGGAATTTTGATGAATTCAAAAACCAGGTGTATACAGGCATGCGATGGCAGTGGAGCAATTATCTGAAGTTTGGATATATATATTTGAGAAGTGAACTGGGGACTTTCTTCAACTCCAAAGAATTTTCTGACGGCATGTGGGTCAATGAATTCGCCTACATGACCCAATTGTTTAAATTACGACGGTCCACATTCAGGTCGTTTGCCAGATTTAACTATATAAGGGGCATCAATCTTTCCCTTCCGGTTTCCGCCCGTCTCAGGGATTACATCCGTGGTCTTAAAGGCTATTACACCCAGGGAAATGAGGCAATTGCTTTAAATTTTGAGTCCGTATGGTTCACCCCCTGGTACTGGTATGGCTTCCGGTTTGCTCCGTTCTTCACTTTGGATATTGGCTATGTAAGTGAAGACAGGGTTTCCACTTCCTATAAAGAACTTTATCCGGCCCTGGGCACTGGTTTCAGGATTACCAATCCGGGCCTTTTTCTGAGTTCATTCGAAATAGGAGTGAAATATTTCACGAATACCCCGCCCGATGGTAATACCATTTACTTCAACCTGTCAGTCTCTCAGCGACTGCGGTTCAATTATAATACAACTGTAAAGCCAGATGTGCTACCATACCGAGCCTATAAATTTTTATGATATTCATTTTGAAATCCTGATAAATAGATTCTTCTTTCGGAATACCTCTTAACCAATGGTAAAAGCATTCTTTCGATTCCTGTTTAAAATTAAAGGATGGAAGCTGGCCCCGGGCATCCCTAAGGACGCACATAATTGCATTATGCTAGCAGCCCCACATACCTCCAACTGGGATTTTATTTATGCAATAGCCGCACTTGATATGCTTGGAATCAAGGTTAGATTCACAATTAAAAAAGAATTCAACCGGTTTCCGTTGGGTCCGATGATCTCCTCTATGGGTGCCCTCTGGATCGATCGCTCACCACGAAAAGCGGGAGAAGAACGCCCCAGCATGACAGAGGTTATGGCTGATTTTTTTAACCATGAAGAAAACCTGCCACTCGCCGTCCTTGTCACCGCAGAAGGAACACGTTCAAGAGTGACCAAATGGAAAACAGGATTTTATCATACAGCATTGAAAGCAGGTGTACCTCTCTGCCTGTCCTATCTTGACTACAGGGATAAAATAGCCGGCATCGGCCTCTGCTTTATGCCAACAGGCAATATTGAAGAAGACATGAGGATCATAATGGATTTTTATGCCGATAAATCACCCCGCCATCCGGAAAAATTCACGCTCGACCATCGCTACAGGTAACTTTATTCTGATCTGAGCGCTTCAATCGGATTATCCCTGAGAACCCGTGCCGATTGAAATACAAGGATCATGAAGGCCACGCCAAACAGTATGAGCCCTCCACCCAGGTAGGTAAATCCATCAATGGGAATCTTAAACTCAAAGTTGTCCAGCCAGGAGCTTACAAAATAATAGGTCAGCGGAATTGACAGTAATGTGGCGATAATAACCAGCAACAAATAGGACTTACTGAGTTCGATAACCATATTTCCGATCCCCGCTCCAAGCACCTTGCGTATACCTATTTCCTTTCTGCGGGCATTCATTGTCAAAACAGCCAATCCAAACAGCCCGAGTGAGCCGATCAATACAGAAATAATCGTTGCTGTAACTATAATAGTATTCAGATTACCTTCCCGCTCATACTGGGCCTGGATTGTATCATCCAGAAAAGTCAGATTTATTGGGTCTTCCGGAAAAAGCTCATTCCACGTTTCCCTGATGTCGGCTAATCCATCCGCAGTCTGTCCGGCACGAAGCCTCACCATTAATCTTGGTGCAACGGATGAGTGAATGCTCAGGCCATGGATCCCCTCAAGCAAAATCTGCGGGTTAATCACCAGGGCCAGCGGCCCTACCTTATTGTGAAGAGAAGCAAAATTAAAATCCTTAACAACGCCAATGATTTCATGATCCTGAAATTCTTCATGTGGAATTCTCTTACCCACAGGGTCCGTTAGATTGAACTCCTTCACAAAAGCCTCGTTCACGATTACAGATCGTCGTTCATCAGCCTGATCCTCCTCCCGAAAATTCCTGCCCGCTACCATTTCCATCTCAAGTGTCTCGATGAAAGATGGATCCACAACATTAAAAAAGAATCTGTGCATGCTTTCCTGCGCGTCTACATAGCTGCCTTCCATCCATGTGCCTTCCTCGAAATTCTGACAGCTAATTCCGACGCTTTCAACGGTGGATAGTCCTTTGAATGTACGCTGACCTCTTTTAGCCTTATCCCACCCCTTGCTGATCACATCCATGAAACCACGTGTATCGTTAACGGTTATTGGTAGAACAACAACTTGCTCACGATTGAATCCAAGGTTTTTTGACTGCAGATAATTCAGCTGATTCTTCATGAAAAGAACCGTCGTGATGAGAAATACTGACAGGATCAATTGAAGTGTTATAAGACCCTTTCGCACATTCTGGCGCCCCTGCCCAACCATTAAATTGCCTTTCAGAATATTAACAGGTTTAAATCCTGAAACAACCATAGCCGGATAAGCACCTGCTAAAATTCCAACCAAAATGGCAAGCCCTGTAAAAAGTAAAATTTCATCAATATTCAGATTGAATGACAGCTCCTTCCCTGAAAGCTGGTTAAAGAATGGCAGTGCAAAATAAGCGGCAATCAGTGCGATCGCCAAAGAAATCAAGCTAAGGATAATAGCCTCTCCCAGAAATTGAGAAACCAATTGGCTTCGATGCACACCCACTACTTTCTTCACTCCGATTTCACGTGCCCTTCCAAAGGATCTTCCGAGTGAAAGATTCATGAAATTAATACAAGCCATCACCAGTATCAGGAAACATATCGCAGATAAAATCAATGTATACTTGGGGTCACTAACAGGAGCGAGACCGCTGGGCATATCGGTATCCAGGTGCATATCGCCAATGGACTGTAATCCTATGGTGAAAGTCCGCCCTTCCAGATCATCTCCAATAGCCCGTTCCACCAAGGCGGGTAACTTGGCAGCAAGGCTTTCCATCTCAGCCTCCGATTGAAGCAGTACATACGTCTCCGAGGCTACAAAATTCCATGAATTCATCATCTCCTCCGGCATAATATCTTTCGCATGACTGGTATTCAGTAAGAAATTGAAATGAAATGAGGAGTTGGACGGCGCATCCTCGACTACCGCGGAGACAATAAACTCTTTTTTACCCGGACCGATGACGATCGCTAACGAATTTCCGGCCACCTCCACTTTTCCAAAAATTTTGAGAGCCATGGATTTTGTGATCACAAGATCACCAGGCTCATCCAGCGCCCCTTTTGCGGTGCCCGAAATCACTTTAAAATCAAACATCGAAAGGAAGGATGAGTCAACCATATGAAGTGACTCCTCAAATGTATCGCCGCCTTCTTCAACCTGACTGTTAAATTCAAACCAAATTGTTTTTGCCTCTGCTTCCGGGTAATTAGCCAGAATTTCATCACCCATGATGATAGGTACCATCGGGCTTTTATTCAAGGTCCCATCTATTCTTTCGGCTTCATAAAAAAGACGGAACAAGCGTTCCTTCTTACTATGAAACCGATCAAATGTGAGTTCATCCTTTACAAAGAAAATGATCAGGATCGCGCAGGCAATTCCCAGGGTAAGTCCGAGAATATTGATAAATGAATATAACCTGGTTCGGGAAAGGTTTCGAAGAGAAATCTTAATGATATGTTTGAGCATTGTTTTTTGAGTTTGACCTATCAATTATACAAAAATGGTTCCTGCTCTATAAATTTTTCCTGTTAAAAGATGTTAAACAAAAAAAGAGCCGCGATTGCAGCTCTTTTTAAATCTGTTTATCCAGGTTAGGCTAGCCCATTTTCATCGTATGACTTACAAACGGCTGATCATACAATCGCTCACCTGTGAGTCTGGCCATGGCATTTGCCAGTGCGCCCATAACTGGAGGCAGTGATGGTTCACCAAGGCCGGTAGGATCAATTCCATTATCTACGAAGAAAGTTTCAACCGCAAGCGGTGCTTCGTTATGACGGATGAGCCGGTAGCTATTAAAGTTATTGGACCTCGGTTCACCGTTCTGGAAGGTCATGGCGCTGTACATGGCATGACCGATACCATCAATGATACCTCCTTCCACCTGGTTTCTTGCGGCATCGGGATTCACAACAATTCCACAATCAACTGCACACCATACCTTTTTCACACGAGGCTGACCATTATCAAGCACAATATCCAGCACCTGGGCCACATAGGAATTATGACAGTAATATGCGGCAACACCCCTGTACACCCCGGGTGTTTCCTTACCCCATCCCGACTTCTCCCGAACAAGTTTCAGCACACCGGCATAACGTTCGGCGTCATAATCATTATTCTCTCCAACAGGATTGCTGATTGCACGATCGAAGAGTTCCAGTCGGAATGCAATCGGGTCTTTTCCTGCCGCTTCAGCGACCTCATCGAGAAAAGAC
Organism: Fulvivirga sedimenti; assembly: GCF_020328055.1. NCBI lineage: Bacteria > Pseudomonadati > Bacteroidota > Cytophagia > Cytophagales > Fulvivirgaceae > Fulvivirga > Fulvivirga sedimenti. The sequence goes on from NZ_JAIXNE010000003.1 coordinate 401,102, forward strand.
TGCTCAGCGCCTGCCACAAAGTTTGATTGGGGCGCACGCCATGCACCCGTTGAAATATTTGATTCCAGGTTGAGGTTTTCACAAATATAATTGTCAACAGCACCAGCCGGATAACGGTTTGGAAAGAGCGGACCTCCCTGAACTCCTGCACCACGGGCATGAAATCCAATGAGATTATTATTCTCATCAAGAGCAGCCCTGTAGAGAATTTTGTAAGCAGGACGATAGGTGCCCTGTGTCATATCATCCTCACGGGTGTATAATAACTTCACAGGAGCCTGTAATTTATGCGAAATTACTGCCGCTTCAACACCGAAGTTTCCATACAGTCTGCGGCCAAAGCCACCTCCCTGACGGGTCATCATAATGGAAATATTATCTTCCGGAATATTGAGAATTGAAGAAACCGTTTTACTGAGGTATTCCGGCGTTTGTATCGGGCCAAGTAATTCAGCTTTACCATCCCGTACGTCCGCGAAGAAATTCATCGGCTCCATGGTATTGTGAGCAAGGAACGGAGCAGTATACGTACGTTCGATAACCTTGGCTGCACGTTTAAAGGCACCCTCCGGATCGCCGTCTTTTCTTTGGGGTTCGTCTGCCGGATTGGAAACTAATTTCGACAGTCCTTCTTCATGGCCTGAGGTATCTTCAGCAGGTGAGGTCCTCTCCCATTCAACTTCAACCGCTTTTTTGGCTTGCATCACCTGCCAGGTAGCATCCCCCGCAACAACCACCAATTCAGGGAAGGCATTTACGTCAGACCATTGGAACTCTGCACCTTCAGGACGGGCATTAATTGTAAATACATCCCTGATACCAGGCATAGCCTTTGCTTTTTCAGCATTCACAGATTTTATCTTCATTCCAAATGCAGGCGGATGTATGATCATCGCCATGAGCATACCCTCCTTGTAGGTATCAATACCATACAATGGCTGTCCTGTGACGATCTTTGGTGCGTCCACATTTTTACGCGAAGTCCCAATAATTTTGAAATCCTTTGGATCCTTCAGCTTAACATCCTCGGGAACCGTCAATGTTCCTGCCACCGACGCAACTTCACCATAGGACAACTCCTTCTCCCCGTGCATGAGTTTACCCTTTGATGTCTTGATCTCCGAAACGGGAACCTGCCACTTTTGAGCAGCTGCGTCCATAAGCATACGGCGGGCAGTAGCTCCTGCCATCCGCAAACTTTGCCATCCAAAACGTATTGACTGACTTCCTCCTGCGAGCTGCCGGGTGAATTTAGAGACATCCAGCCCAGCCTGTTCCACCACCACATCATCCCAGTCTACGTCGAGCTCCTCCGCAATAATCATCGGCATGGATGTCTTAACATTCTGTCCAATTTCCGGATTCGGAGAGAATATGGTTACAAGTCCGTTATCAGCTATTTTCAGATAAGCGTTAATGTCAAACCAATCCTTTGGCAATGATGCAACCTGTTCCGGGGTAGGCTTACAAGCCGTTAACCAGTTGAATGTAATCATCATACCTCCGCCTGCCATCGCCGACGCTTTCAGAAAGGTTCTTCTGTCCAGTTTATTTTTTTCTTTGATCATGATCAGGTTTGTTGAGTGAGAAGTATGAAAAATCAGGAATTGGAAGCGGTTTTAATGGCAGCTTTAATTCGGACGTAAGTACCACATCTGCAGATATTTCCCGCCATTGCCGCCTCAATCTCCGTGTCGGAGGGTGTCGGATTTCGTTCGAGTAGCGCGGCTGCATTCATGATCTGTCCGACCTGGCAGTATCCGCATTGCGGCACGTCATGTTCGAGCCATGCCTGTTGCAATGGATGGGATCCATCTTCAGACAGTCCCTCGATAGTCGTGATTTTCTTATCTCCCACAGCAGATATGGGAAGTGAGCAAGATCGAACAGCGGCTCCATCCAAATGAATGGTACATGCTCCGCATTGCGCAATTCCACAACCGAATTTTGTGCCCACCAACCTGAGATTGTCGCGCAATACCCATAGGATCGGAGTGGTTGGATCAGCCTCGACAGACTGACTCTTACCATTTACATTTAAGGTATAATTTGCCATAATGGAGAGATTTATTAGAAAAATTAAAAGATTGAGTTCTATTAAAGTTCATGACTTTTAGCCATAAAAGCAATATATACCCCGCCTATTTCAATAATGAAGGCTGTTCTGGCAGGCCAGGCTGATCACCTCACCAGGAGTCGATGTGTTTCAGAACCCCAACTGCCTGAAATCAATATCAGATATACCCCGGGAGAAATAACAGGAATATTCACCTTTACTTCATTTTCAGTGCCCAGAAATTCTTCAAAAATGTGCCGGCCCGTCAGATCCAGCAAAGTCATCTTCGAGTAACCGGAGGGTTTCCTGATACTCAGTTTCTTGTTTCCCTGCAAAGGATTGGGAAAGATAATTACTTCCGACGAGCCCTGTTCTTCCAATGAAGTAATAACCTCCCCGTTAAAGATACTATTGGCCAGGTCAACTGCCTGCTTTCCAATTTCTATTCCAATACGCCGGCCCGGAATATCATCCTCCGGAGGATGAATGCCGCCCCAAATCCTGGACATACTGCTTTGATCTGATGCATCCCGATACCGGGCCCATTGTAATTTGATATCCATACTCGGCCCCTCCTCAAATACAAGGAACTCATTCTTTCTGGCGATGTATTCCCCCAGACCACCTGGAAAATACTCACTGCCGGTTATAATACTCAGTACTTCAGCACCCGCGCTTGAAAAAGTTGAATGCCCTGAAATATACCCGGCAAAAGGAGGTGTTACAAACGTGGGGCGCTGATAGGAAAACCAATTCTCTGCGAGTATCCAGCCAACGCCTGCCTCATCAATCTCAGGGTTATCAATGAATTCATGTCCCCGCCACGTGTAGAGTTTAATCTTATGTACATTTTCACCATTCGTTCCCTGAAGCTCATCACCCGGGTATACGAGTTCTACAAAGCCCTCCAGCAAGGGTAATCCATGCGGATCATAGGACGGTAGATCCGGATCAGAAGACTGACCTTTTGCCGCCATATACCGAATGGCTGAGATGGGACGCACGTAATCGTAGTAGCCCTTGATAGACCAGGACGTGACCGCAGCATCGTGCATTGCGCCTCCCATGGCCATGTAGGCTTTTACATCCCATTCCAATGGATTCATAAAATGCCCCTCTCCAAGCCAGCGAGGCTCAAATTCGGGGTGGTCGGTCACATCATTCAGTAAGGTAAACCAATGTCCGGGCGGGGTTTCAGAATCAGGCCCGTCTGCCCAGAATTCTGCCAAAACCCGGCTAAAATCACCCCTCGGAACAATCTGTGGATCATAGGGATTTCCAGTGACGGGGTTTATTTCATAACCGGTCCCTGCATCCCCGCCATTAAAGTAATCATAAAAGTTGCTGTAACCGGATGGACTGGATGGATACGCCAGGTTATTCCCAAACGACGCAGGGGATATATCGATCATAACCCCATCATGCGGATCCAGGTGCGAACCCCAGATACTCACCATGGTATGTGTCCATTTATAGGGATCTGTAAGTCCGGGTTCATTCCCGATATATGCCGGTGCACCAGGATCATGGAATATGCGATATTCATGACCATCCCGGATCCTTTTAACAGCCGCAAGTGTATCCAGGGCAAAAGGAACCAGGTTACCCCATTCAGGTCCCAGAAACGGCGGCGTTGTACCATCTGCATTGCCACTTTGATCAATAAAATTTTCCAGCTGAAGCGGTTGCCACCGGTTAGCATTAAAAATAGTCGGATTGCCCGGATCGAAAGGGTTTAACGGATCATTTACAGGCTCGTAATAGGTATTTGAATAATTATTGGATTCATTCGAGCCATCGGTTTTACCAAAATTGATCACCTCTCTCCCAATATAATTTCCCAGGCCCGCAGCATCGCCATCAAGATACGCCGAACTGGTATAGTTCACGTCGTACCCCAACCTCTCCATCAGGGCTCTGAAATAAGCCCTTGAAACTCCACTTCCCGGAGAGTTTTGAAACCGGTAATCCAGAAGCCTGTACGCAGCATAACTAATCGCTTTTATCTGAGCATCCTCAGGCATCACTATACCTGCGAACTGACTTTTATAGGAACCCCGTTCCTTGCCCAACAGGTATGTATTCCCCCCGAAAGCGGCCCATGCATCGTACATGGCAACTGACAAATGAAATAAATTCCTGGCATGAACTGTAGGTCTTGCGAGATCATTGCGTATTGCAAAGAGCAAGGCCTCATTCCATTGCCGGGCAATGCTTTTAGAAGCATCGGGCAACGGCGGAAGTGCAACAAGAGGCAGGGATCCAAGGTCCGAGGACGTGATCAGGTTATTGTAGGTTCCGGAGGTGTATGGTAAAAGGCTTTCTGATTGGGACAAAATATACCTCTTATTCACCTGGTCCGGATAATGTCTGGAATTGGTACCGTCGGGCCAATTCACAATTATCGAATCAACTTTATCCGCCTGCCCAAGTCCGAAATATTGACGAAATCCATTCTGACTTGCCCAGCCGGTTCCTGCCCTTACCTGTGATACCTGGCTTTTACCATCAAAAAAGACGGAGATTCTGGCCCCAAGCGCAAATGCATTCACCGTTGAACCAACCAGATCCAGTTGAAGCCAGTTGTTTGCCGAAACCGTCTCATTTTGAAATATCCTTACCGCCTTGTCGGTCTCACCATTCACCAGGATGATGTCCTGCAGACCATCATTGTTCAAATCGGCAGTGGCCATACCATAGCCGGTCAGTTTATTTTCAAGAGGTGTGCCTTCTGCGATATCTTCAAACGTATTATCAGATTGATTAATGAATAAGCGGCTTATGTAGGAAGAAAATCCGTACGCATTGTGCACATAAATATCAATATCGGCATCATTGTCAGCATCGAATAGGCGAATTCCCCAGCTCATTCCGTAATCATTTGAACCAGATGCCATGGCTCTTTCATTATAATCGCCGGAATTACTTTCAAAAAGATAGTTGTCAAACAGGTTTGTTATGTAATAATCAGGCTTCCCGTCGCCATTGATATCCGCCTCATCTATTCCCATGGCCTGGCTTTCCGTTTTTAAGCCCCATTTTTCGGAAGCATCCGAGAAATTACCTGATCCGTCATTTTCAAAGATTTCCGTTGGCTCATAGGTGTCATAAACCAGGTAGATATCAAGATCTCCATCAAGATCATGGTCGACCAACACGCCTCCCATACCGGTATGAACCGTCGCTACGCCCCTGTCTTTCGCATCATCGATGAGCAGCCCATCACCGGCATTTAGCAGAAGTTCATGCGGATCGCGGAAATTCGCAGAGAAAATATCAACCCAGCCATCATGATTCAGATCCCCGGCCAATAGAGATTGTCTTCGCGCAATTCCAGGAGAAAATCCCTCGCGGAATGTTCCATCGGTATTATTAATGTATACATCAGAGGAAGTCCAGCTACTGGAAACAAGATCAAGCCAGCCGTCATTGTTCAGATCAGTCCAGACCGCTACTGATGCTTCCGTACCCCCCATTCCAGCGGAGGCGGTTACATCTGTAAAATTCCAGTTGCCATCATTACGGTAAAACCGGGATGGCCGTCCTGTAACAAAGAAGTCTTCATCGCCATCGTTATCAAAGTCAGCCACGGCAACTCCGCGGGCTCCATTAATTGAGAATAAACCCGGGTTTGATGTCTTTTCGGTATACAGAACCTGAGCGGGCAGGGTAATTATACGTGCAAACAAAAGCGAACAGACGATCGAAACTCTCAACCACATCCGGTAAAAATAAATAAAAGGTTATTCTGATAGTCTGAAGTCTCCGGAAAAAGATATTTCAGCGCGGAAACTTAGCGGTGAAATATAAAAAGCGGATAGGTTGCTTTACGGGTCATTTCCCGAATCACACTTTTGTGGAACATCGATTCAAAAAATTTCCGCTGGCGTGAAAATAATGCAAGAACGTTCGCATTATGCTCCAACATGAACTGATCAATTTCATCGATCATTTTACTTTTACTCAGATGTTGTACCTGAATAGCTTCTGAGCCAATACCGGGATGGGAAACACGTGAAATCGGAGCAGGATCCTCTGTCTGAACGCCTTCGAGCAATGTGATCTTGGAGTTCCATCGTTCTGCCCACATTGTCAGTTGTTCTATCGGCGTTTCTCTTTTTTCCGACGGATCAAAAGCAAAAGCAATACGATCAATTTTTTCAAATGTAAATTCATCCGGAACCAGAATCATTGGCAATTCAGTATGTTTAGATACCTGAAATGCCCTGCTTCCAAAAACGTAGCTGAACAGATCATAATCCTGATCAATGCCCATGACAATCATATCAAACTCACTTGAAAACTCCTCGATCAGCCCCACAAGCGAACGACCCGAAGCAATTACATCCGCATAACAGGAAATATGAAATGCCTTCGAAATCTGTATGCACTGGCTCTCCAGTTCATTGGCTATCGACTCGGTCAGGGATGATTTACCCAGAATGATTTCTTCCGGTGACGCACTCCAGAGTGAATGTTCATGAAACAGAACAAGGTCGGCATTCGATACCTGGGCTAATTTAGCCCCGTATGCAATGGCGTTTAGCGAAATGTCGCTAAAATCGGTCGGACAGAGTATCTTTTTCACGGCTTTATTGTTTACAAAATGTATAAAAGACAATGTTGTATTCCAATGATACACATCAGTGAATTCGAAGATGAAAATCAGGGGTATATGATTATTTTTTTACAATTTAGCATTCCAACTAAACACATCAAGATGAAGAGAATTATCTTATTTACGGCAATGATATTAGGCACGAGCCTTTATTCGACGGCCCAGGACAAACCGGATAAATACATCCTATCGGGTGGTGAACTGATATTTTCTTTTGCCAATGTAGGTTCAGGTTATGACAATATCATTCGTTTTTCACCCTTCTTTAACGCCCAGTCCTGGCGAGTTTATGACTGGGGTGAATTTGGCCTGTTTCATGGACTGGCCATTCGGAACGTCGGATTTATCGCTGAGGATCGTTCCACCAACACACGTGTAAAATTCAGAACCTACAACATCGGCGTTCCTGTTGGATTCAAATATGATTTCAGTCAGAATGTTGGAATCTACGCCGGATATGAATTTGAAGTGCCTTTCAATTTCAAGCAGAAAACCTTTATAAACGAGAAGAAAGAAGATAAATTCAATTCATGGTTCAGCGACAGAACTCCTACCCTGGCACATGGCTTGTTTGTAGGATTCCAGTTTGTCAACGGAACCAATATTAAGTTCAAGTATTATCTGAACAGTTTTCTGAATACAGACTATGAGGCGATTGTAGATGGCACACCTTTCAGGCCTTATGAAGACCTCGATGCACATGTCTTTTACTTCGCCCTGACCTTCAATATTTTTAAGGATCTGGATGTTTATGTATTGGACTAAATAAAAATTACCAGGCATAAAAAAGGTCCGCTAACTAAGCGGACCTTTTTTTATTCTTAAATAGCGAATACTCAATCCCTGCCAAATATCCTTGGCTCGCCGATAATGATTCCTTTATTAACGATTGGATCCCCGGCATAGGTGATGATAGGTTCTCCGAAGGAGGTTATTTCCAGCTCATGGCTCGCATACAGAGACAGCTCGCTTTCACCATATATTTTAGTGTTGGTATGCTGACTTTTCAATCCGGAAACCTCCACTGAATTATCACCGTAAAGTGTATATTTCTGGTATTCAACATCTCCATTCTTGACCGTGAGCTCATTTTCTCCAAACAGAGATACTTTAAAATACTCAGCATTTACACGATCGAATGTAACATCATTCTCACCATAGATTTTCAGCTTGAACTGTCTGGCATTGATGGGCGATTGAACTTTTACCCATTGATCACCCCGAATTTCAAGCATTTCAAGTTCCGTAAATGTCACATAAGCGGTCACCTCTGCTCCGTCATAGATGCCTTTGCTGTAATGATAATTTACCTGCTCAGTCTTCTCAATCATTTTAGCGTGTTCGAGGTAAATCCGCAAGGTTGAGCCATTGACTTCTACATTAATCTCGTGTTTGTCAACATTATCATATTCAATGCGAACTCCTGGGGTATCACCGGTCTCCAAAACCAGATTTATATGTGGCGATAGCACCAGGCGATTAAAATCACCTGTTTCACGTTCAAAGGATTGCTGGGCATTTAGAACCAGGGGAGCTGACAACAGCAGGGTAATTGCGATAAATCTGTTCATAGTATGATTGCGTTTAACCTAAAGACGTTCAGATTTATCTATGGGTTGCATATTGATTGTAATAAAATGTCACAAACATCAGGAGAACTCACGAACAGCATGGTCCACCGCTCTCGCCGCAAATGCCATGTAGGTAAGTGATGGATTCTGCGTGGAGGTTGAAGTCATACAGGCCCCGTCGGTTACATATACGTTCTTGCAGTTGTGCAATTGATTCCATTTGTTAAGAAGTGATGTAGCCGGGTCTTTACCCATTCGAACACCTCCCATCTCGTGGATATCAAGCCCGGGTGCCTGTTTCTTGTCATACGGACGAATATTGGTAAAACCGGCCTTTTCAAACATTTCAGTGAATTGCTCAAAATAGTCGGCTATCATCTTTTCATCATTTTCATCATAGTCAACATCAATCCGCAGCTGAGGCATTCCCCATTCGTCAGTTTGATCCTTGTCGAGCGTGACCCGGTTGGTCTCCTTAGGTATGGTTTCACCCATCATATGAGACCCGACACGCCAGGGGCCATATGAAGGATTGAGAAGATTATTTTTTAAGGTTTCTCCAAATCCGTCATAATCGGTTCGTACCATCCTGTCAGCGCCAAATCCAGCTGCATACCCCCGTAAGAAGTCTGTTTCCTGCGTTTTCACATTTCTGAACCTAGGAACGTACATGCCATTCGGGCGGCGTCCCACGGTATGCATATCTGGAAAGCCATCATACTCCGCACTAATTACTGCCCGGTAATTATGAAAGGCGATATACTTACCCAGCAGACCATTGTCATTTCCCAATCCCTCCGGAAAGCGGTTTGAAATTGAATTTAACAGGATCAGGTTGGTGTTAAGTGCTCCTGCATTCAGGAAAATGATCTTTGCATAATACTCAGTCTCTTCCTTGGTTTTTGCATCAATCACACGAACGCCCACAGCGCGTTTCTCTTTTTCATCATACAGGATTGAATGCACTACAGAATCGGCCCTTAGTGTCATATTACCTGTTTTTTCTGCCCATGGCAGCGTACTGGAATTGCTGCTGAAATAACCTCCGAAAGGACAGCCCCGCTGGCAAATATTGCGATGCTGACAGAGCGTCCTGCCCTGGGCCGCAAATTTCTCGGCGCTTCCTGTGATATGGGCGCACCTTCCTATAATGATGTGGCGGTTGCCTCCGTATTCCTTTTTAACAACCTGACTGAAGTGATCCTCCACACAGTTTATTTCCATCGGAGGCAAAAACTCACCATCAGGCAATACATCTATATTATCCGGATTACCTGAAATACCTACAAACTTTTCTACATGGCTATACCATGGTGCCAGGTCATCGTAGCTTATTGGCCAAGGTACGGCGAACCCGTCCCGGTCCGGACCTTCAAAATCATATTGGCTCCATCGTTGTGTCTGACGGGCCCACATCAATGACTTGCCACCGGTTTGATAACCCCGAATCCAGTCAAACGGTTTCTCCTGAATGTATGGATGTTCCTTATCCTTAACAAAAAAATGTGCCGCATCTTCACGGAATGCATAACAACGGCTGATAACAGGATTTTCCCGTTGGATTTCCTCGGGAATCCTTCCCCGGTGCGGAAATTCCCAGGGCATCGTATTTGTGGTCGGATAATCCCGCAAATGCCTTACTTCCCTGCCTCGTTCGAGGACAAGCGTTTTTAAACCCTTCTCCGTCAGCTCTTTTGCAGCCCATCCTCCACTCATTCCGGAGCCAATCACAATGGCGTCGAAGGTATTCTGTTTTTTTGCGTTGATATTTAAATTAGCCATTGATATTGATTCGTTTAGCTGGATCTACCTTCAGGCATCCTGAAGCAGGTCCTGGTACAAGTTTGTAAGGCATCACTTCCGTCATTATATACTCAGAATCCATAAACCCCTCGATTGTAAATCGCTTTGTCTGTCCGACGAAATATTGGATATCAGCCAAATTGAACTCCGGGTTCCCCTCCCGGTCTTCAGGCACAGCATAATCTGCCGGAAAGGATACTATTTCAGTGAGTACTTCTGATCGCACTGCAGGTTCAATTTCCGAAAATGACTGACCCCGAGTATGCTTCAAAAGCTTGTTGACCCCCCCTATTCCATTCATGAACCGGTCCTGATCCTTCACATCCATACAATCATCGGCCATGACCCAGACAAAATTATGTACTTCGAGAGATTCAGCACCGGGAAGGTCGGTTTGAGGTATAATGACTGAAACAATTTCCTTCAGGAGATCTTCCTGTTCGACGGAAACTTTAAGGTTGTTCAATGCGATAGGAAGTCTTTCTTCACCAAAGCCGCATCTTGTAAGGAGTGTGACACTCCCTGTAGCAAGTGCAATATTACGAATTGCCGTTCTTCTGTCCATAAGCCTGGAAATGTAATCCGACTTTAAATAGCTGAATTTTTTGAGAAAATAAAAGGAACCCGATGAGAAGGTGATGAACGGCAATACTTCTCATCGGGCTTTGGAACCAGGGTAATCTGCTACCCTGTTAATTTGATGAATTTTTATTCCTGCAGAACCTTCATGGCAGCCTTATAATCAGGCTCATGTCCAATTTCGCTTACCAGTTCTGTGTGAATTACCTTCATCTCTTCATCCAAAACAATCACGGCACGGGCATCGAGACCGCCAAAAGGTCCGTCCTCGATCAGCACACCCATATCTTTCGAAAAGGATGTGTCTTTGAAATCTGAGAGCGTCTGAACATTTTCAATTCCCTCTGCACCGCAGAACCTTGCCTGCGCAAAAGGCAGATCCTTCGAAATGCACAATACAAGGGTGTTATCAAGATTCGCTGCCTCCTTGTTAAAAGTTCGCACCGAAGTTGCGCATACCGCCGTATCAATACTCGGAAATATATTCAGGATCACCCGTTTGCCCCTGGCATCCTGAAGATGAAAGGGTTGCAAATTGTTCTGCGAAAATGCATAATTCTTAATGTGTGTTCCGTGGGAAGGCAGTTCGCCGCTGGTATGACATACTGAACCACCAAGTGTAATTTGAGCCATATTTTTTTATTTCTTTTAACACGTTTCAATGATGTTTGTTCCACGAAATCATTACCGTAGAATGATTGGTGAGTTCAGCCATATGTACTTGCTTTTATCATAAAATATTTCTGGCATCAAGATTGTACCACTGTAATTAAGGTTGTTGTTTTGAGTTTATAAGGAGTCGCTTCCAGCAGGGAGCGGCTCTTTTATTATAAAAACATCATCAGGGTGGAATTAAACCCAAATCACATCCTAAATTTGAATTTTGGATGAATTCCAATTTTTAAGACAAATTACTGATTCGAAGAGGGTTACCTCATGTATTTGAAGGGCATTAAGAAGTGGTATTCCTACCTGGCAATAATGAAAAATCCAGACTCGTGAAATTCTCAATATTGCATATCAGATAGTTAATTGACCAATAGTTATTCAGTATATACTTAATATATTTGAAGTTAAAATAAGCACATAAGAATCATAAGAAACACCTGATGAAAGACCTTATTTCAAACAACATAATCGCCCGAAAACTAAAGGAGACCGATGTTTATTTCCGTTACAGAAGGTATGTGAAGAGAGAAATTTACAACAGACGTATAGAATTTGTCGATTCCATTTTCCCTAAGAATGGTGTTGGGGCAGAATTAGGTGTACTCAATGGACATTTTAGTCAGATTCTGCTGGATGTGGCCAAACCCAAGAAACTTCATCTTGTTGACCCCTGGTATTTCCTGGAGCCACATTGGGAGTGGGCCAATGGAAATAAGAGTACTGTTCGCGCGGTTCGGACAATCCTTAAAACATATAAGAAAGAAATTGAGGCCGGCCAGGTTCTCGTTCACGTTGACTTTGATATTCCAGTTTTGGAGGCGTTTGCTGATGATTACCTGGATTGGGCCTACGTTGATTCCAGTCATCAGTATGAGCATACCCGCCAGGAGTTGAACATATTGAAACATAAAGTGAAAAATGGTGGTATAATCGCCGGGGATGATTATAATTCAGATCCAAATCATGTTCACCATGGTGTTCTTCTGGCAGTAGATGAATTTGTTAAAGAAAACGGGCTTGAACTGGTATACGCCAACAAAGAAAATCTGCAATGGGCAATTCGGAATAAAAAATAACCAGGCAAAAATAGTAAATACCTGAAACTGCAAAGCACGAATTTACGAGGTAACAAGACGGGCCGTCAAAAGATTTTGACGGCCTGTTTCTTTATATAAGTATTTGATATTCAATTCGGAATAAGTATTTTATAATTAAAAATATCGATTGAATAACCATAATAATTTTCTTGACATCTTCCGGGCCATCGGAAAACAGGACTACGTAGTGCATGACAGGAACTACATTCCGGAAATTCTTGAGAACCCCATCGTTGGCGGACTGTGGTCGGTAGGCCCATGGTTTTGCTTTATCGCCAATATTTTTACCAAAAAGCTTGAACTCGTAACCGGAAACAGTCAACAGGTTATAGGTTATTCCCACCACGAGATTCTTCAGAATAATGAGCGATTCGTGGAGGCCTTCATCTACCCACCTGATTTTCCCTTTATCACGTCAATCATTGGACGTGCCATGATGTATATAAACTCAGTACCTGACGATGAAAAAGAAAGCGTATATGTAGTATTTCAAAACCGTTCAAATCATAAGAACGGATCAGTTATTACCACGCAAAATCAGAATATTCCGCTCGTTTTTGATGAAAACAGGGTCCCGTTCGTTTTTGCCAACATCATCACGGATATTTCGCACCTGGAGATCAGCAATCTGCCGCAAGCCACATTATTTAACCAAAAAAGAAATGAACATTTTCATCTGGACATGAAGCATATGGAGCTCAGACCCTCAGAAGATTTGTTTACATCGAGGGAAAAAGAAATTCTCCGCCATCTGATCCGGGGGGAAGACAGCAAGGAAATAAGTGAAGCGCTGAATATCAGTTATGAAACTGTACGAACCCATCGTAAAAATATCCTGAAAAAAGCCGATGTCCACAGTACCGTTGAACTGATTTCTTTTCTTATGAAAAATAATACAAATATCTGAATATACCCCAAATGCGGTATGGTCAGACCAAGCCATTAGTTGGATTTTGCATAAAACCCATACTGATGAACTCACTTATAAAATCAATTCCGGCCTTACTGTTATGTTTTGGTCTGCTCCTAACCATAGATTCATGCAACAATTCTGAAGATCCCGACCCGGTTGCCAATAATGGTAACAACGGGGGAAATTCTGGCGGTACCGATGGAGGCAATGATGGAAGCGATATCGAAGGTTGCCAGTATCCCATTCATGATATTCTTACAGATGGTTCCTACACCATTGAACAGGGTGATTTTAAAGCCCTTGGAGATCACACGGGTGTCTATACTGTTTTTGGATATACTTTCACAATCGCATATGACGGAGAATTGAAGGAAATTGGAATTCAGGTGCCTGAAAATGGTAATTACCAGGTTAGGCTCTACCGGTCGGACCTGAGTGATAATACCGTACTCGCTGAAACGACTGTAAGTGCAAATAATGCCGACTGGCATTATAATACAGTTACAGGTGTTCCTCTTTCTGCAGAGGATGAATACCTGATAGCAATATATTTTGCAGCAAAACCTGAAGAACTGGAAACATATTTCTTTTCGATACAGGATTTTTCCTATCCTGTAACCAGTGGCGATGTGACAATCGAAAGTTATGCCTTCAATACTTTCCGCGGAGACCTTGAAAAGCCCGAACCAAAGGACCCGGATTTATTCAAGCTGTTCAATGGATTAGTTGACTTCTGTTTTGAAGCCAACTAATCCACATATTCCTTAATTAGTTTTCATACTCAGGGCATTGCCCTCTGCAGGCATAAAGCTTGCTGCCACATGCACCATCAGGCTTTGCCCTTCAGGCGCATTCTCATTCTTGTAAACAAAATAAAGGTCATGCTTACCCGAGGTTGGCGATAATGAAATCATGGCTGTTCTTGGAGCCACACTCATGATAGGCCCTTCGACGGGCGAAAGCATTTCTGAGGTACCAATCACTGGGCCATCCGGGCTATCAAGGTGAATCTCGATGATTCCGCCAGCCGCATTCAACATATTAACCGGAACTGATGCCACACAAAGAACCCCATTAATCCCGGTCAGGTCTATGGCGCTGAACTTAGCATAGGCTCCGGATTCCTGAATAATCGCAAGCTTCCGGGTGGGATTATTTGTTGTATAGACGTTTACACCTTCCATTTCATCGGCATCTGCGGGAATTATGTTGGGGCTTTTCAAAATAAACATATCCTGAGATGTAATGGGCGGAACCCCATTCGCTCCCCTGTCTGTGTAGGCGGCACGTATAATGACTACGCCGTCCTTTGACTGACCATCTTCAATTCTGGTAGTATAGGAACCACGTACAGGCAATGATACCACCGGCTCTGCCTCCCTTCCTAAACTAAAAATATATTTTACAATGTTTGCAGCATCATCGTTGGACATTTGCGGGTGTGCTGCCATAGCTACATCCCCCCAGACACCACTTCCACCGTTAATAATTTTAGTGGCCAGGTAATCAATCGCACCGGGATCGTCCATGTATTTTGCCGCAATCTCTTTAAAGTTCGGGCCAATAGACTTGCTGTCAACCTTGTGACAAGCAGCGCAATCGCTTTCCTCCATTAGTTTTTTACCTCCAGCAGCCGCAACCGCATCATTGGCCATCAGGTGACCCTGCGCAATTTCAATTCGGTCAAATCCTTCAGGCAGATAATCGATAGTCACCGCTACCTGATCCTCGTCGATCCCATTCCCCAATTCACCATCTTCAGCATCAGAAACCTCTACCTCATAACTGAACGGTATTCCCTCAAAGAAAAAGCTGGTATTATGATCGATGATGTTAAACGATAATGACGGAGGTTCATTTCCGGCAATCAATTCCGTTTCAGCAATGGCTCGCTCTCCCTTGTCATCTGTAACTGAAAGTCTGGCATTGTAAACCCCGGGTTCATCCAGTGTAAAGGTAGGATTCATTTCTGAAGATGACGCTACCTGGGTGCCCGTTGCATTTAAAACCTTCCATTCATAGGTCAGAGGGTCGCGATCAAAATCCTCGGTGCCCCTGGTATCAAATGCAACGGTTAAAGGAGCTGCACCTTTTGTTTTGCTTGCGGCAACCTGAACCAGCGGCTTTCGGTTTCCTCCGTTGTATTCGATTCGAACAAGACGGGCATCATCATTTTGCACAAACCAACCGGTACCGTATTCAAGCACATACAGATCACCGTCAGGGCCGAACTCCATATCCATAGGGTTGCTGAATTTATAGTCGGGCATAAAACGCTCCATTTCGGCATAATTACCTTCCTCATCCATTGTGACGGCGATAATCCATCCCCTCATCCACTCATAAATAAACAGCTTTCCGTCGTAGTAATCGGGAAACGCGCGTGCAGCACCCTCAAAATCTCCTGAATAATACACAGGGCCAGCCATGGCCGTGCGGCCCCCGGATCCCAACAGGGGAAATTCCTCAGATACTGCATACGGATACCAAATGAAATTGGGCGATGTTGGCGGCAATTCAGTCAATCCCGTATTATTTCTTGAATCATTTATAGGCCTCTTCGGATCAAATTTTGGTCCGGATACGCCTGTTTCAAAATCATAATCATTATACGCTGCATCATTTCCGGTAAAAAGCGGCCATCCGAAAAAACCAGGGGTTCGGGCCTGATTAATTTCATCATAGGCCATCGGACCGATACCGGAGGAATCTGAGCGGGCATCCGGTCCTACATCTCCCCAGTAAACATAACCGGTTCGCTGATCAACGGATATCCGGAAAGGATTACGTGTACCCATTACAAAAATTTCCGGACGTGTTTTATCTGTTCCAACCGGGAACAGGTTTCCTTCAGGAATGGTATAGCTACCGTCAGCTTCCGGGTGAATGCGAAGAATTTTACCCCGCAGATCGTTCGTGTTTGATGATCCCTTACGCGCATCCCATGGAATACGCCCCGGACGGTCATCAATCGGCGCATAGGGTGTTGCACGCGGACTGGTATTATCGCCCGTACTCAGGTATAGGTTGCCTTTTGAATCAAACGCGATGGAGCCTCCTGTGTGACAACACTGGTCTCGTTGCACAGGTACCTTCAGCATCACCTTTTCTGAAGACATGTTCAATTCATCATTTCTGAATTCAAATCTGGAAAGTACGTTCACAGGTTCATTTCCCGCAGGTGAATAATAAAGATATATCCAGTGATTATTATCGTAATCCGGATCAAGTGCAAGACCAAGCAGTCCATCCTCAGCCTCAGGTTGATTACCGTCCTGGTTAATATATTTATGACTTACATCGATTTGTCCGACCTCTTTTATACCTCCAGCCTCAGGGTCGAAAAGTCGAACTTTTCCCAGCCTTTCAATGAAAAGGACCTTTCCTGAACTCATCACGGCAAGTTCCATGGGCTCATTCAATTTTTCAGCCAGTATAACTTTGCTAAAACGGTTTCCATCCGGCACCCGAATTGTGCTGGCCATTTTATAATCAAGATCGGCCGGTTTTTCTCCGCCTAATGCATACTGTATTCCGCCCGCCAGGTTATATAGAAAATAAGGTTCTGAATAGGATTCATCTGTATGTCCCATAGCCGTGTAGAATGCCCTTCCACCGTCAAAGTCATGATACCAGACCATCGGGTGAAAATCTCCATTGGTTCCGCCCTCATAGGTGCTCTCGTCGATCGTAATAAGTACATTCAGATCCTCCTGAATATTTCGGTAATTGTAAAATTCATCAGTGCGTTCATAACGTGCCGGAAGGGAATCGGTTGAGATATGGGTATTGTCGACAATATCAAACGATGCCGTTCTCACATTCGGACCGTTGGGATGTCCGTTAAAGTACCCTCCCACCAGTCTGCCGTACCAGGGCCAGTCATATTCGGTGTCTGCCGCAGCATGAACACCCACAAAACCACCACCAGCCTGAATAAATCGCTCAAAATCATTCTGTTGCTGTTTATTCAGCACATCTCCCGTAGTATTCAGAAAAATAACAGCCTTGTAATTTTGCAGATTTTCTTCGTTAAAAGCATCGCTGCTTTCGGTGGTATCCATTACAAAATTGTACTGCTTAGACAGTTTCTCAATTGCCTTGATCCCTGCGGCTATCGATTCGTGACGAAAACCGGCAGTCTTTGAAAATACCAGGACTTTTGAAGGCCCTTTCGGACCGCTGCAGGAAACAGCTGCAATCATTAACCCGGCAAATAGCATTAATATGACAGACTGAAATAAATTTCTAACTTTAAACATGGTGATCGCTTGAGGTATTTACTTGTTAAATTACGGATTGCCCGAAGGTACAATGATAAAAGAATTTTTAATGTGTTCCAGTAACACATTGACTAATGGTTTAAAAACCTTATGAGGTGTTGAAATTCTTCTTTAACCAACCAAAATTACACCGATTGAACTTAACAGAATAATATGAAGAGAGTTTTAATGATTATAACGGCCATATCGCTTGCCTTATTGGCATCCTGCAGTCAAACAGGGGAAGGTTCAGAGGAATTGATCAATTCCGTCCGTGAAGCTGAAACGGCATTCGCGGAAATGGCCCAGCGTGATGGTCTGCGAGCCGCTTTCGTTGCATATGCCCATCCTGATGCCGTATTGAACCGGGGGGAACTTATAAAAGGCAAAGATGAGATTGACCGATATTACAGCGATCCAAATTTTGATCAGATAACCCTGAAGTGGTCCCCATCCTATATCGATGTATCCAGCTCAGGTGACATGGCTTATACCTACGGGCCTTATGAATTGATCCGAACCGATAGCGCAGGCAATTCAGTCACCAATCAGGGTACGTTCCATACAGTTTGGAAACGGATGTCTGACGGCTCCTGGAAATACGTATATGATTAAGGCTTTTTTCAGCCGAACGGCTATGAATAGTCCTCCAATACGCTTACTGGCTTGTTCGTTTTCCAATGACCCCGTGTAAAATCGGGAACATCCACTGATGCCGACCGGTTGGCAACAGACCATTCACTTAACGGGCTGATCGAACTCCACAGTGCAGCATCATATACATCCTGGTCGAGCGGTAAGCCATTTCTCAAACAATCGATCAATCGCCAGTCCATGATAAAATCCATACCGCCATGCCCCCCAACTTTCCTGGCGAGATCGCCCACTTTTTTCACGATTCCCGGCGTATATTTTTCTTCAAGCTCCTTCACTTCCTCAGTACTATACCATCCATGGCCTTTGGAAATATGAGGCTCCGGCCACTTTCGTGCCATAGCCCTGGTACCACTGATTAAATGAATCCTGGAATAAGGCCTGGGTGAAGAAACATCATGCTGAATCATAATGGTTTTTCCATTTTTCGTACGCACAAGTGTTGTATTCATATTACCACGGTAGGTATGCGCCGCAAACTCGTTAAAGAAGGCATCTTCCTGCGCGAGTTCCCTGGCATGACCAGCCATGGTAAAATCATTTGTACTCATTGAAGTGAGATGATCCATCTGATCCCCGCGGTTAATATTCATGATCTGGCAAACAGGCCCCAATCCGTGAGTTGGGTAAAGGTTACCATTCCTGAAATTCTGTTTAAGCCGCCACATGCCCTGATAACCAGTTTCCTTGTTAAAATTCAGATCAACAAGATTATGGATGTAAGCTCCCTCGCCATGAATAATGTCGCCGAAAAACCCCTGACGGGCCATATTAAGGGTCATTAATTCAAAGAAATCATAGCAGCAGTTTTCAAGCATCATGCAGTGCTTCCTGGTTCTTTCCGACGTTTCCACCAGTTGCCAGCATTCGTCAAGTGTCGTTGCGGCAGGAACTTCAACAACGGCATGCTTGCCGCTTTCCATCGCGAATACAGCCATCGGAGTATGCCATTCCCAGGGTGTAGCAATGTATATCAGATCCAGATCTTCACGTTCACACATTTCTTTCCATGCAAAAGATGAACCGCTGTACAATTGAGGCTTATGCGGAGTATCCTTCAGGGAGGCTTTCGCTTTTTCCGCACGTTCCGGGATCAGGTCGCAAAGAGCCCTGATTTCTACGCCCTCAATAAAACTGAGTCTGTTCACTGCACCCGGCCCGCGCATACCCAGTCCGACTATACCTACCCGAACGGTCTCCAGCGGGGGTGCCGCATATCCGCTCATGTTGAATTCGGCATTTCTACCTATGGTGCGGAACATAGTTGTCCGGGCATTTACCTGGCTCACACTGCCAGCAAACAATCCCAGCCCTAAGAGACCTGAATTTTTGAGGAATGACCTTCGATCTGTAGATTTCATATATACAAGGTTAAAACCCGTATGCACGGGCTGCATTTTCATAAAACAATTTAGAAAGAACTTTTTCAGGAAGATCAAGCCCCTGAAAATCTCCATCAAATTCAGGAGCATCCTGCCATTCGGAACTTGCAAAAAAATTCCAATGACGTTTCCATAAATCACCAAAACGTGCGGCAATACCGGGGTCAGAACCGTCGTCAATCACATCCGTTCCATAGATTATACGATCCTGGTATTTGATCATGAAATCCCTTACTGACTCCCGGTTTTCCCGGGCCTGTAGCTGCAGATGACAGATGCGCTCGGCCAGATCAGTCATTGCATTGGGAAACCGGTCCAGGCGCCTGGCTACTTCTTCAATGGAATACTCAAGACTCATCAGGTGTAGTCCTACAAAGCGTAATTTCGGATTTTTCTGTAATCGGTTATCGCGGGCATCGATCTGTTTTTCATATGATGGGAATTCCGGATGCAGGAACATATGATATTCCGGATGGTTCTTAAAATAATTTCGGTCGGAATTAACCGTCATTTGCTCTAATGGAAGCCAACAGTTACGCGGTTCACCCTGATGCCCCAACACAAGAATCTGATGGGTTTCGAGGTAATCAAACACCGGATCAAGACGATCATCATCGATCATCACAAAATTGCCGGATTCATCACGCAGATCCATTCCCAGATTCTTCCAAATCTTGATACCAGCAGCGCCTTCATTGACAGCGGATTGGATGTTATAGATGGTTCTGTCAAGCCATTCTGGCGAAGGGAAACCCTTAAAATCAAAGGTGGCGATGTAGCGCACCATTTCCGGGTAAGCAAAGGCCAGCGTACGGGTAATGTGTTGCTGTTCTTCAATGGATACGAAATCCGGCACGTCGGTATTAATCGATACAAATTTGCCGCCCATAGCCTGGGCGACCGATATTTTTTCCACTGAAAGGGAATTCAAATGGACGTGAGCATCTATGAAAGGATTTATCATATTCATGTTTCTGTCGGATGAATCTAATGAATATTTAAAATATTTCGAAGTTCATTGGAACTACGGACGAACGGTAGTTTAAACGGTAACCCCGTTTTCAAAAAACATCCCCCGGAGAAGCAGCCAGCATCATCCGGGGGAAAATCTTTAGAAAATATGGAACGATGATCAGGACCAGGCAGGATCGTATACCGCCCGGGGTTTGATTTGCTCCTTGTTTAACAACAGCACTTCATCGAGGTCATAACCTTCCACCGGCAAAATTTCCTGGCGGTTATTATCCCAGTAAATCCGCTGCCCTAATTTATAGGATAAACCTCCCATGTGCGCGGTGATTGCTTCCTCGAACCCTTCCTGAATGCCGCAACTTGGTTTACCGCCATTACGAATACAACTCAGCCATTCGCGCAGGTGGAGGAATGTGGAATCCACGCGTTTGCCATCTACATAGGTCCATAACAAGCCCTTGTCTGCAAAGTATTTTGACGTGGCTGAAGTCACTCCGTCTACTGCATTTGCCGCAGGGTCATACTGATAAATCGGAACATTCGGATCCATTCGCTTTTCTTCGAATGCCTGCTGGTAACGTGTAGACCGAGGATCTGCCCAGATGGTCAGCCGGTTACCGAGTTCCATGGTTCCATCATGTCCCATGAGAAGGGTCGGTCGGTTGAATTGGTTGCCCAGTGTTGCACTGTATACCAGTGTCATTCCGTTTTCCTTACCTGGCTCCTGGCTACTTCCGGTTGAAAAATCCGGGAACTCCATGTTGATCTGCATGACGTCAGGCACGTTCCTTCCGTCGTTATGGGTATATATACCTCCGGATGTCATTACGGATGCGGGGATTCCCATTTTCAGGACACAATTGAGGCGATCATAATCGTGCGTCATCAGGTCTCCCGATAACCCGGAACCATATGCCCACCATTTTCTCCATCGGAAGAAATGTTCTTTATTAAAGGGCTCTTCCGGTGCATTTCCGAGAAACTGTTTCCAGTCGATGGTGGCCGGACTCGCCTTCTCATGAATTTCATATTGCCATGCTCCATTGTCGTCATTCCTGTTGGTATTGGTCTCCACGAGTGAAACATGACCAATCACCTTTTTATCGATAATATCCTGGGCAGTACGGAAGCTTTGAGTCTGCCGATGCTGGTGCCCAACTGCAAATACAGCACTTGAATTCAGCGCCGCATCGCGTAATTCATAGGTTTCCTTAATATTATGCGTCATTGGTTTCTCCACATACACATGAACCCCGGCGTTAAGCGCAGCGATCGAAATGGGTGCGTGCCAGTGGTCAGGGGTCGCAATGATCACCGCATCCACATTACCGCTATTGATCATTTCCTCATGTGTCCGGTAACGCCTGATTCCTTCAAAGGATTCCTGTGCAATTTCTGCACGAACGTCAAACAGATCACAGATACCTGTGAGTTTTACATTCAAATCTTCCTGATCCAGAAATTCAGCGAGCCTTGTATCCCTGGGATTATTCCTGGCTGATTCTTCCATACTGGTGAGCCATTCTTTGGTAGCGAAACCCAGTGCCCGGGTTAATTGCTGACCGCGTATACCAAATCCAATGATTCCAATTCGAACAGGATCACCACTCATTGGTCCCGTCGTAGCGGGAGCTGCGGCCTGAATATTCAGGGTCTCAAGGATCGCTTCACGTTCCCTGTTCTTTTTAACGGCATATCTTCCTCCTGCCCACCATACGGTTCCAACTACCGGTAAGCCTCCGAGGCCCTTTAACATATCTCTTCTGGTCCATTTCATAGCGTTACAGGTTTAGGTGTTAGCGAGTTTTTTATCCCCGGTAAATATCCTCCTCAAGCCGAATGCAGCACTTGTAGGGAAATAATACAGGGCAAGAAGGGTAAATCCTTCAATCAGGTTTTTATTCACGATCCAGTAGTTGCCTTCTGTAGGACCCTGCTCCAGTCCGGGAAACGCCGGATGGGCCAGGTAATACAGCATGAGCAATACGAATCCAGACAATGCCGCCGGTCTTTCCAGAATTCCTGCAATGAGGGCAATGCCCACAAACATCAGTATCACGATATTGGCAGAATCAATAAATCCAATTTGCCCGTCACCTGCCATCCAGGTGAAAAGCGGACGAAAAATGCCCTGAGAGGAAAGCAAAAAGCCCTTTGCCGTCCATTCAGGATTATATACTTTTAATACACCTTCATACAGAAAGTGCCAGCCGATTAATATTCTTAGGATAATAAGGATATTCAGCTGCGGTTTTGAATAGTTATTAATATTCATGGCAGCACGATTTTTTTTGTTCCCTAAATTTTATCCCTTTGTCGGATTTATTTTATGCGGATTGTCAGTTTGAAAAATGAACTATGGCATCAAAATACAGTTGATAAACTTTAAGCCAGCACCAATTTGAAACCCCCGGTGACAGTGAAGGGGGTTAGACGAGAATTGGGTTTATACGACTAATAGGTAGCATGAAAGTCACACCAAAATCCATAACTGGAATTCGGATGTCTTTCATCAAAGGATCTGAAGGATTCCAGGAACTCCGTTTTAACCTGGTCATAGGTGAGCCAGTCATTGGGGAGTAATTCTCCAAACGGACCAGAGGTACCGATCTGATATGTCAGGTTGGAAGAAGGATTCAGTAGAAATTTAAAGATTTCCCTTCCTTTAAATTTGCGCAGTGCCCTGATAAAGAAATTCTTATTATACATGACCTGTAAGTAAAGCCGGTCATTAAAGTTCATTTTACCGGGATTCAATTTCATTTCATAGGGAACGCTCACAGGAGTGAATGTATTCTGATTGATACATTGAAACTTGGTATATCCAACATCCCTGAGTGCATCAAGGGATTCCAGATCTGCCTTGTTATCCGCTTCGAGCGAAACATACTTTGGCAAATTCCCAGGCTTCAGATCCCTGACACAATAAATATCATTACCCTCAATATCAATCTTCAGATAAAACGGAACGCCGTGTTCCTCGATGATATCAGCAAACGGAACACAGGTAATCTTAATTTCCCGGTATGGCATGTTGTCACGTCCGGTTATTTCCTTATCGAAGGAATTCCAGATTGGCATTGCATCGTTTACATAAAAAGTATCCGTGCCCCGTTCCTGGGTTATTCCTACATTTATAATCTTGAGTCTGCCCGATTTAATGTAATTGCTGAACTTTCTTTTTGCCTTTTCTACGAGTGTGGGATCAGCCTCTACAGCAACAACATCATAGCCCAGGGATAAATACTTGCGGGTATCTGAACCGTCGCACATTCCGATATCATAAACAAGATTTTTATTCATAAGTATAATTTAAAATGTAATTCTCTTTTCAATTATACTCTTACTAATAAATCAATTTAATCTGTTAATGCAAGGAAGAAACTCAATATTGCAGCTACCATCGTTCAACTTTAAATCAAGAGCAGAATTTTGCCCCCGGGGATTTCCTCCTTATCGCTCAAATTTTCTAAAAAAGGAATCTTCATTCCACTTCGGACGTTCATCATCCACACTGATTTTGTAACTGTTCATAAACTGAAGCTTCACATATGTCCTGGCCGCTTCAAAATCAAAAAGTCCGTCCACCTCATCCGAAGGTTTGTGATAGACATTTCTGGTAAATGTATTAATCAGGGAATCTAATCCGGTTTCGGAGTCTTCCGTTTTAAGTCCGTATTTCATGCGCAACGCCGGAACTCCTTCAAGGATAAAATTATAGTTGTCACTTCTTACAAACCTCACCTCCTCGGGCATGTGATCCTCATTCACCTGTAGGTTCAACAAGCGGGCATTGGTCTGTACATGTTTCATAATGCTGCTGTGTTCTGCACCCAAGGGCTCGATCGACAACAAAGGGGCGATCAGCGTTGGCATATCCGTATTTACATTGGCAATAACTTGTTCTTTTGGAACCGGCGGATTACGGGCCAGGTATTTTGATCCCAGTAATCCCATTTCTTCGGCCGTAACAGCCGCAAAGATTACAGATCTCCTGGGCTTTGAGTCCATGGAGGTGTAAAGTCGGGCAATTTCAAGCATCGCACTTATGCCCGATGCGTTGTCGTGAGCACCGTTATAAATTGAATCGCCATTTACAGGCTCGCCAATGCCAACATGATCTAAATGAGCTGTATGGATAATATATTCATCTTTTAAATCTGTCCCTTCCAGCAAGCCCAGCACGTTCGCACTTTCAAATTCCTGCCAGTCAGAGACTACACTGCCAGACAGAATTAGTTCTTCACCAGGCTGGAGGAGTTCTCCCTGTTCATACTTGATAAGCAGTGAATCCATTGCACCTGGAATCAATCGGTCAAGTGATTCCATGTTATAGAAACCGGCAATTTTTAAATTCTCACCTAAATTTGCCCTTCCATCAGCCAGACCCGATGGCATCAGCACATTGGTTATTCCCGATTCAGAATACCGGCGGCTGGCACCCTCAAAGCTGCCCCTTCCATTTGGCGGATAGATCAGTAAAACTCCACTGGCACCTTTGGCATCCGCCGTCTGCATCTTTGTTGAGAGATTACTGAAGTATGCCCTTTCGCTTGGTGGCAGTGTTTCAGGAGCACCCAATAGCACAAGCACAATTTTATTGGCTACGTCTATTCCTGCATAATCATTATGACCAAAAGTATCGGCTTCAATGCCATAGCCAACAAATACAACGCCGGCCTCAACGGCCTGTTGCTTCTGATTCGCATTTCCCATATACAAATAATCCGAACCGGCCTTGAGGGTATCACTTCCAAGCAACAAATGAGAATGGTATGGATTCACTCGTACCGTTCGCAGGGTCAGGTGTTGTAAATAACTTCCGTTATCCCCTACCGGCTCAAGTCCGAATGCCTCAAACTGGTCTACCACATATCCCATTGCCTTTTCATATTCAGGAGTTCCGGGAAGTCTGCCCTTCATGCTGTCGTCAGCCAGCAGGGCTACATGATACCTGAACTGGTCGGATTCTACCTTATCTGCGAAAGCGAGGAGCTCTTCATCGGTAAGGACTTTGTCTTTACAGCCGGCAAAGGAAATGAGTAGAATAAGGAAGATTGCAGTTAATCTCATGTTTAAAGTTGTTAGTCAGATTCAAAAATTCCGTGGTAATATAAACATTAACCAAAGAAATTAATGCAAATTTTTAACACACCAGGAAGTGTTCTTAGAAATCTTTTGTGGAATGCTAATGCAATTGCGTCAGCATAGTTAAAATGAGAGCAATTTGTTCAATAATCGAAGATATGCTCAATTGTGGATGAAGACCGTTTCATTGAACGGATAAAAGGAAGCAAGTCATCCACATTCATTAGTACAACCATTCGCTTTTGATCCGGTTGGGTGACAAGTTCCGATGTATACAGTATTTCTGCATCGCTGAATTCCAAATCCTGATCCTTATTCAGAATTACGGAAACCGCTATCTCATCATTCCCCCCAATGTCCCGGATGATCATATTGCTGCTGGTGAGTGTTAGCATAGTTTCGGTAAATGCTCCCCAACGGGTAATGGCCAGAATATATTCATTTCCCTCTGCCGCAATAATCTTTAGATCACTGGTGGGCTGAATATCCTCTACTGAGGAAGCGCTTACATAAATATCTGTAACAGGTTCTTCATAACTGGCCCTGGCAGCCCATTCAATCAATTGAGCATATCCTGCTTTCAAAGTAAATTCGAAAGTAAAGAACAGCGTCCGCTCCCATTTCCGTAACCAACTCG
The DNA here is from genome assembly GCF_020328055.1 of Fulvivirga sedimenti. Classification (NCBI taxonomy): domain Bacteria; kingdom Pseudomonadati; phylum Bacteroidota; class Cytophagia; order Cytophagales; family Fulvivirgaceae; genus Fulvivirga; species Fulvivirga sedimenti. The sequence continues at coordinate 427,403 of NZ_JAIXNE010000003.1, forward strand.
CAGAGGATTCATCCCGCTGCCTCCATACTTTGCCAATCCAGGGCAAAAATTCAAATTCATACCAGGCTGTATGATAAATAAAGTTGCTGTAGGCTCGCTGTGCCTCCATGATTGTTCGTTCCTGCGTTGATATTTCCTCATTGGCGAACCAACCAAAAACTCGTCCGACCGTATTCTCATAAATCATTTTACCAGCATACTCCATCGTAACGCTAACGCCGATCACATTTAACATGGTGATATATTCGTCGTTAGGTGGGTATGCACTCGAGGCCAGTTTAATCGAACGATCATATAGTTTCCAATATTCATCAATTGACGAATAGTACGGAAAATCTGAAGGGTTGTTCCCGGATTCCAGCCAGTCGGCGTATTCTTTCGGGTTGAAGACGAGGTACCACTCCGGCACAGTGAGAATAGTCTGCTCCTCGGCACGTACATATCCCGGGATTTGACCTTTTTTTAACTCAATCGAATTGGATTGAGAAGGATCATATTTATCAAGGAGCTTATTGGTAAATCTGTTCAAAGAATCAAACTGGTGTTTCACTTCAAAATAGCGTGGAGCTGATGAGAAAGCCTGATAAAACTGCTGTTGAGTTGCGTGCGGCTGGTACGGCAGGTACCATTTTCCATTTTCACTAAGGATGGCATCGGTCATTTCTACCGTCCATTCTTTAACTTTCTCGCGCGACTTGACATCCGTACCTTGTTTATAATACACCACAAAGGCAAAGACCTCCTCATCGGCCCATGATAAAAAGGACTCCTTATCCGGATAGGCATGTCGAAGTGAGACATTGATGACATTCACATCATATTTCTCAAAAACGTCTCTCATTTTAGGAATAAAGGAAGTTATCCTTTTTACCGGAATGAAATATTCCTGTAATACGTAGGTTTGCTTTTCCCGGGATGAAGGCTCCAGTTCTGCTACATCATAGCTGGCTTCCTTGTTTCTCCACACAACTGATTCAGATTTATAAACATAGGGGTCAATAATTTTTTTCCGAACCCATTTACCAAAATCTCCCCAGGAAACCACGTTCACCAACCGGGGTTCAAGCCAATAGGTTTCCCCTTCAGGGGTCACACGCGTGGTATCGGTAAGTTCCCTTTCTGATGTCCGCCAGGAAACGTTATTTATGACCTCATAATCAGGCGGGTACAGATCACCGTTTTGAAAGATAACTGTGCTGTCATTTCTAACATTTTCATCAAAATAAGTCAAATAATCCTCCACATTGAGCAATTCCGTTCTGCGCTCCACCTTCACATTTTCTGCCAGCTGGAGTGTTGCCTCGGCAATAACCCCGACACCGCCGTACCCTCCGATCGCTGCCCGAAACAGTTCGGAATTCTCCTGCCGGCTTGCGTTAACCACTTCGCCATCGGACGTAACTATTTTCAATGCAATCACAGAAGAAATGATCGGACCATGACCAACATAGCGTCCGTGACAGTTAACCGATATCGATCCACCCACGGTAAAGTTGGCGTAGGTTTGCATAATTTTTACGGAAAGGTCTTCCTTGTCGATAATCTTCTGAAGGTCGCGCCAAACGATCCCAGCCTGCAGGGTAACCTGTTTTTTTTCTACGTCCAGGTCCAGCACTTTATTGAATTGCCGCATATCCAGGTGCAGACTATTTTCAAACGCAGTCTGTCCGCCCATGCTGAATCTACCTCCCCCAATTGATATGGGTCCTGTGGTAGACCGAATGGCGTCTACGATATCATCAACCGAATGCGGTTGAACGATCTTACCCACCATGACAGGATTAAGCTCGGTAACGTCATTTACACGTTTATCGGGAAGTACTTTTTGATATTCCGAATCACCCGAAATGGCGATGAGTATGAAGACAAAGAGGAAGTATGCACAAACGAGGTAAAACGGAATAGCCCTCCTCTTTTTCTTATTGATGAATCTGAAAAATGAGGTAATGGTTCTTACAATGAACCGAAATATCCAGACGAGTACAACCCACGCCTTAATGAAAATTATTTTCAACAGTCTCATGAGTTGGTCTCTAAATTTTGGTAAAAAGCATCAGCGCATTTTTGGTTGGATCACCCGCCTGGTAGAGGGAACATCCTTCATACCTGAAACCCAGGTTGGATACAAAGTTTTGAATGAATGCCAGGGAGTAAAAATTCCGAATCTCCTTTTCATTATTCTCCCACGGCTCCTTCGTTCCCATATTAAAAACATCGTGGGCCAGGGCCACAAGTGTTTTTTGTTCCTCTGTATCACAGTCGTGGTCTCTCAAAACCAGTTTACCACCTGTTCGCAGGGTATCGCGAATGGAAGAAATAAAGGATGTTCGTAATTCAATCGGGCAGTGATGAAAGCCGATATAGACTGTCACGAGGTCGAGGCTTCCCCTTGGGATTTCACATCCATACTGCGTTTCATAATTTGTAAAGGGAATATAGCTGGCTCCAATTGGGATTTGACCCCGATCAACCATTTCAGTAATAGAATAGCCGGGCTTCTTTCCATCGGCATAATAGCGTTCCCCGGTTATTTTTACTTTTTCTTCAAGGTAATCCAGGTATCTGCCCGATGAACCAATCTCCAGGTAGCCATTATAACTGCTATTCTTCCCGAGCAACTCCATGGATTGCGCTGCCATCACATCCTTCTGATGAAATAAAGCAGGCAGCTGATACTTGAATATTGAAAATAATGGGGTGATTTCCTTGAGCTTCGACTGAACTTCCAGGTAAACTTCCCGGTCACCCTCTTTCACGCTTACCACCTGTCCGATCAGTTTGTGGAAATCATCTTCGGGATAGAGGTTGAATACATTTTGCAGAAACAGAAAGAATTCATTCCGCAGTTTTTCATCCTTATATATCCGCATGAAATTTCTGCGGGCATCCACGATTGAGTCGTTATCAAGGGCGTTAATGAAACCTGCCGGTAGTAATGACAGAGGAATAACACCGGCAGCCAGTGCCGTTAAAAATTTACTTCTGTTCATAAATAAAGCCTTTAGACAATTCCTCAGGGGTATGCCTATACATAACCCCGGCGATTGAAAGGTAAACGTAGAAATCTATTTCCTATTGCGGTTCGCGTATTTTATGCGAATTTCGACGAAGGGTAACGAATATAAATCCGATAAGAAATGACTGATCCACATCGCATGGATCAAAAGTTTGAAGTGAGTGGAGTTAAAAAGTCAGATCCCTCTACAACATTTTGATTATTAAGCAGTTATTAAATGAATAATAGCTAAATAGACCTTAAGATACATGAAAACCATCACGCTTATTTTCTTTGGCATTCTGTTTTCCATAGCCGTTTTTGCGCAGGAGCCTGGTCTGCGAATCATAAATCGGGAATCGGGCAAGGAGATCTTCATTAAGGAATCAAAAAGAGTGCGGGTTAAGAATAGATTCGGACAGGAATTCGCGGGACGATTTGTCGTTACTGACCGGGGAAAGATATCAATTGACGGAAAGACCATAGAATTAGTAAATATCCAGGAGATTCAACGTGTTCCCATTTTACAATCGGCACTTACCCGCGGAGTACTCATCTATGGCGGGGCGGTTGTTACAGGAATAGGAGTCCTTATTGGGGCGTTCGGTAATCCGGCAGGATTTTTACTGATCATCCCCGGCTCGGCCATGATCTACCTTGGGGTAAGATCCAAAAATTTCAATAAACGTTATCGAATCGAGGATGACTGGATTTATGAGCTGGATGGAGCATTTTAATGAAATGCCTTCTGAATCACCGGTAAATGAGATTGAGTAGAATAATCACTCATTCTCTTTCTCATTCTCTTTCTCATTCTCATTCTCTTTCTCATTCTCTTTCTCTTTCTGCATTTGTAGCCCGTCCACCTTCGCTAAAGCTACGGCGGATGCAATAGGAGCACCGGGTGATAAGAAAAGCTCCAGTAGAGCTTTTTAGCGAAGAGGCCAGCCTGTCGCGCAAGCTTCCACGAAGGGCTACAACGCAAAAAGGCTACCTTCTGGTAGCCTTCGCATTGTAGCCCGTAGGGGAATCGAACCCCTGTTTCCAGGATGAAAACCTGGCGTCCTAACCCCTAGACGAACGGGCCATTTGTTAAATGGAGTTGCAAATATAGATGGCTCTTAAATATTTGCAAAACTTCCCCGAAAAAAAATTTACAATACCTTCATTTTTTACTCCGGCGCTTCCTTTGCATTTCGCCTGCAGGTAATGTAATTTTACCGCTCTCAAAAAAAGAAAGAAATTCTAACTTAAACACTTATACCCATGACTAGAGTAGCTATCAATGGTTTCGGTCGCATTGGCCGACTGGCATTCAAGATCCTCCTGGAAAAAGAGAATGTCGAAGTGGTTGCCATCAACGACCTTACCGATAACGCCACACTCGCTCACCTTCTGAAGTACGATTCTATCCACGGAAGATTTAATGGCACCGTTGAATCAACCGATGAACATATCATTGTTAACGGAAAGAAAATCCTTGCCCTCGCAGAACGCGATCCTGCTGCCCTGCCCTGGGGAGAAAATAAGGTAGATGTCGTACTTGAGTCTACCGGACGGTTCACCGACCGCGAAAGTGCCGGAAAACACCTTGCAGCCGGAGCCAAAAGAGTAGTAATCTCTGCCCCTGCCAAAGGAGACATTACAACCGTTGTACTCGGCGTAAACGATGACACCCTTACCGGCGACGAAGACATCCTGTCCAACGCATCATGTACCACCAACTGCCTTGCTCCTGTAGCCAAGGTGTTGAATGACACATTCGGTATTGAAAAAGGTTTTATCACTACGATCCACGCCTATACGGCAGATCAGAACCTGCAGGATGCCCCGCATAAAGATCTTCGTCGTGCACGTGCTGCGGCACTTAACATCGTTCCTACTACTACCGGTGCGGCTAAGGCGGTTGGACTTGTACTTCCGGAACTGAAAGGGAAACTGGATGGAAATGCAGTACGCGTTCCTACTCCTACCGGATCGCTTACCGACCTGGTTTGTATCCTGAAGAAAGAAGTAACTGCCGAGGAAGTCAACGCAGCGATGAAAGCGGCAGCCGATGGACCAATGAAGGGAATCCTTTGCTACATGGAAGATCCGATCGTTTCAACAGATATTATTGGTGATCCACACTCTTCCATCTTCGATTCAGGCGTTACAACAGCCAATGGAAATTTGGTAAAAGTAGTATCCTGGTATGATAACGAGGCCGGATATTCAAACCGTGTTGCAGATTTAATCGCAAGACTGTAATACCTGATCAGCATTATTAAAAAAAGGCCTGTGAACCAGGCCTTTTTTTATATCTCACCCCGAAGGGATTTGCCAATCACCTCAGCTTTGCTGTGCACATGAAGCTTGCTGTAAATGTTTCGAATATGATACCGTACCGTTTCAATCGAAATAGACATCCGATCGGCAATCATTTTATAACTCAACCCATCCACCAGCGCAATCACTATTTCCTGTTCACGATCAGTAAGCACGTTCCGATGGTTTTCCTCTTTCTCCCTTTTGCCGGTAAAGGTCTCAATGACCAGCCGGGCGATCTGGGGCGACATGGGTGAGCCTCCCGACTGCACCTGTAAAATTCCTTCCTTGATATCGGGGAGCGGTGTGTTCTTCAACAGATAACCACTTGCACCTGCCCTTAACGCCGGGAAAATCTTATTGACATCATGGTATATGGTAAGTATGATGAATTCCATTGTGGGATGACGCTGCTTGAGCAGCTTCACTCCCTCAATTCCCGACATACCCGGCAGCTCTATATCCATCAACATAACGTCAGGCATGAGGTTTTCACTAAACCCGGACAATCCTTTCTCAACACTTTCATACGCACCCAGGCAATTGAATTCCGACTGACGGTCTATATACGTTTGTAATACCGTCCTGATCTGCGCATCGTCCTCAATTATACCAATTCCGATCATATCTGTCCCGTAAAGTGATTTCAAGATACCAAAAGCATCGTTTCGTGTAAACCACATGATTATGTGGTGCCAAATGGTCACCCCACCTCAATGGTGGTACCCCGATCCGGCATCGAATCCATGGCGAATCTCATACCTATCCGATCGGCACGTTTTTGCATATTTTGCAAACCATTACCCTTTTGTTCCTTAATGGAAACATTCAATTCGTTCTGCCGGGTTCCATTTTCCAGCATCATACCCCTACCATTATCGGTTACGCGCAACGAATATTTTCCATGATCAAACATTACTTCCACCAATACCTTTGTTGCCCGTGAATGCTTGCAAATATTATTTACCGACTCCTTGAAAATCAGATAGAAATTCTGTCTGAAAAGCGGATCAATAAATGCACCGGATTGCACGCCCTTTACGGTGAATTCGAGATCAATATTGAATGCCTCAAACGTTTCTGTGGCAAATTGTTTCATACGTATGATGAGGTTGCCTGCCGTATCATTTTTATGATCGATCGACCAGACGATATCGCTCATCTGACTGATCACGTCACGGCTTAATTCACCAATATTTCTCAGAAATCCATTTGATTGGTCATCTTCTTCGCTATTACTAAGAAGACTCGAATAAAGAGATATCTTGGTGAGTGATGATCCAATATCATCATGCAGGTCCTGGGCAATCTGATTTCGAAGGTTTGCCACGGCGAGTGCCTTCTGTAAACGATAATAGTGAAGAAAATAAAGCAATCCGGCAACCAGCACTATAGCCAGCGAAATGAACCACCAGGTCTGCCAGAACGGTGGATGGATCAGAATATCAAGTTGAGCAGGTGGGCCCCAAATTCCTGGCACGAGAGAAGCCTGAACCTCAAACGTATAGTTTCCGGGATCCAGGTTTGTAAATGATACTTTAGAATCAGAAATGCCACTCACCCATTCATCGGTAAACCCTTTGAGTCGATAGCGATATTCCGAAGACCCGCTTGAATAAAACTGCAGCGCGCCATATCCAATGGTAAATTCCTTATGCCTGTAATTAAGTTTGATCTGGTCAGTATAATCCAGGTTCCTCTCCAACGAAACACCATGTATGCTATCCCGAACCCCCACCCGTACCGGCCGGTTCAGAATACTGAGCGATTCAAAATGCACGGAAGGCCCATCAACAGGGGACTGAAATTCATCTTCATTTAAGATATTAAGCCCCTTATCAGATATGACCATGCTGATATCAGGCCTTGATCGGTGCAGTAAATAAAATTCTGTACCTGTCAATCCATCTTTACGGTCAAACTGGTTGTATCCTCCGTCGGATTCGAGCCGAAGTACATCCCGCCGACTGACCAACCAAGTGACCGAATCTGTTATTTTCATAATTTCGATCAGCCGCTTATCCTTGACAATCCCGGGGGGCAGGTCGAACTTCCTGAAATCAACTGAAGACATGCCATTGTACGTTGCTTCTATGAGATCATTTGCATCATTGAGGAGAACGATTCTTCCGGAAGGCGACTCAGCAATACTGTAAAAATTGAAATTACTGACCGGCATTTCAGGCTTTGCATTATCGATTACGCTTACGAACTCATGTAGTTTTTTGTCATAGAGGACAACTCCCGAACTTGTCAGGATCCATACATTACCGGATGAATCCTCGTAAATATTGTTTACATCAACGTATTCCTGTAATGAGGATTTTGGAAAGTTATAATTGCCAAAAACACCTGTATCAGGATTATAGGTCCCGTAGCCGCTCCCATATGACCCATACCATATAACACTGTCGGTAGCCAGGACAGTACTAAGTGCATTATTAGAGACACTGTTTCTCCCTGCTTCAAACAGGTAATGATCGAATATCCCCTCCCGAACATTGAAGTGATTAAGACCTCCCCCAGCCAGACTGAGCCAGAGGTCGCCCTTACCGTCTATACTCACACCGCTCACATGGTTATAGCCAATTGAAGACTTATTGGAGGCATCATGCTTAAAGTGATCTATTTGATTCGTGATGAGATTCAATTTTACCAGTCCCCCGCCGTTGGCCCCGATCCAAACAATGGAATCAGACAGAGACGCAGCAGACATGATTCCATCAATAGATAATTGATCATGCGTGAACTGCTGAATCCACTTTTTACGGGCATCAATTTTAAATAACCCGGTATTATCGGTAAGCACCCAAACAGATTCATCCTGGTCCCTGAACAGGCCGGTGATATTATCCTCCATCAGGGATGAGTTCTCACGCGTTATGTAGGAAAAATTTCTCTTTTCAGGATGATAAATATTAATACCACCCCCATAGGTTGCAATCCAAATGTCCCCGTTACCAACTTCCACCAGAGCCCAAACTGAATTATAGTTCAATGATTTTCCAGCTTCCCCGGTAGAATAATAGTGGCGCACTGAGAAATCTGATTTGGAAGTAATATGCAGCCCTCCATATGTTCCTGCATAAAATGCGTCTTCCGTTTCAAGAAAGTCACGGATCACATTGTGCTTATAGTTATCTTCTGGGTTTTCCGAATTATACCAGAGGCGGTAAAACTTTTCTTCCTTAATGTTCAACAGGCAAGTACCTTTTGTCGTACTGATGGTTATAAAGCCCTGCTCTGTACCCGGCGAAATATCGGTAATCAGATTATCGGATAAGCTATCCGGGTGATTGTACATGCGATATGTTCTGAGGGTATTTTGTTGACGGTTCCAGAAACACAATCCGCTGTTGAGGGTTCCGATCCAGAAATTCTGAAGTGAATCCTGATAAAACGAGAGCGCCACGGCCGGAAGGCGGGTAGTTGAGTCATTACGTATTTCAAAGTAATCCCTCAGGGGGTCATAGGACAAAATGGCACCAGATGCTGTGGCTGTCCAAATCCCACCGTGCGGATCCCTGTAAATACGCATGGCGGATGTTTCCGGAAATCCGGGGCCTGAAAGCTCGTTATTCAGGTAATGCCTGAAACTGGTACCGTTAAAACGGCTCAATCCTTCCTGGGTAACCATCCACAAAAAACCTGAGGAATCTTGCGCAAGTTGGTACACTTTGTTGTTGAGCAACCCATCCTCCACAGTATAATGTTCCATAAAGACCTGCGGCGATTGAGCCTTTGCGCATATGGCTGTGACAAGCAATAAAAAACATGACCATAGTTTCAGCTTCATGGCAAGTTGCATTTACTATTATTTACAACTTTTTCAGCTGATAATCAATGATCTACAGTCAATTGAGAAGGGAAATACTCATTTTTAGGTATAAAAAAAGCATGTCCCGGACATGCCTTCTAACTTTTCAAAATCAGTTACAAAGATTCAAGCTGCTCTTCGGTGGCATCAAGGTTATGATAAACCTTCTGCACATCATCATCGTCCTCCAACGCCTCAATCAGTTTCATCACTTTTTCAAACCCATCATTATCCAGACTTACATTGGTAGTAGGAATCCTCACAAGACCCGCCTCCTCAACTTCAAGCCCAAGTTCATCCAGCTTTGTCTGCATACTCCCAAAATCTTCCATCGCGCTGGTCACACTGATGTATCCTTCGTCAAATTCCACTTCTTCGGCACCGCCATCAATGAGTTCCAGGGTCATGTCATCATGATCCATTCCGTCTTTTTCCTTGATGAGAAAACTGCCCTTACGCTCAAACAAATATTCCACAGATCCATTTACCCCAAGACTTCCACCATATTTCGAGAACAAACTACGCACATTGGAAACAGTCCGGTTTATATTGTCGGTGGCACATTCCACGAATACTGCGACGCCATTAGGACCGTAGCCTTCGTAGGTAAGTTCCTGGTAGTCGACTGCATCCTTTCCTGACCCTTTATTGACCGCCCGGTCAATATTATCCTTAGGCATGTTTTGCCCCTTGGCATTCTGAATCGCCAGCCGCAGGCGCGGATTCATATCGGGGTCCCCGCCACCTTCCCTTGCAGCAACGGTAATTTCCTTGATCAGTTTCGTAAAAATTTTACCTCTTTTCGCATCCTGGGCACCCTTGCGATGTTTTATATTCGCCCATTTACTATGTCCTGCCATAAATTGAATAAAAATGATCCAGTTGTAAAATTAATTAATTTTTGGCATCCGATATTGCTTGTACCACAGATTAAGAACAACTCCGAGTAAAACAACGGCCATACCCAGGTAAGTTTGAAGATTGAAGTTTTCACCAAAAATCACCCACCCGAAAATCAGGGCATAGAATATCCCGATATAGCTCACGCTTGCCACCTTATTTAATTCCTCTTCCTGGTAGGCACGGGTCATATAATACTGTGCAATTTGTGTAAGAACACCCACCATAAGCAGGAAAACCCATTCCCAACCTGAAGGCTGAACCCACTTAAAGGCACTGTAAGCACCTGTAAGTGGCATGGTGACCAGGGGAAAATAAAATATAATCACCAGCGGGTGTTCGGAAGTCTTCAATTTCCGGATAAAATTATAGGCCAATCCGCTAAAAAATGCAGCAACAACACCAATCAGTAATAACTGCGGGGTAATGCGCGGATCAAATCCCTGTACCAGCAGCACCCCTGAAAAGGCAATAAGAAAAAATATCCATTGCACAGGTGCGACCCGTTCACGGTTAATAAAAATGCCAATTATAGTGGTGAAGATCGGGGTGATGAACTGAATTGTAACTGCAGTGGCAAGAGGAATGAGCTGTATGGTAATAAAATAAAGGACAAGCGCGATTGCTCCGGCAGTTCCCCTCAGGAGAAGCCAACCCCTGCTTTTACCCCAAATGGATACACCCTGCGAACGCAGAATAACCACACTGATCACCAGCGAGATCAGTGAGCGAAAAAACACTATCTCAACAGCAGGAATCGCTGGCAATAGTTTGACGAATACGTTCATTAAGGCAAAAACAAATGTCGCCAGCAGCATGAAGCCTACTCCTCTTGAGATCATGCCCTAAATAACACGATTTGAAATGACTTGCCCCAACCGAACTTGGCTAAATTTCCTATCTTCAGGGAAAATGCCACACTATGCATCCCATACTGTTTAGTTTTGAAGTATTCGGTAAGGAATTCACGGTTTACAGCTATGGTTTCTTCATTGTTCTTGGCGCCATTCTCGCCGTTATTTACCTGGCGCGTCAGGCAAGGAAGGAATTTAACGTACCCTTCGATACCATTAATAACCTTTTCCTTCTTTTGCTGGCCAGCGCCTTCATTGGCGGAAAGGTATTCCTGTTTTTTGAGAACCCTCCGTATTACAGGGAAAACCCGGCAGATCTTTTCTCAGGACGCGGATTTGTGTTTTATGGTTCGCTGCTTTTCTGTATTCCTGTCATGCTGTGGTATTTCCGTAAAAATAAATTACCCGTACTACCTATGCTTGATATCATGGCAATCGTAACTGTAATTGTGCATGGATTCGGACGTATTGGCTGTTTCATGGCGGGATGTTGCTACGGAAAAGAAACCCATGGATGGCTGGGGGTCATTTTTTCCGATCCGGCTTGTTTTGCCCGTCCCCTGGATACACCCCTTCACCCTACTCAGCTCTATTCAGCCTTCATGATCGCAGCAATAGGCCTGACATTGGTGATGGTAAAACGGCGTAAGATGTTTCCGGGTCAGGTGTTTTTATTGTACCTTATCCTATACGGAATTGGCCGGTCGGTCGTTGAAATATTCCGTGGCGATGAAAGCCGCGGTTATGTGATTGAAGGAATTTTATCACATTCCCAATTTATTTCTTTGCTTGTAATTGCGGCAGCCGTTTACTTTTATCGGCGTAACTACATTAATGTCAGGAAAACTTCAAAGACTTCATAAAAGGAATGCATGCAGAATTATTATGAATTGCTTGGGATTTCTTCCACTGCATCGGACGATGAAATAAAGAAAGCATATAAAAAGCTTGCAATACGGCATCATCCCGATAAAAATGACGGAAATTCTGCCGCAGAGGAAAAATTCAAACAGATCAATGAAGCCTATCAGGTTCTGTCGAACCCTGAGAAACGTTCCCGATATGATTTTATCCTGGAGTACGGCCATATCGCCTATTCCGCGTTCGAAAAAGCACAGGAGCCTGTTCGTAAAAGACCACCGATCTATCCGCGCTATGCACGGTTTAAGGATTACGGAGGCACCGATTTCGGCAGGCATAAGGAATATCAGGTTGACAGGAAGTATTTCCGGGACCTCTTTCTTTCACTGGGTTTATTCGTCATTCTAAGCGGCTTCTTCCTTGGCTTTTACTGGCTCAACGATTATATATCGCATCGCGAAATGCTTAGGATTCGTGAAGAAAGCATCTCAAGGTTAAATGAAGCACAGGAAATATTCTCCCGGGGGGATTACCGAACAGCTCTTCAGGAGGTCTCAACACTCGCCGTACGTATACCCAATGAAGAAAGATACAGCGAGGCCAGGGACCAAATGCTAAATTTCCTTCGCAGCAAGGCAGCAGATCATTTCAACGAGGGAAGTTATGACAAGTCGGTGGAAACGTATGTAATTGTCAAGGATTTCGAGGAACCCCTCAACCTGAATACCTGGTACCAGATTGCCATGTGTGAATATAAGATGGGTGAATACCGGAAAGCGGTCCATGCCCTTGATTATATTCTTATACGTGACAGGAATAACCTCTCCTTGTTGCTCGAAATTGCGGGCATATACGATCATAACCTCAATGAACCCACCGAAGCTCTGGCATATTACAACGATGCCAAGGCACTGTTTAAGAAATTCCAGGCAACCAGTTACGGGGAGGCATTCGAGCTCGTCATGCCTGTCGACCAAACACCTGATATCTACTTCGAACTTTTTATGAAACGGGCTGATCTGAATTCGCGCCTGAACAATATTGAAGAAGCCATTACCGACTGTAACTGGGCTGTCTTTCTTCGGCCAACCCTGGTTGCGCCCTACATGCTTCGTGCCCGAATGCATTTACGGCAGCAAGACGTTCGTAAAGCTTGTGCAGATTGGACGAAAGCCACTGAATTAGGAAATGAAGAGGCTGAAGCACTCCGGCGTTCAAATTGTGGTTTTTAACTTTGAAGAAATGGAAAATCAATCTATCATGCATCCATAAACTCTGAATCATGCAGCTTACTCCCGAAGAAATCAGTTCAGTTAAAGACAGTTACATACAAATTCTCAAATTATTCCTGAGCAAGGAAGTCGTTGAAACCAAATATATTACGTGTCTTCTCAAATGGGGTGTTCACCTGAATGTGAATGTTCAGGATATCAAGGCATACGAAAGTATTGCGCTTAGAAAAGAGTTTACCGATACCGCAGATAAGGCAAGATCTCTTTACAATCTCGTGTATATGATCTATCTGGATGACGTTGTGGAAGATATCGAACTGGAAATTGCAATATTGTATGCCCGGGAACTTGGAATCGACACATCGCTGGTTGGGGACTTCTTTAAGGCCATTGCCACAGCCCCTTTTGACGGAAGAAATGCACGTGACGTACGCAACGAAATTCATGATTACCTGAAATTGTATGGCATGATTGATTAGCTGGATCCGATATAAAATGTTTGATCAGCAAAATTCGGCAATGACCAATTGCCTCAAAGCACTAACCCCCAGATATTTACCGGCAAAAACTCCCTCTACAGCCGTTTAAATGATCCGAATCTCACCTCTTTATTTCTCCTTCAATCTATCTAAAAACCGTCAAAACGGCCTAAAAACGATGATTCAGGCACTTTTCGACAATTCTCCTTTACACATCACTGTATTTTAACGGCAAAGGCTGTACGTTCATCGTTTCCAGCCGTTCGTCGTCGAAGAAAGAGGTTACTGTACCCTGTCAGGGGGTATGAAAGGTAAGAATCTGTCGTTATACGGCGGAAGGGAAAGTGATGAGAGTAGCGTTATTTACGATATTATGTTTGATTTTCTCTGTTTCCGGATCTTTTGTGTCTGCACAAAACATAAGTCCCGGGAAGCAGTGTAAAGTCCTTATTAAAAAGCGTCAGGGAAAATATCACAGATCTGTGTCCCGCCGACCACGCGTTAAGAAATCCAAAGATCCCAAGCCGTTTAGAATGGCTGAAACCGAATCGTCCGTTGTGTCTGCACCTACTAAAAAGAAGGTGAAACAGCAGAAGTCAACAACTACCGAGGCAGGTCTTGCCGGAACCAATGTTATCATTTTCAACAGCATGCAAATGCCTTCTGATGATGAAATGGAAGACATCCGTAGTGAGGTAACTGAAATGATTGCTAATAAGAAGGACGGCGCACCGCTCAAACTTGACCCACTGTTGTTTAAAGACAATAATGGTCAGCTTGAAATAACAAACATGCGACCTTTCCTCATGGCTGTTGAATTTGGCAGACAGGGCAGGATCATTATTATCGACGGACATTTAGGCTCGGCAGAGGCCTCAGCCGAACGTATGGAACGTGTAAAAAGCCTGATGGTGAACATGGGTGTAGATGAGACATTGCTATCCATTACAGGAAACCAGCCCCTCGCGAGCAACACGTCGGCACCTCGTATCGATTTCACAGTATTTTAACATCGGTATTCCTCAGGTCTCAATTTCCTTTGTACTTTTGAGGCATGGAATTCAGTCACGATGTCTTTCTGAAAAATATTGCCCAGACAACCGGATCACCTTTCCTGCTGGACATTGAAAAAGCAGAAGGGTTGTATTTGTACAGTCCGTCCGGGAAGAAATACATGGATCTGATTTCAGGAATTGCCGTAAGCAATATCGGCCACCGTCATCCCGATGTTGTCAAGGCTGTGAAAGACCAGGTTGACCGACACTTTCATGTGATGGTTTATGGTGAATTTGTACAGTCTTCCTCCAACCTGCTCGCTCATCGCCTCATTTCATTCCTTCCCCAAAACCTGAATTGCTGTTATTTTACAAATAGCGGTACCGAAGCCAATGAAGGGGCCCTCAAACTGGCAAAGCGTGTGACCGGAAGAACCGAATTAATTGCGTTCAGAGGATCCTATCACGGAAGTACACATGGGTCACTAAGTGTTTCCGGTAATGAATACAAGAAATTCGCTTTCCGCCCCCTCCTGCCTGATGTCCGGTTCTTGACTTTCAACAAGGTGGAGGACCTGGATAAAATAACGCGCAAAACGGCTGCTGTGATCATTGAGACGATCCAGGGTGATGCGGGGGTCCGGATTCCAGATTTAACATTTCTACAGGCTCTGCGGCAGCGCTGTGATGAAACCGGGGCAATCCTGATATTCGATGAAATTCAGACAGGCATCGGACGTACCGGAAAATTATTCGCGTTCGAACATTATGGCATTATTCCAGACATCCTTACCACTGCCAAGGCATTGGGTGGCGGACTCCCACTGGGCGCATTCATTGCATCCTATGACATGATGCAAACGCTGACGCACGACCCCATGCTGGGACACATTACAACTTTCGGAGGAAATCCCGTTTCTTGTGCTGCCTCATTAGCAACTCTCAATGTGGTGGATCAGGTTTTACCGCAAGCAGAAGAAAAAGGCAAACTCTTCGAGTCGCTTTTACAACATCCGCGGGTAAAGGAAATACGAAGAAAGGGACTTATGTTCGCCATTGAATTCAACACGCCTGATGAGGTATATCAGATCGTCAGACTTGGCATTGAAAAAGGCATTATATGCTTTTGGTTTCTTTCCAACCCCAATAGCTTCAGGATTGCGCCCCCGCTAACAATTACCGACAGTGAGATCAGGGAAGCATGCAGAAGAATACAGGAATGCTTTGATTCCCTAAAATAACTCCTTTACATTTTCAGGCGGCCTGCCGATAACCGCCTTATTTCCGGCAACTACTACAGGACGCTCCATTAATATGGGGTTTTCAGCCAGAACATCCAGCCACTCCGCATCGGTGAGTGACTGGTTTTTGTATTTTTCCTTGTATATGGCTTCCCCCTTACGGATCAGTTCAGCGGGCTTAATTCCCAGCTTCTCAACAATATGCTCAAGTTCACCTCTGGATGGAGGCATCTTCAAATAGTCAACCACCTGCACCATCTGGCCGGCATCTTCAATAATTTTTAGCGTTTCCCGGCTTTTCCGGCATCGTGGGTTATGGTAAATGGTAAGCATCACTTGATCGTTTCTATAATCAGATTATGATTCGTGTAAATACAGATATCTGCAGCGATATGAAGACTTTCCTTAACGATTTCTTCCGCGGTTAATCCAGATGCATGTTTTTTCAGTGCCAGTGCGGCTGCCTGTGCATACATCGCACCCGACCCGATCGCAGCAATCTGGTGATCCGGCTCCAGTACATCACCTGTACCCGAAACCACCAGCAGTTCGTCCTTGTCGGCCGTTATAAGCATCGCTTCCAGTTTTCGAAGATAACGATCTGTTCTCCAGTCCTTTGCCAATTCAATGGCGGCCCTTTTCATATTTCCGCCGTAGCTGTTGAGCTTTTCGTCAAACCGCTCCAGCAGTGTAAAGGCATCGGCCGTCGAACCGGCAAAACCGGTAACAATCTTTCCTTCCTGAAGCTTACGGATTTTACGCACATTGCTCTTGGCCACATAATTTCCCATGGTCGCCTGACCATCAGCGCCTATCGCCACCTCACCGTTATGGACTATCGCCAGTACTGTTGTTGATCTTACTCTCGTCATTATTTCCTATGGTAAAAAAAACCCTGATCCGGTAACGGTCAGGGTTCGAATTTAAAATTGTCTTAAATCAGTATCCTGACCGGATCTTCAAGCAGACCCTTCAGGGTTTTGAGGAATGCAGCACCTTTTGCGCCATCCACCACGCGGTGATCGCAAGACAGGGTCACCTTCATCACGTTGCCCGGTACGAGTGCCCCGTCTTTCACTACGGCAGTTTGCTTGATACCTCCGACGGCCAGAATACAGGCGTCAGGCGGATTAATGATGGCCGTAAATTCCTCAATGCCAAACATTCCCAGATTCGAAATGGTGAATGTATTTCCTTCCCAGTCACTCGGCTGAAGCTTTTTGCTATGTGCTTTCTCAGCAAGTTGCTTTACTTCAGCGGAAATATGGGACAATGATTTATTATCAGCAAAGCGGATCACCGGAACCAGGAGTCCCTCATCAACCGCGACTGCCACTCCGATATGAATATGCTGGTTGTACCTGATTTTATCACCCAGCCAGGAAGAATTCACATCCGGATGCTGGCGAAGCGCTGCCGCAACCGCCTTGATCACCATGTCGTTAAAACTAATCTTCACCGGAGCATATTCATTCATGGATTTACGGGCCTCAACGGCCTTATCCATATTGATCTCCATGGTCAGATAGAAATGCGGTGCGGTAAATTTGCTTTCTGAAAGTCTCTTCGCAATTGTCTTACGCATTTGGGAGACTGCTTCCTCAGTAAACCGTTCCTCACCTACTACGGCAGGAATAGCCATTTCTGCAGCGCCGGACGTGGTTGCGGCTGGCTGAGCCTGGGCAGGTGTGAACTGTTCAACATCACGCTTCACAATTCGGCCGTTATCCCCGCTGCCAGGAATCTCGTCGAGCCTATATCCAAGATCCTCGGCCATCTTTTTAGCCAGTGGAGAAGCTTTCACACGGCCATTACTGGCACCACCGGACTGCGCTACCGCAGGTTGCTGAACGGGTGTTGCTTTCGCTGCACCATTGCTGGCTGCAGGAGTGCTCACCGCTTCTTCTTTAGCAGGTTCCTTTTCTGTTTTTTCTTCGGAGGCTGACTTTTGTTTATGGGCTTTCAGCAGTGTTTCGTAGTCGGCCCCTTTTTCCCCGATAATGGCGATTACATCATCTACCGGCACCGCATTCCCTTCTTCAACCCCAACGTAGAGAAGCGTTCCGTCTTCATACGCTTCAAGCTCCATGGTCGCTTTGTCGGTTTCCACTTCTGCCAGTATGTCTCCGGACTTCACTTCATCACCCTTCTTCTTCAGCCAGGAAGCAATCGTTCCCTCCGTCATCGTATCACTCATTTTCGGCATTGTGATGACCGATGCATTGATTGACGATGTATCAATCTCTGCTGCAGCAGGAGCCTCCTCTTTCTTTTCTTCCTTCGGTGCAGAAGAATCGCTTTTAGCTTCGCCTCCTTCGGAATTCATTTCTTTCAGAAGACCTGATATGTCTTCACCCTTTTCACCGATGATCGCAATCACGCCATCAACCGGAACACTATCCTTTTCCTTTACACCAATATGTAACAATACCCCGTCTTCATATGACTCGAGTTCCATGGTGGCCTTATCAGTCTCAACCTCGGCGAGAATATCGCCTGATTTTACTTTATCGCCTTCCTTTACCAGCCAGGAGGAAATCACACCTTCCTCCATGGTGTCGCTCATTTTGGGCATTCGAATTACTTCAGCCATTATTTTTGTCTTTACGTAAATGAACGTCAAAAATAGCGGTTATATCTACTTTTGACAAAATAAATGATTTCTAATTTAGTCAGTTTCAGAAATCAATATTCAGAAGAATATTAACAGTGTTTTCTCCAGTTGTTAAAAGTCTTGAATATCGTACCCCCACACCAAACTCCTGCGGGAAGCGCATCACATGCAAATCAAGGGAGGCTTCTATGCCTGCAGACCTGAAAATATCTGTCTGCTCCGGTGTTTCCAAACCGACATTATTCTTGTAATCATAGAAAAAGAATTTTGTTGTCCCTTTACCATAATCATAGAAAAGATTGGCTCTCAACCGTTTGATGAAAAGGACCGGCCCCAGTGAAATATCAGGATACCATAGTGGCAGCGTATAATTTACTCCGGCATATTGGAATTCAGGATACAAGGGATATGAATATCCCCGTGGTCGCGGTATTTGATTCCTGAAGACATACAGATCTTTGGTCAACTCCATGTCTGAAGACTGCCAGGCACCAGTAAAAAAAAGCGAATGATGCTTAAAGGCAGGCATTCCGGTCAGCTGCAATGGCGACGGCAGATAAACCGTTGCCCTTGCCGCATATGTATGCGCGCTAAAGTCCCCTCCGAATGGCGTGGAAAGCCAGCGGCCATTCAAAATAATGCCATACCGACTGTTGATATCGCGCTCACTGCGCTTCAACAGCGCATAATAGGTAACAGACAGGTTGTTCGAAATGAGGTTCCCATCAGCCAGCTCATCTTCAAAAAACAATGCAAGGCTGTCACGCGGACTCCTTAAGAGTGGAACCAGTCGCTGCACAAACACCGAATCATCCACCCTTGGCGGAGCTGTTGGATTTGTGAATTGAGAAACGCGCGTATACTCCACCCTCTCCGAAATTGTAAACTCACTGAGCATTTTGGATCTGGTCAGCAGGAATGGCAATCGAACTCCACCATAAATAGTGGTTTCCTTCCAGTCAAACACCACTTCCCGACCGTCGTCAAATCCTCCCCGGTTGGATCGGCGGTTGCCCAGTTCCACACCAAAATCAAGGATCGGATATAGCCCCTGATAGCTGATTTCTGCGTAAATATCACCAGTTTCTTCACTAAGATCATATATATAACCGGCTCGTAGCTGTGTGGTGCTCAGGACATCCTTGCTCGCTACACCCACTTCAATGGAATTGAGATCGGTGGAAGCCAACGGTCCCCAACTATGGATATTAAACATATGGGCCGCCTTGCTGTACTTTTGTACCACAAAATCCTGCTGCGGAATCGAATCGAGTATATCCCCTCCTTCCTGCGCCAGCAAAGGTTCGAAATACATTTCCGGTTGCGGCACAGAATCCGGAACCTGCTGCCAGAGATCACGCTGGATCCTTTTGCGCACCACATCCATGCCATTGAGACGATGTTCGTTGTAGATGATCCACTGACCATCTTCACTTACCTCCGGATTATAGGCGCCATATCGACTGTTGGTCACCTGGTAGTGGATACCTGCCGACCGGTCGAATGCAAAAATGTTGTCGATGCCCGTACGAGGTGTATTGTAAAATATTACAGAATCATACGGTACAGGGTGGGCGATGTTTTCATCCCCTGCATCCCAGAGAACCTGTTCTGTATTACGCAGATAATCATATGCAATGAGTTTTTTTCCCTGGTCGTCCAGCCTGACCGCGATAACCTCATCCCCGTTCCATCGTGGCATGAGATACACGGAGCCAGCCGCATTAGATGTTGTATTCAGCCGGGTTCCAGTGAGCGCATCAAGGACAACCAGCCTGCCCGTCTGATCTGTGGTTGATTCTGAGGTCACCACCTTCCGTTCATCAGGAGCGAGATCTGCACCTATGTACCTCGTGCCTTTTGAAAGAGTTTTAATTCGTCCCGTGGAAATATCATACATTTTCAACACGCTGTGTGTACGGTTTCGCCACCTCGGATCGAATTGGAATTCATTGTATACAATTTTACTTCCCCGCGCTGACAGCATTCCGGCATCGTTGATCACTCCCGGGATAAAGAGCTTTTCAGGGAACCCCTGACTATTGAACGTAACAAACTGCGAAAAATCACCCAGGCCGCTCATGAGGGCTACAATTCGGCCGTCCTCCAACTGCTGGGGATATAAATAGTCGGTAAACGTTGTTTCCTTCCTGCGGTTCACGTCACCGGGGTTATCGAAAATGACTTCCGCCTCTTCTGCCTGCCATATTTCAGACAACTCATCCATCATCATTTCATAATTCGGAACCAGGTGAGTACCGGTGTACTTCTTCATGGAATTTGAAAACGTAAATGGAACCAGGGACTTACTGAAGGCATCACCCGTAATCTTTTCCCAAATTTGCGGATCTCCTGTCCTGCGCCGTATATGAGCAACAAAGTAGTAACCAAGCTTGTAATGATCCGGCACAAAATCCTTATAACTCCGAAGGTGCTGTTTGTTGTAATTATATCTTTTTTCTTCAAGTAAATTGGCCCGGAACACCCGGCCAAAGGCGGGAATGCGTCCCCTCCCGCTTCCTGAATAAAGGGTTTCAATGAGTGTGGCATCCCCTTCCCAAAACCATCGGGGCACCGCGGCAAAGGCCATTCCAGCCTGTGTTTGCTGTCCGAATATGTAATACAGGATCTTGTTTATACCTCTGCGGCTATGATGAAACTGAACAACGTGGCGATATTCGTGGGCCGAAATCAGATCGTCCCACGTATTGGTACCTAACAGTTCTGGCCGCGGAGATGGCATCAGATTGAACTCAGAACGCCATGGGCCCATGGTAACAAATGCATTGCTGATTGATTGAAACTGATTAAGAACGATTGGAATTCTGGGTACAGGCGTAACAGACATGGTCTTTGCCTCCTGCCCCTTCAGATGTTCGAGTGTATTAGCAATTCGCAGCGCCTGTTGATCGTAACCCGACGGGAAGATAACCTGAAAGGAAGGTGTAACCACCTGGTCCCAGCGGACAGATCCGGGATTACTGTTCAGAACCGGCGCCTGGGCAAAGGATCCGCTGAACAGGAACAGCATAAAAAAAAGTATGGCACCCTTTCTCATAATAAAGACCCCTAATGTAATAAAATTTACCTGCCTCATTTCAACTAAATTACCATAAGACGGGACTACGACCATTTTTGGTCAGAAATTCATTTGATTTACTGAAATGGCGACAACCGAAGAAGCCTTTGTGTGCTGCAAAGGGTGAAGGGTGAGCGGCTTTGAGTACAAGGTGTCGGTTAGTATCGATTATTTCTCCTTTACGCTGTGCATAAGCACCCCATAACAGAAACACGAGGCCATTCTTATCTTCCGACAACTTTCTGACCACCGCATCGGTGAAAATCTCCCAGCCCTTGTTCTGATGGGAGCCCGGCGAGGATGCGCGCACTGTAAGCGTCGCATTCAGCAGTAACACGCCCTGATCCGCCCAACGTTCAAGGTTTCCGCTTTCCGAGACCGGAATTCCTATATCATTCGAAATCTCCTTAAAAATATTCTGAAGTGATGGTGGTTTAGCAATACCGTCAGGAACCGAAAAACAGAGGCCGTGTGCCTGCCCGGCACCGTGATAGGGATCCTGACCCAGTATGACGATTCGAACCTGATCATAAGGGCATTGTGCAAAAGCGTTAAAGATTTTCGGCCCGGGGGGATAAATCGTGAATTGCTGGTATTCCTCCTTTACAAATTTCACCAGATCAAGAAAATAAGGTTTCTCAAACTCCCCATTTAACTTCTCCTTCCAGGAAGGTTCAATTCGTACATCCATATGTTTTGCAATAGAAAAAATACTCTTTTAAAGTTATAACTTCTTATCTTTTAACGACGTTAATACTATAAATAATCGTATTATTGAATATGGTGACTGAAATCACACAGGGGATCAAAGTAAGCGTGGTCACGGAGTATCAACCAGTGTACTCCAGCCCTAGTCAGTATCATTTTGTTTTCACCTATCGCGTACATATTGAGAACCAAAGTGAAAACACAATTCAGCTGTTGCGACGCCATTGGCACATTTATGATGCCGGTGCCCGAACCCGGGAAGTGGAAGGCGAAGGTGTTGTCGGGCAACAACCTGTGCTCGAACCCGGTCAGAAGCATGAATATGTTTCGGGATGTAATTTGAAATCAGGTTTAGGGAAAATGACAGGTACTTACCTTATGGAACGCATTGTTGACGGTAAGCAGTTTGAGGTGAAGATTCCGGAATTCAGCCTTATTGTTCCCTTCAAGCTCAACTAGTATTGTCATTCACCCATCAGGCAACGATGTTTCTGCGCCATTGGTTGCTTTCAACCGGGCGTCATTCATTGCATGAACCATTCATATATGATCTATATGATCGTGTCATTTGCGGAAAAGAGCGTCCTGCATCTTTTCCACTGATCGAAGAAATTCGTCAGGGCTATACTTCAGAACAACATATCAAATTACCAACTTTTGGTGCTATATCTCATCAGAGCGACAGGTCTCTTCGTCAAATTGCCCGTGATGGAAGTACAACACCACAGATCGCATGTGTGATCAACCGACTTATTTCAGAAAGAAAATATAGGAATGTGCTTGAACTTGGTACTTCTCTCGGACTTACCACACTTTATCTTTCTGATAATCCTGACGTACAGGTGACCACGATGGAAGCAAATCCTGATCTGATCAGGCTGGCTCTTGAAAATTTTAAAAAAATAAATCGGGAGAATATTTCGCTAATCCGTGGAAATATAGATGACACGCTTGATCAGGCGCTAAAAACAATGGGACATGTAGATCTTGCCTACATCGATGCCAATCACCGCTTCTCCCCAACCATTGATTACTTCAACAAAATTCTGCATTATGTGAATGAGGAAAGCATTGTGATACTGGATGATATTCATTGGTCTGTTGAAATGTCTGCTGCATGGAATGAAATCCGGCAGCATGATTCAGTAACCATGACTATTGATTTTTACCGCATGGGATGGGTTTTCTTTCGTCCTTTCCGGAATGTGTATCATTATCGTCTGGAACTGCCGGGGAGCTGGAAATAGTTGATTGTAATATTGAATCGAATTCGGCATGATGCATCGTATTATTCGCGTTCAAACCATCATGATACTTGTATCAGGGGTATTCCTGCTGCTTTTGCCAAATATTTTCAACGCCCGTGAAACAGCGGCTTTTGATGGTTCCGACCGTTTATCCGGCAGGTATATCATAAGGGACTCCGATACATACACTACCGCTGGCATTTCTGATTTCTATGACCGTGGAACAGTGATTACGTGGTTACTGGGAACGCATCATCGTGAACTTTGGTCTGTCCCGGTGACACTACCTGTATTTCAATGGATGAATGATTCATCGCGTTTGTTAATTACTGAACTCGGCGGCGGGCAGCAGACAACGAGTTTTGCTCTGGAAGATGAAAATGGATTATCATATACGTTACGTTCGGTAAATAAAGATCAGGCCAACGCTTTACCATTTTGGTTGCAAAAAACAGGAATTCGCACGCTATTCAGGGATCAGGCCTCAGCGTTGGACCCATTTGCTGCCACTGTTGTCGATCGGCTGGCACGATCCGCGGGAATTTTTTCCACACAACCGAAATTGTATTTCATCAAAGACAGCCATATGGTTCCGGAAGAATACAAAAAGTTGCTCGCCAACAGAATAATGCTTCTGGAGATAGAGCCTGATCAAACCTGGCAAGGCCATGATCTAACCGGTCGTCCTCAGACGGTGATCTCTTCCACCAGTATGCTTGAACTTTTATCAGCAGGTAAGATCAAAGTTAATGTCTCTGAATATGCCTATTGCAGGTTATTTGATATTGCAATAGGCGACTGGGACCGGCACGGAAAGCAGTGGAAATGGTCAGTCGATTCGACATTTACCGCACATCCACTTCCCATGGACAGGGATATGGCATTTTACAAGTTTCACGACGGGCTGATCAATGCATTAGCGATTCGCGTAAACCCTAAATTCCAGTCATTTGTGGCTGACATAGATGATATTTCCGGCTATTTGATCAATGGAAAGGAATTAGATTCGGTGTTACTGCCATCGATTTCATCAAAAGAATGGATAAGAATCGCTGATTCACTGCAAACCAATTTATCTGAATCGGTAATTGAAGACGCTTTCAGGGCCTACCCGGAACCAATTTACAACCGTATTGGACCGCAGCATGCTGAAATTTTAAAGCAGCGTATAGGACAGTTAAACAGGGTCGCTGATCAAGTTTCGGAAGTCTATACCAGCAGTCCAGATCATGGCAGTGAATTGTAGCTTTGCTGGACCTTGTAACTGGTTTAACTTATTAATTAATGGTATATTGCTAACTCAATAAAAACCAACCTATATGAAGTAATATAAAAATTCAACTCAACTAAAGTAACCTTATTTTCATGAACATTGACAACGAATTCAAACCAGAGCGAATCATTATGCTTCGCAACATGCTGCAATTGTCGCAGGTGAATTTTGCAAAGAAAATCCACATTTCGCAGGGCGCCTTATCGCAAATCGAAAATGGAAAATCGCAAATTTCGCTCGAGACATTACGAAACATCAGCCATGAGCTGAATGTAAACTGCAATTGGGTAGTAAACGGGCAGGGAAACATTTTCATGAATGGTGAAAGTGAACACCCTAAACAAAAAGAAGTAAAACAAGTCGTAGTAAAAGCGACCGGGGTGAAGAAGCCGGGGCTTCCACTGGTGAAAGCCAGTCAGCAAAAACAATATGCCAAAAAGTTCAATCAGGGTGATTTTATAAAGGGACTGGACATGTTTCTGATCCCAGGCTTTGAAGATGGTAATTATCGCATGTTTGAGGTCGCAGACGATGCTATGGCTCCATCATTATCACCAAAGGAATATGTGATCGGTACACCTGTTTCAGATCATACAACCATTGAAAACGGCACATTGGCGGTAATCGTGAATAAAGACGGGGTTATCATCCGGCGGGTACATTTCTATGCCAATGAAAAACACGTTCTTATTCTGAAAAGTGACAACCGAAAAGTAAAGAATCTTAATTTACATCACGACAAGATCGATGAAATCTGGGTCATAAAGGGAAAAGTGACAACCGCTTTTACCTCTGCCGGATTAATCGATTCGAAACGGATTGAAAGACTGGAATCCAGTTTGGATAATCTTCGAAAGGAAGTGAAGAAATTAATCAGATCCTAGCTTGGAGAAAAAGGCCTTCCTGAATACCCGGAGGGCCTTTTTTATTTTACGTAGACCGTCTTGATATTAACAAATTCGCGAATTCCAAACGAGGATAATTCCCGTCCGTAGCCCGAGGTCTTTATCCCGCCAAAGGGCAACCGCGGATCTGATTTCACAAAATCATTTACAAAGCAACAGCCTGCATCCAGGTATTTTTCAGCGATTTCACGACCATGATTTATATCGGATGTAAATACAGCCGCTCCCAGTCCAAATATTGTTTGATTGGCAAGATCAAAAGCCTCCTCTTCGCTTTCAGCTCTTATTACAGCCGCAACCGGTCCGAATAGCTCTTCATCGAATGCCGGCATTCCGGGAATAACATCAGCAAGAATGGTAGGCGGGTAAAAGGCTCCAGGCAAATCCGGAATATCTCCTCCCTGTATACACACCGCACCTGCCTTGATACTATCTTTGACCTGTTTATGCAGCTCATCGCGCAGATCGATACGCGCCATAGGCCCGATGCCTGTATGATCATCGGCAGGGTCACCCATGGAAACCTCAGACATCTTAGATTTCATGCGATCCAAAAACTCATCATATATGTCGGCATGAACAATAAATCGTTTCGCTGCAATACAGCTTTGTCCCGCATTAATCAGTCGGCTGGTAACACATGACTCTACTGTTTCCTCGAGGGGCGCATCTTTCAAGATTACATAAGGATCACTCCCTCCAAGTTCAAGAACCGACTTTTTAATGGCCCTTCCTGCAGATTCTGCTACGGACCTCCCTGCTGGCGTGCTTCCCGTGAGGGTCACCGCCTTGATAACCGGGTGCTCAATAATATCAGCCACATCCGAGGAAGGAACGATAAGTGTGCTGAACAGGTTCCTGGGGAATCCTGCACTGGAAATAATATCCTGAATGGCCAGTGCACATCCGGTAACATTTGAAGCATGTTTCAATACTGCGGCATTACCAGCCATTAAGGCTGGTGCCAGGAACCTGAAAACCTGCCAAAACGGAAAATTCCAGGGCATAACTGCCAGCACGACCCCAAGTGGCCTGAAAGCGACAAAGCTTTGTGATGCATCACTTTCTATTTCTTCCTTTCTGAGAAAACTTTCGGCATTCTCAGCATAATAGTCACAAACCCAGGCACATTTCTCAATCTCGCCAATACCGTCCTTTCTGCGTTTGCCCATCTCCTCCATCATCAAATCTGCCAGGGCATGTTTCCTTTCGCGTAAAATGGCTGCGGCTTTTTTCATGTGATGGGAACGCAATGTCCAACTGCTGAACTTCCATGTTTCCCAGGCATTGGCACCTTTATGCAAAAGATCATCCACCTGTGCCCAGGACATGGGTTCATACTCACGGATGACACTCAGATTATATGGATTGATAGATTTCATTCAGAGAAAATTTAATCTTTTTCAGTGGTTTCTGGTATGATTACCAAAATTGAATTGATCTGGTTCCTTTTATCCAGAATTCCATGCAATTTCCCGCCGGAAACAATCTTACTAATGGTTACGATAATGTTTGATTCCGACAATTCACGGATGGCCTGCCGAAGTTCATGCTTGTCAGATTCGGATTTCTCAAATACCGGAATATCCCAGAGGTAGTCACGACCGGACTCTGCAGCTCCCGCAAATTCAGAGAAGGCCTGATTCATTCGGATAACTTTTCCCTGGGAATTTAAAACCGCCAGATAATTTCCGGACTCATTGAACCAATAACTGTTTTCCTGCTCTAATTCTGATATTCTCATTTCGAGTTCAGAGACATATCCTTTGTATAATCCCTTCAGTAACAGAATATCCTTATGAGGCTGAATCAGCACACCGTACTCACCTGCCACATTCTCATGCTCGAGTCTGAATTGGGTTGTCCTTAAATCCCCTGATTCTGAAGCTTCAATCAATTCATCCAGAAACTGGTCCCGGGTGTCCTCAGTCAGCGTCTTTGAAAGAATCCGTTGAAGAGATGTTTCCCCATCCGGACGGAGGATCGCATCAGCCTTCGAATTCATCATGTTCACGTGGAAATCAACAGTTTCATCAAGGTCACGAACCGGACGAACTTCCACCCAAAACTCATCTGAAATATTCAGGATCAGATTCCTGGAAGATTCAAGCCTCTCCCGATCTTCAATCTCCTCACTCAGAATCTGTTGATTTTTACGCAATTTTTCCTCGATTCCAGCGACCTCCCCTTCCATTTTCACTACCTGCCGGCTAATATAAACCACACTTCCGATTCCCAAAAGCGCAAGAAATGCGATGAATGCCGGAGTTAGAACCCCTGATTGTCCAAGGTTTTCCGATAATCCCGCGATACTGTCTTTATCATGATCTATCGTTTCCTGAATACGGTTTTGATCTTCCAGGGATTCATTCAGCAGCTTTAATGAAAGCGTATCGTTAACAAGTGATGCGTCGTTTCGCAGCCGGAATTTCTCCATCCGCAGAAACTGGCGCGATATCAGGGTTCGAAGGCTATCTGAGGGCAAGTCGCTTCGTCCCAATTCAGAAACCATCCCTTCAATTTCCGAGAGTTTTCGATAAATATTTTCTTCAGAGCCAAGGTACCGGTCGATATGGCTCCGGTCGCCAGAAAGATTAAAAATCAATACCTGCTCATACGCATCCTTTATCTGAAGTGTAATATCGTCATACGCAGCGAGTGTAGTTTGCACATTATACCGGATCTTCAGGGATTGTGTTGAAGAAGTATACGCCTGATACGTGAAAAACGCTATCAATAATAAAGCGGCGATCAGGAATGAAATCACGATTTTGCTCATAATGCGAATCTCCGCATTAAATATTAAAAAAATGAATTTGCGGTAAAAGCGAATTTATTTTCAATGAAAAAAGACTAAAAAATTTGTTTGCGATACACCACCCTTCCTTCTCCATTCTCCGGATCAACAGCTACGAATTCTACCCAAATTTCGCTGGAAGCATAGTATAACATTCGGCTGTATCCCCTGTTCTGATGCACAAAGTTTGCTTTATGACCACTTGCAGCATAATTGAGTTTTGAACCAGCTCCACTTATGATCTGCCGTATGTTGTCCTTTTCAATCATTTGCAGATTATGCTCGTGACCTGAAGCGTAAATCAGCCTGGGATGTTTAGTGAAAGCTGTATCGATGATAGCTTTATAAGATTTAAAAACCTTATTGGGTGTATCCTGCCTGGAAACGCCACTCATTCGGGCAACCGGATAAATCGAACCAATTACAGGAAGCGGGACATACAGGTAATTCCGAACATTACGCAAAGGAAAAAGGTGATCCAAAAACCCGAAATGACCTCCGTGAACACCGTTTGTAACTACCGGATGATGTGCAACCAGGAGTACTTCCCGTTCCGAATTAGATTCCAGTGCCGCATAAAGCTGCTCAACAAACTGTTCCCGGGAATCTACCGAACAGCCATCCTTAATGCCAAGCCCTGTCTCATATTTATGAAGCCACCATTCTGAATCTATTATAACTAAAACCAGGGAATCGGTTAATTGCAATTCTACCGGGCCGGGGCATCCGTTGTCAGGGCGAAAAACATTCTGACCGCCAAAATGGGCTTCTACATAATTCTCCTCCCTGCGAATCGCACTGAGACCTCCCTCCTTTGACTTATTCCAGTCATGATTTCCCGGAATAAAAAAGGTGTTTCCGGAATAACCATCAGCCAGTTTCATTTGGTTTTCGATGATCTCTTCCTTTTCCTTTCTATCGGGCGCGTCTGGCAGCGGAAGACCGTAGTGATATATATTATCCCCCAAAAATATTAATGAACTTGCCCCATCAGGATGGGTTGCGAGCTGTGTGGTCAGGATTGTTCCTATGGGATCTTCTGCCTGAAGATCACCGGCATCACCGATAAGATAAACCACGTGGTCGGGCTCAGATTCGGGCAGTGGACGCGTCTGCCATTCCTTCTCCTGTTTGGCATAATAAGGCTTGACCGTATTGCATGCGCTGAGGCTTAGCAGGCTAAACAGGCTCAGAATGATCCCTGATAATAATAAACTCCGGTTAAACATTACATCAAAGAAACAAAAAAGCCAGTGATTCCACTGGCTTTAAAATGTTTTTTGAGGCTAATCTGCCTTATACATTGTGCAGATTAATGCTTAAGACAGGCACTTCAGATTCTTTACTGAGTTCTTCGGACACGCTGGACGAAAATATCCTGAAAAAACCTCCTTCCGCATGTGACAGAACAGCGATTATGCCTGCTTCATTCAATCGCGCAAATCGTGTTAGTCCATCTTCAATATCATCGGAATAATGAAGATTGGATGTGTAATTTTCAATGTTGAATTTTTTTGCAAAAGAATGAATCTGGGCTTCTACCTCATCCCTGTTCTTATCACCAGGTTTACTGATATGGACCAGATGTAGTTTGGAGCTCATCGCGGCTGCGAAGGCATTCAGATGTTGAGTGGCCGCACGGAAATTATCCTTGGAATCTGAATCCAGTTCAATACCCACTACCACGTTTTCAAAGTTTACGTTTTCCTGTCCGCTTCTAAGCGAAAGCACGGGAACGGTGGCTTTTTCAATGATTTGCTCGGTATGATTTCCTGTGAAGAATTCTCGTGCAGTTTCCTCACCGGTTGTTCCCATCACGATCAGATCAATGTTTTTATCATGCACATATTCTTCAACTCCGTCTACCAGGTCCTGTCCGTAAACCTGGATATTGATTACGCGGCCTTCAGTATATTTAGTAGCCAGTGCCTGAAGACGCTCATTATTCCTGCGTATCAACTGGACTGTAAAGAGTGTTTCCTCATCATCAAATTTAGCTCGCATGTCCCCTGTTGTAGTAAAGGATTCATCAAAGGGGTGTTCGGTAAAATTGACCAGATATATTTCTGCGCCTGATTTATCTGCGATGCTGGAAGCAAGTTTCAATGCATCTTCGGATGCTGGCGAAAAATCAGTGGGTACCAGTAATCTTTTCATGTGTGAAAGGGTTGATTAATATTTTAGAAAAATAAGTAAATATCGACGGCCGTCAAAGATAAAAGTTTATCAACCTGCAGTAGACCGTGAAAGAGAAATAATCTTATTGGCCATATCAAGTGTAAGAGGCTTAATGAAATAATTGGTGACACCCAGTTCTTTACACTGACGAAGGTCCTCTTTATTTTCAGAACTGCTCAGCACAACCACTTCACATTCTCTGCCTTCGGGATAACTTCTGAGTTCCTTTAAAAAATCACGCCCATTCAGGAAAGGCATGTTCAGATCAAGAATAATCAGCGACGGCATCTCATCGAACTCGTCCAGATATTTTTGCGCTTCAAGTCCATGGTTGAGTCTCTCAATCTTTAACCCGGGCTCCTGCCGCAACAATAATGTACGTGCGATGAACGCATCCGTATCATCATCCTCAACCAATAATATCAAATCCCTCTTAATCATACAATTATGAATCACTATTTAAACCCCTCATTCAATCATTGAAGGTACGTTCATTTTGAATTTTGACATAAACTTCAAGACCAATGAACAGAAATTTTCGGTAAACGGTAGAAATTTTCTGTATCTCGAAGATTGCAATTTATTGCTAGCTAAACATTTGAATTCCCAACCATTACTTACGTGCGTTATTATGTTGCCTCTTTCACCACGAATTAATGACTGTATTTTAATGAACAACGTTCAGGACTTCTCCGTTAGTTTTCCGTTAGTTTATTTAACTTTCCATCTTATGATAAAAGAAGCAAATACAACCTTTCCTATTCACCCTTTAATTAAATCCCGGTGGAGTCCACGCGTTTTTGCAGATACTCCCGTAAGCGACGAGGCCATCTATACACTTTTTGAAGCAGCAAGGTGGGCTGCCAGCTCAATGAACGAACAGCCATGGCGATTCATCTATGCAAAACGAGAATCAGATGCCTATAAAATAATACTGAAACACCTGGCGGAATTTAATCAACAGTGGGTAAAAAATGCCCCTGTAATCATTCTGACCGCATATAAAGAAAAGTTTAACTCGGGTAAAGAAAATTTTCACGCGTTGCACGACCTCGGACTAGCCATGGGTAATCTGAGTTTACAGGCCCAAAGCATGGGACTGGCTGTACATCACATGGCAGGGTTGGACTGGAAGAAACTCCAGGAAATATTTAATGTTCAGGAAGGCTTTCACATTACCACGGCTGTAGCAGTGGGCTATTACGGGGGAGATCCATCGGTCCTGCCTGAGGATTTGGAAGAAAGCGAACGCGCACCCCGCAAAAGGCTGCCGCTAAACACGCTGGCATGTGAAGGCAAGTGGATTGAACAATAAACGATATTTGATGACATCCGAATGAACAAAGAGCGATTATTCCTGCTGATCCTGGCAAGTGCCATGTTCACCCATATTATGGATTTCATGATCATGATGCCGCTAGGTCCGCAACTAATGCGCCTTTTCGATATTACCCCGCAGCAATTTAGCTTCCTGGTATCTTCCTATTCATTCACAGCGGGTGCAAGTGGTTTCCTTGCTGCATTTCTGATTGACCGATTCGATCGTAAAAGCAGTCTCGTTTTCATTTATACCGGCTTTTTACTCGGTACGATCGCTTGCGCTCTGGCGCCAAATTATCAAATCCTCCTGTTGTCCCGCTGCCTTGCAGGTGCTTTTGGCGGTGTTTTAGGAGCGCTAATCCTCTCAATTGTCAGCGATGCCATTCCGCTTGAACGCAGGGCAGCAGGTATTGGGATTGTGATGGCATCGTTCTCGGCTGCTTCAGTTTTTGGTGTTCCGTTCGGATTGTATCTGGCCAGCCTCTTTAGCTGGCAGGCACCCTTCTTCTTCCTGGCAGGAATTTCCCTGGCCATCCTTTTTATGATCAGGTTCCTGGTGCCTGCTTTCAAATCTCATTTAGCTGAAGGGCAAAAACCTGCTGGTATTAAGGAAGTTATAAAAAATGTCTTTGGGCGAAAGAATCCGCTTCTTGGACTCTTATTCACTTCAGTTCTTATGTTTGGTCACTTCACGATCATCCCGTTCATTGCACCTTACATGGTGGGAAATGTAGGTTTTACCGAACAGGAGCTTACCTATATCTACCTGGTTGGCGGTGCTCTTACCATATTTTCATCGCCCTGGGTAGGCAGAATGGCAGACAAGAATGGCAGACTGAAAGTATTCACGATATTCGGATTTCTCGTGCTCATACCAATCATCATTATAACACATATGCCGCCAATCCCATTGTGGGAGGCGTTGGTTGTGAGTGGATTATTTTTTGTGCTGGCGAATGGACGAATGGTCCCGTCGACCACCATGGTTACCTCTGTGATAAGGCCTGAGAACCGCGGAAGCTTCATGAGCGCACGGTCATCCATTCAGCAAATGAGTAGCGGATTGGCAACACTGATAGCGGGTACGATGATCACAGAACGACCATCGGAAGTTACTGAAGGCGCCAAGGCACTGGTAGGTTATGAAAATGTAGGATGGATCGCCGTCGTTTTTAGTCTGCTGGCCCTTTTACTTGCAAGAACCTTGCGGGTAGCCAAAGGCGCTTAATCATTCAGAAATTCTGCGGCAAATCGTTCGCTGGCCAGAATCCGCTCCACCCATAACTCATATTGCCTTGCCGATGGGTGCAGATTATCATCTGCCACGAGTGACGCATCGGTACTCCGGGAAATATCGGTAATGGAAACATAAATCACATCATATTCTTGGGCGATGGATCTGTTTATCTCGTTATAGTTATCCAGTTCGGCAGAAATCTTCTCCTTGTTGGCGGCACCAAACGGTGTATAGCCATAGTCAGGGATCGACACAACCAACACTCTATCGGGATTACCCCGGGCTTTTTGAATCGCTATTTCGACCAGGTCACGGAATTCCTTTCGATAATCCTCAACCGGACGCTGCTGATATTGATTATTCACCCCGATCAGAAGACTAACCAGGTCAAAATCGTCTGTAGGTTTCCTGTCACCAATTGCAGAGATCAGCTCATCCGTTCGCCATCCGGTTCTGGCGATGATTACCGGAGCTGCAAATGCTGAGTCAGCTAAACTATTAATCTCCTCTGCAAGTTGAACAGGCCAGCGGTCATCCTCCCCCACGGATTCACCAATCGTATAAGAATCGCCCAATGCAAGGAACTGCCGCATTTCTTTTTGCTCACTTTGATTATTCATAGAAATCATTTCAGAGGCAGAATCACTTCCGCAATGAAAACACAAGATGCAAAAAAGAAGGATGATTACGCGCACAGGCAACCTCTACTTTTGATAAAAGTAATGGATTACGCCTACAAAAGTTGTCACCAACAACGATGTATTTTCCAGTGATTTGGCTGTTGTGGAGGAAGGAATTACACTTTCTATTTCCGTCTTACTGGCCTTGGAAGCTTTCAGATGCTGTTTGCCAAGATGCACCGCACTTATACACCAGGCACACAGGAATAATGCGACGAAGATATTACGGATTTTTCTTGTAAGAGATAGCATGACCTTGGTTGTTTATGTATTAGACTGATTTTGCTGCCTTTTTGTTACACTAGCTCAAGATTTTTTTTTCAAAAAACATTTTTCGTCAACTATTGTAAGGATTTTTAATGTCGGGTTACTAATAATTCAGGTTGAACACAAAGGAACATGCATTTATTAAAATGATCACCGAGAATCAGGGGATTCTCCATAAGATCTGTAATGCGTACACATCCCCTTCTGAACGGGATGATCTGTTTCAGGAGATTCTCACAACCCTCTGGCAAAGCATCGACAGCTTCCAGAATAAATCAAAACTGAGCACCTGGATGTATAAAGTGGCATTGTTTACAGCCTTGAATTACCAGCGCAAAGAAAAATTGAGGTCTTACGATCCTCTGCCGGAAACCGTTGTAATGGATAAGACATCTTCAGACGAAGCTGAGTTGGTTCAAATAGCCATTCAGATGCTCAGGCCGGAAGAACGGGCATTGCTCATTCTGCAGATGGAGGATTACAGCTATGACGAAATCGCTGAGATTGTTGGAATTTCCGTTTCCAATGTAGGAGCAAGACTCACCAGAATACGAAAAAAGCTAAAGGAAATCATTGAAAAGATCTAGGGACATGGACGAGATTCAATACACGGAAATATGGAAAAAATCGGCTGAGGACAGTACTCATTATAACTTTAGCCAAATGGAATCCTTCATGGGCAATTCTCTCAGGAAATCCATTGCTCACCTACATAAAAAATTGATATATGATTACTTCATATCAGTCGCTATAAGTATTTTAATCATTGGCATATCCTTCATGTTTGCTTTTAAATATAAGTGGATCATACTGGCATCGATGATCGGATTCAATATTTTACTCTGGGTTCATTTCCAACTGAAATTGGCCCTGATCACCAGGAAACACACCGAAGCCGGAGGGTTACTGCAGCTTCTTAAGAATAATCTGGACATCCTCCTCCTCTATCGCAATGTCTACAGATATGGCATACCTTTATTTGCAGGCTTTTTAATGTTACTGTACGCTGTACTTTATATGCCCCCTGTGGGTTTCATTGAAATTTCTGCCATTGCCGGGGTGGTGCTATTTTCATCTCTGATTGTAGAAGCTTTATGGAAACTGATCTACCATGAGCACGTACGCAAAATAAAGTCACTAAAAGGAATTTGCGAACGACTGAGCGATCCGCACGCGACAGTGTGATAATCAGGTTAGTTTCAAAGCATAACTGACAAGGCAATCCGTAATTCCGGTCGGAATGATTTTATAAGACTTTTATTTCTCACTCCATTTGAAGTTCAGACTTCTTACCTGTGCCCTGTGAAGGAACCTCGGCAGGAAAAAGACGCCTTTGGCGCTGAATGCGCAGCACGATGGCAACCTTTTCAAAAAGATTGCGTAAATTACATTAATATAATATATTTATGATATCAATTTAATATCACACAAATGGAAAAAGAAAATAATCCCCTGTCCGGTTACATCATGTTATTTGTAACCTTTCTGCTGCTGGCAGTTACCCTCTTTCTGTTTATTGGAATGAGGAATTTAATCGGACTGGCGAGCTTACTTGCCTTTCTGATCATGCTACCCGGATTCTTCTATGTGAATCCAAACAGTTCCCGTGTTCTGGTTCTTTTCGGAGATTACAAGGGCACAGTAAAAAAGAATGGTTTCTATTGGGTGAACCCATTCTTCACAAAGCAGGCCATTTCACTGAGAGCCCGCAACTTCGACAGTGAGCGTGTCAAGGTGAATGATAAAGTTGGTAATCCAATCCTCATTGGAGTTATCCTGGTATGGAGGGTAAGCGATACATTCAAGGCTGCTTTCGAGGTAGATGATTATGAGAACTTTGTTCGAATTCAGAGCGATGCGGCAGTACGTAAACTTGCCGGATTGTATCCCTATGACAATTTTGAAGATGATGAAGCGGAAATCACTCTCAGAAGTGGCCTCGATGAGGTAAACCATGCACTGGAGCTGAATTTAAGTAACCGTCTGGAAATTGCAGGAATTAATGTAATCGAAGCACGTATCGGCTACCTTGCATACGCCTCTGAAATTGCTGGTGCAATGCTGCGACGTCAGCAGGCAACAGCCATTGTAGCGGCCCGCCATAAAATTGTGGAAGGTGCGGTAAGCATGGTGGAGATGGCGCTTGAAGACCTTTCGAAAAGAAATGTGATAGATATGGATGACGAGCGAAAGGCAGCTATGGTGAGCAATCTCATGGTAGTTCTATGTGCCGACAAGGATGTGAGCCCTGTTGTTAACACCGGAACCTTAAATCATTAGAAATGAAGTCCCGCATTTACCACGAAGTTCAGTACATGCGACAGACCGTATTCATGTATATTATGACAGGCTTCGTTGCGCTGACCCTGGGAGGTATGGCCTTCATTTTTCTTACCGAGAATAAGGAAAGGGACACCATGGAAATGATTATATCATCTGGAATTGCCATGGTTGTCCTATTCTTCCTGACATGGCTACTTTATAGCTTGTACCTGGATGTGCGCATCGAGGAAGGCCGTATCATTTACAGAATGCCTCCCCTGGTCAACAAGGAAAAATCGATATCGCGCACAGATATCAACAGCTATGAAGTCGTTAAATATCCCATCCGTCACTATGGTGGTTGGGGTGTGCGGTATTCGTTTAAACACGGTAAAGCCCTTACTATTTCCGGGACAAGGGGACTGAAACTACATCTGAAAAGTGGACAGACCCTCCTCCTGGGGACACGAAATCCCGAGGGCATCAAGAACGCGATGGAGAGAATGATGAAGAACGAATCAGATTATGTCTAAGAAAAAAGCATTTGCCTTACGTTTGGACCCAAATTTGCTTAATGCATTGGAGAAATGGGCAGCGGATGAATTCAGAAGCACCAACGGTCAGATCGAATGGATTTTGAATGATGCGCTAAAAAAAGCCGGTCGCCTAAAAAGGGATGGGAAAAGATCGGATTAATTGTAATTTTGCAAACATGAGAGGACTGATAATACTGTTTATTTTGCTTGGGTCGTATACGCTATACGCCCAGGATCAACTTGTTACCGTTCAGGGTGATACACTTTCAGGGACTATTGAAATTTTATTCCCTGAGGAATTATATGAGGAAATAATTTTTGATGACGGATCAGATAAAAAGCGTCTGAAAGCCTATGAGTTCCAAAGCATCATTAAGGACGGTCAGAAATACAGAACCATCAAGCAAGGGGATAAATATCGGATCATGATGCTGGAGAAAGATGGATACCTGAGTCTTTACAGGTTTCGCATCGATAAGAACTTCGCTTTTGCCGGCACCTACCTGTATAAGATGGACGGGACGGGTATCGAAGTTCCCACCATGTTATTCAAAAAAACCATGACGAAGTTCCTGGACGGATGTAATGCGATCACTTTGGGACTGGAAGACGGCACATACAAGCGGAAAGAAATGGAAGAACTTGTGGATGCCTATAATGCCTGTATCGCATCCAATACTTCCAATCAAATGGCTGGTAGTCCTGCAGGAATCACAACCACCGTTGCAGTTGATACAGAAGTGATGGCACAGGCAAATGATATTTTGAAGGGAGCCAAAGAAATGGGCGATGACGAATTAACCACCATGATTAATGATGTTGTCAAGCGCCTGGGCACTGGCGAGGAAATTCCACCCTATCTTAAAAAGGCCATAGAGGGGCATGTAACCGAATCACATGCTTTATATCAGCAGGTTACAGGGTTTTTGTCGCTGCTCTGATCAAAGAATATCGTCCCAGTTTGAATTAAGCGATACTACCGTGTGGTGTGCTGTCAGGTCGAACTGACATGGCACCACCGAAACGTAGTTATTGGCAATCGCCCATTCATCATTGTCCTCACCCTTATCATGATTGACGAAATTGCCCGCCAGCCAGAAATATCTGCGGCCGTTGGGATCGTACCTTAAATCGAATTCTTCCTGCCAACGTGCTCGGGCCTGCCGGCAAATTTTTATTCCCCTGATGGATTCATTCCTTTTAGGTGGAAAATTCACATTAAGGGCAACTCCCTCATTCAGACCGTCCTTAAGGACTTTTTTCGTGATGGTGCGTACGTAATCAGCCACATGACTGAAGTCAGCATCAGATGCATAATCGCACAATGAAAATCCAATCGCCGGCATCCCTTCTATGGCACCTTCAATAGCAGCTGACATGGTTCCGCTGTAAAGCACACTGATGGATGTATTACTGCCGTGATTTATCCCGCTCACCACCAGATCCGGTTTGCGGTCCTTCAGGACAAAGTGCTTGGCTATCTTCACACAGTCTGCGGGCGTCCCGGAACATTCATAAGCTGCTACGCCCGGAAAGATATCATTTTCCTCCAGCCGGAGAGTATTGCCAATCGTGATAGCGTGCCCCATCCCGGATTGCGGTCCGTCGGGAGCCACAACCACCACTTCGCCAAGTTCACTCATGATACTTACCAACAGCCGTATTCCTTTGGATGTGATTCCATCATCATTTGAAACGAGTATAAGCGGCTTCTTCATTTAGTTACGAGTGAATTATAATGGGAACAAATCTTAATCAAATGATCCAGACGATCAAGCTTTAGACGCTCATCCTTCACAAATCTTCTGATTTCAGCGGCATGATCTCTGAAAATACGGTTCAAATCGCTCTTTTTACCATTGAACTCGTTGATCCTACCAGACCTGTCAAGGAAATAATAAGTATACACCATCTCCTCATTTGTATAGGTTGAATACATGTAGGGCAGGCTTCGCACAACCAGCTCCAGCTTTTCAGTTCGCAGCAGGGAGACATACGGACCTTCATAGGACAATTCAAAAATAAAAGGTGCCTCGTAGGTTCCCTGACTTTTATAAGGAAGTATATAGAATATCCTGTAGGACTGGATTATCTTGTCATAGATTTCAAAGGCCAGGATTTTCCGGGGGCTGAACGCCTGGACTGTCGATCCATCCCTGGTGAACTGGACCGACTGGTTTTCCATATTGTACTTTATTTCACCACTCAGGGTATCCCCCTCAAACAGGAAAAGGTTGCCACGGTGCCATACGTCAGTTGAATATGACTGTCCGTGCGCCGTAAACGCAGTTACCAGGAACCCGCAGAAAATCAACGTTACTATTCTACTTTGCATCGCGCAAGATCTGATGACCCATCTTGTCTCTCTTCGTAGTCAGATAACGCTCATTGAATTTGTTTGGTTTGATCTCTACCGGCACATTATCAATAATTTCAAGTCCGTAACCGATAAGGCCAACTCTCTTTTTAGGGTTATTGGAGATAAGGCGGATTTTATTCACGCCCAGATCGCGCAAAATCTGTGCACCTACCCCATAGTCCCGCTGATCCATATCAAAGCCCAGTTTCAGGTTAGCCTCAACTGTATCAAGACCCTCTTCCTGGAGTTTATAGGCCTTCAGCTTATTCACAAGACCAATACCCCTACCTTCCTGGTTCATGTAAAGAACTACACCTTTACCAGCTTTTTCAACCATTTTCATGGCCGCATGCAACTGACCGCCGCAATCACACCTGCAAGACCCAAAAATATCACCGGTCACGCAACTTGAATGAACCCTTACAAGTACTGGTTCATCTTTCTCCCATGTGCCCTTTACCAGGGCGATATGATTATCTCCGGTATTCGTTTGTGTATAGGAAGTTAGCTTAAAATGGCCCCAGTCGGTAGGCATATCCACGTCCTCAACCTGCTTTTCGATAAGGGACTCTTTTTCGATACGGTATTGAATAAGATCCTGAATAGACACCAGCTTCAAATCAAACCGGTCAGCCACTAAACGTAAATCGGGCAGCCTTGCCATCGAACCATCCTCATTCATAATCTCTACCAGCACGCCAGCGGGCTGAAATCCTGCCAACCTGGCAAAGTCAATGGCAGCCTCAGTGTGCCCTGCGCGGCGTAAAACTCCCCCACGTTTGGCTTTCAAGGGAAAGATATGTCCGGGCTTACCAAGATCTTCCGGTCTTGTTTCCGGATTGGTTAGGGCTTTAATGGTTTTAGAACGGTCGTGAGCAGAAATACCTGTGGTGCAACCATCCCCCAGCAAATCAACCGAAACAGTAAATGGGGTTTCATAGGCCGCTGTATTTCGACCCACCATCAATTCCAGTTCAAGCTCTACACATCGGTCTTCTACCAGCGGAACGCAAATCAATCCACGGCCATGAGTGGCCATAAAATTTACAATTTCAGGTGTAATACTTTCTGCGGCACAGATGAAGTCACCCTCATTTTCACGGTCTTCATCATCGACTACGATAATGATCTTGCCATTACGTATGTCCTCAATAGCCTCAGGTATTGTATTTAGTTTTATTTTTTCCTCCATAAGATTCCAGCTGCGGCGAATTTACCGCATTTTTACCGCTTTAAAAACTCATCAGGGTTAACAATGAAATACCTGATGTCGTTCATATCTTTTCAATGTTTATTTGGGAATCACGATCCCCAGCACGTCTGCAAGCTGTTTCTCGGTTCTTTTAAGTTCCTGCTGGATGTGCAATAATTCATCAATTTCATCCGGATCAGTAGCATTTTTCAACTTCTCCTTATGTTCATCAATCAGCTTCTGAATGATACTGCGTTTCAGGCGGGCCATATTTGTAAAAAACATCCTTCCTACCAGATCCTCCTCAGAAGGAACGTAAATTTTAAACCGTTCAAACCACAGGCTGCTCACTTCATGACGATCGGAGATCAGATCCACCACGATCTTTTTTACTTCTTCCGAGCCATTTCGAATAAAATAATCTGCATCCACGGCTTCACCCGCCTGAACCCGTTTGGTGTACATGGTGAAGATTTCGCGATATATGGGGGTAATGAATTCAACATCCTCCAGTTCCTGTCGGGCTACTTCATGCATGGGCTGCTCCTCATCGTCGGGATGGGATCCAAATTTGATGAGCAACCGTATAAATTCACGTTCGTGCAGCGCTATAAGTTCTTCATGAGCTGCCGGCTGCTCCTCCGTTACAGGTTCCTGTGAATAATCGGGCAGTGGTGGCTCTGGCATATCGGGCTTACGCTGACTCCGTTGCTCCTTTATCATGAGCTTGTTGAGTTCAGACCAAAGCACTGATTCCTCCATCTCAAGCATCCGGGAAGTATCTTTTACATACACCGCCCGCTTCAGTCCATCCGGTATCTTCGAGATACTGTAAAGAATCTCCTTGATCGATTCTGCCCGTTTTATCGGATCACGAGCCGCCTCACTGGCATACAATGCCGCCTTGAAAGAAATGAAATCCTGCTCATGCTCTGCCAGATATTTCTGAAAACCCGAAGTCCCTAACTCACGCGAGTAACTGTCGGGGTCATGGCCTTCCGGAAAGACCACCGTACGCACATTCATTCCCGATTCCAGGATCATGTCAATCCCTCGCAGCGAAGCCTTTATCCCCGCCGGATCCCCATCATAGAGAACGGTGATATTCTTGGTAAACCGGCTGATCAGTTTGATCTGATCTGTGGTGAGGGCTGTACCTGAAGAAGCCACCACGTTGGGCAGATCTGCTTCATGCATCGAGATAACATCGGTATATCCTTCAACCAGGTAGCACTTATCCTGCTGACGGATGTGGTTCTTTGCCTGAAAAATACCATAAAGAACCTTGCTCTTGTGATAGACATCACTCTCGGGTGAATTCAGGTATTTCGGCTTATCGTCTTTTCGCAGTGTCCTGGCACCAAAAGCGATCACCCTGCCTGAAACGTTATGAATAGGAAAAATAACCCGTCCCCTGAAGCGGTCATAAACCTTGTCTTCAGACTTTCTTACGATAAGGCCTGCCTTTTCAAGCAATTCCTCCTTGTAGGCCCTGGCTGTGGCATCCTCGAATAAGGCAGTCCACTTCTCAAGACTGTAACCAAGCTGAAACTTTTCTATCGATTGTGAATTGATGCCCCGCTCACGGAAATAGCTTCCTGCAATGCTTCGACCTTCATCAGTATCACTGAGATTTCTTCTAAAAAAATCGGCTGCGTAATCAAGAACAATGTAGAGGCTTTCCTTTTCATTCTGAAGTTCCTGATCCTTATCAGACATCGTGGTCTCCTGAATTTCAATTCCATATTTACCGGCCAGGTAGCGG
Organism: Fulvivirga sedimenti; assembly: GCF_020328055.1. Classification (NCBI taxonomy): domain Bacteria; kingdom Pseudomonadati; phylum Bacteroidota; class Cytophagia; order Cytophagales; family Fulvivirgaceae; genus Fulvivirga; species Fulvivirga sedimenti. Next base: position 469,503 of record NZ_JAIXNE010000003.1, read on the forward strand.
ATTGCCTCCACATAACTCAACCCATCATGTTCCATCATGAAATTGATCGAGTCACCTGATTTACCGCATCCAAAACACTTGTAAATCCCTCTGTCGGGTGTTACTGAAAATGACGGTGTCTTTTCATCATGGAACGGACAGTTGGCCCATAAATATTTACCACTACCCTTTCGCTTCAGCGTAACAAAATCAGAAACGATATCAACGATATCCATTCGATCCTGCACTTCCTGTATAGTGGCCTTTGAAATCATACTGTAAATCTACTAAAATATATGGTGTCGTTCGATCCGATTTAATTTTTCGAATAATATGGTATATTCAGAATATCTAAGCCTTTTCAACATGAAAAAACCAATTATCCTTCAACTCCTGCTTGTTTTCAGCTCTTCTTTTGTCATCGCCCAGGATTCACAACTTGAAAAATTAAAAATGCTTTCCGGAACATGGCTGTTTTCTCCTGCCGACTTCTCATCGAGTGTTGACATGCCTTCACCACCCGAGACAATGATCACATGCAACGAGGTTACAGAAACCAATGGTCTTTATTGCATAGTCTATTCCAAAAATGCTACCGGCAGTTTTGAGCTTACGCAATCTGAATTAATGGCATATGACCAAATCACAGACAAAATTCACATGTTCTTTTACGATGGTAAAAGTGCTATACGTGCGGAAGGAAGTTTCAAAGGAAATTCGCTGATCTATGCCGACCTGGACATGAATGGAAATAAACTGATGGACGGCACCATTACCATTGAAAAAAATAAAATGACTCAGAAAGTGGTGACAGCCGGTGATAATCCTGCCTCACTAACATTGATCTTCCATAAGAAGAAATAAGGTAAAAGAATCCTTCATGCATTGCTGTAAAGGGAATAAATGACGTATTTTTGATGCTTCAACAAAGAACGGACAGACTGGAAATATGAAGTACGGAATTGAAGATGTTAAAAAGGCCCTTTCCACTGTAATTGATCCTGATTTAAAAAAGGATCTGGTGACGCTGAATATGGTGAAGGACATCGAGGTATTTAGTGATGCGGTAAAGTTCACTGTGGTACTAACCACCCCGGCATGCCCCCTGAAAGAAGTGATCCGGAAGGACTGTGAACGTGCCATCAATGAGCATTTGTCGCCTGAAATCCGGGCGGAGATCCTGATGACCTCAAATGTGACTACAACCCGGGACAAAGGACCTTTGTTGCCGGACGTTAAAAATATCATCGCTATAGCATCCGGAAAAGGAGGCGTAGGAAAATCAACTGTTGCCGCTAATCTGGCAGTTTCTCTTGCGCAACAGGGTGCCTCAGTAGGGCTTATCGACGCGGATATCTATGGTCCGAGCGTGCCAGTCATGTTCAATTGCGAACATGAACAACCCGGGGTTCAGCCCGTTAACGGGAAGAATATGATTATGCCACTAGAGCAATATGGTGTTAAGCTCATTTCCATTGGATTCCTCACGCCTGCCGACAATGCGGTCGTGTGGCGCGGACCTATGGCCAGCTCGGCACTTAAACAATTCATAAGTGATACGCTTTGGGGCCCCCTCGACTATCTTTTAATTGATCTGCCTCCCGGAACCAGTGATATCCACCTGACCATGGTGCAAACCGTTCCTGTGACAGGTGCAATCATTGTAACTACTCCGCAGAAGGTGGCGCTTGCGGATGCCAGAAAAGGACTTCAAATGTTCAGGCAGCCTCAGATCAATGTTCCTGTACTGGGGATTGTTGAAAATATGGCGTACTTTACTCCGCCTGAGTTGCCCGATAAAAAATATTATATTTTTGGCGAATCCGGCGGGGAGAACTTATCAAAGCAATACGATGTTCCTCTCCTAGGTCAGCTGCCGATAGAACAGGAAGTACGTGAAAGCGGTGATTCCGGTTATCCGATCGCACTGAAAAATACAGTTTCCAGTGAAGCATTCAGAAACCTTGCCGAGTCATTGGCCCAGCAGGTTGCTATAAGGAATGCCACACAGGATAAAACCAAACCAGTTGAAGTTCAATAATGGCCACTTTGAGCAAAATGAAAAAAGACGAGTTAGTTAAACGAATTGATCAGGCACTTGACAACATCCGCCCCTACCTGGAAACCGACGGGGGCAATGTTCAGATTTTAGAACTGACTGATGATATGGTCGTTCGTCTGGAATTGCTGGGCGCCTGCGGTAATTGCCCCATGTCTACCATGACCCTAAAGGCAGGTGTGGAAGAGGCCATCAAGAAGGCAGTACCTGAAGTAATTTCGGTGGAAGCCATCAATATCACCAAACCGGGAGACCCGCATGCGAAACTTCCCGATAATATGCTCTGACAGTGGCAAAATCCCGGCGAAATACATATAATTTATCAATCAGCCTGTTAATAACAGGCTTTTTGCTATTTATAAGCACTACAACATCTTTCGCCCAGGAAAAGTGTGCCATCAAGTCTTTCCAGGAATTGCAGAAAAATCAAAACTACGGCTACGAGGATCCAGCGCAATTTGAATCGTGGATGCGGGAAAAACTCAGGCAGTTAAGATCAAGGGAAGCCAATGAAAACCAGCCTCAATCAGCTCAACAGGTTATCACCATCCCGGTAGTCGTTCATATCATCAATGAAGGCGAGCTGATTGGCAATGGGACCAATTTGGCTGAAGAACAAATACTCTCCCAGATTGAGGTACTTAATGAAGATTTCAGACGCCTGAATGAAGACCGCGTCAATACCCCGTCTGTGTTTGAACCGGTAGCGGCAGATATCGAAGTGAATTTCGTACTCGCCGCCCGGGACCCCGAAGGTCTTCCCACGAATGGCATTGTTCGCAAGCAGGGAGACCGGAATATCTGGCAGCTCGCCGACAACTATGCCCTGAAAAATCTAAGTTACTGGCCGGCAGAAGATTATCTGAATATCTGGGTTACCGATCTGAATGATAACTACCTGGGTTATGCCCAGTTTCCTGTTTCCAGCCTTGCCGGGCTCGATAACGGCAGCGAATACCCATTCACGGATGGAGTAATTATTGACTACAGAGCTTTCGGGTCCAAAGAAAAATACCCGCCGGCCAATCTTATTAACCAGTATAACCTGGGACGAACCACCACCCATGAGGTCGCCCACTACCTGGGGCTTCGACACATTTGGGGCGATGGGGATTGCAGCGACGATGATTTTTGCGAGGACACCCCCCGTCAGGGCAACCCAAATTCAAATATCGGCGAACCATGTACCTTCCCGGGACCAAATAGCTGCAATACAGGACCGGGTGACCTGCCCGATATGTTCCAGAATTATATGGATTATTCAAATGATGCCTGCCTCAACCTTTTCACTCAGGACCAAAAAGACAGGATGCGTATTGTGCTCGACAATAGTCCGCGCCGACTGAGCCTTCAGTCTTCACTGGGAGCTGTTCCCCCTGTTATCGTCGCCAACGATATGGGGGTTCGGTCCATTGGTAGTCCGTCTGATTTCGTATGTCCCGGTCCCCTTATCCCGATGATCGAAGTGCGAAATTATGGCACGAATACAGTGAATTCTTTTGTTGTTGATATTGCAAAAAATGGAACTGTAATCGACACAAAAAATGTGAATGTCACCTTAGCTCCAGGCGAGATAACAACCGTTGAGATGCCGGTCGTTGAGTTTACTGGCGAGGGTGAAATATCCTTTTCCATCACAGGTGTAAACGGCGGATCTGATGGGAACCCTTTGAACGACAGCAAGTCAAAATATATTCAGGTATCTGATGAAGCATCAATCTCTATTGATTTGAATTTCAGCACATTACCAAATGATTGGATCATACAAAATCCGGACGGCCTGAGTACCTGGGAGCTCCAGCAAGCCGACAACGGAAACGCAATGAACCAGAGTCTTTACCTGAACCTTTTTGATTACGAAAATTATGGTGAACTGGACCTTTTCATTTCACCGGTAATTGATCTTACCGATGCCTCCCAGGCTTCACTTATATTCGATGTTGCCTATAGCGGATACCCCAGTGTAGATGCTAACTTCGAAGGCCTGATGATCACCGCCACCAGCGATTGCGCTTCTCCGATTTTCGCCAGCGACACGGTCTATTATAAGGTGGGATCAACATTGCGAACTGCCAGTTCAAGGACTTCACCTTTCACGCCCAGCGGACCAAATGACTGGCGTACCGATGTGGTAAACCTGACTCCCTACCTCGGCACAAAGGTGCGACTTGCATTTGTTGGAATTAACGGATATGGAAATAACCTCTATATCGATAATGTTCGTCTGGACATCGGATCATCAGTCCGTTTGCTTTCACCGGGCCCTTCCTATTGCGCTGATCGCACTGTTCCGCTTACCTTTGGAGTGGTGAACACCACTACAGAAACCATCAATTACTTTGAGCTTGATCTTCGTATCGATAACCAGCCCCAGGGTGTTTATGTATTCAACGGCAATCTGGCTTCGGGTGAAGAAATACAGATAACGACCGACATGCCGGAGCTTGCGCGAGGGTACCATTCTCTTTTTGCACAGGTGCGTAATATTAATAATTCGGGGGTCGGACTGGGTGAAAGCGGTGAATTAAGCCGGAGTTTCATTGTAAGCGACAAAACTGTTGAATTGCCAGTCCGCGAAAGTTTTGACAATTATGACCCTGAGGATCCTGCTGCCTGGCTTCCACTAACCCAGCCACCAACTACAGGATGGGAGTTGGTCTCTACCGGAAGCGGCCCTGCCATGGCTCTTTTTAATCAGAATAATAATAATCCCGGGGATTTCGATTACCTGATCGGTCCGAAATTTTCGTTACGTGATGCCGATAATGCCTTTATAACCTTTGACCTGGCGTATAAACGGGTAAATAGCACCTCCGATTCCTTCAGCGTACTTTTATCTGATGACTGCGGAATTAGCTATGACATCGTTCTCTTTTCAAGAACCGGTTCGGAGCTCGGCAATAATGATTTCAACGGACAGGAAGTTCCCGCATTACCACAGGATTGGGAGAAAATCACCATCAACCTGACACCTTACCTGGGGCAGGAAGACCTTAACATCGCCTTTCTGGGAGTGAACGGAAATGCCGGGGCAATATTTGTCGATAACATAGAATTCTTCGTGAGCAATCCGGTCGTTTCTGAAAACGGGACTCTTTTTCCCAACCCTTCAGTCAATGGACGCTTTAAGCTCACCTTCAATCTGCCTTCAAAAGAAAATGTGTTCATGCGTGTGATGGATTTAAGCGGTCGCGTGGTTAGTGAATATGAGTTTTCCGGGGTTCTGAATCAGACCTATGAATTCGATATGCAAGAGCAAAAACAGGGGGTCTATGTTATTCAGGTAAAAGGGGAAACTTTTTCCTTTGCAAAAAGGCTGATTCATGCGATATATTAATGAAAAGTGCATTATCTTGAGGGTTAATTTTATTTTTTACTTATATGAGCAAACTGCACGTAGCCGTACTTTTTGGCGGAAAATCAGTTGAACATGAGATCTCGATCAACTCAGCCAGAAATATTTTTGAATTTATAGACCGGTCGCGTTTTGAAGTATCCCTTATCGGCATATCCCGTACAGGCGGATGGTATCTGAAGAAGGAAGTAAACGCTGATATTTCGAGCGGGGAACCGCTGCGTCTGAATATGTCAGGTTCCCGCAAGGGTTTTATGCGCCTGAATAATGAAATCCTACCGATTGATGTGGTTTTCCCGGTTCTGCATGGAACAGATGGTGAGGACGGAAGCATTCAGGGTCTCCTGACTTCGTTCGAGATAACATTTGTTGGTACAGGTGTTCTTGGTTCCGCAATGAGCATGAGCAAGCTTTATACAAAAAGACTTCTCGAAGCATCCGGAATTCCGGTAAGTAAATTCCTTACCTATTCTTTTGAAGACCGGTCATCAATCCGATTCGATCATATTGAAAAAAACCTTGGTTTACCATTCATGATCAAGGCCGCCAACCTGGGTTCATCTGTTGGTGTATTTAAGGTCAAGGAAAAAAAGGGTTTTGAAGCAATAGTGGATGAGGTCTTTAAATTTGATCATACGCTGCTTTTCGAAGAGTTTGTGGAAGGCAGGGAGCTCGAATGTGCGGTTATGGGGAACCGGGACGTGAAGGCCTCACTTCCAGGCGAGGTTGTGGTAAGTTCAGATTATGAATTTTATACCTATGAAGCAAAATACCTCGATCCGGAAGCTGCGAAAATTGTGGTTCCGGCAGACATACCTGAAGATATCGCTGAAAAGATCCGGCAGCATTCCATTAAAACATATAAAACCCTCCATTGTGAAGATTTTGCCCGGGTAGACCTTTTCCTGAAAAAGGACGGAACCATCCTGATCAATGAAATTAATACGATTCCCGGATTTACAAATTCGAGTATGTTCCCGATGATGTGGAAGGAAAGAGGAATTTCATTTCAGGATCTGATCAGTCAGCTTATCGAACTGGCTATGGAACGGCACGAACAACGGAAACGGATCGTGAAGTCAAGGTGACAGACGGTTTATTTTTTACGAAGGCAAGAATTACATAATTTAGAGCGTTATTTCTCAAATCATGAATATTTTTTCAAATAATATAAAAGCATTACTGATCAACCTGGGCATCATGAGTTTGCTGCTCCTGGGTGCACTGCTTATTTTCTTCTTTGTCTATTTACCAAATAAAACCAACCACGGCGAGACCGTGACGGTACCTGACCTGGAAGGCATTCATATGGATAATGTTGAACAGTATGTTGTACAACGGAACCTTCGTTATGAAGTCAATGATTCGGCATATTCAGATGATTTCCCTCCTCTGACCATTTTGAAACAGTACCCGAAAGCTGGCTCCAAGGTTAAGGAAGGACGAAAAATATTCATTTCTGTAAATCGTGTGAACCCGCCTTCAGTACCGGTGCCGGATCTGGTAAACCAGTCCTCACTGCGAAATGCAGAGGCCGTCCTGAAGAGCAATGAATTACGCAGGGGAAATATTGACTATAAGCCAAGTCCGTTCCTCAACCTGGTTCTGGAAATGTACCATGATGGAAAGATCATCAAAGCCGGGGACAGACTCCCCAAGGGCAGTGTGATAGACCTGGTGGTGGGTAACGGGTTTGCCCGTTCCAACATCCCTACTCCCGATCTGATCGGACAGAATTATGAAGATGCCACATTTATTATTCTGGGCTCCAGCCTTCAGGTGGGACAAGTCTCCCTTGAGGTTGACACCGCACGGACAAGGGCCGTGATCATCCGTCAATCACCCAAGGCCGGAACTGAGATCAAAATGGGGGATCCTATTGACCTTTGGCTGGGAAATCCGGCCGATACCGTTAGAAATGAACCACAAGCGATGCTGAATAATTGATGAAAAGAATCATAGCTTTTATCGTCCTGCTCACCCTCCCAATGATGACATTGCGGGCTCAGATAAAGCTAATTCCGATTCAGCAAGCGCAATATCAAAAGGCCGAAAACAAAGAAAGCAAATCCGGGATATCGGCTAAAACAGATAATCAGCCATTGATACTTCCGTTTTGGGAAGATTTCTCTGCCTCACGCACACTGGATCCGTTAAAGTGGCAAAACAGTGAGAATGTCTTGTTGAATGACGGACTCACCTTCACCCCTCCCAGCCTCAATGTGGCTAGTTTCGACGGACTGGATGCCAATGGCCAACCCTATGGCAGCGGTTCTGTCAGCGGATTGGTTGACAGCCTCTCCTCTACTACAATTAATCTGAGCGGCTATTCATTTGCCGATGACATTTACATGAGTTTCTTTTATCAGGCGGGCGGACTAGGGAACATGCCGAATGACGGTGACGATTCCCTGCGTCTGGAGTTCCTCAATAACCAGGGAAACTGGATCACCGTATGGCCGGTCGCCGGGGAAACTATTATGGATGGTGATTGGCATCAGGAAATTATTCCAATCAGCTCCTCTCAATTCCTTCATTCCGGATTCCGTTTCAGGTTTCAGAGTGTTGGAAACCTGACAGGAATGTTTGATATCTGGAACCTTGATTACATTTACATCAACCGTAACAGAAACCCCACGGATAGGTCGTATCCCGATCGGGCCATTAATGAACCGTTGTCTTCTTTCGTGTCAAATTATTTCGTAGTGCCCTACGATCACTATTTGGCCAGTCAAAATATTGAGCCCTATTTCTGGATCCGAAACCTTGTTACAGGCGTATTCAATCAGAATAAAGCCTATAAATACTTCTTCAATTATCAAATTGATGTGACAGATACATTGGGAAATACTTTTCAGTTTTCCGACAGTGAATTTGTTGAACCACTGGAAAGTCCGATCGGTATCGGGGAGACGGAACAGGTTGTCATACGGGAACCATTGGCTGACTTTGGTGGAATAGATGGCGGTGATTCTGCCAGAGTTTCCATTGAGATCATCCTCGATGCTGAAGACAACCGTCCGATCAGTGATGCCGGAGATTATGATCCTTCGAAATATGCGCCCATAGATTTCCGGATCAATGATACGCTCAGGTCCACTTATTTCCTTACCGACCTCTATGCGTACGACGATGGTACAGCGGAGGCAGCAGCAGGGCTTAATTTTGCGGCCGACAGACTGGCGGTTCAATTTGAATTGCTCCCGGACAGCGGGAGAATCACCGCAGTTGATATGTACTTCCCCTTTATCGGAAGTGAACCCGCCGGAAAATCGGTTGACCTGATTATCTGGAATGATGATGAAGGTGTACCTGGCGATGTTTTGTACCGTCAACAAACAACCATTCGGCGTGAAGGCGGACTGAACAACTTTGTTCGGTATGAACTGAACCGTTCTGTAAAGGTACAGGGCACTTATTATGTAGGGTATCGCCAGAATACGAACGGTGAACTGGGTTTAGGATTGGATTTAAACACCTTCTCGGGCACAAAAATGTTCTTTAACCTGGACATCCAGTGGGAAGAAAATTCACTTGTACCGGGAAGTCTCATGCTCCGACCCGTCTTTGGAAAGGTGGACGATGTAATTGTTGGTAATGACCCATTGATCTCGGAAGAATTACAGCTATGGCCGAATCCCAGCACTGATGGGAACTTCTATTTGAGGGGCAACGTGCACTCATGGACCGTGATGGATATCACAGGAAAATCGATGAAATCAGGAAATGTCACACCGGGTCTCGGTGATCCTGTGCTGGTGGATCTCAGCACTTTCCGGTCTGGATTGTATATTCTGCAGGTAAGGCTTTCCAATGGCCAGTATCAATCCCTGAAGATCTTCAGAAAATAATTCAGCCAATTATGAACGGTGCAGGGCTGAAGGATATCACAAAAATGAGCAAGGCAATCCAACCCAATATCTGACGAGTCCTGTTCAGCGGTTCTTCATCCGTCGCTCGGGGATGTTCGATGCCAATCAGGCGACTGATCATGAATGCAAACAGCAGCCAACCGCTGTAGCCCACAAGCTCAGGATAGATCATAGGAATGAGAAACTGCGCGGTAAACATAATCAGGGCGTACATCAAAGTAGTCTGCGGAGGTTTCTTGAAACTCCGTAACACATAATAGAGAAATCCCACATACAGCGGCGCCCAGAGGAGCTCTTCCTGCGTATCATTCGGAGTGAATAATCCAAGTCCGGCATAAAACAGAAATGCCGAGAAAATAATCCTCGCCACATACGAATGAGGCTTCCACCCTATTAGTCCGTACAGCACATGACCGCCATCGAGCTGTCCTATGGGCAGTAAATTTAATGCTGTAAAGAACAAGGCGAGGAATCCTGCAAATAGAAACGGATAATGTATAATTTCATTGGCCGGGGGAATGAAGTCATCCGTTCCTGGCAAAGTTTTCTCCATGGCCAGATACAGTAGATTCTTTCCTATAGCCAGATTGATCACCGAATCGGAGTCTGCCATCGCCGCGCCCTCCTGAATGCCTGATTCCGCATATTCCGGATGGATTTCATACAGATAGGATTGATCAGGTAAATGTGTGAAGCCGTATGCGAGTGAAAGAACAGCAATCACAAATCCGGCCAGCGGTCCTGCAATACCAATATCAAAATATTTCTTTTTCGACTGAATCTTTTCCCTGATCCGGATAATTGCTCCGAGCGTTCCGACAAGGAAAAATGGGGGCAGTGGAATATAGTAAGGCAGGGTTGTATCTACGTTATGCTTACGTGCAGTGAAGTAGTGCCCGAATTCATGAACTGTAAGAAACCCAAGGAATGGCAGGGTAAAAAGTAAACCTTCCTGAAAATCCTTCCAGGTAAATTCGGTGAATCCCGGGAGTTTACCGCGCATCCAGTATTCCCCGGAAAGAGTGACTGTAACGAAGGTTGTAAGAAACAATACCAGCTGAATGATGTAGATGCGCTTAATTCCTTTCATATATCAACACCTCAATTATACGTGCAAACAATACGTGAAACAATGTTTCCATCATTTCATTAATCAACAAAAACCGGTTTTTGTTTGTAATTTCCGGTAATCTCCCCCCTCAGGGGATGCAACTATCAAAAACACGATTTTGTTGTACACCATATGGCGCGTTTATTCATTATTGTTCTTTTTCTTCTGTGCACTTTAGATGTTTCCGCACAAAAACTGCTTTTGGCGGAACAAAAGTTTGATGAGGGATTAATCCACTGGGCGCAGCGTGATTACAGCGAAGCGTTGAAATATTTCAATGATGCCATCCGAATTTATCCGAGGCTTGAAGAAGGATACCTGTACCGCGCGGATTGCAGGGCAGCACTGAATGACAATGAGGGCGCTATACAGGATTATATCCTGTACTTAAACTGGTTCCCCGAAAATCGGGAAGCCCTGTTTTCCTACAGTGAGCTAAACTACAGGCAGGGGCATTATGAGCAGGCCAGGGATGGATTCCTCCGCCTTAAAAAGCTGCCGGGGGGTGTCACCAACAGGGTTTATTACCGGCAAAAGGCCAACGAGGAAGGGGTCGAGGGTATTTTCACCACACAAACCAATGACCGGAGTTTCCTTGATAATTACCTTGGCCTCACCTACCGCGGAACCGGTCAGCTTGATAAAGCCATCTCCTATTTTGATTCTGCATTGTTTGTTCAACCGGAAAACTCAGACTACCTGACTAACCGTGCTGTTACCTACCTTGCCATGGGCATGCGCACAAAAGCGGAACAGGAATTGCGCAACGTTCTTATCATCGATCCCGGCCATACGATTGCAAAAAATACGCTGGCTATGATGATCGACGAGGAAGGCGACTCCCGCAAAGCCATTGAATTCTATTCGGAAGCTATCGCTGACAATCCGAATTCTCCCCATGCTTACCGAAGCCGTGGAAGGGCCCGGCTGCTGACCGGCGCCAATGAAGCCGCACTAAAAGACTTTAATGAAGCTATTGAGCTTGACCCCGACGAACCCACTACATGGCTGAACCGGGGGATAGTCCTGATGCGGCTCAGGTTTTACGAGGAAGCCTTTGCCGATTTTTCAAGGGCCATAGAACTGCGGCCTAATATGGCTTCAGCCTACCTCAACCGGGGCAATGTATTGTATCAGCTTGAGGAATATGGGAATGCCCTGAACGACTATGAGGTGGCACTGATGTATCAGAAGGACTATCCTCTTGCGCATTATCATAAAGGTATTACTCTCTACAATCTTGGTCGTCTGGATGAGGCCTGTAAAGAGCTCACAAAGGCCACAGGGTTATCCGTTGCAGCGGAGGCCAGACGCCGCATCTGTCCGGAATAAAACGCGCTGAGCATTGTTCCATGGGCTGATTTGATTATTTTGAATTCTATTAGCCCTGCCGAATGAGCCCGATTATTGAAATACTCCTTCTTCTTGCCGGTGTTGTTGCCGGGATTATTTTATCGATATCGGTGTTCCGGCTGCATCCGGCGATTGCCCTCGGACTGGCGGCGATTATTACAGGGTTTGTACTGGGTTTTGATATCCCAACCATCATGAATGCCCTGTACTCAGGATTCAGAAACGTGGTTTTAGGAGTAGGTATTGTAATTATCCTGGGCGCGGTTCTTGGCACATTGATGGAGCATTCGGGAGCCATGGACACGATCATCTCCTATGTATTACGCATTTTTGGAAGGGATAGACCACTGACTTCCCTTTCGGTTCTTGGCCTTGTGGTTGGGATACCGGTCTTCTGTGATTCCGGGTTTATCATTCTTTCAAGGGTTGCGAATGGCATGGCGGATCAGAACGGGATAAAACGACGCTATACGGCCATGGCACTGGCAGGCGGACTCTATACGGCCCATACCTTGATCCCGCCTACACCGGGACCTGTGGCAGCGGCCGGAAATTTAGGAATGGGCGGTGAGCTGGGTCTGGTTCTCGGAAGCGGCTTGCTGGTAAGTATCCCGATCCTGTTGGTACTGATTATGGGCACAACCTGGTTATCGAGAAATCATCGTCAGCAAACCATTGGACATCCTGAAAATCTTGTTCCTCATGCCGCATTACTCCTTCCGGTACTTGCCGCCATGATTTTAATTTCGCTGGGATCCGTTGCTTCCGCCCTGCATGAGGGTGAATTACCGCTGTGGATGAGTATTGTAGTACATCCGGTCACTGCCCTTTTCATCGGAACCATGATCGCATGGTTTCAGATCGGTGTTGAAAAAAGGAAGTTTACGCTTTGGAAGAAAGGTACTGCAGACGCGCTGCCGATTGTTTTGATCACCGGTATGGGGGGTGCTTTCGGACAAGTCCTGAAAGAAAGTTCATTATCAACCTCGTTGTCCGAGACATTTATCACCTCCGGCGGAACATTCGCTCATTTGTTGCTGATAGGATTTACAGGCGCGCTGATCATTAAAACTGCCCAGGGTTCGAGTACTGCGGCAATTGTAATTACCAGCTCAATTTTATTTCCGCTTACTGGCGGGTTATCCGGTTGGGAAACGGCGTTGCTGATTAGTGCAATCGGGTCGGGAGCAATGGCGATCTCCCATGCCAATGATTCCTACTTCTGGGTTGTTTCGAAATTTTCAGACCTGTCGGTACGCGAGAGTTACCAGTATTTCAGCGTGCTTACATTGGTGCTGGGGCTGACGGGCTTTGTTTCCTGCTGGATTTTATCGTTGATTTAGAGCAACCTGGAGCTGATGAAATCGGGAAGTGTATTGATATCCGTGAGATGATGCGTCTGGATACCCATTTCACCGGCTGCACGGATATTGAAGGGATTATCATCGATAAACAATGCCTGGGCACCCCGGATATCATGTTCAGCCAGTACGGCCTGATAAATGGCCTGATCTGGCTTTCGCAGTCCCATGCGGTGGGAATAATGTGCTTTTGTAAAGAACTGATCCAGTTCCTCGTAACCCATCTCCTGAACTTTCGAATGCACATAGCGCAGGTGGATATCATTGGTATTACTCAAAAGGAGAACTACATACTTTTCTGCCAGCTCCTCCAGCAAAGGGAACCTGTCTTCCGGAAAATCAAGAATCATCTGGTTCCAGGCCCAGTCGATCTGTTCATCGCTCACATTTGCTTTAAGAATCTCCCTCAGTCCGTCACGAAATTCAGCGTCGGATATAAAGCCCTGTTCATAGCGCAGCGGTATAGGATGGTGCAGCATTTCCTTCCAGTTAACTTCTGACTGTGGCGCCAATTCCTGAAATGCTTTAAAAGTCCGGGGCATATCCAGGTTGATCAGTACTCCACCCAGGTCGAAAATAATATGTGTCGGCTTGTTATTATCCACTTTTTGTTTTGTTTGAAAATACTATACAAATATGTAACATTGCAGTCACTTAACAAGTGAAAGGTGAAGATGAGCATAGCTCTCATCACCGCACGGCAGTGTGGAAATAGCGTTTGGGTCTATTCCCTATTCCCTATTACCCATTAGCTGCTCCGGGCCTATAGCTCAGTTGGTTAGAGCACCTGACTCATAATCAGGTGGTCCCTGGTTCGAGCCCAGGTGGGCCCACCTTCGCCCGCCATAGCTTTATACTGCTATGGCGGGCATTTTTATGCTCTTTTTGGCGGGCTATGGTGGGCGCAGCCCACTTCTTAGAATCAAAGCGAAGGCGGGAAAAAAGCCGCGACATAGTCGTGGCTTTTTTAGTTTGAGGATGCAGCAACAGGATACAGGAGTTTTGAGTGGAACGTTATTAATTTCCACCTGGGCGAGAAGTTTACCCTGAACTTGTTTAAGGATACCCACCTTCGCTTTGGCCTCAGTGGGCGAAGCAGGATACGGTTGTCTGAAAATGATTTATACTCACCAGGGCGAGAAGCCTGTCTGCCGGAGCCTTCTCTTTGATGCTTAATCCAGGTGCCTGTTAACTTTGGTTCTTGTTCCGAAAAATTATACCATAAATAACAGGAATAAAAATAAATATATAGGTACCTAAATGAATGTTAAAAGCTGCAACCGGGATTGCAATTGCGCTAATTATCGGAATTACCAGAATTTTATAAGCAATGTTTCTCTTCATGTTCCTGTCCACGGGAAACTTGAGATATTCGTTATTCGCTGTTAAATAATTCCATATGAAAAAGAGGGTAATACCCGTTATGATATGTGCCATTGCAAATATTCCCACAACAAAAAAATCATATCGGTACAATGATTTCAATTTGGAAATAAAGGGTATCAGGGAAATTGAAAACAGAAAAATGATATTTAAAACTATAATTGTCCGATTAACAAAACTCACCACATTGAAAATACGATGATGGATGATCCAGTAAATAGCGACGATCAGAAAGCTGGTGACATACGCAATTAAGGCAGGTTCCAGTTTTATTAAGAACGCCAACAAGCCATCCTGATTAAAGTCATGATCATCAGGGATATCTATTCCCAGGACCAGAAGTGTCAACGCAATTGCTATTACGCCATCACTTAAAGCATTAAGCCGCTCAGGACCAGTCTTTTCATCTTTCATTTCCTTCCACTTTATATTAATTCTTAATCAGTTGATTTTTCACCTTCGACCGCCTTGTACAATCCCTCAGATATATCAATCTCTGTATTAACAATGTCATCGATATGTTTCTGAAATTCAGGGAAGAACAATTCTCTGCGCAATTTCCAGAAAAGCCTAAACCCGGGCTGGTCCTTTACGCCTACGGCAGCCTTTGTAATTGATTCTTCTATGTGTGAATCGAGTGTTCCTTGCTGACTTAAATAGAAACTGTTTTGAAATGTCAGAAACAGGCCATGCAAACTGATGATTACCTGAAATCTTTCTTCAGAAGTTAATGAATCAGGATTTGCCATGAAATTATAGAACAGACTGCTTGATTGCTGATTATTCCCCATTTCAGTATACCATGAAGAAATGGTAGCGACCGTACTCGCAGCTGTTGCCGACTTTGTCGCCTTGGTGTTTTCTGTAAACTGAATACCGACAAAAATCAGTGAGATGACAATCGCTACGGCACCTACCACCTCGGTGACGATACTTATTTTCTGAAGTCTGTTTTCCATATTTCTCTTTGCTGCAGGAATCTTGTTGAACAGATAAGTTAGTTACAATACTACAACATCGCAATAGACAACTATCACTCCCCTCTCAGCACAGTTGAAGGATTCTTATTGGTGGTGACTGTTATCTGATACGTGAGCGTCAAAGATATCAGCATAAATAGCAATCCTCCCGAGAGTAAAAAACCTGTACCATTGATTGAAATATGATAGGCATAGTTAGCCAGCCACCCGTTCATAAGCCAATATGCCAACGGAAAAACGATGATCATCGATACCAGCGCAAGTATCATATACTCACGGCTTAATAACCGTAACGAATTTAACCAGTTGGAGCCGAGCACTCTTCTTATCGCCAGTTCTTTAAGCCTAAGTTTGATGGTATAGGCCATCATTCCGTAAAGACCGATAAATGCAATCAGTATGGCCAAAAAAGTGAAGGATGATATCAGTTTTAACTGTTTCTTTTCCTGAAGGTACTGTTGCTCCAACTCGTAATCAAGATTGCTGATTTCCAGGGGCTGGTCGGGGAAGGTATTTTTCCATAAGTCTTCAATCGAGCTATACAACCCGAAATGATCATCTGAATTTATTTTAACCAGCATATGGCGAACCCAGAGCGGTTCATAAGTGATGACTACGGGTCTGATTTGCTCATTCAGACTTTCCTGGTGAAAGTCTCTAATCACACCCGTTACAGGTCCATGCTGCAGGCTAAAATCTCCAATGGACCAGTTGATTTGCTGACCGATAGCCTCCTCAGGACTCCATCCCAACTTTTTACAGGCCGATTCATTAATGAGATAAGCCCGTTGCTTGGTTGCAAAGTTTTCCCACAAAACAGAATCCGGCTGATCTGTCGACTGCTGCAAATATTGCGGCAACTGACTGCCGGCTATAAACTCAATTCCTAATAACTCAGGGGCATTCAGATCCATTACCTGCATATCGGCAGAGATAGTGTTTTGCTCATCACCCAAAACCGTGACAGGCCCCTGATCTTTTACCGGCACAGAAGGCACCTCCATAACGGCCGTAAGATCGAGCACCCCGGATATCCTCTTCAATTCATTTTTAAAGCTTTTATATTTACGCATCACCTCTCGGTTATTATTCCTGAGAACCAGGATCTGATCACTTTCATAGCCGAGATTTTTCTGTGTCATATACGTGAACTGCCGTTGTATAATTACCATGCTGGTAATTAATAAAAGCATTGCCGAAAACTGCAGCCCTAACAAGATATACTTTTGTACACTCTTGTAACTGGCGGATGGTTTAAACCAGTTGCCGATCTGCCCAAAATCTATACGCATCATTGACAAGCCTGTAATTAATGCAGAAACGAGGGAAATAAGACCCGTCAGTGCAATCAGGCCTAAAACCATTTCCAAATAGGAAAACACAAGGCTGTGCCCAACAAATTGCTCAAAATATTTCAGGCCTGTTGTAAAAACTACGAGAGCGATGGCAGCACTGAAAAGAGCAATAATCAACGCCTCCAATACCATCTGAACTTTCATTTCTCCTTTTGGAGCCCCGAAGCTTTGTCTTAGTCCGAATTCCTTGATACGTTCAAGTGACTGTATGGTGTTGAGGTTTATGAAATTGACGGTTCCAATAATCAGCAAAAACAAACCGACAAAAATGAAGATGACGACGTACTTTATATTTCCATTGGCGACAATCTCCCTGCTCAAGTTGGAATGAAGATGAATGGAAGTAAGCGGTTGAAAATTTACAGTCAATTTATCTTCATCAGCCAAATTTTCATGGTCAGCAATGAAATCCGGCATTTTCTCCTGAATGGATTGAATATCGGCTTTATCTTTCAGAAGCATGTAAACATATGCCCAGCCTGTCCGTTCGTTCTCACTGTTAATGCTGGTGAGTAGTGTGATGGGTAAATGCGTATTTGATGGAGGGTCCTTTATGACTGCACTAACTTTGTAGGTTTCTTTGATGCCCAAATCATTGGAAATCTCCATGGTCTCACCAATTGGATCTTCACTTCCAAAATATTTTTGTGCAGAAGTGGTGGTTAGCACTACGGTATATGGTGTTAACGATTCTGCCAGGCTGCCTTTAACGATCTCAAAATCGAACAGATCGAAAACCTCCTTATCCACGGCATACGCATAGTTTTCTCTGAAATTATTACTGCCGATCTGAATGTCCCTGGTTCTGAAAGACTGAAAACGAACTAATTTATCAATCTGTGGAAAGCTGTTAGGCAATTCATTTACCCAGGTCTGGTTCATCCGGGCCCACTGGATGTCATAACCATTGGCATTTTGAAACCGATAAGTGACACGGTAAATCCTATCCACATTTTTATGGTACTTATCGAAAGACATTTCATGGGACACATAAGAAAAAATAGCCATGCAGATTAAAAAAGTCAGGGCCATTCCAAACACATTCATGGCTGTAGTCGCTTTCTTCCTCTTCATGCTACGCAGAATCACCCGAATGTAACTCTCGTACAGCGACCTGTAAAAACGGGGGCTGTTAAATGAAAATGGTTGCATAAACTGTACTACATTAAGCAGGTAAAAAATCGAGGCAAGTACTCTCCCATACTTGTGTTGATGCCGGGCAAAAGCTCAAACAGATTACCGTCGACAGCTTCCAGGAGCTCTTCAATTTATAAATATGCAATAACTTCTCCATTTTACTCAATCGTACTTATAACATTGACTATATAATTTTCAACCTTCCCAAAGTTACAATACGAACAACTTATAACCTTTACCCATCAGATCGGTAGTGGCCGTAAATCTGGATACGGCCATTTTGATACCCGGATATATGTCGCCGGGAAGCAGGTTTTGCTTCATCATGGACTGACCGCAGACGATAACCTGAATGCCGTTTCTTATAAGCTCCTCAAGCAGGGCGGCGTTCGGATTTGTCTGATCAAACCGTTGACTGTAGGTTGCGTCAGCCATCGCAATTGCAGTAGAACTGGAATAAACCACGATGGCCAGTTGAATATTTTCTCTGGGTACTCCTGCGTAAATGTGGAGATTATACATCCGGGCAGCGTAATCCAGCATATCGGCTACCTGGGTCTTGTCGGAATACCTGTGCCCCAGCTCAATCACAAATTTGTACTGCGCCGCGGGATCCGGTTTTTCGGCCTCAAAAGGGACCGGGTTCACTCCGCCATATCCCTGAACAGCCGGAAATACGATCTCCTGGGCCTGGGAAAGAGCAACTGAGAAAATTATCAGAAGGAGAAGAATAAAATGTTTTTTCATAGGATTATGGATGGTTCCGGGTACACCGTTTTAATTAATACCTGCGGCAAATTCATAATATGTGATATTCATTCCTTCCAGCGCATTTTTAAGTTCCTGGGTAGGACTTCCGAATATATCAAAAGACATATCACACAATTCAAATAACGCAACCACCAGTTCTCCCAGATTGGCAATATGCTGGAGGCCCGCTTCTGCATTAATATAACGCTCATGAACTATGCATACGGTGTTGTTTTCATTAAAATACCAATCGTATTGTAATGTTCCCTTATCCTTTTGTTTCACCATTTCAATACAGGAATGGGCCAGCGTTTTAAACTCATCAATTTTTCCTGGCTTAATATTCAAATGGGCGATTACCTGAATCTCTGTCATTATTAATAAATTAAATGTTAGTGATGGGTGCGTAAAAATAAATGTGGGACTTAAGATTCATTAAAAATATAAAAAGAGATAATTTTTAGTTCTTACAGCCAAAACCTCTCCGGATTTTTAATCATACTCCCCAAACCCCCTTGCTTAGGGGTAAAATAGTCACCTATGCGGACAGACCAAAATCCTTCTTCAGTTTCGTCATTGCCCCGTCTATTCATGCAGCTTGATCCACTCAACAGAATCCGCCGTTGTAAATTTAAAAACCAGCGATTTACTGTTGAGGGTCCAGAATCCGAGATTTGATTCATCGATAACATAATAAATATACTCTCCATTCGTCCTGTCGGGCTTTCCCAACAAATCAAGGATCTGTGTTTTCGAAAGCGTTCGAAGCGAATCACTGTATAAGACCTCCATATACATTTCTTCCCGAAAAGGATAGTTCCCTTCCCTTTTCATCTTCCATTTCTTCCAATCCAGGCCCACCTCCGTAACCGTTTCAACCGAAGATTCCGTTTCCCGATCGCTGCAGGCGATCATTCCGAACAAAAAAAGTATCACCAACACACTGTTTTTCATGAGTAGAAAATAGAAAATTTTATCAGTATTAATTCGTAATGCCCCTTCTTTCTGAATAAATTCTTCCCGATCACATCAAATGTTTAACTATTACGTAAAAAAAGGAAACCCTTCCATCATGATCATACGAACATTAGTCTTATTCTTTTGCAGCCTGCCCTGTTTTCTTCTTGCGCAAAGCAGGGAGTTTAACGACCTCCCCTACATTAACGGGCTACCGGCTGAAGACAGCCTTCGCCGGTTAAACCTTGTAATTCCGCAAAATGTGAAATCTCCTGCCCCGCTTCTTATCTGGATCGGAGGCGGCGCCTGGTCCTATGTCGACCGAAATGTGGAAATGGACCTGGCCCGTAAAATTGCGGAAGAAGGAATTGCCGTGGCCTCCATCGGCCACAGGCTCAGTCCGGCCACATGGCGCGACCCCTCCCTGAATTCGGGCATACAGCATCCCGCACATATGCAGGACCTCGCAGCTGCCGTGAAGTGGCTGTATGATCATGCAAGAACCTACGGTATCGACAAGAGCAATATATTCATCGGCGGCTTTTCTTCCGGCGCACATCTTGCAGCGCTCATTACCATGGATCCGGATTATTTAAAGGCCGCAGGATTACCATCAGACCTGTTCAGGGGTGTGATCCCAATTTCCGGGGCTTTCGACCTGGTGGACTACTACAACGCATTGTTAAACAGTGACAGACCTGAACTTGCAGAACTTCATGTTCAGGCCGTATTCGGACCAAACAAACAAGATCTGATCAGTGCCTCGCCTGTTACATACCTGGATAACCTCTCAATACCTATGCTGCTTATAAGCGATATAACTGTGCAGAACTATACACGCCTCTTTGAAGAGAGGATTCAACAGACAGATTTTCGCAACATCCAGGTAATCTATGCAAATACACTGACCCATGCTGCGCTGTGGAAAAACATGTCTTATGAAGAGGAAAGCCCATACCGCAATTATGTAATTGATTTCATCCGCCAGAATTACCGGGATCACCCGACATCAATAGCTAAATAACATCAGCATAGCCTGAATTATTTAAGAACAAACAGCAAACGGATTTGATTTTCACAATCAGCATTTCATGAAGTGAGTGTGATTGATTTGTTGAAATTATTAATCACAAATAATCTTCTGATAATCCAGAGATTTAATTATCTTATAATACCAATCAAACTATTAACAATCATGAAAAAGTTATTCACCTTATGCCTGGTCATCTTCATGGCATCCAGCATGTTTGCCCAGGACTTACCTTATCTCGTTTTTGAATTCATGAAGGTTGAAGACACAAATGGGGGGGATTATATGGAAATAGAGACATTCTGGTCAAAAATTCATCAGCAACGGGTTGCGGACGGGACTATTGACGGCTGGGATTTATGGTCCCTAACCCCGAATGGTTCGGATCAGGGAGCACAATACCTGACTGTTACACTGTATTCAAGCCTTGAAAAAATGATGACACCAATGAGTGAAAGTCAGATACGGGCATACGCAAAAAAAGCCCACAATATTTCCGACAAAGATCTTGATGCCATGATGAACAAAACCGTGGCAAGCCGAGACATTGCAACACAATTATATATGAAGGAAATCTCAGCTACCATTAACGGTCCGGAAATGAAAGTGGGCATCTACGCAACGCTTGACTTCATGAAAGAACTGGATGAAAATTATGAGAAAATGGAAGAAAGTATCTACAAAGTCTGGCACCAGCAGGCGGTGGATGCAGGTGAAAAAATGAATTGGGGACTCGTTCGCGTAATCCTTCCTTCCGGATCTGAAACCTATGCTACCCACATAACTGTGAGTATGTTTGAGGATCTTGCTCAATTGGTGAATGACATTGAATCTCCGGTAGACCCTTCGGATTATATGGGCATGATGGCTGCATCAAGTGGAATTCAAACCAGGGATCTGCGACACAGAAAAATCGCCCAACTGATCATGATGGTGCGTTAAAATTCTACATATATAAAAAAAGGCGAATCTCAGTTCGCCTTTTTTCTTTTCAGCACTTTCATTCGGGGTTGTACCAAATCGGACTTGTATAAGCCCTTTCCTGCTGGATTGTTTTGGCACCTTCCGGAATGTCGATGCCAAACCGGAATGCATCATAAACGACCCATCTGGGGGTTGGTATTTCCAAAACCCGCACATAATAAAATGCTTCCATATCAGGGTCGAAATCCGGATCAGTCCATACGGTTCCCAATTCTGAAGCACCTATGGTATTAGTCCAGTTCGCAGATTTTAAATCAACAGTATTACCAACAGGAGGTAGTTCGCCGTTCTTATTCAGTTTGCGGTCTCCGGACCAGGCAACATTATACACTTTTTCATGTGTATTGCCTTCTTTATCCATCCAACCCTTTATGATTTGAATACGATCCAGGTTGGCTCCGAGCGGATCCCTCAACGCATAGACCATGAATGTTGGTGATTTCGAACCTGAAAATGCAGGGAGGTCTCCTCCCATTGGAACACCTTTTTCATATCCCCGTGTCGCCGGTTGCCTGCTGTTGATATCATCATTTGTATAATCCCATCCCCCAAAAAATCTTACGATCATTCGGGTTCCTGTGGTAGCATACACTTCCTTCCGCTCCATCGCATCCCAAATAGCTTCCCGGGTATTTTCGGAGGCCCAAACTGCAGCACGGCCAGAGGCGGTAAGCTCATACCCTTCATATGCTCCTTTATCCGTTTTGGCAAACGGGTGAATCATCCGTTTCGTTGAAGGTTCGGCATTGGCCGCCTTGCCGAAAAAATTATCCTCCTCGATAGCCGACAAGGATGTATGGGAGTCGGTTGATCCCACCATGCCAAATTTATAAGGATTGGTACCGAATTTCGACTCAAGTTGTAAGCCCATTTTTAATGCCTCACGGGCATATTCATGTTTCAGCATATCATTTGTCTTGGCTTCACTTAAATCAAGGTTTCCGGCATCCCATGTCTCATAATCCGCAAAGGCATCTTCGGGAGACAAAAATGGATGTGCTTCCCCATCACCTTTAATCTGAGTTACCTCATAAAGTGGTTCCCACTTATGCCTGCTCTCGACATACATCTTATCGAGTTTCCTTCCTGTAAACTGAGCGTCAAACGGGAACATTGTACCGTTGGACAAATTTCCGTTATGAGCGATAGCAAGTGCCGATCCTCCCGTTTTGCTTTCATAGTTCTCCAGCCACTTGTACAATTCAAGAACATCCGTACTTCCAAAGGGTGCCTGCGTCACCATCGGGACGATCTGAGATGCCCGGTTGCCATTATCCCTCAGAATAACATTCCGGTGCATATTATTTCCTTTATTCAGAGAAGTCCACTCAAAGCCAATAAGAGTCGTGAACTTTCCCGGATCATTGTATTTTTCTGCCATTTCAATACAATCTTCCCAAACGGAAGAATAAGTGGCCGAACCTGGTGAATAATCGGCCAGCAGCTTCTGGGAAATCTTTCCCTGTGCAAACGTCGTAATCAAATCCAGGGCCGCAGAGGCAGCCTCTTCACCGCCCTTCTGAAATCCTTCATACCACTCCTTACCTTTTGCGTCGCTCAAAATATTTGGAGCACCCCTCGATAAATCTGTCGCAAAACCCATCATGTCGGAATGATCTGCAATAACTACCCAATCCAGTGGCCTACCTAACCGGACCGGAAGTCCGGTCGAGGAAATCACCTCTTCCCCCCTGCTGAAACGGTATGCCTCCTCAAGGCCAAGCACGTTGCCAAATAGACCGGCATCCGGTGATAATGCAGTGTGCAAGTGAGAATCACCCCAAAACACCTGGGTGGGATAACCCCGCTGGGCATAGGGTGAATAGGTTTTACCCGGATACAGACCGGATAACGATTCTTTTGACGGATGTATCTGTGAATAACAAACAGTGATCAGAAACATCGTTGACAGAAATAATGAGGCTATGAATTTCATATTTATAAAGGATTAATGGTAGGTTTTCACACTTTAACCGTGACAAGCCTAAGTTATACCTCATTGAATGAAGTTCCAATGACATGAATCAGCTATACGATAAAAATAACCCTGAACCCGGGTTCGAAGGGATGAATAAGAACAGTTAAATTCGAATGAACTAATTAACAGGATATTCTTCCAGGTAATTTCTCGTAAGAGCGCCAGGAATGTGAGGTACCGGGTCAGCGTACTTCGGAGTTGTATCCTCCAGATCGAAAATTTTATGGATGCCTTCGTTCTTGATGTATTTCTGACATTTGATTAATGCCTTTGCCAGGCGATGTCCTGACCTTCCTGAAATTGTTCTGCGAAGGCTCTCAACATAGGGATTAAACCATTGCTTGTTCGCACTCAGATAGATCAGACGCACAAAAAAAGCTTCGAGCGTGTCCTTCTTGGTCGTGGTTTGAAAAAAGGATCTGCGAAAAGAAGAACCGTCCGTTACGTTAGCGTACAACTGCCAGAGGGCAATGATCTTTAGGTTATGGTCTTCAGATCCCTGATAAATAATATCCGACCTGTATCCCGAGAAAATGAACAGCGCATCAGTACCCAGGATAGCATTCACGGCAGATTCAAACGCACGAATCCGGTTCTGCGGAATTGCCAGCAAGCTGGCATTAGTGCCCTGAATACTAACCATATACATAATAATCTTCTTTATTGAAGTAACTTGATTATTTCCTGATTGCCTTGCTTTTCAGCGAGTCCCACAACCGATATGCCGCTCGCATCCCGGACAGACCGATCTGCATTATGATCAAGCAATAACCTAACCATTTCTATCTGGCCAAAATTAACAGCGAAAAACAATGCCGATGCGCCGTTTCCATTCTTAAGATTCACATCGGCCCCCTTTTCAATCAGCAGTTGTCCAAGCTCAACATTCCCCTTGAAACATACACCCATCAATGCGGTATTGCCGGATGCATCCTGCGCGTTCACGGCCGCTCCATTATCGATAAGATAGGAAGTTATCTCGGGTTGTCCCAGATATGTTGCTAAAATTAACGGACTGAACCCCCTGGCATCCACCTGATTAACACTTGATGGATCGGTAGTTACCGCCTGTTTAACAGCTTCTATCGATGTTTGCTTAATCGCCTCAAATAAGTTCATACTCTGATTCTTGTAGTTAAAACATCCTCAGAATCACAATGTTCTGAAAATCCCGATGATATGAAAATGCGATAATTTAATTTTATTAAAATTATATACTCATAAGATCTTGTTATACATGAATATGACTGGTTCCTATTCCAGCCGGCTAAGAAATTCCAGGAGATCCCGGATTTCCCTTTGGGATAATAACAGTCCCATTGGAGGCATACTTGATGGAAGATTAGTTCGTTCACTGATTCTTTCAGAGGCAATATGAAGCGGTTCAGCCTCATTTGTCTTGAGTATTAACTCCGTATCATTCTCCTCCATCAGAATACCGGAAACCTTCTGTCCATCTTTCAGCGTGAGCGATACTGAACCAAATCCGGGCGCAAGACGTGCGCTGGGTTCAATGAGTGCCTCAAGCAGCTGTTCCCTGGTCAGCTTAGAAGCAATTCCACCGAGTTTAGGCCCAACATCTGAACCTTCACCCCGAATTACATGACATCGGGTACATTGGGCTGTGGCATTATAAAAGAATATCTGTCTTCCCAATCCGGCATCTCCGCCATATAAGGCCGCCTGAAAAGCTTCAACCGAAGTCTTATCCGTTGATTTCAATCCCTCAACTTTGGCCATTAATGCAGGATCTTCCGATGTCTCAACTGCTTCGAACACATCAAGAGTTAAACTCGGGTCAAGTTTACCAGCAACAAGTTGATCTGTAATGGTTTCCAGAATTGGTAAACTCTTTTCAGAGGGCATTTTACCTAACACCTTCAGTAATTGCTGCTGTTCTTCCAGTGAACCTTTCTGAAAAACCGGCCTTACAATGGAAGGAAGTGCTTCTGCAGAAACATCCATCTCATCTAGCAATCCTAGCGCCGCAGTTCGCACCCTGCTGTCGGCATCATTCATGCCTAAGCGTATCAGTGATTCCATATCCGAATAATTCAGTTCATGCAGGCTTTCAAGCGAGGCCGCGCGTACCTCAGGTGATGCGCCCGATTTCATCAGTATTGCCAGCTGTTCATTGAAATCAGTAATGTTCAACCCGCGCAGCATATCGATTGCCGCGATCTGAACCCGCGTGTCAGCAGCATCAAGAAATTCATCGGCAACCGGAATAATTTTTGCCTGAATGATCGCCGGATCGCGCTCGATAACTCCCCTGAAACGGCCATCTACACGATCTAGTACAGAGGGTGACGACCAGGTTCCGAGTGTGGCAAGTGCCTCCGCCCGGATCACCGGGTCAACATCGCTTCTTCTGGCAAAACTGATTAGCATATTCAATTCTTTTTCACCTCCCACGCGTAACGCAGCGTTAATACTGCGCCTCAATAATGGCTCGGAAGTAAAACGGGTTTCTGCAAGAATCGAAGCCAGTGCAGGAAGTGCCGCCTCAATCGAAAGATCATCATTGATGGCCCGGGCTGCTTCTGTTACAAGATATTCATCCGGGTCATCCAGGAACAATGCCACCTGCTCATCCGCCAGACGTCTGAGCACAAGCACTGCAGCAATGCGAAGCGCACGGCTGTCACTATCCTTCAGGGCAACGACGGGCGCCACCTCCCCGATCCTGCTTAATGCAAGTACTCCGGCATGTCGCAGGTAAATATCTTTGTCATCATTACTGTGAAGCATGGAAATCAATTCAGGAATGGCTTCTTTGTTGCCGATGCGGCCGATCCCTTCAGCCGCGTAAAAGCGAACCCTTGGATTTTCATGTTTCAGCAGACCCGTTAGCACGGGCCCCGCTTCTGTGTAGCGAACGTCACCCAATACCTTGGCCGCTTGTGCGATTATTTCAGGGTCTGAATCATTCAGGTATTCCATCAAAGGCGCGGCATATTTCACATCCTGCCTGCCCAGCTGACCAAGGCCCCAAATACCATGAATCCGCTTCAGTTGTTCGGTTTTTTGCTCAATTGCTTCTTCCAGGGCATTGGAATCCTGTCTTCTGACCAGCTCAAATTGAGCTTTTTGCCTGATGCGCATATCTGCATAACCCAGGAGATCTGATAATTCATTATCGTCAACATCTTCATAGTCCAACTGCATCAGGCGAAGCGTCTCGGCCCTTTCATCGGCTAAATCATTAGCAGACTCATCCACGTCAATTTTCCATACCCGTCCGTAATTTTTTGTATTCCAGCCATTAATCCAGTCAGCCGCGTACAGCGCACCTTCAGGCCCGAATTTAATTCCGGTAGGCAGTATCCCCGAGATGACCTTCTTTTCCTGCTCCAGCTTAAAGCTGGCACCTTCGGGCTTTAACGTGAATGCCCAGATGGCCGACCGGCTGGGATTCCCGACAAATTCAACCAGGAAAAAATGATCTTTCCAGGATTTACCAAGCGCCGTTCCCGGGTTGAAAATCATCCCCGTAGGTCCGTTATGATAATTCTGAATAGGCGGAATGATGTAGGCTGCCTGCCCTTCCCACCTGGGTTGAAACAGGCGCTCATTCATCCAGACCTTATATTCATTATTCTTTGGATCGGTATACTTTCCATATTGCCAGTTAGACCGCCAGCCTGCATCTGAGCCCTCTACAATATGAACCAGTCGTTCACTCTCTCCGGGATGATCCCCATCATTGTCTGAACTGATTATATTTCCGTAGGCATCAAAGACAAATTCATGTGTATTGCGTAACCCTTTTGCAAAAACCTCAAAATTGCTTCCATCCGGTTCCGATCGCACGATAACCCCTTCATTCGGGTGCGGAAGATGGCGCCCATCTACTGTGGTGATGTCAGCACCAATATCCCCGATACCGTAATATATCCGTCCGTCCGGACCTTCCACAGCACCTGACATGCCATGGCCGCCGAAACCGATATGTACTGCAAACCCATCGGATATCGGGGTTTTTGAATCCAGCACTTCGTCATCATTGGTATCTTCCAATCGCCACATATTGGGACCAACTCCAACAAAAACATCTTTATCACGCACGAGCAGTGCACCAGCAACATCGGTGATTTCATCATGAAAATCACTCAGAATGCGCTTTGACACCTCAGCCACACCATCTCCGTCTTCATCACTCAACTTCCACACTTCTTCTTCCTCCACTGCCAGGTCTTTCCAGTCATGGGATCCGTCATTATTTAAATCTGGCAACCACTCATTTTCATTGCTTTTTTCCGGGGCAAATGTCTGATGCAAAAATTCCCGGCGGTCTGCAACACTTTGAAGGGCAATCGATGCTGTCATCCAGTCCTGATGCCCGCGAATATCAAATTCGGAATTCTTTTGTCGGTTGGTTCTCGTCAGATAAACGTTTCCCTCATCGTCGATCGACATCGCTATCGGATCGGGTGCAAGTGAATCCGAAGCCCACAGGCTGATGTTTAGTCCGTCGTACAACTCGACCGGTGTAGCTGCCTCAATATCCCGGGCGCGCTGAACAGCAGTCTCGGCGTCTTCCCGTATGGTATAGGGGGTTTCCTTTGGTGCCTTTGTTTCACATCCCGCAATCAAAACAATACCCAAAAACCCAAAAACAGATGATTTCATGTGGTTGAAAAATTTCATTGAAATGTCATTAATGAACAACTAAAATATACAAAAATAAAATGCCCTCGTACCAACCTTACACAAACGGAAAATAAGTAATAGTTTTTAACTAATTCCTGAAACCATTAGAGGCTCCAATAAGTAATTTTAATTAATTTTATACCGTAATAAGATTCAATTATGACCTTCACTCAATTGCAGTATGCTATCGCATTGCAGCGATACGGGAGTTTCAAGCTGGCGGCCTCCAAGCTGGAGATTACCCAACCGGCCTTAAGCCTGCAAATCAGCAAACTGGAACGGGACCTCGAACTTTCACTTTTTGATCGCTCACACTCTCCAATTAAGCCAACTACAGAGGGTTATCAGTTTCTTCTAAGGGCGCGGGAGATTATTGGTCAGATGGAAGAATTACACGCGTTTGCTGCAGGATTCACTGAAAAGGTCTCCGGGAAACTAAAAATAGGGATCATCCCCACCCTTGCTCCCTTTCTCGTTCCGTTGTTTGCAGATTCTCTCCAGCTGGACCATCCCGGCATATCACTGGACATCCATGAGCAAATTACAAATCAGGTGGTACACGGAGTACGGCATGGAGATCTGGATGCCGGGATTATTTCCACGCCGCTGCAAGTAAGCAATATTGCAACCATCCCATTGTTCTATGAGAAGTTCATGTTTTACACGTCCGATAAAACGCAGGATGGAATCATCCGGCTCTCCAGTGTCGATTACCAGAAACTATGGTTGCTGAATGAAGGAAACTGCTTCAGGGATCAGATCAATAATTTCTGCAACCTGTCGGAAATACGCAAGAACAAGTCATTCGTATACAGAAGCAATTCGATAGATGCACTAATCCGGATCGTTGACACAAAGGGAGGCTATACCATATTGCCGGAACTTACCACGCTGAGCCTGTCAGAAGAACAGGAAGAGAACCTTCGCCCGATTGCAGATAAACCCTTTGCACGGGAAATCGGACTGATCACCCGTGTAAAAACCAACAAACAAATCCTGATCGATCAACTCGCAGATTGTATCCGTACCAATATCCCCAAACCCATGCTTTCACCAAAGGGCCTCTCGGTGGTTGATCCGGATATACATCTAGACGAATAAGCCCGGCCCGTTCAGCCGGCGATATTTTTCAATATATCGAACCACTCCTCCGTGATCGACGTGTCGGGTCGCCGCCGTCCGGCCCGGTGGTACCAGTAGTCGGCATTCCATAGGTCACCTTCCTTGCGATGCAGGTAGGCATGAACCCAAGCCCCGTTACCGGAATCCGCATCCTGAACGAGTTCATGCGCTTTTTCCCATTCACCCTGGCGGTCATACCAAAGTGCACAAATTTCCACCGGCCACTTTTTCAATGGTTCGGACTTTTCCGGCAGTCGCAATATCTCCTCAAACTGCATCATACGTTTCCGGCCAGAAAATTCCTTAATACATAGTGGAGAATACCTCCATTCTTATAATACTCAATCTCAATTCTGGAGTCGAGCCGGCAGACAATATCAAATGTTTTTTCATTCCCGTCGCCAGTTGCTACTACACTAAGTACTTTCCCCGGCTCCAGTCCTTCTTCTATACCGCGTATGGAATAAATTTCCCTTCCTGTTAAGCCAAGAACCGAAGCACTCTCACCTTCCAGAAACTGGAGTGGCAAAACGCCCATACCTACCAGGTTACTTCGGTGAATACGTTCATAGCTCTCGGCTATTACCGCCCGAATTCCAAGTAATGTCGTACCCTTTGCCGCCCAGTCACGGGAAGATCCACTTCCATATTCCTTACCGGCAATCACGATCAAATCTGTGCCATCTGACTGATACTTCATGGAAGCATCAAAGACACTCATTTCCACATCTCCCGGAAGGTATGTTGTAAATCCTCCCTCTTTGGTGCCAAGCTCATTTTTGATGCGGACATTCGCAAAAGTTCCGCGCATCATTACCTCATGATTTCCACGGCGGGATCCATACGAGTTGAAATCCCGGTATTCTACGCCCTGTTCCAGTAAATATTGACCGGCGGGCGAATTGGGAGAAAAGGCTCCTGCAGGTGAAATATGATCTGTTGTGATGGAATCAGCCAATTTAAGCAGTACCCGTGCGTCAATAATATCTGAAGACTTAGACGGGAATTCTGAAATATTTTTAAAAAATGGGGCTTCCTTGATGTAGGTTGAATCATCGCTCCAACGATAGTCCAGTCCGGAAGGCGCCGGCAGATCCTGCCATTGTGCTTCACCGTCAAAGATTACACTGTAGGTTTGCGCGAAATCTTCACGGGATATTGAAGTTTTCATCACTTCCTGAATCTCCTTCATGGTTGGCCAGATATCCTTCATAAAGACCGGGACGTCGTCCATATCATATCCTATGGGTTCGGTCATCAGATCGATGTTAACACGTCCTGCAATGGCATAAACCACCACCAGCATCGGTGAGGCAAGAAAATTCATGCGGACCTGGGGATGCACACGAGCTTCAAAATTCCGGTTCCCCGATAGTACAGAAGAAACATTCAGTTCATGTTCGGTAACTGCCTTTGCGATGGGTTCGGGAAGCGGCCCGCTATTGCCAATACAGGATGTACATCCGTAGCCTACCGTATTGAACCGCATCTCTTCAAGTGCCTTATCCAGTCCCGACCGTTCAAGATATCGTGTAACGACCTTAGAACCGGGCGCCAGGGAGGTCTTTACCCAAGGCTTCACATTCAGTCCCTTTTCCCTGGCTTTCCGCGCCACCAGTCCGGCACCCACCATTACACTCGGGTTTGAGGTATTGGTACAACTGGTGATCGCTGCAATGACAATTGAACCGTCGTGCAGAACAAATTCTTCTCCATTATATTTCACACGTGCCGACCGTACTTTTTGGATTTGATTTTCTGCATGTACGAATTCAGTAAGTGATCCTCCTTCGCCAAGCCAGTTGGATTCCGGAGCACTCTCCGCGGCCTTTTTCCGATGGTCGTACTCTTTGTTGATAAGCTCGTAGAATTTCTCCTTCAGGTTTCGAACCAGTATCTTATCCTGAGGTCTTTTAGGTCCCGAAACCGTTGGCTCAAGGCTTGACAAATCCATGGAGATCACGTCACTATACTCAATTTCTTCATTTCCGGTTCTCCAGAGATGGTTTTTCCGGGTATAGGAGATCACTCGCTCGATCACTTCATCCGGCCGGTTTGTACGCCGCATGTAGTCGATAGTCTGATCATCAATCGGAAAATAGGTGGCCGTACATCCAAATTCCGGAGACATGTTTGAAATTGTAGCCCTGTCCGGAACTGTCAGGTGATCAAGGCCGTCCCCAAAAACCTCGACGAATTTACCAACCACTCCGTATTTTCGAAGTAATTCTGTAATGGCCAGCACCATGTCGGTCGCCGTTATGCCTTCACCCAGACGTCCTGTTAATTCAAGTCCGATAACCTGCGGACAAGTAAAATAAATCGGTTGACCCAGCATTGCTGCTTCTGCTTCGATACCTCCTACTCCCCAACCCAGTACACCAATACCGTTCACCATGGGCGTATGTGAGTCTGTACCAACCAGCGTATCAGGAAACAACCAACCATCCCGATCCACCACCCCCTGTGCTAGATATTCCAGGTTTACCTGATGACAGATACCCATGCCCGGTGGTACCACACCAAAATTATCAAAGGAATTCTGCCCCCATTTCAGTAAAGAATAGCGTTCGTGGTTACGCTCATATTCTTTAGCCACGTTCTTTTCATAGGCATCTTCTGTTCCGAAAAAATCCACCTGGACCGAATGATCCACAACCAGATCCACAGGAATAAGTGGATTGATTTTCGAACCATCTTTACCTTTTCGGATTACTTCAGACCTTATGGAAGCGATATCAACAATTGCCGGAACTCCTGTAAAGTCCTGCATCAACACCCGGGCGGGTTTATAGGGAATGTCACTGTCGGTTCCCTGCGAATCCCAACCTGACAGAATAGTGTAATGATCCTCTGTAATTCCAAGTCCGTCGATATTCCGCATTACATTTTCAAGCAAAATACGAATAGAGAACGGAAGCCGGTCAATACCTGTGACCGAACCCAGGTCTGCAATTTTTCGTGTTCCTTCAGATGTGTGTATTTCTTTTATATAATTTGTCATCGTATTATAATTCCTAATTTGCGGCGTTGAATTATTTCAAGATTTTACGAGGTCAGCCGATTCCTGTGTTTACTAAAATTTCGGGAATCGGCGACAAAGAAAAAAACAATATGGGTATGATATTCATAAAAAGCTGGCAAAACCCCGGCAGCATTTAACCACTTAGGTTTCACAGGGAGTTTAAATATATTCGGGCTGCATTCAGGGCAAAACTTCGAAACTCTATGAAGTCTGCCTTATTTTTTCCGTCCATCACATTTTTCGAAAAAATACGTATGTCATTGGTTATTTTCAGGGAAACGCATCTGAACATCCATGAAGAAACCACTACTACTCGTACTTACCTTTCTGTGTGCATCAATATCCTATTCACAGGAAAAATCAGACTCAATCCAGAAATCAAACGAAGACCTGCCGCTTGAACCTGGCCGGGAATTTTCGATAAGCACAAACCAGGGAAGCTGGCTAAGTCTGGATATTCACCCCGATGGAACTCAGGTGGTTTTCGACTTCCTTGGGGATCTGTATCTGTTGCCATTTTCCGGAGGATCTGCTGAGCAACTCACCTCAGGAATGCAATTCGACAGTCAGCCACGCTTTTCCCCCGACGGCAAGAAGGTAGTTTTTACCTCCGATAAAAGCGGCGGCGAAAATATCTGGATCATTGATCTCGAAACGCGCGAGGATAAGGCGGTTACTAATGGTAATACGAACCGTTATCAAAGTCCGGAATGGTCACCCGACGGCCAATATATCCTTGCCTCCAAAGCAGGATTCAGAAGCGGCACTCTAAAATTATGGATGTATCATGTGGATGGCGGAACAGGCGTGGAATTAATGTCAGAACCCGGAAATATAAAAATGACCGGTGCAGCCTTTGGCAATTCAGACCGCTTTATTTGGTATGCCCAACGTGAGGGCGACTGGCAATACAATGCCATTTTTCCGCAATTTCAGATCGGAAGATATGATCGTCAAACAGGTAAAAACGAAGTGATGTCGTTCCGGGAAGGGTCGGGAATTCGTCCCACACCTTCACCGGACGGTAAGTGGCTT
Organism: Fulvivirga sedimenti; assembly: GCF_020328055.1. Lineage (NCBI taxonomy): Bacteria > Pseudomonadati > Bacteroidota > Cytophagia > Cytophagales > Fulvivirgaceae > Fulvivirga > Fulvivirga sedimenti. The sequence continues at coordinate 502,982 of NZ_JAIXNE010000003.1, forward strand.
GTATACGGAACCCGCTATGAAGCTCAGACAGGCCTCATCATCCGGGATCTCGAATCCGGTGTGGAGCGTTGGCTCGCCTATCCTGTTCAGCGAGATGATCAGGAATCGCGGGGAACCCGGGATGCCTTACCGGGAATGTCATTCACCCCTGATTCGAAGGAATTAGTTGCCTCCTATGGAGGTAAAATCTGGCGAATCCCGGTTTCCGGCGGACAAGCCGTAGAAATCCCCTTCAGCATCAATACAACCATTGAGCTCGGACCGGAGTTGCAATTTGAATACCCGATTCCCGACAGCAGTGAATTCATCGTAAAGCAAATAAGGGATGCAATTCCATCACCAGATGGGTCGAAACTGGCTTTCACTTCCCTGGATCGTCTGTATGTCATGGATCTGAACGAAAAAATTCCACGCAGGCTTACGAACCAGGAGTTTATCCAGGCACAGCCCGTATGGTCGCCCGACGGCACCTGGATTGCATATACTACCTGGAATGATGGGGTTGGCCATATTTATAAAACTCTCATTAGCGGTAAAAAGGCTGGTCAACCTGTACAGTTGACCCGTGAAAATGCCATCTACGAAACTCCGGCCTGGTCGCCTGACGGCAAGCGGATTGTTGCACTTCGCGGACCGGCTGTGAATTTTCAGAAATCCCTCAACCAGCGTGCGCCCGGAACCGGACGGGAACTCATCTGGATCAGTGCAGACGGCGGGACCGCCACACTGATAGATTACACCTATCGGCGTGAGTTTCCACATTTTTCCCGTAACCCCGACAGAATTTATCTGAATAACAATGATGGTACACTCCTGTCCATACGATGGGATGGTTCAGATGAAAAGAAACATGTGAAGGTTGTTGGCACAACCCCACCCGGCTCCCAAAGCCCACTCGAGGCCTCCCGCATCATCATTGGCCATGATGAATCAAGAGCCGTCGCTCAGGTCTACAACGATATGTATCTGCTCACTATCCCGATGGTGGGAGGCGAAACGCAAACCATCAATGTTTCCAAGGGGGATAAAGCGTCCTTTCCTGTTCAAAAGCTCTCCGATATCGGCGGACAGTTTCTGGCTTTCTCAAAGGATATGACAAAGGTGCACTGGTCAATCGGCAATGCGCACATTATCTATGACCTCGATTCTGCAATGCAGTTGAAATCGATGCGTGAAACGGTAGCCACAAATTTTGAGGAAGAGAACAAAAAGTTAAACAAGGACACCCTTCAATATTCACCGGAGGAATTCCGTATCCGGGTAACGGCGAAACGGGATTTGCCCGCTGGCAAATTACTGTTAACAGGCGCGAGGATTATCACCATGAATGGTGATGAGATCATCGAAAATGGGTGGCTGCTGGTTGAAAATAACCGCATTAAAAATGTCGGTCCCTCCGGAAGTTTTGAGGTTTCAGGGGACACTGAACGAATGAATGTAACAGGAAAAACGATCATTCCGGGGTTTGTGGATACCCATGCTCACGTCAGACCGGCCTGGGATATACACAAACCGGAAGCCTGGCAATTCTGGGCAAACCTGGCGTTTGGTGTAACAACTGTTCGCGATCCTCAGACTTCCACTACAGATATTCTAACGTATGAAGACAGGGTAAAGGCGGGAAAAATGCTTGGGCCGAGGATTTACTCCACCGGGCCGGGTATGTTCTGGCAGGAGCAAATTGAGAACCTGGATCACGCCCGAAAACTTGTTTCCAGGTATTCGTCCTATTATGATACCAAAACCATCAAGATGTACGTGGCCGGAAACAGGCAGCAGCGTCAATGGATTATCATGGCTTGCCGGGAACAGGAGATCATGCCAACCACAGAAGGCTCCCTGAATTTCAAGCAAAATCTCACGCAAATCATTGATGGATACCCCGGACATGAACACTCCTTCCCCATTTTTCCATTGTATGATGATGCGATTGAATTAATCGCTTTTTCCAATACGGCGTACACCCCAACACTTCTGGTAGCCTATGGCGGACCATGGGCGGAAAACTATTACTATACCCGTGAAAATCCACATGACGACCAACAATTGAATTATTTTACTCCTCATTCTGAAATCGACAGTAAGACAAGGAGACGCGGAGCAGGCACTGGTCCCGGACCTGGCGGATGGTTCATGGATGAAGAGCATGTATTTAAACCACTGGCTGCTGAAGTAAATTCGATCGTGAAGGCCGGAGGACGTGCGGGAGTAGGGAGCCACGGGCAGCTCCAGGGTCTTGGCTACCACTGGGAGCTATGGTCTATACAGTCCGGCGGAATGTCTGCACATGAAGCACTCAAAGTAGCAACCATAATGGGCGCTGAATCGATTGGGTTGCATCAGGAGGTGGGTTCCATTGAACCAGGGAAACAGGCTGACCTTTTAATCCTTTCCAAAAATCCGCTGGAAAATATCCGGAATACACGGGGTATCGAGAAGGTAATGATGAACGGACGGCTCTATGATGCGACAACCCTTGACCAGGTATTTCCGGACAAAAAATCAGCACCGGTGCGTACATGGACCGAGGATATGCCCGGTCAGGTACCCGGCATTTCTGGTATGGAAGGGCATGAATAAGCTTTAATGAATTTGGATTTCACCTTAAATTTTATCTAATTCAACTGGTACAATTGTACTTTATAGATATTTTTTTGCAGAGAATGCATCATTTTTACTTTTTACCGGGTATTGAACCTGGAATTCATGCGTTACTATAGAGGCACCTTTCTATTCCTTGTTGTCATATGCTGTTGTTTATCTTGTTCAGATGATGACAATTCTGCAGATGTCGTGGAAACTGATCTTTCAGAGTTCCTTCCGCTGGAGGTCGACAACTATTGGGAATTTGACAAATACTTTTATAATTCTTCAGGGGATCTTTTTGCTGAAACCGAAGTTTACTGGCGCGTGGATACCTGTTGTTACTACATTGATAAACTTGAATTGGTGCCGGACAGTGTAGATCTCGGACGGGATTACCTCTACCCGGCAGAAGATGGATGGATCTACACCGCAGGTTCATATAAATACCTCAGCCTCGAATACATCAATGAACCACAGGATGCACAATTCATGGTTTCTTCCCGGGATGGAATAATACCCTATGAGCACTATATTTTAGGCGGCCTGCCTTCTATGGAAACACGCTTCGGCAACCGAAGGTGTTTGCGTACGTTAAGCATCTATTACTATCAGAATGAGCGCATAGAACAATTCCGGTGGTTCTGCAAGGGTCTTGGCGAATACCAATTTGATAATTTACAGATTGAAATAGATAAAAACGATGGCGCTGAAACATCGTACCTCACCTCTACCATCCTGAGGGATTATTCACTGAAATAATTAAATGTGATCCAATACGCGCTTTAACCGCTCCTGAACTTCTGCCGCCACTTCTGCAAGGCCTTCATTTTCCACCGCCTGCATTGAGCCCATCGGATCAACTACTGCAACTTCAGTGTTACCATTCTCAAGCTCCTGCACAACCACATTGCAGGGCAACATCGTTCCGATCTTATTCTCCAACGATAAGGCCTGATAGGCAAAGTTGGGATTGCAGGCGCCCAATATTTTGTAGGGCCGCAGGTCTTTGTCAAGCTTTTCCTTCATAACACGGGCCACATCAATTTCAGTTAGCACTCCGAACCCTTCCTTCTTCAGTGCTTCGGGAACAAGCGCCAATACCTCCTCATAGGATAACCCGGCAAATTCCCTGGCGTGATAATATTCCATAATTTATTCTTTCCACTAAGTTCAGCGTAAAGTATGTAAACACTTATGACCAGCATCATTGCAATCCTTGATGCAGGTCAACGAATCCGACTGAGTTCCTTTGTATATTTTCATAAATAAAAGGAGGTTATCATGTTACCGCTGCATATTCGAAATAACCCGTTTCACCGGATCGGGGATAGTTATGGACATTTTATTGACTACGGGCATTTTATGGGGAGGAGTGCCTTCGATGACAGATGGTTAACCAAACCAATGGCCAATATCATTGAAGCCGAAGACGAGTATAAGATTGAACTTACCATGCCGGGATTTTCGAAGGAAGACATCACCATTGAGTTGAAAAATGATATCATTAAGGTAAAAGCTGAAAGAAAAAGAACTCAACAGGATGAACTTATTCATCAGGAAGTACCGGGAAGATTAAGTGAGCGATCATTTGAAATTGCCGATGCCATTGACCAGGACAGGATTCATGCTTCACTGGACAAGGGTATACTTACTATTTATATGCCTCATAAAACAGGAGTACAACACATCAGCCGTAAGGTAATGGTGGAATGAAGCAAACAAATCAATCAATGGGAACAGCCTGGCAGGTAACTGTCAGGCTTTTTGTAAACTGAATATATGGAGTCGGCCTACAGTTTTTTCGATCAACTTATACTTTCCGAACTTACCAATTCACTCCAATTACTTAAAACGAGTCATGAAAATGTTGTACACCCGGTAGTTCATGAAACGCGAAAATCACTAAAAAAAATAAGAGGATGGCTCAAAGCAGCTGGCTCTCACCCAAATACTAAAAAATACAATCAACAACTATCCTCTATCGGGAAAGAGATTTCCGCCCTGCGCGACAGTTCTTCCGCCATGGATGCTCTTCAAAAAGTAAGGGAAAAGTATGGATCACTTTTATCCCCGGCTGTATTCATGCCCGTTGTTGAATATCTGAACAACAGGAAGGAAATACTTTCCGGGGCCGCTATTAAGCGTCTCAGCAAAACCGAATCGCGATTACTGGAATTTCAAAGGTCTTATGAACCATTTTATGTAGATGATCCGTCGGATTTGTTGCAGGGTATTTCAAAAACCTATGGTGCTGCACGTGCGGCTTTTTCAGCTACCAAAACCACCGGAGAGTCAGAACATTTCCATGAATGGCGAAAGCGCAGTAAGGATTTACAGTATCAGTGTCTTTTATTCCCCGAACCCCCGGTATTTATTCAGGATCTGAACAGGGAAATATCCTTACTTACGACCATCCTCGGTGATGATCAGGACCTGTATCTTTTAAATAATGCCCTGGCACACCTTAACCTGGAAGACACCCACCAGGACCTGATAGAGGATATTCTAACCCGTGAGCACAGCCTGCATCATAATGAGGCAATCACCATAGGAAGTAAAATATTTAAAGATCCAAAGAATATTTTCATAAAAGAACTGGCAGAATTTTATGACGAAAACACCTCACAATGAGGCAGGTAAGATTAAGTATAATAACGCTTTGAAATAAAGGTATTTATCTAGTAATATAGAAACAAAAAAAGCTATGTATCAGAATATTTTAAATCATGAATTCAAAAGAATCATGAAAGAACCCGGTGCGGTGATCATTGATGTTCGAACACCACAGGAGATCCAGGAAGGATATATCCCCGGCGCCAGCATTTTCGTTGACTTCAATAATGAATCATTTGAGGATAAGGCAAAAACCATGGATAAAAGTAAGACGTACCTGATCTATTGCCGAAGCGGTGCACGTTCGGCTAAAGCATGCAGGATCCTGGAGGAACTGGGCTTTAAAGGTCCTTTGTATAACCTGGCAAAAGGCATTTCCGAGTGGGACGGAGAAATTAAAAATAAATGATCCTTTTACTGATGTTCATCAGACATCAGGTCGTTCACGCTCTTAACGGGATTAAAAGTAACCGCAGGTACTTCCATAAAAACAGTTAACCAGTCGGCCATGGAACCATTCCATAAGCCGGGCAGTTCAAGCGCCTTAAGACTTTTGCCACCCTGGGATTTTTCGGTGATGATACCCGTATTATCATCCCTGTATTTCATTAAATTAAAAGGCTGTCCCTTATAATCCCTGAGTCCGCAGACCACGTCTACCGGATTGAAATAATTCGCGTCTTCCAGTAGTGTTTTAACCTTCGGATCATCCAGGTTCATCTGCGCTGTCTCCACAATTTGAAGTGATGAACTTCCGTCTTCATTTCGAACCCAGAAAGGACCTCCGCCTGTAGCTCCCGTATTCACCACCATCCCGCAAATACGTATAGGCCTGTTCAAGATATGGATGAGCACCTGTCGCTTTTCCTTATTGGTCAAATTGTTAAACGTGGGTGCAACCTGATAAAAGACTTCTTCACGTAAAAATTTAACTACTTCATTCACAAAATCATCAGCAGGATCGGGCTGACTCTCCAGTGCCTCCATGAAGCTGTAAATCTTGCGCTGATAACGAATGAGTAATCCTCCTAAAAGTTTCTTATAGGTAATGGTATCGGCCTTGAGCCTGTCGGGCACCACATTGTCTATATTCTTTACAAGTACGATATCGCTATCCAGTTTATTAAGATTCGATAGCAGCGCCCCATGCCCCGCAGGCCGGAAGAGGAGTCTGCCATTCTCATCCCTGAATGGCTCATTATCAAACCCTACGGCGATAGTATTGGTGGCAGGGTCCTGAATACTGTATTCAATATGGTAGGTAACATTAAATTCATTTTCGTATGCCCCTTTAACTTCGTTCAAATGGGCCCTGAACAATTCTGTATGTTGGGGTGAAACCGTAAAATGAAGGTATACCTGACGCCCCTTTGAAACAGCATATTGGGCAGCTTCCACCAAATGCTCCTCGGCAGCTGTTCTTGAATATGAATCGTACTGGTGGAATTTTATAAGACCTTTTGGCAGAAAGCCGTAATTAAGGCCCTGCTCATCCAAAAGATAATTTAAAACTGTTTTGTATTCACCGCCTGCAATCAGCGCATCCAGATCTTTGCCATTTTCCTGAAGCACTTTCCTCAAGTCTGAATAGAACGCAAATTTGTTGATACCTTCGAAAAATGCTTTCACATCCTTATGGGTGCCGAGGCTGGCATTATCATCCGCCACGAATTCATACAATGCTTTGAACATCCTTGAGGCGGCTCCTGACGCAGGTACGAATTTTTGGACCTGAAGATTTTCACAGGCAGTTTCATAAAGCCCGATCAACTCCTCCCGGTCGGATTCCTGAATTTTGTGAATTCCATCTCCTTCCGAAACATTCTTTACAATGGGCAACGGTGGAAAACCATTCCTGAACTGCACCAATTGCTTTTCAATATCTGAATGAGAAATTCCAAGTTGGTCTATCTGTTGCTGATCTTCGGAAGTAAACATACAATAGTATTTGATTATGGGCTCAAGTTACACACAAGCCGAAATTAGTGCAAATACAACCCACAGGTAATCGCATTTATCGTTACAAATATTTCAGCTCCCTTGGGATACATCAGCAGGAATCGTAATTTCACCAACGAAATAATTAAATCCCCAGACAGAGCAAACAAACATGCAAAACGACATTCAACTAAGAGCTGCAGATAACATCCGAATTCTTTCGGCTGCCATGGTCGAAAAGGCAAATTCCGGTCATCCCGGAGGCCCCATGGGAGGAGCAGATTTTGTACAGATCCTGTATTCAGAATTCATGAACTTTGATCCGGATAATCCGCGGTGGCCCTACCGCGACCGCTTCTTTCTTGATCCGGGCCATATGTCGGCCATGTTGTACGCAGTTCTTTCATTTCAGGGAAAGTATTCCATCGACGATATGAAAAACTTCCGGCAATGGGGCAGCCCGACCCCCGGACACCCGGAAGTGGATGTTGAACGCGGCATTGAAAATACTTCAGGACCACTGGGTCAGGGCCATGCAATGGCTGTGGGTGCTGCCATTGCAGAACGTTTTCTGGTTGCCCGCTTCGGCGACTGGATGGCGCACAAGACATATGCCTACATATCCGATGGTGGTATTCAGGAAGAGATCAGCCAGGGTGCAGGCCGGATCGCGGGATACCTGGGGTTATCCAACCTGGTTATGTTCTTTGATTCAAATGATCTACAGCTGTCATCAGCCACAGAGGATGTAACAAATGAAGATACGGCCGCAAAGTATGAAGCATGGGGCTGGCGCGTAATGACGATTGACGGGCATGATCATGCACAGATCAGAAGTGCGCTGAAAGCCGCCGGTGATGAAAAAGAAAAACCATTCCTGATCATCGGAAAGACCATTATGGGTAAAGGCGCAGTCGATGAAGAAGGCGGCAGTATGGAAGCAAATTACCATACGCACGGACAGCCATTAACCGGTGCAGGGGCATCCTTTGCGAAAACTGTATCCAACCTGGGAGGTGATCCGGAAGATCCATTCAGAATATTCGACGATGTAGCTGAATACTATGCCAGCGTTCTTGATGAAAAACGCGCCTATGTCAAACGTAAAAATGAGGAATACAACGGCTGGGCATCGGCAAACCCCGAAAAAGCCGGTCTGCTTGACCAGTATCTGAGCGGTGATGCTCCCGTTCTTGATTTCAGCCAGGTTGAACAAAAACCGAATATTGCCACAAGGAACGCATCCAGCACGGTACTTTCCATGTTTGCAGAAAAGGTTGGAAATATGATCGTCTCGTCGGCAGACTTGTCAAACTCAGATAAGACCGACGGTTTTCTCAAGAAGACAACTTCATTCACGAAAGGGAATTTCCAGGGTGCTTTCCTGCAGGCCGGTGTTGCCGAGTTAACAATGGCAGCAATCGCGAACGGACTGGCATTGCATGGCGGTGTAATACCGGTGGTGGCTACATTCTTCGTATTTTCTGATTTCATGAAACCTGCCATCCGTCTGGCTGCTTTGATGCAGTTACCGGTGAAATACGTCTGGACCCACGATGCTTTCCGCGTCGGGGAAGATGGACCGACACACCAGCCGGTAGAACAGGAAGCGCAGATCAGGCTGCTTGAAAAGTTAAAAAACCATTCCCATAAAATGAGTCTGCTTGCTCTTCGTCCAGCGGATGCAGTGGAGACGACGGTGGCATGGGAAATGGCACTTGCCAATACAGACTCCCCTACCGCCCTGATCTTCTCCCGTCAGAATATTAAGGACCTTCCTGTCGATGGCTCCATGAGTCGCTATGAGGCCGCACAGGGTGCAAAAAAAGGAGCGTATATTGTTACACGGGATGAAAATCCAGACATCATTCTGGTTGCCAATGGTTCTGAGGTTTCGACCCTGGTAGATGCCGCAGAAATTTTACGTGAAGCAGATGGGTTGAAAGTACAGATCGTGAGTGCGATTTCTGAAGGTCTGTTCAGAACACAGCCCCAGGCATATCAAAAGGAAGTGATTCCTGATAATGTGCCTGTATTCGGACTTACAGCGGGATTGCCGGATAATTTACTGACACTTGTCGGACCAAAAGGCAAAGCAGTTGGTCTGGATCACTTCGGATATTCTGCCCCAGCGGGAGTCCTCGACGAGAAATTTGGCTTTACCGGCAAGCAGGTAAGTGAAAAAGTGAGGCAATACCTTTCAAACTATTGAAAAGATGGAGTTACATATAAACGACAAATCAGGCATTACCCCCTATCTGCCTGCTTCCAACCGGTATGACCAGGAGTCATTCAGGCGATGTGGAAATAGCGGCATTCTGCTTCCCAATATTTCGCTTGGACTGTGGCATAACTTCGGATTTATTGATGACCTGCACAAAGGACGTATGATCATCCGCCGGGCATTTGACCGGGGTATTACGCATTTCGACCTGGCCAATAATTACGGACCCCCATTCGGGTCGGCGGAAGAGAATTTCGGGACCATTCTACGCCATGATTTTAAAGGATATCGCGACGAGCTGTTTATTTCAAGCAAAGCTGGTTTTGATATGTGGCCTGGTCCGTACGGAAACCTGGGTTCGCGCAAATATCTGATTGCAAGCCTGGATCAAAGTCTGAAGCGTATGGGGCTCGACTATGTCGACCTTTTCTACCATCACAGACCTGACCCCGACACTCCGCTGGAAGAAACAATGGGCGCACTGGACCAAATTGTTCGTCAGGGCAAGGCGTTATATATCGGCATTTCGAATTATCCGGCTGATGAAGCTCAAAAGGCATTTGATATTCTCAATAAACTGGGCACACCATGCCTGATTCACCAGGCGAGGTATTCCATGTTCGATCGATGGGTTGAAGACGGCCTGCTTGAAACACTTCGGTCAAACGGCACCGGGCTTATTGCATTTTCACCCCTGGCGCAGGGCATGCTCACTTCCAAATATATCGACGGAATTCCTGCAGATTCCCGGGCAGGTAAAAGTATGACCTACCTGGAAAAGGATGAAGTCGGGAAAATGGTCCCGGTCATACGGGCACTGAATGAGATTGCGAAAAATCGCGGACAGGAATTGTCACAGATGGCGATTGCATGGCTTCTCAGGGATCCGGTTGTGACATCCGTACTGATTGGCGCAAGTTCTGTTGGTCAGCTTGACCAGAATCTTGAATCACTGAAGAACACTTCATTTACCAGTGATGAACTGGATGAGATTGATAAAATATTAAAGGGCGCCTGACAGGACGCCCTTTTCATTATAGTTTTCTGATCCAGATATTTCTGAAACTTACAGGATTCGAGTGATCCTGTAATTCCAGGGGCAATGCATCCGGATGAGGCTTATATACCGGCTGGCCAATGTACTCTGTAGGCCCCTTCAGCTCCACATCATGCTGTAGCAAAACACCGTTATGAAACACCGTTACACGGGCGGGTGTATCCAGGGATCCATCGGAATTGAAAGATGGTGCGATGAATACAATATCGTAGACCTGCCACTCACCTGGTGGTCGTGTTGCGTTTGCGAGCGGGATATGTTGCTTGTAAACACTGCCAGCCTGTCCGTTGGAATAGGTTCTGTTATTATAGGAATCAAGTACCTGAACCTCATATCTGCCCATTAGAAAAACACCACTATTTCCCCTGCCCTGGCCTTCCCCAACCACTTTTTCCGGTGCACGCCACTCGATATGCAATTGAATACTGCCAAAACTATCCCTGGTACGGATCATACCTGTACCGGGCTTTACTGTAAAGTGATCTCCTTCTACTATCCATCCAGGTTCGCCCCCTTTTGTCGATTCCCATGCGCTAAGCCCCTTTTCTTCAGAAAATAAAACAATCGCATCAGAGGGAATTTCACCCATGGTATTGACAACCGGAGGTTCCGGCTCCCAGACTTCAGTCTCTTCAGGCTTGGTCTGACCATAAAGGCTAACAGATAAAAGCATCAGACCGGACAACAGTATATTCGAATATTTCATAGAGTCTCTTTTTTTATCCCAATCTAAACATTCTGCTCCACAGGTAAAAGTGCATATACATGAAATACATGTTCACACCCCTATTTATCCCATTCACTCCGGAATATATGCAACTCACTCCTTTAAGCCGGGAACATCTGCCAAAATAGAAGTTATAACATCCAAAGCACTGAATCAATTTTTAAAAACTAAAACATTACAGAGTCATGAAAAAATTTAAATCACTTTTGTCTATGATGCTGATGGGTACAATGATTGTTGTACTTAGCGCATGCGGCGACGATGATGACGGCGGAATGAATGTCAATGACGACAGCATCGTTGAAATCGCACAGGGCAACGCAGATCTAAGTATCCTGGTTGACCTTCTTGAAAGAAACCCAGACCTCGTTCAATTATTAAGCAACGATGGTGACTTTACAGTATTTGCTCCCACTAATGCAGCGTTTGCAAGCTTGTTGGGGGTTGTTGGACAAACAAGCGCAGATGATATTCCTGACGCAGTTGTTCGTCGAATCCTTTTGAACCATGTTCTTTCAGGTGCACGTGTTGCTTCAGGTGACATTACCAACGGACTTACGGCGACAACAGCTCTGTCGGCAAATGATATCCTTACCTTCGGTGTAGCCGGCGGTGGTGTAACCGTAAACGGTGCAAACGTAACTACAGCAGATGTAGATGCCAGCAACGGTATTATCCACATCGTGGATGCAGTTCTGGTTCCTGAACTTGAATTGAGCATTGTAAATACAGTTGTTGAACCTGCGTATTTCAACAAAAACTTCTCAATTCTTACTGAAGCTGTTGTAACTGCCGGACTACTTGAAACTTTGATTGATCCGGAAGCAGAACTGACAGTTTTCGCGCCCGATAATGACGCGTTCGCTGCTGCCAACATTACTTCCCTCGAGGGATTGACTGCAGATGATCTTACTCCGATTCTTACCTATCACGTATTAGGTTCAGAAGTGAAGGCAGCTGACCTACCCAGCACTGCTGGAGGATTCGCTACCACAGTTTCTTCACTTGGCGGTGATTTTTACCTGACTAACAACGCCAACGGAGTTTTCATCAACGGAAATTCACAAGTGGTTGCTACAGATATCGATCAGGACAATGGTGTGGTACATGTGATCAACAGAACCCTGGTACCTGCAAGTGCCGACATCGTAGGTGTAGCCGTAGCAGCTGGTTTTTCAGATCTTGCCGCAGCCCTTACTGAAGCAGGTTTAGTTGATGCTGTAGCATCGCCTAACGGACCTTTTACTGTATTTGCTCCTACCAATGACGCATTCCAGGCGTTGTATACTGCACTGGGTGTAGATGGTCCGGAAGACATCGATCCCCTTCTGGGCGACGGTACATTGTCGGCCGTACTTACATACCATGTATTGCAGGGAAGAGTATTCTCTTCAGATCTTTCTGATGGATTAATGCCTTCTACTCTGCAAGGTGGAGATTTCACGATCAACGTGGGAGCTACAGTGACACTTACTGATAAAGATCCAGATGTTGCTGATCCAACTGTTACATCAACAGACGTATTGTCAACTAATGGTGTGATACATGTGATTGATGGCATATTACTGCCTATCGACACTGCACTTTAATCAAAATGAAAATATGGGAAAAGCGCGGTCAATCCGCGCTTTTCCCTATTTTTAATTTCAATTATGTTCACAAATCCATACAGATATCTTTTTATCCTGCTACTGGCTGTATATTCCTACCTGAATATACTGTTTACGGAAGGGGATAAATTATTCGGGTTTCGACCGAGTCCGCTGTTATTCTTCGGAATAATCCTCGGCATGGTATATCTGATATGGGAAGGAAACCGGCTCATCGAAAAACGACTGTCAATACTTCAGTCGATCCGTGTTCATCCATTACTTAAGTTCTATCTGATCAGCCTTTTTTGGGTTTTGATGATTGGGTTTGCCGTCACCGGAATACTTCAGATCACTCACCAGCTATCAGAAGATGCCTTTCTTACATTAAAATTATCACTTGGTTTCGCATTCAGGGTTAACCTGTTTCTGCACTGTGTTAATGCGATTGTTTATTTCATGAATCAGAGTCGTGTCAACCAGCTTGAAAAAGAAGGTTTGCTCAAAGAAACGGCTGAAGCCCGCTTTGAAGCTTTGCGTAATCAGGTAAATCCACATTTTCTATTCAATAGTTTCAATGTACTCAATACACTGGTACACAAAGATCCTGACACTGCTTCAAAGTTTATTCAACAATTAAGCAAGGTATATCGCTACCTGCTCAATAACCAAACCAGCAAGGTGGTTCCACTCAAATCCGAACTGGAGTTCCTTGATGCCTATATATTTCTTCTAAAAATTCGTTTCGGTGAAAATCTGCAAATTCAAAATGAGATTGAGAACACCGTCGGGCAAAACTATATCGCTCCGGCAACGCTGCAGATGCTCATTGAAAACGCAATCAAACATAATATTGTCTCGAAAGCAGACCCGCTCCAAATCAGATTGTTTCGAAATGGAGAATATTATGTAGTGGAAAATAACGTTCAGTTGAAACCGGTCCCTGAGGAGTCAACCAATACCGGACTCAGAAATATTCGACAGCGCTATGAGTTTTTATGTGGAGAAAATGCGGTAATCGTTCAATCTGATGGGAAATTCGTTGTAAAAATACCTATTTTGGACGTTGAAGATGAAAATTCTAATCGTTGAAGATGAGGAACTGGCTGCAGAACGCCTGCAGGAAATGGTCAACACGTATGATCCGTCTATTGAAATTCACGGACCCCTGGATACCATTAAGGAAGCCGTCCGGTTTCTTCAGAAAAATCACGAATCCATCGACCTGATCCTGTTGGATATCCAGCTTGCCGATGGTAAAAGCTTCGAGATATTCAATCAAATTCAGTTCAATAACCCGGTAATATTCACAACAGCTTACGATGAGTACGCGATTGACGCGTTTCGTCTGAATAGCATTGATTATCTGTTGAAGCCTATTTCAACGGAAGACCTTAAAAAGGCACTGGACAAATTTTTTAATGTCCAGAAAAGTCAGACCCCTTTTATTTCCCGTGAACTAATTCAAACTATCCTATCCAAGCGCAAGTTCAAAGAACGTTTCCTGGTGAAAGCAGGGCAGCGTATGTATTTCAGGGAAACCCCGGAAATTGACCATTTCTTTGCCGATGACAAGCTTTGCTATCTTACAGATCTTGAAGGTAAAAAATTCCTGATCGATCATACGCTGGAACAACTGGAGGATCTGCTGGATCCCGATATGTTTTTCAGAGTGAACCGGTCGGCAATTGTACAATTGCAGGCCATTCGCGAGATCCGTCAAATCAACGGTAATCGTCTTCAAATCTTTACAAAAACCGGAACGGGTGATCACCTGATCGTCAGCCGCTCACGGGTGCCCAATTTTAAGTCATGGCTTGAGTAGCACCCGGTGAATTGTCTTTCGGTTATTCAATCAACAATAAATTAGTGTCTCAAATATTTTCAAACATCACGGAATGATTTAATTTGGTGATATGAAAATACAGCTTGTGCTTACAACGATCATATTATTATTTGTGGCTGGGCCAGTAATGTCTCAAACCCAGGATCGACTGGACTCGCTCAAACAAGAGATCATACACTTACAGGCAGAAGTGGATAATATCAACCTGAATCTGGAAAAATCCCGGACAAAATTTCAGAAAGGCATCCTCATTGCGACAATTGGATACACGGTGACCATTGCAGGAGGATTGATGCTGGGAAGGGAAAATGACAGTCTCGGACAGGTATTGCTTATTACCGGCGGGGTTACCGGCATCACAGGAACCTATATGATGGTTGATGCATTTAAATTTTTAGGAAGAAGCAGAAAGGAATGAAGAATTTGAAGTGGGTTTGTGGGGTGATAGCCCTGGTTGCTGCTGGTTTTTTTGCATCATGCAATGACGGAATAGAATTACCCGAACTCACTGGTGAATATCCTATTGTTGAGGTTGCACGCCCCCTGGCTATCCGTGATACCGTACAAAACGAATTGGGCAGATTTGAAATGGGCTATGAATTTATACCCCGGGTCGATGGTCAGTTTCAATCCATCACCGGCGTATTACCTAAAACAGCCACCTATAAGATCACCCTGTGGGATGCCTTTTCGAAAGAAATCATTCAATTCTGGGAAATACAGTATTTTGAAAACATTTACCAGGAAGTATTTATTGATGAGCCGGTTGATCTAACCGCCGGAAAATCCTACATGCTCACCATCAATACGATTAATTGGTATGATTATGAGCCTCCTGCCGTTGGAACGATTTTCCCCCAAACCATCGGGAACGTGGAAATTGTTCGGTTTGGACTGAAAGAAGCATTTCAAACAGAGTACCCTACACAGTTCTATGATAATCAAATGTGGGGGCTTATTGATTTTCGCTTCGAACCCTTCCGGGTTGATTAAATAATATTCGTATCCCACCAAAGTAGTTTCGTTCTGCCGCAGGGTTAAAGTACCGGCTTCCAAAAGCATTAAGATCATTCCCGAGCGAATAGGATCGGTTCAGCAGATTGTCAACCCCGCCAAAAATGGCCAGTGACAACTTGTTATTCAATTTCATTGTCCACTGAAGATTTAGCTGGAGAAGGTCGACTTTTTTAGAAAACACCGTATTGGCATCATTCAAAGGAATTACGGAAACATGCTGATAATTCAAATCTGCCTGGAGATTTCTGAATATCCGGGCTGTAAGCCAAACGTTCAATGACAAATCAGGAGTTCCGGTAAGACTATTATCGCTGAAATCGGTGTTTTCACCATTGGCCACACGAACATATTCCAGGAAAGTAAACCGGTACCAGGTGACAGCAGTTTTAAGATAGAGATAGTTTAACAGCGCGCTATTATTTTCAATCAGGCGCAGGCCACTCAAAACTTCAAGTCCGGCATGCCCGGTTTTACCGGCATTTGTAAAGGTACTGGTCCCATTTGCATCGATCTGACTAACAATCGTATTACGCTGACGCATGTAAAAAGCATTCAGGTCTATTGCCAGTCGTTCATTAAAGAAATTACCACGGAACCCAATTTCAAAATTGTGAGCAATCTCGGATTTCAGATCGGTATTGATGCTGGCATCACTGGTACGGACCTCATCCAGTCCGGGAGGTGAAAAACCTTGTCCGTACGACCCATGGATCGAAAAATCCCCCAACTTTCGAACTACTGACACACGCGGAGAAAAAATGACATCAAAGGGCCTTTCCAGCGTATAGCTGCTGTCAAGCCCGGCGTCTCTGAGGCGGTTAAAATTATACGAAAGATGGTTTATACTCCCGGCCAGGCTAAAGTGCCAGTTATCCCGGGCATAAGAAACCTGAAGATATTCAAAACCTGTAAATTGTCGGTTCTCATCGGCGTATCTCAGTGTATCGGGAAATCCCTGTGCATTGCCAAAATTATCCGCGGTTGCTGTACCCCACTGCCATTCTCCACCGATCGTAAATCGCACTGGTCCGGCATCCTGGTTAAAACGGGTTCGGATTCCCCCTCCTCCCAGGTTCTCAAACTCATAATTGGTAATGAATGGATTTCGTTTTGAAGAGCTTGAAAAGAATACCTGTGTTTGATTGGACCCTTTATCCCAGGAAATTGAATGGTCCACCCCTGCCAGCAAATATTGCTGATCAATCAGACTGTTTTGGGACACTGCAGCCGTTCGTGCCATCGTAGGATCTTCTTCAGCCTGTTCTTCAGTTAGCCCTCCCGGCAATTGATAGAAAAGATCTGCCGCAAGCAGGTGGTACCCCAACTTCTGACGGTCTGATATATGTACCGTTCCGCTTAGCACAATATTTCCTCTTTCAGAGCGGGAATGGTCACGATAACCTTCGGAAGTAAGTTTAGAGGCTTGCAGCTGAATGGAGTGTTCTTTACTTACGAATGACACCCCGGCCTGAAGCCTTCTCATCTGATAGCTTCCAACAGTGAGGGCTGCCTCTGCCGCTAACCCCGGTTCAGAACCTGCTTCATTTTCCATTAAAATAACACCTCCGATTCCGGCTCCGTAACTGCTGCCGGCAGGCCCGCGAATGATCTGCACATTTCCCAACTGCTCAAGTGCGAGCATGTTGAGCGGCGTATTCCCTGTCGGTTCCGTCAAAGGAATATTGTTCCAGTATACCTTTACATTCCTCACGCCAAACGGTGACCGCAATGTACTGCCACGAATATTGATGCGGTAGCTTGCCGGTGACCGTTGTTCCATTCGTACTCCTGCCAGGCTGTTCAATGCGGTAACGGGAGTTACAGCGGAAAATGTTGATATCTCCTTGCCTGGAAGGAACGAATACCCGCCGGCCACTTCCTTTAACGACACAGGTTCCTGGTAGCCCTGAATCACAACTGTGGGTAAAACTTCAAGCCGTGGAGTCAGATACAGCCTGGATGAAGCTGATTGAATATCAGAAATTTCAAGAGGTTCATAACCGACATGACGAATTACGCATACACCACTGGCAATTTGCATATATCCTTCTTCATCGGCTATTGATGAAAAGCCATTATCACATTGAATCGTCGCTCCTGCAATTGGAAGATTGGTACGATTGTCAAGGATCTGAATGCGCGACTGCCCGTACAGCGCGGCTGAAAATAATACAAAAAGAAAAATGGGAAGACTCCTGATCATACCGATTACTGATCCACGGCCTTTACCTGTTCAGGAGAAATATAATCATGGCTGTTGCCCCAGGAATTCAGAACATAATTCAATACGTCGGCCACTTCGGGGTCCGTCAGCTGCTGTGAGGTCATAATCGAATTATACGTTTTACCATTTACCACGATTTCGCCCTGCAGACCAAATTTAACCGCATGAATACCTCTGGTGATGTCCTCGAGAAGATAATCCGATTTCGCAAGCGGCGGAAACGCTCCAGGGATTCCTTCTCCGTTGGCCTGATGACAGGCGATACACAGCTGGTTGTAAATTTCCTTTCCCCGCTCCATGCTTTTCACCTTTTTCTGGTCCTGCCAGGTGAACGAAAGAAGGACTACCGACAAGATAAGAACTGCAAAAACTCTCATGATTTTTCTGGTATAATTCTGAATATTCCTTTTCCCTCTACAAGTATGTAAATATAACCATCCGGCCCTTCTTTCACCTCCCTGATCCGGCCAATACCCTCAAGCATCTTTTCCTTCGAAACAACCTTGAGCCCATCGAGTACCACGCGCTCAAGGTAACCAAATTTGAGTGAACCAACCAATGCATGCCCCTTCCACTCCGGATAACGGTCACTCTCCACGATAATCAATGAGCTTGGTGCTATGGACGGTACCCAGTACGTAAGGGGTTGCTCCATGCCTTCCCTTTTCGTTTCTTCAGTTATAATCGTGCCGTCATAATTTTTCCCATATGTAATCTCCGGCCAGCCGTAGTTAGCTCCTTTTTTTATAAGATTCAGTTCATCCCCACCCATCGGACCATGTTCAGTTTCAAGCATAACTCCAAGTGATTTATGCCAGGCTAAACCCTGCGGATTCCGGTGGCCCCATGACCAGATTTCCGGTCTTGCCGATGTTTCACCCACGAATGGATTGTCCTCCGGGATTTTTCCGTCATCAAATAACCTTACAATACTTCCGGAAGTTACCGAAAGATCCTGGGCGTTCTTTGAATCACCTCGTTCGCCAAGGGATAAAAATAAATACCCCTTATCATCAAATTCTATCCGCCCCCCAAAATGCTGCCGCCTTGTGCTGTTGGGCGTGGATCGAAATAATTCCTGTAGTTCTGTAATACGGTTTCCATCGATTTTTACACGGATCAGCACTGTATTTCCTCCATCGCCGTCCTGTTCACCGGAATATGTAATGTAAACCCAACCATTATTCTCATAATCAGGGTGCAATTCCAGGTCCATCAGACCGCCCTGTCCGCGTACATAGACTTCAGGTAATCCTTCGACTTCATTTCGGTCGCCTCCCTTGATTCGATACAGTTTACCGGAACGTTCAGTAACCAGCATAGCGCCATCTTCCAGCCAGACAACGCCCCAGGGAACTCCGCTCAGGCCTTCAACCTGCTGCAGTTCAAAAGATATTTTTCCCGAGCTGTATCGCTTTTCATCCTGCGCCTGCAGGCTTAAAAAAAATGCAGTTAGTATAATTACGGTAAAACAGGATTTCATTTAGCTAGTTTTTCTATTTAACCCGAAGCAAGAGTAACATGTTATGACATTATTAGGCATCCTTTTTTCTATTTGTTTAAAAATACATATAATCCGTTATGCGTGAAACCTTTTTAAATAATTGGGCCGAGGCATCACTCACGTCATTGGGGTTCTTTTGGATGGCATTTTGGGCATTTGGACCGGGATATCTCATTAGCAGTTTAATTCGGGTTTGTAACCACGCCCAGGCGGCCGATCGCGGTAAAACAGAAGCATTGCTGAAATATTTAGCCTGGGGGTGCTACCTTTGGCTGGCTACCGCAATGGTAATTAAATTTATCCTATAAATGAGAACAAGTTCATTCATCATAATGGCCGCTATGGTATTCGCTTGTAATACCGGGCTGAGATCTGATTTCCTTGACAAACTTGAATTACAAACCCTGGATGCCTGGTCCGCACAATTGCCGGGTGACGAAAACACATTTTATCTGATCAATTTCTGGGCTACCTGGTGTAAACCATGCATCCGTGAAATACCAGCCCTCCTCGAGCTTGAGAAAAACTTAGCCGGTGAGGGATTAAAGCTCATATTTATTTCCAACGAGGATGGAAAAAAGGTCGAATCCTTCATCAATAACCGCGAACTTGGGATTTCCAGCTTTCTGATGCCTTCGGCTATAGAAACATATGAACTGCTTTATTTGCCGACCACCTACCTTATCAGCCCGGACGGTCAGATTCTTCTGAAGCAGGAAGGTGAACAGGCGTGGGACGAACCCGTTATGATTGATAAAATCCGTCGGTTGATTTCCGAATGATTATCTGAGAGGTGAAAATTTGATAAATTTTTGTAAAATAAATCTTCATTGAACCCGAACCAATATATGGCAACACCCAAGAAGATCTGGAGTATACTTTTAATGGCTGAAATATTCATTCTGGCATTTGTTTCCGGGTTTATGCCGGTGAAACTAATTACCGGACTAAATGCGCTGATGTTCATCCTGATTTATTTTACCTCGGCGATGTCCATTTCCACCCTGAATAAGAAATTCTTTATCCTCGTCTGGATAAGCATGGGCCTTCAAATCCTCTCCCAGCTATTTGATTACAATGAATTCGTTGTAACGATGCAGATTGTTAATATTTTCTTCTTCTCGGCGATTGTCGGACTGTTAATTAACAGGATCGCCCGCGCTAAAAGCATCACGGAATCAGTGATCTTCGAGGCCATTAATGGCTATCTTCTTCTGGGGGTATTGTTTGCCGCCATGGTCGGACTGATGTTTCGTTTTGATCCCACTTCCTTCAGCTTCAACAATATAAGTGAAGTGCGAAATAATGAATTCATTTATTTCAGTTTCGTAACAATAACAACCCTTGGATACGGTGATGTTTTACCTGTCCAGCCCTATGCCAAATCACTGGCTATGCTTGCCGCAGTAACCGGACAGCTTTATCTAACTATAATTATTGCTCTTTTGGTCGGTAAATATTCGAATCAGCTGACGCAATAATGTTACTTCAATTATTGTTTCAGAATCGCTTTGAGTTGATCTTCCCCTACCTGTAAAAGGCCGGATGCCGGCAGGCGCCTGGTGAGTTCCTTCCAGTTTTTGTCTCCTTTGAATACTTCCCTGAACATTGGCAGTGCCTTCTCCAGATCACCATTGTTGGCAAGTGCAACGGCAGTCCAGTATTTCATTTCCAGGTTATCCGGAAACATTTTCTGGGCGGCCCCGTATTCGCTCAGTGCTTTGTCCATGTCGTTTACTTCAAGGGCCAAATCTCCTGCCGACATATGTTCATAGGCCCTGTATACCCGCAACAGGCGATCGAGTTCTACAAGTGGTTCCTCAGCATCATCCACGCGGAGATCAATCTGAGGATCCTCCCATGGCTTTACGTTTTTATCCCCACTTACCACCAGCAATGCCGCAGATTGCTTTCCGCGGATATCACCTCCCGCCTTCTGGGCAGCCTTCAGCGCCGAAACAACGCGCTCAGCCAGCGGCATTCCCTTCGATTTCTCAAAATCTTCAGCCATGGCATCCCATACTTCGTCTGTAAGCATCATATTCGCCTGAACCGAATAGCCCTCCCCGGTACGCATGCCCGCTTCCGATATACATTTTACCCCGGTATGTACAGCGACGTTTCCGTTGGCATCCACAATCGCCACCTGACGGAAGTCCCGCCCGTCATCATCTGACAGCAGAATATCGAGCGTTTGCTGCGCCGTTTTTCCCTCCTCGAGTAATTCGAGACCCCTCGGACCGAAACTGATGTTGGTAAATGACTGGGTAGCAATAGCTCCAACCCCTGCTTTAGCCCAGGAGACCGCCGTACCCACCGAAAACCAGTGACTTTGAACTCCAACCGCCATTTCGCCGGTTTCTGAATCACGCGCGACTATGGAAAAGGTATGCGCCAGTGGCTCTGATGATTTAAAAACCTGTCCGTTCACCGACAGACTTACGAGACTAAACAAGAATATTAAATAACGTTTCATTTTTTACTGGATATCAATCAATTATAAATAAAAAATCATGCTTTGTGTCCAAAAATTACTATATTCTGGCTACCAAACCAATAATCAACCTAATACAACTATGAGAAAACTAGTAATGCTTGCGGCACTGATGTGCTTTTGTTTATCTCCCCTGTTTTCACAGGACATGCAGCCGGAAAAATTTCCGGACTCAAAATTAATCCAGATCACCTACATGAAATTCCATCCGGGTAAAATGGGAAGGGCCATGGAAATAGTCCGGGACTATTTCATGAAGGCCTCCGTGCAATCCGGAACCCGCACACCCATGATGGCAGTCAATATGATGACCGGGGAATGGGATATGATGGTTGTCTGGGAAAGCGATATTTCTGACCTGGAATGGCGCAGATCGCCTGATGGCATTAAATGGCAGAAGGCACTCAATGAACTCGCCGGGGGCGCCGACAAAGCCCGTGAACTACAGGAGGAATATGGTTCTACGATAGCCGCCAGTACCTCAGATATGGGGCGAAAGAGAAACCTGAATTAAGGTAATGATCCAAAGGGCTGCTTTTTTAGCAGCCCTTTTTTATTAAGTATTCCATTTTTATCCGAAATTTAGCCTTCATTCATTTTTTAATTTACCGGCTGAATGCAAATCCAGAAAAACTTCCCGCTTCAGGGCTTCAATACGTTCGGGCTACCATCGGTTGCACAGGAATTTGTGCGATGCAATTCCATCGAAGATGTACAGGATGTGATAAAACAATTACATCCGGATCCGCTTTTCATCCTTGGTGGCGGAAGCAATATACTGCTTACGAGAGATATTGAAGGACTTGTTCTGAAAATGGATATCTCAGGAAAGGAGGTGCTTCATGAAAGCGATGAAGATGTAATTGTACGCGCCGGTGCCGGCGAGAACTGGCACGAATTTGTCATGTACGCGATCGATAATAACCTTGGTGGCATCGAGAACTTATCCCTGATACCGGGAACGGTTGGTGCGGCGCCCATGCAAAATATCGGGGCATATGGGGTGGAAATTGAACAGGTATTTGATCACCTTCGGGCTGTGGATCTAACCACAGGTGAAATTCGCACTTTTTTCAAGGAGGAATGCGATTTTGGATATCGCGAAAGTATTTTCAAAAAAGAAGCAAAGGGGAAATATATCATATGCGATGTGGCATTCAGGTTACGCAAGTTTCCGCATACACTGAACATATCCTACGGTGCCATCGGCGACACACTGCATCAAAAGGGCATCACTAACCCAACCATACGGGATGTTAGTAACGCTGTTATTGAAATCCGGAAAAGTAAACTGCCCGATCCGGCAGAAATCGGAAACTCAGGCAGTTTCTTCAAAAACCCCACCATTTCGGCTGAAATGTTCAACCGGCTGAAGGAAGAATTTAATGAATTGCCCGGATACAAGACAGATGATCATCAGGTCAAAGTTCCTGCGGCCTGGTTAATTGAGAAATGTGGCTGGAAAGGGCTTGTTCGTGATGGCATTGGCGTCCATAAAAACCAGGCACTTGTACTTGTAAATTACGGGTCAGGGAAAGGGGCCGACATTGAAAAGCTGGCATTTGAAATTCAGGCATCAGTTCGGGAACGGTTTGGTATCGAGCTGCAGCCTGAGGTAAACATCATATGATCAGATCATATGGGTAACATTATCCAGGTTGCCAGCATAACGAATCGTTTCCACACCGAATTTTTCCAGAAAGTCAACGCCCTCATCACTGCCAATTCCCTTATACTCGGCATATGAGTTCAGGTATACCACCTTGGTCACACCCATCGTGAAAATGATTCTTGCACACGCCAGGCACGGCGCCAGTGTCACATACAAGGTTGCTCCCTGAACTTCCGTCTTATTTTTCACCGCGTACAGGAGGGCATTTTGTTCTGCATGGATCGCCAGTGAACACCCACCCTTACTGTCACGCGGACATCCGGCTTCCGGCCATTCATCATCACAGTTATGAGTGCCTGCGGGAGGTCCGTTATACCCGATTGAAATAATACGCGTGTCTTTTGTGAGGACAGCCCCAACATGACGTTTGATGCAATGAGACCGCTTGGCGAGATTCACAGCAAGCTCCATATAGATATCATCGAAGTCGGGTTTATTCATGAATACAGGTGGATTTTCAGGTATAATATTTGTGTGGAAAGTTGCGTATATTTAGCCACAAATAAAAATAGAAAGCTCTATGAGAATCGTGCCTTTAGTTGTCATTCTGTCTTTTTTAACCCTACAGGTATTGGGCCAGGAAGCCGTAGCGCCCCGCCCCAGCCCTACCGCCATCGTTACGGTAAAATATGAAGACACGTATCTTAAAGTGACTTACAGTCAGCCTCATAAACGTGACCGCGCCGTATTTGGGGAGCTGGTTCCATACGGAGAAGTCTGGAGAACCGGAGCGAACGAGGCAACAGAGCTTACTGTTACAGAAGACATTGAAATCAATGGAAACAGGCTCAAAGCCGGAACTTATTCTTTATTCAGCATACCAGGTGAAAAGGAATGGACCATTATTCTGAACAGTGAACTGGGGCAATGGGGAAGTTATAATTATAATGAAGCCTCCGATGTGCTTCGATTCAATGTTCCGGTTCAAGCCCTTGAGAATGTCGTATGGGAACCATTTACAATTGCGTTCGAGCAAAACAACGAGAAAGCGGAAATGCGTCTCATGTGGGATCGGACCATGGTAGCCATCCCAATACAATTTCTTGATCACTAAATTCTGCATGGAAGACCGATTCAATTCTTTCCGGGAGTTCTACCCCTATTACCTTACAGAACATACGCATACAACATCGCGCATCCTTCACTTTACAGGCACGTTGCTGGTATTTGTATTACTGATTATGGCAATCTATTATGGTAACGGCTGGTTGCTGCTGGCAATTCCAGTCGTCGGTTACGGGTTTGCCTGGGTTGGACATTTCTTTTTTGAAAAGAATAAGCCCGCTACCTTCAGATATCCCCTATTCAGTCTTGCTTCAGATTTTAAACTATTCTTTGAACTCTTAACTGGCCGACAAAAATTCAAATCCTCCTGAAGGATTTTCCGTAAACCAAGATATGGATGCCGGCTGGAACTTCTGGACAGTTTTATTTCTTGTTATTGCAGGACAAGGATTATTACTCTCCGGACTGATCTATAAGCAAAAGCCGAAATTCAGATATTTTTCCCTTTCGATATTATTTTTTTCCTTCCTGCTTTTTTACTACGTCATATTCTGGTCTGGCAACATCCAGAACATGCCTCGCTGGATGGGAATTATGATGGGACTTCCCTATCTCATTGCGCCGCTCATGTACCGGCAAATCAGGACCATCGTCCTTTGGCGTCATTTATTGATATTTCCTTTATTCATGTCCTTTTATCTCCTTACGCTGTTATTGTCATTTCCTTCCTGGACATTTCAGCTTCAGGCCATAATTCAGTGTGTATTCCTGCTTACCTATGCAACAGCCGCAACTTTGAATGCTAGCACCAACATTAGCCGAAGGATCTCATGGCTCTTCCTCGGTTTTACCCTGGCACACCTCACCTATTATATCCTGGTATGGACGAATATTCTTACCCCACTTCGGGATTATTTTGTATCGCTCACAGGGGCCATATTCATGTACGGAAGTGCATACCTGGTTCTCTTCGGAAAGGAGAAGGAAGATATCCGGGATGACCTTCAGCTTAAAATGCGCAATATCCTTATTGAGCGCATTGAAGAAGAAAAACTATACCTGGATAATGAATTACGATTACAGTCATTGAGTGAAGCGACCGGATTCTCAATACACCAGATTTCGGAATTGATTAACAGCGGCGGTAAGAACTTTGCCGATCTTATCAACGGATACCGGGTTCAGGAAGCACGGCGTTTATTGCGAAGTCTTGAGGCTTCGCATATGTCAACGACCGAAATCGGATATGCCGCGGGCTTCAACAACAAGTCGTCATTCTACAAACATTTCAAGAAGGTGACAGGTGAATCTCCCATGCAATTCCGAAGCAGGTCGAATGTGGCATTCAGTAAATAGTATATTTTTATAATTTCAGACTTTGATCAATACTTAATTATGTTAATTGTGGCTAAACGTGTACAGCCATGAAAACATTACTGACTCTGATATTTTGCCTGATAACTACAGCAGCATTTAATCAAACTCCTGAAGCCGACCAATATCTCCGGAACAATGAATTTGAAAAGGCAGAAAAATTATATTTGTCCTATCTGGAAAACCACCCGGGGGATTCTATGGCAATGTTCAGATTAGGCCGGGCATATTCCGGACTTCAGCAATGGAGCAACGCAGAAATGTATTACAAGAAGGCTGCAGCCCATAATTTTCCAGTCTCTGCGACAGCCTTCCAGATAGCTCAAAATTATCTTCACCAGCAAAATAATCGGGAAGCCATGAAAGCCCTGAATGAAGGAGCTGCTGCCGGCATGAGGAATTATATCCGGCTCACCCAGGACCCTTTGTTCACAACACTGCATTCTCACCCGGACTGGCAACAGTTACTTGAAAAAGTAGAACTTAATACCTATCCGTGCCTGAGTCAACCTGAAGCTCGTCAGTTCGATTTCTGGATCGGATCCTGGGATGTTCACCTGAATGGGGCCAAGGTTGGGGAAAACCAGATTACCCGCGCCAACGGCGGGTGCGCCATCCACGAAAACTATACTACTTTTCCGCGGGATTATACCGGGCAAAGCATCAATTTCTATGATCCGCTGGAAAAACGGTGGCACCAGCACTGGGTTGGCAGTGGCGGCGATATAACCAACTATTACGAGACCGGAAAATCAGAAGGGGTACTTGAATTTACCGGTCAGATGATCAATGCCAGCGGCGTGGAGATCACCAACAGGATGACATTCACTCTGCTGGAAAATGGGAATGTCCGTCAACTGATTGAAACCTCCCTGGACAAAGGAAAGTCCTGGAGTTCTTCATTCGACGGACTTTATATTCCGCAGAAAAACGATTAGCCGTTGTAAGTGATCCGGTAAATCTTTCCGGCCTGATCATCGGATACCAGCAGGGACCCATCCGGCATTTCAAGAACATCAACTGGTCTGCCCCAGGATTCCTGCGTGTCGTCGTTGAGCCATCCGTCAATAAAAACACTGTGGCCTGTAGCTTCACCATTTTCAACAGAAACGCGCATCAGTCTGTAGCCGATCTTCTTGGAGCGGTTCCATGACCCATGTTGCGCAACGATAATATCACCCTTGAAATCAGCCGGAAACATATTTCCGCGGTAAAATTTCATACCCAGTGGTGCGGTATGTGCCTCAAAACGAACCTGTGGAGCGACAAAGTCATCGCAATTTCCTAATTCTCCGAATTCAGGATCGGAAAGATATCCGCCATGACAGAACGGATAACCGAAATGCTGGCCTGCTTCTGTAACCCGGTTCATTTCACAAGGGGGAATACTGTCTCCCAGGTTATCGCGGCCATTATCGGTGAACCAGAGATCTCCCGTTTCAGGGTTCCAGTCGAAACCTACTGAATTTCGAACGCCATGCGCAAAGACTTCAAGGCCTGTACCATCAGGATTCATACGTGTGATGGATGCAAAGATCTCATCATCCGGATTACAGATATTACAGGGTGCTCCTACCGGAACGTAGAGCTTGCCATCGTTGTCGAAGGCAATGTATTTCCAGCCATGATGCTTTTCAGTCGGGAATTCATCATAAATCACTTCCGGATCCGGAGGGGATGCCAGGTTACTTTCAATGTCTGAATATTTCAGAATTCTGTTCACCTCTGCTACATACAGATCCCCATCCCTGAATGCGACACCGTTAGGAAGTACAAGCCCGCTGTCTATCACATAAGTAATGTCACCTACAAAATCTCCGTCAGTATCCTGAACTGCATATACTTTGTCTCCACTACGGTTGCCCACATAAACTGTTCCCGACGGACTCAGCGCAAGCGAACGCGCGTTTTCAACGTTGGCGTAGGTATGTATTTCAAAACCATCAGGAAGATTCAAGGCAGCAAGCGCTTCTTCCGGTAACGGCGGCGCGGGCGCATCCACTTCTTCGGTTTCAGGTTTACAAGCTACAATAAGGACTGAGAGAAGGAATATATAATATCTTTTCATTTTAAATTTCATTTGTACGAATCTAAGTTTTTTTCACTGATCTGCCATGCTGTGTAAGGTCATTTCTAATGGATTGCTACCTTTGCAGCATGCTTGCAATAAATAATCTGAGCTACTTCATCGGCGGAAGGGCATTGTATCAGAACGCCGCCCTGCACATTAAGCCCAAGGACAAGATCGGACTGATTGGTCTGAACGGGAAGGGAAAATCAACCCTGCTTAAATTGATCAATGGCGATTATCAGGCGGATGAAGGAGAAATTTCAAAGAGTAATGAATGTACCGTAGGTTTTCTGAACCAGGATCTTCTCTCCTATCTCACCGACGATAGTATTCTTACGGTTGCCATGACCGCTTTTGGAGAAGCAGTCGATACGCAGCGCCGGATAGAAAAGATATTAAAGAAACTGGAGACCGAATATTCTGACGAGTTGATTGACAAGCTCACAAAGCTTCAGGAAAAGTTTGAACGCCTCGAAGGATATTCAATGCAAGCCAAGGCAGAGGAGATACTTGAAGGGATCGGTTTCAGAACCGAAGATCTGCACCGTCCGCTGAAGCAATTCTCCGGGGGCTGGAGAATGCGTGTCATGCTGGCTAAACTCCTGCTGGAAAAACCTTCTCTTTTAATGCTCGATGAGCCCACCAACCACCTGGATCTGCCATCTATTGAATGGGTTGAGAATTATATCCGCAATTACGAAGGCGCTGTGATCATTGTTTCCCACGACCGCCAGTTTCTCAACAATACGGTAAGCAGAATTGTGGAAGTTTCCCAGGAGCAGTTGATCAGCTATGAGGGCAATTATGATTTCTACATGTCTGAAAAGGAATTGCGGTCTGAAATTCAGAAAAATGCTTTTGAAAATCAGCAGCAGAAGATCAAACAGACCGAACGATTTATTGAGCGATTCCGCGCAAAATCCACCAAGGCACGTCAGGTTCAATCACGCGTGAAGGCACTGGAACGAATGGATCGTGTGGAAGATGTGATCGATGATACTGCGGCGGTAAATTTCAAGTTCAAGTTCAAGCAAAAGTCGGGCAGATATGTCATGCGGCTGCATAATATATCCAAGGCATACGGAGACCTGTCTATTCTTAAAAATACGTCGGCGATTATTGAACGTGGAGATAAAATTGCGCTTATCGGAGCGAACGGAAAAGGTAAGTCTACCCTGCTGCGCATCATATCCGGTACGGAAATGATTGAAGGAGAGCGTGAGGAAGGTTACAATGTTATTGAGGGTTTCTATGCCCAGCACCAGCTCGAAGCGCTTCATGTGAATAATGAGATCCTTGAGGAATTGAAACAGGCCGGGAGTGATAAAACAGAGTTGGAACTGCGTCAGATACTGGGCTGTTTCCTTTTCAGTGATGACGATGTTTTCAAAAAGATCAAAGTGCTCTCCGGAGGTGAGAAATCACGTGTGGCACTGGCAAAAACGCTGATTTCTGAAGCTAATTTTTTACTGCTGGATGAACCTACCAACCACCTGGATTTCATTAGTGAGAATATCCTGATCCAGGCTCTTCAGCAGTACCAGGGAACCTTTGTCGTGGTAAGTCACAACCGTCATTTTATTTCTGAGGTAGCCAATAAGATCTGGTACATCGAGGACGAGGAAATTAAGGAATACCCGGGTACCTATCAGGAATATCTATACTGGCGCAATGAAATTAAAATGTCGGAACAGACGGAACCGGCAGAAAATGTCGTAAAAAAGGAGCCCGTAAAAAAAGAACGCCACAGGGAGCCGGAGGATCAGAAGGAACTGAAAAAACTGCAGGAAAAGCTGTCGGGTATTGAAGATGAAATTGCCGAAATTGAGTCTGAAATCGAAATGAGTGAGACGCATATGGCAAAGCCTGAAGTTTACGCTGATCCGGATGCGTTGTCTAAAGCAACCGTAACCTATGAAAAGTTGAAATCAAAGGTTAATTCGCTCCAGGACCAATGGGAAGACGTGGCAGGAAAAATCGATGAGCTGGAACAAACCTCCTAAAATACGTAGCTGAGGCGAAATCCCATTTCGAGAGATACCGGCGGACTGTCGTTTACATCCTTCTGAACGGCCGACAGGTACTGGCGAATTTGTGGGTAGGCACTCACCGTATAATGCCTTCCGAGAGGATAACTTACTTCAGCGCTAACCAGGGCACTAACTGCATATTTCTTAAAATTGGAATCCTCATCAAGGTTGGTTGATCCAAGGTTTCCTTCTGAATCTGAAACCCGGTGTTGCATGAGAATATCATTAGACATTCCTCCCAGGAGGGTAACATCCACTTTTTTGTCGAGTAGAACATAGCCTACCTGAACGGGTATCGAAACATACCCTATCCTATGCTCAACATCATATGGCTGAGTAACACTCAGCTGGGCATTTCCCTGATATTGTCGTACATCGAGCGCTACAGATTGCTGGTTCTCCGGTCCTGAAACCAGGTTGGAAGTACCACCTGCGGTTCGCTGACTGTAATTCAGCCCTCCCTGGATTACCCATCGGCGGCTGATTCTCTTACCTAATCCAAGTCCGACGTTCATTAATGTCCCTGTCGTATTCGTTTCGGTACGACCCACCATTATACTTCCGGAATTATTTTCAAAATCGGCCACCTGCAGCGATGATACCGAACCCGCAGTTGAAGTAACCGACCCGCCCGACAGATTCAATCCGGCCCAAAGTTGATCGCTTTTCAAATCTTTAGGCCCGGGCAGTACCGGAATCCGATGAAATACAGCCTCAGCAGGCCGATCAATAGATAAAGTATTAAACGGGTACAGACCTGCCAGCAACGGTGCTTCAAAAACGAACCATTCACCTGGTGCCACGTCTTTTAAAACGTCGGTTGTTTCTGGCTGATCCTGTAAATCTCCTGCAGCATCAGGTTGAATACCTGACAATAAATCATATGAATTGGCATAGGCTTCAGAGGCATCAATTGATCCTCCTTCCATTGAATTTGCGGTAATATCGGATGCTTGCTTCTCTACACTATTCTCCGCTGGTGATCCTAATTTGGCAGTTATTGATGAGGATGGCAACTCATCCCTGAAGGCTGAATAGTATACGCCTGCAGTGGTCATGGCAAAGAGCACAGAAGCTGCGATAGCGATTGGCAAGAGCCACATCCGTTTACCATTCCGGCCACTTGCATCGAGTCTTGCCTCAATCTCTTCCCAAATTTCGGGCCGGGGCTCAACCTCTGCACCTTTCATAGCCTGTTGCCAGGCTCTTTCAAAATTATTATTATTCTGAGCTTCCATAGGTTACTCCTTTTTCTTTCAATATTTTTTCTTGTAACAGGCTTCTGGCCCTTGCATACTGCGACTTTGAGGTTCCTTCGCTGATGCCCAGCATCCCGGCGATATCCCTGTGCGTGTAGCCTTCAATGGCGAACAGGTTGAAAATGGTCTGACAACCATCGGGCAGCTCCCTCACCATTTGGAGCAACTCCTCAAAATGGAAATCGGCCAATGTGAATTTCTCCCCTACATGCAAAGGCAGTTCATAGACGTCCGACATAGGGAAAGAGTATAACTTGCTTCGCTGGCTGTTCAGTGCAGTATTAACGACGATGCGTTTAATCCAGAAATAAAGACTCGATTCCTCCCTGAAATTTGAGATGTTTCTGAATATCTTAATAAATGATTCCTGAAGAATGTCCTCTGCCTCCAGTTCAGATTTGGAATAGCGCTTACTGATCGCCAGCATTTGCCCGGCAAATCTATCATAGAGCTCACGCTGGGATAAGCGGTCTCCCTGTTGACAACCTCTGATTAGCGCTTTTTCAGATTCCATGTATCTGTTCTTAGTGACCCGGAACCTGGAAGTTTGGTTGGAAGCCAGGTAAAAATATTTTCATAAATTCGTATTTATTGAAACATGGCAAAAATTTTGCCACAAAACGACTATGACATATCCCATTGCATCTGCGATTACCCTTCTATTGGGCCTTGTTTCCTTTTTCCAGAACGACAAAACGCTCAGGTATGAAGACTGGTCCTACGAGGCAGAAATAAGAACTGTCATGTTATATCCGTTTACGGGCCGGCCCCAGGATATGTTACAGCCTCCTGCAAGCCCTTTGGGCACACAGAACCTGGTTCTTGAATTTGACGACCTGGTTGACTCGCCGGAAGACTATATGGTGCGGATCATTCATTGCAACAGCGACTGGAAACCTTCCGGACTCAGGGCGCTTGATTATTTATTTGATTACAATGAATTCAATGTTAACTCCTATGAATTTTCGATCGACACCAAGCTCGCATACATTCATTACAGGTTTCAGGTTCCACGTGTAAAAATTCCGGGAAATTATCTCCTTGTCGCCTACCGGGAGAATAACCCAAAGGATATCATCCTTACAAAGCGTTTCATGGTGTTTGAGAACCGGGTGAATGTCCTTTTGAGCACCGGTCTTAATAATATAACATCATTGAGCCGGATGAATCAACAGCTTGACTTTGCCATCAACTATCAGGATTTCCCAATCCAAAATCCGATGGAGCAAATAACGATTGTACTGCGACAGAATCAGCGCTGGGATAATGTTATCCGTGTCACCAAGCCTACTTTTTTTAGAGAAATTGACAAGATGCTGGAATATCGGTTTTTCGCCGAGAAGGATTACTTCACCGGTGGTAATGAATTTCGCTTTTTTGACATGCGGTCCCTGAGATCTCCAGGGCAAAATGTTGCTTATACAGATCTTTCAAAGCGACCGACCCAGGTTGTTTTAGGAAAGGACAAGCCCCGTATATTCGAAGTTTATTCGCTGCTCAATGATCTGAATGGCAATTTCATTGTCTCAAATATGGATACAGGCAATGGAGTGGTAGAATCTGATTATGTGGAAACCGTATTTACCCTGGAAAGTGATCCGTTGCCGGGAGACGTCTATGTGGTTGGCAGGATGAACAACTATCATTATATCCCTGAGAATAAAATGCAGTACGACAGGTCGCGCGGCATATATACAGGCAGGCAAATATTAAAACAAGGCTGGTATGATTATCAGTATATCATCAAAAATGACACACTCCCGATGAATTACCTGGAAGGCAATCATTTTGAAACTGAAAATGAATATGAAATCCTCGTGTACTACACACCGTTAGAAATGCGTGGCGACCAGCTTGTTGGCTATCGCCACATTACACTTAATGAACGGTTGCGTTAAATTCGTATTTCAGCACACGGCTGTTGGGATCAGAATTAGCTACATCCAGCATCCCGAAACCTTTGTGGGTGAATTGACCCAACCCGCAGTTAAAGACGAAATCCAATACTTCGGGAGCCGCGTATAATGTGAACGGAAAGGTATAGCCCCTCACTTCATATTTCACATCCTGATCAAAGACCGGATAAATCCGCGCATACTTCTTTTGCTGAGCCGTTAACCGGGCGATATAATTTTTATCGGGGATCAGCTGAAATTTATAGAAGCTGGCGATCTGCTCGTCGGTAAAGTCTCCTGTACTGGCCATACGCTGAATCGTGGATTCGTACAGCAGGTCGGAAAACGAATCCGTTTCCGGCGGAATAAAGCGTTTTGCGGTACTGTCGTTGAAACTTGAGTTCATGAGAACAAGCGGGGAAATACAAATAAACTTTCCATATTCGCCCATTTCAACAGCTTCCTCCAATTCAACAAATTCCGGCTGAAGTGCCAGGGCACCAAGCTCCACTTTGGGAAAATCGAAAAGGTTCGCCAGAAAGTAATCGATAAAGTCCTTGCTGGGTGAAGAAAGCACCAACGTAACGCGTGATGAATAATAATGCAGCCCCTTACGGCTGATCTTCGTCTGTCCCTTCAACCCCGAAAAATTATAAAACGAATAGTTTATATACTTCTCGTCGCTGCCCTTCATAAGGACTCCCTTAATCATCTGAGCTAGCAAATATTGATGATGAAAGGGAATATGACTTCCTCTGTTCTTAAGTAGAAAAATGATCCTGACTCTCAATTTGTCTTCGTTTTTTTAAAAAATCAGGGCACAGGATATAGTAGAGTATAGCCTCAATGCCTTACGAATTTCATGGTCTATTCAAAAATCGTTGGATCTTCCAAGCGATTAAAAAATGCTATTATAGCTTCTAAAAATAGTATTAAAAGCTTAAATGTAAAAATTCATGTAATAAAATGTTTCAATTTTAAACGTTAAAGCGAAAATGCATGATATCCCCGTCTTTAACGATATAATCTTTTCCTTCCACTGCCATCTTCCCCGCCTCTTTACAGGCATTTTCAGTCCTGTATTTTTCGTAGTCATCCAATTTGATAACCTCTGCACGGATGAAGCCCTTTTCAAAATCGGTATGGATCACTCCAGCTGCCTGAGGGGCCTTCCATCCTCTCTTGATGGTCCAGGCACGAACTTCCTTCTCGCCGGCGGTAAAATATGTGATAAGGTTCAATATATGATATGCCGCCTTGATCAGCTTATTCAGTCCGGATTCTTTCAACCCATACTCTTCTAAAAACAAACTCCGCTCGTCAGGATCTTCCAGTTCAGCAATTTGTGCCTCAATGGATGCTGATATCACAATCACCTCTGCTTCCTCATCCTTTACCGCTTCCCGCAGGCGATCACTGTGCTCATTGCCTTCCGGCAAAGCACCTTCTTCCACATTCGCCACATAAATTACAGGCTTCACTGTTAGAAGGTGTATGTCATATATGGACTTTTTCTCCTCTTCGGTAACCACCAGTGACCGGGCATTTTTCCCGGATTCCAGATGAGCCTTGAATTTTTGGAGTACGGCGAGGTCTTTTTTCGCTGCCGCATCACCACTCTTTGCAACCTTTTCGAGACGCTGAATCTTCTTGTCAACAGATTCCAGATCCTTCAACTGAAGCTCGGTATCTATTACCTCTTTATCGGTAATCGGATCTACCTTGCCATCAACATGCACAATATTATCATCGTTGAAACAACGTACCACATGCGCTATCGCATCCACTTCCCTGATATTGGCAAGGAATTGATTACCAAGACCCTCCCCCTTGCTGGCACCCTTTACCAGGCCGGCAATATCCACAAATTCAATGGTGGTGGGCATTACCCGCTGTGGACTAACAAGGTCCTTCAGAATATTAAGACGTTCATCCGGAACCGTTATAACTCCTACATTCGGTTCAATTGTACAAAACGGAAAATTTGCCGCTTCAGCTTTATTATTAGAAATCGCATTAAAAAGTGTGGATTTTCCTACGTTCGGAAGTCCAACGATCCCGCATTTGAGTGCCATGGTTGCAAGCTTTGTGTTCGAAATACCTTATAACTTCGGTAGCCGGTGTATAATTCACCCAACGACACTCGCAAAACCGTGTAAACGGGTATTGCAACAATCATTCCCGGGATCCCGGCCAGCGAAGCGCCTGCAAATATAATTATAAAAATTTCCAAAGGATGCGCTTTCACACTTTTTGAGAAAATGAGCGGCTGCAATACGATATTATCAATTAGCTGAACGATTGCAAAGACCGAGGCGATCTTAATCACCAGCAAAAGAAAATCCTGTTGGGTAACAATATTGGCCCCGGTGGAAACCCCCACAATGATTCCAAAAGTAGCCCCCAAAATCGGACCCAGATAAGGAATCAGGTTTGCCACGGCCGCAAACAACGCGATGGTAAGTGCATATTTAATCCCGAGGATGGACAGACCGATGGCTGCGATGCTAAAAACAGAAAACATTTGAATCAGCAGTCCGACGAGGTAATTGGACAGCAACCTCTCAATCTTGTTAAAGGCCGCGATCGTCACTTCAAAATATTTATTGGGGATCAGGGAGATCAGCTGTTTACGCAAATATCCCATCTCATAAAGGAAGAAAAATGTGATAAATGAAACTGCAAGGACACCCACAAAGAAATTACCCGTGAATGAAAGTAACTCATTCAGAATGTTGCTGATGCGTATCGTAGAGATAAAGCTGATAAGTTTCTGTCTCAGCACATCCACCAGAAAACCAGGTTCGTCCCCGGTGAGGTTATTAACAATCATGAAATCCTCAAGGTCCTGCAGGGGAACCGTGGCGCGCTCATAAAGCTCTTCGTAATTAATTCTTCCAATCACCTGGATTTGTTCGGAGATCAGGGGTATAAACAGCACAACAAATGCTGAAATGAAAAGTATAAGTGCCGCGAAGGACATGATCACCGCCAGAAATCGCGGGATACGCTGCTTGAAGACATGAATTCGCGTTATTAGGTTGGTAAGGGGGCGCAATATCGCTGCCAGGACTACTGAAATAAGGATATAAATAAATATATCCGTAAAGAGCCAGCCCAGGAAAAGCAATGCCAGCACCAGTACAGCCAGGTATAGAATTGGCTTTCTCCTCATCACATCTTCTTAATAAAAAAAAGCCCCGAATCTCTCCGAGGCACCTCTGTTAACAATGAGTATAATCAATCCCATTTGAGCTCACTATCGAGCCCGCTGCCATTGGAATTATTGCTCTCATAATCACCGTCCTCATCACTCAGGCGATCATACTGTGAAAAGTCCACCTCCGGCAACAGTTCATCCTTCACATGATTTACAGTATTATGCAGTGCCTCTACGAACTTGTTGAAATCTTCCTTGTACAGGAAAATTTTATGCTTCTCATACGTAAAGCCATCATCCTTGTATCTGCGCTTGCTTTCGGTAATAGTTAAATAATAGTCATTAGAACGTGTCGCCTTAACATCAAAGAAATAAGTCCGTTTACCGGCACGCACCCTTTCCGAAAATATTTCTTCTCTTTCATTCGTATTGTTCTCTTCCACAATCCAGGTTATTTAGTTTATACTATCGTATTTTTTGAACAAATCAAGTCCTAATATAGTATAATAAAAGTATTCGATGCAAACAGCATTTTGCGATTTATCCATAAATTTCAGTAATATTCAGGGTAGATCAATTTAATAACATTCGCGTAACATCCGTACATGAAACTTCCACTCGACAGGATCAAAGAACTTGGGAATATAGACTTCCTCGCGCGTCAGCTCGTCGATGGATTCATTACCGGCCTGCATAAATCACCCTATCACGGCTTTTCCGTGGAGTTTGCAGAACATAAGCTGTATAATACCGGAGAAAGTACGCGACATATCGACTGGAAAGTATATGCCAAGACCGAACGGCTTTATACCAAGCGATATGAAGAAGAAACGAACCTGCGATGCCAGCTTGTCATTGATGTTTCATCCTCCATGTATTATCCCAGCGAAACGCGCGGTAAGCTAATGTACAGTCTGTTGAGTGCCGCGGCGCTTGCATTCATGCTCCAGCGACAGCGCGATGCTGTAGGTCTGGCTACATTTTCCGATAAAATAGAATATACTTCGCAAATTCGTTCTACCTCGACACATCTTAATAAGCTGTTTATACAGCTTCAGCAGCTGGCGGATGATGAAAAGGTTGAATCAAAAACTTCTGTAGCCACCATTCTGCATGAAATCGCTGAAATGAACCCCAGAAGATCCCTGATTATACTTTTCAGTGACATGTTCGACAGCCAGGATACAAATGAAATTTTCAAGGGCCTGCAGCATCTCAAGCACAACCAGCATGAAGTACTGTTATTTCATATCACCGATAAGAAAACAGAATTTGAATTTGCCTTTGATGACCGGCCCTATGAATTTATTGATCTTGAATCGGGTGAGAAAATGAAACTGAACCCGGCAGATGTAAAAACGGCCTATCGTGAACAGATAGACCGTTTCTATAAAGAATTGAAATTAAAATGCGGACAGTTGAAAATTGATTTTATCCCGATGGATATTCACAATGATTTCAATGACGTCCTTTATTCGTACCTGGTGAAGCGCTCTAAAATGCGTTAGAGGTGCATCCACTCCTTTTTTGCCAGTAACTCTTCTTCCGTCTCCTCATAATCAGGATCAGGAATACAGCAATCCACCGGACAAACCGCGGCACACTGCGGCTCTTCGTGGAAGCCTATGCATTCTGTACACTTACTTGGAACAATGTAGTAGAATTCATCTGATACGGGGTCCTGAGGCGCATCAGCCGCCACCAGTGTTCCGTCTTCCATTTCAACATTGTCCAGGTCTGTTCCACCACCCCATGTCCATTCCATGCCACCTTCATAAATGGCGGTATTCGGACATTCCGGTTCGCATGCACCACAATTGATGCATTCATCTGTTATCATTATTGCCATATGTCAGCTACTTAAGTCTTATCTAAATTTAACTGTTACAAAAATAGAAAGTATCTTCGTGGTCTCAAACAAAATAAACCATCCATTGGTTACGCTTTCTATGGGAATTAACATTTTTCAGAAGGAATTCATTCAGGCAATATCGAATCTTCAGCATAAACTGAAAGATTTATCAGAAGAAGAAATGGATACCCTTGCCCTGAGGGCCTCCAATGAAAACCCATGGTTTACCAGGGAGAATGTGGAATTTGCTTTTACAGGCATTACCTCCATGTTGAATGAACCTTCTCTCACCCAGTGGCTCTCCGGATATGATACCGTAAGCAAACCATCCAGGATCGGGCTCATCCTGGCTGGCAATATTCCGCTGGTCGGCTTTCACGACTTGTTATGCGTTCTTGCGAGTGGTAATTATGCAGTCGTTAAAATGAGTTCAAAGGACAATGTGCTCATGCAGTTCATGATCGGCCAGATATCCGAAGTAAGTCCGAAAATTGGTGAAAGGATTATCCTTCAGGAAAG
Source organism: Fulvivirga sedimenti (assembly GCF_020328055.1). Lineage (NCBI taxonomy): Bacteria > Pseudomonadati > Bacteroidota > Cytophagia > Cytophagales > Fulvivirgaceae > Fulvivirga > Fulvivirga sedimenti. The sequence continues at coordinate 541,638 of NZ_JAIXNE010000003.1, forward strand.
ACTGAACGATGTGGACGCGATCATTGCCACTGGGAGTGATAATTCAGCCAGGTACTTTGAATATTACTTCGGGAAATATCCTAACATAATCCGGAAAAACAGAACGTCTGTTGCCGTTCTCACAGGATCGGAAGATGCTGAAGACTTTAAGCGACTGGGGTCGGATATATTTACATATTTCGGACTGGGTTGCAGAAATGTATCAAAGCTTTATGTCCCCGAAAAATTTGATTTTACACCCTTCTTTGAAGGGATTCAGCAATATGCCAATGTAATTCACCAGCATAAATACAATAACAACTACGACTTCAATAAGTCTGTATTGCTGGTAAACGGCGAACCGCATCTGGATAACGGCTTTCTGCTGTTGCAGTCGACCTCACAGCTGGTCTCACCGGTTGGGGTTCTGTTCTTTGAAACCTATGCAACACCCCGGGAACTCGAAGAAATGCTGGGTCAGCAGCGTGATAAGATCCAGTGTATCGTAGAGGCTGAAAAGACCCGTTTAATTACGGGAGCTGTGCCTTTTGGTAAAGCACAGCTGCCCGAATTATGGGATTATGCTGATAATGTGGATACGATGGAATTTTTGATGAGCCTTTAAGCCCGGGATCGAAAATTTAAGGGGCTATATTCCGTAAAATCTCAACCCAACCCTTATACTCTTCTCCATCTACCATGATATGGTAGAAATAAACACCATCCGGCAGATCACCACCGTCCCAGTTATTCTGGTAATTGTCTGAACTGAAAACACGTTTACCCCAACGGTTCGTAATAATCAGCTTCACATCATTATCCGGCTTATTTCGGATGAAGAATGTCTGGTTATCACCATCTCCGTTCGGCGTAAAAATATTCGGAATAAAGATGTCTGTATCCAACGGCACCCGGGCCACCAATTCAATGGAACAGCCCTGCTGATCCGCAACAAATACGCGATAACGCCCGGCAGGTATATCCTCATAAAGCTTCTCAAAATCAAGATTGCTATTGAGACGTACAGTATCAAAATCAGTAGAGAACGATTGTCCCGGCACTGCCGCTGAATCAAGCTCTATGGCAATCAGGTAAGGGAAGTCATTATCAACCGGCTGATACCCACCTATAAAATTGATTATCTGCATGGTACCTGTTGCCCTGTCGGGAAGCGATTTTGTCGTTACTCCGATCTGCGCCATCAATGGTGCCGGGATCAGCAGGTTCTCGGGATGATCATAGCGGATTTCCTGACCCGCACATATTGCCGGACTTTGAACAAGTCTCAATTTATATTCCTTGTTGGTTGTCAGGAAGAAATAATTCTCGATCAAATATTGGTTTCCAATATTCAGATTAAAGGTAATTTCCTCTACCAGCTGCGATGACAGATTATCAAATACACGTAACGTATAGGCGGTATTCGGATCACCCTGAATATCGGTGAGCAACAGCTGTTTCAAATTCGTACCGCCTGAACAGGTCAGCGCAAAATCAAAGAATACAGGCTGCGGTCCTCCGCTGATCGTTCTTTCCAGTTCAACCGGGCAGAAATTTGGATTTGTTGGAATCACAACCACCAAATATGCGGCGGAGATCAGCGTATCAAATTCAATATAACCGCCATTGTAGGTCAGATCCTCGTAAATTACCTGGCCCGCCTGTGCTCCATCCAGGGCCTCAATGGTTAGTCGGTAAGGACCTGGTACATCAATCGTATTATTTACCTGAATCTGTAAACCTCCGCTTCGGCCGTCATTTGAACAATCTGCCTGGATTACATTGGCCACAAGATCCACCTGGTTAGGCGAACCTACAGTGACAGGTATACGCTTGATACATCCGCCCTCATCCTGAATGAACACCGAATAAGCTCCAGCGGTAAGATCAGTCACTAACTCCTCGGCAGTGAATGGCTTAAAGTCTCCTGCCGGACCATTTCCAGGCACGACGGAGATCTGCCAAAGGTTATTAGGCGAATTACCACCCATCGGCGGGAAGGTAACTGTAATAGTGCCTTCATTGCCGTCACAAGAAGTTACCGGTGTTGACGCCACTGGCGTTACAATTTCCGGGTACAAATTATTGATGGTTACAAATACCTCTTCCGGACAAACATCCGAGGCATCATCACGGATCAGAATACCAATTGGTGAATCCGCCGCTGATAAATTGGTAACGGTAAATACCGAAGTAAGCGCCTGATTCCAGAGGACTCCATCCAGTGAATATTCGTATGGTGCATTTCCACCGCTAAGAATCTCTATTGTTGCCTGTCCGTCTGGTTCATTAAAACATTCACTGTCAACAACGTCAATTACAGCTGCCTCGAGAATTGTCTCATTCTCAAGTGTGAATGGCAGTGTACAGGTATTGCCATTGGTATCTGTAATGGTATACTGGTAATCATCTGCCGAAAGATCTTCGAAAAGGACCGGAATACCGGATGCTCCAATTTCACCCTGGTTAAATCCGTTGCTTCCAGACAACACCACAGTATAGCTTCCAGATCCTCCCGTTATGAGGAAACTCAGGGATCCTTCATCAGGAAGATTACACGGAGGCCTTACAGGTGTCACCTGTACTATGAATGCTCCACAACCTGCTCCACCGGTACAAGCCGGGTCGGTTGGCGGACGAACAGAAATATTTACAACATTCGAAGAAACCGGACCTGCAGGCGCACAGGATGCTGCAGGATCAGGATTCACTATAACATTCACCTGGTCTCCATCCGCCAATGTATTCGTAGTAAAGACATCTGAATTGGCACCTGCAACCGGAGCTCCGTTAATCTGCCATTGGTAAGTCGGGTTCAATCCAGCTTCTGTTACCGAAGCGGTAAACTGAACAGGGTTACCTGAGCAGATGGTTGTATTGTTAGCGACAACCGAAACAGAAGGATTTAGCGAATTAACAACATTGATGGTATACGGTGACGAAGTAATCACAGGATTATTCACACATGTTGCTGCAGGATCTGCTGTAAGAACAACTGTAACATTATCCCCGTCGGCCAGTGTGGATGAAGTGAATGTGATATTCGTCTCACCTGCCACATCAGCACCATTCACCTGCCACTGGAATGTTGGATTAGCACCGGCATTCTGCGCTGTAGCAGTGAATGTTACAGCATCGCCGACACAAACAGGATCCTGATCAGCATCGATCGATACCGAAGCAGTAAGATCTGAAACCGTAGAAAGGGTAATTTCATTACTGATTACTGTTGTAACAGTTGCACATGTTAACGCAGGATCTGCTGTTACAACCGCTCTGATCACATCACCGTCATTCAAACCGGCGGAAGTGAATGTTGTACCTGTCTCACCCGCTGCATCAGTACCATTCACCTGCCATTGAATAGCAGGAGAAGCACCAGCGTCTGAAATGTTAACAGTAAATGTTGCCAGATCACCAATACACACAGGGTTCTGATCAACAGTAATATCTGCTACAGGAGTAACCGCATCCTGTACCAGAATGGTTACAGGGGCTGAGGTAAACGGACTGTTGGGAACGCAACCTGCAGAAGGATCGGCAGTCACTACTACCGTAATCTGGTCTCCGTTCAGCAAGCCGGTTGCTACATATGTAGAACTGGTGGCAGCAGAAATATCCAGACCATTTAATTGCCATTGATAGGTAGGATTCGCTCCTCCATCAGTAACCGCAGCATCGAAGGTGACATCTTCGCCGGCACAGATACTGGTATTATCTGCCGTTACATTGACAGTCATTGGTGTACCAGCCTGAACCTGCTGGGTTATCTCATTTGATGTTACGGGACTGTTATTCACACAGGTAGCTAATGGGTCTGCCGAAACAACCAGGCGCACGATATCTCCGTCATTGAGTGAGTTTGAAGTAAACGTGGGAGCTATTGCACCTGCAACATCAACACCATTTACCTGCCATTGATACGTAGGGTTCGCACCTGCATCCGTAACAGTTGACTGGAAGATAACATCTTCACCTATACATGCGGGGTTCGCTGAGCTTATTATGCTTGCTGTTGCTGTGAGATCACTCACAATATTAATGGCTATCTCATTCGACTGAGCTGTAATATTGGTCACACAGGTAAGTGCAGGATCTGTACCGATCGTAACACGCACCAGATCACCGTCATTCAAAGACGATGTTGTGAAGGTTTCTGATGTTTCACCTGGCACATCTACTCCGTTAACCTGCCACTGATATGTTGGAAGTGCCCCTGCATTCGTTGTTACCGCCGTGAAAGTGACATCTGTTCCGATACAAACAGGGTTCTGATCGGCACTTATCGTAACATCCGCGGTTAATGCATTGGTTGAATTATAAGTAATCTCGTTTGAAGTGGCCGGATTGTTGATCACACAGGTAATCGTCGGATCTGCCGTCACGATGGCTCTTACGATATCACCGTCATTCAGCAGTGTTGTCGTAAAGTTAGGTGAAGTCGCACCCGGAACACTTACGCCATTCACCTGCCACTGATAAGTTGGGTTGGTTCCTGCATCTACCGGTGTTGCAGTAAATGTAGTGGGTGTACCAATACACGCGGGCAGCTGGTCTGCAGCGATAGTTACAGATACGTCATTCGCAGGTGAAATCAGAGATGCATTAAAAGAAACCCTTGCCTCGCCATCATTCTCGAAATATTCTAACACAAGATCAGTCGATCCATCCAAACAGATATTGATCGTTCGGGTAGTATAGGTTTGTAGAATAAATTCATCAATAATAAAAGTAGCACCGCCGTCGAGGGACAGTCTGAAACCATCGTCCCCTCCTACTGTGATCTGGTACGTTCCTGGCGCAAAATTCTTTCTCAGCTTAAAACGAATGCTGAAATTATCATCATACACCCCGCATAAATCAGGTCCGCTAAGGGGTGTAAGATTATTCCCCAGATTTAAGTCAAAATTTTCAGGCTGATTAATGAATCCCTTGTATTTCGCGGGATCAAAGTCTACACGGCCGGGATATGGAGGACCTGTCGGACCGTCTTCATATACATATCCAATCCAGTCTCCAGAGCCAAAACTCACCTGGTCTCCAACGATCGGCTGCACCGTTACAGTAGCGCTGCTTCCGAGTGGATCGGTTGTACATCCTGTACCCAGGTCAGTAACGCGGACAAGATCGTAGGTAGTAGTTGTCCCTGGATTCACCTGGAAAATAAACGGAGATGCAGCAACATTAACTGTTGTCTCAGCTACACCATCGCTGTAAGTGAGATCCCATGGCCCAACTCCAGTTAGGTCAACACCAAGGTCGGCCGGTGAACCTTCACAAGCTGTTATATCACCCTGGAATATTGCGGTTGGTGCATCTGAAACACTAACGGTGGGCTGATCGGTAAGAATTGCCGAACACCCTGCTCCATTCAAAGCAGCAATTTGATATGTTGTATTAACAGCTGGTGCCTGTGCAGAAGGAATAATAAGATCTACATTCCCTCCGTTTCCGGCCACTGTTACCGGTGGAGTGAGCGGGTTTCCTCCCAGATCCTGAAGTTCGTACGTGACGCCGTTTTCCGAACCTGAAATGGTGATCGTAACCGGATCGGAAGAAGGGTTACAGGATGCAGCATCGGATACTGCAAGTGAAATGTCCGGCTGTGGACTAACCGTTACCACCGGTTCATTTGCGTTGATTATCTCACCACACCCTACTATCTGGGCTACAACACGGTAGGTGGTAGTTACTGCGGGGGCGTTTGCCTGAAGGATAACAAGATCAAGGTCTCCACCTGTACTCACAGCGGTAACCGGAGGCGTAAGAGAAGCTCCTGACTGGGTCTGTAATTCATAGGTCAGGCCTGCTGTAGTTCCGCTAACAGTGATTATCACATCTGAAAGTGCAGGATCACAAATCGTAGGATTCGTTACAGGAAGGTTAATGGAAGGTTCTCCAATGATCAAATCTGCCGTTGTTACCGGACCGCAAGCATTAGCATCCGTAATTTCAACCGTGTAGGTACCTGAAACAAGACCTGCAAATATTCCCGTCGCATTCGAAATTGCACCGGGCTGGAGGGTATAGGTAAGTGCGCCAGTACCACCTGAAGCTGTAACAGCTATGCTTCCGTCATTTCCGCCGCCACAGGTAGCATCCACTGTGACTACATTATCAATGACAATAGCTGCCGGATCAGTAAGTGTTATGGTCCCTGTTACCTCAGGTCCGCATCCGTTATCATCCGTTATCTCAACTGTGTAATCACCTGCCACGAGGTTATCGAATACACCCGTCGTATTCGAAACCCCGGCAGGTTGTATCGTGTAGGTAATTGTACCCGTACCGCCCGATGCGGCAACCGTAATGTTTCCATCAGCAGCGGCGTTACAAAGAGGGTCTGTAAAGCTGGTATTGTCAATTACAATTGCAGGAGGCGCAGAAATTATGATGTCACCAGTATTGATCGGACCACAACCATTTGCCTCCGTAATATCGATGTTATAGGTTCCTGGAGCAAGGTTATTGAAAACCCCGGTATTGTTTGAAACAGCACCCGGATTCAATGTGAATGTATAGGGTGTTACTCCACCGCTAACGGCAACGCTGATTGTACCGTCCGTTGAAGTAGCACAGGTAACGTCGGTTGCTGTAATATTATCAATAACCGGCAATGCAGGCTCAGTAATGTTGATTGCAGCTGTCGTAACCGGTCCGCAGGCCGTTGCATCATCCACTTCTACTGTGTATACGCCAGCGGCAAGACCTGGAAATATACCCGTAGCATTGGTAATATTTAATGGCTGCAATGTATAGCTTAACGGAGCTGTACCCCCGGAAGCCACCACAGTTATGGAGCCATCTGCTCCGCTGTTGCAGGTAACATTCGTTGAAGCCACATTATCAATCGTGATGGCTGTTGGTTCAGTGATGGTGATCGTAGGAGTGGCGAACGGACCACAGGCATTGGCATCTGATACATCTACCGTGTAATCCCCTGCGGCAAGACCAGTAAATACCCCGGTGCCATTGGAGATTCCACCGGGCTGCAGGGTATAGACAATTGCACCGGTCCCCCCTGAAGCTGCAACGGTAATTGTACCGTCATTTCCGGCATTACAGGTTGCATCGGTTGAGGAAAAAGTATCTATAACAATCGCCGGGGGCTCGGTGATATTGATTAGCTGGGACTGCGCACAGCCGTCCGCATCGGTTACGCTAATTTCTATTACACCCGGACCTGCCGCTGAAAAATCCAGTGATGCCGCATTCGGCGTAATCGTTGCGCCTGCAGTATTCTGATCGACAGTAAAATTGAACGGACCATTTCCGCCGGTTACCGTAAATGTTCCGGCACCATCCGCTACTGCATTACAATTCAGTAAAATGTCTCCGGGAGATACCAGTTGAAGGTTATTCCAGGTAATGGTCACCTGATCCGTTGTTCCGGGGCAAATTCCACCATCGTCGGTGATGAACCATTCAAAAATATTATCGCCTTCCGATAAGCCGCTAACGGCTGAATTCGGATCATTGGGATCTGCAAATGTTCCCGTTCCTGATACCACACTCCAGCTGCCTATTTCACCTGGATTCCGGTATACATTACCTGCCAGGACAGCACTATTATCACAAACCACCTGATCCGGACCGGCATCAGCAGCAGTAATAATTGGCACAAAAATATCGATGATATCAATAGTACAACCTTTATCATCTGTTATTGTCACACTGTAATCCCCAGCATCAAGGTTAACAGGATCCTGAACATTCCCGGGATTTGTAGGGCCAGACCACGCGTATGAATAATTGCCATTTCCGCCTGAAACTGAAATGTCGATGGCTCCTGTTCCGGGTGAACATGCGGGAGTTACGTTGTCCAGTCCTGCTACAAGCGGGGTTGGCTGAAATATTTGAAAAGGGCCGGAATTACTGAAACCCGTACAGCTCGGATCAGATGGAAAGGTTATAAAAATTGAATAGTCGGCCGCCGGCAAATTGGTGAATGTGATACTGGGCGTATTAGCAACCTGGTTCTGAATCACTGCATCACCGCTCAATGGAATTCCGACTATAATATAATTGTACAGCCCGGTGTATCCGTTCGGATTGTTAAGAACAATTTCAAGTGTTCCATCATCAAAGCCATTACAGGTAACATCCGTCAGGTTTACCGTAATATCATTTACAGGACATTGCGCCTGCACCGAATACAACGGTGCGAGCAGAAATGATAGGGCTATAAATAATCGCAATACTTGCGGATAGCGTAAAAAATATCCTTTCATACTATTCAATTTCCTTTATTTGAATATTATCGATGATGGATTGGCATCTTTTTTCATCAGTAATATGAACACTGTAATATCCTGCTTTCAGACCCTTGAATTCCCTGTTTCCCTTTACGGGTTTGTCTACGGTAATCCACACAATCTGAACTTTTCCTGCACCCGGCGGTAAATCAAGTACAATTTCCCCGTTATTCTGACCGGGAGATGCGTGCCGTATGGTCGCTTCAATCTTTCCGCCAAAACACTTGCTTGAAAATTTTTCCTTTTCCTGTTTGGACTGGCTGAGCGCAGGTACTGTCGCTATGAACAGCAGCAAAATGGATAATTTTAATATGCTGGATACTGACATAAAAAATCTGCCTATTCAAAAAATAGTTAAAAAAATGATATTGATTCGATAGTTTACAGACTACCGAACATATCGTAAATATGGTTTTAAATTTAATTTATTCAAACTATTTTCTAAGGGAAATCCGAAAGGGCCTGATTTAGATATGTAAGAAAAAACCCCTATTAGTGATATTTCCGCTGAAGAATTTCGGCAAGGATGATGGCTTTGCGGGCATCTTCCGGGTTCTTCAGCATCTCCCTGATGCCTGGTTCATCCATGGCAGCCTCCTCTTCTTCCTCTTCCTGAAGGGTAACGGTTGACTTTGTTTTTACTCCTTCGATATTGACCATTTCATCCAGGCTTCGAAGTTTGTCCTGACGCTCGAAAGTAAAGGGATTTTCAGTTTCACGCTGAAGGGGCCTGCCGGCCCTCCTTACTTCGCGCTCGTCAACTAATTCATCTTCCTCCCATTCATCATCAAAGGTAGGCTCCGGTGATGGTTCCCTTCCACTGGTAAACTCCTGCAGGAGCTCTTCAAAGGATTTCACAGGCTGTTGAGGTCGTCGTGATGGCTGTCCGCCGGATGCGGCAGGTTTTTTCTGTCCTTTTTTACCACCCATCAGCCGTCCCAGCAGGGCGATCACCAGAAATATGATGTAAATGATTATTTCGCGGTCCATCCTTTTCAAATATAGGATTAAAAATGATAAATTCAGGAAGTATGACTCCCCTGTGGCTAGACCTGTTTTTTATTTTAATTTGTTTGACAACGGTTGGACTCTTCTATCGGGCCAATCCCGGCCTTCGAACTACGATACTTTTGATCCTGGTATGGTCGGTACTGCAATGTGTTCTGGCGATCCTCGGTTTTTACGGTGATCTCAAAAGAATGCCTCCTCCTCTCCTTGCCATCCTGTTGCCCCCATTCATTCTGATTATATATGGAAGCACCGGTAAGCGCCTCAGAAGGATCGAATCCCAGCATAATATTGTACGAAGCACCTGGGTACATTCCGTCAGACTCCCGGTAGAGATTGTCCTCTTCTATTTGTATTCTTATGAAATGGTGCCTCAGCTGATGACTTTTGCTGGCCGGAATTTCGACATTATTGCAGGTATATCTGCGCCGTTTGTAGCCCTGCTTTATTTCCGCGACCGAATCAGTGATCTTGGGCTGTTTCTTTGGAACGTTGTTTGCCTGGGACTGGTATTGTTCATTCTGGTGAATGGTGTGCTTTCAACGGAGGTTCCCTTTCAGCAATTCGCTTTCGAGCAGCCAAATAAAGCGGTTACACTCTTTCCCTACGTGTTGCTCCCGGCAACAGTGGTGCCGCTGGTTATTTTTTCTCATGTGATCGATCTGCTGATACTCGGACGTAAAATTAACAGAAATGATTAAGGACAACGGCTTCCGTGATAATATGCTGCTTCTGGCATTTCTGACCCTGCTGGTTTACCTGGGTTTCCGCCTTCACGGTGATACAGACATACAACTGCACGACACTTATTTTGTATTCAGCCCGCTAACTGTAATGATGTTGATGATGGCTCCCGTCTGGATGCTGGTATTGCTTCGCAGAAGCATTAGAACACGTTTCCGGTCCGTTCCATCAATAATTGCCCTCATCATCGCTATTGTGGCTTTCGGCTGGGTGTGGATTCCGTTTATTTCTGCCGTAATGGATTTATCCACTTAAGATTAAATCAGGTGAGTAAAAAAACTTGATGTAATCTGCCGGCTGACCGATCATTTTAACGCCAGCCACGGTGCATTATTAAGAGAAAGTAATAAATTTGTTTCCTTGCCAAAAGTGGGGCAAATTCTAATAAACACTTCACGCGCGTATGGAGCTTTCAAAGCTGGAGATCAAGGGATTCAAGAGTTTCGGTGATAAGGTCACGATCAATTTCGACAAAGGTATTACAGGTATTGTAGGACCTAACGGGTGCGGAAAATCGAATATCGTCGATTCCATCCGTTGGGTGCTGGGTGAGCAGAGCAGCAAAACTCTTCGTTCCGACAAGATGGAGAATGTGATCTTTAACGGAACCAAGAAAAGAAAGGCTTCGCAAATGGCAGAAGTGAGCCTAACCTTTAATAATACCAAGAACCTCCTCCCTACTGAATACTCGCAGCTAACAGTCACCAGACGATATTATCGCTCCGGAGACAGTGAATACCTGCTCAATGGCATCACTTGCCGGCTGAAGGACATCACCAGCCTGTTCATGGATACGGGTATTGCTTCCAACAGCTACGCCATTATAGAATTAAAGATGGTGGATGATCTCCTGAACGATAAGGACAACAGCCGCCGTGAATTGTTCGAGGAGGCAGCGGGCATTTCTAAATTCAAAAAGCGCAAGAAGGAGACACTCCGCAAGCTTGAAGATACCGATGCAGATCTTGAACGCGTTGAAGACCTGCTTTTCGAGATCGAAAAGAATATGAAATCGCTCGAAAGGCAGGCAAAGCAGACAGAAAAGTACTATGAGTTAAAGGAAGAGTACAAGGCATCCAGCCTGGCACTGGCACGTCTGCGGATCGGCCGTTTTTCTGAGCAGTACAAAGGTCTCCAGAAACAGATCGAAGTTGAGAACGATAAAAAGATCGGCCTCAACAAGCAGATCAAGGAAAAGGAAGCCCTGCTGGAAAAAGCGAAGACAGATCTGATTCACATGGAAAAGACACTGGCCAGCCGGCAAAAAGCGCTGAATGACCATGTGCACAAGACCCGTCAGTATGAGAGCGAGAAGAAGATCAAAAATGAACGCCTGCGGTATCTGAATGACAAGTCAGATAACCTCAAGGAACAGATAGAGCAGGATAAGAAGAGCAGTGAGCGCGCATCCTTCAGCATTGAAAGCCTGCGCCAGGAACGTGTGGCGGCCGAAGACAGGATGCAGGAACTAACAGTCAAAAAAGAAGAGCTCCAGGCGGAATACGAAACACAGAAAAAGAAAACACGCCTGCTGCAGGAAGAGACGGAAACATTGCGCCGGGTTCAGAAGAACGCACAGGAAGAAGTATATCAGCTGCGCAAATCCGTGGAGCTAAAAGAATTACAACTGAGTTCGCTAAAGCAGGAATTGGAGCGAACAGCTTCCAATACCAGTGAGCAAAATGCCAGCCTGCTGGAATTTGAAAAGAAAGCGCAGGCACTGGCCGAGGAATTGGCGGTAAAACGACAGCGGTTTGAGAAAATAAAGAACCAGGAATCCGCATTGCAAAGCCGCATCCAGAATACGCAGAAGACCATCGAAATGATCCGGGAGGAGCTGGCACAAACCAACCGTACACTGGATGCCCGTCAGAACGAGTATAACCTCACCAAATCATTGGTTGAAAACCTGGAAGGATTCCCCGAGGCAATAAAGTTTCTCAAGAAAAAGGCCGGATGGAAAAAAAATGCACCACTCCTGTCGGATATCCTAACCTGTGATGATGAATACCGGGTTACCATCGAGAATTACCTGGAACCATATCTCAATTACTACATCGTAGAGAAGGAAGCAGACGCCTACGAGGCTATCAATATCCTGAGCGATGCGGCAAAAGGGAAGGCACACTTTTTTATTCTTGATTCTTTTGACGGATTCAAACCGAGTGACACCCAACTCTATGACAGCGCATTTCCTGCCACCGAAATCATCGAATATGATGACAAGTACCGGGCGCTGATGTCCTACATTCTGGACCGCGTGTACATATATGAGGGGGATCATACCTCAATCCCGGCTGATGACAGCATATTTATCACAAAGAACGGTAAGGTCACCCGCAGACGATTCAGTATTTCCGGTGGCTCAGTAGGGCTGTTTGAAGGAAAGCGAATCGGAAGAGCGAAAAACCTTGAGAAGCTTGATAAGGAAATCAAATCCCTGAATAAAAAGCTAAGCAGTGTTCAGCAAAGCTTGTCTCAAAATCAGAAGGAGCTGGAAAAACTTCGGGGGGATACCCACCAGTCGGAGCTCGAAGAGATGCAGGAAGAAATTCGTCATATCAATGAGGAATATATCTCCATCAATACCAAAAGAGAGCAGTTTGCTCAAATGCTTTCGGCCGCAGATCTGAGAAAAGAAGATATCCAGGCGAAAATTGAAGAGATCCGGGAGGAACTTGATGATCATCGTCCCAAAGCAGATGAAACCAGCAGGGAGTTAGTCAAGATTGAAGAAAAACTTGCCGGGATGGAAGCTGAGTTCTCGGAAGAAGACCAGCGGCTAAATGAGCGATCCGCCGCATTCAATGAACAAAATATTTATTTCCATCAGCAGGAAAACCGGCTGAAGAGCCTTATCCAGGAAATGGAATACAAGGAAGAGACATTCGAGTCGACACGCGCACGCATCGATAAGAACGTTTCAGAACTTAAGCAAACGGAGGAAGAAATCCGTCAGCTGATCGACCGGTCGGAAGCCACCGATGATGAGCTGATCGCGATGTACGAAGAAAAGGAAGCGATTGAGACCGGCGTAAATGAAGCAGAAAAGGATTACTATGCGGCACGCGGACTCATCGACCGGATCGATAAGGAAGAAAGGGAGATTCAGCGAAGCCGGGAACAGCTTGATACACTCCTGATTGAATTACAAAACAAACTCAACGATACGAAGCTGGAGCTCTCGGCGGTGAAGGAGAGACTTTCGGTTGAGTTCAACATCGAAATGCATTCGCTGATGGAAGATATTCCGGACGAACAACCGGATCCTTCCGCCGTAGAAAACCTCGCCAACACTGTTCAACGTATTAAGGACCGTCTGGATCGAATGGGGCCCATCAACCCCATGGCCATGGAGGCATACCAGGAGATCAAGGAGCGAAATGATTTCATTACTGTACAACGGGATGACCTTATCAAGGCCAAGGAATCCCTCCTTCTCACCATCGATGAAATTGATGCCGTGGCTAAGGAGACGTTTCTGGATGCGTATGAAAAGATCAAGGAAAATTTCGTCAAAGTATTCAGGAGCCTCTTTACCGAGGAAGATGACTGTGATCTGAAACTATCCGATCCGGATAATCCGCTTGAATCAAAAATCGAGATCATGGCGAAACCAAAAGGCAAAAGGCCGCTGACCATCAACCAATTATCCGGTGGAGAAAAAACGCTCACGGCAACCTCCCTCCTGTTTTCGATCTATCTGCTGAAGCCCGCGCCCTTCTGTATTTTCGACGAGGTGGATGCCCCTCTTGATGATGCCAATATTGATAAGTTCAATAACATTATCAAGACGTTTTCAAAGGACAGTCAGTTCATCATCGTAACCCATAACAAACGCACCATGTCCAGTACCGACGTGATCTATGGAATCACCATGATTGAGCAGGGTGTTTCCAGGGTTGTGCCGGTGGATCTGAGAGAATTGGTCGACTAGTGGTGCAGTCTTCGGTAATTGTCCAGCATAATGGCTGTGGCAACACCTACATTCAGTGATTCAGCACCCCCAAAGGAAGGAATGGTCAGTCGTTCGGTAATCAATGCTTCCAGCGATGCGGAAATACCGTGCGACTCATTGCCCATCACCAGTAAACAGTCTTCAGGGAATTTGAAAGAATGGACATTCCGGCCCGACATATCGGCCGCATATACAGGCAAGCCAGCGGTTGCGATGACAGTATCAAGTTCCGCGTAAGATACCTCCACCCGGGTAAAGGAACCTTTCGAGGAGCTGATCACCTTCGGATTGTACAGCTCACAGGTATCAGGCGAAGCACAAATCCGATTAATTCCATACCAGTCGGCCACCCTGAGGATGGTTCCGAAGTTTCCCGGATCATTGATGCCATCCGAAAGTAAGGTAAGGCCGGAGGTCACCGCAAACGGTTGCTCAGGTTTCATTCGAACCAGGGCAATTGCGGCGTCATTGCTCTTAAGGGTTCCGATCGCTGAAAGATCCTCAGATTCCAGTACAGAAAGGCTCTCCAGGAGATGACCATGAAGGCTTCTGAATTTTGAAGTAGCAATGATCTCGGTTATTTCAAAGTCGGAATCAATCACTTCCAGGACACTTTTTTCACCTTCTACAAGAAAAGTTTGCTCCAATTGCCTGTATTTTTTTAATTGGAGTGATTTAATGAACTTCGTGTGGGCCTTTGAGAGTTTTACCATTCGTCATCTTTTGAGGAAATTCAGACATCTAGCATTTTTTACCCTCCTGCTCCTGACGACAGGATGTCTGGGTACACGCCATCTCAAAGAAGGAGAAAAATTATTGGTCAAGCAACAGGTTTCCAAAACCACCAAGGATATTGATACCGAAGACATTTCCCAGCTCTATGTCCAAAAGACCAACCGAAAGGTACCTCTGATTCCATTTGCACCCTATGTAGGACTTTATTATTACGGTCTGAACCGCTATGATATCGCAAAGTATGAGGCAAAAAAGGAGGAAATTCAGGAAAAATATAATCGCAAAATAGCCCGGGCTGAGGGTAAGAAGAAAAAGGTTGACAAATACGAACGCCGAAAGAGAAGGAAAACCGACAAGATTGACCTGAACATTCAGGAAGGCAATACGCTCATGCGGTGGGGTGAACCGCTCGCCGTTTTCGACACATCAAAAACCGCTGCTACTGCCGACAGGATTGAGCAATACCTGCAGTCGAAAGGATATTTTCAGGCCCGTGTAGATACGGCTTTACGCGTAAGCGGACGAAAAGTACGTGTAAAATTCCAGGTGAATCAGGGGCCGGCTTATATCATTGACACACTGATGCTGGAGACCGATGATCCGGTAATCACATCTTTGATGCGTGCTAATAATGAAGAAAGCCTGCTGGTGAAGGGAGAGAATTATAACCAGTCTAAGCTCACCGATGAGCGTCAGCGCATCGATGAAATGATGAAAAACAATGGCTATTTCTCCTTTTCCCGCCAGTATGTTGAATTTGAGGTCGACACTGCCTATGGGGAACCGCAGCATGTCGCCATTCGCACAAAGATCAACAAACCCCTGAACCGTGACCGTCACCGGCAGTTCCGGGTTGACTCCGTAAATTTTATCACCAATAGAAATCAGGGGGTAATTCCAATGAATACCACAACCCCCGAGGAATACAAGAATATCAATTATATTTTCGTCAAGAACCGATATAACACAAAGGTCCTGAACCGACGGATATTCATCGCCCAAAATGAACTCTACAACCGTTCCAACACGTTCAGGACACAACGCCAATTGGCAAACCTCGATATATTCCGGTTTATCAATATCAACTACGATTCCACTGGCGGTAAGCTGGTGGCCAATATTTATACGAGTCCGTTGAAGCTGTATCAGCTTACTTCCGAGATCGGAATGAACGTGACACAGGGCTTTCCCGGGCCATTTGTTAATTTGTCCCTGAAGAAACGTAATGTCTTTGGCGGACTGGAAATTTTTGAAATCTCGGGGCGGATCGGATACGAAGGAGTGCTTCCGGCAACCCAGGTACAGGATGTATATACCAGCGTTGAAGGAGGGATCAATGCCAGCCTTACATTCCCGCAATTCATTATGCCCGTGAGCGCCGAAGTCAAGGAACGCATGGGTAAAGTGAACCCGAAAACCAGGTTAACCGTAGGTTACAGTTATACTGATCGTCCTGAATATATTCGAAAGAATACGAATTTCGCAGCAGTTTATACCTGGCAAAGTGAAAAAAACACATTCTACCAGTTCACCCTGACCGATGCGAGTATCATTCGCTCAACACTCACCGATTCCTTTGAGGAACTGCTGGATTCATTGCGTACGGAAGGAAATAACCTGATCAATACGTTTAATCCTTCTTTCGTTTCTTCGATGATCCTGAGTGCTACCTGGAATAAGAACAGCTACGGACTCAATTATGTGAATTCATCTTTCTACCGGCTATTCGTGGAAAGCGGCGGAACGACATTGAATTTTGTAAATACGAATTTCCTGGAACGTGAAAACCTGGAATTTTATCAATGGATCAAGGCGAATTTTGATTACAGGAATAATAAACCGCTCAATAAAAATACGACCATTGCCTTCCGGTTCAATATTGGCTTTGCCAAAAGTTACGGTCAGAATAATGACATCCTCCCCTATGAAAAATACTTCTTCGCAGGAGGCAGCAACGGCATCAGGGCCTGGAGGCCAAGACGACTCGGCCCGGGGTCATTTGTAAGAATTGATTCAACCATCACCAATAGCGAAGGGCTCATTACACCGGAAGTGGATTACAGTTTTGAGCAGCCGGGAACGATTCTGATGGAAGGCAGTGTAGAATTCCGTAAGAACCTGATCGGATTCATCGACTATGCCTTCTTCTTTGACTTCGGAAATATCTGGAACTTCAAAGATACACGGGACGATGCGGTTTTTAAGCTGAACCGGTTCTACCGTCAGATCGCTGTGGGTTCCGGGGTGGGCCTTCGTTTTGATTTCTCCTTTCTCGTCCTGCGGCTGGATGCAGGTATCAAGGTATTTGATCCCGCCCGTGCGCCCGGTAAAAGGTTTATTTTATCGAGGGGCTTTTACGACGCCCCCTTCACCCGCTCAGCATCTGAAACGGTCATATTCAATATTGGTATTGGATACCCGTTCTGATCAATACGAAAGCAGCCATTCCAGCTCAGACGCAACTTTTTCAGCATTGGGTAACATCTGACTTTCCAGGTGAACATTCAACGGCACGGCAGGCAGGCTTGCTGAACCCATTACACGAACAGGTGCATCCAGATGTTCAAAACATTCCTGTCCGATCTGGCCTGCCAGTGATTCAGCAAAAGAATTCATTTTCTGTTCTTCGGTAAGCACCAGGACACGATTATGGGTACTTACTTTTTCGGCAATCAGATCCCAATCAACCGGATGGAGCGTACGAAGGTCCAAAACAGATATTCTGCCCTCAAAGTTCTTCGCTGCTGCAGTGGCCCAGTACACGCCCATACCATACGTCACGACCAGTACGCGGCTCTGTGAACCTTCAGCTGCTTCAAGATGCATTCTGCCCTTTCCGAGCGGAATAACGTAATCTGAATCAGGTTCTATCGTTTTTGCTTCCGCCGTTCCGGGAACCTTTGACCAGTACAGGCCCTTGTGCTCCAGCATTACTACCGGATTCGGATCGTAAAAGGCTGCTTTGAATAATCCCTTCATATCGGCGGCATTCGACGGATAAACGACCTTAATGCCGCGGATGGCCAGTAACGCGGATTCCACGCTGCCGCTGTGGTACGGTCCGCCCCCGCCATAGGCACCGGTTGGTACACGGATGAGGGATTGAACAGGAAATTTACCCATCGACAGATAGCAGCTTTTCGAAAGTTCCTCCACCAATTGGTTAATGCCCGGCCAGATGTAATCGGCGAACTGAATCTCGACGATCGGCTTGGTGCCTACCGCAGACATTCCCGCCGTGGAACCTACGATATATGCTTCCTGAATAGGTGTGTTGAACACGCGTGTGTCTCCATATTTCTGGGCCAGTGTGGCCGCCTCACGGAATACACCGCCCAACGTTCCTCCTACGTCCTGGCCATATAACAAGGCTTCAGGATGCTTTTTTAATATTTCATCGACTGCATGCAGGGCGGCATCAACCATCACCACCTTCTCCCCACCCTCAGGGTGCCGGTTGCCTTTCTCTTCTACAATAGGGGTAGGCGCGAAGATATGTGTATCAAATTCAGACGGATCCGGCTCGGGGGCATCTACAGCATATTGATAATCGGATTCCACCACCTTCTCGGCAGCCTCCCGCAATTTCTTGAGACGGGCTGTGCTGACCCCCATCTGGCGCAATGCTTTCTCATAAACTGGAATCGGATCCTGGGCTTCATGGGCCTTAAGGTCGTCATCCCCCCGATACCATTCCTTACGAACCCCGGAAGTATGATGCCCCAGCAAAGGACAGGTGGCATGAACAATTGCCGGACCCTTTCGGTCGCGCACATAATTCATCGCCTCTTTGATCGTACGGTAGGACGCCATGAAATCAGCGCCGTCTACCTGATAACGCTTCATACCCTTAAACCCTGCTGCAAATTCATAGGCATTCATTGCACGCATCTCTTTTCCCGTAGCAGAAATCCCCCAATCATTGTCCTGCACCACATAGAGGATGGGCATGTTTTTCAGGACGGCCATCTGGAAGGCTTCACTTACTTCTCCCTCGGTGATAGAGCCATCCCCAAAGGAACAGAATACCAGGCCCTTCTCTTTCTCTATCAGTTCCATGTCTTCCAGGTACTGGAGGCCCTGTGCCATACCTGTGGCCGGGATGCCCTGCATACCTGTAGCACTGCTCTGATGCGGAATTTTGGGGAAACCGTCCCTGTCAAGGGAAGGATGCGCATAATAGGTCCGCCCACCCGAGAACGGGTCATCCTTGCGTGCCAGGAGCTGAAGCATGAGTTCGTAGGGCTGCATACCGATTCCCAGCAATATTGATTCATCACGATAGTACAGGGAGGCATAATCCCTGCCTGTCAGCTGCAAACCGATGGCCAGCTGGATCGCTTCATGCCCGCGTGATGTGCTGTGCACATATTTGCTGCAAATGTCGCGATGCTCATCATAAAGATCAGACATCCGCCTTGCCGTGCACATCAGCTGATAAGCCTTCAGCAATATGTCTTCAGGTATATCAGCAGGGAAACTGTTTTTTTTGGTGGTTGATGCTTTTCCCGGTACCGCTGCTTTCGTTGTCGACATAGTCTTTTTCTGTTTCAATCGTTTGCGAAGTTACTGAATTTGATGCTTTTTGCCCTCCTTGGGAATTAGAATTTAACGACTTCTTTATACTCGGGTATTCGATCGGATTTGACTAGTTTTGCCAGATGCTCACCAAAGAAAATATTGCCGAAAGCTATCGCGACCTGCAGAAAAGAATTATTGGCGGACTGGAAAGTGCTGATGGTCAGGGTTCTTTTGAAACCGATACCTGGGAACGCCCTGGCGGTGGTGGCGGCATTTCACGCGTGATACGCAACGGAAGGATCATTGAAAAAGGAGGTGTGAACTTTTCAGAGGTTTACGGGGAAACACCGGATAACATTTTACGGTCTATGGATTTACCGAAGGCCGACTTCTTTGCTACCGGGGTTTCCATTGTACTTCATCCCAAAAATCCAATGGTACCGATTATCCACATGAATGTGCGCTATTTTGAAATGACGTCGGGCCACTGGTGGTTTGGTGGTGGAATTGACCTGACCCCGCATTATGTAAACCGGGAAGATGCCAGGTACTTCCATCAGTCACTGAAAGACGTTTGTGACCGTTATGATTCGGGCTATTATCCAAAATTCAAAAAGTGGGCTGATGATTATTTCTACCTGAAGCATCGTGAAGAAACACGAGGAATCGGCGGGATATTTTTTGATCGCCTGGATGGCAATAAAACGCATATCCACGATTTCACCATTGCACTTGGGGATCTCTTTGCACCACTCTATGCGCATTTCATGAAGAAGAACCATGAAATTGAATACGGTGAGAAAGAGGTCAACTGGCAACGGCTACGCAGAGGACGGTATGTTGAGTTCAACCTGGTGTGGGATCGGGGAACAAAATTCGGACTGGAGACCAACGGGCGTACAGAATCGATCCTGATGAGTCTTCCTCCACTTGCCGGTTGGGAATACAATGCTGTACCGGAAAGTGGAAGCAGGGAGCATAAGACGCTCCAGTTGCTTAAAAAAGATATCAACTGGCTGTCTGAGTAATGGAACAACTCGCAGAACTGGATAAGGATCTATTTTTTATACTGAATGGTCTGCATACTGCCTGGCTTGACCCGGTGATGTATTATATCTCGCAGACACTTACCTGGTTGCCGGTATACCTGCTTTTCATGTGGTTGCTCATCAAAAATTTCGGATGGAGGACTGTCCTCTGGCTTACAGGATTGGCTCTGGCCATCACCCTGGCGGATCAGGTTACATCCGGACTGATGAAACCTTTCTTTGAGCGTTTCAGACCATCACGGGATCCATCCTTTGAGGAGGGACTTGTGCATATTGTAAACGGATACAGGGGTGGTAAATTCGGTTTTGCATCTTCCCATGCTGCCAACGCGTTTGCTGTTGCCACATATCTGTACTTGCTGTTAAGAAATTCGGTACGATACTCAGGCTATCTCTTTGTGATGGCGGCGCTCATCGCCTACAGCCGCATTTATCTGGGTGTTCACTATCCAGCTGATGTTATTGCAGGGGGTGCCATCGGAATCGTAGCAGGAAGTTTGTGTTACCGTCTTGCAATGCTGGCAAACAACAAATGGTTAAAGTCGACCGCTTAGGGTAAGTATTCGCTGCACATACTTGCCTACGACATCAAACTCCAGGTTTACCAGATCTCCGGGATTCAGATTTTTCATTGTCGTATGTTCATAGGTATAAGGAATGATGGTAACGGTGAATTCCGTTCTGCCGACATTAAAACAGGTAAGGCTAATGCCATTGATGGTTACAGATCCTTTCTCCACCATGAACTTGCTGAATTCAGCCGGGAAACGGAAAGTAAACAGCCAGCTTCCGTCACGCTCCTCCCGCCGAGTTACCTCGCCCACTGAGTCCACATGTCCCTGAACAATATGGCCGTCGAATCGTCCGTCGCTTTTCATGCATCGCTCGAGGTTAACAGCTGCTCCGGGCTTTAAATGACCCAGGGATGACTTTCGAAGTGTCTCTTCCACCGCAGTTACACGGTGATTATTCTCCCCTACCGCCGTTACGGTAAGGCAGACACCGTTATGAGAGACACTCTGGTCCACTTTAAGTTCAGATGAAATCGGACTTTCGATATCGAAATGCCGGTTGGAGCCTGATGTCTCTATGGCTTTTACTGTTCCGGTTGCTTCAATTATTCCTGTAAACATGTGTTCGTTGTATACCTCAAAAATACATTTTTGAGGGCACATTTGGAATTCTGAAAATTAATATCTTACTTTGGTTTATAATATAAACTACTTTATACAATGAAAACATCAGACACCATTCAATCATCGGAGGAAAGCTTGGCGATCATACAACGGATGATCAGTCAGACCCGCGGCAATATGCGCAGCGGTGGGTTTTACTTCATTCTTTGGGGCTGGATCGCCGTACTGGGTAACCTCGGCCATTATCTTATTGCAATGTATACTGATTATCCACACCCCTACATTATCTGGCTGATCAGTATTCCGGGATGGCTGATCAGTATGTGGTACGGAAGAAGACAGGAATCACGTGCAAGGGTCGTCAATTTTACCGACCGCCTGATCATGTGGACCTGGGTGGGTTTCGCCTTTTCGATCATCGTGATCATATTTTCGGGAAAATTCGCCGTCTATATTCCTGCTTTAATCCTTATACTTGCGGGTATGGCTACATTCATTACCGGTTGTATCACCCGTTATAAGCCCGTTATCTATGGGGGAAGCTCGCTATGGATCTTCGCTGCACTGGCGTTATATGTATCGCCGCAAAACAGCCTGTTGGTTTCCGCCCTCGCCATCGCAGTTGGTTATCTCATCCCGGGCTATCTCCTAAAATTCAAAAAGGAATCATGACCGCGTTTAATGATCTGGATCCCCTGTTGCACTCCCAGCTTCGACTGGCAGTAATGTCCATTCTCATGAATGTGGAATCAGCTGAATTTGTGTACCTGAAGGAACAAACCAACGCCACAGCCGGAAATTTGAGTGTACAGCTGGACAAGCTGTCAACCGCCGGGTACATCCAGGTGGATAAATCCTTCCGTGGCAAGAAGCCGGTTACCACATGCCGTATTACCAAAGCAGGTATTCAGGCTTTCAGACAATACGTGAAAGACCTGGAGAAATACCTGAAACCATAGTCTTTTTTTTAACCATTAAGTTTATAATATAAACCAGTTTATTATGAAAAATCTAGCAATCTTTATCATTCCTCTTGTTTTCGGATTTCATCATATCCATGCACAGAAAACTATGGAGGACCTTTTAAAAACCGAGAGCACCTGGGTGGGTGAAGGCTACCAGCAAATGCCACAGGGCGACCGTGTGGAATTTAAACAGACCGAAGAGGTGACAGTACTGCTGGATGGAAAACTCCTCATGTTCCATGGAACAGGGACCGATAAAAATTCAGGGCAAGTAGGATTTGAAGCCGTAGGAATCCTGTTTCAGGATCCTTCCAGCAGTAAAACGCAAATTCATGCGTGGACGAGTGATGGTCGTTTTACTGCCGCGGATGTAACATTCACCGATTCGGGGTTTTACTGGCAATTTGATGTCCCAAATGGTGGAACCGTTCGATATACAATTGAATTGACAGATACCACCTGGAAGGAAACCGGCACCTACTCCCCTAACGGAGAACAGTGGTATCCCTTCATGGGAATGGAGCTGAGCAGGCAATAATCAGGCATCGGAATAATGAATAGTTGGAAGAGGAATCTTCTTTCACTATTCATTATTCATCGATATATTTTAACTTCGTGTTTTGAAATTGAAAAAGCATGTCGTTACGCGAGGAATTTCCCATAGAACTGTACAACACCCTAACCCGAACCAAAGAAAAATTCGAGCCGCAGCATGAAGGCCATGTGGGAATGTATGTTTGCGGACCGACAGTATACAACGATGTACACCTGGGGAACGTCCGCACGTTTTTAAGTTTTGATGTCATCAACCGCTATTTCCGTTACCTCGGATATAAAGTTCGGTACGTACGGAACATTACGGATGTCGGGCACCTGGAGAACGATGCAGACGAGGGGGAAGACAAGATCGCGAAGAAAGCCCGCCTTGAAGAGCTCGAGCCCATGCAGGTGGTGCAGCAATATACCAACGGGTTTCATTCCGTTTTGGAAGAGTTCAACCTGCTCCCCCCCGACATAGAACCTACTGCTACCGGGCATATCATTGAACAGATCGAATGGGTAAAAACCCTTCTTGAAAAGGGACTTGCCTATGAAGTAAATGGCTCGGTTTATTTCGATGTTACCAAATACAATGAGTCGCACGATTACGGCAAACTCTCCAATCGTAAAATCGAGGAACTCATGGACAGCGGACGTATGCTGGACAGTCAGGATGAAAAGCGTAACAAGATAGACTTCGCGATTTGGAAAAATGCCTCCCCTGCTCATATTATGCGCTGGCCGTCTCCCTGGGGTGATGGCTTCCCGGGATGGCACCTGGAATGTTCAGTGATGAGCACCAAATATCTTGGCGAGACTTTCGATATTCACGGAGGCGGAATGGATCTCGTATTTCCTCACCATGAATGCGAAATCGCTCAATCCGTTGGATGCAAGGGTCATGACCCGGCCAAATACTGGCTCCACACCAATATGCTTACGGTGGAAGGTCAGAAAATGAGCAAGTCACTTGGCAACTCATTTCTGCCACATGAATTGTTTACCGGTAATCACCCACTCCTGGATCGTGGCTATCCGCCGATGGTCGTCCGCTTTTTCATGCTGCAGTCCCATTACTCAAGTACCCTGGATTTCAGCAATGAGGCATTGGGCGCTGCTGAGAGAGGGTATAAGAGACTCATGGAAGGATTTAAAACGGCCCGTCAGCTTGAATATACACCGGGTGCAGTCGACACTGCCTTTGATACCGAGGTAAACGCACAGATCGATGCGATTTTCAAAAACCTTAGTGATGACTTTAATACGGCCAAAGCGCTGGCTTCTTTGTTTGATCTGACTTCCGTTATTAATAACCTGAAGACGGGAAACAAAAAAACGGGCGCATTGAGTAAGCCGACGTTCGAACGGCTCATCACCCATTACACCGGTATCATCACAGATGTTCTCGGGCTGAAGTCGGAACAGGAAAGCAACAGTCACCTGCTTGACGGAACCCTGGATGTGCTGATCAATCTGCGCACTGATGCCAAGCGCCAGAAAAATTATGCCCTGGCTGATCAGATCCGGGATGATCTGAAGAGAATCGGCATCACACTGAAGGATGGAAAAGACGGAACAGAATACTCTATTGATTAGCACTTATGTAGTACATAGTCAGTAGTCAGTAGTCAGTAGTCAGTAGTCAGTAGTCAGTAGTGTAGTGAATAGTAGTGAATAGTAGCGGGTTAATAGTTTTTGGTGTATCACTTACTATGAAATCATAACATGACTGGGAACGCTTAAATGCAAAATTGAGTTATATAAAAAAACCGAAAATAAACCGACAACTACATACTCTCAAACTATCAACCGTCACTACTGACCACTGACTACTGACTACTGACTACTGACTATACTAAAGTCCATATTAATCTTCCCCATCCGCATATACCAGTATGCGATAAGTCCGCTTTTGGGCTCCAACTGCCGGCACTCCCCTTCTTGTTCGAACTATACCATTGAGGCCATCAACGAATGGGGACCGGTAAAGGGTACCTGGCTGGGCTTGAAGCGGATTGCCCGTTGTCATCCCTGGGGTACTCACGGGTATGATCCTGTCCCGGAGAATCCAAAAAAGAAACAGGGTTAGGTAATATTCTTCCGCATTTGATACTTTTGTTTCAGGCAATACCCTTCATTCCATGCTAAAGATTGACATGCACACCCATATCATCCCGAAAGAGATGCCCAACTGGACCGAGAAATTCGGGTATGGAGATTTCATCTATCTTCAGCACCACAGGGATGGCTTTGCCAAAATGATGAAGGGAAATCAGTTCTTTCGTGAAATCGAGGAGAACTGCTGGGATGCTGAAGTCAGAATTCAGGAATATGCCGCATTTAACACCCAGGTACAGGTGGTATGCACCATTCCGGTTATGTTCTCCTATTGGGCCAAACCGGATGATTGCCTTGATTTATCCCGGTTCCTGAACGATGATATCGCACAATTGTGCAGCGATTATCCCAGGAATTACATTGGACTGGGCACTGTACCCATGCAGGACACGGATTTAGCCATACAGGAGCTCCAGCGGTGCAAGGAACTGGGATTGCCCGGCGTACAAATCGGGTCCAACATCAATAATGAAAATCTCAGTGAACCGCGCTTCTTCAGGTTTTTTGAAGCCTGCGAGCAGCTGAATATGGCCGTACTGGTCCATCCCTGGGAAATGATGGGCATGCAGCATATGACAAAATACTGGCTGCCCTGGCTTGTGGGAATGCCTGCTGAAACATCACGGGCTATTTGCTCCCTGATCTTCTCCGGGACCCTTGAACGATTGCCGGATCTCCGTGTTAACTTTGCGCATGCCGGCGGTTCGTTTTTATCAACCCTCGGAAGGGTCGAGCATGGATTCAATTGCCGGCCTGACCTGGTGGCAATCGACAACAACGTTCCACCCAGCAGCTATTTGGGCAAATTCTGGGTAGATTGTATCACACATGATCCGAAAATGCTCCAGTATGTGCTTGACCTGCAAGGTTCAAAACGCATCACATTAGGTACTGATTATCCGTTTCCCCTGGGGGATCTGGAAATTGGCAAGTTTATTGAAGATATGAATTTAGATCAGGGTGTGGTTGAAGATATTTTCTGCAATGCAACCATGGAATGGCTGGATTTGAATAAAGAAGATTATGTATAGGTTGATTTTGTTTATCGGTGTTCTGCTGACCTCCTTCACTCTTTCCGCCCAAACGGAACAGGAAAAAATCCGGGAAGATATTGCCCAGCGCCAGGCCCAGTATCAGACCGCTCTGGACAGGCTGATTGAAAACGGCGTTGAAAAAATGGATGCCGGGGATTTCGAAGGCGCCAATGTGATATTTAAGGATGTACTTAAAAATGCGCAGGTGGTACCTACCGAGATGACTTTTTATTTCGGAAAGAATTCGTTCTATCTGGAAAAATATGAGCAAAGCATAGATTGGCTGAACAAGTATATCCAGCTTAAGGGAACCCAGGGAAGGTATTTCGAAGAAGCCACCGATCTTCTGAATAAATCAAATGCCGCTGTACGCCTCATGCGGCAGCAAGAAGCCAAAGCGACCGAAGCCATACTGGCCGCCGACTATGATATCGATTGCGGACCAACAGGCATGGTGATCTGCCCGGTATGTCAGGGACGTGGCGTGATCATTACCAAAACATCTTTTGGTCAGAACTACAGGGAATGTCCGTACAGTGACGAACATGGCCTGCTCACCTGCGAGGAATACAACCTGTTGTTAAAAGGCAAACTCGAAAAAAAGATCAATAACTGATCCTTTTGTTTGAAATTATAAAAACAGGCAAATTAGAAAGGGTACAGGATTACTCTGATTTTCAATAACCGATCTGAACGGTTAGATTTAGCTAAACTTTAAATCCATGACTTTCAAATTTTTGCCTGGTCTGCTGGCCATTATAGTCTTCACAAGCTGCGAAACTTCAACCAAACAAAACAATACAGAACAAAACACGGCAACCTCTCCTTTGCCTGAGGTCGTGAACAATCCCGATAAAGACGTTTATTTCGGGGATACGCACTACCATACCACTTTATCAGGTGACGCATTTGGTGGCGGTACCCGGATTACTGCTGAACAAGCATTGCGCATGGCGATGGGGGAACCGATGAAAACAAGTACTGGGCAGGACTTTCAAATCAGAAGACCCTATGATTTTCTTGTAATCACCGATCATGCAGAGGGGTTCGGAGTATTCGATGAGATAGCAGCCGGCAATGATATTCTTATGGCTGATTCCACGGCAAAAAGATGGTTCAACCTGCTTCAGGGCGGCGAGGAGGAAGCGAAACAGCTGGCAGTTGAAATTCCGTATGCACTGGCCAATAATAAACTTCCGGAACCTGTTACCAATCCCGAAACCGCCATTCCAATTCTCAGGTCGGCATGGCAGAACTTTACATCCCTGATCGACAGATACAATCAACCCGGAAAATTCACAACCATCATTGGTTACGAGTGGACATCTGTCCCCACCGGAAACAACTTACACCGGAATATCTTCTTCAGGGACGATAAGGAAAAAGTGAATCAAATACTTCCATTCTCCGCCCTGCAAAGTGAGGATCCTGAAAAACTCTGGGAATTTCTTTCTTCCTACGAGGAAAAGACCGGTGGCCGGGTTTTTGCGATTCCACATAACGGGAATATTTCCGGAGGTTTAATGTTCAATACACTTGATGCCTCGGGCAATCCTATAACTGCTGAATACGCGCAAAAAAGGCAGAAATGGGAGCCAATGTATGAAATTACCCAGATCAAGGGAACAGGTGAAACCCATCCGATGCTGTCACCTACGGACGAATTTGCGAATTTTGGTATCGCCGGATGGGATAATGGAAATCTTACCCTGGATATTTTGGAAACTCCGGAACAACGCAAATATCAATATGCCCGAAAGGCATTGATTGACGGCTTGCAGTTGGAGAAGGAACTGGGTATTAATCCTTATAAATTCGGTTTTGTTGGAGCTACCGATACGCATACGGGCATTCCCAGCGTGGATGATGATAACTGGTGGGGTAAGCACGTCAGCTCAGAAAAATCCCCAAAACGATTGATGGAAAATGTAAAGGAATTGAATGGAGCAACGCGATACGGCTATGGCTATCTGGCCGGCGGTCATACCGCTGTCTGGGCGGAATCCAATACACGTGAATCGATCTGGGATGGCCTGGCAAGCAAGGAAGCCTACGGCACTACTGGTACGCGGATTAAACTGCGGGTTTTTGCCGGGTATCAATTTACAGAAAGTGATATGAATCGGGATAATTATATCCGTTATGCGTACGATAATGGTTTGCCGATGGGCGGTGATCTTCAGGCCAGTCAGATTGCCCCTAAATTTCTCATCCATGCCATGAAAGACCCTGAATGGGCGAATCTTGACCGGATCCAGGTGATCAAAGGTTGGGTTAAAGATGGAAAATCCTATGAAAAGATCTACAATGTCGCATGGTCCGGGGATCGCCAAACAGATGCCGGCGGAAACATACCCCCTGTTGGTAATACCGTTCGGATTGAAGATGCCACCTATACGAATGAAATTGGTGCTGCCGAACTAAAAACGATATGGGAAGATCCTGATTTTGACCCTTCTGTCCCGGCATTCTACTACGTCAGGGTACTGGAAATCCCGTCCCCCACCTGGCAATTATATGATATTGTAAAGTACGGACTTACAGAATTTCCCGAAGATGTCCCATTGGTACAACAGGAACGGGCATGGTCCTCACCTATCTGGTATGATCCCAGGTAAACCACCTCATGTTTGAGCTTGAATTAAATTGCATTGGTAATCAACTTTTGTAATTTAAGGTCTGCATGAAACAACTTTTTTCTTCGCCGATCTTCCACATCCTTGCTTTTGGTGCGCTACTGGCCATCGTTCTCATTGTGACTGTTGGACCCAAACTTCCTTCATCAAAGGATAAGCAGGTTTTAATTGCAGATGACGACGTCGCTCACTTGCTGGTTATGTGGCAAAAAACCTGGCAACGTCCCCCTACCCGGGAAGAACTGCGCGGTGCACTAAACGGGTATGTGCAGGATGAAATTCTGTACCAGGAAGCCATCAACCGGAATCTTGACTATAACAACGCGATGGTTCGGCAAGCATTGATTGTTCAGATGAATATGCTCGCAGAAACACAAGGTTCAGGCGATAAAATAACTGAAGAGAGCATACAGGCCTATTATGCCTTGCGAAAGGACCAGTTTGTGCTTCCGGCTCGAATTAGTTTCGCACAGCTTTATTTCAGTCCGGATAAACACCCGGCGCTAGAAAGTCATGTAAATGAAGTCCTCACCCGCATAAGTCAGGAGGAAATTCAAGATATCCACGAGCTTGGTGATCCTACCATGCTCAATTCCGAATACAAGGATTATGCAGCAAATGATCTGTTGAAAATATTTGGTGAGAATTTCGCCGAAGAAGTGTTTACCATTAATCCCGGCGAATGGACAGGCCCCATTGCTTCTGCTTACGGGCTGCATCTGGTGAAAGTACAGGAGGTAACAGCGGAAGCACCCGCTCCTATCGATCTTGTGCGTAATGAAATAATGCGTGAAATTGAATATGAAGAGAAGGAAGCGGCCAGGGAACAGTTTTTCACTGAACTGATCAGACAATATGACATCGTCTATGAAGGAACTGCCAAAGAAGTGATGAAAGATGATGAATAAACATCTGGTTTTCAGCTGCTTATTCAGCATAATTTTATTTCTGATACCAAAAACGGCATCGGCAGACATTGTATATCCGGCCCGTCTTGAAATAACGGAAATCTCACCGGGTGTTTATGAAGTCTACTACGTACTGCCCGTGGTTCAGGGTAAGGTTCTGAAAGCAGAAGCGATCCTTCCTGAATTATGCCAACTGATAACCGACAGAAAAATTGGCGGTGACGCCTTCATTAAATGGGAACGATGGACCATCCGCTGCACTGAATCCCTTCATGGCAAAAAGATAGGCATTGAAGGGCTCCAGGGAAGCCAGATCAGCATCATTTTAAAAATAAGCATGATAAATGGAAGGGTTTATGAGACCTCCCTGAGCCCGGTAAACGCCTTTTATCTTGTGCCTGAACCACCGTCATTTTTCAACATTGCAGGCCCCGCGATCAGGGATGGACTGAACATACTTCTTTCAACAGGCGGATTGTATTTTCTCTTGCTGATTCTTTTCATGATGAAGGCCCGGAGCTTCAACTGGCTGAATTTGTTCCTGTTATCAACTGCAATTGCTGTTGGAAATTTTCTGGCCACAGATCAACTCCTGATTATACCGGGCTATATGGGTTTGTTAATTCCATTGATCCTTGCGGCACTTTGCTCCATACACTACCTGCACAACCGGGCTCTGCCATCTGTAATCACACACTGGTTTGCCATCGTTTCCATCGGAATGATCATGGGCGCATCAATGCCCGTTTTAGGATCATCCCTTGGGCTCACAGAAAGTGAGATGATGCTAACGGTTCTTTTCAGATGGGTTGGAATTTTCGCAGGTCTGATTCTTGCATATCTACTCATTCGGGAAGGCCTGCATTTATTCAGATACTTTCTTCTTGATAAAGAACGCTGGCTGGTCTATGCTGTAGGCATAGGATCTGTGGGATGGCTCATCTACGAATCAAGCCTGTTCCTTATTGCACCTGCATTGCTCCCCAAGATGATACTTTACAGTCTCATTTTACCCATTCTATTAGGATTGATGGTGAACCTGTCGGATCGATCGGCTGAGCGGACCCTGTTGCTCTTCAGCAGTTCATCCATTGCCGGACTGGTTTGGGGACTTTTTGTAAATCTTCCCATCATTGTGATTCCCGCCATTATGGGAATCGTGTTTATACTTATCACGCTGGTACTGTATAAAACTACCATACGCCCGCTAATCTGGACATTGATGGTATTGCTGATCGGTATCGGGGGAGGCTGGGCTACAGGATACTTTACTGAATTAAACCAGTCCTATGCGATCGGCCACGGGATTGCATACTGGCTTTACAGTACCGCTGTGTTCATCTTGACTGTTACACTGTTCACCGCATCCGGCAACGTAAAGCAGGGTTCAGGAATATCCGGGATATTGCTGACGGCAGCAGCAAGCGGACTTTTCATATTATTTATTCGGGATTCATATTCGGAAGACCTCCGTGAATTGATCGCCATGGGAAAAATACCGGTGCCTTTCGTAAGTATCTTATTAATCATTGCAGCCCTGTATTTCTGGCCGCGCAAAAGACGGATCCATGAGAAAATGAATATGGCCCAGCGTACACCGCTTACCTCAGTCATACTTATTGCTATGGCACTGGTATGCCTTCCTTTTCTAAATTTACGTATGCAAAATCCTATTAGCGATAGCGGGTTAACCGATTCAGGTAGTGCCCGCCAGATCCTGCAAGGCATCCTCAGTAATACGTATGAGTCATTTAATATTTCAGATGAAGATCAGTTATTCGAACAACTGTCGGCCAGTGTGGATGAAGAGCTGATCGACGAGGTATACCTGGACAGCAGACGACGATTGAACGCAGGAGTTCGTCTGGGTGCTGAGGTCCGGATCCGTAATGTTGAAGTTCTAAGCATAGAAAATATCCATCAGAGATCGATTAATTCCTATGAATACGATGCGGAGTGGGTGGTCATCGCCCGTGTAAAACATCTTCAGCACATTCACTTCAGAAGAAATAAATACCTGGGAACCATTCAAATGCACCAGGTGGAAAATCAATGGAAGATTTCAAATATTGAATTAAAATCTGAAGACAGGTCGATTGTACCTGCGTCGGCGTCATGATCAAATGCCAGAACATATTATTTCGGTATCCTGACCAGTATTTTGAACTGAAGATACCCGACTTAACGGTTTACGATCACGAGCAGGTGGCTGTTATCGGTTCCAGCGGCACAGGGAAAACAACGCTGCTGCATTTGATTGCCGGTATTCTGGAGCCGGCAGAAGGCTCCATAGAAATCGATAACATCGATCTTACACGTTATGGCAAGGAGGACCGACAGGACTTCAGGATAGTCAGAATCGGACTGGTCTTCCAGGAGTTCGAATTACTTGAATATCTTTCTGTACTTGACAATATCCTGCTCCCATTCATGGTGAACCCGGTACTTCGGCTATCGGAAACTTCGCGGAAGTTGGCCGGGGAACTCGCAGACAGTGTGGGTCTGAGCACGAAAAAACAACGGCTTCCGGGTCAATTATCACAGGGAGAACGGCAACGTGTTGCTGCCTGCCGGGCACTGGTCACCCAGCCAGACGTATTGCTTTGCGATGAACCAACAGGCAATCTCGACCCTGCAAACAGGGACATTGTATTGAATACACTCCTGAACTACAGCATTCAAAATAAGAAACCCCTGGTCATGGTCACTCATGATCATGAGATCCTGTCAAAATTCAGTCGCATTGTAAACATAAATGATTACAGCCTATCAAAACTGTAGTATACATAGCGTGGCGATACATCCGGTTTCATAAGTACAAAACCCTTGTACTTGTGTTATCGATCGGGCTAATACTTTTCATACCACTAGGGTTAAACAAACTTGTAAATGAGGGCGCTGGCCGG
The DNA here is from genome assembly GCF_020328055.1 of Fulvivirga sedimenti. NCBI lineage: Bacteria > Pseudomonadati > Bacteroidota > Cytophagia > Cytophagales > Fulvivirgaceae > Fulvivirga > Fulvivirga sedimenti. Next base: position 574,130 of record NZ_JAIXNE010000003.1, read on the forward strand.
TTGACCGGACGTGCTGAATCCACTCCCCTTTTGGTGGGCACTTTGGGAAGTCAGACGGAGCTGACACTAAGTGCCCTGTATTTCAAGGAGGCGGCATACCGCCCCATGCAATACCGTGAATTTGACAGTTTACGGTTTGAGGTTGATGGCAAGGTTTATCCGATGCATCTGAAATTCAGGGCTGGTGAACAACCGATTGTGGGTACTTCTCCAGAATATGTGACGTTTCGAAACATGACCTTCAGTGAAGGCCGGAACTTCGTTATGCTGGGCGAATGTATCCTGGGGGCGAAGGCCGCCGAGGCACTTCAGGCAGGTGTTGGCGACGCAGTCATTTCAAGTCCGGCTGGCGCTTTCGACGTAGCCGGGAGTTTTCCGTTAAAAATGAAGGTCGCAGGGGTTCTTAACCCGGTAAATTCACCCGATGACGAAGCGGTATTTACCGACATCAAGACAACCTGGGTTATTGAAGGACTGGCACACGGGCATGAGAATGTCGAAAATTCAGAAAATCAAATGCTCCTGAAAACCGATAGCCTGATCATCGCCGGTCCGGCGGTTCTTTCCTACACCGAGATCACAGAAGAAAACAGGACATCATTCCATTTCCATGGCCAGGAGGCTAATTACCCGATACATGCTATCATTGTTGAGCCACGCAATGACAGGGAACGCATTCAGTTGCGCGGGCGATATGAGTCACGGACCGACAATATTCAAATGATTGTACCTGCAGATGTCGTGAATGAACTGGTGGCTACGGTTTTCACAATTCGGGATTTGGTCTTCAAAGCCGGGGTCTTCATTGGCATCGCAACACTATGCATTGCAACACTGGTGTTCATACTTTCTGTCAGACTTCGGAAAAATGAACTTAACACTATCCGCAAGATGGGCGGCTCGGGTCGATGGATACAACAGGTTCTTGGCCTGGAAATCGTCATCGTTTTAACCCTGAGTATTGGTACCGCCTGGATAATTACCCTGTTCGTGAGTACTTTTAGTAATGAGATTATTGAAAAATGGATATGAATAACTTAGGTAAAATCAGCTTCGCACTAATCCTGTCGGCACTTTGCGTTTTTTCCTGTGAGTCGAAGAAGGATGCGGAAACCACAGATGCAGAACCTGCATCATTCACTGTTTACACGTCGAACTATCCGCTGTATTATTTCACAAGCAGGGTTGCCCCCTCCAACGTGGAAGTGCGCTTTCCTTTTACCAATACCTCCGATCCGGCGTATTGGGAAATAATTCCCGATACGGTTAATCAAATGCAATCGGCGGATTTGATCTTCATCAATGGCGCCTCCTATGAGCAATGGTTAATATCGGTGTCATTGTCCACATCGACCCTTGTGAATACATCAGAATCAATTGTCGATAAATTTATTACCACGGATGAATCTGTTGTTCACAGCCACGGGGAGGAAGGTGAACATGCCCATAGCAAAACTGCCTTCACAACCTGGATGGATATGGAACTTGCAACAGCACAGGCGGCTTCGATCAGGGATGCGCTGATAAGGATTGCCCCTGAACATGCTGCGGAGATTGAATCAAATTTCGAATCGTTGCGCAATGACCTAAACCAGCTGCATCAGGAATTTAAAACTGCTGCAGATACTGAACTTAAGGTAGTATTTTCCCACCCCGTATATCAGTATTTTACGAATGCCTATAACCTGGGCGGTCCGAGTGTGCACTGGGAGCCTGATGAATCACTTACAGATGAAATGAAACATGATTTTGCCCACCTGGCTGAGGAAGAGGGTCCATTTGATATTATGATTTGGGAAGGGACACCACTGGCGGAAAACGTCGAATTCCTTAATTCCATAGGCGTGCGCAGTATTGTAATCAGTCCGTGTGCCGCGTTGCCGGATTCAGGAGATTTTCTTGAGGTTATGCGAAAAAATATTGCGTCCCTGGAGGCAACGAAAGTGAAATAAAATTCGACAATTTTTATTATCTTTCTTTGCTTCCGTTACACCGGTCATACCGGTTATATTATAAGTACGATAGCCTCTTTAAAGAACAAAAAAATACCAGCAATGCCAAAGTTTTTAATTGAGCGTGATATACCCAATGTCGGTAGCCTCTCAGCGGAGGAAATGCGCGCCGTTTCGCAAACATCCTGTAATACACTGCAACATCTCGGGCCTTCTGTTCAGTGGGTCCAAAGCTTTGTGACCGATAACAAGGTTTACTGTGTTTACATTGCACCAAATGCCGAAATGATCCGTAAGCATTCGGAGCATTCCGGAATTCCTGCACATAAAATCAGTCAGATTTCAGGGATAATTGATCCAACTACGGCTGAATTGGTGTAGATTCACCGTCCTAACATGCATTTTACGCCTCAAAAAGGACGATTACCGGAGAATTTTAAAAATAAATCAAAGAATTCGGTAGTATCCATTTATTTAAGCGTACCTTCACACTTTATTATTTTCAATTAATTATTATCATGAGTAAAGGAACAGTAAAATTCTTCAATGAATCGAAAGGATTCGGATTCATCAAAGAAGATGGTTCAAACGAAGAACACTTTGTACACGTATCAGGCTTGATCGATGAGATCCGTGAAGGTGACGAAGTAGAATTTGAATTGCAACAAGGAAGAAAAGGATTAAACGCGGTTAACGTTAAAGTTGTTTAAGCGTTACGCGCTAACTTTATATCGCTTGAAAGCCCTTCGCGAAGAAGGGCTTTTTTTTGCCCCACATTTTTTAGTAACACAACCCCTATGAATTTTAAAGAACTGGGCATTATCACGCCCATCCTTCAGGCCCTGGCCGAAGAAGGATATACATCACCCACGCCCATACAGGAGGCGTCAATCCCTGTATTACTACGTAAAAAAGATTTAATGGCGAGTGCGCAAACAGGAACCGGTAAAACCGCTTCATTTGCGATTCCCATTCTGCAAAATATTGTTTCAGACAGCAACCGAAAAAAAGGCGGCCGTCAGCCATTACGCGCACTGATCGTTACCCCTACCCGTGAGCTCGCCATTCAGATCGGCGAAAGCTTTACAGCCTATGGCCGTCATACGGACGTCCGGAATACCGTAATTTTCGGCGGCGTTAAGCAGGGCAATCAGACCAACGCCCTTCAAAGGCACCCGGAAGTACTGATTGCCACTCCCGGACGATTACTTGACCTTATGAACCAGGGATACATTTCCCTAAGGGATATTGAATATTTTATCCTGGATGAAGCTGATCGAATGCTCGATATGGGATTCATTCACGATGTAAAGCGCATCATTCGCGAATTGCCTGAGCGCAGACAATCGCTGTTCTTTTCAGCAACGATGCCACAGCCAATTATTGAACTGTCGGCCAAGATCCTGCACAACGCCGAAAAGGTGATCATCAAACCAGAGCAAACAACGGCAGAGAAAATTAACCAATCGGTTTATTTCGTTGAGAAAAAACAGAAGGCATCATTATTGATCCATCTGCTTGAAGAAGAGAACATTCCTTCAGCCATCGTTTTTTCAAGGACCAAGCATGGTGCAAACAAAATTGTAAAACAACTGGACCGCGCCGGCATAAGCTCAAGCGCGATACATGGCAATAAATCTCAGGGAGCCCGACAGAAATCACTTTCTGATTTCAAAAACGGCGATATCCGGATTCTGGTTGCCACTGATATTGCCGCACGTGGCATTGATATTGACGAATTGTCACATGTGATCAACTTTGATCTTCCCAATGTTTCAGAGACCTATGTACACCGGATCGGACGTACCGGACGGGCGGGAGCGAGCGGCAGAGCCATTTCATTCTGTGATTTGGAAGAACGCGCATACCTGAAGGATATTCAGCAATTGATCCGTCAGCAGCTGCCGGTGATCCAGCCGCATCCGTATATGGATGCCGACCGGCCGGTGAAGGATGCACCACAAACAAGACAGGATTCAAGGACGGGGAATCCGAGAAACCGGAACTCCCGAAACCGATATTCACGATCACGGTAAACAACACAGAGGCCGGAGAATTACTCTCCGGCTTTTTTATTCCCTGAAGAATCGGCAGCCCTTTAATATTCCAACCAAATTTGTATATTATAGATCTTTCAAAAGAACTGATCATGATAAAACGTGATTATTTGCAGGATCAAATTCAGCAACTCGGTAAGGTCCTGGGGAAAATACTGGCAGAACTCCTGGGCACTTCGCTGGACAGCGATATAAATGATGTCATTGTCGATACGGAGCAGGCGCTGGAAGAACACCTGGATATTCGCCTCAGGAGTGCCGTGCGAATCGACGACCGCGAGTTTATTGATTTTTTGTCGGAAAAAAATATTAAAGGTGATTCAGTCCTTGAACAAATGGCAACCCTGCTTTTTGAACTGGGTTTACGAAAAAAAGAAATGGATGATGACGATGGTGCGCGACTGCTAATGTCGAAAGCCCGGGTTCTCTATCAGTTCCTTGCTGAAAATGCTGCCACATATTCTTTCGACTGGATGTATAAAATTCAGGATCTGGATGATTACCTGGAGTCCGGAAATACACTATAAAGTATACAAATTTTACCTCACAAAAAGAAGCTGAAGAATCATGTCAATCCATGATTTAAATAGCTGATTAGCAAAAATTTAATATTATCAAAGACTGTTTTACAGGTAGATAAGCTCCTGTAAAATGAAAACTTTCAACAGAATTTTTGCACCGTTTATGATAGTGGCCATTTTTGGCCTTTTGCTGTCATGTAACGAAGAGGAAATTTCCGATCCCCTTGCTGAGGGTTATGTGGAAATATCCTTGAATGAAATTTATCAAAACTTTCCATCGGGAAAAGCAGGTGACACGGAACTTCCGGCGCAACTCAATCTGCTGATATCCCTGGAAAATACCAACGGCGGTATTGTTTGGAACTCGGAGGAGATCAAGCTGAAAAAATGGGGTGAATCCTATGCCTCCAAACCTATTCGCCTTCAGGTTGGAGAATACGCGGTAACAGAGTTCCTGGTAGTCGATTACGACTATAATGTATTATTAGCAGCACCTGTTGCGGGCTCACCCCTGGCCTATTTAACCGACAATCCCCTGCCGGTATCATTCATAGTCTATACAGGTGAAACCACGTCCGTCACACCACAGGTTTTGGATGCCCTCAATAAAAAACCTGAGGATTTCGGTTACACCAGTTTCAAGTTCGACAAGATCAAAACCCTCGATTTTGACCTTCGTGTTTTCGATCTGAATCGAACTACCGGCGAATTTGTGTTAAGCGAAGCATTTCTGATGGTCGAAGCCAGCGGTGATATTTTATTTGAAAAACCGGTAGGCAACACTAGCAATCATATCACCGTACGCGACGGTTATGAGGATTATTTGCTGCACGTAACCAAGCCGAACCGTGTTACTCTTGATACGCTCATCAATGAACAGGTACTTAAAAAACTGCTTGAAGGAAAAGACGGGCCACTTGATTTATATCTGTCAGATGGTTTGATCGTCTGGAACAAGCTGGGAAGCACTGATGAACTGGCTAATAGTGAGGTTGGTCCATCATTGGTTGTTCCTGGAACACCAAATTTCGCGCCTGCCAAATTCGGCAACGGTGTGTATCCCAGATATGCATCAGAAATTCCGGAAATTCCTTCGGGAATCTTTAATGAATTCATTCCGAATCCTCTTCTCGAGCCCTGGACCATAGAAGTCTGGTACAAGCCTAATTATTCTGTTGTGGATAACCGCATCGTCGGAACCATTCCATATGGCAGGGCACACGTAATTGTCGCCAATTGCTGGAACTGGGATGGAGCAAATGCCGGAATTCGAATCGTTCCGATCAACGGCGGCTATACCGGCCCAACAGATGTAGTAGCAGATCTGGTATATTATAAAGCTCTGGGTGACTATTATTTCTTCCGAAATGATGTAATAGACAATGACGTTTCATGGAACGCCGGAGACCTTGTACACATGGCAGTGGTTTATGATCCCACCGGATATGACGGGGCACCCAGGTTTGAATTATGGGTTAATGGGGTATTGCACGGTCATTCGCCCGAAACTGAAATCCATGAATATGCAGAACCAGTGGTTGCATGGCCATTCTATGTAGGCGGACATCAATACAGGGTGTCCAACGGAGTGGTAGATAACATGAAGGTTTATCAATGGGCAAAAACAAATTTTGATGATCGTGATACAGAATAAACGATAGAATTCACAAGTATGGGGGCCATAGCATCAGCTGTGGCCCCTTTTATATTTTTCTGCATTTCAATATTTTTTATATTGCTGAATGAAAAATATTCTACCTCTGCTCCTAATTATTTTCTCACTATTCTCATGTCAACAAAATACCCCGGAATACGATGTTATCATCCGTAACGGGTTGGTTTATGACGGCTCCGGTCAGCCGCCTCAAAAGACTGACGTGGGTATACGTGGGGATTCAATCTCTTTTATTGGTGATTTGTCGGAAGCCACGGCTGTTCAGGAGGTTGATGCCGGCGGACATGCCGTTGCACCGGGCTTTATTAATATGCTCAGCTGGGCTGTCACTTCACTGATTACAGACGGAAAATCACAGGGAGATATCCGACAGGGCGTAACGCTCGAGGTTTTTGGAGAGGGTATTTCAATGGGACCTGTAACGGAAACGAGCGCACAGTACATCAAAGGGATGTTCGATGATGATACCAAGCTCGAATGGAAAACTTTGGGAGAATACCTCTCCTATCTTGAAAAGAAAGGGATTTCCACAAATGTAGCCTCTTTTGTGGGGGCTACTACCCTTCGTGTGAATACAGTTGGATTCGAAGATCGCGAAGCCACACCCGAAGAATTGGATCAGATGAAAGCGATGGTGCGCCAGGCCATGGAAGAAGGCGCGCTTGGTGTGGGCTCGTCACTCATCTATGCGCCGGCGTTTTATTCAACGACTGAAGAGCTGATCGAACTCAGCAAGGTGGCAGCCGAGTACGACGGGATGTACATTAGCCATATGCGTAATGAAGGAAACCGATTGCTGGAGAGTGTGGATGAATTAATACGGATCGCTTCGGAGGCGGGCATAGCTGCTGAGATCTATCACCTGAAAATGTCCGGGAAGGATAATTGGGATAAGTTTGACGATGTTGTGCGCAAGGTAGATTCTGCAAGGGCCGCCGGACTTACGATTACGGCTGATATGTATAATTACGTTGCAGGGTCCACCGGACTGGACGCGGCCATGCCGCCCTGGGTTCAGGAAGGTGGTTATGCTGAATGGGTAAAACGATTACAGGATCCTGAAATCCGCAAACGGGTGTATGACGAAATGACTACCCCGACGGACAAATGGGAAAACCTGATGCTTTCCGCAGGAAGTGCCGAGAATGTTCTCCTGGTCGGATTTCGAAATGACTCATTGAAATACTTACAGGGAAAAACACTTAAGGAAGTAGCTGAAATGCGCGGAAAAAGTCCGGAAGAAACCGCAATGGATCTGGTGATCCAGGACAGCAGTCGCGTGGAAACCGTATATTTCCTGATGTCGGAGGAAAATGTAAAAAAACAAATCGCCCTCCCCTGGATGACATTTGGTTCGGATGGTGCATCGATGGCGACAGAGGGTAAATTTCTGGAGAACAGTACCCATCCGCGTTCTTATGGAAATTTTGCCAGACTCCTTGGCAAGTATGTGCGGGAAGAAAAAGTGATCCCCCTTGAAGAAGCCATCCGTAAGCTCACCCTTCAGCCCGCAATGAACCTGGGAATTGAAAAACGAGGTGCCCTCCGCACGGGTTATTTTGCCGATGTGGTGATTTTCAATCCGGAGACTATCACTGACCATGCCACCTTTAGCGACCCGCATCAATATGCCACCGGTGTTGATCATGTTTTCGTGAATGGTGTACAGGTAATAAAGAATGGCGAACACACCGGGGCCCTGCCAGGGAGAAAGGTTACTAAGTAGTGGAGCACTGCGTTCAGCCTGCCTGCCGGCAGGCAGGTGGAGCACTCTATTCAGCCTGCCTGCCGGCAGGCAGGTGGAGCACTGCGTTCAGTGGAGCCTGCCCCGCTACCGTCATCCCTGCCTTCCGGCAGGCAGGCCGGCGTTACTTCCTGAGATCAACGGCGATAGCCGGGGATATTCAACACCCCTTCACCGTCATCCCGGCTTTACTCCCTGAGATCAGCGGCGATAGCCGGGGATAATCAGGGAGTCGGGCCGGGACCTATTTAATACAACCATGGCATCCCATAAGTCCATGGCAATGAATCTATCAGGGATAAACATTAAGATGACAAACAAAAACGGGGGCACATCTTCGTTCGGCAACATTTGTATTTCCCGAAAAATGGAATAATTTTTGAGACAATACTTCAATATGAAAACCCTAAAATTCGCGGTCATTCTGATTTTAATAACTCCCTCGCTGGTATTCGGACAAGCCGGGAGATCTGCCCTGAATAATTCCTTCAAGGGGGGCGTTGACGCGTTCAGGCTTTTTGTAACCAACAAGCTCTACTACCCGAGGGATGCACGGATTAATGGAACCATCGGAACATCCATTTTCACATTTGGCATCAACTGTGATACTGAAATGCCCTTTGATTTTGAGTTCGAAACAAAGATGGGCGACAACATCGAGGATGCCATTATCAATGCTATCATGTCGACGCAAGGCAGCTGGTATGCCTGTTCCACGAGCAATTCGGAACGTATTCGGATCAAGCTTTCATTCACCATCAACGGCGTTGGCCCTGTGGCAAAGGACGCCCTGGCTGTGATAAATGCCATGGATTCAGGAAACCAGGCGCTTGACGACGGAAAGCTGATCGACAGGGCACTTAAAGCGCAGCGAAAGAACAAGATTGACAAGGCAGAAAAATACGTAAACCAGCTCATTGCCCGGTACCCCGACAATAGTGAGTACCGTCAGATGCTTGAAAATCTTCGGAATAATTGATCGGTAAGAACCCAGACCGTATTTTGCCAATGTGATACGCGCGCTGATTTTACTCGTTATTCTAATCTCATTTTCCTGCTCCAATCCGGAAGAAGGCCCTCCCCCGAACATTGTAATCATTTTTACCGATGATCAGGGGTACGAGGACGTTGGCGTATTTGGCAGCAAACAAATAGAAACACCGAATCTTGACAGAATGGCAACCGAAGGAGTTCGGCTGACATCCTTTTACGCAGCACAGGCGGTTTGTTCTGCCTCGCGCGCGGCCCTGCTTACCGGCTGCTATCCAAACAGGGTGGGAATCCACCAGGCGTTTATGCCCCAGGCAAAGAAGGGTCTTCGTGAGGAAGAAACAACCATGGCTGAAATGCTTGAAAGACAAGGGTATGCAACAGCGGTCTATGGCAAGTGGCACCTGGGTGACGCTCCGGAAAATTTGCCACTATCCGAGGGGTTTGATGATTTTTTTGGCATCCCATACTCCAATGACATGTGGCCGTATCATCCACAGCAGGAATCATTTAACTTCAGTCCGCTTCCCCTATATGAGGACAATCAGATTATCGACACACTGGAGGACCAGTCGTTTCTTACCACCGCGATCACAGAAAGAAGCGTCGAATTTATAGACAAAAATAAAGACCAGCCTTTCTTCCTGTACGTGGCGCATCCACAGCCCCATGTCCCCCTGTTCGTATCAGATAAATTCAAGGGAAAATCAGATCGCGGCCTGTATGGTGATGTGATCATGGAGATCGACTGGTCGGTGGGTGAGATCCTGGACGCGCTGGAACGAAATGGCCTGGCCAACAATACGCTGGTGATCTTTACTTCCGATAACGGTCCGTGGCTTTCCTACGGCGACCATGCGGGCTCGGCCGGTCCGTTCAGGGAAGGTAAGGGAACTGCTTTCGAGGGTGGTCACCGGGAACCGTTTATCGCCCGGTTCCCCGGCAAACTTCCGCCAGGAAAAATAATTTCAACTCCTGTGATGGCCATTGATATCATGCCTACGGTAGCAGAACTTACAGGCGCTTCATTGCCGGAATTACCGATCGACGGGAAAAATGTCTGGCCGGTGCTTACCGGCGAAACCGATGTAAGTCCACAACCGGCGTACTTCTTTTACTACCATGTGAATCAGCTCCATGGAGTTCGGTACGGCAATTGGAAAATGTACTTCCCGCATATTTACAGAACGCTAGGCGGAAGACCAGGTGGATCGGGCGGATTACCAGCACCCTACGACTACATCAAGTTGGAAGAGGTGTCCCTTTATGACCTGGAGAACGATCCTTCAGAAACCATGAATGTGGCCAATGACTATCCCGATATCGTTCAAAAGATTAATCACCTGGCCGATTCAATTCGTCATGAACTGGGAGATGCACTTACCGGAGAAAAAGGTGTGGGAAGCAGAGACTTTAGTAGTCAGTAGTCAGTAGTCAGTAGTCAGTAGTCAGTAGTCAGTAGTCAGTAGTCAGTAGTCAGCCTGCTGCCTACCTCCGCATTGGCTCCGGCAGGTAAACCGGCAGGCAGGTAGACAGTAATTTCATCAGGATTTTGTACATTTAGTATAATGAAAAAGCGTTTCTTATTTCTGCTGATCTTTTCATTGCTGGCGACCATCACCATGGCACCGGTGAACGCACGGACTGATTTTAATAAGTTCAGGACAGAGGTGGTTGAAAGAACACCTCAGCAGCAATTAAAACGTACTTTTCATTTTCTAAACCCTGCGACATCAATTCCATCTGGCGGAAATGATGTTATTTGCGGTCTGTCTGACATTGAGACCCATTCCGTACTGGTACGGTTGAAATTGCTGAGGGCCTTCGATCCCCCTTTATTTGCCCTTCTTCACAGCCATTTTTTCATCATCCCATCCAATGATGAGGTTCCCCTGGGCTAATCCATAACCAGGTATAATCAGGAATTTCATCACAAGGCAATCAGCCTTTTACAACCATACGTATGAAAAAAATTAAAGTGATCCTCAGACGGATCGCGCTCATCCTGTTGATCATACTGGGATGCTTTGGTATTGGGATCGTCGGCCCGGTCCCCCTCCTGCCGATCAAAAAAAAGGATGACGAAGAACCGGCCAAAATAGAAATGGTAGACGAAAAAGAAGAGGACGATCTAAACCCATTTTAAATTCAATTCCAAATTGGTTTCAGATGTCCGCAGAGGTATGTATTTTCCCCTTAGTCAGGGGGTTTGGGGTGTCATGGTCAGGATTTTGCATCAACCAAATCCCCTTCATAATCGTTTACAAAAAGAAACAACATTTCCATGGGAAAACGATCTGAATCCATTACACCAGAGTTGCAGGACTTCATTGAAAAACAACATATTTTCTTCGTGGGTACCGCGATGACAGAAGGGCGTGTGAATATTTCTCCCAAGGGAATGGATTCACTTCGAGTATTGGGACCGAATAAGGTGATCTGGCTCAACCTTACCGGCAGCGGGAACGAAACTGCCACCCACCTGCAGGAAAGTTCGCGCATGACCCTTATGTTCTGTGCATTTGAAGGCAAACCGCAGATACTACGGCTTTATGGCAATGCCATAACCCTTCATAGCGGAGATAGCAGGTTTCAAAAACTGATGAAGCATTTTCCGGATATTCCTGGCAAACGGCAGGTCTTTGAAATGGAGGTTGACCTGGTGCAGTCGTCCTGTGGTTTTGCAGTACCGTTAATGGATTTTCAGGCGGACCGTACGATCCTGAGGGACTGGGCGGAACAAAAAGGAGAAGAAGGAATCCGGGATTACTGGCAGGAAAAAAATACCGTTAGCCTGGACGGGCATCAAACCGGTATCCCGAAAGACCACTAGCCGATCATGGAAGGAACTGAGATCAGGAAGCTTCAGCCGGATGACCTGAATTTATTTATTCAGCTCATCGACACATTCGCAGAGGTGTTTGAAATGAAAAGTTTTGTGCGTCCTCCCTCAGATTACCTGGAATCCTTGTTGAAGAAAGAGGGTTTCATGGCATTTGTAGCCATAAAGTCAAATGCAGTCTTAGGGGGGCTGACCGTTTACACACTCGATCAGTATTATTCAGAAAAGCCCCTGGCCTATATTTACGATCTGGCTGTGAAGGTCGATTTTCAGCGCATGGGCATTGGACGGAAACTCGTTGATGCGGTTCGCTCAACTTGCAGGGAACTGGGATATGAGGAAGTTTTTGTACAGGCGGATGAACCCGATGACTATGCTCTCGATTTCTACCGTCTCACTGGCCCTACAGCTGAAGAGCGCGTCCGCCATTTCTATTATACCCTCTAACTGGATTTAATAGTTATTGACCAGTTCAATTTGCTTTTTGCTTAAAACGCGCTTTGATATTATTAATGCGAATTAAGAGTCGGTCTTCGTGCTTGCGAATCGCAATTTCTTGCCATATATTGATTAGCAATCAACCAACCGCATGACCGACCCCGACAAAAAACCAGAATTTAAAGGCTTAACGCGAAGAAAATTCCTGAATAAAGGCATCCAGGGCTATACGGGACTTACGCTTTCGCAGGGCCTGAGCGCCTCGCTCATCAGTACCCTTTCCTGTACGGTAACGGAGGCAGGAGCAAAAACAGCACATGGAGCCTGTTACCATGACTGTCCGGATACCTGCAGCTGGACAGTGACTGCGGATCAGGGTAAAATCACCGAATTCGGTCCGAGTAAAACCAACCCATTCACTGCTGGAAAACTTTGTTCAAAGATGGACAAGTTTCCCATGGATGTCACTTTTCACCCGGATCGGATTCTCACTCCTCTGAAAAGGGTTGGGGCCAAGGGTGAAGGCAAGTTTGAGCCGGTCAGCTGGGAAACCGCCATTGCCGATGTTGCGAACAGGCTGAAACAGACTATCGGTGAGCACGGAGGAGAATCCGTTCTCCCCTATTGCTACGCAGGCACGGAAGGTCTCATTCAACGGAATTCCATTGGCGGAAGGTTTTTCGCCACGTTGGGAGCCAGTAAACTGGATGGGACGATTTGCGGAGATGCGGCAGTAGCGGGCGTTACATCTGTGTACGGACAAACATCCGGGGTGCTTCCGGAGGATATCATTTACAGCCGGTTCATCATTTTCTGGGGAACAAATCCGGTATTATCAAATCAGCATGTCTGGCCGCTGGCTGAAAAGGCACGCGCAGAGGGCGCAAAGATCATTGTAGTCGACCCGTTTAAATCGGCCACCGCAGCCGTTGCAGACCAGCACATTCAACCGCTGCCGGGAACCGATGTGGTACTCGCCCTCAGTATGATGCAGGTAATCATTGAGGAGGGACTGGCAGATCAGGGCTATATCGACACACATACTATCGGATTCAATGAATTAAAAGACTATATCCAGCAGTATTCGCCTGAAAAAGCCTCCGGGATTACCGGGCTCGAACCTGAACTGATCCGGGAATTTGCGCGCGAATATGCTAATGCCCAACCATCACTGATTCGAATGCTGATTGGTATGGAACATCAGGCAAACGGAGCAAATGCCTTCAGGGCCGTTTCCATGCTGCCGGCCCTTACCGGCGCCTGGAAAAACCGGGGTGGTGGATTCATGCATATGACGTATGAATTTTTCGGTCAGGCCCTCAATTGGGAAAAGCTTTCGGTCGCTGAACAACTTTCAAATCCTGATACCCGGGTCATTAATATGGTACAGATCGGCCGTGCATTAAATGATACGGAAAATCCAATACGGGTCCTGTTTGTATACAATTCAAACCCGGCGGTGATCGCTCCCGATCAAAACAGTATAATGACGGGTTTGCAGCGCGAGGATCTTTTCACGGTTGTCCTTGAACATTTCGTCACCGATACGGCCCGGTTTGCAGATTATATTTTTCCTGCCACAACCCAGCTGGAACACTGGGATTTGCTGAGTTCCTGGGGTCAAACGTATCTCAACATCAACGAACCTGTGATACCGCCGCTGGGTGAGAGCAAACCGAATACGGAGTTTTTCAGGCTGCTGGCCAATGAAATGGGTTTTTCAGAAGATTACCTTTTTGAATCAGACCTGGACATCCTGAAAGCTACAGTTCGCAGTGATCATCCGTACATGGAAGGGATCACCTTCGATTCCCTTCGAAAAACGGGCTGGGCCCGGCTTAATATCCCGGAGGGCTGGATGCCGTTTGAAAATGGCAATTTCAACACACCGTCCGGGAAGATCGAATTTTACAGTAAATCCCTCGAGGATTTGGGCATGGCCACGCTTCCGGTTTATACTCCTGTGATCCATACTCCGGAACAGCTTCAAAAGTACCCCCTGAAAATTCTTACCATCAAGTCAACCAAAAATTTCCTGAATACAAGCCATGCGAATGTTGACCACCTGAGAAAAAAGGAAGGAGGTGCACAGCTCGACCTTCATCCCGATGATGCCGAAGCACGGGGCATTTCTGATGGAAGTGCTGTTGAGGTCTTTAATGATCAGGGGCGGGTGCTGCTTACGGCAAAGATTTCAGACCGGGTGGCCAGGGGTGTGGCTTGCCTGCCTCAGGGGTTCTGGCCTTCACTGATGGATGGCGGCAGAAGTGCCAATGCGCTTACTTCTGATCGCCTGACCGACATGGGAGGTGGAGCAGCTTTACAGGAAACCATTGCTGAGGTACGTTTGCGTACCTGACATATCTAAAATATACTTTAAAGAATACGGATCTTTGCTACAGGTTAAACGATTAAATATGGATACCAGCTGGTGGATAAAATGGGATGACACCGTGCTCATTCTTGACCCATGGCTGATTGGCTCTGAAGTGGATGGCTTCAGCTGGTTCAATGAACAATGGCATGCCACTCCTCCGGTACCCATCGGGGAGATCGGAAATTACGATGCCATTATCGTTTCCCAGTCCTATTCGGATCATTGTCATGGAAATACACTGAAAGCCATGGAAAAGGTGCCTGTCTGTACAACCCCGTCGGCCCGCAAGCGTGTTGAAAAAGAAACCGCCGGAAATCGTATCGAGGTCCTGCAGGAATTGGGCACGGATGAATGGCTTGAAATTGGCGATGTGGAACTGGCCTATCTTGATCCCGGCAGAAAACTTGATCCGATCTATAACGGCATTGTTATTCGGAAGGGGAAAAAAGTAGTGGTTTATTTTCCACATGGTTTTACCCTTAACCCAAAGCAGCTGCGCCAGCTACGTGATTATGAAGTTGAACTGCTTATTACAAGCTTCTCCCTCTTCAAGCTTCCGGCATTCCTCGGTGGAGCCGTCAACCCCGGAAAGGAAAATGCCATCCGGTTGGTCAATGAACTGGGGGCCAGGAAAGTCGTCCATACCCATGATGAAAATAAGCATGCACGCGGACTGGTGAAAAAGATTGCCAGGGTGGTTTATCCTGATCCGGAAGATCTCAGATCAATACTAAAAGAACGATTCGAATACCTTCAGTACGAAACGCTCGAATTATAAAAGGACGGGAAAGCCGAAAACCGATCAGAGTAGGCAATTAAACAATCAATGAACTATGAATATTAAATCTTCACACGCACGCCTGATGCTTGCAGTATTATTTTCAATGAGCACACTGGCAGGTTGCCAGCAATCGGAACAGGTAAAGGAAGTAGTTGAGGAAAAAATTGAAGTGCCCGCCGAAACAGCCGAGTACTTTCTGCTTCGCCCGGATGTCGAAAAAGCCTATGGATATTCCCATGCTGTAAAAATCGGTCGGGAAGTAAAGGTTTCTGGTGCGGTGAGCATGGATGACCAGGGAAATCCAACAGCAGTGGGTGACCTGGAGCAGCAGATGAAGAACTGCTACAGCGACCTTGAAAAAGTGCTTGCTCATTTTGGATGCACCTTCGATGATGTAGTCGTGGAAAATGTTTTCACAACGAACATGCCGCAATTCCTTGAATTTTCGGCATATCGAAATGAGATCTATAAAAATCATTTTCCTACCGGATCATGGCTCGGCGTACGAGAACTGGCGCTGCCGGAATTTATGATCGAAATTGAGCTTGAAGTCCTGATCCCGGAGAAGTAAACTCCTGATGCGACCGTCAGTAAATATCAAAAAATTGAATACATCCGCATGTATCCTGCTGGCTTGTTTGCTTGCAGGGTTTGTGCAATCAGCATGCGGACAGGTGGCACAAAAGCCGCCTGTCCCCTACCTGATCATCCTGGGCACCATTCAGGACGGCGGATCGCCCCATATCGGCTGCGACCGGGAATGCTGTTCCGGATTATTTACCGAACCAGATCCGGACAGGATGGTTGTTTCACTCGGGCTCATAGATCCGGTAGCAGAAAAACGATATCTGTTTGAGGCAACGCCGGATATGACCCGGCAATTGCACAGGCTTAACGAGGAAGCACCCTATGGCGATGGGAAAACGGCAGATGGAATATTTCTCACCCATGCGCACATAGGGCATTACACAGGACTGATGTACCTGGGCAGAGAGGCACTGAACAGCAACAATGTTCCCGTCTACACAATGCCTTCAATGAAGGAATTCCTCGAGTCAAACGGACCCTGGGGTCAGCTTGTCTCCCTGAACAATATCAAACTCATTCCGATAAATCACGATGTACCGGTTGAACTTGGAGAGGGACTGTCGGTAACACCGTTCCTCGTCCCTCACCGGGATGAATATTCAGAAACCGTGGGGTTCAGGATAACCGGTCCGAATAAGAGCGCGCTTTTTATTCCTGATATTGACAAATGGCATAAGTGGGAAAAGGATATTTCGGAAGTGATCAAAGAAGTTGATTACGCCTTTATAGACGGATCATTTTATGACGCAGAGGAAATCAGTTACAGGGATGTATCTGAAATCCCCCACCCTTTTATTTTTGAAAGTATGGAGACATTGAAGAACCTGTCGGCTTCCGACAAGGCCAAGGTTTATTTCATCCATTTCAATCACACCAACCCTGTCATCGATGCAGAAAGCGATGCCCGCAAAGCAGTGCTTGAGGCTGGATTCAGGGTTGCAGAGTTGGGGACCGGATTTGAATTGTAAGATAGTTTGTGATGTTATGAAACCGTCCGACAAGCTCCTTTTCATCAAAGTGATTCATACCCTGATTTGGGTGTTCTTTGTAAGTGTAATCTTCTATATCGTTTACAGCGGGGCTACTGATCAGGTATCAGTGTACACCTGGATAGCAATTGGGCTGATCGTTGGTGAAGGTCTTACATTATTGGTTTTTCGGATGTTTTGTCCGCTCACCCTCATCGCGCGGAAGTATTCCGATTCAGACAAGGACAATTTCGATATATTCCTCCCCAACTGGCTGGCAAAGCACAACAAGGTCATCTTCACAACAATTTTTATTGTCGGACTTATTTTGGTACTATGGCGGACATTTGAATCATAAAAGCAATGGGGTGGATTTGCAAAAGATCCCATATTACTGAAGGCAAGCCAACGGGATAAATGAGAAAGGCAACTAAATCTGATCAGGCGAAAGTAGTAGATATCATCTCCAAATCCTTCGCTGAAAATCCTGGTGTAAACTGGATGTTTAAGAAGGGCGGCAACCATGCGAGGATGATGAAAAGCCTTGCCAGTTATGTTTTTATGAAAGGATTGGTGAGAAATGGTGTATATATCTCCTCCAATGAAAAGGGGGTGGCAGTTTGCTATCAATTTAATGAAACGAAATTCTCACTGACGGAAATCCTCCACCAACTAATATTTGTTTTCCATTCCTTTGATTTCAGATCGATACCTAAAATCCTGAAGCGTGAATCATACCGAAAAAAGATTCGGCCAGCATCGGGAGAGTATCTGTATTTCTGGTTTCTTGGGGTTTTACCGGGCGGAAAAAATGCAGGATTTGAACTAAAAAATGCCATTTTCAATGAAGCCAGAAGGAAAAATCTCCCCATTTATTTGGAAACTGCTGTTGCCAGAAATCAGCAGGTATATGAACGACTTGGTTTTAAGACATACCATTACTGGGAGAATACAGCGGAAAACATCAAATTTTGGTTTATGAAATGGGAACCCGGAGCGTCAGTGAACCAGGGCTGAGCGGAACTACATTCCAGTTTAATTCCCTAATACAGCATTCATCACTTTTCATTCACTTGATGAAAGCAGTATTGTCGCAAATCGATTTCTATTTTATTATGTTTATTTGTTGTAAATCCAACGACCGCAGAAACCCCGTACCAGATGACCCAGGAACTACTTCAAAAGAAAGGACTTGAAAAAATAAATACTGACTTCCAGTACCTGGTATCCCTGTTCAGGGAAATGCTTACGTCTATCGGAGAACCGGGACTGGCAGAAGCGCTGCCATTTGGAGATCAACGGGGGTCGCATATTAACGGACCATCTGATGAAAAGCTAAAGCAGGCCATTGGAATCTGTTTTGAGCTTCTGAATCTTGTTGAAGAAAATGCGGCAACACAGTACCGAAGAAAAACCGAAACGCAATTCGGGATTGCCTCGACACGGGGGTCCTGGGGTGAAACCCTGCATCAATGGAAAACTGCCGGATTGAATGAAGAAGACATGGCGCAAAAACTCCGGACGATAAGGGCGGTACCTGTACTTACTGCCCACCCTACCGAAGCCAAGCGTCTGACCGTCATTGATATCCACCGTGAACTATACCTGTTGCTTGTAAAAAAGGAAAATCCCAACTGGTCCGACTCTGAACGATCCGGACTCAAGCAGGAAATCATGACACTGCTGGAACGATGGTGGCTGACAGGTGAGATCTATCTTGAAAAACCCCGGTTGGAAGACGAACGGAATAACCTGATGCACTATTTCAAAAATGTGTTCCCGGAAGCGGTTCGGCTGACAGACCTGCGCTTGCAGGATGCATGGAAAACCATGGGGTTTTCCCCTGAACTATTGCGATGGCCCGAAGACTATCCGCTGGTGCAGTTTGGCAGCTGGGTTGGCGGAGACCGCGACGGACATCCATTTGTAACTGCGGAATTCACGGCAGGCACGCTACGTTTACATCGCGAGGCCGCATTGAAGATGATTCGCGCGCAACTGTTTGATCTTGCGGGCAAGCTCAGTTTCTCTAGCTATCGCATTGATGTTCCCAGGGAGTTTCTCGATGAGATTGATGAAGTAGCGCAATTATTTGGCGAAGCGGGACAGCAGGCAAAGGATCGCAATGTATTTGAACCTCTGCGCCAGTTTTTAAATTTACTTCTGCTCCGGCTTGACAGAACAATTGCCGGTGATCTTTCTCTTGGTGAGAAGGGATATTTCCCAACAGCCAATGATCTCGGATCTGAATTGAGAAAATTACGTGAGCTGCTAATTACACTGAATTCGGAACGGGTCGCAAGAGAGTACCTCTTCCCGGTCGAGCGGACGTTGCAATGCTTTGGATTTCATCTGGCGAAACTGGATATCCGGCAGAACAGCGCATACCACGAGAAAGCGATCAGTCAGATCCTGGCTGCTTCCGGATTTGAAAAATCTGATTATGGCAACTGGAACGAAGAAGAAAGGCTGGCATTTCTGAACCAGGAGCTAAAAAGCAACCGTCCATTCCTCGTGACGGGAACGTCATGCGGACTGGAGGCTGACAACGTACTTGGCTATCTGCGTGAGGTGAAGGCATATATCGATCAATTTGGAACAGCGGGAATCGGGTCGGTTATTGTGAGCATGACACGCAGTGTGAGTGACCTTTTGTTGGTCCACCTGCTATTGCGCGAGGTCGGACTGGGAGATACAAAATTACCCGTGGTTCCGCTGCTGGAAACCATCGACGACCTGGTGGCCGGTCCGGATATTTTAACCGCTTATTTAAGTCATCCCGTTGTCGAAAGCAGGCGACAGTCTGATGAAAACTTCACCCAGGAGGTTATGCTGGGTTACAGCGATAGCAATAAGGACGGAGGAATTTTAGCCAGTCGGTGGAATATTTACAAGGCGGAGGAGAACCTGACAAAAGCTGCGGGAAAACTGGGAGTTAAGTTATGCTTTTTTCATGGTCGTGGCGGAACGATCAGTCGGGGCGGCGGAAAAATTCACCGGTTCCTGGACAGCATGCCTCCCGGTTCAGTGAGCGGGGATATAAAAATAACCGTTCAGGGAGAAACCATTGCCAACCAGTTTGCTAACCGCCTGACCGCCACCTATAACCTGGAGATGTTTGTAGCCGGGACTGCCCGGCAAGCCATGGTACAGGGAACGAATACAAGGAATGACAAACGGTATGAGGCGATGGATCATTTGGTTGCTCTTTCCAGAAAGGCTTATCGAAAATTGCTGGATCATCCGAAATTCATTGAATTCTACGCTGCTGCCACTCCCATTGATGTTTTGGAGCAAAGCAAGATCGGCTCCCGGCCGGCAAGGCGTACCGGAAAGCGCTCCCTGGAAGATCTGCGATCGATTCCATGGGTATTCAGCTGGAGTCAGGCCCGGTTCAATCTTACCGGTTGGTTCGGTATGGGCAGGGCGCTGGAGGAATTCATGAAGGAATATCCTGACGAGTTTGAACTTTTGAAGAATTTGGCTGCAGAGTGGCCCTTCCTGAAATATTTTCTCATTCAGGTGGAATCGAACCTGCTGGATGCCGACAGGGAAATCATGGAGCGGTTTGCCGAATTATACCCGGATCCACAGGCTCGGCAGGAACTAATGAATTTAATCGTGACTGACTTTGAAATATGTCATAACATTATTGAAGGAATTATGCAGAAGCCGGTCGAAGAACGACGTGTTTCAAAGCTGGAGAACGTCCGCCTGAGAAGCGAGGCCCTGAAGGTGCTTCATGGCATACAGATCGATTATCTAACGAAATGGCGAAGCATCCGTGATACAAACAAGGAAGAGGGCGAAAAATACCTGATTCACTTATTACTGCTGGTAAATGCGTTGTCGGGCGGACTTAAGAGTACGGGATAGAATTTTGTGAAGGTCCGTGCAGCCAAAGACACAGTGCATCGAGTATCCGGAAGATATTGAAAAGGTCCTGCACAACGGCCGGCATCTCTAAGCGGGTCACGCCGCATACGCTTCGGAACTCGTATGCGACGCATATGCTCGAGCTGGGGGTGGATATCCGTTATATTCAGGCGATGCTGGGCCACCGGCGGCCGGAAACGACGATGATCTATACACACATCAGTACGCACAAGATCCAAAACCTGCCCAACCCTCTGGACGAACTGGTCCGTGAGCAGCTCGAATCCCTCCCGAATAAAGAACACTCAAATCCATCAAATTTTCCTCTTATCCCGGGAAAATTATGGGGTTATTGATATATTCAGGTACGCATATAACTAGTTGGCATTAATTACGAAAAGCAGAACGTTGAGGAATGTTTAATATATTTAAAAAGAAAAAGTCAGAACCAACAATAGAGGAGAATAAACATAAAAAGGCTTTTGAAACTCCTTCAAATTGGGACCATAATTATATCTATGGATTTATAAATGGAAATCCACAACAAACTATTTCTGACACAAATGCGGTCAAAGAAATTGTTCAAAATACAGCTGGAAATAAAGGGTTTGTAGCCATAGACTCTATATTTCATCCTTACAATTTAGTAAACCATAAAGGAGCAACTGCTTGGGATTTAGCTTGGTTTAAAGTAGCCTTTCATGACAATGGAAAATTCATAGGAGAAATTGCTCGCGATAAATCGGCAACTGTGATTAAATCCGAAGAATTAAACTTAAAGGATAATTATAGGGTATGGCCAAATAATGATCTCGACCCTGAAAGAAATCCACACTACGCGAAATACGTCCCGTTTGTATTTCCATACTTAACATATCAAAGTAAAGATGAACCTCATTGGTCGAGAATGATTAATAGTGAATTAAAAGATTACGGACATGCACACACATACATAGAATACTTCAATTCAATATTTTCTAAATATGTTAGTGGACATATCATGACTTTAGGATTTGGAGAATTTGATAGAGAAAACCTGGATGGTTTGATTGAAAAGTTCACAAGCTTCTATGACCGAAATATTAAAAACTAATGCCAACAATGGCTATACCCAAGTCCCACACTCCTGCCCCGGTTCGCCATTTTTCTCCTTGTTTACTTTTTCGTTTATTAACAGTATTCAACCCTAAAAACGGTCCCTGGGCATAGCCCAATCCGTAGGCCATTCGCCAAATTTATCCTGTATGGAAAATAACGTTATGACAATTTAAGATTGACCGTTGAAATTTGTCTTATGAAAAAAATACATTTATTATCACTCTTGATCTCAATGTTATCCCATTCTTTATTTGCTCAAGCAAGTGAATCTGTAGAAATAGTTGTTCCTAAAAAGATTGAAAGATTTATTGATGGTTATGTCCAGGCATGGTCGAGAGGTGATGTGAAATATATTATGGACAATGTTTATGATGTTCCTTTTTCTATTATAGATGGGGATTCTACGACAGTATTCAATGCTTCCGCAAATCTTGAAAACTTTTTAGTCGAAACATTTAAATCATTGAGAAACCAAGGTTATGGTTATTCAAAAAGAAATAAATGGGAGAGATTTGAGGACCATTCAGATAGTAAAATTACTATTACCCTAAACTACACCAGGTACCTGACAACAGGTGAAATCATGGGAATTAAAGAACGAAGAGCAACTTATATCATTCAAAAAAATGGCAAAGGCTATAGAATCACGCAGTTGATTGGAAATAAATAGAAGTCGGACTTTTTATTAATTGACTGATTAACAGATACGACTCGGCGAACATAGCAGTACAGTTGAAGTGAACGACCTACAACAACAGCTATAATTCAGCGCCTTGACTGCAAAGGATTTTATCACGACATTAATATCTGTAATCTGCTATGATCAGCGATGTTTCCACCGCTAAAATGCAAACGCATTTCTGAATCGCGGCGTAAGCCAGGCATAGAATGAAGAGCGCCTAATCATAGCCAAGTACGATGCTGGTCATTTAATTTCAGGTAACTCCAGCAATCCTTCATCAATTAGACACGGAAAATGATGATTGATGGAAAAAGTTATGATTTTGGTTTTGGTGGCACAGAAGATGGAGATATGGCAACACAGAAGAATGCGTCAAAGCGAGTTTTTCATTTCTTATCCAAGTTAAAAAATGAATGACCATCAACATAAATTGCGTTTATCTTTATATACAACATTCGTTTTGGCTGCTTTGGTAATCTTATTTGATTTTATTTTACCGGGAAGAGTGGTAAACGATGAAATCATAGATGTTAAAAGAGAACGACAGCAATATTTCAATGCGGCCAGAAACTATCACTATTCATATAAAGTAATCACGAGTGAGCATCAATTTTCGGTTGCAGAAAATTTTGCACAATTAGTTCAGGATCATGAAAAAATCGAATACTCGGTTTCTCGAATATTTAAAGAAGTAAATTGGTATAGATTGCTTTCATCTGAAAACAATTCTTTTTATTCTTTAAGAATCTTATCAGGACTTGTACTTCCATTGCTGACAATTATTTCGATTTTAGTGGCTTATCTATATAAAAAGAATATTGGCATATTAGTTTTTGTACTTCAGGTCTTGTTGGTTGCGGATCTGATATTTTTAATGACATAAATAAAGGCAGTTGCCAACAAAGCATATAACTTATGGCGAGAGAACGGCTGTCAGCAAGGTTCTGGATTCTTAGCCAGCTTTGGATTCTGTGGACCCGCCTCCACAGAGCTACGGAAGGGCAGGCAGGAAAGTGCTTCGAAACCCTGCCTTGCGGGCAGGCAGGCGCCACAAGCCATATGTAAAACGTTAGCGATAATGAAAAAGTCAACTTCATTAGATATTTTGCATAGTAACTAAAAAGGTGAAATACATTTCAATCAATCTATATCGTAAAGTGATTAATCATGCTATCGCTGAAGGCATGACCAGAAATGATTTCATTAAACTTCCAACACCGATGTCTGATATTGACAACATTCAAGCTGTACCAGCTGATGAGTTTTTTAAACTCCATGAGATGATCGATGAAAGGCTAGGGCCTGGTTTCTCGGTTAGAGTAGGCCAACAAATGAAAATTGAAGATTATGGTGTTCTGGGGCTCTCATGGCGGACCTGTTCCTGGGCAGGTGAGATTTTCGATAGAAGTGAGCGCTATTTCAAATTACTCTCCAATACTTACGTTTTTAAAGTTGATAAAAAATCAAATATTTCAACTATTTACTTACTACGCGAGCCACATCGAAGAGGTTTAGAGCTTTCTAATGAAGCTACCCTTTCTGCTGCTGTGGTTGTATTAAGAGACATGACAGAAACGAATATTTCGCCCATTGAGGTTTCTTTTAAGCATAACCCTCCCAGCGATCTCAGCACTTATGAAGAAGCATTCAAATGCACAATACTTTTTAATCAACAGCATTACGCAATTACTTACAAGACTTCTGACCTGGAAACCCGTACAGCTAAGGCAGATGCAAGTATCAATCGTTTTCTCGTTGAGCGAGTCGAAGAAGAAACCAATAAACTTGAGGTTGCGGGTAATAAACTGGTTTTTGATGTAGAGAAGCTGATAACAGACGCACTCCCTAGCGGCATCCCTAGCATTCATCACATTGCCGAACATATGGGCATGAGCAATCGTACGTTGACACGAAGATTAACTGAAGCTGGAGTCTCTTACCGCGATCTAATTAAAAAGATTCAGGAAAGCGTTGCTACAAATCTGCTGAAAAAATCATCGAGAAGTATAGCTGAAATTGCATTCGAAACTGGTTTTTCAGAGCAAAGTGCTTTTAACCGTGCATTCAAGCGATGGAAGGGCCTTTCTCCTGTCGAATTTCGGAAAAACTAATTCACACCTCCATTTTGGCGTAAAGTATCAAAGCTTTGGCTCAAAATGTCAAGCATACCCCCTCCCTTACTTTCAATTTTACACTCGTAATCAATTACGATTAAAATGAAAGCAAGATTCATTAAAACATCATGGCTAGGAGTAATAACAGCAGCGCTGATTGTGATTAGCGCTTTTAATACCCAAACAGATATCCATAAGAATCATGGCGAGCTACCTTTAAAGGACGAAAAGCTAAAAAAAGAAGCATTTAAGATTCTTGATACGAAATGTAATGTCTGCCATCGCAAACAGAACCCTTTCATGGTCTTTAATGAAAAGAACATATCCAGAAGGGCAAAAAAAATCTATCAGATGGTCTTTATCGAACGGAGAATGCCTAAAGGAAACGAGATCCAATTGACCAATGAAGAATTCATCAAGCTGAAAAAATGGCTGTTCACTGAAAACATACTATAAATATGGAAAATTCACTAAAAGCAATGGTCTTGTTGGGAGCAGTAATCCTGACTGGCCTTTCAGCAGGCTTGTTATTCGCCTGGTCGGTTTCGGTAATTCCAGGAACTAAGCTAATAGGGAATCAACCCTACCTAGAAACTATGCAGTCTATCAACAGGGCAATTCTCAACCCAGCATTCTTTACTGTATTCTTTGGCAGTGTGATTTTGCTAAGCATTGCCAGTATTTATGAGTTTCATTCTAACAAAGTCGTGTTCGGACTTATGCTCTCCTCTGCTATATCCTATATGGCAGGAACGATACTAGTGACAGGGCTTGGCAATGTACCACTCAATGATCAATTAGATGTTCTCAAAATTGCAGAAATGAACGCCTCACAGATAGCACAATTCAGACAGTTCTACGAAACCAACTGGAACAAGCTTCATCTAATTCGGACAGTATTTGCAGTAGTCTCATTCCTTCTGTCGGTAGTAGCGCTCTTTGTTCATGTAAAAGAATATAATCCTTAAATCACAAATCAAATGGCCTTTTTTAGTTATCTCAACGAAAACTCCGATATAACAGATATCACCTTCAATGATCGTCCAAGGCTCGGCCCTATGGATAAAGCGTCACAGGAAATCATGAGAGGTAAATCCTCTTTTACCGAAGCAGAGCGCGAAATAATGGCTGCTTATGTTTCAGGGCTCAATGCTTGTGCATTTTGCCACGGCTCTCATAAAGCCGTAGCTGAGCAATTCGGTATCAGTCCTCAGGTAATAGAACAGCTGATTGAAGATGTCGATTCAGCACCTATTAACGAATCACTAAAGCCGGTCTTTCATTACCTGAAAAAATTAACCCTGACCGCAAGCAAACTCACCAAAGCCGATGTGGAAAAAGTAATAGCAGCAGGCTGGTCAGAAGATGCGCTGCATGAAGCCATTCTAGTCGGCTGTCTATTCAATTTCTACAACCGATTGCTAGACGGACACGGTATCAAAGGCAACCACGCAATTTACCAATTTGGAGGGCAGCACCTCGCAAAGAATGGCTATGGTGTCCCTTGGTTCATAGGACTTATTAAGAACACCATCAAAAAAAGCAAACTCAAAAAGCTGCATGAATTAGAGAAGCAGCTTTGAGCAAAGATTTAAACTCAAAATAATAAAAATGAAAGACAATATCTTAGTAATCGGAGGAACCGGTAAGACTGGTCACCGAGTAGTAAAAGGCCTCTCTGAATTAGGCCACCATGTAACCGTAGGGTCAAGGAAAGGCACTCCTGCATTTGATTGGGAAGACTACTCCACTTTTGCGCCTGCCCTTAAAGGAATGGATCGTGCCTACATCGTTTATTATCCTGATCTGGCAGTTCCGGGCGCCAAAGAAGCCATCACAGCATTAACCGAGGCAGCTTTGAAAGAAGGTGTAGAAAAAGTTGTGCTGCTATCTGGAAAGGGAGAAACGGTAGCAGAAGCCTGTGAAGAAATCGTGGCGAATTCGGGGCTTAACTATACTCTGGTAAGGGCATCATGGTTTAACCAGAATTTTAGCGAAGGAGCTTTTCTTGATTTCGTCTTGGCGGGACAAGTAGCGCTACCTATGCCAGAGGCAGAGATTCCATTTGTAGATGCAGACGATATCGCTGAAGTAGTGACGAAGGTGCTGGTAGACGATTCCTACAATGGTGAAACCATCACCGTGACCGGCCCCAAAAAACTAACCTTTGGCCAGATAGTAAAAATAATGGAGCAAGCCATTGGAAGAAACATCCAATACATCCCTATCTCTATCGAAGAGTTCAAAGCAGGAATGAAAGCTGCAGGCCTTCCGGATTCTTATGTATGGCTCTTTGGCTATCTATTTAAAGAGGTGCTTGGAAACCCTGACAATCAGGCAGTGTCTAATGATGTCAAAAGAGTGCTAGGCCGCAGAGCCACTTCTTTTGAAGAATATGTGCAAAAGACCTTAGATACGGGTGTTTGGAATCAAGCCGTATCAGAAAGCATCTAACATCAACTACACACGGACATAGTCATAGCTAATTGGGGTAATAAATCGATGGAATGTATTAAAGAAACAGGCCGACTCTATAGAGACGCAATGATCTTAATCGTTGGCCTGGTCTTTTTGGGGCGTTCCAGAATGTCGGTCGAAAAGTAGAGTATTTAGTCATTTCAACTACTCAATTATCCGATTATCAAGAGTTGAGTGATAGCTATAAATTAATTAAAACGTACAATTTTAATTCGAACGAAAAACTACACCCATAAACTCAATATCATGAATCTAAGGCACTTAATGAACACATTCACGGCTATAACATCAATTATTATTTCATTTTTAGTTATTGGAATAGATGTTCAATTAAACCCAAATAGCTCAGAAAAATTACTAGAAGTTAAAACGGTTCTTTTTACATATACCTCAGATACAACACTAACACTAGAAGAGAAAAGTGTGATAGAAAAAGCACTAACTCAACATACAAATCAGGTGAGTATGGTATTAACAAAGCTTCCAGATACCATTATGTATAAAGTTAATATAGTAGATCACAATCTGGATATAGTCAAAGGTGTCTCGGGGATGACTTTAAGGCATAAGATGAACGCGTTAATTCAAGTTGATCTTTCAAGTCAATATCCTGGAGGGGTAGTTAAAGCTGGGCAAGATGGTTTAAAGAGCTTGCTATGGCACGAATTACATCATGTTCAACGAGGCTGGTCTATTGAGCAAAATGAATTTGACCAGAGTATAGATATCGCAGCAATAAATGAAGGATTGGCGGTAGTTTTTGCTGAAGAATATACGGGAGAGTCAGAAGTGGTGAACTCTCATGCCGATGTTACCGATGCTTGGGTAGATGAAATCCTACAACTGCCAAAAGAAGCCGATTATATGACATGGGTATCGGGAATACACCCTGATGGTAGAAGCTACATTGGCTATAGAACAGGCAATTATATAATCAGAAAAGCAATGGAGAAATCAAGCAAAAGTATATTAGCCTTGAGTGAATTAAGTCCGACTGAGATTTTTGAATTGGCTGGTTATTAACATGAATAAAATAATTCACAAAAAAATAACTCCACCTAAAATCATTGTCACCAATGCTCTGCTATCACCAAGCTCCTTGGCTAATTCAATGTAGCACTTATAGTGCTCAGTAGTTAGTTGAAACAGGAATTGAATCTAAATGATGTTTGCCAAGTAAATGAATATCAAACCAATCAATATTGTGGAACCTTGCTGGGGATGCTGTTTTATCTGGGTTTAAAACCATTCCGCATAAAAGTACATAACCTCAAATAGGTTCTTATAGCAGCCTTATAAACTTGATTTTTGAAATAAAATGAGATCTACAAACCTGCTTAAAAATACGAGACTGTCTACTCGAACTACTATATTCTTAACAGTCGGATTGATTGTTATTTGGTGTTCTAATCATATTACAAAAAAGTCGAGATTAATTTCGCTTAGTCAGTCACCTGCCTATGATGAGGCAGTAGTTTTTGGTGAAGGAAAAATCTCAACAGATGCCTTTGAGTTTGCGATCACTTTCACACCAGCAATGGACGAAGTATTTTGGACCAGAAGGCAGCCTGACTCGAACAATGAGATTATGACGATGCAACTGGTGGAAGGTCATTGGACAGATCCGAAACCTGTGTTTTTTAAGGCTAAATCTGGATGGGACTTTGAGCCACAAATCAACCCTCAGGGAACGCGACTCTTTTTTGGAAGTACCCGACCTCTGCCAGATTCCTCTACATCTAATGGACTGCACCAATGGTATAGTGTGAGGAGTCTAAACGGATGGAGTAATCCGGTTCCATTAGAAAGCCCATTCATTGATAAGTCAGTAATCATGTACTTAACTTCTTCAGAAAAGGGAAATCTCTTCTTCACTACCGGAGAAAAAGGCGACAAACCTGAAGACTGGGTAATCTATCAGTCTATCAATCAAGAAGGAAAGTATCAGCCAATTGAAAGAATGGGAAGTGCCATCAACTTTGAGGGCAAATATATAGCCCATTCTTATATAGCACCTGATGAAAGCTACCTCATCTACGATGCAAAACGTGACTCAGGTCAAGGTGGCAGTGACTTATACATCAGTTTCAACCGAAAGGGTCACTGGACGAAAGCATTGAATATGGGACCTCAAGTAAATACCCCTCTAACTGAAATGTGCCCGAGTGTTTCTCCCGATCAGAAGTACCTGTTTTTCCATAGAGGTGATGAAAACAAGGGAAATATTTATTGGATAGAATTCCAGCCTATAAAAGCACAATTAGAGTTTCAAAGTAAAAACAATTCAAAAAAATGAATAACAAAATATTAATTCTGGTAACACTTGCTCTGGTGTTTTCTTGCAAAGAAAACGACAAGCCTCAGAAAGCAGAAACGCAATCAATAAATAACTACGCGGTTGAAATAGACAGTTTTTTGACGAATCTTGCAAAGGATCAGGTATTCATGGGAAGTGTATCTCTCTCAAAGAATGGTGAAGTTGTCTATTCCAATGCGATAGGTTACAGCGACCTTGAAGGTGAGATAAAAGCGAATAAAAACACAAAATACAGAATAGCCTCTATTACAAAAGTCTTTACTGCTGTCCTTATCTTTAAAGCAATTGAAGATGGCAAAATTCAACTTGATCAAACAATTGATAGTTTCTTTCCGACATTATTAGATGGATACAAAATCACTATAGCTCACTTATTGCACCATCAAAGTGGAATTATGAGTTATACTAAAGACCAGTATTTTTGGGATAATCGCACTCAAAATCAATCTACAAAAGATTTAATGAATGTGATAAGCAGTCTTGATAGAAATTTTGAGCCAGGTGAAAATACCGAGTACAGTAACTCCAATTACTTTTTACTTGCACAACTGCTTGAGCTCATTTATGACGATCGCTACGAAAACTTATTAGAAAAAAACATCATCAAACCGCTTGGGCTTCAAGATACCTATGTGGGTAAAACCACTCATTCAGATCATAACGAAAGCTTCTCATACACTTCAGAAAATGGAGAATGGAAATTATTCCCTGAAACTCATTTATCCATCGCTAAGGGTAGTGGCTCACTACTTTCAACTCCTTCAGATCTAAACATCTTTTTTAGAAGTTTGATGAATGGTCAATTAATTTCTTCAGCATCGATAGAGAAAATGACCACTATTATTCGCAATCATGGTATGGGTATTTTCAGATACCATATACATGATCAGTCTGGGTATGGGCATGGTGGAAATATCGATGGTTTTACAGCCAATAGCATTTACTTTATGGATCTTGATGTAGCCTTAACTATAAGCTCAAATGCATCATCCATGCCTATTGAGGAAGTATATTCTGAAATCTTGAAAGCCTATTTGGGAAAACAGGAAGTCACCATTTCTGAAGAAGAAGTTGCACAGTTTGTAGGAGTTTATATTTCTGAAAATGACCCTGAAGATCAATGTGTTTTCATTCAAGACAACAATGTTTTAGTCAATTTCATAAAAAATGAATTCAAAGCACCATTAGTTTATTGGGGCAATAATAGGTTTGTTTTAGAACAACTTTATGCAGAATCAATCTCGTTTACTTTTTCGGATGATGGGAACCAATTGATTTTTGACCAAGGTGATTATAGGGGTGTCTACAAAAAAGAATAACCACCTAAAATACGGCACATGCACTATGCTCTTTGGGCTACGGAATTTATCCACATCGAAATAGTATTATTTATAAAACAGACTTCAATAATAGAGCTCAAATGATGATCAGAAAAGCAAAAGAGATTGATTTACCACTAATTGTAGCAATGCTAGCTGATGACAAGCTCGGAAGCATCCGGGAAGATTACCAGCTACCACTACCCTCTTCATACATTGAGGCTTTCCATAAGATTGATAGGGATTCCAATC
The DNA here is from genome assembly GCF_020328055.1 of Fulvivirga sedimenti. Classification (NCBI taxonomy): domain Bacteria; kingdom Pseudomonadati; phylum Bacteroidota; class Cytophagia; order Cytophagales; family Fulvivirgaceae; genus Fulvivirga; species Fulvivirga sedimenti. Next base: position 605,199 of record NZ_JAIXNE010000003.1, read on the forward strand.
AGAAACTCATAGTGGTTGAGAACGAGCAGGGTGAGATCATTGGTGCCATGCAGCTTTCATTCATACAGTATCTGACTTATCAGGGCGGAATTCGAGCCCAGATGGAGGCAGTACGTATCCATAAAAATTATAGAGGAACTGGGCTGGGTACTAAGATGTTGAAATGGGCTATTTTCACAGCCAAAGAAAATGGTGCCCATGTGATACAGCTAACAACAGACAAAAAGCGACCTGATGCCATACGTTTTTATGAATCTCTTGGATTTAAGACCACACACGAAGGAATGAAAATGCATCTATAGAGCATGTGAATGGTATGCTCACATTAACAATACTTACTTTTTAACCTGCAGTAATCCCTCAGAACAAATTTAACACCAAATGAATAAAAAACATTTCCTATTGCTCGTAATTGGACTTCATTTAATGTTGCTTGGCTGTAAGCAAACTAATTCTAATCAATCGTATTTAGATCAAGCACCTCCTGCATCTACTCCCAAAGTATTTGCATCATCAATTGTTAACACCGACAGTATTGAAATTAATACAGTGTTTAACACTTCTTTTACAGAAGTATTTTTCACAAGAATCATCAATAAGAAATTTGTTATCCATCATTCTGAGTTCATTGATGGTCATTGGAGTTCACCAAAACCTTTACAAATGTTTGCTGATCACGAGAAAGAGTCAGTTGCCATTGATCCTTCCATCAGCCAAGATGGAAATACAATGTATTTTCTGGGGATAAGTCCAGAGGACCGGTTGAAAAAATCTAAACCTGATATTTATAAAAGTCAAAAAGTTGATGGGAAATGGCAATTAGCTACTAAGGTTGAACAGCCTATATCAACTCAGGAATATGCAGAATCATACCCTGTTGTGGTTTCAGACGGTAGTTTATACTTTACATCTGATAGACCTGGTGGTTTTGGAGGAAGAGATATTTATCGTGCGCAATACTTAGGAAATGGAAAGTTTGATACACCAGTAAATATTGGCGCAGAAGTAAATTCTGAAAAAGGAGAAAGAGGTACTTATGTTTCACCAGATGAAAGTTTCCTTATCACGGCTAATACCTATACTGATGAAAGGGGCTTTGCAGTTTCATTCAAAAAAAATGGCAAGTGGCAGAGACCTACTGTTTTTAACCTTGGTGAAACTATAGATGAAAACTGGGTTTATTATTGTCCTTATATGTCACCCGACAATAAATATTTTTTCTTTTCCAAAAGATATAGCTATCCATCAAATAGCGGATGGACAGGTGTTATGAAAGGCAATGTATACTGGGTCAATTCTACTGAGATTTTTAAAAAATGCAATTAAAGTTTGAATCAAAAGAAAAAATAAAGAGTGCGCCTTTATGAAAAGATGAGGGTATGAAGCTATATCTATGATCAGGCGTTGATAATAAAAAATGAGTTACAGGCATATTATGAAGCCAAAATTAGCTATTCGATTTCTACTTTCGATCTTAATTCCTCTTACCCTATTTCACATAAGTGTACTCCTAAAGATCATACCACAAGACATAATATGGGGAGGAAGATTAGGTAGTGATAGTGAAATGTATATGCTTGAGTGCATTTCGATAATAGTCTCCATTTATTTGACAGTAGTTCTAATGATAAAAGGATCATTTATACGACCGCTTCTTACTTCGAAAGTTGTAAACTTCTCTCTTTGGGCATTTCTGGTGCTGTTAATCCTAAATACGGTTGGAAATGTGCTAGCAAAATCAGCTACAGAGCAACTTTTTGCACTGCTTACGATGGTAATGTCAGTTTTGCTATGGACTGTCTTGAAAAAACAGGATGCCTAAAAGAGTTCATAAGTAGGGGTATTATTAATCGCTAACAATAGCTATACGTAAGCCGGGGTTTAGTGCTAAATTTATATTTAGAGAACATTAGCAAACATATTGGTAACCGGAAAGAGAAGTGCCATGAAATCCCGCACTACGAATAGCCAAACCGTTGGCAAGCATCTGCCGACTTATGAAATGATGCGATTATGGTGTATATTTACATCAAAAAAATTATGCCAAGACAGAGCATCTCTTTCACCGAGCCCAATGATAAATGGCTTAAAAGTCAAATTGACAGCAAAGAATATACGAGCAAGAGTGAACTGATCAATGACTTAATCAGACAAGCAAGACAGCAGCAACGGCAGGTCGACTGGATTAGGCTAAAACTCGAAAAAGCTGAAAAGTCAGGATTCACCAACGATTCCGAATCTGAGATATTGAAAGACTCGAAAAGTCGGCTGAATGGCTAACTACAAGTTAAGTAATGATGCCAGGGAAGATTTGATCAGAATACATCAGTACGGGATTCAGAAATTTGGTGTAAGGCAAGCTGACAAATATTTCCATGCCTTTTTTGAGTGTTTTGATCGAATAGCTTTAAATCCGTATCATTTCGAATCAGTTGACCACATTAAAATGGGATACCGCCGATTTGTATGTGGAGTGGACAGTATTTACTATCGCATAAATAATGATACTGTAGAGATTATTTCAATCATTGGCCGACAGGACGTCAACCAAATATTAAAATAAAACGCTTGCCAACAACGGCTATAATTCAGCGCCTTGACCGCAAGGGATTTTATCACGACATTAATATCTGTAATCTGCTATGATCAGCGACGCTTGCGACGCTAAATGCTGGCGCATTTATGAACCGCGGCGCAAGCTGGGCTTAGAATGAAATGCGCCAAATCATAGCCAAGTACGTTGGCAATAATTATAATTAATCTTATGAAAACATTAAAAACACTAACCATTATTTTCGGAATCATCATCCTAATATCTTGTAAGCAAGATCAAAAAGAGGCACTTATTAATACTGCTGTTGTGTACAGTGGAGGGGACATTATAACTATGCAAGGTGATTTGCCAGAATACGCAGAAGCCCTAGTGATTAAAGATGGTAAGATTGAATTTGTGGGCTCATCTGCTGATGCAATGGTAGCTGCAGGCGAAGGATATCAAATGATAAACTTAAATGGAAAAACTTTAATGCCAGGTTTTATTGACCCTCATAGCCATTTTATAAACTCTTTGGGGATGAGTAGTCAAGCCAACTGCTCACCTTCACCGGTTGGTGAAGCTGATGATGTAGCTGGCATTATTAAATCATTAAAAGACCTGAAAACCCAAAAAAGCATTCCTGATGGGCAATTGATTATGGGGTATGGATATGATGATAACGCAATGCCTGATGGACATCTATTAAATCGTGACGATTTGGACAACGCTTTTCCAAATAACCCCATAATGGTCATGCACGTATCGTTACATGGTGCTGTCTTGAATTCAAAGGCAATGGAGCAGTTTGGTATTACTGCTAAAACTGAAACGCCACCTGGTGGAATTATTGTAAGAAAGCCAGGAACAAATGAACCCTATGGTCTAATAATGGAAACCGCATTTTTACCCGTTTTCGCAAACTTGCCCAAACCAACAGATGAACAATTATCGCAACAAGTAAAAGATGGTCAGATGATATATGCAGCTGCAGGTATTACTACTGCACAAGAAGGAGCTTCGCATATAGGGGATGTTGGAATTATACAAAAAGCCGCAGATAATAATTCTTTATTTATAGATGTAGTATCCTATCCTTTTATTACAGAATATGACACTATTTTTAAACTGTATAGCCCTGAAGATTTTGGTAAATACAACAACCATTTTAAACTTGGTGGCATAAAAATTACCATTGATGGCTCACCGCAAGGAAGAACGGCATTATTTACAACACCTTATTTGACTGGGGGACCAAGTGGAGAAAAAAACTGGATGGGCGAATCAACTTTCACACAAGAGGAAGTAAACCAGATGCTCAAAAAGGTATACGATAAAGGCTTACAATGTACGTTTCATGCAAACGGCGATGGAGCTATAGATATGTGTATAAAAGCTCATGAATATGCTAGTAATGGAAATCCAACAAAAGAACGTAGAACTACCATTATACATTCTCAATTTGTACGCCTAGACCAACTAGACAAATATGTAGAATACAAAATGATACCTTCACTTTACACCGAACATACTTTCTTTTTTGCCGATGCACATATTAAAAATAGAGGTTTAGAGCAAGCATCCTTTATAAGCCCTATGAAAACAGCTATTGCAAAAGGATTAAAACCTACAAATCATACCGATTTCAATGTGGCACCTATAGACCAAATGATGGTCGTTTGGACTGCTGTAAACAGAATATCTAGAAATGGTGAAATTATTGGTGCGGATGAAAGAATTTCACCCTATCAAGCCCTGCAAGCAATCACCAGTAGTGCCGCTTATCAGTACTTTGAAGAGGATAAAAAAGGGACATTAGAAAAAGGTAAACTGGCAGATTTGGTCATTCTAGATAGTAACCCCTTGAAAGTAGCCCCGATGAAAATAAAAGAAATCAAAGTTTTAGAAACCATTAAAGAAGGAACTACAATTTTTAAGAAATAACTATTGCCAACAATGGCTATAAGTAATTGCTTGTTCTCGCCTACTTTGGAAATTCCACAGGAATTTCCAACTTGGTGTGTACCTGCCGGCAGGCAGGCAGGCTTGCAAAGTTAACCACTAAACCACGCAACTACTCATAGCCGAGATCGTTGTGCAACAATTAAATTGAAATGAATAAAAAGAATAAAATTATCCGAACTTGGAAAGGTTGGACAACATTAAAAAATGCACCTATTTATGAAGATATGCTCATTAATGAGGTATTTCCAACAGTAAAAAAAAGGGGTGTTGAAGGGTTGGAAAAAGTCAGTATTTCCACAATGGTAAAGAATGATGAAATGGAGTTTTTTCTTGTTCTTCAATTTGATTCACTGGATTCCGTTAAAGTGTTTGCTGGAGAAGACTATGAGCAAGCTTATATACCAGACAATGCTAAACATGTACTATCGAGATATGATAAAACTGCTCAACATTTTACGTTGAAAGAAGAACTGATTTTAAAATAAACTCTGTTGCCAACAATGGCTATAAGGAATTGCTTCGCAACTACTCATAGCCTAGACCGTCGGTAAGATTTTGGAGAAGCAAAAGTATTGAAATAATATGACAGAGAAGAAACCTCGATTATTAGACCAAGGCGGCATAGCGGTCTTGAAGTGTCAGGACCAGAATCCACCGGGAGCAATCATGCTGATGAAGTGGGCGCTCACACTCGCAAGCCTGGTCGTCGTTTCGGCGTGCACTGTGGGGACGGCCGAGCGCTCGCCTGACCAACGCGGCGCCGCGTCTGAGCTTAAAGCGCTCCTGGACGAGGCCGTCGCCTCTGGCATTCCCGGAATCTCTGCCGCCGTAGCAACGGGTGACAGCGTCCTCTGGACGGGGGTTGCCGGTAAAGCGGACCTGCAGACGGGCGCGCCCGTACGCCCCGAGATGCTCTTCGGCATCGGCAGCATTACCAAGACTTTCGTGGCCGTCGTGATTTTGCAGCTGACGGAGGAAGGGCGACTGGATCTCAACGCCACAGCGGCGAGTCTGCTGGGGGCGGCGGTGGATGGAATACCCAATGCGGAGAAAGCCACACTAGCGCAGCTACTTAACCACACTGGAGGAGTGCGCAGCTGGGAGGACGACCCCGCCTGGATCCACGAGGGTCGGGGCGACCGGCTCGAGCCGGCCCGCATCTGGGACAAGACGGCGACGCTCCCTTACATCAAAGGGCAAGCGGCGCTGGCCCCGCCAGGTGAGAAGTTCAGCTACGCGAACACGAATTTCACACTGCTCGGCATGGTCATCGAGAAGGTGACCGGTAATCAGGCGGTGGACGAGATCCATCGGCGGATCCTCACGCCACTCGGCTTGAAGGACATCCATCTTGAAGGCTTCGAGCCCATTCCCCCAGGGCAGCTGGCGCACCGGTATCACTGGGCGACTCCGACCTTCCAAGAGGACGCCGGAGTGAACGCCGCCTTCCCCGAGGTTCGCCCGGGCTTGATTGACGCCAGCAGCTCAAATCTCTCGGTGGAGTGGACGGCCGGTGGGATGGTGGCGACAGCGCGGGACCTCGCGCGCTACGCCGCAGCGCTGCGCGATGGCCGACTGCTCAAGCCTGCGAGCATGAAGTTCATGACCGAGTGGTCTCCGGCGGGCGATGGGGAACAGGTGGGGCACGGCCTATTTCGCAGCGCGTATCCGGGCGATCTCGCGGTCATCGGGCATGACGGCGACGTGCTGGGGTTCACTGGATCGTTCTACTGGGTCGAGGGCACAGACGTGGTGGTGGCCGTGGTCAGTAACGTGGGATCGATGCACTCGACGAGCGCCGGCACTGGCTCCGCCGCGGCGGGGAACGTGCCAGGGACGGCGTACCTGGTGGCAAAGGACAAACGGTTCATCGACCTGGCGATGAAAGTGGCGGCAACAAGATGACGGAGGCGCAGCGTCAATAATTATTGGAATCGTAGAATCGTTTGAATTTGGGCCTGAAAGAGTATTGGAATCTATTGCATCATATACAATTTATCAACTTTGGATTTATGCCGGACTTGGTATACTTCACGGATTATTAGGCGGAAAATTACTAGCTAAGGACTTAAGCTTGATTCTTACGGAAAGTCAGGCAAAACAGACCACTATGAAAATAAAACTTTTACTAATAGCTTGTGTTTGCTCTCTCACAACAGCATGCCAGGATCAAAAAAATGATTCTCAGACGGGTATTGAAAGCAATAAATCAGAGAGTTATTTTGATTTGCCCGATAGTTTATCGACACGAAGAATTTCTTTTGTTCTTAAACTGAAAAAATCTGTAGCTGAAAATACCTGGCCAGACTTTGGCACAAAATACAATGAAGGAACTCTTATTTACTTCGATTCAGAATGGTCGGAAGTTTTCTTTCCAGATTCCTATATGATTAAAAAGTTACAGGACATCAAAAAACATAGTGATAATTATTGGCTCTCAGGAAGGACTGACAGCATTCCTTATCACATGGAAGTAATGATCAGTTTCAACGAAGAAGATTCTACAGAGTTCTTCTTTAAAAATCCTGTGGAACAATATTCTTCTGTTGAAGAAATTGGTAAATACATTCCTTCTGTAGAAAGCACAGAAATGTGGTCGACCATGGTTATTCATGAAATGTTTCACCACTTTCAATACAACAATGAAAATTTAGTGAAGTACGCTGAATCCGTAATTGGGGTTTTGCCTTTTGATTCCAGAAATTTGGTAGCCCTTTGCCAGGAAGACGAGCAGTTCCTTCCCATGATTCAAAATGAAAACAAAATTCTAATGAAAGCCATTTCAGAGGGCAATAAAGATTTGCGCGACTCTCTAATTACTTCATACCTGGGCCAGAGAGAAAAGCGGATTATCAAATACGGTTCAGAACATCCACATCTTGAACAGGTAGAAAACTATTATATCATCCAGGAAGGATCAGCCAGGTACATTGAGTATCAAAGCATGTTTAACCTTAAAAGCTACTTTAACAATTCTGATGCTCCTACGATCCTAAACGATCCAAAGTTTAAATCTTTTTCGGAATTTGAAGAAATTGATTTGGAAAATAGTGCTTTTAATTACTTAGTATATGCCGGCCCAACCGACTATCACTACACGATTGGCTTTAATATAATGCGCCTGTTAGATGAACTGAAAATTGAGTTTAAAAAAGATCTGCTCAATAATCCTGAAAAAGGATTACATCAATATTTACAGGATTATATAAACTCTTTACCAAACAATAACTAAAAAGCATTAAAGCGCAGTTCAGCAAAACCATTGTGCTTAATTCTAAGCAATCTTAAAAAAATGCTAAAATTCTTCAGAAAAATCAGACATAATTTGCTTTCAGAAGGAAAAACCTGGACGTATTTGAAATATTCTGTCGGAGAAATTATTCTTGTTGTAATTGGAATCCTGATTGCGCTACAGATTAACAACTGGAATGAACAACGAAAACAATCTATGCAGCTTAATACCGCGATGCAATCCATCTATAAAGATCTTGTCGCAGATAGTGTTCTTATACACAATGCGAAACCAATAGTTGATTTAAGATATCGCACTATAGTAGCGCTGATAAAGCGTTCTTATGCAACAGAGGTTACGCTTGATTCACTTATCAACATAATGAAGAACGAGTTTCCGGTTCGATGGTACTCATCGCCAGTGTACAATACAAATACATTTTCTAACTTAAAATCCACCAGCACGTTTGACCTCCTGCCCATTGATATCAAGGAACAATTATCTGACTATTACACCACGCTGGATGAATATAAATACAGAAATGAAAACACCCTGGACCAGTACCGAAATCACCTTGACGAATTTGTAAAAAAATACAACATCATTGGACGGTTGTATGACCCTAATTACAAAAACAGTTATATCTACAATAACACCTGGGAAAATGTAGATGAACGTGATTTTACCCCACGCGTAGCGGTACTCATGGCGGCATATAAGGTGTTATATGACAACGCTCAAAATGAATTAGAAACAAACCTGGAAAACATCCATTCTATTTTACCAAAACTCGAGCCCTATGCTGCTCAATAAGAAATGTTTTTTCAGGAGGTCCTCCGATCAGGAATTGTTATTTTACAGAGTTGTCGTTGACAGTGCCGGGAGGATTAGGTTGAATTCCCCCTGCTAAATAATCCCCTTATCACGGGAAAGTTAAGGGGTTATTTATATATTCAGACAGGCATAAACGGTTGTAAACACATTTTACAATGGTTGTTTATGACCGGATAAAAATTTAAAATATTCCTTATGAAAAAATTAACAATATTCATTTCAGGAATCTTAATTGCATTCAGTTGTTCTGAAAAGAAAGTAAGTGAAAATGATATAAAGAATCAGGTATTAACTACTTACAATGACATGTATAATTCCTATGGCGAGGGTACAGATGAATTTTTTAGATTTTTTGAGAATGACTTTTTACGAGTTACTCCTTCCGGGAATTTTCAAAGAGGTGTTGAGGAACAAAAAACCAATTGGAATGACTATTTAAAAGTCAAAAAATTGGCATTAGAGAGTTTTGATGAACCCGAATTGATAATAAGTCAAGATCAGGTAATCACAATCGGAGGTTACGTTGAATATTTTATAGATAGGGCTACAAATGACAGTTCTTATAACCGCGGAGTGTATGTTGCTACCTGGAGGAAGCAAGAGAACGGAGATTGGAAAATATGTATGGACACCTGGCATTCGGGATTAGAGAAGAAATAATACTATGAAAGAAATTCCAAAGGAATATGCATTAATAGCTGAAATTACATCTGCACTTGCCATTATCATTTCATTAGTTTTTGTCGGCGCACAGATGAAAGCAAATACAAAAGCAACCCAAGACTCAATGTTTCAGGGAATAGAGGATATTAAAGGTACTCGTGGATTTTGGTGTTTATTCTTGTCGTTGGTGGTCATTAGAGATAGAAAAATTTGGCTGACCACGAGACTTGAAAGTATAGAAAAAGTAATCCGGAATATCGATATGGAGCTTAACCACCAACAAAAGATGAAATTGATTTAAAACTCATTTTATCAAAACGTTGTGAGCAACGAGAAACAACCACATATGAAACTAATAAAAATAATTTCTATCCTGTTAATTGTCTTTACTGTATCGTGTCAAAAGAATGCTGACAAATCTGAAATTAATTCTATTCCGGATGATAGTAAAACCCAATTTGATGTTGCTGAAGCTACGGCAATTATTAAAAAACGAAATAAGGATTTTGAAGATGCGCTGAAAGCTGGAGACTCAATTGCCGTTGGAGATATTTATACGGTTGATTCAAAAATAATTGGCGCCTATGCTGGTAGGGATAATCTCATTAAAGAGGTTCACGAATTAGTGCGGGATAGTATTACTGACATAAGGTTCAAAATAATCAACATCTGGGGAAACCAAAACATTATTGTTGAGGATGCCTATGTTGAATTTTATCATATGAATGGAACGCTTGTGAGTAAAGGAAATTCACTTTTCGTATGGAAAAAAGAGAGCGATACATGGAGAATTTTCCGTGATGTTTATAAACCGGAAAAGATTGAATAGCACCTGGTTTCCATTAATAAAAACATCTTGCCACCCTGAGTATCATTAATGCTAACCTCCTGCTTCACTAACACCAATACATTCTGTTCAATTGAAGACTAGATAGTATTTAAACATGAAAAAATTTAAATCATATTTAAAATGGTTTTTTGGCATTAGCCTTATCTTGCTTTTAACCTTAATCGCATTGGCATGGTGGTATATTAGGTCGGAAGAAAACCAACTTTCTGGTGCGAACACATCAATCGTTGATGCTTCCCAATTTAAAACTCAATTTGGCAAACTGGCAATAAAAAATATTAATGTTCTTGCGGCTGACCAGGATTCTATACTTCCAAATCAAACTATTCTAATAAACAATGAACTTATTGAATATGTAGGTGAAGACAATAATATCCCACATAACTACACGATTATTGACGGAGAAGGAAAGTTCTTAATTCCTGGTTTAATTGACACACATATTCATCCATACAGAAGTAAAAATGATCTTTTACTTTTCCTGGCTAATGGAGTAACGCAAGTTGCCACTATGAGTTCCTGGCGAGGGCTTTATCTTGAATGGAGAGAAGAAGCAAAAAGAGGAGGATTAATGCCCCGGATGTATGTAGCCGCAGGACCAATGAATACTGCAAACGATTTTCGGAGTAAAGTATATGGTTTACTTGGTCCAATCCCTTTGTTCAATGATACCGCCAAAACTAAGAAAAAGGTTGCTGAGTTTAAGTCATTAGGCTACGATGGGCTCAAGGCCTATAGTTTGGATAAAGAAAATTACTATGCCGTTTCAGAAGCATCTAAAAAGTACAACATTCCAATGACTGGCCACCTCACACCAGCGGTCGGACTTGAGGATTTATTTCGCTCAAATCAATCTCAGGTTGCGCATGTGGAAGAAATTGCCAAGGCTGTGGAACGCGAATTTGGTGGTCGTTCTAAAATATTCTATGATAATACAGAAGCCTACCTTTCCTTTTTGAAAAATAATGCAGATAGCATCGCCAGAAGGATTAAAGATAAAAACATTACAATATCCACTACTGTAAATGTTTACCCAAGAGCGAAACAACAAGATTTGGATTTAATAACATACCTTAAATCCATCGAAATTGAATATGTAAACCCGGGCATTTTAGAAGGTTCTGTATTCAATCCAGGATGGTTACCAGGAAGCAACCGATATGAAGTCGCTTTTAATACCGACCCGGAAGGAGTTAAGAATGCTGAAATCTATTGGAGTACCTACATCGAAGCAGTTAATATTATGACTCTTGCCCTTGTTCGCAATGGGGTTACTATAACTGCAGGCACTGACGCAGGTAATGCAGGCATTGTACCGGGATTTTCAATTCATGATGAATTACAACATCTCAGTGATATTGGAATCGATAATAAATATGTCCTGGATGCGGCAACTAAGATGGCCGCCGACTGGATCGGAAGCAATACCGGAGTTATACAGGGTGGAAAAGCAGCTGACCTTGTGATACTAAATGACAATCCACTACAGGATATTAGAAACACTCGAAATATATATGCAGTGATTGTCGGGGGGAAGTATTTGGACAGAAATCAACTGGATGAAATGTTAGAATCGGTACGATATGCTAATAATCAAAGCAGAAAAATTAGTATAGATAGCTATCTGTCAAAGTAACGTATGCAAATAACTACGCACAACCACAACTACGAGTAATTGTATAATTTCAGACGAACTTAATCCGCACCACTTTTAAAATTCGACCATATGTCAGCCATAATAAAAACTACTCTTTCCCGACAAATACTCCTTTGGTGCATAGTACTACAGTCCGTAGGTGCATTCGGACAAAGCCTTGAAAAAACAGACGCTGACTTAATTAATGGAAGTCCGGCAGATAATTTACCGCCCTATATCAAACTTGCCAGCGGTTTTGGAGAACGTCCGGATTGGTCCCATGATGGCCGGTTCATTCTATTTCTGGACAAACCCATGGGCGAAGTATATGAACTGGAATTAGCCACCGGAATCATCAGTCCGAAAACAAGGCACTTCAATCATTACGGATTTACAAGGGCCATGTATTTATCCAATGGAGATATTCTGCTCTCCGGTCCGAAAGAACTCTTTGACCCTACCGACACCCAGGAAAGGGACAAAGCCCGCGACCTTACCTGGTTGTATGTCATGGATAAAAGTGGCACAAAACCTCCGGTTCCGCTAAATACCCTCTGCGCTGAAGGGCCTGCTGTTTCCAGGAACAGGATGAGAATCGCCTGGACCCATCGGGATCGCCAATTGCCTGAGCTGGGGAAAAACAGGGCGAAGTTATTAATGGCTGAAATTATTTATGAGGACGGGATACCCAGGTTATCGAACCAAAGGACGATTTTTGATTCGAAACAGTTACCCTTTTCACTGGGTCATGCAAGCCTTGAAACGCAAAGTCTTGTACCGCCGGAAGACATAAAAGTAACATTTGCGGTATACACCATTAACAATGGAAATAATACGGATGTCTACATGGTAGACAGCGAAACCGGGGAATACAGAACGATCACCAATTCTCCCTGCTGCTACGATGAGCCTGAAGGAATATTCCCTGATGGTTTACACACGCTGGTCGAACACGGACCATCCGATAAAACTGCCTGGCCCCTGCTTGATCTGTATAAATTGAAATTAGATGGTTCGGGGGAAATGCAAAGATTAACTCATTTCACCGACTATAAAGGGTACAAAGCCAATCAGGGAGTAATTTCAGACGATGGTAAATTTATGTGTTTTCAGATAGGAAAAGATAATACAGAACCCGGCGTTGGCTTTGGTTTTCTGATTATGGATCTGGAAGAAGCCGCCAAGCACCTGGAGGATTTTAAAACGTATGATGAATAACTTTTTCAGGCGAATCCGCCAAAATATGTTTATGGAAAATAAAAATGAAGAGCCTGCCTCTCCGGAAGGGAGGCCTGAATCTAAAGTAGGCAGGTATTTAAAATATGCCACCGGAGAAATAGTACTTGTTGTGATCGGAATTTTAATCGCACTGTCCATTAATAATTGGAATCAAAACAGACTGAAGGAAAAAAAGGAAATACAGATATTGAAGTCGTTCGAAATTCAATTCCAGGATGATATAGCTCAGTTTGACCAAAGCATAAAGTTTTATGAAGCCGCATCACGGTCAATTGATATAATTTTCCATCATTTCCAACAAAATTTGCCCTACTCTGACTCTCTAAGTCGGCATTTCTATATTTCAACCAGGTTTTATGGAGATTCAGATCTGGACAATAACGTTTTTGAATCCTTAAAATCGCTGGGGGTTGACTTTATTTCAAATACGGATTTAAGAAAAAGGATCGTTCAATTATATGAAGATGATGATGAATGGATAGTAAACTTTGAAATAGTATACAGAGACTTCCTTTTCGATGCTAGCAAAAATATATTTAACACCCGGTTTAATAATTTTTGGGGTGGAAATTATAAAGATTTAACATACAGTCAGGGAGAAATGATTCCTCTGGATTTTGAAAGTTTAAAAACTGATCAGGAATACCTGTATTTTTTACGAAATCAGAAGAACCTTCTGGGATGGCTTATCTATAAACCAATTGAAGAAACCAAATTGAAAATGAACGGGCTGTTGAATGATTTAAGTACGGAAATCGACCGGCTTGAGAAGAAATAACGAACCACACGCAATTGATAAATTGAATGATAAAATTCTTTAGAAAAATCCGACAAAAGCTACTTTATGAAAACACGCCATCCGGACAGGCGGGCAAATTCAGCAAGTATTTGATTTACGCTATTGGAGAGATAATCCTCGTGGTAATTGGAATCCTGATTGCACTACAAATCAATAATAATAACGAATTGAATAAACAGAGAGCGAAAGAAGTACAGTTCTTGAAAAATCTAAGGAGTGATCTGATTTTTGAAGAAAGCGAACTTGAACGCTACACCCGAATTAGAGAAAGTATAGTGAACTCTGCTCAAATTGCACTCGAACACTTTAATGGAAAGCCAGTAGAGAATATTCAAATGTTCAATTTCCATACTTTTAACGTGGGCATTTGGCAGGAGTTTCAGAGAAACAACAATACTTTTCTTGAATTATTAAATTCTGGAAACCTCACCATCATTTCAAATGATTCAATCAAGAACGGTTTGCTGAATTTAGATTTAATTCACAAAGAAATTATCTCAAACCGATCACATTTAAGAAATGACTTAGAGCAATATTTCTATAATCCCTGGTTTAATACTGTTGATTTGGACCCATTAGCTCAAAGCTATATTTTCTATGCCAATAATGGAGAATTTGACCAGAGTATAGAGCTTTCGAAGCAAGAATTAGAAAAACTCTTAAATGACAAGGTGTTTAAAAATGGGTTTGTCTTATCAGTATTTACCAATTCCTTAATTATTGATGATTATAAGAAAATGAAAGATTTGAATAAAAAAGTGGTTGCGTTGATTAATAGAGAAATATCGAAAGACTAATAATGGTTATTCTCCCCCGCTGCTGAAAATCAGCCTGGGATCGACACAGTGGAATAATTATTAATCCTTTAAATATGAGCTATCAAAAAGTTGTTGCATACTTTTTCTTTATTGTTCTGGTTTTCCTGAATAATTCAATTTTCTCCCAAAACCTGAAGCAGGAAAAGATGGAAAACCTAAACTACCTTATTGGGGAATGGGTAGGAACATCTAAGATTTATGAAAATGGTGTTCTTGTGAAACAAGGTTCAGCATATGAATACATTTCCTATGACCTTGATAAGAACATTCTCGTAATTGAGTTGAATACCGAGTTTTTGCAGCTCCATACAATAATCCTTTACGACGAAAATGACCAAAAATATTATTACCACCGGTTCTCTAAAAATGGCGCTGCCAGGTATTCCGCAGAATTCAAAGACGGGCAACTCATTGTGTGGAAAGACGACAAAACCAGGTTTTTCTTCAGAAATACTCCGGATGGAGGCTTTCAGGAACGCGGAGAACAACTGATCAACGGAAAGTGGATCATAACTTTTGAAGATACATTTGTGAATACTCAATGAATAATTCTTATGGGCGTTTAAGCAAGACCCGATGCTCACACCTCCATTTGAAAAAAGCCATTTCACTTCATTGGGTAAATGACCTGATAATTATTCCGAATAGACATATATCGCTGGAGGGGTCTGTGATTTTTACATGCTATGATGTAGATTAAAAAAATGAAGTCAAATGCGAATAAATTGTTCTTTCAGTTTTTCCTGTTGTTTTTTATTGGCTCCTGTACCTCACAGCCAAATGACACGAGTGATCTGATAGATCACGTGAACAAACCGGGTTGCATCTTGCCTGATGAATCTGTCGCAGGAAAGGAACAGCTTGAGCAAGGCATACGCCGACAAGTTAAGTTTTCGGGTGAGCCGGAAAATTTCAGTTCCATTCCAGATAAAATGAAAGAATATCAGATTCCCGCATTATCGCTCGCCATCATAAAGAATGGGGAGATTGAATGGTCAGACGTCTATGAAAATGAGGATTTCGCTGATGAACAAACCCTGGACTGTACCAGTATATTCCAGGCAGCATCATTGTCCAAGCCAGTAACCGTTATGGCGGCCGTTCGTATGTATTCCGCCGGTGAGATAGACCTGGATACAAATATTCAGGATTATCTCAAGGATTTTGAAATACCTGAAGGCAAACAAAGAGCAGAGAATCCCGTCACATTTCGCAATATCTTTTCCCATACTTCAGGCATTAATCCGGGTGGATATCAGGGTTATAACAGAAGCCTTCCGATGCCCACTGATATGGATATTTTAAGAGGTAGCGAAGGAGTCAATACCCCGGCTATAGAAGTGACCAGTACACCAAACGAAACACTGGCTTATTCCGGTGGCGCATATACGCTGGCGGAAGTGGCTCTTCAGAATATATTCAATGACGAGTTTTCAACCATTATGAAACGATGGATCCTTGATCCTGCCGGAATGAATCATTCTGAATTCACGCAACCGCTCCCTGCTTCAGATTCCAACCGGGTTGCAAAAGGATATACGTTTTCGGGAGATATGGTGGAAGGAGGTTGGCGAAACCATCCCGAGCAGGCTGCGGCAGGACTTTGGAGTAATTCTGTTGACCTCGCAAAATTTCTGATTGAAATTTACAAAGCCTACAATGGCGAAGTCTCGATATTCTCACAATCTGAAATCAATTCATTGCTAAACGACGAAAGAAATGGTCATGTATATGGCTTCATCATTGACAGATCCGGCGATGATATTTCTATCACCCACTATGGCGGCAACGAAGGGTACCGGACTGGCATGACCATAAGCCTGACAAGTGGTAATGGATTGGTTTACCTCACCAATTCTGATAACGGGGGAACACTTGGAAATGAATTGCTTTTATCGGCATCCCAGATCTATGACTGGCGGCACTTTAGTCAAACTGAAGTTCAGCGGAAACAAGTAGATCAGAAAATTTTAAAGGCGCTACCTGGTAATTACAGGTGGAACAATCAGATAGACCTTTCGATCACGTTCGACGCAAACGATGGACTCATTTCACTCATCTTCCCAAATGGCGATGAATATGAGCTTGTCCCAATTGACGGAGATGAACTTGATTTCATTCATCCGGGAACCGGTGTCACGGTTTCGTTTTCAAAGCAGGATGAGTTCCATTCTTTCATCCTCTATGGACAATCTGCTAAAAAGTTGTGATTCACGAAGGATGCACACAGAAATCAAAGCCTTAAATGGCTTGGGGAACATTAGTAGAAGCACGATATTGGCGTTACGTTGACCAGTTTTGTATTATGAAAATTATTTCCATAAGAAAAAATCCTGAATATAAAGATGACGCAATCGCCTATTTTCAAAAGAGTTGGCCAGACGTTTTGCCTATAATTTATGAAGATTGCATCAGTCACAGTATCAATGCTAAAAACGCATTACCTCAATGGTATTTATTACTGAATGATGACAAAATTATTGGGTGTGCCGGGCTTATTACGAATGATTTTATCAGCCGAGGAGATTTATACCCCTGGATTTGTGCGCTTTTTATTGATGAAAAGTACAGAGGAAATGCATATGGTTTAATACTCATTGAATATGCCAAAACCGATGCTAAAAATGCTGGTTTTGAATTTTTATATCTCAGCACTGAACATATCGGATACTATGAAAAGTATGGATTCAAATATATTGGGAACGGATATCATCCATGGGGAGGAGAATCGAGGATATATGAAATTGAGTTAAGATAAAGAAACGTAATAATATAGAATTAGAACTGCTGCGGCATATCCCTTAAACATTCAGGACCAACCAATAATAAATGATAAAATTCTTTAATCGCATACGCCAAAAACTCGTAACTGAAAGTAAATTCAGTAAATATCTACTTTATGCTTTTGGCGAAATTATTCTGGTTGTAATCGGGATTCTAATCGCTTTATCAATCAATACCTGGAATGAGACAAGAAAGCAAAATATTGCTGAACACGAATTTATTGAGGGCATAAAAAATGACCTGGCTCAGGATAAGGAATACATTAAGTATATCATTCAACTGGCTCAGGATAAAGATTCTGTATACTCAGTTTTAAGTAAAGACTTATCTTTTCTGTATGATGCCGACAGACCATTGTTGGATTCTTTGCTCCGAAACTACTTTGCCACTCATCGGACATTTTATCCAATATCAGGTTCTTTTCAAGCTGCAATAGCCGGAAATGAAATAAGTAAATTCAAAAATAAGGCTTTTTGTTCTGCGGTAACGAAACTGTATAATTCGACTTACACAAGGCTCATGGATAATGCAAAATCTGCAGATGATAAGTGGTTTTACTTTACCAGGAAATACAGCGAAATCAGAAGAACCGGTCACATACCGGATATGAGCGAAGCTCAATTGAATGAATTAATTAATGATATGTACTACCATACGTTCTCACTAAATTATTATGGGGATAATTTGAGCAGTACAATTGCAGAAATTGACGAAATAGTTTCATTGCATTAATTAACAGAGCCTAACCCTGGTTCTCTCGTCCATAGCCGGAAAGGACTATAGCTCCGGCCCGTATTAGGTATGCCGGCCTTGGACCTAGATAGCAATATACATGATGACTTAACGAACGAAGCTACGTTTTTTGGTACTTTCATTGTGGTTCTGATTATATTGCTTTTAGCATTTACCTGTAAAAATAAACTGATCCCGTCTAAAATTCCGGCCGTTGGAAATCAAACCAAAATTCGAACCTTAATACGCTTATGATAAAAACAAAAATCAAGGAATGTTATTTTATCCTTTTGGCTTTGATTTGTTTCTCCTGCAATGAGGTTAACAAATCCAATTCAGAGGATAAAGGTAATTCCTATGTATTGGTTAAGGACTGGCCTCAATTATCACAAGGATTTTCATTTAGTGCCGTTTCAGCTGTAGGAGTTGATAACGAACAAAATATTTTCATGTTTCAAAGAACCGGCAGAGAGTGGACATGGACCATTCCCGACTCTTTGATTTCATCCAATACCATATTTCTCCTGGAAAAGAATACCGGAAAAATTTTGAATAGCTGGGGATCCCATCTCTTTATAATGCCACATGGCTTGTCGGTCGACAATAAAAATAATGTCTGGGTGGCTGATGTTGGTTTACACCAAATTTTTAAATTCAGTCACGAGGGTGAATTGTTGATGAAATTAGGTGAGGCAAAAATCCCGGGAAATGATTCGCTGCATTTTAATCTTCCCACAGACGTTGCTGTGGCAAATGATGGTTCATTATATGTAAGTGATGGATATGGTAACAGCAGGGTTGTAAAATTTTCAAAGGAAGGGAAATATCTTTTTGAATGGGGAACAATGGGAAACAAACCTGGCGAATTTAATACCCCCCACAGTATTGATTTGGATGCACAGGGTAATGTCTTTATAGCCGACAGAGAGAACAATCGAATCCAGAAATTTGATCCCGACGGAAATTTTCTGAATCAATGGGAAAATAATATGGCAACACAACTATATTCAATAGCAATCGACCAGAAGGATAATTTATTCGCAATAGATAATTTAACTGTGAATGACACTTTGATAATGGGCGCTGATATTTTGCTTTTTGATGCAGCACTAAATGAATTGGTCCGATTTGGCAGGACTGATTCAATTGCTGCTCCCCGTTATCATGATATAGACATTGATGGCGAGGGTAATATTTACGTTGCCGAAACAGGAGGCAGAAGAGTGCGGAAGTTTAAGAAAATAACAACAGAATGAGACGGTGATGTACGAACGAAAAACCTTCAACTGTTTTGTCCTTTAACTAATCGGGGATAAACCTTAACCAATGATAAAATTCTTTCGAAAAATTCGGCAAAAATTGCTGACTCAGAACCCGGCTGACGGACAGGCAGGCAGATTGGGCAGGTATCTGCTTTATGCGGTTGGTGAAATAATTCTGGTCGTAATCGGAATTTTAATTGCGCTTTCAATTAATAACTGGAATCAAAATAGAATTGATGGCCGAAAGGAGAGTTTGTTGCTAAAAGAAATTAATGCCGAATTTAAGTACAATAAGGAAGAGCTGGAAAGTACCGTAAGAACGTATAACCTCATTTTAAATGAGTGTGATTTATTGATAAAATTGTTCCCAATAAACCAAAATGAAATAAATAAAGACACTTTATCGATAGCATTGGAGCTGATCCGAAACACCATTTCTGCAGATCTTTCCATGGGATCCATTTCTACTTTGATCAATACGTCATCCTTTGAAATTATTTCAAATAATGAACTTCGAACTTTGCTCATACAGTGGGAAGACCTGATATCAGATTATTTTGAAAGGGAAGAGCAGGCAATTAATTATACCCGGCAAACTATTACCCCCTATTTGGCAACAAGATTACCACGTCCGTACAAAAGGGGATTAGATGATGAACGTGTTGATCTGTCATTTTTGACATCGATCGAATTTGAGAATTTAATTAATGACCGTCGCAGAGATGTAAATGTATTGTTGAATATCGTAAAAGATGAGGACACTGAAATTCGAAAAGCCATAGATCGAATTATCTTACTAAGCGAGAGTAGCAATGATTGATTTCCAATCCGAGAGTGAGGCATTTTTTGTTTTGAGCTATCAACTATGAATATGATTTCAGCCGAACAAATTTACCGGTTTGTAACATTCTTGCTTTTTCATCGTCTTTGCTAAAAGCAAAACACTAAAATCATAACCATGGGTATAAATTCGACGGGATCGGAATCATCAACCAACTTCAAAATCAACATAAAAATTAAACTTGCCAGTCTTTGGACCTCGTTGATGTTCCTGTACATTTATGCCGATTATTTCCAGCTAATGACCCCCGGGAAATTAGAGAGAATGATGAACCTTCAAACTCCTGTAGGACCAACATCTCCAGGAATTTTAATGATATTTTCCCTGATTTTAATTATTCCGGCCCTGATGATATTTCTTTCCATCTTTCTCCAGCCCCAACTCAATAAATGGTTAAATATCATCCTTGCATTCGTGTATGCTTGTATCTCGGTGCTCATTATTGTTTCCAGCATTACAGATGAATGGCATACATTCTATGTTATGTTCAACTTTGCGGAACTTGTAATTTTTGCCATTATCATTTCACAGGCATGGAAATGGCCCAGGGGAAATAATTCATAACAAAATGCTCCGGCAAAACCGAAATACCAGTGTGTAAGATCAGATAAAAATAAAACATGTTTCCAGAACACAACCAACGTCAATTAGTAACTACCGCCAGAATCGCCGGGATCTGGTACCTGCTTATGGCCATATCCGGCATTTTGGGATTTATGATATTTCACCCCCAGGTATATGTATCCGCAGACCCGCAAAAAACACTTGCAAATCTGATTGACAACGAATCACTCGCCAGAACCCGGTTGCTATTGGAATTTGGCATCATCGTTTCACAAGCCCTTACCGCGGTATGGTTCTTTAAACTGTTCAGAAAAATAAATGACTGGGCTGCATGGGCCGTCGGAATCTGGGGAATGGTCAACTCAGTAGTCATTATCATCAGCGCCATTTCAATGGGTACGGCGATTGATATTGCCGGTTCATCCCAGAATGTTGAAGACAAGTTGATTTTAATAGAACTTTTGACCGACCTAAGTTCCAATGCCTGGCGGGTGGGCGGACTGTTTTTCGGACTATGGCTGATCCCCCTGGGATACATTATCACCAGTTCAAAAAGGATGCCCTTATGGCTGGGGCGCACGCTCATAATAGGCGGTATTGGCTACCTGTTAAGCACGACAATCAGTTACTCGGGAATTGAATTCCCCCCGGCTAAATACTTAACAATTCCAGCAACTATTGGAGAATTCTGGATGATCGGATATTTATTGATTTTTGGAATACGACCTTTGAAAGAATCACCGTCAAATTAAGATAATAGTTAAGGAGGTATCTCTAAGTCGGTATTCTTGAATACCCTGCACATCATATTTCGCATTTTGAATTCTTAACACTATTTCTTCTAGAAGCGAAATTTGAACTCCGTTCCCGAATGAAAGAAGAAGCAGTAAGCGATAAGGATAAGTTTCTTTACCCTGAATTCTTTGATAATCCTGAATTCAGGAATACGTTGTCAATTGGACTATTACACATGGAACTGATCTATGATGAAGGAGAAATTGTTTGAAAGGAGTTGGAAAAATTAAATCGAGTGATTGAAAATAATATCAAGAGATTTCAGGAATAGTGTAAATTAAGTCCGGGGACCTTGTAATTTGGGAATATATCCCGACTAATAGCAGAGCTCTTGCAAGGATTATAAACCCTGATTACTAACAAATTACGACACCTAACCCTCATTTAAATAAAATCTAATGAAATCCTTCCTGATCATCGTTTTATGCATATCGGTCACCTGTACCACCCTGGCTCAAAAACCCAAGGCCGTGGAAGCCATGAAAAATGAAACCGCTGCTTCAATTCAGTCTGACTACGACACCTATAAAGAACTCGCACTGGAAATCTGGGACTACGCAGAATTGGGATACAAGGAAAACCAGAGCTCTGCCCTACTCGCCAGGACTTTGGAGGAAAATGGGTTTGCGGTTGAAACAGGTGTAGCAGGCATGCCCACCTCGTTTGTAGCCACCTATGGCAGCGGCAGCCCTGTGATCGGGGTCCTGGCCGAATACGATGCACTGCCTGGCATTTCCCAGGATAATACACCAACACGGTCCCCTGTTGATGGCAAGTCAAATGGTCAGGCCTGCGGTCACCACTTGTTCGGCGCCGCAGCAGTGGCAACAGGAATTGCCATTAAGCAACACCTTGAGAGTGGAAAGCTGAAAGGAACGATCCGGGTTTACGGTACACCGGCAGAAGAAGGTGGCAATGGCAAATCCTATATGGTTCGCGCAGGACTTTTCAACGATGTAGACGCAGTGCTCCACTGGCATCCATGGGATAAAACCGGTGTGATTGGGACAAGCACATTAGCCAATAAAACAGCAAAGTTCCGTTTTCACGGAATTGCCTCGCATGCCGCAGTGGCACCAGAAAACGGGCGTTCTGCCCTTGATGGTGTAGAGGCTATGAATGCAATGGTGAACATGATGCGGGAGCATGTTCCGCAGGAAAGCCGGATCCATTATGTTATTACCAGCGGCGGTGAAGCACCCAATGTGGTCCCTGAATATGCAGAGGTCTTCTA
Organism: Fulvivirga sedimenti; assembly: GCF_020328055.1. Taxonomy (NCBI): domain Bacteria; kingdom Pseudomonadati; phylum Bacteroidota; class Cytophagia; order Cytophagales; family Fulvivirgaceae; genus Fulvivirga; species Fulvivirga sedimenti. Next base: position 627,980 of record NZ_JAIXNE010000003.1, read on the forward strand.
TTACGTACGCCATCCGAAAAAGGATGTTGTACAATCAATATTCGAACGGATAGTAAAGGCCGCAGAAGGCGCTGCGCTGGGAACCGAAACATCCATGGATTACGAAATCATCAGCGGTTCCCATGATTTGCTGATCAACAATACACTGGCCGAAAATATGAATACCAACCTGCAACGGGTTGGCGGGGTAATTTACAGCGAGGAAGATAAAAACTTTGCGAAAACGTTGCAGGAAAGTTTTCTCAAAAAAGCCCCTGATGTATCTGACGCCGCTCAAATTTACCCGACGGGCAGCCTCCCTCTGAGCGGCTCAACAGATGTTGGGGATGTGAGTTATATGGTGCCAACTGTTGGGTTATTAATAGCAACCTGGGTACCCGGAACCAGTCCGCACAGCTGGCAGGCCGTCGCATGCGGAGGAACGGATATTGGCATCAAAGGCATGATGGTGGCCGCAAAGACTATGGCACTCACGGCCATAGATTTATTTACGCAGCCTAAATTGCTGGTGGATGCAAAGGAAGAATTCATTGAGGCCAAAGGTGATTATGTGTACAAGGCCCTGCTGGGTGACCGACAGCCGCCTTTGGATTACAGGGATTAAGTTTAACAATGAAGGTCAGACATTAAAAAAATACTTTAAAATCACATCGATACGAACAAATGAAAAGCATACTCATCAAAACAGGCATGATCATTTATCTGCTCCTGTTTGCCTATATCCTGATCTTTAAATCCCTGAGCATCGACAACACAGAAACAAAAATATTTTTCCTGTTAAGTCCGCTCGTCCTCTACTTCGGCCTGCGGAATTCCAAAATTTTAGAGAAGAAATAACACCCTATGGTCATTTAAGCAGTATTCTGTCGACAGATAACCGGTTTACATCGGGATACGACATTGCCCTTTCTATTAAATCCGTTGATTTTTGGTCATCAAAAAACCAATAAAAACAACGTATGCAATTCTTCGAATTACTGATAATTATCGCCTCTTCCATTACGATCATTTTCAATCGTATTCTTTACAGATATGTTAATAAACGCTATGTCATCGGATTCCTGATCCTGATCCTGGGCATACACCTGATCGCGGAAGGACCCCGTTGGCAAATAACTCCGGCCTACCTCCTCTTTCTTGTCGCAATCATCACCAGTTTCAGAAACCCGGAAAGGAAGTCGTCGATCTTTCTGAGGATCATTAAGACCATCGGCCTTGCTGTACTCCTGGCAATGGCCATTCTGCTGCCTTCGGTTTTCCCGGTATTTGAACTGCCGTCCCCCACAGGACCCTACGCGGTAGGAACAACAGATATCCTGTTGAATTCCGACCGCCCGGAGCCCATCACAACAGATGAAGGCGATCAAAGGCGGTTTATGATCAAGGTTTGGTATCCATCGACAGAACCTGGCGAAGAAATGGATTCATACATCGACAAGGGAGGCAGAAATGGCTTTGCCCAGAAGTACCAGCTTCCGGGATGGATGTTCAACTATCTCGATAAGATTGAAACCCATGTTTACCGAAATACTCCGGTTGCCGGTGAAACCTTTCCGGTACTGATCTTCTCGCACGGCTATAACTCCAAGGCGAACGGATACTATGCAATTCTCTCGGAGCTCGCCAGTCAGGGTTATATCATTTTCGCCATCAACCATAGTTATGAAAGCACCGGCTCAACCTTTCCCGACGGATCTGAAATTTATTTCGATTACGACTATGCTGCCCGTATCGAAGCGGGAACCTGGGAGAAGATTCAGCCTGTGCAGGAGGCATTCAGGAACGGGCTCTCCTTTGAAGAAAGACATCCCATTGTTGAGAAGGCACTTACAACCTATTTCGTCAGAGATATTGTGGAACGGTGGGCACTCGATATCATGGATGTTATTGACGAACTGGATAACTGGAATAAGGAAGGCTTGTTCAAAGGCCGATTGGAAGTAGCGAATGTAGGAGTTTTCGGACATTCAAGAGGCGGTGGGGCTGCCGGACAATCACTGTTAGTTGACAACCGGATTAAAGCCGGGGCGAACCTGGACGGTGTGCAGTGGGGACAAATCGTTGATACGGTGTTCCAGAAGCCCTTTCTTTTTTTATCGGCCGACTGGCCCGCGGATCACGAGGACCTGAACAGCCATGCTTACATCAACAAAAGTACCTCCTGGTTTTATGAGGCCAAACTACTGAAATCAGAACACAGCAACTTCATGGATATCCCCTACATGATTCCGGTAAGAGCACTCAGCCAGGCGGGACAAATTGATCCGGATCTGGCCATGAAAATTACGGGCAGGCTGACAACATCCTTTTTCAACCGACACCTTAAGAATGATGGCACATCGCCTGTTGAAACGCTTGATTCAACCTATGAAATGCTGGAAATGAATATCTATAAGGGGGATTCATTATTGCTCCATTAAAAGGGGTAATCTCTTCAGAGCGCGTATATTAACGTGTATATGAAATTCCGTTGTTTCACTGGTTCCCTTTTACTACTTTGGGGATTATTCGGCAGCTGATGTTGTCTCACTGCTGCCGGATTTCAACGGAACCCCTAAACTATATGCACATTTTCAAATATGCTGTGATCCTATTTGCAGCTGTAATTCTTGATATCAGTAATTCCCTCGCACAAAGCGATAAAAACTACAACAGCCTGATCCCCCACCTGCAGGCATTCGCGGAAATCTCTTCCGTAACAGGAAGAGAGGATGCCGCAGCTGCCTATATCCGGTCATTACTCCCGGATGCTGATGTAAAAACCGATAAACTGGGCAACCTGATCCTGACCATCGGCTCGGGGTCTCCCAAAAAACTGATCACCGCACCGCTGGATGAGCCGGGATATGTGATAAGCCAGATCCAGGAAGATGGCTATCTACGACTTGCCCCGATTGGATTCGGACATGCAGGCAATCTTTATCATCAATTTTTACAGGGGCATGAAGTTGTCATCACAACAGAAAAGGGGCCCTTAACGGGTGTTTCAACGGTGCGATCCATGCACTATGAAAGACTCCGGATCATCCTGGAAAGTTCTAAAACTCCCTTTACATGGCACGAAGCATTTGTAGATGTTGGTGAATCATCCGAGAAGGGCGTCGCTCAAAAAAACATCAAACTTCTCGACCCTGTAACACTGAATAAAAAAGTAAGTATAATCAATAATACCATGATGGCGGCGCCGGCTATGAAAACTAAGTCGGCAGCGATAGCGCTTGCCGCCGTGGCCAACAGCATCCGTGAAAAAGATATCAAGGGTACGGTGGTCATTGCATGGACCACCCTCGAACTGATCAACGGAAAGGGACTGGAGGCAGTGATCAATACGCACGGACCCTTCGATGAGATCCATCGGTTTAACCGTTTCCTGGAATCGGATAATCTTGCGGCGAACACCCTGCTTACAAACGGCCGATCATTCAACAGCGATGTGAACTACGCAGATGTGAAACCGTCGATTCCCTTCGGTAATCGTGCCTCTACTGTTAATTTCGATGAGCTTAACGTTTATGAAATCGGTTTACCCGGACTGTATGAGCACACTCCGGTTGAAATGGTTGCTATATCGGATGTGGAGCACCTGGCAGATTACTGGCTCAGAGTAGTGGGCGGAAAGAACAAATCAAATGACTTGCCGGCAGTAAAGACTGAAATACCCGGAGCGACCTACAGAACTTTCAACGATGAACACAATGTAGTTTCAGAACTCGTAGCACGTTACGGGGTAAGCTCCGATGAGGGACAGGTAAGGGAGCATATACTGACTCAATTGCCCGATTGGGCGAAGCCTGACGTCGATTCTGAAGGAAATATTCGTCTCAGCTTCGGCCAGGGAGACGAGCATATCGTGTTTGTTGCCCACATGGATGAGACCGGATATATTGTGGATTCCATTACCGATGATGGCAAACTGGTACTCGGGACCAAGGGCGGGATGCTCCAGTGGTTATGGGAAGCGCAGCCGGCATTGATCCATGTATCAAACCAACCGATACCGGGAGTCTTCGAGCCAAGAAAGGATTATAAAACTGCTGAGGCAAGAGCACTCCCGTCGGACCTTACCGTATTTGCCGGCTTTGATTCAAAAAGTGAGGCATTGGCTGCCGGAATTAAGATTGGGTCCACTACCGTAACCATGCCCAAGAAAATGATCCGTCTGAGTGAGAACCGTGCGGCCGCGCGTGGCTTTGATGACCGCGTAGGCAGCGCTGCGTTGCTGATGAGTTTAAAAGATTTAAATCCTGCTGAACTTGACCGAAGGGTAACCTTCGTCTGGTCGACCGCGGAAGAAATCGGGCTTACAGGCTCTTCCTATGCCGCAAAAGATCTCACAGATGCGGATATTGTCTACCCTATTGATACTTATGTCTCTTCTGATGATCCGTATACTGATGAGACATTTGCGAACATGCCATTGGGTGATGGCGCAGTCATACGGGTGCTGGAAAGTATTAATTACGTAAGCCGGAAAAATCTCAGGGCCGTCCAGGACCTTGCCGCCAAAAACGCAATTAAAACGCAATACGGCATGACGTCTGGGGGAACCGACGGACAGGCATTTCTGGGTTATGGGATTCCATCTATTCCCCTATCCTGGCCGGGAAGATATTCGCATTCGCCGGTGGAAGCGATGGATTACCGGGACATGAATAATCTTGTTAAACTGATTCAGGCGATTATTCATGAGTAAAGACAATTTCAGAATTTCATACGAATTCCTTAAAGTATAAAACTCCGAAACCACAATGATTCTGCATTCATCAGACAAATAAATCATTTCAGAATATTAAATTGGGGTAATTGCGGTCAAATGAAAAATGACTGCAGGGTCTTACTTGTAGAATCCATGGTATTTAAACAGAGTAAGCTTACCGCTCTTTTGTGGTTTACAATTCACCTCGGCTGTATATATACAACATCCGCCCAGAGTAATATTGAAATCACGCATCGCACCACCGATTACGGAAAGAACTTCCGGTGGGTTTATGACATCACCCAGGATGATGATGGCTTCATCTGGCTTGCCAATCATACCGGACTCAGGAGATATGACGGCGAGAATTTTATTACCTGGCAGCATTCAGATAATGATTCTGCAACGCTTAGCACCAATACCATCATTCGAGTCAGCAAAGATCAGCAAGGTAATATTTGGGCATATGGTAACGATGGAGTTTTCAACAAACTGGAACTGGCATCTGGAAAAATTACAAGGGTTCAACATACATTCGATGAGGGCAATCTCAATGCTGAAATGAAACATTTCGGCCCTCTGAGTAACGACGATTTTATTGCACTTTACTATCAATCGGGGACCAATACCATATGGAGATACAACCCCGCGAAAAACAAATTTGAAAACATATTGAATATCCCGGTGGCAGGTACGACACTGGAATATTTTACCGAGCGATCGGATGGAAAATTATGGCTCTGGGGTATGGGAGCAGGCTATTATCTGGCCGATATTTCAAACAACACTATTGAATACTTTCCGGTGAATGCAAATGGATATGCTATTCCTGTCGACAAGGATCGCAAATTCTGGTACCCTTCAAACAATGTCGATCCGCTAAATGAGGCATTATTAAATTTTAGTTTACCCGATGACATTGACGTATCGAAAATTGAACGGGTACAACTGGATAATGCCGGGAACATCTGGTTCTATCATGGGGAAGGAGACGTTTATCAGTATGATGTGAATTCAAGAACACTTGAAAGATTTGTCGACCCGATGTTCAAAAGATCCAATGGTGTACAATTGATGTATCATTTCTTTGAGGACCAGGATGGTGGTTTCTGGAATGGCCATTTTTTTGGCGCAGTCCGGTTTAAAAAGCGGGAAAAATTATTCAATACCTACTTCAACCAGGCAAGTCCGTCCGAAAGCATCAGAGCATTCAGCGCCCGGGAAATCATTGAGCTTTCACCGGATGTGTTGCTGGTGAAGGAAAACGAGCAAGACCTCTACACGGTAAACCTGGTGACTGGTGAAACCACTCAGATTAAAAGGCAATACAGAACAAGCTCTGGCGAAAATATCTCAAAATGGTTTTATTCCATGGTATTAAACCGTGACGGATACCTCTGGACAAACCAGGCTGATAAACTGATTAAAACAAATATTGTAACAGGCGCCGAGGAAGTTTATGCCATCCCTGTTTCTCCATTGGCAGAGAATTTTACTGAAAATGCTTTTCAAAAGTATTGGCCCAGAATTTTCGAAGATGCCTCAGGAAAACTGTGGTGGTGTGGACCGGGTGATATCAGTATATTCGACAGGAAGAATAAAAAAATGATTCCGGCAGACCTAAGACCGGGTCCGGCTGCAGTACATGCAGATTTCAAATTCGCGCGGTATGATCCAGTGCATGATGCCATATATGGCAGCTATGACCAGGGTATTTACCTCATTGATTGCAGCAGACAGGAGGTTTCCCTTCTTGAAGTTTACTCAATCCAGGAAGGCTATGATATCATGATCACCTCGGTATTAAACTGGAATGATGAGTTCTGGCTGTCAACCAATAAAGGTCTGATAAGATATAATCCGCAAACGGGCGACAGGCAATTCTACACCAGAAAGGACGGACTTCCTTCCAATGTGGTTTACAATGTATTAGGATCCAAGGATCATTTATGGCTGGCAACACGTGATGGTTTATGCCAGTTAGATCCATATGAAAATGTAATGGTTAATTACTACCAGGAACAGGGCCTGGCATCTGATGAATTCAATTTATGGTCCTGTCATAAAACCTCATCAGGCCGGTTGTTTTTTGGCGGACCGAATGGCATCGTAGGGTTTAATCCTGAAAATTTCAAAATGACCACAGGTAAAAAAGGTCAATTAAACCTTGTGGGGATATCAAAATACAATCAAAAGGAGGATGCACTCATCAATATTCCAAACCTTCCCTATACAATAGCTGATAAGATCATTTTTAATGCCAACGAAAGAACCATTACATTCAGATATACGCACACCATTTATGGTGACGAATTCAGCAGCAATTATTCACATATCCTGGAGGGGTTGGACAATCAATGGATTGACGATGGGTTCCGCAATGAAGCCAGGTACCTGGAAATTCCACCGGGAGACTACATATTCCACGCAAAAGCGGTTGGACCCAATAATATTTCCGCGCTGAATGAAATCGCCATACCCATCAGTATAAAACAATATTGGTATTTAAGGTGGTGGGCTGTTCTGATTTATATTTTCATAGTGGCTGCCGCGATCTATTTTATCTACCGGATGTTGCTGAAAAGAAACCTGGAAAAGGAAGAAGCCCTCCGGATGAAGGAGCTTGATGAAGTAAAAACGAAAATGTACACCAACATAACACATGAGTTTCGCACTCCCCTAACTGTTATGCTGGGAATGAATGACGCGGCAAAGGAATATGCTGAGGAAGGCGAAACGGATAAGGTTCTCCACGCGGTTGAAATGATTGACCGAAACGGAAAAAACCTACTGAACCTGATCAATCAAATGCTTGAGCTTTCTAAACTGGAAGCAGGTGTACTGTCGGTCAATAACCAGCAGGGTAACATTGTCGATTACCTGAAATACCGAATGGAATCATTTCAGTCCTATGGTGAAGCAAAACAGGTACAGATTTATTTTGATCCGGAAGAAGAGGAGATTATAATGGATTTCGATGTTGATAAAATCTCCTATATCGTCGGGAACCTGGTGTCTAATGCCATTAAATTTACACCCGGCAGCGGGAACGTTTATGTTCAGGTACGGAAGACTTTTGCAGACCAGGGGCAACCTTTTCTGGAGTTTAAAGTAAGAGACACCGGCATTGGCATTGAAGCCGATAAAATTAATCGAATATTCGACCGCTTTTACCAGGTGGATGACTCCAATATCCGGAAAGGTGAAGGAACCGGAATCGGATTATCCCTGGTAAAACAACTTGTGAAGTTACTTAATGGTAATATTCAGGTCGAAAGCACGATAGATGAAGGGTCGGAATTTACCGTGCTGTTGCCGATAACTCAGGATGCTCAAATCGCCGAAATGATTCCATTGGAAAATGCCCGTGATGAATGGTCTGAGAGTATATCTAATTTCATCGAAACTGAAATGGATTCTGCCCATGAAGACATGGATAAACCCTTAGTCCTGATAGTGGAGGATAATGCAGATGTTGCTCATTACATTGGTGCCAGCATCAAAGAAGGCTACCAGACCATCAGGGCTACAAATGGTGTTGAAGGAATCGAAAAAGCCATTGAACTCATACCCGATATCATTATCAGCGATATCATGATGCCGGAAAAGGATGGCTTTGAGCTTTGCGAAACATTGAAAAAGGATGAACGCACCAGCCATATCCCAATCATTCTGCTCACAGGTAAGGCAGACGGAGATTCCAAAATTCAGGGCCTGGAGCATGGCGCCGATGTTTATCTGTCAAAGCCTTTTAACCGTAAGGAACTTTTAATCCGTCTCAAGAATTTACTGGCGCTGCGCGCAGAAATACAGAAGCATTATTCAGAATCTGATTTTTCCAAACCGGTCAGCGGCCTGTCCGGAACCGAAAACGCTTTTTTATTGAAAATACGAAATGTCATATTGGAAAATATTGAACATGAAGATTTCAACATCACCAAACTGTGCGATCTTGTCCATTTAAGTCGGCCGCAACTGCATCGAAAACTGGTTGCCATTACTGGGGAATCTACCTCAAACCTCATACGAAAGGTGCAATTGGAAAAGGCCAGGGAATTACTTTCTTCAGGAGAATTTAATGTAAGTGAAGTAGCTTACCAGACGGGTTTCAAGACCCAGGCACATTTCAGCAGGGTATTTTCTGAGGCCCTTGGAGCTCCCCCAAGCTCCTACGTAAAAAAATAAACAGCCCAATCAATCCTTGCTATGAAGGCAGGAAAACCTGCTTTTTAAGCCTCAAAATCGTTTCAAATGCCGGAATTTCGGCGAATGAAACATACAGACACGTCTTTGAAACACAGAGACAAATTATGCCCGGATTATTTTCAGAGCTTTAAATCATCGATCTGCAAACGGCATCTCGATAATTTATGTAAACCAAAAAAACACTATCATGAAACGCTTTGAAATTATTGTACTTGTATTTATCGTCCTGTTCGGGTTCAACTGTTCCAGTGATGATTCCGAACCAACACCGCAGGTGACCATTGAAGATTTCGAGGGAAGCTGGATTGCATCTTCTGCGATTTTTACAAATAAATCCAATTCCTCGGAGGTCGTGAATTTTATTGCCGCAGGAGGAGAAATTCGCTATACCATGCTGCCGGGGGGAGAAGGACGCACCCGAACCTGGATTGAATTTCAAAATAATCCGGTTGATGAGTGGGATGCCATCATATCACTGGGTCCGAATAAAACTTATATATCAACTCCTGCAGAGGCAGGCAGGCCCGTAGTTACCGGAACGTATGAAATGGGGAATAATACGATCACACTCACAAACAGTAATGACAGTTTTGATTTTGCAAATTCCGGAAATGAAGAACCTGCAACGTCTGTTATTGTTTTTGTCCCCAACAATTAGGATTTACCAGACTGAAATATATCGCAAAGAATCTGCGCTATAATTGGTAAAATTCAATTAGGGCACTAAATTGATTGTGAAGGATTGATCAGAACAAATTAGCTGCGGACATTCTCTTTCGTCCAAGGTTGATTTACCGGACGTTTCAAGATCTGATGATTTCTTTATCCATCGTAAACATTAATCATAAGCCCCGTTGAAATTATGAATACCAGTGAATTTGTTAAGGATCTTAATGTTCAATATTTCAACGGGGAATTGTCCCCGAAGTTCCAGGCCAAACTAGAGCGATTACCCATTGACAGGCCCGATGTTTTCGCCTTTATTCAACGAATGTTTGGCTGGATCAGCAGTTCAGGGTTGCCGGCAAAGGACATGTCCCTTCTTCAGGCAGATATATTCGGGACGCTCCTGGCACGAATACTGCCGGGTGCCTGGGAGGGCAAAGTGCCTCCCATCACCATCCAGGGCCGACATGCGGTCATTGATCAATATGTTAAATCAAATTCCTGGTTGGCTTCCGAGGGGAAAGAAATGCTGGACATAGGCTGTGGATTTCCTCCATTTACAACGCTCGAAACAGCGGGATTCCTGGATGACTGGAAAATCACCGGCGCAGATCCCTCACTGCCAGCCTATCTCATCTTTGATTCTGATGGAAATTATGCCACGCTTGATGAGGATAAATCTACCGTTTATTTCCAGCCAGCTATTCCATCCATCGAGAACTGGAACAAGTTACTCACGGATTCAAATGCCACAAGAACACGCTTTGAAAATTTACTGGAAGAATTACTAAATAACCCTTCCGGGGAAGACTATCCTTCCCTGAAGCTAAATCCCATCAAAAGCTATGAGACCGAACAACTGACATTTTTGAAGGGTGGAATTGGTCAGATTGACATCACTCCCAAGGATGTCATCCGATGTTTCAATGTCCTGTATTACTTTGACGATGCCTTTCTTGAAAAAGCGCTTGAATGGTTTGCTCAAAAAACAAAAGAAGGCGGGATCGTTTTAATCGGCGGTGATTGGGCAGGATCAACCGAATGCTATTATCATGTATATCAAAAAAACGGTAACCAGCTGGTGAACCGTGAGTTTGCCTTCAGCATCGATTGTCTCTGCCCCATGGGGATTGTTACCTGGTACTCCAATCATGCCGATGACAGGCAAAAAGCCGAATTGGTTAAATACATCAGTATTATCCGTAAAGATCCTGAATTCATGAATACATTTTATGCATTTCATGATGATCAGCGAAAGAATTACGACCTCTGCCCGCGGGACAGTGAAGGCTATTACGGGGGTGTGGATCCTGCCGTTCCACCTCAAATTCTGTGGACAAATGCGAGTAATATACTCAAAGAGCTTAACGAAGAAGGCCTTAATCAACTGGCGGTCGATGTACTGCGCCGCGCAGGATTCACGGCACGGGTGAACGAGGTAGGCCATATTGCTGTGGCTCCCTAGCCGGGATGCCTATCCTGACAACAATTAGTCATCGGCGTTATAAAGATTGCTTTTTTGCAATTCTATCCTGTTATTACGGTTTGTTGGCGTGAGAAAAAGACCGCCTGATGTTACCAGGTAAGGCCGGCGCCCTCATCACACAGAAACACATGATAAAATTTTTTCGGAAAATCCGTCAGCGTCTGCTTACTGAAGGTAAAACAGGCAGCTATCTCAAATATGCTTTCGGTGAAATCATTCTTGTCGTCATTGGAATTTTAATTGCACTGCAAATCAATCTCTGGAATGAGGATCGGAAATTGAAAATTCAGGAAACAAAAACGCTGCAGAACTTCGTATTGAGTTTGTCACAGGATTCCGCTTATCATGCACAGAGCACTGTGAATTACGAGAAGGCCATAAATTCAATCAATTACCTCATAGATTATATGGAGAAGGACCTTCCATATAAAGACACACTGAAATTTCATTTTTCAAATATGACCAGCGACTGGGGATTGCGATATGACTTTTCAACTTATGAATCACTTATGTCGAACGATATTAACCTCATTTCAAATGAATCGTTGAGGTCCGATATTATCAGCTATTACAACTATGCGGGCGGATTGGCAGCAAGCCTCTCTCAACGATATACCGAAGTCATTGAAGATGCTTCCAAAGCTATTCTAAGCAAGCATTTTGATCAGATGTGGAATGGGCGACCAGATGTGGTGGGCGAAATGGTTCCCATTGACTACGAGGAACTTAAAAAGGATCACCAGTTCAAATATTTCCTGAAGACACTGAAAAATCAAAATTTCTGGCTTATTCAACGTCCATTAAAGATCTCGAAGGAAAGTTACCAGCAACTTGCAAGGGATATCGAACTGGAAATAAAAAAGTTATCCAAAGATTAGAAACTTTGATCGGAGAAATTATGAGACTGAATTATCCTCTGCTTATCATCGCTTTTTTAGTTACATTTTCAAATTGCAACCCTCCCGTGGGAGATGATTCGGAATCTTCCTTTTACTCCTTTGATAAAACCAGGATCGCCTACACCGATGAAGGAAAAGGAGAACCTGTCATTCTGATTCACGGGTTTATATCAAATGGGAGTTCGTGGAACAATACTGCCCTGAAAAAACAATTGATGGAAAATGGTTACCGCGTCATTATTCCCGACCTGCGGGGTAATGGCAATTCCGATAAGCCGCAGTCCGCAGATGCCTATAAGAACAATGCCGAAGTTAAAGACCTGGTCGCCCTCGCAGACCACCTCGGCTTAACTTCGTTTATGGCCATAGGATATTCCCGCGGATCGATTGTGCTTGCCAGGTTACTTACCCGGGAAACCCGAATTTCCAAAGCTGTTTTTGGAGGTATGGGGCTTGACTTCACCAATCCGGAGTGGGACCGGCGAATTGCCTTTGCCGATGCTTTTTCGGGCCGCGCTGAGCCAAATGAAATGACAGAAGGGGCCATCAATTATGCAAAATCCATCAATGCGGATCTGAAGGTTTTAGGGTTTCTTCAGGACTATCAGCCGGTTACATCAACGGAAGAGCTTCGGAAAATTAAAAATGAAATCCTTGTGATTTGCGGAGATCAGGACAGAGATAATGGTGATCCGGAAGAGCTCAAAAATCAATTCCAGAACAGTACCCTGATCATCGTTGAGGGAGATCATAATAATACCTACAAACAGGACAATTTTGCGGTAGGTGTTCTGACATTCTTAACCAGCAGTTGATGACGTTCTTATCATGAAAGCACTCAAAGCCCTACTTTTTGTCACACCGCTCCTGTTGCTCATCGTTTTCCTGCTGTTTGGGTACCGGGATATTCCCATTGAAACGCTGACAGAGAAATATGCGCCTCCTCCCTCCTCTTTTATTAACGTTGAAGGGATGAATGTCCATTACCGGGATGAAGGAAGAAGTTCAATACCCGTTGTGCTTATCCACGGCACCGGTTCAAGTTTGCATACGTTTGAGGAATGGGCATCACAGTTAAAGAAAGATCATCGTGTTTTACGAATGGATCTGCCGGGGTACGGCCTAACAGGACCCTTTCCGGATCAGAATTATTCGATGGACCATTATGTAGAATTCGTGAGGGATTTTCTGAAGGCTTTGGAAATAAAAAAATGCATACTCGGTGGAAACTCTCTGGGAGGTAATATCGCGTGGCGTTTTACCGCCGAATACCCGGAAATGGTTGAGAAGCTCATTCTGATTGATGCCTCCGGGTATCCACAGAAGGCAAAAAGTGTTCCGCTTGCATTTAAAGTGGCACGGATCCCGGTGATTAAAAATATATTCACGTATATCACTCCCAAGTCCGTAGCCAGGTCAAGCGTAAAAAATGTGTATGCCGACAAATCAAAGGTTAGTGAAGCGTTGGTGGATCGTTATTTTGAACTTACACTGCGGGAAGGAAACCGGCAGGCATTTATTGACCGGTTAAATACACCCCTGGATACCACCAGCTATAAAAGAATCAAATCCATTCAGCAATCAACCCTGATAATTTGGGGTGATCAGGATCAATTGATACCCATTGAAGCTGCCTACAGGTTTCATGATGATCTGCCTGCAGACACCCTGGTAATTCTGAAAGATACAGGACATGTTCCCATGGAAGAAAGTCCGGATCAGAGCCTGGAAGCAGTTGTGGCCTTCCTTAAGTAGGCAAAATCATAAATTATCCTTTGGGCTAAACATCTGTAAGCCAACCGGATATAAAATTTGAATCATCAGCCTTTGAAAACATGTACCTAAAAGGATGAAAATACAGCGGTTTCTTTGAAAGATTATTGATTAATTTATGATCTGGAACTCTATCGTTATATTAATATTAGTTACTGAGAATAATGAAATATTTTTTGACATGCATCCTGATATTGTTAATGCAGGAGGTGAATTCACAGATTAAAGCAGTTACTGAAAAAGGAGATACCATTTACGTTTATGACAATGGTACCTGGAGTTTTGAACTTCTTGACGAACTGCCTGACGATTCCGATGAATTGAATTTTCTTTCGGATGTGCTGGTACCGGATACCATCGCCCAACATTTTCTGGTACCCGGCAATGCCACAAAGGAAGTGAGTGATGCCAGGGGTATGTTTACCATCAGGTATGACGAAAATAAGTGGAGACGGGTTCCGCCGGCCACATTGAATGAGGAAGCAGATTTTGCCTTCCAGGCGAAGGAAACGGATATATGGAGCATTGTAATCGCAGAGGAGATCACCATTTCACCTGATAAGTTATTCCTGATCGCTAAAAACACAATGAAGGAACGAATCGGTTACGAACCGAAGGTAATCAAAACAGAAGTCAGAACAGTTAATGGTTCCGAAGTAGTGAGAGGAGTTTTGCTGGCCGAGTTTTCAGGGATCACGTTCATTTTTGATACGTACTACTTTTCCAATGACCTGGGGTCTGTTCAATTTACCACCTATACAAGTGATAAAATCTGGGAGAGAAATGAAGATCTGATTTTAGAGCTGTTAAATGGGTTCATCGGTAATTAATATATCACCCATTATTAGTGCTGCATCGGACTAAATTGATCCGGAATCAATACTTCAGATACCAATCAAAGTATTCTTCCCTGATCTTCTGCTTTTCGGTGCGGATGAATTCCAGGTAATACTCACTCACCGGGGACATCTTCTTTCCTTTCAGCCAGATCAATCGCCATTCTGTTTTTATGGGTAAACCCCTGGATGGCAACAAATGAAGTTCATTATTCAAAAGTTCATTCTTCATACCGATCAACGGCATAATGGAATAGCCAAGCCCGGCGATCACTGCCTGCTTCACCGCTTCATTGGAAGTAAGCTCCATTCTTTTTCTTTGCTGACCTTCGTGCTTGTCAAAGTACTGCTCCATGGCCATGCGCGTAGCAGAACCCTCCTCCCTGTAAATAAGCGCCTTGTCCTTCCGCCTCCTGCTTTCATTCCCAAACAGATAGAGTTTATTTTCAATGAGCAGTTCTTCCTCAATATCCAGTTTATCCGGCAGAACGGAGACCAGGGCAAAATCAGTCTCGTTGTTCTTCAGGCTTTCAATCACCCTGCTCTTGTTGGTAACATCAAGCACCAGGTCAATCCCTGTATTCTTCTCCAGGAAACCGGATAAGAAATATGGAATTACATATTTTCCTGTGGAAGCTGAAGAAATATTGAGCCTCCCGGTTAATAATCCCTCGTAAGCCTGGGTCTTGTAATTTATATTTTCCAGTTCCTGAATCACCTTCTCCGCTATCTTGCCGATTTCGATTCCAAAATCAGTAACATATAATTGTCGCCCAATCACCTCGGTAAGTGGAATATCAAACTGATCCTGGAATTTCTTAAGCTGAATGGATACGGCAGGCTGCGTCATAAAAAGCTCCTCCGATGCCTTGGTGATACTTCTGGTCTGAATCACCTTCAGGAATATCTGCAATTGATGTATCGTGTAATTCATAACTTTTACTTATGTATTATATAATAAATATAAATAAAAATATATGATTTTAATTCACAAACTTTGCACCGGATTAAAAATAAAACGTATCTGCATGAATTTAGATTTTATCATATTGATCATCCTGCTGTCACCGCTCGCATTTTTAGCGACAGCCATTGTTTCATGGTTTCAGCCGGGTATGCGGCCAATACTTACGAAAAGAATGGGAATCTCATCCGCTTTACTAAGTATTATAACCGCCGCGATAAGCGGTTTTTTTGTGATTAAATACGGACTCCTTGAATCGTCCTTACTGGGCGTCAACAACCTTGGATTTAGCGTACGCCTGGATTCTGTTAGCATGATCATGTTCTCAATGATCGCAGTCATCGCATTCATTGTGATGAAATTTTCCCTCAATTATCTCGACGGTGATCGTAACCACGGCCGCTTCATCGGACGCCTGGCGGCTACAATCGCATCGGTACAACTTTTGGTCCTTTCCGGAAACCTTGGTCTGCTGCTGATATCCTGGATTCTGACCAGTATTTCATTGCATCGGCTGCTCGTTTTTTATCATGACAGGCCCGGAGCCATCAGCGCAGCACGAAAAAAATTCATTATGGCCAGACTGGGTGATCTCTGCCTGCTGATCGCCGTTTCCCTCCTCTACGCTCAATTCGGAACAGGGAACATGGAGACCATATTTCAGCAGATCAACCTGGCTTCACTTCCTGTAAATGTGGAAGCAGCGGCCATCGCACTGGTATTTGCTGCACTCTTCAAATCAGCCCAGTTCCCCACCCATGGATGGCTGATCGAAGTAATGGAAACCCCTACCCCCGTATCCGCATTGCTCCATGCCGGATTACTGAATGCAGGCCCTTTCCTGCTTATCCGAATGGCATTCGTAATGGATGCAAGTATATATGCACCCATCTTCATCATCACAATCGGCGGATTTACCGCGATGTTTGCCTCCCTGGCATTCCTTACCCAAACATCGGTAAAAACTGCCTTAGGTTATTCCAGCGTTGCTCATATGGGATTCAGCCTGATGGTGTGCGGACTCGGAGTTTATCCGGCAGCCATGCTGCACCTGGTAGCCCACTCATTTTATAAAGCCCACTCTTTTCTTTCCTCAGGAAGTATTATCGATTCAATCAGGACATCAAAGGTGAAGATGACGAAACGTACCGGCAGCCCCATCAAAATCGCTGCCGGATTTATGCTGGCACTTGGCATTTACGCCGCATTTGCTCTTCTCTGGGGTATTGACCCAAATAAAGAACTGGCACTTCTGGCCATTGGCGCGATCATGGTAATGGGACTATCGACGCTCTTTACTTCCGCTCTCGATTCAAACGGAAGTTTCCAGCTGGTCATACGGGCATCCATACTGGCACTGATTGTCGCCACCTCCTTTTTCACACTTGAATCAGGTTTTCACTATCTCCTGGCAGGCCAGGTTCCTGACCTATCAGGATTGAGCCTTACAGAAATGTGGCTGATCGGTGGAGTACTACTGGCTTTCAGTATGGTCGTTTTCTTTCAAATCCTGGCACCATTATTTGGTACCAGTCAGACCTATACAGCAGTTGCCATTCACCTGCGTAATGGCCTGTACGCCAACGCGGTACTTGACCGTATCATCGGATCTCTGCGGATTCCTGCTCCTGCTCATGGTTCCATCGCAATCGAGCAACTGGAAATGAATAAACGCCAGGAATCCGTAACCATCGAAAAACTCGAAAAGGAAGTTATATAGCCTGTTTGTCAACAGTTTGACTCATACTAACAAGAAAAGAATGAACAAAAATAATCCTGAAATAAACAATATGTCAGCCGACTCAAAAAACCGGAAACAATTACTGGAAACCATGCGCACGGCGGCAAAAAAGATCGCGCCGGTATGGCCACTCGAAAGGTTTGTGGCGGTAAACCCGTACCTGGGTCTTACAGATAATCGCTTCGAAAACGTTGCCCGGGATCTCGCTATGGCCGGAGGAATTCAGATGACCCTTCCCACCGCCTTCTACCTTCAAAAGATGGAGGAAGGAAAACTATCCCGGCAAGATATTTTTGAAGCGCTCAACCGACATCACAATGAAACAAGCGTAGATGAATTCCTGGATTCCGCGAAACAAATTTCGGAAATCCACACTTTTGAACTCATTCCCACCATGGCCGACGTTGCCCAAAAGGTTACCGAAAAAGACTGGACCCGGTTCATGATCGCACGGATCTCCACCTGGGCGGCTTCCTATTTCGACCAGGGTCAGGCGATCTGGAAAGCAGCAGACCAGGAAAAAAGTCCGTTCGCTGCCTGGAAACTTGAGGCCAGCGTAGATCTTACCACAGAAATGAGCGGACTGAAGGGATTCAGAAAAGCGGTAAAAGCGTTCCCCGAAAATGCGGTTGACGCGGCACAGGAAGCACTAAAAACCCTGAATATACCCGACGATGGAAAAGACATCTACCTCCACAGCCTGCTCCTGCGCGTCGGGGGATGGGCGGCCTACGCTGCACGTGTAGACTGGGACAATGAACTGTACGGAGGAAAGGATGGAGTACTGATTGAATTCCTGGCAATTCTTCTCTGCTGGGAAGCATGCCTGCTGAAATGCATACCGCATAAAGAACTTGAATCGGAATGGAACACAGCAAGGAAAACTTTGCCCTTCGCTACCATTCAAAAAGAACTTAACCAGCAGCTAACACAAAAGCTCATACTGCAGGAAGCCTATGACCTGGCCGCACAGCGTGAAATTGTCAGCAAATTCAACGATTCCGGTGAGATACTGAAAAAGTCAAAAGAACAGGCTAAAGCCCAGGCCATATTCTGTATCGATGTGCGCTCGGAGGTTTATCGCAGAAACCTTGAAATGGCCGACAGCGATATTGAAACCCTCGGTTTTGCTGGGTTCTTCGCCTTCCCGATCAACTATGTCCCCATAGGACATGAGACCGGCGAGGCACAGTGCCCGGTACTGCTGAAAACAGGTCCGACGATCCTGGAAGAAATGCCGGATAGCGAAACAACACAACGGGCGTTGAATAACCGGGTATTGTACCGACAGGTTAAACAGGCCTGGAAATCATTCAAATCGGGTGCCATCACCTGCTTCAGTTTTGTAAGCCCCATCGGCCTGTCATACCTGCCTAAGCTTTTTACCGATAGCTTCGGACTAACCCGGCCTGTCCCACACCCGGATCAGGATGGTTTGAAAAGTGAGTTTGTTAAAAATAAACGGGTAAGTCTTACTGCCTCAGGGCATGACCACCCAACAAGTGGAATTCCACTGGATCAGCAGATCAGCATGGCAAAGAATGCACTTTCGGCCATGTCTCTGACCGATGATTTTGCCAGATTTGTGCTGATTGTGGGTCATGGCTCTACCATGGTGAATAATCCGCATGCCACCGGATACGACTGCGGAGCATGTGGCGGACATACAGGTGAGTCTAACGCCAGGGTTGCGGCCGAGGTCCTGAACAACAGGGAGGTGCGCGCCGGTCTGCAACGGGAGAATATCTTCATACCTGTAAATACAGTATTTCTCGCCTGCCTCCACGACACGACAACAGATGAGGTTACGATCTTCAATGAATATGACGTGCCTTCGGATCGTCACGCCGAACTTTCTGAATTAAAGGAATCACTGCGGAACGCAGGTCACGGTTCACGAACAGAGCGTGCACTCCGACTGGCATCAGAAGACGGGCTGGATGCCGACAAATCAATCATGTTCAGAAGTAAGGACTGGTCACAAACAAGGCCTGAGTGGGGATTGGCGGGCTGTTCAGCCTTTGTGGTTGCCCCGCGGGAACGCACAAAAGGAATCGATTTCGGCGGACGCTCCTTCCTCCACTCCTATGACTGGAAAAATGACAAGGATTTCGGAGTCCTGGAACTGATCATGACCGCTCCCATGGTGGTCACCAGCTGGATCAGCCTTCAGTACTACGCCTCCACTGTCGATAACCGCCTCTTCGGATCCGGGAACAAAACGCTTCACAACGTAACCGCTGGCGTGGGTGTGCTGGAAGGTTATTCCGGGGATCTGCGGGTTGGTCTGCCATGGCAGGCAGTGCATGACGGAGAAAATTTCCAGCATGAGCCTGTCAGGCTGAATGTGATCATCGAAGCACCGATCAGCGCGATGAACAACGTCCTTGAAAAACATAGTGCGGTAAAAGATCTGTGTGACAACGGATGGATCAACCTGCTTGCCATGGATGAAACCGGATCCGTTTCACATCGCTACCGCGGCGAGCTTGGCTGGGAAGAAATGAACGTTCATGCAGCCTGATCCCCGATGGATTTCTTCAAAGGCCGGCGGCTGGTCATAGCCACCAAGCATCAAAAAGAAATAATCATTGGTCCGAAGGCAGCATCGCGACTGGGGGTGCTGCCTTTTGTACCTGAGGATTTCGATACA
This sequence comes from Fulvivirga sedimenti, assembly GCF_020328055.1. Classification (NCBI taxonomy): domain Bacteria; kingdom Pseudomonadati; phylum Bacteroidota; class Cytophagia; order Cytophagales; family Fulvivirgaceae; genus Fulvivirga; species Fulvivirga sedimenti. Next base: position 647,900 of record NZ_JAIXNE010000003.1, read on the forward strand.
GATGTTCTCGGAACTTTCTCCGGCGAGGTGCCGCGTGAATCGGATCCGCTATCCACTGCACGCCGTAAATGTGAACTTGCGATGGAACTCACGGGCTGTGACCTGGCCATCGCCAGCGAGGGATCATTCGGAGCGCATCCCGCATATGTCTTTATCCCGGGAAACGAAGAAATCGTCATGCTCAAAGACCTCAAAAATGATCTCGAGATTGTAGGTAAAAAGCTGAGCACAGATACCAATTTTGGCGGAGAGGTCTGTCGGAACCAGGAAGAGCTGGAAGCCTTCGCCATCAAATCTGGTTTCCCAGATCATGCCCTGATTATTCGTAATGCCCAGGATTCTGCCGAAACAATCTTCACGGGCATCAATTCCTGGGATAACTTACGTTCCAAATTCCAAAATATAATGGGCAGGTATGGTGACGCCTTCATTGAAACTGATATGAGGGCCATGTACAATCCTAAACGCATGAAGGTAATTGGCGAAGCAACAGATAACCTGCTGGAACTGGCCTTAACTTCCTGCAGTGAATGCGAAACACCCGGATATGGAATAACAGATGTTGTAAAGGGATTGCCCTGCGACTTGTGCGGGGCCCCCACCCAATCAATTAAGTCCTACATTTATTCCTGCAAAAAATGTGGACATCGAGAAATCCGGCCCAATCCACACAAATCGGTTGAATCACCCCAATACTGTGATTTCTGCAATCCGTAGTACTGAGATAACTCAAATAATAATCCGGGACCCATCCTGATATTGTATCTTCCATTGCTTTTTCACTTCTTGTGTTATGTTTAGCCATCCCAAAGGATAAATCAATCAGATTATCAATGAAAACTGTGGTCTTCCTGATGCTGTCCCTTTCTATCCTTTGTAAACATCTTCCTGCTTTAGCTCAACAATCAGACCCATCATCCAAGAATAAATGGAGTCATGACATTGAGGCCTGGCTATATCTTATACCGGACGGCACCATATTTTCACCCATTTATGCGGCCGACAAAGACCGGATTCACCTGGAAGCCCATTACAATTATGAAGACCTGAATACTTTCTCCGCCTGGTTCGGATACAATTTTAGTGGCGGAAATAAACTCTCTTTTACCATCACCCCCATGGCAGGAGTTGTTGTTGGAAATCTGAACGGACTGGCCCCCGGACTGGAGACAAATTTTGATTTTGGAAGATTCAATTTCAATTCAACTTCTCAATATGTTTTTGATTTTTCAGATAAGCAGCTCGACTACTACTATAACTGGACAGATTTCTCCTATTCACCGCTCGACTGGTTATTTTTTGGGGGGAGTTTGCAACGAACCAGGCTTTACGAAGGCTCCCTCGAACTGCAGCGGGGCGCCCTGCTTGGCATAAGTTACAGATGGCTTGAGTTATCGGGTTACTGGTACAATCCCGCTCATAGTGATTCCTATGTCGTACTAGCAATCACTATGTCCATCCCTGAACCCTAGCACATTATTCGGATTTCAGCTCCAGTATTTCAATTTTCCTGAATTGTGTCGGATGACTTTCAGCCTGGATAGCAATATATCCCGAGCCCATGGGTTTACCCTCCTGGTATACTAGCGAATCATACCCGCTGATGGCTCCGCCTCCCATCTGCATGTTGGTATAGGTAAATACGGTATCCCCCTCAACAAGATGGTGAATAACCGAATCCCCCAGCACGATCATTTCAACCTCTACCCACTGATCTCCCCGGTAGGTTTTGGATGTTGAATTCATGCAATGGTCTGTCCTGAACTCGCCATCAATGAACACATTAGATCCGGGCGTACAAAGGTTCATGGTTGATCGCTCGCCCTCTTCACTTCCGCCCAGGATCTGAGCTTCCAGGCAAATTGGAAAATCCTGGTTCAGACCCATGCTTTCTGGGGACTGACAATGCAGCATGAACCCATTATTTCGAAATGCCCAACCTGGTCCGCCTTTCACCTGATCCCCGATGAATCGATATTCAGCCCGAAGCCTGTAATGCGAAAAGGGCTTTTCATAGAACAGGTGACCGAATTCAAAATTAAAAGAATCATATTCGTCGTAGGATACCGTTAACATTCCATCCTCAACACGAAACGTATTTTTATAATTATCTCCGAGTTCAGCGCCCCGGATCTTAATCTTCCATCCACTTAAATCCTTACCATTGAACAATTGGACCCATTCAGGCTGCCCATTTTGCTCGGCCGAATTTCGGGTATCAGTACCGCAGCCTAAAAGACCTGCCAGGAGGAACAAATAGCAAAGTTGTTTCATAAATCTGGGTTGATTTTTGAATAAATATAGTAAAATAAAACCGGGCTGGATGAACACCTTTTATCCACCACTTTCCGGAATTCAGTTACCTTCCCGGTATACGAATGCTAATCACAATGTTTGTAACTTCAGGCAGCAACAAGTATTATACTCATTGATATGAAATACAACAAATATATTCAGGATGCACCACCGGTTTCTGAAATCGGACTGGGCGCATGGCAGCTGGGCGTCGACTCCGGCTGGAAAGTCATGTCGGAAAAAGAGGCAATGGAAATGGTGCATAAAGCACTTGACTACGGCATCAACTTTTTCGATACCGCCCCGAATTACGGGTATGGAACAGGGGAAGATCGGCTTGGCCGCGCACTGAAAGGTACTGACCGAGACAAGATCGTGATCAATACCAAATTCGGACATACAGATTCCGGAACCATGAATTACGAATCGGACTATATTCGGAAGTCGCTGGAGGGAAGCCTCAGAAGACTGCAGGTCGACTATGTAGACTCCCTCATTATCCATAATCCCCCATCCCACTACCTGGTTGGCAACCAAAACGATCATTATGAAATTCTGGAACGCCTGATTGACGAAGGAAAAATTAAGGCTTATGGTGCTTCCCTGGATACGTACGACGACATGAGTCTGCTCATGCAAACAACCGGCGCAAAAGTGATTGAAGCTTTTTTCAATATCCTTCACCAGGATGCTGCCCGGGCGTTTGACATGGCCATTCAAAAAGAAGTTGGCATCATCGTAAAGATTCCGCTCGATTCCGGCTGGCTTTCCGGGAAGTACGATGTTAATAGCACCTTTGATGATATCCGAAGCCGATGGACTCGTAAGGATATCCAAACACGAGCCCGGTTGGTTGAAAGAATTAAGGAAATCACCACGGCCAGTGACAATCTGGCCCAACTTGCCATTGCATTTTGCCTGAGCTATGATGCTGTCTCAACAGTAATTCCGGGGAATGTGAACCTGGCCCAGCTGAAAAGCAATGTTGAAAGCATCAATCACCGAGTTTCGCCTGAAATAATTCTAGAGCTGGAAAAATTCTATAACGATGAAGTGAAGCATCTGAATCTTCCCTGGTGAGGTAATCCGGAAGCAGAATAGCAGAAATAACTAATAAGAAAAAATCTTAATATTGGTCTAAAATATTTTATTTGGATATTCTGTATCCATGCTGGATATTGAGGTAACCAACTAATTATCAGCCCATATGCTTAAATCCATTCATCCGAAGTTGCCGATGCGCAACAAGAAAATTACACGGGACTATTACCTTAATCAATTAGGGTTCCAGGATGCCGGAAGTGCCGACTATGATGGCTACCTGATGATAAAAAAAGACAATATTGAAATACACTTTTTTGAATTTCCTGAACTCAACCCGCGCGAGAATTACGGGCAGGTCTATATTCGAGTTCGCGATATCGAAACATTCTATAAAATGCTTCTGGATAGAAATGTTAAAATACATCCGAATGCCCCCCTCCAGGAAAAGCCATGGGGTCAAAAGGAATTTGCCCTGCTGGATCCGGATACGAATCTTTTAACCTTCGGGGAGCCAGGCTGAAAAGATCATCATTCGAGCCTTCCAGCTCCCTTTTCGATGTGATTACTTTTTGCTTTCTTAAGGGAATAAACTACCACACCATGGGTCCAGGGCATAGCCTGATCCGTCGTGCTTAATGTAGGAAAACGAGAATATTCAAATAAGGAAAGAAATGATAGAAACATTAGAAGAATACGCATTAATCGCAGAAATTATATCAGCAATTGCTATAATCATATCATTAGTATTTGTTGGTGTTCAAATTAAGGCGAATACCAAAGCCACACAAGCATCATCATTTCATGAAATTGCTGCTCTGGATATCAACATACTCCTGAATTTTAGTAGTTCTCAAGAATTAGCAAGGTTAATCACAGTTTTTAGAGATAATCCTGACTCATTGAGTGAAGAAGAGAAGATGCACGGTTTTTACTTGTTTGGTGCTGAAGTCCGGCACGTTGAAAATTTATTTCTACAAAATGAAAATAAAATGTTGAGTGCGAAAAATTGGAAATCTCGAAAAGCACTGGTTGATGGCGTGGTGCTATCTGCTGGATTTGGAGCATTACTAAAACATCCTTTTCGTAAGTTTTTTGATGGCTCATTTATTGATTACGGCATAGATCAAAGAAAAAAATCTGGACTAACTGATTAATTTTGAATGCTAGCTATTCAAAAATAAGCACAACAACGACAATCATTCTGAATCTTGACTACTAGGCATTTTATCACGACATTGATAATTATAATCTGCTATAGTATGTGATGCTTCCACCGCAAGTACGTTGTCGTTCATTATAAAAAACTACCAGCTGTGCAGCCATTTATCCTTGTTTGAAAACATGAAACTTTTAAGAAGCCGTAACCTGATCTGTTCATATATGAAAGTTTCATTCCCAATACTTGTCCTGCTCAGTGCATTGCTGCCCTGCCATGCCCAAAAAACCCACAGCGATAATGGTGACGGAACCTTTACCAATCCTGTAATTGCCTCAGATTTCCCGGATCCGGATGTCATCCGGGTTGGTGAAACCTATTACTTCCTGTCAACTACCATGTTTATTTTCCCGGGTGTAACAATCCTGAAGTCAAAGGATCTGGTAAACTGGGAATATTGCGCAAATGTGGTCCCCCGAATGGATGAAGGTCCGTGCTACAACCTGGACGGCTGCAACAGGTATAGTCACGGTCAGTGGGCCAGCAGCATCAAATATCACCAGAGCAAGTTCTACTTGTTATACAATACACTTGATGAAGGCGGTTTCCTATGCACTGCGGAAAAAGCCGAAGGTCCCTGGACAATTACACATCTTCCCCGGGGATTTCACGATCCGGGATTGTTGTTTGACACGGATGGTAAAATTTACGTAGCACACGGTTATAATAAAATATACATCACAGAACTTGATCTGAATTTTAATGCCATTGGCAAGGATGTCCTCGTGTATACCGGCGATATCCGCCCAGGACTTGAGGGGGCTCACCTGTACAGGATCAATAATTACTATTATTTATACAGCACTTACGGGGGTCTTGACGGATTTCAGGTAGCGCTGCGGTCTGAGAATATTTATGGGCCTTATGAACAGCATATGGTTCTGAATGATACCACCGACGGGCCTAACTATGGAATACACCAGGGTGCGCTTATACATACGAATACAGGCGAGTGGTGGACCGTGTTAATGGTTGACAGTGGTCCTTTTGGCCGGTTCCCTTCCTTACAACCTGTTACATGGGAAAATGACTGGCCGATAGCAGGATCGAATGGAAAGGCGGTTGTTACCCATAAGAAGCCCGGTGTAGGTAAATCATACCCGGTTAAATCTTTACCCACATCCGATGAATTCACTGAAAAGAATTTAGGTATGCAATGGGGATGGAACCATAATCCTGAACCTTCAAAATGGTCATTAACAGAACACCCTGGCTATTTAAGGTTAAAGACCGCTACCATAACGGACAGTTTGCCAAAGGCCAGAAATACGCTCACACAGAGATTCTTCACGTATTATTCTGATTCTCTTCTGACGGTCGGAACTACGAAAATAGACCTTGATCACATGAAGGACGGTGATATTGCGGGTCTTGCGATTTTCCAGGATCCCTATGGATTTATTGGTGTTGAAAAAATTAATGGCGAATATTATGTAATCATGGTGAATAACGGGGCAATCATTGATTCTGTGAAAGTGAATACATCATCCATCTATCTTCGCGCTGATCCCTTTCATGGTTCAGGAGCTGCCATGTATTACGGTGGTGAAACAGTTGACGGTACCGGCACAGTAACATTTTCCTACAGCCTTGATAATAAAACGTTTACAACCCTTGGTGATGTCATGCAAATGCAATTCAAACTGACTGTTTTTACCGGAAACAAGTTTTGTCTATTCAACTACGCTACTGAGGAGTTGGGGGGATATGTTGATGTTGACTGGTTCAGGGTCGAAGCGCGGCCAATAACAACACGGTGATACCTGTTCTTAAACTGATAAAACGCAACTATGCGATCACCTGGTTTCACAAAAAACTGAAATGGCAAATCGCCGTTGGTTTCCTGGTCTGGGCAGCGGGATTGACAAACATAATCCTACATATGAATTAACTTTCGGGTAGAATTGCGATAATTATCCCGTTCCGGTACTAATTGAAAAGGTAGATTGTGAATGATAATTTCACTAGATTGGATTGTACCAAGCAATCTCACCACAATGAATCAGACTAATCCACTGGATGGTAAAACCATCACATACACCTACGATGACCTCGGAACCGTTCGGGTCTCATTCAAAGACGGACTCGTAAGCTTTGAATGGATTGCCGGTCCTTTCGCAGGTATGGGACGGACCGGCATTGATTATAACGCAAAGCTGATCGTACCCGGTATCTGGTTTATTAATTGGTATGAAAAGAACGATGCCTCATTTGTGACCCTTCTGATCAACCTGAATGATCAAAAAGTTCATTCTTCGGGCCTGCTGAATGCTACCAAAGACGATGAAGCGATCCTCTTTCATGAGGCTAAAATTGAAAGCTCCGGCTTCTAATAAAAAACCATTCGTTTTTTGAAAGAGTATATCCTGTAAATTATTTAATGTGGGATTTTACTATCTTGTGACTGACCTAATCAACCACAAGAATGAACCAACGTTACTCCCTGTCACCTCTTAATGTAATTATCCTTTCTTTAATCCTTATCTCTGGCTGTAATTCCACAGAGAAGAAAATTGAATACGCCCCTGCAACCAAGGAGCTCATCTCTCTTGTTGAAAGCAGCCCGGAATTAAAATCAATGCTTATCTCCTCTCTCGAACAGGCACGGAAGATCAACCCAGACCCAAATACAAATCCTGCGCAAAGCCTGGAAGAATACTATTCATTTGTTTCACACTGTGAGACCGCAATGCCCTGGGCGCTTATGGAGAAAGAAGAATATCCCGAGATATTTGATCATATTTTTCAAAGCCTTACCTGCTTTTACTTTCTGATTGATCAGCCGTTGCCGGAACTGGAAGGAAAAGACCTTGTTAACAACTCACTGCAATATGCAGAGCCCTTTGCCTCCTGGCTAATCACATTCAGTAAATCTTGGGGGTCTTATCTTGATACAGAAGATTCCTGGAATGAAGAGTATTACCAGGCCGCTTTGAATGACCCGAATTTCGGACTACAAAATGGCTGGTATGAAGACCCGTCAAATTGGAAGACATTCAACGAATTTTTTGCTCGTTATCTCAAGTCTCCTGAAATGCGGCCCATTGCCTCCCCGGATAATAACTCCGTTGTGGCATCATTCGCGGATTCTGAACCCCAGGGGGTGTGGGCGATAGACAGCAATTCACTGCTCATTGCTGATGATGTTGTTGTAAAATCTGCATCGCTCCGATCAATTTCCAACCTGATTGGCGATGACAGTGAATATAAGGATGCTTTTGCCAATGGAACCTTTACGCATTCTTTCTTAAATGTGAACGATTACCACCGCTATCACTTCCCCATGAGCGGAACTGTGAAGGAAGTAAGAATCATCCAGGGCATAAATCCTACCGGCGGAGAGCTTTGGTGGGATGCGGAAAACGGCCGTTACGCCTTCGACCCTTCGGCCAAGACAGGATGGCAAACTATAGAAACCAGGGGCTGTGTAATTCTGGAAACTGAAGAATACGGATTGGTGGCATTAATGCCAATTGGCATGGTGGCTGTCGGCTCGGTGAATTTTGAAAATAACCTTAAACCCGGGGTTCAGGTAAAGAAAGGCGACATGCTTGGCAACTTCGCGTTTGGCGGATCTGATTTTATCATGATATTCCAGGATGGGGTAAACTTCTCTATTGACAGCCCGAGAAATTCTGATGGCAGTGCTTACGAGCATATTCTGATGGGTGAGCGACTTGGTACCGTGTCATTAAATTGATCCGGGTGACTAAATTCAAATTAACCCTTTTCGCATTCCTTACCTTTCACGCCGGCATTGCCCAAATTATTGACAGTGGGGAGTTCACGATTGGCGAAACACTGCAAATCGTATCCGAGGCATTAGGGGAAAACCGGACTATCAATCTATACCTTCCAGCCAGTTATCATGACGATACTTTGCATACATATCCGGTGATTTATCTGTTGGACGGCTCGAAAGATGAAGACTTCATTCACATTGCCGGACTGGTCCAGTTCTGTTCGTTTTCATGGATCAACATCATTCCCGAATCCATTGTAGTCGGTATCGCAAACACCGACCGAAAACGAGACTTTACGTATCCTAGTATGTCGGAAGATGATAGACAGGAATTTCCAACCTCGGGAGGCTCTCAGAATTTTATAAACTTCCTGGAAAAGGAACTTCAGGAAATTATTGCAAAAAATTATCGGCTAAATGATCAAAAAACACTCATCGGACAGTCACTGGGCGGCTTACTCGCAACGGAGATTCTATTTAAGCACCCCGGAATGTTCGATAATTATATTATCATCAGTCCGAGTTTATGGTGGGATGACGAGCGTCTGCTTTCCCGGAACATAGCTCCGCTTACCTCCCCTGTGAAAGTCTACGTAGGGGTTGGAAAAGAGGGTGAGGTAATGGAACGGGTAGCCGTAGAATTACATGAGAAGCTGCAGCAACACCAAAATCAATTCGATGTGCATTTCAGATACTTCGAAAATCAGAACCATGGTGATGCACTTCACCTTGCCGTGTATGACGCATTTGAAAAGCTTTTTAAGAAAGGATTAGAAGAAGAAAATTAAGAAATGAAGTTCCTTGAATCACCCAAATATCAGTGGATCGGACCTGCATTGGTCCTGATTAGTGGAATAGTCAACCTGATGAATCCGGATTTGGATAAGGAGTTGGTTTATATCTGGTATGTGCTAACCTCATTTGCCGGAATTCTGACCGCAGCAGGATTATACAGGCTTTATAAACCTAGAGAAAAAGAGAAATGATCAGTTTTTTTCGAAAAATCAGACAGAAGCTTCTTGCCCAAAACAGGCTCAGCAAATACCTGCTGTATGCACTTGGTGAAATTCTCCTTGTGGTTATAGGAATATTGATTGCCTTGCAGATCAATACCTGGAACGACGCAAAAAAACAGTCAAGACTGGAACAAGAGTATTATTGCAGGCTTCTTGAGGACGCCTTGCAGGATAAGGAGCAGCTTATTGAATATATTTCTCTTTCAGAGGCCAGAATAATAACCGCAAATGAAGCACTAAGATTACTTCAGAAAGAGACTACCAGAAAAGCGGAGATCGGAATTCAGATCAATCGCTCCATCAGTGCAATATACGTTGATTTCCGGCCAAACAACTCGGCATTTGAAGATCTGAAGTCAGGAGCCAACCTGAATATCATTGGCGACAAAAGTATCATAAAGGCGCTGAATCATTATTTCAACAAGATTGAAAGCTACTTTAGTATTGTACAGGTGAACGGACAAAAGGCGGTTGATCTCTATTATGATCAGAAAAACAATTTCGAGAATGGCTGGCTTGAATCAAATTTAACAACCGACAGATTTTTAGATAATCTGGACAAAGATGTGCTGGAGTCCCTCCCGATTGATAACCAGGGGGCCATATCGGATGAAATAAAAAGAGCACTATACATTGATGCACTGTATTATTTTGCCACCAATACCCGGCAAAAGGAACTATATCATCTTATGAAAAATGAAAATGCCGTACTCATTGAGATTTTAAACACGAAATGCGCTGTAGCCAATGATTAAGTTTTTTAAAAAAATCCGTCTGCGACTACTTTCCCCGGGTCCCGGGGGTTCGCCCAATACTTCTTCCCGGATTACTAAATATCTGCTATATGCCATTGGAGAAATCATTCTTGTGGTTATCGGAATTCTCATTGCAATTCAAATTAATGGCTGGAAGATCGCATCGGATAACAAAAAGCTGGAAAAAGCAACCTTGATCAACCTAAGAAGAGACCTGAACGATGATATCCGGGAATTACAGCGTGTTAGTTCCTTTAAAACAACGCAGAAAGAAACCTGTGACCGGTTGCTTGCCTATATCATCAATCCCGAAATCCCGGTAACAGATGCATCGCAATTCGATAACGATGTAACGCGATTGGTGTATTTCATTTTACCCAGCTTAAATAGTACAGCGTTTGAAACAGCTAAGAACAACGGGCATATCAATTTCATCCGCAATGACAGTTTGGTCGATCTTATTTCAAAATACTATTCCGACATTACCCTAGATCAGCATGTGACAGAGACCAAAAGATTTACCAATAGTTTTTCAGAATCGGTTTTGATGAAAAGGTATAGGATTTTTAACAAAAACACTTACGCCCTGGATGGTCTGGACGGATCCTATTTACTTCCGGGATATGAGAATGATAACAGATTTCAGTTTTCCGCCGAGGCTTTCCGCCGGGATATGGAAGTTGAAAATTATATCAACTCTTTCTCTATCCGGCTAAAAATTGGCATTAATTTTCTTGATAATAAACGTTTGTGGGCAGAGCAATTGATTGAAATCATAAATATGGAAATAGAAAATATTGATCAGAAATAAATAACATGAGCACAGCGAATCAGGAGCAAAATAAACAGAACGCTATCGACTTTTACAGGACAGCATTTGAAGGAGACCCTGAAACGGCCGTCCGCAAGTATGTCGGTATCGAATACATTCAGCATAATCCGGCTGTAGTCGACGGCACTGAAGGATTCATCGATTATTTCAAACGGATGCAACATGAATATCCTGAAAAAACCATTCGGTTTGTACGCTGCATCGCTGAAGGTGACCTGGTCGCCCTTCATACGCACCAGATATGGCCCGGGAATGACGAATATGTCACCATGGATTTCTTCAGATTTGACCATCATGGCAAGATTTGTGAACATTGGGATGCTATCCAGCAGGTACCTAAAGAATCGGCCAATCCCAATACCATGTATTGAAAAACCTGCTCCCACAACAGAGAATTTGATTAGTCGGTCTGATTTTCACTATTTGTGATTCCTATTTAATTAATACTCAAAATAACAACCATGAAAAAGGTACTCAAAGGTTTGAAGTGGACGATACTGTCGTTAATATTCCTTGTGTTCCTTATTTTGGTGCCGCTCGGTTTGAATAAGCTTTACGAAAAAATTCAGGCATCATTTCTTACGGAAAATGAAAAACGACTCGAGGACATCGACCGGCTGGAATATATTTTCAAAAATGAATTCTCGGGATATAATGTACTTCCCGGAAGGCAGTCCTTTGATGAGCAAATAGAGGCTTTGCGGCAAGCAGCAGCAAAGGAACCGCTTCAAAGCCAGGAAGAATTCAACATCGCCGTAATCAAGACCGTTGCCTCTTTCAGAGATCCTCACACGAACATAATGAATAAAACGTCCCTTGTCGGACCGCGATTCCCATTCTCACTAACCTGGTCGGAAGGGAACTTCTATCTGATGGGGGGTCAGGTTGATCCGCGAACATTAGGCGCCAGGGTGGTAAGAATCGGGAACATGGATAGTCAGGAAGTCTTCAAAAAACTGTCATCCTACTGTAATTCACCTAACGAAGCGGGAGCTGCCTATTTCATTGGCAGTATCATTTCTTCGTCCGAAGTCTTGTACCATGAAGGTATAATTCCGGATAAAAATGAGGTTGAACTGGAAATCCTTCAGGACGGCAGACTGTCTACCCTTACCTTTCAACCTTTATCGGAAAATGAAATCGCCGGGCTGACAGACTATGTAAGAATGAATGATAAATGGGATACTGATGAAATCCCTTTGTACCAAAGGAATCCTGAAAAGAACTACTGGTATACGACTATAGAGGATGATAATATTTTCTACCTTCGGTATTCAGCGTGTATCGCCCAGGGTGACATTGAAGCATTCTGGAATGAGGTATTTGAAAAAATACATAATACCAGACCAGAAAAGGTAGTGATCGACGTACGGGGCAATGGTGGTGGTGACACGCAGAATCACAACTCCTTCCTGAACCGGATTGCTGCGGACACACTCATTAATCAATATGGTAAGCTTTATACCCTTATCGACCGGGGTACAGGTTCAGCTGCTGTGAGTTTTGCGAGTGACATGGAGAGAATGACCCACACCATTCTCGTGGGTGAGAAAACGATGGATACGCCGAACACGACATCAGACCCTACATTTTTTACGCTGCCACATGCCAAAATCAAAATGATTGTTCCCAGTTTGTACTCACTTCATTCACATCTGAATGATCACCGGGATGCTGTAATTCCTGATATTCCAATCCCGCAAAATCTTGAAGGTGAGGCCTATTTGCATGATGAGGTCCTGGATTCCATCGGTCACATCCATCTCACTGACAATGCGATTTATGCCAGTCTTCCAGAAAATGCAGGCGGCAATTATATCTTCTCAGAATTAAGAAACCTTACTATCCATCCTCGTGATTCTGTTTGGTATGTAACCATAGATGGCTTAACTGAAGCGCCTCTCTTCCAGAATGATACGGCATACTATACCCTCAGGTATGGCATTAGACTGGAAATGCTGGACAGCCTTGGGAAGGAGCTGATTTTACATTTACATGGTTCATCCCTGAAGCTAACTGGATCTGGCGATGCACTGAGTATCGAAAAGCTCATTTCAGAAGGAAAATATGAGGAGGCAGAAAAAAATATAAGGCAACTGGAGACGGAAGGCCGGCTACCATACTATCTTGAACGCCCCTATTTTCAATCCAGGGTTTATACAACTTATAATCAACAGGGCTTTGATAATGCCTATGCATTGAATCAGCTGGCAAAGTCCTTTTACCCGGATGATCCGGTGGTATACATCGTAGATTTCGAACTATATCAATACGAAGGTCAATCGCTGAAGCAGTTTACTTCCTTTTTCCCAGTAATTGGTAAATTGTTAAAACGATATTATCGTGTCATAACCACCGATAAAGTTATGAATGATGAATACAATGCATTTATCGGCCGGTAGTATATAATTTGCACTGAACAACCCACCTCTATGAAAGCAGCTGTGACAGTAACCCCCGGAAACCCAGAAGTGATCCTTCTGAGGGAAGTAATGAAACCAAAGGTCAAACCGGGTTGGGTGCTGATCAGGGTTAAAGCATTCGGACTAAACAGGTCGGAGCTTTTTACAAGAAGAGGAGATTCACCGGGTGTTGAATTCCCGAGAATTCAGGGTATAGAGTGCGTAGGTTATATTGAAGAAGATCCCTCGAATACTTTTGCTAAAGGGCAAAAGGTGGCCGCTTTAATGGGTGGTATGGGCAGGTTTTATGATGGTGGCTATGCCGAATTTACCCTCGTGCCGCTTGAAATCGTATTGCCTTTTGAAAGCAGGTTACCTTGGCATATCTTGGGAGCTATTCCGGAAATGTTCCAGACAGTATCGGGCTCTCTGAATCAGGCACTGGAAATTTCGGAGGGAGAAACCCTTCTCATTCGGGGAGGAACCTCATCAATCGGAATGCTTGCCTGTCAGCTGGCAAAAACAAAAGGGCTGACCGTCTTATCCACAACGCGTACTGATGAAAAAGTACAAGCACTCAAAGACAATGGCGCAGATCATGTGGTAATTGATGATGGCGAGATTTCCTCAAAAGTAAAAACAATATATCCTGAAGGAGTCAATAAAGTCCTTGAATTAATAGGCACACGCACATTGAAAGACTCGTTAAAGTGCATCAAGACGGGTGGTATGGTATGCATGACCGGGATCCTCGGGAACGAATGGACTATGAAAGAATTCACGCCAATGGGTGATATCCCCTCATTGGGGAAACTTACCGTATACATGGGTGAATCATCCAATCTCCCGAAAGGATTGCTTCAGGAATTCATCGATGAAGTGGAAAAGGGTTCGGTAAAATTAAATATTGACAAGGTATTCACACTCGAACAGGTTCCTGAGGCCCACAGGTATATGGAGGAAAATAAGGCGAAAGGTAAGATTGTGGTTGAGTTGAAATAACTCCTTTCACCCTCCTTTTACAGCCGGAATTATCCATTAATTCATGTATATTATCGGAAATTTTGTGCCGACCCACCCTGTGAAATATGATATATCAATTCAAAAGCCTTTTCATCAGAATCATATTTTTAAGCAGTCAGATGCTGATCTCTTCATGTGCTTCGGATAAACCTTCGGAAAACTCATTATCGGTAGGTGCAGCCTTTGGAATTATAAACCCCGCACCAGGCGATTTCATCGCAGGTGATAGAAATAACCGTAAATTTTCAGGTGTTCATGACCCGCTTTTTGTAAAGGCCGTCGTTGTTTCTGATTCTCAACACACCGTGGCCATAATAACGGTCGATTGCATTGGGTTGCTTTACCCAACACTTCTTGAAATCCGTGAAGCCGTAGCCCGGCAGATCTCCCCTGAATTGTTGGATCCGTCACATATTGTATCTTCATCTACCCACACCCATAGCGGTCCGGATGTGGTCGGTCTGTGGGGGCAAAATCAGCAGAGTTCTGGTGTGAATACGGAATATATGCAAAGACTTGTACAGATAGCCGCAGCCAAAATTATCGAAGCATTTGAACAGAAGCAGCCTGCTGAGTTGCACTATGCAGAAACTACCTACGGAGAAGATTGGGTCTATAATATATCGAAACCGGAAGAACTTGACCGATCACTTGGCGTGTTGCAATTCACCGATTTAAACGGCAACTCGATCGCCACACTCACAAATTTTGCTTGTCATCCAACCTTTATGGACGGAACCAATGATGAGGTATCATCCGACTTTATTGGAGGTTTTTATGAGGCGATGGACCAGGAATTAGGCGGAACAAACCAGTATTTGCAAGGTTCCATCGGAGGATGGGTTCAACCCGAGTATGAAGAAAAAAGCTTTCCGAATGCATTTAAAAGAGGTCGCGAACTGGCCGATGCGGTACTCTCCTCCCTCAAAAATTCAAAAGCAACGGTATCAACCGATATTCAATTCAATCGAAGTGTGTTTTCATTGCCGGTTTCGAATGAAGGATTCAGGCAACTCGCATCAATGGGAGTTATTGATCGTGCTATCACCGATAGTGTTGAAACCGAAATTGCCTGGTTCAGGGTCGGGGATGCTGAGTTTATTACCCACCCGGGTGAAACATCCCCGGTTTATTCACTGGAATCAAAAAAATTGATGAATACCACCGGGCCAAAATTCGTCCTGGGATTGGGTATGGATGGTTTGGGATACATTGTAACACCTGATTTCTTCGACGCGGAAAATGAAATCCCCCATTCAGAATACCTGACCGGAATGTCGGTCGACAAAAATGCCGGCGAAATCATTTTGCAGGTAATCGAATCATTGACAAACCCGGAATGATTATCCCAACCACTGCTAACTATTTATTGAATAACAAAATGACTGAATATTTAATCCTCCTGAAGAATTCCAATCATCATATATTCTTTTCACTATTAGTTGTCCTGGCTATTTCGGCTTTGGGCACATCTGTCGTTAATGCTCAATCTGAAATCCAATATGACATAGTCCTTAAAGGCGGCCGTGTGATTGATCCTGAAACCAAAATGGACGACATCCGGAATGTGGGAATCAGTGATGGCAGAATCATGGAAATTTCATCCGGAAGTTTGTCAGGCAAACAAACAATTGATGTTTCCGGATTGGTGGTTTCTCCCGGTTTTATCGACCTGCATGTACATGGCGTTACCAATGTGGAACAGGAATATCAGGTAAGAGACGGGGTAACTTCAGCGCTGGAGCTGGAATGGGGTGTACCGATGCTCAGGGCTTGGTATGAATCAAGGGCTTCAAATGCGCTGATCAACTACGGAGCAAGTGTCAACTGGGCTTTTTGCCGAAGTCTGGACAATCCCGAAATGAAATCAGGCGTTGAAGAAATTGAAAAACGGATATCAGGTGGCCAATATAAGGGCGTGGATATTATCCTCGACGAGGTAAAGCCGGCATTATATACAGAACTATCAGCCGATCAACTTCCGGGTATGCTCGAACATGTGAAGGAGTCCCTTCGGGAAGGCGGTGTTGGCATTGGATTGGTACCTGCATATGTAACCGGGTCCAGTCGGGAAGAGATCTACCGAATATATCAGCTCGCGGGAGAAATGCAGGTGCCGATTTTCACCCATGTACGGGAAGGCGGAACGATGGCCATACAACAATCCATTTCAGATGCGGTCATAACCGGTGCTCCTCTGCATATCGTTCATGTGAATAGCATGGCCCGCAGTGAAATTGGCCTGGCACTGGAAATGTTACAAGCAGCACAGCAGCGGGGCTTTGATATCACTACGGAATTATATCCCTACACCGCTGCATCAACGGGGATTGAAACCGCACTGTTTGACGACGGATGGCAGGAGCGGCTCGGTATTTCCTACAACGATCTACAATGGGTTGCAACAGGTGAACGATTAACGGAGAAGACTTTTATCGAGAAGCGAAAAGAGGGTGGTATAGTGATAGTTCATATGATGAAGCCGGATTGGATTCGCACAGGTATTGCCGCAGATAAGGTGATTATATCTTCCGATGGTATGTTTTACGCAAAACTTGCCCATCCGCGTACTGCAGGTACGTTTTCCAGGGTCCTGGGTAAATATGTTAGGGAAGAGAAAGTAATCAGCCTGCCCACGGCTATAGAAAAAATGACACTCTTACCCGCCAGAAGACTCGAAACGATATCTCCCATGATGCGGTTCAAAGGAAGAATCCAGGTAGGAGCCGATGCCGATATCACTGTTTTTGATCCGGATAAAGTGATCGATCGCGCAACCTTTGATGAAGGTTTAAAGTTTTCGGAGGGAATTCACTACGTGCTGGTGAACGGGGTTCTTGTGGTGAATGAAGGGAAAACCGTTAAAAATGTTTACCCGGGTCAGCCTATTTATGGTAAATTCAAAAAACAATAAATAGCTGACCGTGTGATATGATCAAATTCTTCAGAACAATAAGACTTAAACTGATTAACCGTAACAGCCCTTCCAGCGCTTCGGGAAGATTCAGCAGGTATTTGATTTATGCCATCGGGGAAATCATTTTGGTCGTGATAGGCATATTAATTGCCCTGCAGATCAACACCTGGAACGAACAAAAGAAACAACGGGCAGAAGAGATTTCTACGCTGCGTAATATACGGACGGATTTCATCAACGCGATCATTGAATTTGAGGAGAATAATGCCTTCAGGGAGGAGATTATTTCAAAAACATCTTCACTGTATACACTAATCCGGGACGAACAAATCAACTATACAAAACAGCGCATAGACAGCCTGATCGCCGGACTTCTGATAAACCCCACATACAATGGACAGTCGGAAACACTGAATATTCTATTCAATTCAGGTAAAATAAATATTATAAGCAACGATTCAATTAAGAATGCGCTGGTCCTCTGGCCTCAACAGGTCGCAGACATTACCGAAGATGAAGTATATTCGAGTAACGCCCTATATAACATGGTACTTCCCGTGGTCCGGCAATATGTTGCGTTGTACGATGTATACCGGAGCATTGATTACAGGGGATATGCTTTGTTCCAAAGCCAGTCACCAAGTCCGTTTGAAAGCGATTACGCTGGTTTATTAAAAGACCCCGACTTTGAAAGTTCTCTTACTACCAGGGAGCTCACGATATCCGTTTCATTGCTACAATCCAGGGAACTCATTGAAACAGCACAGGAAATTATCAATATGATCGATGCCGAAATAAATAAATCCGAATGATTAATTTCTTCCGAAAAATCAGGCTAAAAATGCTGAGTGAAAGTAAAACTGTCAGCTATTTCAAATATGCCATTGGGGAAATTATCCTGGTAGTAATCGGCATACTCATTGCACTTCAAATCAACACCTTGAATGAACAGAGAAAAACGAGATCGGAAACTCAGAGCCTCCTGGTTGCCTTGAAAGGCGATCTGATCCAGGATACTTTGCTGATCACCGATCGCTTGCCCTTTATAACCCAACAATATGAATTCAATGAAACGCTGAGGTCACGGGTCGCCCAGCCGGCTGCCACAGTAGATACTTTAATCCGGATCATGCGCTTTGAATTCAACCCTAACTGGAGCGCCCAAATTATTTACAACACAAATTCCTTCAACAGCCTTAATCAGACCAGTTTGATCGAAGAGTTGCCGGATTCGCTCAAATCGAAGATCAAGACATTTTACAACCGTAAATTTTCCCTGAAAGACCGGGTCGAAAAAACTACCCGTGACTATCAGGAAAAGATCACCTCCTACGTAAATACATATACCTTTGGGTCCACACCTATTCACGACCAGGGGCCTCTGATCGATTCCCTCGTTTGGTCGGAAATCGATTACAGTCACCTCGCAGCCACTTTCCAGGGCATCAGCAATTTCAAACGCATCCTGTTCACAGAAACCAAAGAGGAGCTCGAATATTCCTTATCCAATTCACGTGAAATAATTCATGATGTTGATTTATATTTAAGTCAGGTAAAGTAAACAACCCAAACAATTTGAATTCTGTCGCTAACAAGTAGCCTGTATGCCAAAATGTGCTTTTCTCTCGATCGCGAATACTGAAGGTTGGTTTATCGATGACGATCTTGTTCATGAGCCCTTGACAAAATTGGGATGGGAAGTCGATAATATCCCCTGGAACCAGCCCACCGATTGGAATGCCTATCATGTGGTTGTGATTCGCAGTCCTTGGGATTACCAGGATCACCTGGAACAATTCCTGGATGTACTCGAACAAATCGAGAAATCTTCTGCTTTATTGCTCAATGATATAAGTATTGTCCGCTGGAACATCAATAAGAACTATCTCTTTGAGCTGGAACAAAAAGGCATACAGCTTGTCCCGTCCATTCGAAAAACAGGGCCGAATCATTCAGACATTGAAAAGGCTTATAAAACCTTCAAAACCAGTGAGTTGATCATCAAGCCCATCATTGGCGCCAATGCAGATGACACCTTCCGGATCCCAAAGCAGAATACTGAAGTTTCTCACAAGGTCATTCAACTGTTCCAGGACAGGGAATGCATTCTTCAACCGTTCATGAAGTATATTGTGGAAGAGGGCGAGTTTTCACTGATGTATTTCAATGGTGAACTGAGCCACGTAATCCTGAAGACGGTTGGTAATGGAGATTTTCGCGTCCAGGAAGAGCACGGCGGAGACGTGATTCCCATCATACACCCGGAACCGAGGCTTCTTGAGGCAGCCGGGAAAGCTATGAAGGCGCTTCCGGCTGTACCCATGTACGCCCGTGTCGACCTCGTTCGCACAGCCCGGAATGATTTTGCATTGATGGAACTGGAATTGATCGAACCATGCCTCTATTTCAGGTTTGATCCAAAATCGGCCACACGTTTCGCCGCCTGCATCGATGACCAATTGAAAAGGGTTCAGGCATGACATTTTCCCGATGAAATTTCACCTTGTGAAGGAGATGGTTAATAACGGAACCGCCTGTGAGTAAACCCAATACAGACATCTATGATCCGGAGTTTGTGAGCGGAATGTTCGACAGAATGTCCAAGACCTATGGCCTGGCAAACCTCATTACCTCGTTTGGGTTCACAGCGATCTGGAGAAAACAATGCCTGAATCAACTTGCATTAACGAAAAGTACCCCAACCGGATATGATCTCATGTCTGGAATGGGAGAAGCCTGGGGGGATATTCAGGAACGGCTGGGTGATGGTTGCAGGATTATTGCAGTAGATATTTCAGACGAGATGAATCGGAAAGCGGCGAATCATCTCAACAGGCTAAAGTCAAAAAATATTGAAATCAGGAATGCTAATGTGCTGAAAAATAATATACCTGATCAATCAGCAGATTTTATCGTTTCCACATTCGGACTGAAAACATTTAAGAAGGAACAGCAACAAATTTTAGCTGCGGAAGTTCATCGTATTTTAAAACCCGGCGGAACCTTTTCGTTTATTGAAATCTCAAAGCCCAAACCTTTGGTGCTGAAATGGCTCTATATGTTCTACCTGAAAATAATCATTCCATTAATCGGAAAGATCTTCCTCGGAAATACTGACGACTATAGAATGCTGGGCCGGTATTGCGCCGATTTCGGGACATGTGAATATTTCCATTCATGTTTGGTCGAAGCCGGACTTAAGTCAAATGTGAAGAACTTCTTCTTCGGCTGCGCGACAGGTGTTTACGGAGCAAAATAAGTATTACCCCTGGATCTGATTTCAGATTAATTGGAAATAAATGACTAATTTATCTGTCGTTCCGGATGGGCATCATAATTTATTCTTCAATTCAATGATCAAATTCTTTCGTGACTAAACGAAGTGGACAATTAGATATTTATTCATTTAAACCATACCATTAGTGAGTACAATTAAAGATAAAGTAGCCCTGATCACGGGGGCCAGCAGCGGGATCGGAAGATCAACCGCCGAAGCTTTTGCCGCAAAGGGAGCAAAAGTTGTCGTTGCCGCCCGCCGAAAAGATGAACTTGATAGCCTGGTGGAATCAATTGAAAATATGGGGGGACAGGCATCTGCCATTAAAACAGATGTGTCCAATGCAAAGAGTGTTGAACAAATGGTGGAACATACGATGGATGTGTTTGGCCGTCTCGACTATGCGGTTAATAATGCCGGGATTGAAGGTAATTTCGGTGCCATCACCGACCTGTCTGAAGAGGACTGGGACAACGTCATGAATATAAACCTGAAAGGAATATTTCTTAGCATGAAATACGAAGCCAGGGCGATGATAAAACTTGGAAATGGCGGTTCCATTGTGAATATCGGCTCGGTGAATTCATTTCTGGGCTTTCCAACAGGATCTGCCTATGTAACCTCTAAGCACGGGTTGATCGGGTTGACGTCCAGCGTTTCCGCAGAACTTGCGCCACAGGGAATTCGGGTGAACCTTCTTTGTCCGGGTGTTACCGATACTCCCATGCACCGCCGACTTCGGGGCATTGTCGGTGATGAACTTTATGATCAGGGATTACTCCCTACGGTACACCTGAGACGTGCAGGTCTTCCCGAAGAGATGGCGAAATCGATATTATTCCTTTGTTCGGATGAATCCAGCTATATCACCGGTTCAACACTTACCGTTGATGGCGGACTTACCCTGACTATGTAGTGCTGACCTCAAAAAAATTAGTATTATTCCAGACAGGGCTTCTGCTCAATAATCCATGATCAAACTATTCAGTCAAATCAGGAAACAATTAGTTTCCCAAAACAGTATCAGGAAGTACCTTCTCTATGCCCTTGGCGAAATTTTTCTGGTCATGATTGGAATACTCATGGCCTTACAGGTAAATACATGGAATGACGAACGAAAATCAAGAAAAACTGAAATCAATATTTACGAGGAAATACAGGATGATCTGAGTGCCTCTTTGCGAGATTTGATGTCTGGTCTGGCAACACACAATGAGCGACTTGACATGACAACAAAACTCAGGGATCATCTCATCAAAAAAAATCCATTAACAGATTCACTCGTGGATTATCTAAGAAATACCAATAACGACGATCAGTTTTTCCCAAAAACATCCGGTTTTGAGGCGTTGAAATCCGTCGGACTAAGAACGCTTCGAAATGATACGTTACGGGAAAATATTACAAATTTATACCAGCTGGGATTCGAAAGGGTTGTGGGCCTTGGAAGAGATAAAGCGCCCATCCGGAATTTTGAATTTATGACACCTTTTGCCGATAAATATTCACAAGTAACCGACGGCAGCGGTTATTATTTACCCAACTTCCAGAACGACAGCATTTTTATCTATCCGACGATGATCCACAACTATGAGGAGATGCTAAAGGATGACCTCCTGATATTAAAATTACAAGAGGCTATCTGGTTACGAATATTCAAAATCAGAAACTATACCAGGATTATCCGATGGACAAATGGGCTCAACAGTCAAATCGAACAGGAACTCGACCGGCTGCGGAATGCAGATTAAATGCATAGTCCGGAATGATCACCAACGGGGCATTTCCTACAGTAAATTACAATTCTATCTCATTTTCCACCCTTATGTCCCTGGAAGACGCGCCAGCCTGTACTTTATAACTCCCATTTTCCAGTACCCAGCCCCCCTGATCTTCGTTCCAGTAACGTAATTCAGCCACCGGTATTTTTATGGAAATTTCAATGGAATCCCCTGGATTAAGTTCCGGTGTTTTACTGAAGGATTTTAATTCCCGGGGGGCCCGATCAATCGAAGAATTGGATTTGGAAACATAAAACTGTACCACTTCCTTACCCGCCAGGTTACCAGTGTTGATAATGGTCAATTTAACATCGACGGTGTCATTCACGACTTCGGTTACCATAGCGGAATATTCAAACGTTGTGTATGAAAGGCCAAAACCAAAGGGATAGGAAACATCAAGACCGGCTTTATCAAAATGACGGTAACCCACATAAATACCCTCTTCATACAGGGTATAATCTTTATTCCTGATCTTTTCATCCTCAGCTCTTTCACCACTGGAAAACATCATCGTCTTCCAGTCAAAAGGCTCGCCGTCCAGCGGGAAGTTAGCATTTGAAGCGTGATCATTAAGATGTACTGGAAACGTCATGGGTAACTTACCGCTTGGGTTCACATTTCCAACCAATATGTCTGCAACGGAGTTTCCTCCCTCCTGTCCGCCCTGCCAGGCCAGCAGAATGGCATCCGGCTGATCTTTCCATGAGGCTGTTTCGATCACTCCCCCAATATTCAGTACGACGAGAAGCTTCTTGTTCACTGCATGAAATGCCTTACTCGCACGCTCAATCATATCCTTTTCCACCTGGGTTAATAAAAAGTCATCTGTTTCAACCCTGTCATAACCCTCGCCGCTGTTCCTGCCAATAGTAACAACTCCGATATCCGCCGTTTGGGCAAATTCCCCGAACATGGCATCTGTATAGCTGATTTGTGGTGGATTATACGGTTCCAGCATGGCATTAATGCCTTCAGGCTTAAAAAATGCATCAGTATTGGCTGCTTTGTGCTGATTATAGATTTCGACAGCTGCAGCATTGATCTCGAAGCCGGCATTTTCAAGTCCTTCCCGGAGAGAAACCGTATAGGCCTCATTCACGTCACCGGATCCTGTACCACCGGCTATAAAATCGTAGGATGTAACACCCATCAAGGCAATATTCCTGGGCTGCCTCAGTGGCAGCAACTGATCATTCTTAAGAAGCACAATGCCTTCGGCAGCAGATTGCCGGGTGATCTTTGAATGTGCTTCCAGATCAGGGTTATTCCCGTTAACATAGGATTGCATCTTTCGCGACTCAATGACCAGGGTTAGAATTCGTTTTACGGCTGTATCGATATCGGCTTCCGACAGTTCCCCTGATGCAGCCGCTTCCCGAAGCGCATCCCACTGACGCCTGGTGCCGGGTTCGAGGAGATCATTTCCTGCTGCTATTTGCGCAGGTGCATTCTGTCCGCCAAACCAGTCGGACATCACGATCCCTCTGAATCCCCATTCATCCCGCAAAATATCTGTAAGCAATTCCCTGCTTTCCGAAGCATAGGTCCCGTTAACTCTGTTGTAGGACGACATGATCGTCCATGGCTGGGATTCTTTAACGATGATCTCGAAACCTTTCAGGTAAATTTCACGCAGTGCGCGTTCAGAAACGATGGCATCATTTTGAAGTCTGCGCGTCTCTTGATTATTGGCAACGAAATGTTTGACCGATGCCCCTACTCCATTGGATTCAATACCATTCACCATAGCGGCTCCGATATAGCCGGTAAGGATCGGGTCTTCTGAATAATATTCGAAATTCCGCCCGCATAAGGGATGGCGATGAATATTCGCTCCCGGGCCAAGAATTACATCAATACCGTACTCGACGGCCTCATTCCCCATGGCAGTACCTACTTTCTCAACCAGACTTGTGTTCCAGGTTGAAGCCAGCAGGGTTCCAATGGGAAAAGCCGTGCAGTAATAGGTGGCATCATCATTTTCACGGATCGGTACAATACGCAGACCGGCGGGTCCGTCTGACAGGTATACCGTGGGAATGCCCAATCGCGGTGTCGCCACAATCGTACCGGCAGCACCCGGAATTCCTTCTGTCGCATCTGTATTTCCTAAGGCCGATGCCAATCCCGATCCCTTTAGCAAGTGAATCTTTTCTTCAAGGGTCATCTGTGAAAGCAGATCATTGACACGCTCGGATGTTGAACGCCTTGAGTCCTCGTAAATATCAAGCATACCATTTCCATTTCGGTCAGGAAACGTGTAGCCATCTATTGTAACCTCCTGAATATCTTTGTTTTCAGTGTATTCGTTTTCAAAATTCAGGAATGTAGAACGTACGTAAATCCAACCTACAGTAGCCGCGATAAGCAGGAGTCCAAGTAAGGAACCAAGGACAATCAAAGAAACTTTCAAACCCTTTTTCATTATTTCTGATTATATTTGTGTCACAACGCCACAAATATACATATTTTTTGTGGCATAATGTCACAAACATTGTTGTTTTCGTAAATGGATTTAAAAGAATTTCTGGAAAAGGGACAGGATCATTTCCTGCCAAACCTTTCGATTGATCTGGTGATCATTGGCCAGGAAGACAGTGTTCTGAAATGCCTTTTGCTGCAGATTGGTGACAAGTGGATCCTTCCCGGCGGGTTTATACAGCTTGATGAATCTGTTCAGCAAGCAGTGGAACGTAATCTGAGAGAACGAACCGGTCTGGAAAATCCCCATTTCAAATTCCTGTCGGTATTCGGAGATTCACAGCGCAAATTCAGTCATGAAATAAAAGAATTTCTCATTCATACCGGTCAGCCATGGAACGATGACTTCTGGCTGAACACCCGATTTGTCACTCTGGCATACTACTCGCTGGTAAATATCGGGGAAACCCACCCTACTGTCTCCAATTTCGATAAATCGTTTGCCTGGTTCAGTCTGGATGAGTTGCCGGATATGTGGATGGATCATGCCTCCATTGTTCAGGAAGCCAGAAAACGTCTCAAGGAGGATATTATCAGTGAGCATATTTCCTACAACCTGCTGCCTGAGCAATTTACCATGCCTGAATTGCACCAGCTTCATGAATCCATCCTGGAAGAGAAACTCGACCGCAGCCGGTTCCAAAAGAAAATGCTGGCCTCCGGAAGATTCAAGCGGCTGCCGAAGTTAAAAAAAGAAACACCGGGAAGGAATCCGTACCAATATTCCATTCGAAAATAGCCTCGTGCTGAACCTGAACCCTTCAAAATCACCTATTTAAAATAATATTTAATCATTATCTTGTTCAGAAAGTGAATTGAGACTGCAAGCACTTACTTAAATATTAATTCAACCATCCTTCCCGTTATGAAAAAAATGTTCCTGTTCCTGGTCTGTCTTCAAATCATGATTCATGCACACGGGCAGCCAGATCAATTTTCCTCAATCGACAGTATTTTTGCGGAATGGTCTCAGCCCGGATCACCGGGTGCCGCGTTAGGAATCATACGTAACGGTGAACTCATCTATGCCAAAGGATATGGGTTTGCCAACCTGGAGTATGATATCCCCAACACAGCCAACACGGTGTTTCGTATTGGCTCCACCTCCAAACAGTTCACCGCTGCCTGCATTGTACTCCTGTCTGAACAGGGAAAGCTGAGCCTCGATGATACACTTGATAAATTTTTTCCGGATTTTCCGGCCTATGCCTCATCCATAACCATTCGTCATTTATTGAATCATACAAGCGGCATCAGGGACTACCTGGCAATCTCCTATTTGAAAGGGCATGGTGATGATACCTTTTACACCGATGAAGATGTTATGAAATGGCTTATCCGGCAGCAAGACCTGAATTTCCTGCCCGGGGATGAGTACCTCTACAGCAATTCCGGCTATTGGCTTCTAGGGCAAATTGTAAAAGAGGTTTCAGGAATGAACATGGCTGATTTTGCGCGGAAGGAGATTTTTGAGCCCCTGGGAATGACAAATACGCACTTCCATAATGATCATACTATGATCGTTAAGAACCGGGCTTCGGGTTATTTGCCCAAACGTGAGGGAGGATACCAGATCAGTATGACAACACTTGATATGATTGGCGACGGGGGTATTTTCACCACGATCAATGATATTAAAAAATGGGATGATGCATTTTATGATTCAGATATATTCACCCGACAATTCTGGTCGGTCATGACAGAGCCAGGCAAACTGAACAACGGTAAAGAACTGGACTATGCAGCAGGATTGGGAATTGACACATACAGAGGATTAAAACTCATCAGTCACGGCGGAGCATTCGTAGGTTTCAGGGCAGATTTTTTTCGTTTCCCGGAGCAACGGTTATCAATCGCGCTTTTTGCGAACCGTGGAGATGCGAACCCAACCGCCATGTGTTATCAGATTGCCGACATTATGCTGGAGAATGAATTCAGGGATTTACCGGAAGAACCACAACAGAGAAAGAAAACAGCAACTGTTAAAAAGATTTCGGCACAAAAGCTTCAACAGTTTGCCGGCGATTTCTGGAGTGAAGCAAACAGTTACTCGAGGAAAATTTATGTAAGGGATGACACCTTACGTTATTACCGCAATGAAAACAGTGAGAATGCCCTGGTTCCAATCGGTCCTGATGAATTTAAAATGATCAATGTGGGAGCCAGCGTCCTGGTGAAATTTGAAACCAGCGGTGACCGGTCCATGGTCGTTACAGTAAATGAGGAACCACCATCGCGGTTTGAAAGATATCAGCCAAGAAGCTACAGTGTTTCTGAACTCACCGATTTTGAGGGAACCTATTACAGTGAAGAACTGGATGTCCAATACGTCCTCAGACTGGAGAATGAATCCCTCATGTTGTATATCAACGATAACAAAATTTCACCCCTTGATGCGGTTATGTCTGAGATGTTTTCAAACGATCAATATGGAACTTTTCTTTTTAGCCGCGAAGGTGATGGAAGCGTCGGAAGCTTCAGGCTTGCTGCCGGCAGGGTAAAGAATCTATTATTTGTGAAGCGTTAGAAACATATTTAGCATGTAAAGCGCCATACACTGAAAAATGGATTCTATCTGATTGGATGCATCAATGAATAAACTAGATAGAAAAAAGCATTGGGATACGATTTATAATACAAAAGAAACAAAGGATCTGGGGTGGTATCAATCTGTGCCTGTCATATCCCTCGACATATTTCTGAAATGTCAGCTGTCTCTAAACGCGAAAATTATAGATATCGGTGGCGGAGACAGTTATTTTGTCGACGAGTTGATCAAACTTGGATACACCGACATTACTGTTCTGGATATATCTGAAACTGCTATAAATCATGCAAAAAACAGACTGGGAGATGCCGGAAAAACAGTGAACTGGATCATTTCAGATGTGACTGACTTTAAACCTGTAGGCAAATATGACCTTTGGCATGATCGGGCAACATTTCATTTTTTGACAGATGAAAAAGAAATTTCAGCATATGCGGACATCGCCGGCAATAACATGAATCATGATGGCATCCTGGTTATAGGAACATTTTCAGAACAGGGGCCTGATACATGCAGCGGCATTAATATCCGGCAATATTCGGAAAAAACTCTTTGCCAGCGGTTTCATCCTTACTTTGAGAAAATCCATTGCTTTAAGACAGATCATAAAACACCACATGGATCACTTCAGAACTACATTTTCTGTACCTTCCGAAAGATCACTGTGAAGTGAAATGAATAAAGTATTAAATATCTATCAAAATGAAGCCATTCATTTGGATTATACTCATCAATCTCATCCTCACCGGATGTCAGAATTCAGAACCCACATCTTCTGAAGGCATGGATTTACCGGTTGAACGCCCCGGAATTTCAAATATGCAGGATGATCTTTACAAACAGATTAAATCACTGGATAGCCTGTATTTCGATGTTGCCTATAACCATTGCGACAGTGCACTGGCGCGAACCCTGATAAGTTCTGATTTTGAATTTTATCACGATAAAGGAGGTGTTCTGCTGGATTCAGCTGATGAACTGGCTTCGGAGGTCATGGTTGAAGATTTCAGCTGGGTGTGCGAAAGGACCTATAGAAAATTAGTTAACAGTTCAATGGAGGTTTTCCCATTGTATGAGGGTGAGATACTATATGGCGCAATACAAAGTGGCGACCAGGAATTCTATGACCGGGAAAATGACACACCAACAAAACTGAGGACCACAGCCAAATTCATTCACCTTTGGATTATTGAACCAAAAGACTGGAAACTTCGGCGTGTTTTTAGTTTTGATCATCAGTCTGTGAGTCAGGATTAATAGTATCGAAAAAATCCATTAATCCATCCAACTCCATTGTCTCGCCCGGGGCGAGATTGTCCAGATTTATATTTCCAATCCGTATTCGGATAAGCCGTAATGTAGGGAAACCTACAGCGGCTGTCATTTTGCGAATTTGCCTGAATTTTCCCTCTGTAAGGGTAATGGAAATCCAGCTTGTCGGTCCGTGCCGTTCATCCCTTATCTGTCGTTTTCTTGTAGGAAGATCCGGAACCTCATTCAGCCGAAATACCGCGCATGGCAAGGTTTCATATTTCTTTCCATAGATACTTATCTCAACCCCTGTTTTTAACTGTTGGATTGCATCTTCAGAAATAATTCCATCCACCTGAACATAATACTCTTTTTCGACCTGCCTGCTCAAAACCTGCGCACTCACTTTGCCATCTGTTGTGAGGAGTAACAATCCTTCTGAGTCCTGGTCCAAACGCCCGATCGCCATGGTACCGGGAACAAATTCATACAGCTCGCCAAGCAACTTTTTATTTTTCCTTTTGGTCTGATTATTTACAAACTGCGAGAGATACCCATATGGTTTATGAAGGATATAGTGATGGTGTTTATTCATGAAATCGATTTTATAAGGCGCCACCTGGAATAAACTGATTATGATTAAATTAACTATACCTGAATAAATTAACGAAGATATCTCACAGCAATGACTACTGACTACCTGCCTGCCGGCAGGAGGGCTGACTATTGACTAATCAAAAGCTCCATTTCCCTCTCAGAAAATAAGACGTAGAGAGTGACTTAAATTCACCTGAAATAAAATCTTCCCCATAAAATCCCTGGACAATAAAGTCAAGGTCAAAATTCTGAAGCATATTCCAGGTCACGAAGGGAGACAGGAACATGGCCTTGTTGGGTGGAAACAGCATTATCCCCATGCCGGCATTAACCAATGGATGGATCTGGTAACTACCCTGAACAAATGCCGAATGCCGGTAGGGTGACAGGTTCTTAGCGGTAAGCGCCCGGCTGCTTAGCCGGATCAACCCTTCCGGGCCCAGCTCAACAGGTCCCGCAGAATTAATAAGATATGAAACATTGTAGAAGAAATTACCAATGGAATGGTCAATGGAAACAGTGGCTACCAGGGCCTTTGGATCCTCGGGCCTGATATTTCGGGGATAGAAGTAGGTCATCTCCCCTTTCAAACTGGCGCTTCCCAGATTTCCTGCCCAGCCGGCACCCAGTACCCATTTCTCCCGGCTATAACCACCCAGGAACTGAAAGTCGTAATCCCACTTATTGGTTTTATACATGATGGCAGCAGACATTGTATTGTTTTCTTCCCCTGTGATACTTCTGGATTCAGCCGGAAGGCTCACAGCCACGTCAATGCTGGAATTGGTTCCTGTAAAGTATTCCAAACGAACTGCATCGGTGCCCGGGCGCTCCTCATAATCAAAATCAAAATAGGAATAGGCATTGAATATATCATTGGGATTCCAGACCGTATTGATGCCCCAGTTGATACGCTGCCGCCCTACTTTCAGCGTAAAGTCCTTCCTAATCCATTCCATATAAAGCCTGTCGATCATGGTGTGCAACAGAACAGCGTCTTCATCTAAAACCGTCCAGGTGAGGTCGAAGAAATAAGTGTCATATTCTATAAAATCACTGAAGTTTTCATAATATTTCGTCGTTTCCCCAATGAACAGCCTTGTCCTGAGTGAACCGTAAAACCGCAAATTGTCTTTTGGAAACCACTTGAAATTAAGACGGTTATGGATGAGATTATCCACCAGTGAACTATCGCCAATATGATTCACGGAAATCATTTCCTTCAGGTACCCGTTAACAAAGAACTTTTTAGGCTTTTCTTCCTGTGCCTGGAGACTACCCATTAGAAAAATTAAAAGGAATATGGTGCTAAGAACGTACCTCATCAGATTTGACAACTCCGTCTTCAAGCGTTACTACCCTGCGTGCCTTATCGATGACGCGCTGATCATGCGTTGAAAAAATAAAAGTGATACCCTCTTCCCTGTTCATACGAGCCATCATATCCAGTAGATTGGCTGCTGAAACGGAATCAAGATTGGCCGTGGGTTCGTCGGCAAGGATAAATTTCGGTCTGGACGCCAGCGCCCGAATTACGGCCACACGCTGCTGCTGGCCTCCGGAAAGTTCAGAAGGTCTGACATTGGCCTTGTCCTCCAGTCCCACCTCCGCCAGTAGCTTCATGGCTCGTTCCTTCATTTCATGGCCCGGTCTTTTCTGAAGGAGCATTATGAATTCCACATTCTCCTTTGCGGTCAATACAGGAATGAGGTTATACTGCTGAAATACAAACCCGATGTTATGCAGCCTGAAATCAATCAGTTCCGATTCCTTCAACTTCGAAATATCCGTCCCGTCAATTTCGATCGTCCCTGTTGTCGGGTTATCAAGGCCGCCGAGAATATTCAGAAAAGTTGTCTTCCCGGAACCTGATGGACCTACAATTGCCGTAAATTCTCCTTCAGCAACCTCCAGGTCAACATCCTTCAGTGCCTGAACAGGAATTTTAGATTCATGGTAGGTTTTTGAAATGTCCTGTGTTCGGATTACTATCTTTTTTGCTGTTGTTGGTTCCATAAACGTAATTTTTATACGGTATGTAAAGCTTCAGTTGGATTTAGCCGTATGGCCTTAAACGCAGGATACAAAGCCCCTAATATTGCCGTAATTACCACACCCACAGCAGCGATCACATACGTTTTATTCTCAACAAACGGATACAGAATATTGCTGTAGCCAAATTCCTTGAGGCCTTCTGAATACGCGCTCAGATCTATGCCATGTATCCCCAACCAATGAATGGTAAGCAATCCGGCAAGAACTCCGAGTGGACCTCCGACAAGGGAAAGAAACAGGGTTTCAATAACAATCATCAGGAAAATCCGCATTCTGTTCATCCCAATCGCCATAAGCATTCCCAGTTCACGAAAACGTTCCAGGACTGCCATCAGCATGGTGTTGATGATTCCAAAAACCAGTGCAATCATGATGATGCCAATAAGAACCCATAACATGCTGTCGGTCATCGACAGAAACAATTCAAGCTCCGGCGCGATTGTTTGCCAGGACTCAGCATCCATCTCTGGCAACATCGATTCAAGCTCACTCCGCAATGCGGGTACCTGGTCGGGGTTATCGGCAAGCAGGGCAATCTCGTGAATATCATCGGATGTTCCGAGAATTCGGTTCAGATCCTCTATCTGAACATATGACCGTGCTTTGTTGATAGCTGGTGAAGTTGTTTCCAGCAGCCCTTCTACCCGGAATGCTCCTGCCACAAGATTCCGGTCCATGTCCTGAAAGGTAAGCACCACCTTGTCTCCAAGACCCACTTTCAATTCCTCGGCAAGTTCTTTTCCCAATACAACAGGATTTCGCAAGTCACCGGTAAAATAATCTCCTTCCACAATAAGTGAGTCATGGCGCGTAACACGTTTTTCAGCGTCCGGAATAATACCCATGATTCGCACACCGCTCGCTTTTCGGGGAGAAGAGATCATTCCATCCACAACACTCCTGGGGGAAACAGCCTTAATGCCGGGCTTGTCTGAAATTTTTTCAGCCACTTCAAATCCATCCGGAATGAAATAATGGATGTCATAATCATCCTGAAATTTCGGATGGTGGATTTGAATATGGGATATCTCATAGCGGATTGCTCCATTCACATATGAGATCGTAAACCCGTTCATAAATCCGAGCATGGCAATTAATGCCCATATTCCTACCACAATGGAGCCGATTACCACAAGGCTGCGGCCCCTGCTTCGCCAGACATTTCTCCACGCTATTGTTAATAACATTTTCATCTTATAAATTCATCAACGTCCCTCGTGCATCGCTTCCACCGGTTGTAATTTCCAGATTCTGTACATCGGGTAAGCGCTTAAAATCAGTGCCATAAAAAACACGACCCATGCCTGGCTTGTAAATACTACCGGCTGAATACTAAAGACATAAATCGCCTCAATGCCAAACTTTTCAAATGCTTCCTTATATTCTCCCGGAAGCTGAATCGGGTGAAAGTACAGGTAGCTGATAACCGGCATGCTCAAGGCAAAGCCCACCAATACCGAAATCAGCGACAGAAGAACAATCTCCAGGAATACAACTAATTGAATTCGGAAGCGACGCATTCCTACGGCCAACAGCACACCAAATTCATATAACCGTTCCATGGTCATCATCAGAAATGTTCCAAACATTCCGAATCCGATTACGATGTATAGCATCATGAGCATGATCTGACCGGAGACATTGTCGATCTCAATTCCCTGGATAAGCTCAGGCATCATTGTCCGCCAATCCATGATCTCAAGTTTTCCCTCATCGATCAATTCGCCTCCACCCTTCATAATATTCGGAACGTGTCTTGGGTGAGTGGTGACAATCGAGATGGCTGTGAGCAAACCATCGGCACCATAAAAGTACTGTGCCGCCGGCATCGGCATGAAAACAACCTGGTTTGTCAGCTGGGGCAGACCAAATTCGACTAATCCCGAGACCAAATATTTCCCGGCAGCATTAACACCGTGATACCCCTGGCCAATAAGCACGATCGTATCACCCACCGACATTTTAAGGTAATCTGCAAGGCCCTTGCCGATCAGAACGGACTGATCATCAATATTCACAGGACTGCCCTCTACGATTCGGGAGTCGATGTTGGTAAGAAACGCTTCCTTTTCGGGATCCATGCCGATTACGAGTGTTCCCTTGGTTTGTGTGCCGAAGGATGCCAGCGCAAAGGATTCCAGCCGTGGTACGACTGCTTCAACATCCGGAATCCCGGCCAGTCCATCGATTAAAGTATCGGAAGGCATGAATGCATTGTTCAGCGTTTGTTCGTCCCAATAGCCGTTTTTATGAATTTGGATATATCCTGTGTAAAACTTGACACTGTTATCGATCATGCGTTCATAGGAACCCAGCTGCATGGAGCGCATGATACTGGAAAGAACCACCGCAAAGGCAATACTCACGATTGTGATCACCGTTCGCTTTTTGTTACGCCAAATATTCCGCCATGCCAGTTTGAACAACATAAGATTAACGCATTCGTTTCATATTCTGAATAGAAAAATAACTCTCTGAAAGGTCGATATTAAATTCCATTTCCTGGTAAATGATCACGGTCCGCTGATCCGGATTCTCTGCAGGAATCATATCCATGCGGGTAGGGATAACCCTGCCATCCATTTCCCTTATTTCTGAAAGGACCATTGTATTGATCAGGTAATTATCCTCATCATAATACCTGATCAGCAGCTCAATATCATCCTGTTTAGCCACGTATATCATAATGCGTCCCCAGACAACTGCTGCATCCTCCTTTGGAATCATTTCGATTTTCCAGCTGTCGTACCCGTTGATGGTTGTATCGCCGCGAATGAAGTGATTGTAGTCATAAACCACCGATGACTCCTTTACCAAATCATCATTTGTAAAATCAGAGCCCATCCAGGACTGACTCATCATTGAAGGCGGCAGCTTCACCACACGGTCGATAGTAGGCTGCCAGTTCCAGATCTCCTTCTCCCGCTTGAGAAATGCGGTTCCGGCATCACGCGCCGGAGATTTGATAAGTATCAGAGAATACGTGGTTCCCAATGACCATCCTTCCATGGTTATTTCACGTGTCCAGTCGGGCCGTATGATCTTCATTGTCATGGTAGATGAAGAAGAGTTTCCTCTCATTTTAGCATCCACACGTTTAATGATCTCCGTAGCGTCCTGCGAATATGAAATTAGCGGCAGCAGTAAGAGCAATGTGACAATTCTAGTTTTCATAGCGGCAATATTTTTGAATGAGAAAATCCTTCATCTCTTCCAGGGGGTAATCCTCCCGAATAATGAGATAGTGCAACCCAATCCCGTCAAAGAGCGCTGTCAGGAGCTTTGTTTCCTTTTCTGCATTTGGATACCCGATCTTGAGTAACTGCCTTCCGATCAATTCATTCCAGGCGTTGAATTTCTGCTGGGCCATGTCATGGATGAAGTCAAACTTATCCAGCTGAAGGGAAAGAGCAGTGATCATGCGCCAGACACGTGTATTCTCCTGAATTTCCTGAAAGAAAAGTGTAAACATGTTTTCAAGAACTGACCGGGCATCATCCTCCTTAAATAGCTCAAGATACTTCTCCTCACCTTTCTGAAGGTTTTCAATCATCGCATACAGCATTTGTTCCTTGCTTTCGAAATAATTGTAAATAAGCCCCTTGGATATCCCCGCTTGCCTGGCAACCTGACTCATCGAGGTATATTCATAGCCATGGGAAGAAAACAACTCTAATGCAGCATCGAGTATTTTACCAATGCTTGCCTCACGTATCTCTTCGTTCCTTGAATGCCTTCTGGAGGTCATAATTTTTGGTTCATTATTAATTGACTGACCGGTCGGTCAATATTAATAAATGATATGGGCAATCACAAAGAATTATTTCTGATTTTAATCATCTGTATGGGCGTATTCGTCTACTTTACCCCTGTCCAATCTTGCCATTCCTGCTCCATCCATTCAACTGTCGGATTGCCATCATAGGTAATGATTCTGTACCGGGAGACAAGTGTATCACCAGGTACCAGGTCGAACGGGCCATCGACCATGGGTGATATGGAAAAGTAAGGCATTACAGGATGCAGTCGGACGGCCTGCGGAAACCGGAAATTTTCAGGATGCGCCATAATCAGTACACCGGCGGAATCTCCGTCAATCTGTCCGTGAAAGCTCACCCAACGCTCATGACTATGGTTGCCGTCCATCCTCGTTTTACCCGTTGAGGTAAGAAACCCTCCCTTTCCTTTTGTCCCGATATAATTGACATCACCCGGCTGTTCAAATTCAAGGTCATTCCATTCCGCACTTCCCCTGAAACCAAGTCCGCCATACAAATATTCATTGACGTGAACCGTATCAAATGCAAAGAGCCGGCTGATAAAATCCACCCTGTAAGCATCGGTAGAAGGCAGAACCCTGATTTCCCAAAATTCTCCAAGCGCGCGAGTCGTATCACCGTTGTGAATTGCCAGGTGCTCAAGTTCTGAAATAAATCCGGATGATGCGGGCGCATCATATCTCTCCGATAATTCAACATGTCGTACCGTACCCGTACCATTTTGCTGATTCCAGAAATCGGTATGCATGCCGCGGAAGGTGGTATTAACCAGCGCAAAAAATAATCCGTGCTGGTGTGGATGTCCGGCAGGAAATCCATCGGTAACAACTTTCCCATTCGGAGTATACAGTGGATGTATGAACCCGCTTCGCTGATAATAATCCGGCATTGTATCAGGGGGAAACTGAATGGTCTTATGATAGGTAAGAACCGGACTTCCACCTACCTGCAAAGTGAGCAAATTATCGTTTTCGTCCAGCTCAATAGATTCCCTGACTGTACAGGACATCAGCACAGCGACAAGCAAGACAACTTTCTTCATCAAATATTGTACGTTGGTGTGGAGAGGAAGATGGCAGAATAAGTTGAGGAATGCAAGGTGGATCAGGCAGTTTTGCACCTTTCCTATCTTGCATAAACGTACAAAAATGCTGTTTACAAAATCCTTTTAAGGCTTTAACTTGTTAATATCTCCAGCAGTGTTAACCTTCAGTTTATTCCACCATGAAAATTACCTACTCATTCTGCTTACTCCTTGCATTTGCCATTTCACTTATTTCAATAAAAACCAAAGGACAGCGATTGTCAACGATCGATAGTATTGTGACGTCAGCCGCTTCGGAAAATTACTTTGAAGGCACAGTCCTTTTGGCCGACGGAGGTTCAGTGATTTATCAGAAATCATTCGGATATACCGACGCCAGCAAACAAACGCCTGTCGGGAACTCCACGCGTTTCGGCATTGCCTCTATCACTAAAATGTTTACGGCTATCATCATAATGCAGCTTGTCGAGGAAAGCAAACTTAGCTTGACTGATAATCTTGCTGAGCTGTTGCCCGGGATCGATATACCAAAATCCAGCAAGATTACCATTCATCACCTGCTCTTGCACATTTCCGGATTACCAAATGAGTCGGACCTGATTTATCAATCCAAAACGTCTCCGGAAGAATTTGTTGATGCTACCCTGCAAAACAAATCAAGTCGGTTTGAGCAGTTCAATTACGCCAACATCGATTATGTGCTGCTCGGAATGATCATCGAATCAATCGATGGCAGAAATTGGCAACAATCAGTGAAGGTCCGTATTTTGGATAAAACGGGAATGAATGACACGGGTTTCCTTGGTAAAGATCAATATCCCGAAGATTTTGCGTACTCCTTTTCAATTGATCCGGACAATAACCGTATAGAAGATCCCCTTTTCCATATTGAAAACTTTTATGCCGCCGGTTGCATGTATTCAACCGCTCAAGATCTGCTAAAACTCGACCAGGCAATGTACGGAAATTCACTCCTGACTGAAGCAAGCAAAGAAATGATGTTCAAATCCTATCCCGAATATAATTATTCAGGGTATAGCGTATGGACCTACAAGTATCCGTACGTTTCACCTGCACCGTACATCATGGAAAGAAGAGGTGGAATCCTTGGATCCAATTCTGCGCTGGTACGGATTCTAAGCAGTAATAAAACCATCATTATTCTGAGCAACAACAACCGTTTCAACCCGGATTCATTCGGTGACAAAGCAAATCTCAAAGAAGCACTGATCATGGAGTTGACTAATCCATGACGTGACTTATTTACCTGGAGTTTTATCCTTCGCGGTTATATATATCTCATAACTTATTGAAATAAAGTCTCTTGTGAAAAGAGGGTATATTCCAATTTATTCGCTACCTTGATTTTGGCAGAGGCGTTGGCAAAACCTATAACCCTATTACCAATGCTCAAACGAATACTACTCGGACTGGTCGCAGTCATCGTAATTGCACTTCTTGTTTCATTCACCTATGTTCAATTTACCTGGGACAAAGTGTATGACATCCCCTACCCCTCATTAACATCTTCCACGGATTCAGCCGTAATTGCACTGGGTGAATATTATGTGAACGGTCCGGCACATTGTTCAACTTGTCATACTGAAAATCTTTCCGGGGGAGAAACGTTCAATATGGGCCCTATGGGGGAGGTTACGACAGCAAACCTTACCCCGGATTCCGAAACCGGAATTGGTCGTTATGAAGATAAAGAGATCTTTCGCATGATGCGCCATGCAGTGAAGCCGAATGGCCGTGCTTCCATTGCCCTAATGATGCCATTCTGGAATATGGCCGACGATGATATGATTGCAGTCGTTTCATACCTCCGTTCCCTCGAACCTGTAAAAAAAGAAATTCCTCCACCAAATTGGTCAATGATGGGAAAGGTACTTCGAAGCTTTTCTTCCACTTTTGAACCAGTATATGAGCCAAGCCCTATGAAGAAAGCCCCGCCAATGGAAGCGACAGTGGAAAGAGGAAAATATCTGGCCAATTTTGTGGCGAACTGTGTTGCCTGCCATACAAAGAGGGATGATATGACATTCCAGGCGATTGCCCCCGAATTCTCAGGAGGCCTGCTCATGGAAACAGACGCTGAATACAATATTGCCAACGGCCTCGATCCGAACCTGATGTTCGAGACCCCCAATTTAACTCCTCATCCGCAAAGCAAGCTCGCACAGTTCAAAACCATGGAAGATTGGATCACACGCTTCAGAGCCGGCCGGGTTTTTGCAACCTCGCCTATGTCATGGGAATGGTTCAGCCGAATGACGGATGAAGACCTTGGGGCTATCTATGTCTACCTGAATTCTCTTGACCCGGTTGAAAACAATATCGTAAGCACGGCATTCATCAAAACTGAGGAGTAGCATATCTATATACCTGGCCTAATTCTCTACCCGTGAAACTAATCCACAAAATCACTATTATCTTTCTGCTGATCTCGCTTATCCGCTGCGGTTCCGATGGTGAAGGCGAGAATATTCAACCCCCTCCGGCACCTGCAGTGCCCCCTTTTGGCGGAACGATCTTCCTGGATCCCGACATTATCACCGAAGACGACCCTACCACTTTTGTTAGTCTTTCCTACTCCGGTCAGGCAGAGCGGGTGATGTATGACAGGCGGGTAAATAACTGGATAAACAGTACCCCTTTTCTTTTTGATGCTGTCTTTGATGACGGACTTGAAATTGAGATCCAGGTGAACCCCGAGTTTGGAAAGGATGCCGGTGAAGTTTTATCACTTAAGTATGCCGAAGTCATCGGTCGATTGCCCACCGCGCTTCGCAAGGATGTCGAAACCGTCTGGATACATCGGGGGACAGAGCCTTTTGGCGGTGGAAATAATAATCTATTGATCCATACCGGCCAGTCCACACTCTATGAAAACGATGGAATCCTGGAAGAAACCTTTGTTCACGAGGCATCCCATACGTCCCTCGACGCAGAACATGCCAGCTCAAGCGGCTGGATAGCAGCACAAAAGGCCGACGGAAATTTCATTTCTACCTATGCACGGGACAACCCGCAGCGGGAGGATATTGCCGAAACCTATCTTCTTTACTTCGCCCTTCGCTACCGACCCGGGCGTATCTCGGAATCCCTCAAAAATACAATCACACGTACGATTCCAAATCGTATTGAATATTTCGAAGGACTGGAATTAGATATGCATCCGGTTGAATGATGAATTAATCAAGTCCGACGGCAAAGCATGATGCCTTAATTACGCTCATTATTAAAAATTTGTAATTTGTAATTCAATCTAATTACATAAAATGATCAACCGTCTGTTTTTAATCATTCTTACATTATTCTTCATTACTGCCTGTGCTCCGGCCGATAGTCCCGAAAGTTTTCAATTATCTTCCCCTAACATGGTGAATACCATAACCTTTGAGTTGATTGACGGAACACCGGTATATCGCGTTTCACATGGTGACCAAATGGTACTAAACAACTCAACACTTGGATTCCGCTTCAAGGACAGTGAGCCATTGTATGGGAATTTAGAAATGATTAAAAGTGAAGAAACAACATTTGATGAGACGTGGGATCAGGTTTGGGGTGAGAAAAGCAGAATACGAAACCACTTTAACCAGTTGTCGGTCACGCTACAGGAAACAGGCGAATCAGGGAGAAGCATTGAATTGCAGTTCAGGGCTTATGATGATGGTGTCGCTTTTCGTTATATCTATCTGAAGCAGGACAACGACAGCCTCGTCATCATGGACGAGCTAACAAGCTTCAACCTGAGTGAAGACGGTCAGGCATGGTGGATTGGGGCCTACCAGGACAACCGGTATGAATACCTGACAAATAAATCATCCGTAAGTACGCTGGATACTGTGCATACTCCTCTCACCATTAAAAGTAATAGCGGGCTTTCCCTGAGCTTCCACGAAGCCAACCTGAAAAATTATGCAAGTATGACATTGGCAAGAGTCGGTGGCACAGAATTAAAGGCAGATCTTGTACCCTGGGCTGATGGTGACAGGGTAAAGACCGATGGTGGCTTCACTACCCCCTGGCGTACAATTCAAATTGCTGAAACACCCGGGGAGCTCATTACCTCCTATCTCATTTTAAACCTGAATGATCCAAACGAACTGGAAGATACCAGCTGGATAAAGCCGCATAAGTATCTCGGTATCTGGTGGGCCATGCATATAGGTAAATATTCCTTCTGGGAAAGTCCGATCCAGGGTGCCACCACCCAGCATGCCATGGAATACATTGATTACTGTAAAAAATTGGGGATCGACCACCTGCTTATCGAAGGATGGAATAAAGGCTGGACGCCGGCCTGGTACGAGAATGCCATGCATATGTTCAGCTTTACCGAGGAAGCCGACAATTTCGACCTTCATAAAGTAACTGATTATGCCAGGGAAAATGGTGTGAGTATTATTGGCTACCATGAAACCGGTTCCAATATTATTAATTATCTCAAGCAGATAGATGCGGGCATGAAATTATACCAGGAGGCAGGGATTCATGATGTAAAGATCGGCCAGGTAGGTTCGCGCCTCAATATGAAAGAGTGGCACCACGGGCAATTCGGAGTCAATTATTACCGGTATGTCCTTGATAAGGCTGTGGAATATCAGCTGACCGTTAACTTTCATGAACCGATTAAGGATACTGGTGAAAGACGAACCTATCCCAATATGATGTCCCGCGAAGGCGCGCGCGGACAGGAATACAATGCCTGGAGCGAAGGTAATCCGCCGTCCCATACGGCAACACTTCCCTTTACCCGGTTCCTCGCAGGCCCGATGGATTTCACCCCCGGAATCCTTGATGTGGATATAAAGCAGGGCTATGAAGGGCGTGATGTACATACCACAGCAGCCAAGCAACTGGCGCTTTATGTTGTGCTCTACTCGCCTATTCAGATGCTGGCAGATCTGCCGGAAAATTATGACGGCAATCCGGCATTCAAATTCCTCCAGGATGTTCCTGTAGATTGGGAAGACACCAAAGTTCTCAATGGAGAAATCGGGGAATATATCACCACAGTTAGAAAGGACCGTTACAGTGATGACTGGTATTTGGGCAGCCTGACGAATGAGAAGAGTCGCTCATTGCAAATCAGTTTATCGTTTCTTGATCCGAATTCCATTTATGAGGCGCAGATCTATGCGGATCCCGATGGGATTACCTGGAATAAAAATGCCTCGGAGGTAGCCATCTCAACCCGGGATGTAACAGCTTCGGACACGATACAATTGAAACTGGCGCCAGGCGGCGGTACGGCCATTCGGTTCGTCAAAAAGTAAGATGACATTGCAGCCCTTCCCAGGAATTTAACGGACGGAAGCATTTACTATACCTCAGAAAATCGAATTCCATATGTCGATAGGAAATTACTGCCAACTTTATTTTATTACATACCGGTAACATTGAATATTGCCGGCAACTAATCTGGATCATAAAATATTGTTAAAATTCTTCAGGAAAATTCGCCAGAAATTGCTTGGCGCAAATGAAATCAGTAAAGCCTCGTCGCCGGCAGGCAGGTACCTCGTCTATGCCCTTGGGGAAATAGTGCTTGTGGTTATCGGCATTTTAATTGCCTTGCAGATCAATAACTGGAATGAAGGAAGAAAGCAGGACCAACAGGAAAAGTTGTACCTGGAAAGATTAATGCTGGAAAACCAGCAGGACTTGCTCACATTCAACCAGGGCATCGAAGAACTGCAAAAAGGAAATCAAACGATTCGTGATATGTCGGCAGCGTTCAATGATGCCGAGAGCGGTGATACTTTACTATGGAAGACTGTGACAGACTATCTCATGTACGGTTGCCATTATCCTTTCTTTAATCCATCGACCTCAACCTTTGAGGATCTGTCCAGCACAGGCAACCTGGTTGTTATCAAGGATACTGAATTGCGGGATCTTATCGTAAATCACTATGCGAACTACAAATTCGTGGAGTCCAATTTTCAGGTCAACACCAACTGGGCTCTACCCGTGGATGCGCCATTCTATACTGAGAATGACGCATTGAAATATGAACCCTTCACAGAGCCGCTTTTCGGAAATCAGACGATCAGTGAAATATCAAACGACCTGAGAAACAATAAGCAGAAGTATCTTCGAAATGCTGCCGTTCATTACTGGATCAACGAAGACTGTATCAATCATCTGAATGGTGTAATTGAGGAAACGTCGTACCTTGTACAGCGCCTGGAAACTGAGTTGAAAAATCGAAAATAACCAAACACCCTAAAAAATGAACAGATCATCATTTAAGGATTTGACTATATGCATGATCCTGCTGATAGTATTTATCAGTTGTGATTCAACCCCTTCTGTCAACAATAATTCAGATGAAGTTGCCGCAGAAACTCCATTCAATTCTTCGGATCCTACGGAAGGTGAAGTAAAGTCGGCTGTAGAAAGAATTTTGCTTGCTGCCGGCACTTACAACGTAGAGGACCTTAAAAGCTTGCTAAGTGAAAATGGCTTTATCAGTATCACTTCCCAAAAGGATGGTTCCTGGCAAAACAGGGAGATTACTTTCGGGGAATTCATTTCCGGCATTGAAAATGGTGACCCAACCCCCTATGTCGAAATTGTAAGCGAGTATGATATGATCATTACGGATGGCAGATTGGCCCTGGTTCAGGCCGATGCCGTTGTTAACCGTTTCGGAATTCCCGGCAAACGTGAAATCAACAATATGATGCTCGTAAAAGATGGAGACACATGGAAATTGCTGAATATTGCCTGGACGGTCCATGAACTGCCGGAAAATCAGAAAGGATTCAATATGGAAATCTTTGCCCGCGGATATGCTGAGGCTTGGTCCTGTAAAAGGCCGGGGTTCGTAGCCATGTATTTTGAGGAAAATGGATCACTACAAGTCAATGAAGGCTCACCTGCTATTGGGAGATCCTCCATTACCGAGGTTGCAAGAGGATTTATGACAGATCTGCCCGACATGGTCGTCAGCTTCGACAGCCTTGTTACCAAATCGGATGGCACAGAATTTCACTGGACTTTGACCGGCACAAATACAGGACCAGGCGGAACGGGAAATGCCGTGAAGGTAAGTGGATTTGAATTCTGGCAAATGGGAGAAAATAACCGCATTCTAAAGTCAATGGGGCAGTTCTCTGCTGAAGAATATAACCGACAAATCCGCGAAGGAATATAATATTATACGTCATGCCCGGGCAGTCATTTAACGAGCTACTTGAAAATGTTCATTTAAGGCTGAAGGATCCG
Organism: Fulvivirga sedimenti; assembly: GCF_020328055.1. Classification (NCBI taxonomy): domain Bacteria; kingdom Pseudomonadati; phylum Bacteroidota; class Cytophagia; order Cytophagales; family Fulvivirgaceae; genus Fulvivirga; species Fulvivirga sedimenti. The sequence continues at coordinate 691,204 of NZ_JAIXNE010000003.1, forward strand.
GCCCCTCAAATGAATTTCGATGTGATCGTCATTGGCATGGGCAGCATGGGGTCCTCTGCCTGCTATTATCTGGCAAAGCAGGGTTTCAAGGTATTAGGCCTGGAGCAATTTGATATTCCACATTCGTACGGCTCACATACCGGACAAAGCCGGCTAATCAGGAAAGCATACGGTGAGGACACCAGGTATGTACCGCTGCTCCAAAAGGCCTATAAGAATTGGAAGGAACTGGAGGAGGAAACAGGTGAACAGGTTTATTTCCAGACCGGTCTCGCCTACTTCGGAAGCCGGGAAAATCCATTCTTCGAAACCATCCGGCAATCAGCACAGGATTACGATATACAGTTAAATCAATTGACTTCGGAGGAATCTAAAAAGCAGTTTCCTCAATTTAACCTTCCCGACGGTCATCAAAAGCTATTTGAACCTGACGCAGGATTCCTAACTTCTGAACGTTGTATTCTGTTATATATCCGCCAGGCTCTTTCAAAAGGAGCGGTAATACGAACCAATGAAAAAGTGACCGACTGGAGATATGCACAGGGAATGGTGAATGTAAAAACCACGGCAGGAAACTACAGCGCCAAAAAGCTAATCATCACCACAGGGGCATGGGCCGGCAAAACTGTGCCGGAATGGTCAGACCTTTTCCGTGTCACCCGGCAGGTACTCGCCTGGGTTGAACCGAAAAACCCTGAAAGCTTCCGGCTGGGTTCACTCCCATGCTGGTACATGGAGGAGAATGGCTTTGACTTTTACGGGTTCCCTATGCTGGAGCAAGAAATATTCGGCGGTCCGGCCGGACTCAAGGTAGCACTGCACTATCCCGGAATGAAAGTATCTGATCCCGATCAGGTTGACAGGCATACGGGTTCTTCGGATGAAAAAGTGCTGATTGATTTCCTGGAGAAATACCTGCCCGGTTCATACAGCAGGACAGTGGAGCTGAAAACTTGTCTTTACACCTATTCACCAGATGAAAACTTCGTCATTGACCATCTACCTGGCTTTGACGGGAATGTTATCTTTTCCGGGGGCTTTAGCGGCCACGGCTTTAAGTTTGCCAGTGCCGTTGGAGAACTGCTGGCTGAGATGGCTGAGTCGGGCAAAACATCACCGGCAGCAGCATTCCTCGCTGGTAACCGGTTCAAATAAGTCCTGATTTTAACGCTGAATAGCCTTCCACCGGGTTGGGCCGCGAAAGGATTAAAAGGATGGCAGAATGGTTTATATAATTTAACTTTATTGGCCATGCGCAGCCTGATTATTTCCCTGATTCTCTCACTCTCTTTTTCACAAGAAATTTTATGCCAGGATCCGTTGTCAGAAGAACTCAGAAGGAGTCCGTTTGAATGGAACAAAGACAGTATCGAAGGTTTTACCATCTATTTTATTGCTGCGAGCTGGACGGAGGAAAATCTCGGGACAATCCGGCAGCGCTTACCGGAAATGAAAACTGCTATTTTAGAATTCATGAAGAGCCCGGAATATGACCACAAAGTGCATGTTTATATAGTTAATTCCCGTGCTCAAATGAAAGACCTCCTGGGTTATGAAACCAATGGAACGGCCTTTCACAAACTGAATGCATTCACAGCCATAGGCTCAGGCGGAATTCGGAGCATATATTCATCTCATGAATTGTTCCATGTTATGGCCATGAACGAGTGGGGTGTTCCTGACAGATGGATCAACGAGGGTATGGCCGTCTATTCCGATGGAGGATGGTTCGGCTATGAACTGCATGCACTGGCCCATTACCTGAAGGATTCCGGCCGTTTTTTAACACTGAAAAAACTTACCGGTCAATTTGGAAAAACAGACGACCTGCTCTCCTATCCGTTAGCGGGAAGCTTTATGAAATTTCTCGATGAAACGTATGGCAGACCGGTTGTACAGGATATCTGGCAAGGCAACAGGAAAAGTCTTACCGACAGAACGGGTAAAAGTCTGAAGGAGCTTGAGACAGAATGGATCGAAACCATCAATCAGACAGATTACAGCAACATTACCTATTAACGGGGAATCTAAAAGGTCACTTAATGATTTCATCCCAATTCACCTTATCGTTATGTGAATGGGTGAAACCCATAGCCCTTTCTTCATCAATAGTTTTGGTATCTCTGTAGGCCACTACATATGTTTTGCGCCAGTGAGGCGAGCTGTTACCTCCTGATCCATGCACAATGCGTTCATCGTGAATGGTCACGCTTCCCCGCTTGACCGGCAAATAAACCACCTCATCGTCCGGATTTGTCTCAATTACAAGGGTATGCGAATCTTCCCTGTTTATTCCCGCATTACCGTCACCATCACTGTATTTCTTCGGAACATGTTTGCGCAGTTCGGGCTCCTTGTTGGTGCCGGGCAGCACCTGCAAGCACCCATTCTCCAGGTCTGAATCCGTCAGGGCCAGTGAAAACGTAGCCGTCCATGTATTCTTCGTTTTTGGCCAATAGCCCAAATCCTGATGCATGGCAAATTCTGCCCCCTCTTTTGATGGTTTTTTGGCCAGAAATTGCTCATAATCGATAGCTGCCTTTCCTCCGGAATACAATTGATCAGCTATATTTTGGGTGATCTGGTGAAAGATATTATTTTCCAGCTCCTTCCTGTAGGTACTAGGAAGCATCGCGTTCACCAGCTGAAAATCCTCCATAGGAGTGCCATACGGCTGGGACATATCACAAAAATCCCTTCCCATCCGATCCATTTCCTTTCCCTCGACAAAATGATCGAACCACGGCTCGAGAAAAGCCACCTCCTCCTCGGTAAGGACATCATTCAAGACCAGGTATCCCTGCTCATGATATTGCTCAATTTCTTTGTTCGTGAGTTTATACTGAAGTCCTTTTCTGCGGTGCGCACCCGAGTCGTCATTGGCTATTCGTTTCATGGCCGAAAATTCTTTTTGATGTTTATCAACCATAATATACATTGATTATTTTATTGACAATTCAAATCGATGCCATAATCCTTTCTTAAAAAATCTTCCTGCCATCTTCGAAAGAGGTCTATGAACATGAGAGGCCGGCGTAGCGAGCAAAATCATAAAAATACCTTCTGGGGAACTTGCGCTATGGGACTAGCAGCTCTTGTCGGATATTTATTTGGCGTAAATGTCGCCTGAGCCCGTTAGATACGCGAGATTCAAAATCAAAAATATATATTGAACAGACCGGGCTTGTATTTCCACTGTACTATTTACATATTTCAACCAGGAATCACCTCTTAACCATACCATCCCATGAAAAGAAGACATTTTATAAAATCTGCCGCAGCGTTTTCATCCATTACCCTACTGCCTTCCCATGTCTGGTCCACTGTAAAAAAATCCACCTTACGAACCGCTCATATCGGCGTGGGCGGAATGGGACTGGCCGATCTTGGAGATATATCCTCCCATGAAATGGTGAAAGTGGTTGCTTTGTGTGATGTGGACAGCAATAATCTCGCGGCCGCCTCATCTCTTCATCCAAAAGCAAAGACATTCAGTGATTACCGGGTTCTCTTTGATAAAATGGCCAAAAAGATCGATGCTGTGATCATATCTACTCCCGATCATACACATGCCCCGGCATCCTTAATGGCTATGGAAATGAATAAACCTGTATATTGTCAGAAGCCTCTTACCCATCATGTACTTGAGGCCCGGGCAGTGCGGAAGATGGCAGCAGACAAAAACCTGACAACTCAAATGGGGATACAGATCCATTCCTTCAAGGAATATCGCTCCGCAGTTCACCTCATCCAGAACGGAATCATCGGGAAAGTCCATACGGTTCGGGCCTGGTCTCCGAAAAACTGGGGGTACGACGGCCCCATACCCACCGGCAGCGACCCTGTTCCGGCAAACCTCGACTGGAATCTTTGGTTGGGAACTGCCCCTCAACGTGAGTATAAAGATGGATACTATCATCCCGGCAACTGGCGCAAGGTCCTCGATTTTGGATGCGGAACCCTGGGTGACATGGGTGTGCATATCTTTGATACACCCTACACGGCTCTTTCGCTGGACGTTCCGGCAACCATCACGACCCAATGCCGGGAACCCAACGGATTTGGCTACCCCGAAAACAACGTCGTCACTTATGAATTCCCGGGAACGGAGTTTACAACCGATACCTTGAAATGGGTCTGGTATGATGGGCCGGGAGCACCAACGGACCATGAAGAACTTCGGTTGCCAAACATGGAAAGTTTACCCGAACAGGGTTCTATGTTTATCGGCGAAAAAGGTCGCCTCCTGCTTCCACACTGGGATTTCCCAAAATTGATCGTTGATGGTAAATATGAGCCGGTTGATTATCCTGATCTGGAACCGGCAAATCATTACCACCAGTTTGTTGACGCCTGCCTGGGAAATGATACCTGCAGTGCGCCATTTTCATACGCGGCAAGGCTTACAGAAGCCATACTCCTAGGAGTTGTAGCAAACCGATTTCCAAATAAAACTCTCCATTGGAATAACGGCACCCAACTGTTCGATGAATCTGAAGCAAATCAATACCTGACAAGTTCATATCGTAAATTTTGAGGTATCCTTACACGAAACCGTTCCAATATATAAAGGTAAATACACAAGCTATGAATACACTCTTTCGCTCCCTGATCATAATCGGATTATTTTGCTCCTGCAGCACAGAAAACAGCAGCAGCACGGAAACAGACTCGTCTTCACCATCAGAAAATTCGCAAACCGATTTTGTCATAACCGGTCGGAAATCTGTTGTATATACCACGGCCAGCAACTCAGAACTGCGGCTTGCAAATACAAATACATTGTCTTTTGAAGCAGCCGCCCAACCGCTGGAAAATGAAGTATCTGTATTCGTAAATCCACATGTTAAATTCCAGTCTCTTGTCGGAATCGGAGGGGCGATAACAGATGCCTCTGCAGAAGTATTCGCCAAACTGCCGCCGGAAAAGCAGGCTGAATTTCTGAAGGCATATTATGACATTAACGATGGCATCGGATACTCTCTATGCAGAACCCCAATTCACAGCTGTGATTTCAGCAGTGAAAGCTATACCTATATTGAGGAAGGTGACGCCGAACTGAGCACATTCAGTATCGATCACGACAAAGCCTATAAGATCCCAATGATCAAACGTGCTATAGAAGCAGCCGGAGGTGAACTTATGTTGTATGCGAGTCCGTGGAGCCCCCCGGCATTCATGAAAGACAACAATAACATGCTGCAAGGAGGAAAACTTCTCCCGGAATATGCCGATGCATGGGCTCTTTATTATACAAAATTCATTAAAGCCTACGAGGCCGAAGGAATGCCGATATGGGGAATTACTATACAAAATGAACCCATGGCTACCCAGCGATGGGAATCATGCATATACACTGCCGAAGAGGAACGTGATTTTCTGAAAAATCACCTCGGACCAACAATGGAGCGCGAAGGATTGGGTGACAAGAACATTATCGTTTGGGATCACAACAGGGATTTAATCAATCACAGGGCCAATGTAATCTTCGAGGATCCGGATGCAGCAAAATACGCCTGGGGCGTGGGCTTTCACTGGTATGAGACCTGGACCGGCGGCACGCCGATGTTTGAAAACCTGGGGATAATAAAGGATGCCTTTCCGGATGTAAATCTTATGTTTACCGAAGGATGCCAGGAAGGTTTTACTCAGGAACGATACCAGTTCTGGGCTCATGCAGAAAGATACGGACGGTCGATGATCAATGACTTCAATCAGGGTACCAGGGGATGGACCGACTGGAATATCCTTCTGGATCAGAACGGCGGCCCCAACCATGTGGGTAATTTCTGTTTCGCTCCTATTCATGGTGATACCGACTCCCAGGAATTGATCTACACCCCATCCTATTATTATATCGGTCACTTTTCAAAATTCATTCGTCCTGGTGCCAGTCGCGTAAGTACCGCCAGCAGCAGAAGTCCGATATTGAGCACTTCGTTTTTAAATGAAAATGGAAGCCTGATCACGGTGGTAATGAATCAAAGTGATCAGGATATCGAATACAAACTGTATGTTGATTCAGAAGCCGTAACCGTTACAATTCCCGCGCATGCCATACAAACACACGTAGTGGGATAAAGTGTTAACTAATAAATGACCTTGAAATTCATTTGTACTGTCTGGGTATACTTGCTTTCTGTTTGTTCCGTTCTCGCACAAGGGCAAACCTGGGAAACAATTTTCAATGGAAAGGACCTCACGGGATGGACAATCAAAATTTCAGGTCAGGAACTGAACGACAACTATAAAAATACCTTTCGGGTTGTTGATGGTAAACTCGTTGTTTCCTATGATGAATATGTCACATTCGATGAGAAATTCGGTCATATCTTCTATGACGAGAAATTGTCTCACTTTAAACTCCGACTGGAATACCGGTTTATCGGCGATCAGGTGGCAGGAGCACCTGAATGGGCCTACAAAAACAGCGGGGTAAAATTTCATTCCCAGCCTCCTGAAGATATTCCAAAAGACCAGCGATTACTGGTTGCCATTGAAGCCCAGCTGCTGGGAGGCAACGGCACAGATCCCCGGCCTACCGGTAATGTTTGCACTGCAGGCACTCATATTGAAATGAACGGAGAGCTTATCACTGAACACTGCATTAATTCAACCTCGGAGACTTTTCATGACGACCAATGGGTTTCACTGGAAATTGAAGTGCATGGGAATGATCAGATTATTCACAGGATAAACGGGAGAACAGTACTTGAATATTCACATCCCCAGCTCGATGATTCCGACCCATTCTCTGCACATCTGCTCGAGCAAGGTATTCCACGTATGCTTAAGGAGGGATATATTGCCCTTCAGGCGGAGAGCCATCCGGTGGAATTCAGAAATATACAGCTGCTTCGCCTACAGGAAGCAGATCAATGAAAATGTAAAAGCATTTTTGGTTTTAGTATCTTTTTCTCTTCTTGTGCATGTAAACCCCTAATCATATGAAAGATCAAATCTCCAGAAGAACTTTCGTGGAAAAGAGCCTTGCCATTGGTGTTGCATTGCCGCTGGCCGGTTCTCAGCTGCTCTCATGTGCATCTCCGTCTGAAAAGGATCGACCCGTTGATTCCCTGAAAAAACTAAATATTCTGATACTGGGAGGAACAAGTTTTTTAGGTCCGCACCAGATCGCCTATGCCATGGAACGTGGCCACTCCATTACCACTTTCACCCGTGGAAAGACCATGCCAACAATTCACCAGGATCTCTTCGATCGTGTTACCATGCTTGCAGGTGACCGTGCAAGCGACCTCTCAGCCCTCGAATCAGGCAAATGGGATGCCGTCATTGATAATTCCGGACATAATGTGGACTGGGCAGTGGAAAGTGCGAAGCTCCTGAAGGATAAGTGTGACCTGTACCTGTTCACCTCCTCAACCGGTGTTTACTATCCCTACCTCAGCAGTGATATCAAAGAAGATACAGAGTTACTGACAGCAGAACCGGAGGGAATTGAGGATGAAGAAATGAAAATCGAGTACTGGTATGGCGTCATGAAAACGAATTCGGAAATAGCAGTTCGTGAAAATTTTGGTGCCGACAGAACCATTGTGGTTCGCCCAACCTATATGATCGGTCCGGCCGACAAATCCAACCGGTTTATTCACTGGCCCGTACGCCTTGCGCGTGGTGGTGAAGTGCTCGTTCCCGGAATGCCGGAGGATCCTGTACAATATGCCGACGTGCGGGATGTGGCAGAATGGATGATACGACTTATAGAAGAGAAGAATACAGGCACCTTTAATGCGGCAGGCCCGGCCTCACCCCAGGGAATACAGGATTTTGTACAAAAGGCAGCCGGAGTTTTTGATGCTGAATCAACCTTTGTAAACATCTCAGATTATGACTTTCTGAAGGCAAACCGTGTAACAGATATCGTTCCCTGGATTATCCCAATTGGTAATAATTACGGTTCCGCAAGGATCAACAATGCTAAAGGAATGACGAACGGACTTACTTTCAGAAAGCTTCAGGATACCGTTGCAGATACATATGAGTGGTGGTATTCTGACGCCCTTACGGATGAGGATAGAATTAAATTTGAACAGGATCCTGATTCTGTACTTGCCAGGGAAAAAGATCTGCTCGAGCGGTGGAAAAAAGTTGCGCAATCCTGATTATTGAAATGAACATTAAATATCACCATGAAGCACCCTAAAAGACTCTTATTCCTGCTGGCGCTCACCATCACCTGCGCAAGTGCCCAAACTGAAAAGGGACATATTAGCCCCGAAACCATCATCAAGTCTGATATCGAACCCGCCGCGAAACATCGGTATACAATTTCAATCCAGAAAGATCAGTTTGTAATTCTGAAGGTTAATCAGATGGAGGCAGACGTCGAGGTTGTCACCTATGATCCATCAGGAACCAGGCTGGAGACATTCGACGGTCCGAACAGCATCGAACATATAACCATTGGTTCAGAAACATCCGGGGATTACTCACTCGAGATTACCTCTCTGGAAGAAAATGATACCGGCATGTACTCCATTACTGTGGTTGAGACCCGGAAACGAGCCACTGCCCAGGCGGGTAAGGTGGATGAAATATTCAGCGCATGGGATACTGACCACACTCCTGGCGCCTCGGTTGCGGTTATGAAAGAGGGGAAGATTATCTTTTCTAAAGGCTATGGAATGGCCACACTGGAATATGATGTACCGATTACACCTGCCACAATCTTTCATATCGCATCTGTATCCAAGCAATTCACTGCTTTTTCGATATTGCTGTTACAGGATGAAGGTAAATTATCGCTTGATGACGATATCCGTACATATATCCCCGAGGTTCCTGACTTCGGCACAACGATCACACTTCGGCATCTTGCATCACATACAAGCGGACTTCGGGATCAATGGAACCTGCTGGCAATGGCAGGGTGGCGCCTCGATGATGTAATAACAACCGAACAGGTTCTTAAACTTGTAAGCCGGCAAAAGGAGCTGAATTTTCAGCCAGGGGAAAAGTATACTTATTGCAATACAGGATTCACGTTGCTTGCAGAAGTAGTCGCCCGCGTTTCAGGCAAATCATTTCCGGAATTTACAGAAGAGCAAATTTTCAAGCCGTTAGGAATGAAGAATACCTTATTCTATGATGATCATGAGCGAATTGTACCAAACCGCGCCTACTCGTACGGATCATCTGAAGATGGATATGAGAAACGTGTATTGAGCTACGCAATTGCAGGTGCAACCAGTCTTTTCACTACCGTTGAAGACCTGAGCCTGTGGGCTGATAATTTCAGGACACTAAAAGTTGGAAATGCCGGAATCGTAGAGGAAATGAATACACCCTATGTACTCAATAATGGCGAAACGTTTGGCGGTGCGCTGGGTCAGTTCGTCGGTGAATATAAAGGCCTGAAAGAAATTCAGCATGGAGGGGCCGATGCCGGGTACCGCACGTACCTGGCGCGTTTTCCGGATCAGAACGTGGCAGTTTCGGTATTTAGCAACGACGGAGGATTCAATTCCGGGGCAATGGCGCATAAAGTGACTGATGTTTTTCTGTCTGATCTGCTGATTGAAGACGTTAAATCCACCGATTCAGAAATGGCGGATGTTCCGTTGGATGATACAATTCTGGAGCGTTATATCGGAAATTATGAAATGGATGCCGGTTTTATTGCCAAAATAACCAGTGAGGATCAACACCTGTTCTTCCAAACAACGGGTGGAAAGAATAAATTGCTGGCCCGAAATGAGAACACCTTTTACATACCAAACGCAGATGTGGTATTCAACTTTGAGAACATCACCGAAGAAAAGGCAGCCACGCTACGGGTAGAGGCCGACGGAGAAACTTATCCGGGAAAGCGCATAGCACCTTTCGAGCCTTCAAGCGTGGATCTGTCAGAATATGAGGGCGAATATTTCAGTGAAGAGTTGTTAACCACTTATACATTCAAGGAGGTTGATGGTAAACTGATGGCTCAGCATATCCGTCATAGCGATTTTGAACTTATCCCTGAAAAACCAGATGCATTCCGTTCCACCACCTGGTTCTTTGGACAGGTCGAGTTTTTACGTAATGAAAAAAATGAAATTACCGGATGCCAGGCATCATCGGGACGGGTTCAAAACCTCAGATTTAAAAAAGTTGGAAATGAATAAGGTTAGTATTCTCTTGTATCGCGCGGGCTTTTTGAGTTGCCCGGATACCTTATACACTGGATATTAATGATACTTTCAACCACTGTGGTGTAGATGTTTTTACACTGTTCAAAATGAACGAGGGATGGAAAATCCTGAATATTTCCTTTACAGTGGAGCCTGAGGGATGTGCGGCCCTCGAATAGTATTTAAAAGAGTTCATGAATTTGTCTTTGATTCTTTGGATTTGAACCATTTATAGTGGTAGCTTATCTATATCTCTTACCATTAATCAGAGTACCCTACCCATACCGTCATGAATAGTCATGCTCACCATACAAATTCAAAACCAGAAAAGTCAAATGATCACCATGATCATCACGATCACATGATCGGTGACTTCCGAAAACGTTTCTGGATTTCCTTAATCATAACAATTCCCATCATTGTTCTTGCGCCGATGATTCAAAGCCTGCTGGGCTATGAACTTGGTTTTAAAGGAGACCGGTATGTTCAATTTGTGCTGTCATCGATAATATTCTTCTATGGCGGCTGGCCGTTTCTTAAAGGAATGGCAGATGAAATAAGGGAAAGGTCACCGGGAATGATGACCTTGATCGCACTGGCAATTTCAGTTGCATATTTCTATAGTTCTGCAGTGGTTTTTGGGCTCGAGGGAAAAATATTCTTCTGGGAACTCGCCAGCCTGATAGTTATTATGCTTTTAGGTCATTGGATTGAAATGAAATCGGTGATGAGCGCATCTAATTCATTACAGGAACTTGCTAAAATGATGCCATCAGAAGCCCGAAAAATAAATGAAAACGGCGAAGATCAGGATGTGCCAATCTCTGAATTAAAGAGTGATGACATCATCCTGGTAAGACCCGGCGAAAAAATTCCAGCCGATGGTCTCATTATCAACGGCGAAAGTAATGTTAATGAATCTATGCTTACCGGTGAATCCATGCCCGTCCCTAAGAAGGAAGGAGACGAGGTCATTGGCGGGTCGATCAATGACAACGGATCTCTTAAAATCCGGGTAAAGCATGGCAGCGAGGATTCCTACCTGTCGAAAGTGATCACAATGGTCAGGGAAGCCCAGCAATCCAAATCAAAAACACAAAACCTGGCAGATAAAGCAGCTTCATGGCTCTTTTATTTAGCACTTGGCGCAGGGATCATTACATTGATTGTGTGGCTCCTGTTGGGGAAGGATTTTGAGTATTCACTTGAAAGAATGGTGACTGTAATGATTATTTCTTGTCCGCACGCGCTGGGGCTTGCCATTCCCCTCGTGGTAGCAATTTCTACGGCCGTTTCAGCAAAAAATGGATTATTGGTTCGAAACAGAACAGCGTTTGAAAATTCAAGAAAGATCACGACTGTCATATTTGATAAAACCGGAACGCTAACCAAAGGTGAATTTGGGGTAACCCGGTTTAAAAGTACTCAGGATGGCATGAGTGATGATGAACTTCTCCAGGTAGCCGCGTCCATCGAAAACAACTCAGAACACCCGATTGCTGCAGGGATTGTTAACAAATCCAAATCCGGTAACCTTGAATTGGATGAAGCAGAGAATTTTAAAAATATAACCGGAAAAGGAATACAGGCTTCCGTAAATGGGAAGGAATACAAAATTGTAAGTCCCGGAATGCTTTCCGAATTGGGAATAGATCAACCGGAGGATGCATTCAAATCAGATGATGAAACAGTGGTATTCGTTGTTTCTGAAGATAAACTACTGGGTTACATCGCGCTGGCTGATGAAATACGTGAAGACTCTTTCGAGGCAATCAAAACACTAAAAAACAGGGGAATCAAGGTTTTAATGGCCACCGGAGATAATGAAAAAGTGGCCAGGGCAGTTAGCGAAACACTTGGCCTGGACGATTATTATGCTGAGGTTCTTCCGGAAGACAAGCAACAAATCATTAAGGATTTGCAGGAAAAAGGTGAATTTGTGGCTATGACGGGTGATGGTGTGAATGATGCCCCAGCACTGGCTCAGGCGAACGTTGGAATTGCAGTTGGTTCGGGCACTGATGTAGCAGCTGAAACTGCGGATATTTTACTGGTCAACAGTAATCCGAAAGACATCTCCAACCTCATTCTTTTTGGTACTGCTACCTATAAAAAGATGATGCAAAACCTGTGGTGGGCGGCTGGATATAACATCGTTGCGGTACCGCTTGCTGCCGGTGTGCTGGCAGGTATCGGGATCATTCTAAGCCCGGCAATTGGTGCTGTCCTGATGAGTCTGAGTACTGTTATCGTGGCGCTGAATGCCCAACTGTTACGCAGGCAAATGAAGCATTGACCCTAGCATGAGTCTGGTACAGGTTCATTACTGGAAGACCCGGGAAAAATTATTCCTATATTACGATCACAACTAAGCTAAGACTGAATGCTGAAAAGGGTCAAATTTGCTCAAATGGGAAACGAAAAAGTATCCAGGTATTTAAAATATGCCATTGGAGAGATCATACTTGTTGTAATCGGAATTCTGGTTGCACTCCAGGTAAATAACTGGAACCAGGAACGTATTACACGCATTAATACCCGAAATCTGCTGATTGCCCTTGAGTCGGAGGTGCAACAGAATAAAGCTCAGCTGCAAATTGTTTTTTCAAAGCATTATGAAAACCTGGAAGCAGGAAAGAAACTGATGCAACTTTTTGGCCGGCCGGTGGATCACCTTAACCAGGATAGTCTTTTTCAACTATTCAATAAATTCGGAGAAAACTTTACGTTTGACCCAAACAAAGGGGTATTAAAATCGGCCGTTTCAACAGGTCAGATCGGGAACATTCGAAATGAGGAATTACGGTCATTGCTGGCATCATTTGAGGATTATGCATTAGATGCCGGGGAAAGTGCACTGGAATTCAAGGATGTTCGCAACAATCAGTTTCGGCCCATACTTTTCAACTATATTGGATTCAGTGATGCCTGGCATCAACGGTACTCCTCCATACCGGTAAGCCAGTTTCCACATGAAATGAATAAAGTCTTTATGAGCCAAACGCTTGAGTCCTATACGGCAAATCTGCTTGTGTTGCGGCATGAATCCATTGAAGAGGAAGAAAGTCTCATGGCTTCCATCGACAGTATGCTGGTCCTTTTGTCCGAAGAAAAAGAGAGACTACGGTAGGTATTGCTCTTCCGGAAAACATCCAATATGGGATGTGAAAAAATTCCAAAGCTTATTATATTATCATTCTGAAATATGGAGCAATGAAAAAAAACAGGATCAACTGGACCAATCATTTAATCGAATTATTCATCGTAATCATTGGCATTACCATTGCATTCTGGCTGAATAATGTGTCGGTACGTGAAAAAGAACGTGTTCAGGAGATCGTTTATTTAAAAGACATTCTTCATGATCTGAAAATTGACAGCGCACGGTTGTCCAGAAACGTACGTATTAATGAATTAAAACAGGAAAAGCTTTCCGCGGGTCTTGAATTAATTTCAGCCAGGGCACCCGTTGACAGCATCTTATTTAAGGTGATCGAAATTGGAAGCTATGATTTTTTCACTCCTGACAATCTCACCCTCATATCGATGATGCAAAGCGGAGACCTGAAACTTATCCAATCGGAGGAAATTAAACGGGAGCTGCTTCGATTGCTGAAAATCTATGAAAATATTGACTTCATGCAGAAGAATTTTCTTCAGGCACTGGATGATAATTATTTCCCGATGCTGTTGAGGCAGGTGGATATGTCAAATCTGGAAGTGGCGGATCCCGATTTTTTCTATGGTATAGAAATTCGAAACTATACGATCTTCGCACTCAATGAGACAGATCAGCATATTAATTCCTACAACCATGCACAAAGGCAGATTGGAAATCTGATGACCCTGATTAAATCTGAAATTTCGAACTGAATTGTAGTATCTTCCTGCCACCCTTGTCCAAAGGTCTTCTGATTAAAGTAGTTTTTCGCATTGATGATCATCAGGTTAAAATTCATCTGATGATGGTAATTTATCTCATCATCAAAACCATTTTACCATGTCTGCGCAACAAAAACAGGATCGGAGCACATGGGTCATCGGCGGAACGACCCTGATGGGGCTTGGAGTTGGATTTATTTTCCTCACCATATCGCCTTTTATCATGGTTGCATCGCTGTTGATCGGCATTGGACTGGGGCTGGTCATCGTTCCCTTCCTCTCGCATTACAGTGAGACGCATTAGCGGTGTACCCCATTCCCCCTTCAGGGGAAAATATAGGTACCTAAACGGACAACCACAAAATTGATCCGTACGGGATTTAAGTATCTAAGAAAAAACTATCGCTGTTCAGAAAAATACAGCAACAAGCATAGAAAGTGCCCAAAGCGGCAAGCCTGCCTCATCAAAATCCAGCCTGCAGATATTCTGCCAACAAAAACCACGTGAGCTAATTAAATATTTTAGTACCTTTTGATCCATATGCTAAAATTATTCAGAAAGGATCGGTTAAAGCTTCTGTCCGAAAACAGAATAAGCAAATACCTCGTCTACGCGACAGGTGAAATTATTCTGGTTGTAATCGGCATTTTAATAGCTCTTCAGATCAATAGTATGTACGCCGAATCTGTACGGCTGGCCGCTGGAAACCAAGCCAGGAACCGGCTCGCACAGGACCTCAGGAGCGATCAGGAAATTTATGCCATCCGCACACGTTATTTCATGGAAGCGTTGGCCTTTGGAGAAAAAGCGCTTCCCTTGCTCAACGGTGATCCGGAAGCATTGAACGACCCCTGGGAATCTGTCTACGCCGCATACCAGGCAAGTCAGATCTGGCCTTTCCGTCCGAAAGATCAAACATACGTGGAACTGCAGAACGCTGGAAACCTGGATCTTATAGGCGGCCCGCTGGTTCAGGATGTGATGGCTTCCTATTACAAGGATGCCCAGGAAGAAATAGGCATAACATTCGGAGGACCCGATTTCTACAGGAAAATGATCAGGGAGCGGACTCCCTGGCGAATCCAGCGTTATATTTGGGAAAATTGCTATTCATTTGAACAGGTGGCAAATACCGCTACGAATATCAGTGAAAGCGCCAAATACCTTCCTGCCTGTCCTCCACCCCCGAATTCAGATGATGTTTTGAGGACCGCCCAGGCTTTGTCTGGTGATCCGGAACTGGCCAATGCACTTCGCGGCAGACTGGCCGAACTTCATGTAACTTTGAGTTATATCAGGAATCGCCAGGCTGAGGTCGACTCATTACTAATCATGGTTCGAAATAACTGAAGTGTGCATCACTTTAAAATCATGATTCATCGCTGAACTTTGAATAAACCCATTTATCATCAGACCGTTTGAATCCTGATCAAAAATGAATTACTAGCAGTATGAAAGCCGCATACCGCACATCCTATGGAAACCAGGAAGTTCTTCAAATCAAGGAATTACCGGTTCCTGGCCCCTCCGAGAATGATGTGATCATTAAAGTGACAGCAACCACAGTGAACCGCACCGATTGCGCCAATCTCACGGGGAAACCGCTGATCATGCAACTTATCATGGGACTCGTCACGCCCAAATACCCGGTTCCCGGAACAGATTTCACCGGTGAAATTGTGGAAGTCGGCGAAAAGGTAAAAAAATTCAAACCAGGTGACAGGGTTTGGGGGTTTGATGATTCCGGAAAGGCTGCTTCCCAGGCGGAATATATGATATTCAATGAAAACAGGGGTATCGAATTGATGCCTGACTCCATTAACCCAATTGAAGGAGTCGCTTGTATTGAAGGTGTTCATTATGCCTATAATTTCATAAACAAAGTATCCTTAAAACCCAGCCAAAAAGCCATGGTGAATGGCGGCACCGGCGCCATTGGCTCAGCCCTTATTCAGATGCTGAAATACCATGGTCTCAGTGTAACTGCCACCTGCAGAGGTGAACATGCAGATATCGTAAAAGAACTTGGCGCGGACAGAATTATTGATTACACCTCTGCCGACTTTACCAAAGAGAATGAAATTTATGATTATGTTTTTGATGCGGTAGGCAAAAGCAGCTACGGAAAGTGCAAGCGACTCCTGTCCGCCAGGGGAATATACATTTCTTCAGAATTAGGACCGAATTATGAAAACCCGTTTCTTGCAATGATAGCACCAGTATCAAGCGGGAGAAAAGTTAAATTCCCGATACCTCTCAACATAAACGAAAGCCTGAAATTTTCCGCGGAACTGATCAGTGCGGGAGCATTCAAGCCTCTTATCGACCGGATGTATTCATTGGAAGAAGTAAAAGAAGCCTATGCCTATGTACTCTCAGGACAAAAAACAGGAAATGTAATTCTGAAGGTCCAAAACCCGGAAACTTAACGCACGCAAAACCATTACCAATCATGAAAATTATATACCGCAGTGCTGCGCTCATGTTCATCCTGATGACGTTCTCTTTTGGATCTCATGCGCAGGAGAGTAAACTCACCATCACTATTTCCGTTTCAGATCAAATGAAAGATGACTTCAGGGACGCCGGGCGATTGTATATCTTTCTGTCGCAGAATCCTCAGGTCGAACCAAGAACTCAAACCTGGCCAAACCCGATGTCACGAACTGAAATTTTCGCTAAAAATTTATCGGGATGGGATATGACCAATCCCCTGATTATTGGAAAAACGGAGGACTGGTCTTCCACAGCAAGCTGGAATCTGGATAATGTTCCGGCTGGTGAATACTTCGTGCAAGTATTGTGGGATCAGGATGAAGAGGAATCCCGAATCAATGCGCCGGGAAACCTATATTCAGAAAAACAACCGGTCAATTTGTCCGACGATGCGACCGCGGTATTTTCACTTGATAAAAAAATAGGTGAAAGGTCGATCACTGAAAGTCCACTTGCCACGGTAATAGATTTCAAAAGCGATACGTTGTCGAGCTGGTGGAAGAAACCAGTTCACCTGAAAGCATCGATCCTGTTTCCACACAACTATCAACCGGGGAATGTCTATACCATTCGCTACAATGTAGCGGGGTATGGAGGCCGTTATACCAGGATCAATTACCTGCTGAACGATGAGAAATTTATGTCCTGGTGGGATTCAGAAGAAGCTCCGCAAATCATCAGCGTATTCCTCGATGGAGAAGGTCCATACGGTGACTCCTACCAGATGGATTCTGAAAACAGCGGTCCGTACGGCTATGCTCTCATCAATGAACTGATTCCCTATATCGAAAGCAAATACCGCGGTACCGATGACGCGGCTACACGGTTTGTTGACGGATGCTCAACTGGCGGATGGGTATCACTGGGTCTGCAGCTTTATTACCCTGATACATTCGGGGGTGTTTTTTCCTTCAGTCCGGATGCCATTGAATTTGAGAATTATCAACTCATTAACATTTACAAGGATGAAAATGCCTATTACAATGAATTCGGATACAAGAGACCTGTGATGCGTAGTGTCCTGGGCGAGCCGATGCTTTCCCTTCAGGATTTTATTAACTATGAAAATGTTTTGAGCACAACGAATACTTATGTCAAGTCTGGCGGCCAATTCAGTGCACACACCGCACTGTACAGTCCCAAAGGGTCTGATGGTTTACCCCTGCCGGTATTCGATCCCGAATCGGGTGAAATAGATCATGAGGTTGCTGAACACTGGAAAAAATATGATTTTAAGATCCATGCAAAGGAGAACTGGGAAACACTGGGGCCGAAAATTCAGGGCAAAGTATATATCTGGATGGGTGATATGGATAACTTCTATCTTAATCCCGCAACCCGTGCCTTTGCTGATTTCCTGGAAACTACTGAAAACCCGAAGTCAGACGCGGTCGTGGAATTTTCCCCGATGAAAGGACATTGCGAGAACTATAACTACCAGTTGACCCTTCTTAAAATACAGGAAAAAATGGCCGAATCCGTACGCTAAACAGAAATTTTATCGCGTATTTCATTAACTTCTCCTATGAAATACGATATGCTTGTTATCCTGATACTTATTGTCGCAGGGTGTCAGAAAAATAGTAACTCAACAGAAGCTGGTAATGACAATCAGTTTGCTGAGGCAGTCATTGATATGTCAGGTCTTTCAGTCTTTCAGACAGATGGAATGACGCTGGACAGTATTTATGCCTACGGCGGCGGTGATTGTTTTGGGGACGTTTATCATTTCACAGGAAATAAAAGGATCATCGTGGTTGATTCCCTGACCTGTGGAGAATATGGATTTACATTCACCCATTACCTGTTGAATAGAAGTAACGATATACAGGCTGTTCGGAAATTGAAATGGGAATCCATCATCAATAATGATGCAACGGGTTACACGCATATTCTTTCGGAGCATCTCTATGATTTCCAGGGGGAAACACCAACTTTCTATAACAAAAGGGATACGATGGATAACCATTTTATTTCAATGGGGCACTACCCTGACAGTGTTTCACTTAAGTTCAGCACTGAATCTTCGGAAGATTATCAGCCCGTTTATGAACAATTAAGAGCGCAACTTGAAAATTTATGGAAAAGGGAATTGGTTGAATAAAGGCTAACCATACTAACGATAATACATTCTACGCTATGGAAATAATCAATTGTAACCTGACAATCATGGTCCATTCGTTGGAAGCATCGATACGATTCTATACCGAAACCCTCGGTTTTACACTGAAACACCGGTTTGGCAACAACTGGGCAGACATTGAAGGCCCGGGCATTAACCTGGGACTTCATCCGACTGCCGATGAAATTATTCAGGGAAATAACCTTCAGATAGGAATCAGGGTATCGGATTTAAAAAAAGCTACGTCAGACTTAATGGAAAAAGGGTTAAGGATGCAACCAAATAAAAATGATCAGGCGAATCTGAATTCCTTTTGCGATCCCGATGGTAATATTTTGTACCTTATCGAAATTTAATTCGGATTTATGGCTTCAGACCAGGAATTTGTTTCTTTCGTTACAGACCAGCTTGAAGCTGCCGGAGACGTGTTTGCTAAAAAAATGTTCGGGGAATATGGCGTCTACCTCGACGGGGTGTTTTTTGGTTTGATTTGTGACAATCGATTTTTTGTAAAACCAACGGAAGGCGGAAGGGCATTTATTGGAAAACCGGCTGAAGCTCCCCCCTATCCCGGGGCAAAAAACAGTTTTTTAATAGAGGACAAACTGGAAGACAGGGACTGGCTTTGTGAACTTGTAAAAATTACTGTGAAAGAACTTCCTCCACCAAAAAGGAAAAAATAACCACTTTACCACCCACACTTAAATTCATATGAATCCAGCCCGAATCCTCCTGATCATACTGCTCACTTTTTCAATTGGATGTAATACTTCGGAACCACCCACGAATGAACCGGACAAATCCGTGGACATCGGCCTGGATATGGCTAATATTAATTTACTCCTTGACAGTATCCGATCGGGGGTTTATCCGAATCGCCATAGTCTGCTTATTTACAAGAATGATAGCCTGGTTGTCGAAGAATACTTTCCGGGAGAAGATGAGATCTGGGGTGAAAAGATTGGTTTTGTTCAGCACACAGATACAGTTCTTCATGATATGCGGAGTGTTTCAAAAAGTGTCGTTTCGGCTTGTATAGGAATAGCTATCGATATGGGCTTGATTAAAAGTACTGACCAATCCGTATTCGACTTTTTTGAAGACTATCAGCAGTACAAAAATGATGGCCGCGAAAATATTACGATCAGGGATTTGCTTACAATGACTGCGGGATTGGAGTGGAATGAAAATGTTCCCTACACAAATCCAGAAAACAGCGAAATCCAGATGGATGAAAGCCCGGATAAGGTGGACTTCATTCTGAGTAGAAAGATGGTCACCTCCCCGGGAACCGAATGGAATTACAGCGGTGGGACCACAGAGATTCTGGCGGAAATTATTCATAAAGTGAGCGGAAAAAATGTCCATGAATTTGCGAAGGAATACGTTTTCACTCCAATAGGAATCACGCGGTCTGAATGGACAACCTTTCCTGGTTCAGAGATGCCTGCCGCAGCATCCGGCTTACGACTCACTTCGCCGGATTTGTTGAAATTAGCAATTCTTTATCACAACAAAGGGATGTATAATGGAGATCAGATTATTCCCGCTTCCTGGGTTGAAGAATCACTTAGCCCCCATGTAGAAAGACCCGGTGGCGGAGGATATGGTTACCAATTCTGGACGTACAATTTAAAAGACTCAAATGGAGAACATGTAATTCCTGCTGCTGTCGGAAATGGTGATCAGCGCATTTTCTTTGACTCCGAAAATGATATGGTCATTGTTACCACAGCAGGAAACTACAACCAGTGGGACATTGAAAAAAATTCATGGAGTATTCTGAAGAACATACATACTTCGATTAAATAATTTAGGCTGCTGACAGGAAGGTTCTTCCCGAAGCCGTTCAAACAACCTTTTGCCGATGGACAAACCAGAACTCAGCTGTCCTCCAACTCTTTGTCAATCATTTCAACAGTATCCAGTATTTCCTGCCTGAGGTTTAGCAATGTCCTGCTGATATTTCTAAAATTTAGCCGTGCCGTCTGAACCGTATTCAGGAAAAGCTGATCCTGGCGCAATGTGATATAATCGATCGGGTAATATTGAACTGAGTCCAAATCTTTATAAGCGAAAACAAATCGATCCCTCATCATTGGCCTGAAATATTCAATAAGATTATTTCCAAAATTGTCAACGGCATTCCTGGCAGAAGGAAATTTAACATTGTATAGTTCTACAATTCGTTCTTTCAGCAATGGATTCTGGATGACCTTAATGCCCTCATTCTCCAGTGTTTTGTTGGCAGTCACCCCCCAAACGAGGTCCTTGCTAAACATAAATGAACGGAATTTAAGACTTATGGAATCAGGCATTTCCTTCATATTATCCAATACAAACAGAATCTCATTCGAATTCCTGACGTCCTGAAGCGCCTGGTCAATTTCCGGTTGTAACTCATATTCGATGTCTGAAAGAAGTGATTTTTTAATTTCTACCAGGATCTCTTTTTCAAGATTCCTCTCCTTTCTGAATCCATTCCAGTTATTGATTTGAAGGGCAATCAGAATACCAATCACTACCAGGACAATCTCACCTACCGCATAACCCAGGTAGTGCCGAATCCGGTCAAGAGACTTTCTTCTATTACCTTTTAAAAAAGTACGCATGGCCGTCAAGATGCAGGAAAAAATATATATTTCAAATTCTCCATTTGATAATAACACAGGTCTGTAAAATGAAAGCGCGGACCAAAATGATCCGCGCTTTGCTTAAGTAAGCCAACTATCGGAGCTTATATTTTCCTAAACCCGGACTTAGAGGGCTTTTGAAATAAGGTGGTTGACCGGCGTCATGGACTTCTATCATTATGAGCGTATCCCAATCGTGAAATATTCCAATAAGATTACCATCCTGGTCGTACCACATACCGTCTTTTATATAATCCGTTGATTTTGCCGCCACAAACTTTTGAAATTGAAACCATTTATCACTTCCCTTACCAAGCTTGTAGTGGAATGTGATCCATGCGTCTGAATCCAGCCAATCCTGATATTCACCATCCTTTGAAATCAGACCCTCATTCCAGTGCATGACGAGTTCCATATTCCTGTATGCCCAAAATGGCATCTGATCAGCCCACGGATATTTTTCAAGATAGGATTCATCATCCCCGGTATAGGGATCAATCCGCCAGAAGAACTCACCCTGGTAGAGGTAATCTGCAACGATAGCATTCCAGACATTACCATTAAAGTGATGCGCATTCCAGTTATAGCCCCACTGGTCAAACCCATAGACCCTGGATTGATCGTTGCCTTTTTGATCGGAAGAAACTGTTTCACTAACGGGTTCTTCAACAATTTCATCATAGACACTGTCTTCACATGCTGTTATAAGCAAGAAAGACAAAGCCCAAATTCCTGTAAAAATTATAAAGTTTCTCATAGCTCTGATTGTTTAATTTACAGGATCAATTTCGCTAAACAGGCTATGTCATTCTTATCAAATTTGCAGCGAATCATGTCAATTTTAATACCAAAATAAGACTGATGGCGCAGCAGGCAATTTCATTTCAGAGATCAGTACTGAAGGCGGGTTCCGGCAGGGTTATATCCAGTTGACCGGCAATGAATTTGAACCTCGGATTAATTCTAAGATTATAGAAATCCGGTCTTATCAGCATTAGCGGAAGCCTTTCATCCCGAAACTCAAAGGCGATTTCAAGATAATCAATGGCCTCCACAGGTTGATCCAGCATCATATATACTGTCGCAACTACTGTCGGGTTTGAACAGGTCTGAGGTGTTGGGCCCATTGCTTTCTCCAGCCAATAGCGCAGACTGCTGTTAAAGGATTGTTCCGTATAAAATTCTGCGATAACTTCATTGCCAATGACATTCTGAAAATTTTGCCAGCACTTTAAGGCTTGTTGTTTATTGCCTGAGTAAAAATATGCGTAACCCAGACCGTCCCAGGCATAGCTGTAATCAGGAAAAAGCTCCAATA
This sequence comes from Fulvivirga sedimenti, assembly GCF_020328055.1. Lineage (NCBI taxonomy): Bacteria > Pseudomonadati > Bacteroidota > Cytophagia > Cytophagales > Fulvivirgaceae > Fulvivirga > Fulvivirga sedimenti. The sequence continues at coordinate 713,789 of NZ_JAIXNE010000003.1, forward strand.
CCCCCTGATAGGTGTCGATGGCATTTTCGAGTTCAGATGCAATATAATATCGATCAGCCAGTAACGTTCCGGCTGCAGGGTTTAATGGATCCAGTCTGCGGGCTGTAGCGGCCTCTTCAATGGCTTGTGAATATTCACCCTGCAAGGCGTAATAATGAGACATCAACTCATGAGCTTCTGAAAGGCTTGGATTGATCATAAGGGCTTGCTGCAAATTCCTCTTTAACGCGCCCCAATCCCAGTCGATCAATAGATTAACCCTGGCCATCGCTATGTAGGCCGATGCGGAATTTTTATTTAATGCCAATGCATTTCTTGCAGCCTTGAGACTTTTTTCGTGATTTATTTTCTTTTCCCCGATATCCTGTAGAAAACGGTTTTGTGAAATATACGCCCTGGAAAGTGCCGAAAAGGACGGGCTATATGTTGAATCCAGCTGGATAGATTGAAGCAGATATTTTATCGACTTTTCCAGTCCAGCAGGGGTTTCATGTTGCAGGAAGTAAGCGCCCTTCAGATACAACTCTCTTGATTCTGAATACTCATTTATTTCCATTTCTGAAAGCACCGGAAATTCAGGGTCAAGTTGATTTTTAATATCGGCAGATATAAGTTCCGAAAGACTCAATATATCAATGTTGGAAAAGGAATATCGCTTAATCCATCGTTGATGTTCTTCAGGCAAAGGTTTTATGAGCTGAATATTTACCCAGATACTGTCCTTTATTTGCTGAATGGAGCCACTAACGATCAGGTCAACATCCAGTTGCCTGGCAATTTCCGCAGTTCCTGGAAAATCATCCTTAAAGCGCATTACCGATGCCCGCGATATAACGCGCCACCTGTCTGCACTTGCAAGATCATTTATGACCGATTCAGTAAGGCCATCGGAAACAAATTCCTCCGCTTCACTCAGGTTTGAGAATGGCAATACCGCAATTGAATCTGGTACCTCATCGCGATTCAGGGGAAAATATATTCCCAGCAAGATCGCCAGAATTAAAAATACACCTGTTAGTGAAATAATGCCCAGCATAGGAACCGATCTTCGACGTTCCGGCGTCCCGGTTAATTCAGACGGTCCTGACCGAAAATCCCCGGGCGTTTCACCATAGCTATCATGAAAGCATTTGACAAAATAGGAAGGGCTGCTGAAGCCAACCAAATAAGCAATTTCAGAAATTGAATGGTCACTTGTTTTTAATAAAACTCGTGCCTCTCCGAGTCTTTCATTTCGAATAAATTCTGAGACAGAAAGCCCTGTGGATTCCTTAATCCGGCGCAAAAGCTGTGATCTGCTCATACCCATATCCACTGCCAACTCATTCACCCCATAATGCTCCCTGGAGAGATTGTTCTGTATGGTAGATCTCACGGCCTCAATAAACATGGTAGGCATGATTACACTTCTTGTTATTCCGGCAGGTTTAATGTAAACCAATCAGGACTCTTTTACACTGATTTAAGTCATTCGCAACGGTAACTATTTTAATGATTCCTGATACCCCCATTGATAATTAAATCTTTTTATCTTACGGCCATGCCTGTGCGAAGCCATATCCTTCCTGTCATCGTATTTTCACAGTTTTGTTGTACCTCGCTTTGGTTTGCCGGTAATGGCGTGATGGCATCACTTGTTGCCACGTATGACCTGCCCTCCTCAGCACTTCCACACCTTACTTCGGCTGTTCAATTCGGTTTCATTTGCGGAACGCTTGTATTTGCCCTGCTCACTATATCCGACCGGTACTCCCCTTCCCGGGTCTTTTTTATCAGCGCTCTATTTGGCGCTTTGTTTAATGGCTTAACCATATTGGATTTTAACACTTTCGCCACGCTGATCAGCTGGCGTTTCGCTACCGGATTCTTCCTTGCAGGGATTTATCCGGTGGGCATGAAAATAGCTTCAGACTATTTTGACAAGGGACTGGGTAAATCTTTGGGATTTCTCGTTGGAGCTCTTGTACTGGGTACGGCTTTTCCCCACCTGCTGAATCAATGGACCGGTTCCCTGCCCTGGAAATCTGTGCTGATCATAACATCAATACTTGCAATTCTTGGTGGAACGCTGATATTAATTTTAGTTCCTGATGGCCCCTTTCGAAGGAAAAGTCAGAAACTCCAGTTTTCAGCTTTTTTTAAAGTATTCAGTGCGCCTGATTTCCGCTCAGCCGCTTTTGGCTATTTCGGACACATGTGGGAACTGTATGCCTTTTGGGCTTTCGTTCCGGTAATGCTCACAACCTATAAGTCACTTCACCCGCAGGCAACATTTTCAATACCGCTCTGGTCATTCCTGATTATCGGCGCAGGCAGCCTCGCATGTATTGCGGGAGGATATCTCTCACAACTCTTCGGAACGAAACGTACCGCACTTACCGCCCTTTCGCTTTCCGGAATTTGCTGTCTGATCAGTCCGGTTGCCTTCATGTCCGGCTCGCAGTTAGTTTTTCTCATATTTCTTCTTTGCTGGGGAATGGTGGTCATCGCAGATTCACCCCTCTTCTCTACACTTGTAGCTCAAAACGCGATCCCGGAAAACAAAGGAACAGCACTAACCATTGTAAATTGTATTGGCTTTTCTATTACCATATTCAGCATCCAGCTTCTGAATGTTTTGCAAAACAACATCCCTGTCCAATATATATTTTTAGCCCTGCTCATCGGACCTCTCACAGGTCTGCTATCAGCTAAAAGTAGGAAAAAGAATTTATTGAGGCCTGATCAGGACGCCTTCCAAACTCAATAGTTTTTGTATATTGTTTCAATCAAAAAACACGTTTATGACAAAAAGAAATCACTACCTCATTCCTTTTGCACTCGCTTTACTCACACTCATCCTCGTTGCAGGATGTCAACCTAAGGAATCCACCAACACTCTTCAAGCAGGGGAAGGTTTCGCAGAAGTCGAAGGAGGAAAAATATGGTATAAAGTTTCCGGCAGCGGTGATGCCGTTCCGTTGGTATTATTACACGGTGGACCAGGTGTGGGAAGCATTTACCTGAAACCATTTGAGGATCTGAGTTCAGACAGGCCCGTGATACGATACGATCAACTGGGATGTGGAAAATCTGATTATATCAGTGATACAACCTTATTTACTGTGGACAGGTTCGTTGGTGAACTGGAAGCATTGAGAAACCATCTTGGTATTTCAAAATGGCACATTATGGGTCATTCATGGGGCACTATGCTGGCCGCAGCCTATTATGAAGCGCACCAGGATGCCGTAGCATCCCTTACCTTTGCCAGTCCGTGCCTGGTAAGCCAGGACTGGATGAGCAGTACCCGGGAATTACTGGAGTCCTTCCCTGATTCCCTGAAACAAGCAATCAATGAAGCAGAAATTTCTGGTGATTTCAGTAACCCTGGTTATGAAACGGCCATGAATATGTTTTACGAAAATTATGTCTGGGGAGCTAATCCGCCAGCGGCTGATTTTGACAGTACAATTACAACGATGAACAATGAGATTTATGGGTATATGTGGGGAGCCAGCGAGTTTAACGTTACTGGCACACTGGAAACGTTTGACGCTACTGAAACCCTGAAAAAGATCAATGTACCAACCCTGTTCACTGCGGGCGAATTCGACGAAATAAAGGAAAGTTATGTACGTAAATGGGCAGACATGGTCCCCGGATCAAAGGTGGAAATAATAGATAATGCAGTTCATCTCACTACCTGGGGCAACCCCGAAAAAACGATTGCTGTCCAGCGAACCTTCCTGAATCAACTTGAAGAATGAGCTGTTCCAATTCAGTCACAGTGAACTCGTAAAATTTTAACCTCCCTGAATCGACCCGAATGAAATTTTTGAATATTACCCTCGTCTTTTGCATAATTTACTGTTCCTGTTCCACAAAAGAGACAGGCAATCCTGCTAATGGCGATTACCCCATAATCACTGTTCCTGAAGGATTCGAAGCCACTATGTTATACTCTCCAACAGAACACGGACAGGGTTCATGGGTTTCTCTGACCTATGATGACAATGGCCGGTTAATTACTTCAGATCAATATGGCCGCTTGTATCGCATTACCCTGGAAGGTGCCGGGGTAACCGTAGATAGCATTAACCTTAATATCGGAAGCGCCCAGGGACTTCTCTGGAAAGACGGAGGTCTGTTCGTTTCCGTAAACGCCCGCCCCAATGATACCTTCAATGGAAGCGGGGTTTACAGGATCACTGATTCAGATGGTGACGATGAACTGGATGATGTGAAACAATTGATTTCCCTGGAAGGCGAAGGCGAACACGGTCCACACGCCATTATTGAAGGCCCCGACGGGAAGTCACTTTATCTCATTGCCGGAAACCATACACTGGTACCCGAAAACTCCACATCAATTTTAAATGCGAACTGGAAAGAGGACCGGTTGTACCCGGCAATTCTGGACCCCCGCGGACATGCCAACAACATAAAGCCTCCGGGAGGATGGATTGCGCGATCAGACGATGATGGACAATCCTGGAACGTCATTGCTTCAGGATTTCGAAATGCCTATGATATTGCTTTCAACGTTGAAGGTGAGCTTTTCACCTATGACTCAGATATGGAATGGGATCTGGGATCTCCCTGGTATCGGCCAACACGAGTATGTCATGTCATACCCGGTGCAGAATTTGGGTGGCGAACAGGCTCAGGGAAATGGCCCGCATATTATCCCGACAACCTGCCTCCCGTTATCGACATCGGACAGGGCTCACCTACCGGAATCACGTTTGGTTATGGCGCAAAATTTCCAGCTGAATATCAGAGCAGTCTGTATATTTCCGACTGGAGTTTCGGAACGATCTATAAAGTCGATCTGTCGGAAAACGGAGCCTCCTACTCCGCTAAAAAGTCGGAATTCCTATCCGGCACACCTTTGGCAATCACCGATCTGGTTATCGCTCCGGATGGCAATATGTATTTCACCACCGGGGGAAGAAGAGGAACTTCCTATCTCTACCGTGTCCGGTATACCGGTAATGCTGCAACCGATCCTGTTCAAATGGCTTCCGCCAATAGTTCGGCACGCACAGCGATGCATGCGCTTATGGAACCTGCTGTGCCGTTGGACGAAATCTGGAACGGACTTTCAAGCGATGACCGTTTCATCCGTTATTCAGCGCGCGTTGCCCTGGAGAAACATCCTGCAGATTCATGGCTTTCCAAACTTGAGGCAGAAAGTCAACCCTCCATCATATTTGAAGCTGCCATCGCGGCTGCACACTCGAATGATGTCCGTCTGAAGAATCCCTTACTTTCAAAACTTAAATCAGTCGATCCCGAAAAGCTGGATCTCCAGAGTAAGCTGGCCCTCGTACGCGTATATGCCCTGATTTTTTCAAGGCTCGGCGCACCAGACAATGACATCCGTTCAAACCTGCCCGCATATCCAGGCGGCAATGCCGCCCTTGACCGGGAGATGAGCGAAATGCTTGTCTATCTCGACCATGCGGAAGTAATTGAGCCTACACTCACCTTAATGGAGCAGGCCGAGGCGACCATTGAAGCCGACCTCACCCCGGTAGATGTGCTGGAACGAAGTGAACAATACGGTCCTACCATCAAAGCGATGCATGAAAACAGGCCAGCTGAGCAGGGAATCGCCCTGGCACGAGCACTCAGCCATCAGGAGTCCGGCTGGACGCCGGAACTTCGGGAACGATATTTCCGGTGGTTCTATCGGGCTTTACAAAAAAGCGGAGGGTGGAGTTATATTGGTTTTGTAGAGCGCATCCGCCTGGAGGCGCTGGATCAGGTTCCGGCTGATGAACGTAAACAACTGGCTGAGATTTCGGGGGAAGCACTTTTGAACCAGCCCTCGTACGATTCAAATGTTCCTCCTCCATCAGGTCCTGGAAAAAACTGGCAAATCAGCATGGCACTGGAGGCTGTGAACGGTCAGCTCGAAGGAAAAGACCTGAAACGTGGCGAGGAGTTATACAAAGCGCTGCTCTGCGCATCCTGCCACAGCATGGATGGCCTGGGCGGTAATGTAGGTCCGGACCTCACACAGGCAGGTACGCGTTTCTCCAATTATGACCTGTTAATGGCAATGATCTCGCCAAGTATGTCAATTTCAGACCAATATGCTGCAACATTATTTGCGCTGAGAGACGGGAATACTGTAGTCGGAAGAACAACACGAACAACCGATGATACTGCATATGTGAATGTGAATCCATTTGGAAATGATGAAATTTCCATTGCTGCCGATAACATTGAATCCCAGGTGCCATCTCCGGTATCGTTGATGCCCGGGGGCCTGATCAATTCACTCAATGACGAAGAATTGCGCCAACTGATGGCCTATCTGAGTAAAAGCAGAAACGATTCTAAATAAGACCTGCGATATTGAAACGCTCTGCGAGATTTTTGGTGACCGTCTTTATAGCTTTGATGTTGATTCTATGATAAAATTTAATTGGCGAACTCGAACCTGTCACTTGACATAAAAGCCGCATACTTACTATATTATTGGAAAAAAACCTTTCTAATGAAACACCTTCATATACTGATCGGCTTTTCTTTGGTTCTGTTTTGTGGATGCAGCACTGAGACAAGCAATGATAAAGCTGAAACTCCTGCTTACACCCCGATAGTTGTGACTACCCGATCGATGGAGTTCAACCTGCCGGATACGATTCCATCGGGCTGGCATACTTTTGAATACGACAACCAGTCGGGGGACATCCATTTTTTTGTTTTTGAAAAATTACCGGAGGGCATCACCCTGGAGAATTATAAAAGCGATATTGTTTCTGTTTTTGAAAATGCACTTGATCTTTTCGACGAAGGCAAAATGGATGAAGGGTTCCAGGAATTCGGCAAGATACCGGAATGGTTTAGCCAGGTAGAAAATGTAGGTGGCGTCGGTCTTCTCGGCCCTGCCAGTAAAGCAGATGCCACATTTTTCCTGGAGCCGGGCAGATATGCCATGGAATGTTATGTTCGTATGCCCAATGGCCGGCCTCATGCACTGATGGGTATGCTGAATGAAGTTATCGTAACCGATGCTGTATCTTCCCTGAAAGATCTTCCATCTGATTTGGGAATCTCTGTTTCCAGCACAAATGGAATTCAATTCAACGATACTATTCCGGCTGGTGAGTATACATTTTCAGTCCATTTTGAGGATCAGAAGAAGTACGAAAATATGATGGGACATGATGTTAACATTGTCCGCCTTGACGCTGCCGATACAGATATCGCTCCCCTGGCTGCCTGGTTGAACGCAGCAGATTTTACAGCATTGCGAACACCGGCACCAGAAGGTTATACTTTTCTGGGGGGCATACAGGAATTACCGGGCGGTCAGACGGGTTACTTCAGCGCTTCTCTTCAAACCGGGAGCTACCTGCTTATATCTGAAGTGCCACAAGCGCTTGAGCGAAATATGTATAAACGATTTGAGGTTATTGAATAAAGTCATTCAAGGGTTATTTGTAACTTACACCTGAACTAAAGACCATGCCTCATGAAACGACGCAAATTTATTCAGGCCGCTTCCCTTACTTCAGCAATACCTCTTTCCATGACATTTGGAAAGGCATCGGCCACCTCATCTCTTGCCGAGGAAAAAGAGCTTTATGAGCTCAGAACGTATGAGGTGAAATTTGGAAGCAACCAATCTTTACTTGTCAATTATCTGAAGGATGTGCTACAGCCGGCATTGAAGCGAACAGGTGTCAATCATTTCATCCTTTTCAGCGAATATGGCATGAGCAACCCTTCAAATCTGCACGTATTGATTTCCTATCCTACAGTAGCCATTTACCTGGCCGGGCAAAATCTGCAAAACGATCAAACCTTCAATTCTGCCGCACAGGAATATGATGCTATACCCGCAGACCGCCCGTTGTATAATCGATACACTTCATCACTCCTGCTTGCATTTGACGGTCTTCCAAAAATGAATAACCCGATTGAAGGGGCATCAATTTTTGAACTGCGCACCTACGAAGGCTACTCGGAAGATGCAACACGCCGTAAAATAAAGATGTTTAATGTCGAAGAAATCGATCTCTTCTATAAAACCGGACTTCATCCTGTGTTTTTCGGGGATATGATCAGCGGACCGTTCCGGCCAAGCCTCGTTTACATGCTTGGGTTTAAAGATATGGAAGAAAGGGACGCCAACTGGAAGGTATTCGTTGACCATCCGGAGTGGAAACGGATGTCGGCGAAACCGGAATATGCCAATTCGGTTTCCAATATTCGCCGGTTGTTTCTACAACCTGTTTAGGACGCATCCGGCGATACCGGTTCAATTCAAAACATTTATATACCTGTCATAAAAATTGAATTTGAAATCTATTGGCATTTAACTAACCTTCCTGTTTACAATCATAGTGAACAGAGCTCTTCTCATATTTTTAATACTGATATCTCCCGCTGGAATACTCCGGGCCCAGGAGAATAATTCTGAAAAATTTCATCTGAATATCAAGGAAGCAATAGATCCGATCAGAATTGATGGTATTCTGGATGAGAAAAGTTGGGAGACAGCAGATGTTGCAAAGGATTTTTACAGAATTACCCCTATGGATACTGGTTTTGCGGAAGCAAAAACAGAAGTTATGATGACCTATGACCAGGAAAACATATATGTGGCAGTAATTTGCTGGGATGATCTGCCCGGCAAGAACCTGATCGCATCGCTGCGCCGTGATTTTAATTTTTCCGCTAACGATAATTTCATCTTTTTCATGGACACGTTTCAGGATAAAACCAACGGCTTTTCCTTTGGTGCATCTGCAGGCGGGGCACAATGGGATGGTTTGCAATCCGACGGTGGTACAGTCGGACTTGAGTGGGACAATAAATGGTTTTCAAAAGTTAACCGGGAAGAGGGACGCCAGGTACATGAATATATGATACCTTTCAAATCGATCCGGTACAAGGAAGGTATAGATGAGTGGGGCATCAATTTCTCACGTTTAGACAACAAGCGAAATGAAAAATCCTCCTGGGCCCCGGTTCCCAGGCAATTTCCAAGCGCTTCACTGGCTTTCGTTGGTACCCTTCACTGGGATAAGCCACCTCCACCACCAGGAACAAATATATCTGTAATACCCTATGTATCCGGAAGAGCAATCAAGAATCAGGAAGAAGGCAGTGAAACCGACTATACCTTTGATGCGGGATTTGACGCCAAGATCGCCGTTACCTCCTCGCTTAATCTGGACCTTACCCTGAACCCGGATTTTTCACAGGTTGAAGTGGATCGCCAGGTGACGAACCTGAGCAGGTTTGAATTATTCTTTCCGGAACGCCGGCAGTTTTTCCTCGAAAACAGTGACCTGTTTGCCAACTTTGGTGACCGCAATATTCGCCCGTTCTTTTCACGACGAATCGGGCTTACCAATCCGATCCTTACAGGGGCACGCCTGAGCGGAAAGATCAATAAGGACTGGCGGATCGGCGTGCTGGACATGATCACCAATCGGGTAGACAGCGTGAATTATCCCGGACAGAATTATTTTGTGGCGGCCTTCCAGCGGCGCGTAATGGAGCGATCCAATATTGCATTCATGGTGGTGAACCGTGATGGCCTTGACGTGATGCAGGGCGATAGCCTGGCCAATAAATGGAACAGGGTCGTGGGTGCCGACTTCAATCTCTTCTCTGCAAACAATCTTTGGCAAGGAAAAGTATTTCTACATGGGTCTTTCACACCGGATCAGCAGGATCTTTCGCATGGATTACAACTGGAATACACGGGTCAGAACCTCACGTTCGAATGGGAACATCAATATGTGGGAAGTGATTATGTCGCCGAGGTAGGATTTGTTCCCCGAACGGGATACCTGCGGCTTAATCCGGATGTCGGTTATAAATGGTTCCCTAAATCAACCGTGGTGAACCGACATGGCCCCACCCTGCGCAATCAATTCTATTTCACCGAAGGATGGGGGTTTACCGATCATATTCTGAGTCTGAACTATGAGCTGTTATTATTGAATACCGCAAGCTATCAGGTTGGTTACGAAGAAAGTTTTATCCAGCTGACCGAACCATTCGATCCTACTAATAACGATAAAGAGCCCCTGCCGGCCGGATCAGAGCACCGTTTTCGCCAGGTTGAGTTTCAAATGACATCAGACCGACGCAACCGGTGGACCTATAATGCCGGCGTGAAGTATGGGGGATTTTTCAATGGAACGCTTACAAACCTCCAGGGTTCGCTCAGTTATCGTTTTCAACCCTATGGAAGTATCGCTGTGACGGCCGATTTTAACCGTCTGACTTTCGATGAAGAAGAAAATAATTCAGACTTTCTGCTGGTTGGGCCCCGTCTCGATGTCACATTTACCGACAAGATATTTCTCACTACCTGGCTTCAGTACAATAACCAGATCGATAATGTAAATCTTAACGCCCGTTTTCAATGGCGATATGCCCCTGTATCTGATCTATTCATTGTCTACACGGATAACTACTATTCCAATAATTTTAAGGTGAAAAACAGGGCGATAGTGATTAAACTTAACTACTGGCTCAATCTTTAACATCAAATGCAGGGTAATCTAAATGATCCTCAGCCCATACAGGCGACCAAACGACTTGGTTCATTGGATTTCCTTCGGGGAATTGCAGTCCTCGGAATACTGGTGATCAATATTGAATCATTTGCCTATGATGACCCATGGAGTCCGTTCAAATATGGATTTGATTCCGCGGTCGATGCAAATACCCGTTTCTGGGTTTACTTTCTGGCACAGGGAAAGTTCTTCAGCATGTTTACATTGCTTTTTGGAGTAGGCTTCTTCATGTTCCTGGAGCGGCTACAGGGGCTCGGACTGAAAGCCATGGACATTTATGCCCGACGTCTCCTTTGGCTCTTTATTTTCGGAGTAATACATGCTTACGTGATCTGGGATGGAGACGTATTATATCATTATGCCATCTGCGGTTTTTTGCTGTTCCCGTTCAGATCATTCAAGTTGAAACAGTTGATGATTACGGTCCTCATTTTTACTGGTATTTTGTTCTACAACAGTTATCAGAATGCCAAAAGGATAGAATTTCTCCATGAGCAGGCAATACTGGCACAGCGTCTGCCCGCTGAAGACCGTACGGGGCAACAGGCTGAAGATATTGAGATATGGAAAAAGAGGACATCAAAAGGTATTGCCGTAACCGATACTGCCACTGTGAGAAAAAGCCTTGTTGAAAGTATCACGATAAACGCTGACCACTCAGGGGTACATAAGGGAAACATACTATACCCCGGAATACTCTTCAGAACCCTGATCATGATGATACTTGGTATTATTCTCTATAAAACCGGAATTTTTTCAGACATCAGGAATAAAAAATTGTATTGGTCAACCACTCTCCTTCTGTTTTTCGTTGCCCTTGTAATCAATTATTTACGCTATGATCACTGGACATTTCACTACTTCGAACCGGTAGAAAATGTATGGCAATCATGGTTGTTCACGCTGCCAAAGGAAACGTTGGGAGTTGCCTATATCCTGGTGCTGAATGGTTTATACCACCAGGTTTTGAAAGGAAAAGACCTCAACCCTATTTCGCTTGCCGGGCGAATGGCGTTGACAAACTATATTATGCAAAGCATTATTTGTGCCCTGATATTCTATGGATATGGATTCGGAAGGTATAATACCTTCAACAGGTATGAGCTTCTGTTTATCGTATCGGGTATTTGGATATTCCAGCTGATAGCAAGTACATGGTGGATGAAAACCCATAAACAGGGGCCGCTGGAAGCATTGTGGCGCAAACTAACTTACCGTTAATTATAATTTCACAGAAATGAAAAACGCTCTTACAGTATTATTTTTATCATGTCTTGTACTTGCCTGCTCCCCGGAGAAAGAAGGACACTCCGGTGAAACCGTCATTACCAAATGGCCGGACGACAAAAAGGCGGCTTTGTCCATCACCTTTGATGACGGCATTATAAACCAGCTGACCGTTGCCAGACCTATCATGGATCAATATAATTTGAAGGGTACCTTCTTTATTATTACCGGAAAGGTTGAGGGTTCTCAACCAGGTAAATTTATTGGCCGATCACCGGAAGAGATCATCAAAGAGACTGCTGATATTGAAACGAACGAAAACAATTTTTTTGAACGTGCTTCCCTCATCGCCTTTACCGGCACTTCCGAGGCAGAGGACTATCACGCCCGTGTAGGATCGCTTTATGAACAGGGCAAAGTAGAGGAAGCATATCAATTGCTGGATGAGGGTTACTCGAAAATCCGGAATGGTTCGATGAAGGATACTAATGATGTTGTTTTTCACAATAACGTGGAAGACACCACCACCTGGGAACAATATCGTTCCTACGCTGCAGATGGCCATGAAATCGCCAGCCATACGGTTACTCATCCCCGGCTGGCAGTACTGGATGAGATTAACATGAAATATGAACTGGAGCAGAGCAAGGCTGATATTGAAAAATTCCTGGGCCCTGAATACACATTTTCTGCCGAAGGACCGTACGGCACTGAAAACGAACGGGTTATGTCTTATGCCTATGACATTTATCCCGCACTGCGAAACAGGATGCCCGAACCCTATCTTGAAGAATTAAACAGATCCAGCGATAAATCACCGCTGGATTCCGACGAGGAGTATGTACAATGGCAGCGTGGTGCACTTACCCGCCACAGTGTCGACGATATGAAAGGTTGGGTGAATACAGCCTTATCCGGTTCGGGTGTATGGCTCGTGCTTGTTTTTCATGGAGTCGACCAGTTTGGCTGGGAGCCCAAAACGGGAGAAGAGCTGGATCAATATTTCAGTTTTGTGAACGATCAGCGCGACTCCTTATGGGTAGATACGTTTGGGAATGTCACTAAATATATCCGGGAGCGGAAAAATACCGTAATTGAAACGAAATCTGAAGATAACCGCATTTCTATCCGGCTAAGCACTGAACTTGATCCAGAGTCATACAACGTACCTGTAACCCTTAAAACCTATATTCCTGAATCCTGGACAAAGATATCGATCACCGATCCAACCGGTAAAAATATTCAGGCTATCTTTAAGGATGATGCGAATGGTAAATACGTTCTTTTCAATGTGATACCATCCGCAGGAGAACTCGTTTTACAGAAAAATTAACCTCAATTATAAACATGAAACACACTTCATTAGTGCTGCTGGTTGCTATCGCTGCGGCATGCTCAACAAAAACAACGGAAGAGACATCGACTGCCACGGTTTCGGAAGAGTCGATTGGACGACACATAGAACGTCTGGCGTCTGATGAGTTCATGGGCAGAATGCCCTTCTCAGAAGGCGAAACAAAAACCGTTGATTACCTGGAAAAGGAATTTTCAGCACTGGGTCTTGAGCCCGGAAACAATGGAAGTTTCTTTCAGGAAGTACCGCTTGTGGAAATTACCGGAACCCCTTCCGAAACCATGCGAATTACAGGATCAGAAGAATTTGATCTGGCCTTTTTTGATGATTTTGTAGCCAATACGACAAAGGTTGTGAACGAGGTAAGCCTTAATAATTCAGAGCTCGTGTTTGCGGGTTATGGCATCGTTGCCCCGGAATATGACTGGAATGACTATGAGGGAATTGACTGGGCAGGCAAGACTGCTGTTGTACTTGTGAATGATCCTGGTTTTGAATCCGGGGATTCCAGCTTGTTCAAGGGAAATGAGATGACCTATTATGGCCGCTGGACCTACAAGTATGAAGAAGGTGGCCGGCAGGGTGCCGCCGGAGTCCTGATCATTCACGACACCAAACCTGCCAGCTATGGCTGGAATGTGGTGCAGTCAAGCTGGACTGGTCCACAGCAAAGCCTCGAAAGTAATGCCCCTAAGTCGGATGTAATCGGGTGGGTAACGGGCGATGCTACAGCAAAGCTCTTTAGCGGTACAGGCATTTCGGTAGATGATCTCAGAACCCTCGCACGCCAGCCCGACTTTAAACCTGTCCCGTTAGGAAAAAGCGCTTCAGTAAACATTACCAATACCATCAAACGTGATGAGTCTAAAAATGTGATCGCTGTACTGCCGGGCACGACACGGCAAGATGAATACATTTTATATTCAGCACATTGGGACCATCTTGGTATTGGCAGACCCATCAATGGAGATTCAATCTATAACGGTGCTGTGGACAATGCGTCAGGAACAGCTTGCCTGCTTGCCATAGCAGAAGCATTTACCAAGGGGCCGCAACCGGAACGATCCATTATTTTCCTGGCAGTAACGGCAGAGGAACAGGGTCTGCTCGGATCTGCATACTATGCAGAAAATCCTATCTATCCTCCGCAGAAGACAGTGGCAAATATCAACATGGACGCATTGGAAAGTCCGGGTCCAATGAAGGATCTAACCATTACAGGCTTCGGTCATTCAGAAATGGATGAATATGCAGCGCGCGCTGCCGAGAAACAGGGCCGCTATATTATACCGGATCCCGATGCTGAAAAAGGATATTTCTTCCGTTCCGATCATTTTAACTTCGCGAAAATTGGAATACCCGCATTGTATGCAAGCGGGTCCTATGAAGATTTCGAACATGGAGTAGATTATATTGCCGAGCAGAAGGAAGATTACCTGCAAAATAAATACCATCAGCCTGCTGATGAATATGTCCCGGGAGAAACGCCGCTTTCAGGAATTCAATTCGATGCTCAACTTTTATATGAGGTTGGTAACACCCTGGCCAGCGAAGATTATTTCCCGAAATGGTACGAAACCAGTGAGTTCAGGGCCGCCAGGGAAAAGTAATCTTCTCAGATACCGCATTTGCATCCGCCATTGCTTTTCAGCAATGGCGGTTTTTTTTATAAAAAAGATTATCTTATAAAATCAAACCTCTCGCTATAACTTTCAATACATGAAATACTTATGCCTTATTGCCATGCTCACCGTCTCAATCACGGTGAATGCCCAGACTAAGTCAATCAAAAATTCCCCTCCCCTCACTGAAGCTTCCCCTGAAAGCGTTGGCATGTCCTCTGAAAGACTTGCAAGAATTGATAAGATGCTTCAGGAATCAATAGAAAAAAATGAGATCCCTGGAGCTGTTGCCCTCGTAGCCCGCAATGGCAAGATAGTATATCTTAAAGCCTTTGGAATGAACAAAAGTAATGACCCATTCAAAACAGATGATATTTTCAGGATTGCATCACAGACAAAGGCTATTACCGCAACCGCGGTTATGATGCTTTGGGAAGAAGGAAAATTTCAACTGGATGACCCAATCGCAAACTATATCCCTGAGTTTGAAAATGCGGGTATTCTGGCCTCGTTCAATGAGGCTGATTCTACCTTTACTATCTCACCAACGGATAAACCCATAACCATTCGGCACCTGATTACTCACACATCCGGAGTGGGCTATGGTGTGATCGATGGCGACAAAAGATTTACCAAAATATATCAGAAAGCAGGGATTGTGGATGGCATTACAAAAGAACCTGTTCTGCTGGCCGACAACATAAAGAAGCTTGCAACTATGCCCCTTCACCATAATCCCGGTGAAAAATTCACCTATAGTGAAGGGCTGGATATATTGGGCAGGCTGATTGAAATTATTTCCGGGAAACCATTGGACCAATTTTTTCAGGAAAGAATATTCAAACCCCTGAACATGAATGATACTTATTTCTATCTCCCGGAAAACAAATATGATCGTCTGGTAAACGTTATGACAAGAAAAGACGGCAAACTGGTAGCCTATGAGTCGGGCGGACTGGGTGATTCCGACTTCCCTAAAGCCGGGGCTAAATCCTACTTTGGCGGGGGAGCGGGACTGGTAAGTACTGCCACTGATTATGCTTCATTTTTACAGATGTATCTGAATAAAGGCGAATTGAATGGCGTTCGCCTTCTAAGCCGCACAACCGTTCGTTCGATCATGAGCAATCAAATTGGTAATATCTGGGGTAATTCAGGGGCATATTATGGTCTCGCCTTTAGAGTAATTGATGAACACGGCGAAGGAATTGGAGGAGAAGGTAGCGAAGGCACATTCAGTTGGGGAGGCGCATTCAACACCCAGTATTTTGCCGATCCGAAAGAAAACATTATTGGAATATTACTGAAACAAACCCTGAATATCGGGGAAGAGCCTACCGGCTGGAAATTCA
Organism: Fulvivirga sedimenti; assembly: GCF_020328055.1. NCBI lineage: Bacteria > Pseudomonadati > Bacteroidota > Cytophagia > Cytophagales > Fulvivirgaceae > Fulvivirga > Fulvivirga sedimenti. Next base: position 729,882 of record NZ_JAIXNE010000003.1, read on the forward strand.
AGGTATTAGTTGAAGCAGCAGTGGATGACTGATCATTTCAAATAAACACGCCAACACCTTAACCCTTAACCGCTACATTCATGAACTATCGATTTATTCCCCTTTGCATAGCGCTGACCCTCACAGCAGGCTCAGCCATCACTTCTTATGCGCAAAATCTGGCCGCAGAAGCCAACACGTTGATCAGAAACCTATCCGAACCTTTGAAGGAGCGCATGCTCTTCAGTCTCAATGACGAGGAACGCATGAATTTTCACTTTGTTCCACGCGAAAGGAAAGGGATTAACTTTCATGACCTGAATGAAAGTCAGCAGGATATGGCTTTCTCCCTGATCAGATCCTCACTCAGCGATGAGGGACTTCGTAAGACAACAGAAATTATGGCCCTGGAAAATGTATTGTACAAGATCGAGAATAACCGTTTTAAATGGCCTGATGGAAGCCCGGGCAGGGATCCGCTGAATTATTTTTTTTCAATTTTCGGAACACCTTCTGATACTGGGTTTTGGGGCTGGCGCTTTGAAGGACATCACATATCGCTCAATTTCATGCTGAATGATAATCAGATCGTTTCCTCAACACCATCCTTTTTCGGCACGAACCCGGCTAAAGTGGATGTAGAAGGTTTTGACAAAATCGAGGTGCTGAAGCTTGAATCCGACCTTGGTTTTAGGTTACTCGGTACCATGAGTGATGAGCAGATGAAAATTGTACGGTTTTCCGAAGAAGCGCCGGAAGGCATATTTTCGGGAGCTAACCGGACTGCTACGGCCCTGGAACCAAGAGGTATACTGTATCCTTCCATGACACAGGATCAACAGGAGATTTTCATGGACCTGCTAAATGTTTATATCGACAATTATGAGCTTGGATTTTCAAAACGACTTCGCGCTAAAATTGAAGCGGCCGGAATTGACAACCTGTCATTTTCCTGGGCTGGCAGCCTCACAGAAGGTAGTGGCCATTACTATCGCATCCAGGGACCTTCCCTGCTCATTGAATTTGATAATACGCAGAACAATGCCAATCATATCCACTCGGTGGTTCGTGACCTCACAAATGATTTCGCAGAAGATCTGCTGAAACAACATTATGAAAATCACCATTAATGCATGAATCCCGGGATCCGTTTCAAGGTTCTGAAATCACGACCATACTCGTTACTTCAGACCTTGAAAAGTCAAAAGACTTTTATCTTCAAGCATTAGGCGCCAGCCTCTTCAGGGAATATGGCGGCGATTCTGCGGTTATCCAACTCATGGGACATTGGATTTTATTGGTAAAACCCGGCGGGCCAACAGACGACAAGCCCGGTACGTATTTTAAAACACCGGGCAATAAAGAAGTCGTGAGCCACTCCTTTACCATCCGAGTTAACAATTGCTGGCAATCCTATGAAATTCTTTCAGGCCGTGGGGTTGAATTCATTACACCTCCAATTAGCCGGGGGAATGAAACCCGGTGTTTCTTCTATGATCCGGATGGGCACCTGTTTGAGATCAGTGAATATCGTATTGACTGATTGTTCAGTTTTTGCAGAATCAATACCTAATTCAGTTGTCTATTAATTTATACCTTCAGAGGGCATTGAACGACTGCCATGAATACCACCTTCGAGGGTATAAGGTAATCGTGTGATCGTAACTCTTTTCTTGGTTATTTACCTGATTTTGATGTAATTACCGCGAATCTCTTCCTCTTCACAACTTATGGCAAAATCAAACAGACGAAAATTTATCATTGGGACAGCAGGTATTTTAGGCACGACTGTTCTGGGCACCTGGCTCCTCCGAAGGCCTATATTAAGGCAACTGATGAAAGGTGATTTTAATCCGGAATTACTTACCTCAGCCCCCGGCGAAGAAGACTATTGCATTCTTACCGTTCAGCAGACTGAGGGGCCCTTTTTCTTTCCTTCTCCGGCCCGATCGGATATCCGGGAAGACCGCAAAGGAAAAGAACTTCAGCTAAAATTTCAAATAGTAAATCACCCCGACTGCACCCCGGTTGAAGGCGCCAACGTAGAAATCTGGCATTGTGATGCCGAAGGCACCTACAGCGGATATCCGGAAGAAATAACGCATGATGAATGGGCCTCTGCTATGTTTTTATTGAACAACAGTGAAACCATGGATGACAAGATGCACGTGAATCCTGTGAATGAAAATAAGTTCTTACGTGGAAGACAGCAATCTGATTCGAATGGTGAAGTGGCCTTTACAACCATTTTTCCTGGATGGTATGTAGGACGTGTTCCGCACATCCATGTGAAAATTACCACCCGTGAAAACAGGGAGGTACTGTCCCAGTTTTATTTTGATACCAACCTTTGTGATGAAATTTACACATCAATTGAGCCGTACTCCCAATATGGCAAATGTCCGCTCAAAATAGAAAATGACGGAGTTCTTGCTTCGACGGAAAATGCATTCGGACTGATGTTCAGTATCGCTCCGAATGAGAATCAGGTCCTTTCCACAGTTACCAAAATTGGAATTGTAAACTCCTGACAAGAACATCCCGGACAAGCTCATTATTCACTGTTCATTGACATCTGAAGAAATGATAGAGGTCATGTGACGCCGACTGAATATGCGGTAAATTCAATCATTACGCATTCACGTTGTCATGCATACCCTTTCCCGACAGAAATTTTTCCCTATCGATCCGCCAGGAGCGCGATTACTTTCAGAATTATGGCATTACCAGCGCCAGGACAGATATATTTCCGCAGATACCATCCGGGTTTTGGCCAGGAAGCATCGTGTATCTGAAATTGAAATACAGGGAGTTGCCTCTTTCTATCACTTCTTTCACCTCAAGCCAGCCGGTAAGCATACCATTTACCTGAATACCAGTGTAATTTCAGAATTCCGGGGATACGAACGGGTTAGAACAGCATTTGAGCAGGCTACCGGTGCGCGTATGGGCAGTACCGATATATCTGGTACATTCGGGCTCTTTCCTACCGCGTGCATCGGATTATCAGATCAGGAACCCGCTGCGCTCATCGACTTCTATCCCTTTACCAATCTGAACGTGGTTCGGGTAAAGGAAATCATTCAGCAAATACGAGAAGGAATTCATCCGGCTGAAATTTGTGATCATCCCGCAGATCATATACGATTTACCCCGCCCGATGGCAAGTCAGTTTTCTTCACACCCTACCTCCGGGGAAATGGAATCCGGCGTGCCCTGAAAATCGGTCGCCAGGCAATTATTGAAGAAATTAAAATTGCCGGTCTCTCCGGACGTGGCGGTGCATTTTTTCCCACCTGGAAAAAATGGGATGCTTGCAGAAGTTTTACCTCAGATCCCAAGGTGATCATATGCAATGCCGATGAAGGTGAGCCGGGAACCTTCAAGGACCGGGTACTTCTCAATAAACAGGCCGGATCTGTGATCGAGGGAATGATCATTGCCGCATTTGCCGTTGGCGCGACTTATGGAATGATCTATCTCCGCGGTGAGTACCAGTGGCTACTGAATCACCTTGAAGATGAATTGGTCGCCTTTCGGGAAGCCGGATTGCTCGGAAAGAATATTGCCGGTACCGACGGCTTTGATTTTGATATCCGGATTGAACTTGGCGCGGGCGCCTACGTTTGCGGAGAAGAGACCGCACTTCTCGAATCCATGGAGGGGCGCAGGGGCGAGCCCAGAACCAAGTGGTTCTACCCGGTGGAACGTGGTTATCTCCAATTGCCTACAGTGGTAAACAATGTTGAAACATTTGCTGCGGCATGCAGAATACTTGAAATGGGATCCGGAGAGTATTGCAAAAGAGGAATCCCCTCTTCGCCCGGTACCAAAATTATCAGCGTCGCTGGTGATTGCCAAAAACCCGGCATCTATGAGATTGAATACGGCACCTCTGTTGGCGAATTACTTGACATGTCAATGGCGATCGACCCGCTCTTCATACAAGTGAGCGGGCCTTCCGGGGAAACGCTGACAACCACAGACAGGGACCGAATTTTTATTCCACGCTCAATTAACCCTGAACGGGAGATTCGCTGCGGCGGATCTTTGATGGTTTTCAGTAAAGAACGGGATATACTTCAGATCATTATGAATTTCAATGCTTTCTTCAAGCATGAGTCCTGCGGAGTCTGCACACCCTGCCGGGCTGGAAATTTCATCATTCAGCGGAAACTGGAAAAATTACGGTCGGGGCTTGCCGATCATCATGACCTCCATGAACTGAAGAGCTGGACTCATATTATGCGCAAATCCAGCCGTTGCGGATTAGGCAAGACTGCTGGTAACCCTGTACTGACCGCCCTGGAAAAATTCGGTGAATATTTTGAAGGTACTTATGGCGCCTATCACAATGACCTGATTCACCCGTTTGACTATACCCGGGCAATCGCACCTTTTGAACAATACAAACCCTGAGAATTGTGGCTCAATGTACATTCTATATCGATGGTAATCCGTGTTATTCCGAGGAAGGAACCAACCTGGTGGATGCAGCAAAGGCAAATGGAATTTTCATACCCTCCTTGTGTTATTATGAACACATCGATCCCCCACTGGGTACCTGCCGTACCTGTACCTGTAAGATCGATGGCCGGTATGACCCTGCGTGCACGGCAAGTGTTAAAGAAGGACTTTCGGTAGAAGTAAATACCGAAGAACTAATCGATTTGCGCAAAGCGCTCATAGAAATGATGTTTGCCGAAGGAAATCATTTCTGTCCGGCCTGTGAGAAAAGCGGTAATTGCGACCTGCAGCACATGGGCTACGAACTCGGAATTTCTGTAACCAGATTCCCGCACCTCTTTCAGGACCGACTGATCGACTTTCAACCTAAAAGGCTCGTACTGGAACACAGCAGGTGTATTAAATGCAAAAGATGTATCGAGGAAATCCACACGTCAGACGGCCGGCGGGTTTTCACCTCTGTGAACAGGGGATATCATACTTCCATTGGTATTGATTATAATGCAGAGGCGTCGCTTACCACTGAACAGGCTGAAAATGCAGCCATGATTTGTCCGACAGGCGCAATTCTTGTCAGAGGCAAAACCATGACCAGGCCATTTGGTGAACGTGCATTCGATACGGCCTCCTCGCAATCGGATTTCAAATCCAGGATTGTTCCAAAAGGGCACAAAGGTCCACTCGAAAAGAAAACGATTGCAACCGTTTCACTTGCCGGGTGTTTCGGCTGCCATATGTCGATGCTGGATATTGATACAGAATTACTTGATATCATTGAACTTGTTGAATTCAACAAATCTCCGTTAACCGATATCAAGACCTTCACACGCCGGTGTCACCTGGGAATCGTGGAAGGAGGATGCTGCAATACTGAAAATATTGAAACCCTCCGCACATTCCGGGAAATGTGCGATATACTGGTGGTAATGGGAGAATGTGCAGCCTGGGGCGGCCTTCCGGCAATGAGAAATACCATACCTCTCGGAGAATGCCTGGAGGAAGCATATCTCAATTGCGTTACAGCAGAGCCCGGCGAGCACACAATCCCCTACCACGAAGACCTGCCGAAGATTCTCGACAGGGTATATGGCTGCAGCGAAATCGTTAAAGTCGATTATACGATCCCCGGGTGCCCGCCGAATGCCGCACATATCTGGAAGGTGATAAAAAGCCTTCTTTGGGGTGAATCATTCTCCGTACTTTATTCCGAATTCAAATATGACTGACATGAGCCGTAAAGTGGTAATTGATCCCGTAACACGGGTAGAAGGACATGGACGTGTAACCATACACCTGGATGAATATGGTAAAGTTGAAGATTCATTCTTCCATATCGTTGAATTCAGGGGATTTGAACGCTTTATTCAGGGACGTCCTTACTGGGAAGCACCTGTACTGGTACAGCGTTTGTGCGGAATTTGCCCGGTGAGCCACCACCTTGCAGCCGCCAAAGCAATTGATCAGATCGTTGGTGTTGATCCTGAGGATTTATCACCTACTGCGACTAAACTCCGCAGACTCATGCACTACGGACAGATCTTCCAGTCACATGCGCTGCATTTCTTCTACCTGGCATCACCGGATCTGCTGTTTGGTATGGATGCACCGGTTCAAAAACGAAACGTTTTCGAAGTTGCCATTGAAAATAAGGAGCTGGCAAAAAAAGGTATCCTAATGCGGAAATTTGGCCAGGAGATCATAAAAGCAATTGCCGGCAAGAAAATTCATGGGGTGGCCGCTGTTCCCGGGGGAGTTTATAAAGTTTTCAATCCGGAGGAAAGAGAATATTTCCTGAACGGTAAGGATATCCCGAATATTGAAACCATGATCCAATGGTCTCAGGAAGTGCTGGCATTCATAAAAGCCTATGCAGAAAAACACCATAGCCTGCTGGATACTTTTGCCGAATTCCCATCCGGACATCTCGGAATGGTGGATGATCAGGGAAACCTGGAAATGTATCATGGTCTTTTGCGCGCAATAGACTCCACTGGTAACACAACGCTTAATGACGTAAGTACCAACGATTACCAGCAGTATTTCCTGGAAGGTGTTGAAAGATGGTCTTACATGAAGTTTCCATACCTGAAAAATATCGGTCCCCAAAAAGGATGGAACAGGGTTGGCCCACTTGCCCGGATCAATGTTTGCGACAAAATTTCTACACCGCTTGCCGAACAGGAACGCAGGGAATTCTTTTCTTTCTCAGCAAAAAAGGTGAATAACAGCACACTCTATGCGCACTGGGCCCGTCTGATCGAAATTTTACATTGTGCAGAGATCATGAGAGACCTCCTCAATGACGATGAGCTTCTCAGCGACGACCTTTTCCGCGAAGGCACTCCGCGAAACGAGGGAATCGGTATCATCGAGGCGCCAAGGGGAACCTTAACACACCACTATCAGGTAGATGATCATGGAATGATCACCAAGTGTAACCTCATTGTTTCCACCACCCATAATAATGAAGCCATGAACCATGCCGTCAGGTGGGTAGCAGACCATGTTATCAGCGAAAAGGGTACCATTACCGAAGGCATGCTCAATCAGGTTGAAGTTGCAATCAGGGCCTATGATCCCTGTTTGAGCTGCGCAACCCAGGCTTTGGGACAGATGTCGCTGAAGGCAGAGCTCTACGATCATACGGGAAGTCTGATCCATCAGATTGTAAGAAATGGCGAATAATACACTCATCATAGGTATAGGTAATTACGGCAGGTCAGATGATGCCCTGGGATGGAAAGTGGCTGACTATTTTGCTGAATTCCACCAGGAGTTTGATGTGGAATATCGTTATCAGCTCCAGATTGAAGACGCTGAACTTATTGCACGGTATGATACCGTTATTTTTACCGATGCCTCCCGGGAACAGCACAAAAAAGGATTTGAATATTCATTGTGCAAGCCTGAATCATTTACCCTTTATACCAGTCATAAACTACCGCCTGAACATGTATACTGGCTCGCAAAAGAATTGTACGCCGCAAATACAGAGTGCTGGGTCATGGCGATAAGCGGTTATCAATGGGAACTGAATCAGGGACTTTCAACCAAGGCTCGTATCAACCTTGATAATGCCATTCGCTTCTTCGATAAAATTACCCTCTGAAGGGTGTGAAGTTCGACATCCACTAAGATTTTAATCACATTAGGGAAATTACTATATTAATGGTAAGTACATCATTTCCAATCTATTATATTCCATCATGAAACAAATACTCATTTGCATCCTTCTTCTAACCTGCAGTTCTCTTGCTCACGCTCAAACTAATGAAATTGAAGAAAGTAATAAAGCCCTTGCCCGTGGCTTCTATGACGATCTTTGGTTTTCAAATAATACCGACAACTATGTAAAATACATGGCAGACACTTACGTTGCCCACGACATTGGTGACCGAAAGGGTGTGGTGGAGCCCGCTGTTGAGCAAAAAAATATTGCCGATTTCTTCTGGGAAAATGGGGAGTGGCATAGCCGCTATGACTACCAGATTGCGGAGGGTGACCTGGTCGCCACCCGGTGGATCGCCCGGTATGAGCCAAAAACACTGTTCGGGAAAGTGGTGTTGGGCGAACACGAAATACCAATTATCAATGTATTCCGGTTTAAGGACGGAAAAATTGTTGAGCTATGGAATCATCGGCATGATATTGACGGTCCGATGACCCGTAGATATACCCTCCAGGGTTTTGCCATTGGCTTATTAATCGCTCTGATTCCGACTATTCTGGCCTTCAGGTATCGGCGGAAACTAAAAAGACTAACGGCCTGAACTAATGAATGGAGTATCAGGCAGTCTTAGCTACTGTCTGGAGCCATTGCTTTGAAACCATCAAAAAAAGCGCGAATTTATTTCCATGAATTCCGGACCCGTTTATGCCTGCATCTCCCTCCTGTTTTACAGTACAATGGCTGTGCTTTTTTCATCCTGTGGCAAACAGGATAAACAACCATCGCCGGAACGACCAAATATTATCATTATTTATCTCGATGACCTTGGGTATGGAGATGTAAGTGCATATGGTTCAACGACCATATCCACCCCTAACATGGACCGACTGGCCAATGAAGGATTAAAATTTACACGTGGCTATGCGGCCTCCGCGACGTGTACTCCAAGCCGGTATGCGCTGCTCACAGGTACGTATCCATGGAGAAATAAGAATGCCCGAATTTTGCCTGGAACGGCCCCCCTTTTGATTGATACGTCCATGATCACTTTACCAAAAATGCTCCGCCAACAAGGTTACAAAACAGGTATAGTCGGCAAATGGCATCTCGGTCTGGGAGATGGATCTATCGATTGGAATGAACAGATTTCTCCCGGTCCGAATGAAGTTGGTTTTGATGAATCCTACATTCTGGCTGCAACCCAGGACAGGGTACCTACTGTCTATATAGAAAACGGCAATGTTGTTGGGCTTGAAGAGACTGATCCGATTATGGTTAGCTATTCAGAGAATTTTGAAGGTGAGCCCACTGCGCTGGACCATCCTGAAATGTTGAAAATGAAATGGGATCATGGTCATAACAACAGCATTGTAAATGGGATTCCAAGAATTGGTTTCATGAAAGGCGGGCAGAGGGCCAGGTGGATTGATGAAGATATGGCAGATGTATTCCTGGAAAAAGCACGGGAATTTATTCATAATCAGCGAGAGTCTCCATTCTTCCTGTATTATGCACTGCAACAACCGCATGTTCCCCGTACACCACATCCCCGATTTGTTGGAGCAACCTCGATGGGCCCGCGCGGTGATGTGATCGCAGAAGCGGACTGGTGCATCGGGGAACTAATGAAAACCCTGGAAGAAGAAGGCCTGTTGGAAAATACACTCATCATTCTGAGCAGTGATAACGGACCAGTCATAAATGACGGATATTTGGACCAGGCTGTGGAGTTGCTCGGTGATCATAAGCCCTCAGGCCCTTTGCGCGGCGGTAAATACAGCCTTTTTGAGGCGGGGACACGTGTGCCCTTTCTGGCATTCTGGAAAGGCTATATTGAACCCGGAACTTCTGATGCGATGATTTCACAAATCGACCTGGCCGCATCTCTTGCTGAACTTACGGGCAGCTCCGCAACATTTCGGGATAGTGAAAACATGTTACCTGTCTTATTGGGCAGGAGCCAGGATGGAAGAAAAACGCTGATCACCGAAGCCACGGGACGAACTGCATTACACTATGAGAACTGGTTAGTGATCCCCCCGAACAATGGGCCTGAGGTATTTCAAAATGTAAATATTGAATCAGGAAATTCAGCGGAGTATCAGCTCTATGATCTCACAACAGACCTTTCGCAACAGAAAAATCTTGCTCCCGGTGATTCTGCAAGACTAAACCAGTTTATTCAGATCTATAAAAATCTTACCGCAATAAATTAGAAATCCCGAAAACCAATGATAACCATAGGTAAGAAAATTGGCATAATCATCCTTATCACGATCACAAGTATTGTGTTACTCCATGTTGTGCTTGGGTTTTGGATAGAAAACCGCCTGGAGGATCTTCTTAATAACAATACCGAAGGCAGTTATCAAATCGGCTATTCAGGCATTGACTTGCATTCCCTTTTTAATGGTGCAACGATTGAGCGCTTGGAAATTAAACCGAATACGGGTATCCATGATCAGGCGGTTAGCATATATGGCACCACCCGGCGTGTCGAAATTAACGGTCTGCAATGGATGAAACTCCTGACTGGAAAAACACTTCAGATCAAAGATATGATTCTGGAAAGGCCGGAGTTTACCGTTTATATAAGCACTGATACCACCCGACGTAGAGAACCTGGAAAAAGCTTTCAGAACCTCTTCAAAAATATTATTTCTGCCGCAGAACTACAGGGATTTTATCTGGAATCAGGCCGCGTTAAATTTTTAAAATTTGATGCGAATGACACTATTCAGTATGCCAGCATTGACAGGGTTGATATTGAAGCGCTGAACATTGAAACTGATTCGGTGATTATGTCCTACATCATTCCATTTCAACTGGGGCGAATAAAAACACACTTTGCCGGCATACAATACCAGCCCGATGAATTTTCCATTATCACTGCAGATTCTGTTAGCTTCGATTCACAAACAGAAGACTTCTCGGCATCAAATGTGTCGATGAAACTCACCAATGATTGGATCGATGTAAGTCGGCAAATGGGGGATCAGCAGGATATCATTGAATTTGATCTGAAAAAACTCAAAATAAATAACCTTGTGGCAAAGAGTACCCTCTATGACACACTGGACATCGAAGCATCCTCCATCTATATTGACAGCCTGATCCTGAAAGATCACAGGAATAAAAATATTCCAAGAAAGAATGAACCTGTAAAACCGCTCTTTGCAGGAATGATCCGCCAGATACCATTCCCCCTGAACGTAGATTCGGTAGTCATTTCCAATAGCCATATATCCTATACAGAACTCGGTGAAGGCAGAACAGAACCAGGAACACTTCAATTTGGAAACCTTAACGGGAGATTCAGCAGAATTACGACATCGCCGGCAATCCAGGGACCACTTGAAAAAATTGAGGCAACTATTTCAGGAAATATTAATGGCAATGCCAGTATACAATTGGAACTGTTAATTCCATATGAAGATGACCGGTTCTATGCCCATGCTAAAATTTCTAACATGAACGCACTTGTACTGAATAAAACAATCATGCCACTGGCTGACGTGAGGATTAGCTCAGGTAAAATACATGGTATCGAATTAACCATGGACGCAAATTCCAATACTTCTGGAAATTCTTTGAATTTGGATTACGAGAATTTAGGAGTTGAGTTGCTCATCGAAAATAAAAACGATCCGGGACAGCGGTATGGATTCCTTTCCGGTTTGTTCAATACCGCGATACGTCAGAATAATCTCCCCTCAGAAAACGGATATAAATCAGCGAATTACGTTACAACCAGAAACCTGAAAAGGGGGCCATTTAACTTCATGTGGCAAAGTATCAAAGAAGGAATGGTGGTAATCATACCCTCCAATACAGCATCCCTGTTTATTAATAAGAGTAAGAAGTAACTCTAATCACCCAGGTGTCTGTAGAGTGATGGTCAACAATTCATGTTGAATCAGCGTATAATATCAAGATGCTTCAAGTGTACATCATATAAAACAAGATACATTATCACTATGGGATTATTCTGGAACCTAATTCAACAAAGTCAAATAAGTCAGCAAAGCGACCGCGCCTCAACGTTGGAAGCGCGGGTTCAATATTTGGAAGTGGAACTTCGAAAGACCCAGGAACTTCTGATTAAAACACTAACCACCCTGGAGGAGTATACGGGGCGTGATATCAATAAGGATGGCAGGATAGGTTAATTTCCTGAATCAAATCTTTGGGCTCCGAATCTTTTTATCCGGCAAACCCCAATGAAATCGCGAGAAATACGTACTTTTCGCACTCACCCACTCTTGCTCATGAAAAGTACTATTGAAAAATTCTATCGCGCATTCGGAGACCTGGATGCTGATCGTATGCTGGAGTGCTATCATAAGGAAATCATTTTTGAAGATCCCGCCTTCGGGAAACTCGAAGGTGAACACGCCTGTAACATGTGGCGTATGCTTTGTCAGTCACAGCGGGGCAAGGATTTTCAAATTCATGCCTCAAATTTCGAATATGCTGAAGAGAAAGGCAGTGCACACTGGGAGGCATACTATATTTTCAGCAAAACCGGAAGAAAGGTCCACAATATCGTACGTGCATCATTTGAATTCAAGGACGGGTTGATCATTCACCATGTCGATGATTTTAATCTTAAATCATGGGCGAAGCAGGCACTCGGCCTTACCGGTCGCTTATTTGGAGGCACGAAAAGCTTTAAAGTTAAAATGCAGCAGCAAACGCAGGCCATGCTAAAAGAATATGAACGACGTACCGCAGAATAACAGATGAAGACCAATTCTTTCTTCAGGGGAATTGGACACCAAACCCTATTATACACAGTGGTATTTTCCCTTCTTTTGAGCTGTTCTTTCGACCATTCATTCCTGAAGCCTACCAGTTTTTCCAGGGCACAGAATCGAATTGTTGCTGCCTCCTCCTCAGATACGACTGTTCTTACTATTTCAGGACGTGACCTTCAGCCTTCCATTACCAAAACATCCGATAATGGGGATCTTTCTGAAACCTCCATCAAGGGGGTAACCTTCATTTCAGGATCGGGCAACAACCTGAATGGCTGGTTGTTGAGCCCTGTGAGTAAAAAAGCAATTACCACTATCATTCATCTCCACGGAAACGGTGGTTTTATGTTATCCCACCTGGGTTTTGGCACATCGATGGTTAAGCAGGGTTACCAGGTATTTATGTTTGACTACAGTGGTTTTGGGTATTCAAGCGGTGAGGCAACAAGGGAAAACAGCATGAATGACGCCCTCTCCGCAATTGATTTCGTCCTTTCGATGCCCGAGGTGGCAGGAACCAAAATCGTCCTGTACGGACAGTCATTTGGCGGCCATCTGGCACCAATGGTTGCAGGGGAACGACTGGAAAAGATCGACGTTTTGGTCCTTGAAGGCGCCTTCACCTCCTATCCTGCAATTGCCGGAAAGCAAGTACCCCTGCTTGGGCCGGTATTGGTAAAAGGTGGAAATTCAGCATTAAAGTCGATTCCTAATATTACCATACCAGTGTTAATCATCCATAGCAGGGAGGATAAAGTAATCCCTTTCCGGATGGGTGAAAAACTTTATGAGAAAGCCAGCGAGCCGAGGGAATTCATGGCTATCGATGGATGCCACATTTGCGGGCCTTCCCTATACCCCGAAGAAATTTCTAAAAAAATAGATGCATTAGTTGACAGTTACTGAGTACAGGTAAGTACTTTTGTCGCATTCGCACAGTATGGAAGATTTCAGGCCAATTATAAGGGTAATCGAAGAAGACTATGAAATCCCGCAGTTAGGAAAACACCGTCGCATATCAGCCCTGTTACCCTATGATTACGAAAAGACAGATAAGACATACCCCGTTCTTTATATGCAGGATGGTCAGAACCTGTTCAACCCGAATGCACCATTCGGAGACTGGGGAATCGATAAGTCGATCTCATCGCTTGCAAAACAAGGAATGAATGATCTGATCATCATTGCGATTGATCATGGGGAAAAGGAGCGTATTAAGGAATACCTTCCATTTAAGGATACCCGACTGGGGCCCGGAGACGGTGACCGCTACGTCGAATTCATGATCAAAAAGCTTAAGCCTTATGTAGACCGAACATTCCGGGTGAAATCCGACCGGCTCAATACCGGTATCGGCGGAAGTTCCATGGGCGGTCTCATCAGTTTGTACGCCGGTTTAACACAATCAGATCATTTTGCCAAGCTCATGGTATTTTCGCCCAGTCTGTGGATCTCTCCCATTATTCATGAACATGGCCTGCACTTTTCGCCATCAGCCCCCACTTACCTGTACCTGTATGCCGGCGCTAAAGAAAGTAAATTCCACATACCTAACGTAGAGCGATTTAAATCTGCCTTATTAAAAGAAAAACAATCCTACCCTAACCTGAATTTTAAGCTTTCCATAAATGATCATGGTGAACACAATGAATATTTCTGGGGCCAGGAATTCCCAAAAGCCGTGAAATGGCTATATTATAATTAATGAAAACGACATATATCTCTTCCGAAAAGAATCCAACGTATTCAAACGTGATACTTCCCTTCTATGAGGATAATATCGATGCATCACTGATAGAAGAAGTATCCGGACATAAAGTAAATCACTCATTCTCAGGGACCTTTAAGGAGATCAACATCCTGTTTCATCCAACTACAGAAAAAACAATTTACCTGCTTGGATTGGGGAAAAAGGAAGATTTTGGCCGGCAGCATATCGCATTCCGACTGCTGGCACATCAACAACAGAAGAACTGGAAAAAGGGAATTTCAATTCTTGCCTCACACCTCGACAGTCATTCACTTGAGGCTGTCGGACTCGGCTTGGGCCTTGCCGCCTACAAGATCGGCAGGTTTAAAACCGGTTCAGATACCAGCCCCTTCTTTACAGACAAATTTGTAGCCCAGTGTGTGGTTCCGAAGGAAAAAAAGGAACTGGTCTCGCGGGGATTTGTGATTGCAGAAACGCTCAGCTCAATCATGACCCTGGTAGATGCACCCGGAAATGAAAAGCCGCCGGCTGTACTGGCAAAATGGGCTGAGGACTCGGCCAAAAAACATGGATATAAGGCGAGTATCCTGAACAAAAAAATGCTGGAAAAAGAAGGGTTACATGCCTTGCTCGCTGTTGGGCAGGGAAGCAAGTTCCCGCCTGTCCTGATTAAAACTGAATACCGTCCGAAAAAAAATTTGGCAAAAATACCGATGGTCGGACTTGTAGGGAAGGGTATTACCTTCGACACGGGTGGATTATCGATCAAAGGTTCCCAAAACCTGCATTATATGAAGAGCGATATGGGCGGGGCAGCAGCTGTTTTGGGTGCGGTTGAACTGGCGGCGCGCCTGAAGCTGAATATTCATGTGGTGGGCATTGTTGCGTCTGCTGAAAATGCAGTGGACGCCAACAGCTACCGTCCCGGGGATGTGATCAAATCGTACTCAGGGAAAACCATTGAAATTATTGATACCGACGCAGAGGGACGGCTTGTTCTTGCCGATGCCCTCGCATATATGGAAAAAAATTACACACCGGAACACCTGATCGATCTGGCCACATTAACTGGAAACGCGGTTATGGCGCTGGGTTATTCGGCCGGGGCCATGTTCTCAAATAACGATGAGCTTGCTTTACTGCTGAGCAAAGCGGGTGAAAAGGTTCATGAACGGGTGTGGCGTTTACCCTTGTATGACGATTTTGAGAGTGAACTTGAAAGTGATATTGCAGACGTACGGAATTTTAGCGGCAAACCCATAGCGGGCGCGATCACTGCAGCTAAATTTCTGGAGTATTTCGTGAAAGAACACCCTCGGTGGGCGCACCTTGATATTGCCGGCGTTGCGTTCGGTGATTCAGAATTTTCAAAAATGAAAAGTGCCAAAGGTTTTGGCCCCAGATTGTTACTCGAAGTGATGGAACAACTCTCCGAAAAATCGTAAATTTAGTATATACAAATACCCACTAACATGTCACGACCGCTTAATTTTCTATGCGTTTCGACCTACTTCAAAGGGGAAGCTTTTCTTCGTGCCTGTAAGGAAGCCGGAAACAATGTTTATCTGCTTACAGTACCAAAACTGGAACATGCCGACTGGCCGAGGGAATCGATAGATGATTTCTTCTTTATGGAAGTTGAAAAGAATGGAAACTGGCACAGGGAAGATGTGATAAACGGTCTGGCTTATAAATTCCGAACCATTCACTTCGACCGGTTTGTCGCACTGGATGATTTTGATGTGGAGAAGGTGGCCCTATTGCGGGAGTATTTTCGCTCTCCCGGGATGGGTGAAACCACCGCCCGCTATTTCCGCGATAAACTCGCCATGCGAATGAAAGCACGGGAAGAAGGTATAAATGTTCCGGATTTTACCGCTTTATTCAACGATGACGAAATCAATGCATTTGCAGATTCCGTCCCCACTCCCTGGCTGATAAAACCCCGGGGAGAAGCAAGTGCAACCGGGATAAAAAAGATCCACAGCAAGGATGACCTCTGGAGGATCATCAATGAGCTTGGCGATAAACGGCACCGGTATCTTGTTGAGCGATTTACACCGGGCGATGTATACCATGCCGATGCCCTCACCTTCGATGGAAAAGTGCAATTCTGTCGTGTTAGTCAGTACCTTGACACCCCCTTCGATGTTGCGCATGGCGGTGGAATATTTCGATCCCATACCATTGAAATGGGGTCGGATGATGACAAGGCACTGCAGCAAATGAATACGGATGTCATGAGGGCCTTTGGAATGCAATACAGCGCTTCCCATACCGAATTCATCAAGGCACATGAAGACGGAAAATATTACTTCCTGGAAACCTCCTCGAGGGTTGGCGGTGCAAATCTGGCAGAAATGGTAGAGGCAGCGACCGGTATCAACCTGTGGGCCGAGTGGGCACGACTGGAAACAGCAAAGGCACTGAAGAAAAAATATAAGGCGCCGAAAGACCGTAAACTCAATGCTGGAATTGTGGTTTCCTTAAGCCGGTTTGAACAACCGGATACCAGTTCTTTCACTGATGATGAACTTGTCTGGCGTATGCGAAAGGATTGGCATATCGGTCTCATCGTGCAATCGAAAAAACGGGAACGTATTCTTGAATTACTGGACGCGTACACACATCGCATCGCCGGAGAATTTCATGCCAGCGCGCCTGCACCGGAACGACCGACAAATTAGATTGACAAGGAATAGGGAGTAGTGAATAGCTTGTATTCCACCTACTCCCTACTCCCTACCACCAATTATCTGCTAAAAAACCCTACACTAGCCCCTACCCAGTCCTTGTCTTTATTATATTTCACCCCAATCATTTCGCCCTTGCTGAGACGTATCAGGTTATTCACAATAGTTGCCTGGGTTTCGCCTTTCTTCCAAAGCATCAGCATTCTGATCTCGCATTTTACCGGTTCATTAATACTTCTGATCACCGGCTCATACTTAACCCTCCGCTGTAAAATATAATTGTGCTTATCGGCAAGTGCATCCAGTTCTGCCGCAGTAACATTCAACCGAACTCCGGCACCCGCAAAAGAATAAAGGGGTTTCAAAACATAGTTTTCCAGGTCTTCCGGATATTTCTCGAGTTTATCGAGATAATGACATTCAGGAACATATTTGCTCTTAAGAAGCGGCATGGTGTATTTGCTGATACGGAAAAACCAGTTCGGGTGCCCTACCCATTCCACATCCACATCATCCTTAAAACTAAATTCCAGTTCAAGGTCGGTACGCTGATCCAGTTCATCAAAAATTACCCTGTTATAAATTTTATGGATCGTAACTTCATTCCCATCGTCATCAAGATAGTACAATCGGCGTCCATCTTTTTTAAGCCGGGTAATGCAAAGGATCTTTATTCCGAGATAGGCTTCTGCACCAAGAAAATCGATATACGTGTTTTGTTTTTCAGGCTCTATTTCCAATAAAACAACATTCCTGGGATTGCTGTCGCCGACAATGATTTCACGCAGCATTTCTACATACGTCTCTCTGTCAATATTGTTGACGTGTACTGTTAAGCCCTGGGGTATTTCAAAGAACTTCTTGTATGCAGATGAAAGAAGGTCCTGAAAAAAATATAATGAAGGGAAACCCTGAACCTCAATGAGCTGAGGGAACGGTTCTCCATTTTCATCCAGGCATATCCCAAAATCCATTTGGAGAAATCGTGTGTGATAATCCTCTCCCGGCACCTCAAGCATAGGATGCTTTATAGCCTCCCGGGTAATTTCCTTAAAATCGGGCTTGCAAATGACAGCGTTGATATCCTCACAAGCCTCAATCAATCGTTTTTTAAGAATGTCCGGGATGAAGACCGGTGTTTCAGCAATTCTGAAGGGTGGCTTGTGACCATATTGCTCAGTAATAAAATCCAGGAATGCCTGGTATTTCTCCTGTGTAAAGTTGCGGTTAAATTCTTCTCTGATTGATGGTATCATGATGCGACCGCCCCCACTGGCACAAGATTTTCCAATGCTGATTCGATGAAGTGTGGAATAATGAATCGATGCGTCAACGCGATTTTATCAGGATCCTCAAGATGGGTCATCATATTGGTATACTTCCGTTTGCTGAAGTTCCTGATAACAGTTTTTCTGTTTTCCTCCTTTTTAAAATGTTCCCTCATACCTATGGGGTCCGCTTCAGGATGAAACTGAGTACCAACGAACTCTTCAGAAAAACGCACAGCCATAATAGCGCGTTCGAGCTCCACATGAGTGCGTATTTTTTCAAGACTCAGTATCGTCGCGCCATGTTCCTTAAAAACCTTCAGATTTGGCTGAATCAGCTGCCAGTCCCTCGAATCAACAGCATAGTAGGGATCGGGAAGTCCGGCCAGGATCGGATCTTTTTTACCGGCAGCCGTTTTATGAACAGGATAAACACCGAATGAGGTGGATTTACGGCGTACAATATCACCCAGCTCAAAATGATTACATGCCATCTGAAACGAATGGCAAATAAAGAAGAAATACTTTTTCCTGGAAGCGCTGGTCTTGTTATGGTCCCAGGCGCGATCCAACAGGTCATAGAACTTCACATCCCAGTCACCATTCCCTTCAAGTGGATTCCCCGGCCCCCCGCTGCAAATGAAGATGTCATAATCAAGTGATGGAACAACATTATCCACACGCACATTGAACTCATCCCATTGCAACTGATCAGTATATTCATTGGCAATATCACGAAGACAGCGCATTCCCTGATTAGGATGGCCGTTATTCATATCGAGAATTGCCAGTTTTATGGTATTCATTATTATTACTTATTAATGCCTCTCATTGTTTCCTCTATAATAAAGTCAACAACTTTTTCGAGGCTTCCGGTTTCTTCATACACTTTTAATTGACGATCAGCACCGGTACCATTTTCCAGGATCTGAACCACCTTCTGCAGTTCATCCCTCGAACCAAGGTCATCGGCCACATCATCAACAAAATCCAGTATTTCATGGATCAACGCCCGGGTATCCACTTCCTCCTCCTTGCCAAAATCAATGAGCTTTCCGTCAAGTCCGTAACGGGATGCCCTCCATTTATTTTCATTGAGGACAATTCGTTTATAGCTCATAAAGTTCAGGTTTTGCGTGCGCAGCTTGTAAAGCTTGGCAACGAGAGCCTGAATAATCGCTGTAATAGCCACGGTCTCATCTGCGGTGAGAGGAATATCGCAAATCCTGATTTCCATGGTCGGATAGAAAGGATGAACCCGAAGGTCCCACCAGATCTTCTTCGCATTGTCGATACTCCTTGTCTTGATGAGCAAATTCACATAACTGTCGTATTCGGCCACACTTTCAAAATGGTCCGGAATACCTGTTCTGGGAAATTTATCAAATACTTTCGATCGAAATGCCTTGAAGCCCGTATTCCTGCCTTCCCAAAAGGGAGAATTGGTAGAAAGTGCGTAAACATGGGGCAGGAAATAACGCATGGAATTGGCTATATGCAGAGCCATATTCCGGTCATCAATACCAACATGCACATGCAAACCAAAAATGAGGTTGGAACGCGCCGTATCCTGCAATTCATGGATTATCTCATTGTAACGGGGATGTGGCGTGAGCAACTGCTTTTGCCAGGCAGAAAAGGGATGGGTCCCTGCTGCACCAATCCTGAACCCAAGTGACCGGGCTATACTGTCGACATCTCTTCGCAGTCCGGTAATCTGCTCGCGTGCATCGTGGATGTCGGTACATATATTGGTACCCACTTCCACAACTGCCTGGTGCATTTCGGCCTTAACCTGCTCACCAAGGGTTTCTGCTGCTGCTTCAACTATTTTTTGTTCATGTGAGGCAAGTTCCCGGGTCTCCGGATCGATAACCTGATACTCCTCTTCTATTCCTAAGGTAAATTTCATAACTGATTGGTTAGCTCGGGAGATTACCCATCTCCCGATACCAATTTAAGCATCCGTTACGACTTTATTTAGCAGAACGGCCTTTTGAAGTCCCTTTTTTTGCTGCCGCCGGTTTAGTTGCCGCAGATTTTTTCGGGGCAGTAGCTTTAGCCGCGCTTGCTTTTGCTGTCGCCTTTTTAACCGGAGCAGCAGATTTGGCTGCAGGTTTCTTAGCGGCTGGCTTGGCTGCTGTTTTTTTAGCTGCCGCCTTCCTGGCCGGTGATTTTACCGAAGGAGCAGTCGCATCTTTGATAAAGGTTCCCCACGTCAGGTTCATCTGACCTTCCTTGTGTGCCTTAGCCCTCTCAATCGCCATGTTCGCCGCATTCTCTACAATCCATTCAAAATTATCCTCGCCCACGGAATGAATATCCGCATCGGGTGCCGGATTGCAAAAATCGATCGCATAGGGGATACCATCCCTGACAGCAAATTCAACTGTATTGAAATCGTAACCCAACGCCTGATTCAACTTAATGCAATAATCCTCAATCTTCTTGAGTAAGGCTTTTTCAACAGGTTGTGCATCACGAACGTACCTGAGATGGTGAGGGTTACGGGGCTCATACTGCATGATGTGGATTTTATTGCCACCCAGTGCGTAGCAACGGAAATATTCAGTAAACTGAATCTCTTCCTGCAACATCATGACCAGCTGACCGGTCTCCTGATGACGTGCGAAGAGCTCATCCTGGTCATTTAATTTATATACGCTTTTCCAGCCGCCTCCTGAAAATGGCTTCATATAGGCCGGAAACCCGATATAATTAAATATACGTTCCCAATCAGTAGGGAATTTCAGGTTCCTGAATGAATTCTCATTGGTATCATCCGGACGATGATGCGAGGGCAAAAGGACCGTTTTCGGAACGGGTACACCAATCTTTTCAGCCAGCGCATTGTTGAAAAACTTCTCATCCGCACTCCACCAGAACGGGTTGTTGATAACCGCAGTACCACTGATCGCCGCATTTTTCAAAAAGGCACGGTAAAAGGGTACATCCTGCGATATTCGGTCGATGATTACAGCATATTCCGACGGATCCGCTTGTTGTACGACATCAATGGATACCGCTTCCGCCTGTATACCACTTATCTTTTTTTCATTTACACGCTCAATAAATGCCCAGGGGAAGGTATTTTCCTGTCCGAACAGAATCCCAATTTTTTTCATGATTTTATGTTATTTAATTAAAGACAAATAATGTGGAAACATGTCCCGCCATATCGGCCAGTCATGTTTTGCCCAGCGACGAAGGTCATACCAGTGATGTATACCCTTGCTGTTCAGTATTCCGGATAACCGCTCATTTGCATCCAGGCAAATATCCCACTCACCTACTCCCAGAACAATATTCATATTCCACAGTTCCGGATGGCTGCTGCCAGGCAGGTAATCAACCGGATTATGGAAATAAACGGTATCATCATAATGCCCGTCCATAAATGATTTAACGTCAAATGCTCCGCTCATACTGAACATATGACTCACACTTTCCGGATGCCTGAAAGCGAAATTCGCCGCATGGTAGCCACCAAAACTCGCCCCGGCAACCGCAACTTTGGGTATTTTCTTTTCCAACCGGATGTGATGTACAAGTTCGTTCATGATGAACCTGTCATATAATTCGTGATTCCGAACCCTGTCGGCCGGATGTATAGACTTGTTGTACCAGCTCATCTTATCGATACTGTCAGGACAGTATAACTGGATAAGTCCCTGCTCCAAAAACCAGCGGGCAGACTCAATCAAATCAAAATCTTTGCTTTCGTAATATCTTCCCATGGTTGTAGGGAAAATAATTACCGGGTATCCCGCATGTCCGTAAACCAGCATCTCTATTTCCCTGCCCATTGCATGAGAATACCACCTGATATATTCCTCTTTCAAAATGATATTTGGTTAAATAATGACGATCCTTTCAAATCGGCTGCAAAGTTCGTATTAATCCTGATCA
This sequence comes from Fulvivirga sedimenti, assembly GCF_020328055.1. Lineage (NCBI taxonomy): Bacteria > Pseudomonadati > Bacteroidota > Cytophagia > Cytophagales > Fulvivirgaceae > Fulvivirga > Fulvivirga sedimenti. The sequence continues at coordinate 751,835 of NZ_JAIXNE010000003.1, forward strand.
GATCAAAACATTATTTGGTACTGCTGTTCCTATAAGTTACTGCATTCGTTTGAAATAGACATATTGAGAATACTTTTTTTCTATGAATCTCGAAGAAATGATAGATTTGCTTCTATCATGTCGGATCATAAAGAAAAACGGGTTCAAAAAACCATTATCAGACACCGCTCGGAGGAACACGTCAACTCGTTCCTGATGCATTGTCATCTCGGTATGCATTCTCGTTTTTTAAAGCGAAATGTTAATGTTGACATCTTTTATCCTGCAGCGAATGGTCACAAAAATCAGAAGGAGACCCCTACCCTCTTTTTAAATGACGGACAGGATGCACGGCAGCTCCGTCTGCAAAAAACACTTACTTCAAGATACAGGAATAAAGATAAAGCAGACATCGCAGTGATCGGTATTCATGCAGGCGACCGTATCAATGAGTATGGCACCTCCGGAACACCGGATTACATGGGACGAGGCTGGAAAGCAGGACAGTATACTTCATTCGTCCTCGAGGAACTCATGCCTTTCATCCGTAAAGAATATGGCTTCGCCATGGATTGTAGTAAAACAGCCATTGCAGGATTTTCACTGGGCGGCTTAAGTGCCATGGATATTGCCTGGCATCATCCGGAATACTTTACGCGCGTCGGCGTATTTTCAGGTTCCTTCTGGTGGAGAAAAAAAGGCCTGGAGGATCATTATAAGGACAGTGACCGGATCATGCATGCGCGAATCGATTCTGGCTCCCATAAACCGGAACTGGAATTCTGGTTTCAGGCAGGCACCAATGATGAAAAATCCGACCGCAATAACAATGGAATCATCGATTCCATCGACGACACGCTGGACATTATGAAAAGCCTTAAAAACGCAGGGTACACGGATGCATCCATGACGTACGTTGAGGTTGAGGGCGGAGAACATAACTTCCATACGTGGTCTGAAGTTTTCCCTGAATTCCTCAAGTGGGCTTTTGACCGATAGATCTCCTGATTTAACCTCACTATAATTTACGAAATCAGGGATCACAGATCTGGTTAAAAATGACTACCTTACCTGTCTACCCAACCAACAACTTATAAAGACCAATGCACGGATGCATCACATGGTTCGTGCAAAAGACTGGCCCCTAATGCCAGTTCTCTGGCACTCATTTGAGATCCGGCCATTTGACTTCTTCGACGGGAACCCGGCGCTGGATTTGCCTAAATAATCAGGACAGTTCCCAGCCCTTTCTGTATTCCCGCTTCAGCAATGCATTGGCTTTCGCATCATTGGTAATTTTCATAGCCACCGGATCGAAGTCGATGCGCTGATTTGAGCGCAAGGCAATTGCAGCCAAATTGATGGTATCTGTAATGGTCTGTGCACGGAGGAAACTTCCGGGCGTTTGTTTCTTTTCGCGAACACGATCTATCCAGATTTCCGTATCTCTTTCCACATTCGAAGAATCTACAGATTCATGACCCGCCATCCTTGAATCGGGGATTAAACGCGGGTCTTCACCACGAAATCCACCCAGGATTTTACCTTTGTCTCCTACGAACATCAGTCCTTCGCTGGGAATATCCTTCCCGTCTGCCTCCAGTTCTTCTGTAGCAAATGGCTTCATTCCTCCATCATACCATATCAGATCAAATGACGGAAGGGACTTCTGTTCCGGGAATTTCAACTTTATCATACAGCTATGGGGAAATGCCACATCATTTTCAACCCAGTGATAAACATTGTCCTTCGCCTCGCGCGTAGTAGTACCAAATGCACGGGCACTGACGGGGGACCGGTCTATACCTAGCGTTTCGAACAATGGAAATAAGCTGTAGTGTCCCATATCAGCGATACTGCCTCCACCGAAATCATACCATCCCCGGAAGACATTATGTGTATAATTCGGATGATAGGGCATATCCGGAACCGGACCAAGCCAAAGATCCCAGTTGAATCCAGCCGGGACCGGAGGAGTCCCCGAAGGACGTTTGGTCCATTGTTCCCAAACGGGTCGGTACGACCAGTTGTGAATTTCTCTGAGGGTACCAATCTCACCGGCATTGATCCAGCCCTTTATTTTTTCATATTCCGGGCGGTTACTCCATGCCAATAAATGTGTAATTACACCCGTTTCCCGAGCCTTTTCTATAGTCAGGCGCCCCTCTTCCATCCGGTTTGCAATGGGTTTATGTGTAACCACATGAATCCCCCTGTCCATAGCCGCGATGGCAATCGTTGCATGCAGATGATCCGGCGTCATTATTTTCACCACATCAATATCCTTCTCCCGTGCAAATAACTCACGGAAATCCTCGTAGGAACCACATGCTTTCGATCCTTTTTTTCCGGCCTTTTTTGCGTAGTAGGCATTTACATATTCCTCAGCCACATCACGACCACCCGGAATCCCCTGTACGCCTTCCCACCAGGAATTATCACCCAATACCCGCCTGATATCATCGCGAATACCGTAGGGTGACCAGTCAATGTAGTTTGTAGTGTATTTGTTTGGATCACATACCGCAACAAGCTGTATCCTTTCATCCTGGAGCATGCCACCCATTTCCCTCAGACCCTGTGTACCGCACCCAATATTGGCAACAGTGATTTTATCGGATGGTGCAATTTTGCCGGATCCCCCCAAAACATGGGATGGCACAATGCTGATGGTTGCCGCGGAAGCAGCAGCTGTCTCAATGAATTTTCTTCGGGTAAGATTTTCTTTTTTCATGATATGCCTTTTTCTGCAGTTCTGAAGTTAAATATCCATTTTAAAGATTCCTAAAATGATTTTATGAATGGTTTACCGACCGCATAGAAAGGCATCGCCCTGTGGATATTGTTTTCATCGGGGCTTTTAACGTAATTGGATTACATATTATTTCTATGACAAATATCCACCAGCATTACACATTTATAAAAATACTCACGGGTTCAGATTTGTCGAAACGCCGTATGCCGGCCATGACGCTTGAATCAGATAAGAAAGGTCCTGTTGTATGGCTTACCGGCTGTATGCATGGTGATGAAATCGGGGGAACAGTGATCATTCATGAGGTATTTAAACGTCTGAAAAAAAGCTTACTGAAAGGCAAGGTTCATGCATTTCCCCTGATGAATCCTTTTGGTTTCGAGGCTATTTCCAGAAACATCGTATTGAGCAAGGAGGATTTGAACCGTTCATTCCCTGGAAATGAGAATGGTACCCTGGCGGAACGCATTGCATCAAAAATTCTGAGTCTCATTCTGCAGACCAAACCCGATCTTGTAATTGATCTTCATAACGACTGGAATAAATCAATTCCTTACGCGGTTCTTGATCGCAGTGATAACGAAAGGGTCGATCAAAAGATCCTGGAAATTGCAGGTGCTTCCGGAATGATTCAAATTGAAGAGACAGACCGGATACATTCAACACTCACCTACAACCTGATTCGCAATAATGTACCCGCATTTGTCCTGGAACTCGGAGAGTCATTTATCATCAACGAAAAAAATATTGAAATAGGAATCCGGTCCATATGGAACATACTGGAACATCTTAAAATGGTGGAAAACACAGAAGCACCCTACCGCTACCCCTCACTTGAACATTTACCAGATCATCCGCTGCAGTATTCAGCCCTTCCGCTGAGCTCATCAAGTGGAATTGTGCGCTTTCTTAAAAAACCCGGGGACCTTGTAAGCAAGGGTGCCAAACTGGCAAAGGTTTGTAATGCTTTCGGAAAACAAGTAGAACTGATTACCGCCCTTTCTGATGGCATCGTACTGGGTCATACCGATAATGCATTGGCCTATCCCGGATCCCCTGTAATGGCTTTTGGACTGACTTCAAAAAAATGAAATACTTAACTACTTTATCACTGATTATTCTTACAGCGTGTTCAACACCAGAAACCAACACCATTTCCAAAAGGATGTTAAACTTGTGGTCGGATCAAACCTCCGCTTATCTTCCGGAAACATCAGAATGGACCAACCGCGCAGAAGCGGCAGATTTAAACGGAGATGGAAATATTGACATAATATTTGCGAACGGCGGGAATTATTCAGAACCCGGAGAACCGGAATATTGCCGCATTTTTCTGAATCAGGGATCCGAAAAGCCATTTAAAGAAATAACACAGGAAGTATTTGGTGAAGAAAAATACCATGCCCGTGTGGCGAAGGCCATGGACCTTAACGGCGACGGAAATACCGACATCTTTATCGGTACAACTTTTCAGTCACAAAGCCAGCTCCTGTTGGGTACAGGCGATGGTGACTTCATGAATGTGACGTCAACACATCTACCGCAAAAGCCTGCGAGTATCGGTGATATAGAATTTGGAGACGTCGACAAAGATGGTGACCTGGATGTGGTTTTGGCTGATTGGGGCGCCGGTAATAATATGGAAAATGAAGGTGGCAGAACCATGCTCTGGCTTAATGACGGAGAAGGCAAGTTCACGGATGTTACTGAGACCCGTATGCCTGATCTGCTGATCCGGTTTTCCTGGGATCTCGAGTTTATTGATTTCGATAATGATTTTGACCTTGATGTGGTCATTTCCTGTAAAAGATGCGCAACAAGCCGGTTATTCGAAAATGATGGAACAGGTAATTTTACAAATCGCAGAGGCATTCCGGCATATACCAACAATTATGAATTTGAAGTGATGGATGTGGATGGCGACGGTTTTATGGACCTTGTTACCGTGAATGACGGTGATATTGTAGGCCCGAGATCCTATTCACGACGGGAACATCTTTTCCTCAACGACAGCGGCAAATATTTTATCGATGCCACCCAAACACATTGGCCACCGTCAGAAAACATTGGTGAAGATGATAATAACATCGTTTTCCTTGATTTTGATTCAGATGGTGATCCGGATTTTCTTCTGAGCTCACTCACCGGGGAAGATCGTTTGCTGGTCAACGACGGAGAAGGACATTTTACGCTGGAGCAACCGGTGATGAAGGGTGAGCCGACCCCTCATACTCTTTCATTGATTCTTGCTGATCTGAATAATGATAACAAACCCGACATCATCATGGGACAGGGCGAGGGTGACTCTGATCTGGATGAACGTATTTTTATGGCGGATTCGCTGGGTGCAGACACCGCCATTCCGCGCGTGGGACGCTATCGCCTAAAACGTGACAGCGTATCCAATACAGTGCGGATCGACTTACGCATACATGATAATAAAAGTCCGAGTATGCCCGGGGATTGGTCGACGGTCAATTACCAGGAAGACAACGCAGACAAAGGTGTGATGACCCATCTGACATGGTATGGTGAATATTTGTGGTATATGGAATTACCCAACGATGAATTCAAGTCGGGATATCTCTGCGCCACCGACCGGGCGGGAAATAAAAGATGTGTACGCATCATCAACCGATAGAAGTATTAATTGAAGAATTGAAATAACTCATCAGCTATGGATCAGGAAAGAACATCCGACATCAAAATATCGAAAGAAGAGTTTATTGCCCTCGGCCATAAACTCGTCAATGAGATCGCCGCACTTCTGAGCCGGCTTCCTGATATGCCGGTAACAACCGGTGAAACACCCGCCCGGATCAATGATCTGATGCCGGATGACACTTTTCCCGAGAACGGATCCAGCCCGGCAGAACTTCTCAGCGAGGCCGGATCATTGCTGATGGATCATTCGCTTTTCAACGGGCATCCAAAGTTCATGGGTTACATAACCTCTTCGCCAGCGCCGATTGGGATTCTCGGCGAACTTCTGGCATCCTCCATCAATCCGAATGTTGGGGCCAACATCCTCAGTCCGGTTGCAACGGAGATTGAAAAGCAAACCATCCGCTGGCTTTGTGATTTCATCGGTGTAAAAAATAATTATGGCGGCATCCTGGTCAGCGGAGGTAACATGGCCAATTTCACTGCATTTCTTGCTGCGCGTCAGACCATGGCACGTGGAAACTTGAAGGAAGATGGAATGGCTTCCTGCGCTCGCATGACGGTATACTGTTCGAAAGCCACACATACATGGATCGATAAGGCCATGATTTTATTTGGGCATGGAACTAAAGCGCTGCGATGGATCGAAACAAACGATCAAAACCAGATCAACCTTGCGTTACTGGAATCTGCAATTATAAAGGACCTGGAACAGGGCCTGGAACCCTTTATGGTTATTGGCACAGCCGGTGATGTGAGTACCGGTGTGGTCGACGATCTGGCAGGCCTGGCAAAAGTATGCAGGCAATATGAATTATGGTTTCATGTAGACGGCGCTTACGGCGTACCTGCCGCCATTGTACCGGAATACAAAGAGATCTTCAACGGCCTCACAGAAGCCGACAGTATTGCGATAGACCCGCATAAATGGCTCTATGCTCCGCTTGAGGCCGGGTGTACGCTCGTCAGGAACCCGAAGCATCTGCTGAACACCTTCAGTTCACATCCCGAATACTATAATTTCACTCAAACAGGAGATGAACCAGCCCATAATTTTTACGAGTTTGGATTGCAGAATTCCCGGGGCTTCAGGGCACTTAAGGTCTGGCTCGCCTTGCGACAGGTAGGGCGCAGTGGATTTGAACAACTAATCCGTGAAGATATTCTGCTGGCGGCTTATATGTATGAATTGGCGAGCAAACATCCGCGTCTTCAGGCAATGAGTCATAACCTGAGTATTACTACATTCCGCTATATTCCTCCTGGAAACGCTACCGAATCATACATTAATGAAGTGAACAAAGTACTGTTAAATCAGCTCCAGTTAGGCGGCAAAGCCTTCCTTTCAAACGCAGTCATCGGAGGCAAATATTGTTTGCGCGGTTGTATCGTCAATTTCAGAACGACGAAGAGGGATATCGATGAAATTCTCGCAATAATCGATTCAACAGGGATGCAGGTGGACAAAGAATTGCGGATAAGCAATCCGGCATTGCGATAATGCTGGATTGTTTGAATAATAATCACTATTTTCATTACGCTCAATTGATGCTGATGTAGGAATGGCAGGAGATGATGATCGTTTAGGAAGGAATGATTGGGCGAGTAAAAGAGAACCTAATCAACCAACCTGATAAACATGAATACTATTGAATCAACGCCAGCCGTTCAAAGACAATTAATCCTGAAAGTCGCTTTCTGGATCTTTCTGATTGTATTTGCAGCCCGTTTTGTCATTCGTGACGCCCTTCCCTACTTCGGTTTTTCCGAGGACGTTTTTGGCCGGTTCTGGGGTATGAAATGGTGGTTAACCGGCCATATTACCGGGGGTTTACTGGCCATCGCCATTGGACCTTTTCAGTTCTGGCCTGCCTTTCGCAACAAATACCTCAAAGTTCACCGCATGCTGGGCCGGTTCTATCTCGGGGGTATTCTTTTAGCATCACTATCTTCCATTGGACTTATTTTCACCACAGCTGTGGCAATCCACTGGACCTGGAGTGTAGCACTTGGATCGCTGTCATTTGCCTGGCTAGCGACGGCATCTATGGCCTATATCGCGATCCGAAAAAGACGCATCAATATGCACAAAGAATGGATGATCCGAAGTTATGTCGTCACCTTTGGCTTCGTACTGTTCAGATGGATGGTCGATCTTCCCTTTCTTTATGAACTATCACCTGAATTTGTCTTTCGCGGACCGACCGTAGGATGGGCATGCTGGGTATTTCCCCTGTTTATTACCGAAATGATACTAAGCTGGTATCGGGACAAAAACTAGCGGGACAAGCAATTAACATTGATTGATTTTACAACCTGAATACCGGGAAATACATTGTTTTTCGCGCAATTTTATATTTTGCAAAAAACGCTTCTATGGAAACGACACTTTCTACGAATACTAAATACTTCAGATTTATTTTGTTGTCGGCCCTCGTCGTCTTACATATCTGTGCTTCAGGCGCATCGGTTGATACTATTTTTGTGAAAAACAATGCTTTGAAGGAATCACTTCCGACTGCGGTAGTGCTGCCTGACTCCTATGCCGATTCAAACAGGGAATACCCTGTCCTGTACTTGTTGCATGGCGGGTCTGGTAGTTTCCGGGACTGGCTTACAAAAACCCCGGACCGAAACCTTCTGCACGATCTGTCAGATAGGTACCAGATCATTATTGTTACGCCCGAAGGATCTTCGCTGGGATACTATTTCGACAGTCCGCTTAATGAAAAAAGCCAGTACGAATCCTTCATCGCCGTGGATGTCGTAGCGGAAATAGATGCCACTTTCAGGACGGTTGGGGAACGGAAAGGTCGCGCCATCGCGGGCTTATCAATGGGTGGCCATGGTGCCTTTTTCATCTCAGCCAGGCATCCGGATGTTTTCTGCGTGGCCGGCAGTATGAGCGGAGTGATGAATCTCAATACAGAAACCTGGAAGGTGCCAAAGGAATTTGCAGATATGCGCAAAAAGACCTTCGCTGAATTACTCGGTGCCCCTGCTGAAGGTATTATATCCTATCCTGATTATTCAGCAGTTGGACTTACAGAAAATATGAAGACCAACAATGTAAGACTGATCTTTGATTGTGGAGTAGACGATTTTTTAATTGAGACTAATCGCATGCTGCACCAGAAACTCCTGGATAACGGCACAGCCCATGATTATACCGAACGCCCGGGTGGTCATACCTGGGAATACTGGGGAAATGCCCTGCCCTATCAGGTACTCTTCATTACCAATGTGTTCCGGGAAAACGGAGTTTTAATACAAGACTAACCTAATAATAACCTCGGCAATTCGACCGCCCGCTCCACCATCGCATTCGCTATGGTGGATAATTCTGTAATCAATAAAAAGGCCGTCTGGTGTTGACGGCCTTTTTATTGACTTACTTTTCTGAATTTCGATATTTATCGAACCAGTACAATACTGCGGCAACTTTTGCCACAAGATTACTTGGCCGGTTGGCGATACCATGCGAGGCATTAGGTATCCGAACCAGCGCAGTTTCTACCTTCTGAATTTTCAATGCGGCATAGAACTGCTCCGACTCAGGAATGGGAGTACGAAAGTCCTGTTCTCCGGTTAGCAACATCGTGGGAGTCTTCACATTGCCAACGTAGGAAAGAGGTGATCTTTTAAGATAGGATTCAGGGTCTTCCCAGGGCTTCTTATCAAACCAGTATTGATAGAAAAACCCTGGTCCATCAGCATAAAGCACGAAGCTGTACCAGTTAATCACCGGCTTTGCGACTACAGCTGCCCGGAAACGGTCTGTTCTACCCACAATCCAGGCAGACAGGACACCTCCACCGCTTCCGCCGGTAACAAACAGCTGATCACTGTCGACATAACCCTGGCTGATCACTGCATCAACACCCGACATCAGATCATCATAATCATGATTTGGATAGTCATGATGAATCAGGTTGCCAAATTCCTGACCATATCCGGTACTTCCACGCGGGTTGGTATAGAGCACTACATATCCGGCCGCGGCATATAATTGTATTTCCGCTGAGAATACCGATCCATAGCTGGCAAACGGACCACCATGAATTTCCAGAATCAACGGATACTTTTTCGAAGGATCAAAATCTGGCGGTGTTACTACCCATCCCTGTATCTCCCGCTGGTCATAAGATGACTTCCAGCGGATTTCTTTAGTCTGACCAATTTTGCGAAACGAAAACAGATCGTCATTCACATGGGTCAGACGTTGTACCTCTCCTTTATTCCAGATGGCCAGATCAGCAGGATGGTCGGGTCCGCCCAGCGTAAAGGCAAAGCGGTTATTGGTTGATACAGAAAACGACGAAGCATTATAGGGTCTTCCCAGTGATAAACCACCCATTCCCTCCAATACCGTCCGAACTTTGCCAGTAAGGGCAACATGCCCGATCTTATCATTCCCGTTGTCAGTATACTGGAAGTAAATCCCTGATCCGTTGGCTTCCCATTGTACATTATCAATGTCCCTGTCGAGGTCTGCCGCCAGTAATTGTTTACCACTTCCGTCGGTATTCATAACATACAACTTAGTAACAGTATATCCCTGGAATGTATCATCAAAACCTGTATAGGCAATTTTCTTTCCATCGGGCGAGAGAACCGGCGAGGCATCCGGACCGAAACGATCGGTAAGCGTCTCGATAGACCCATCCGATATCCGAAGCCTGTGTATTTCACTATTAAGCGGTTCAAATTCATGATTTTCACCCAAATTCGCTGAAAAATAAAGATGTTGTCCGTCCGCAGACCATTCCGGCGCTCCATGATCATGTTCTGAATGTGTTAGCTGACGCGGCGTACCTCCATCAGTAGACAGTACAAAAAGTTGCATAAAGCCATCCTTGAGATAGCCCTGACCGTCGGCGCGGTAATTCAACTCATCAATATAGACGGGCGGTGAATTCCAGACAGCCCCCTCAGGCTTGGCAGGAAGTGCAATTGGCGAAGGATCCGATTTCGGAACAAACATATTAAAGGCCAGGTACTGATCATTTCTTGACCAGGAAACAGCACCCGGTGCCGTTGGCGTATTGGTCAGCGCCACGGTCTTTTCGGTGTCCATCCACATCATAAAGAGCTTCATCCTGTCGTCCTGCATATTTGACTTAAATACGATCCTGGTTCCGTCATGAGACCACTTAGGTGCAACATCATTATGGTTTCCGGTCGTGAGAGGCCGGTTTCCGGTTCCATCCGAATTAATGATCCATAGATTGGACAGGTTTTTATCGGTCATAATATCCTTGAAACTGCGCACATAGACGATCTTACTGCCATCAGGTGAAATCTGGGGGTCGGATACCAGCTCCATGTTGTATATATCGGTGAGTTCCAGGCTTGCGCCTGTTTGAGCCAGACTGGCAAAGGCAATCAACAGAAGTGCAACAAGAGGTGTAATTCGTTTTGTCATGATATACGGTTTGTGGTTGAATACGTAATATATTGAAAATCACTTTCAATCAGACTGTTTAATAAAAGCAGTTAAAAATTTATTGGTTATTTTTTGTAACCTTCCTGATACCTGCCGGTACTACAGTTAGGCAATTAAATATTTAACGCTATTATCTTGACAGATTTCTCGGACAATGCATTAATGCAGCAAGTAAAAGCCGGTGAACTCGATAAGCTCGGGCTTTTATTCGAACGGTACAAAAAGCCTGTCTTTGGTTTCTATTACAATATGTTCCGGGATATGGATGAATGCGAGGACCTGGTTCAGGTTTGTTTTATGCGAATACTGAAGTACCGTAATTCATATGAGGCAAACGGGGAATTTAAATTATGGCTGTTTCGGATTGCACGAAATGTGGGCAACGACCACTTCCGCAGAAGGAAGAATGTCATTGAAGATAGCCTGGAACATTCACTGACAAAAATTTCAGATTTAGCTCCCAGCAGTGAAGAGGATATTACGAGGGAAGAGGAATTGATCATCCTTCGGCAGGCCATGAATCGCCTCGACCATGAAAAACGGGAGATTCTAACGCTCAGTAAAATTGAAGGGATTCGGTACAAGGAAATTGGCGAGATCATCAACTGTTCGGAAAATACGGTTAAAACAAAGGTTTTCAGGGCACTTAAGGCCCTCCGGTCTGAATATGATGCAATACAATCTAAAGTGTAGATGATGAGAGATGAACTAATTAAGAAATTTGACGAGGGAACTGCCAGTGAGCAGGAACTCAGGCTCCTCGAAGAAATGATCCATGCTGGCGAGGTTGAAATTGCGGAATTGGCATCCCTTAAAAAATTTGGAGAGATGTTTTCAAATGTTCCGGAACCTTCAGAAACAATGACTTCCAGGTTTTATTCAAGCCTTGCAAAAGAATTGAAAAAGGAACGCCGGCCATCAGTTTTAGTAAGAATAAATCAAGCCCTTCAATTCAATCCGATCGCACGATGGGCTTTTGGGATAGTGCTGATCGCGGTAGGTTTCATCGCTGGAGAATACGTCAATACGCGTAATAATGTAGATGAAATTAAAACCCTTACCGCAGAGATTAACAATGTGAAGGAAGTCATGCTTCTGACCATGCTGGAAAAGGAGTCTATCAACGACCGGCTTAAAGCGGTGAACCTCACACAGGATATGCCCACGGTGAGTGATAAAGTGACAGAAGCGCTCCTTCAAACACTGGGGAATGATGAGAATGTTAATGTACGGCTGGCTGCTATTGAGGCACTGATACCTTATGTAAACCAACCGGCTGTGCGAAAAGGGTTGATAAATTCGATCTCGAAACAGGAATCACCCCTGGTCTTACTGGCACTTTCTGAATTGATGGTGGCTCTGCAGGAAAAAGGCGCAGTTGAGGAATTCAACCAAATATTACGGAATAACAACACACCGGACGATGTCAGGTCACAATTGAAAAGCAACATCGACATACTAATCTAAAAACTCATGAAAAACATTCTACCCCTCCTGTTGATGCTGCTTGCCACGAGTGCGCATGCGCAATTCACCGATGACAAGCAGCTGAACATACCTACAGAAAAAGTACTTTACCTGCCCAACATAAACGGATCCATCACGGTGATCGCAGAGAACCGGTCAGATATTATGGTTTCATACCAGCGGGAACTCAACGCACCCGACACCGAAATACTTGAGAGAGCAAAATCTACCGTGGTGTTACAAACTAAATCTGTGAATGATACTGTCTTGGTATACATCGATGGAATTTGCGGTTCTGAAAAATGGAAAAACACCACCGCAGCGATAAATAAACGGTCCTGGTACACTGAAGATTGCAACGATAAATTCCGGTTCAAATTAGATATGGAACTGCGTGTTCCTGCGAACCAGGATCTTCATCTGTCAACGGTCAACAATGGCGACATTTCAGTGAGCGGAGTATCCGGAATGATGAGCCTTCACAATGTGAATGGTTCAATCCGTGTGGATGATGCCGCGAACGTGATTAAGGCGCGAACGATCAATGGAGATGTGGATATCGCTTTTTTAAAAACACCACAGTCGGGCTCATACTACACCCTGAACGGAGATATCAACATGAACCTGCCCAAAGGTTTCAGCACACGGGCTACTTTCAAGAGCTTTAACGGAGACATTTATACCAACGTACCTGATGTTCGGCAAGAACCGATGATCACAAAAAAGGAAGAAAAGGGAAAAGGAACATCATTCAGGGCAGAATTAAATACGATGATCACAATACGTGAGGGAGGCGGGCTGCTCGACATTGAAACATTCAATGGAAACGCCTATATCCGTGAAAATTAAACAGGTCAATTTTAAACACTAAAATATTTCAGCATGAAAAAGCTCATTATCATACTTACGATCCTTGTTATCTCGGGCGGATACTCAGGGTTCTCCCAGGATTCAGGGGAACTTGTGGTACCCTTTAGTGACCCGGCAAAACCAAAGAAGGTGATTGTCGACCTCAGACGCGGATCCATCGAAGTTGTTGGTTCAGATCGCCAGGATGTCAAGATCTATTATGAACCCACTGATTCCAAAATGAATGAGAACGGAACGTCATCTGATGGTCTGAAGCGGATTGCCAGTGCGTCACTTAATCTTGAAATCAGTGAAAAGGATAATACAGTCGAAATTGAATCAGACTCCTGGAATAAAGGTGTAAATGTGAAGATAGAGGTTCCCTACCGGGTAGATCTGCATGTAGAATCGTATAACGACGGGGATTTGTTTGTATCAAACATCAAGGGAGAAGTTGTTGCCGATTCCCAGAATGGACGCATCACTGCTGAAAACATTTCCGGTTCTTTGATCGCAGATACATACAATGGCGCAATTCGCGTGACGTTCGATGAGATCAAACCCGATACACCCATGGCATTTTCCACTTACAATGGGGACATCGATCTCACTCTTCCAGCCAATTTCCGAGGTTCGATGAAAATGAAAACCGCTCGTGGTGATATCTTGTCCGGATTCGATTTCACACTTGAAAAATCAGAACCTGAAACGAAAAAAGACACAAAATCCGGTACTTATAAGATTTATATGGATGAATGGGTACGAGGGAAAATCAATGGGGGCGGACCGGAATTTATGCTTAAGAATTATAATGGGAATATTTACCTGAGGAAAAAGTAACCAATAAGAGGCGGATCATTGATTCGCCTTTATTGTTTTTTGTCCCCGCTCCGGCTAATATTTTCTATTGCAAATGCATTGAATCATAAGTATATTATGATGGATTAACCAACATCAACACTATGACATTCAATGCACTAACAATTAAAACAAGCACATTGATACCGATCCTGTTAATTTGTGCAGGATTTTTTTATGGGTGCAATACCAACAAGACCGAAAACGATTCGGATGAAGACATTGTGGAAGCACTCGCTCCGGAGCCGACCTATATTGAGTATACCGTAACCGGGATGAAATTCGACGGTCCGACTACCATACCTTCGGGCTGGACCACCATTCGATTGAATAATTTGTCGGCCATGACGCACTTTGCCCTTGTAGAAAGAATTCCGGACTCCATTAGCGTGGCGGATCAGCAGCAGCTCGTGGCACCTGTATTCCAGAATTTTATGGATAACTACAATGGAAAGCCTTTGAGTGCACCGGATGCCGGAATGGAACTCCCGGCATGGTTCGGCGGCATTGAATATCTTGGCGGACCGGGACTGGTAGCTCCTCAGTACGCAGCTGAAACCACTGTTTTCCTGGAACCTGGAAATTATATGCTGGAGTGTTATGTAAAAACTGACGGCATTTTTCATAGTTACAATCCCGATCCCGATCAAATGGGAATGGTTCTTGGGCTAACAGTTACCGCTGAAAATAGCGGACTGGCAGAACCAGTACCAACAATGGAGGTTTCCGTTTCTTCTACTGAAGGGATCACCGTAAACGGATCTCCCGCGGAGGGGCTCAATATCGTGAAGGTAACGTTTACCGACCAGGCCGTTTATGAAAATTTTGTCGGCCATGATGTACACATCGTCAAACTTGATGAAGATGCAGATCAGGCCGCGGTTGCGGCGTGGATGAACTGGACCACGCCCGATGGATTACAGACACCATCGCCCGCCACTTTTGTTGGTGGTGTAAACGATATGGCTGCAGGGGGAGTAGGCTATATCCACGTAAACCTGGAACCCGGAACCTACGCCTGGGTTGCTGAAATTCCGGACCCCGCATCCAGGGGAATGTTTCAGGTCTTTACTGTTGGGGGTGCAATGTAGATAATTAGGTTTTATTGAAGACAAGACAGCCTGTCCGTGAGATTTTGTACATACAAAATCTCACGGACAGGCTTCATTGCTTTTTAGAGTTATGCATTCCCTTTGAAGGAATATGTGCTATATTAAATGAGAAATAAAAACCACCATGAGAACATATTCCCGGATATTACTACTTGTTATGCTCACGGCCTGTTCCCAGCCATCAGAACAGAAAGAAAATACAAGTCCCGAAATACCCATTGAGGAGATTTTTGAGGATTTTTATGAGGAACGCATCCGTTTTAATCCGTTTGAAGCAACGGCTGCAGGCGACAACCGCTATAATGATACGATTCCAATATTTATATCAGATAGCTATCAGCAACGCCTGCTTGACTTCTATACATCCTATGCAGAGAAGACCCGCGCCTACCCGGAAGATGTATTGTCAGAATCGCAGAAGCTGTATCGGGATGTTCTTCTGTGGGAATGTGATGTAAAAAAGGAAGGGCTTGAAAATATCTACGGCGTGGTTACCACCCCATTATTCGGACTCCCTGCAATCGACGTAGCACCCATCAATCAGATATTCAGCTTTCACCTCTATGTCTCACAGCTGGCTAATGGAACCGGTGCCCAACCATTTAAAACCACTGAAGACTATTACGACTGGCTCAGCCGCCTGGAAGATTATTTACAATGGCTGGATACAGCCAAAGCGAAAATGAAAGAAGGTATATCGGCAAAATTTACTCTTCCCCGGGTGATTGTTGAAAAAATGATCCTGCAGCTGGATGCCTTTATTGATACGCCGGTCAAAGAACATACATTCTACCAACCCGTAGCCAACCTCTCAAATGACCTTCCTCCTATTGAACATGAGGTACTGCCCGCGAAATATGCCGAATTCATCGAAAAAAAATTAATCCCCGCCTACACCGATCTGAAGAATTTCCTGAGAGATGAATATTTGCCGCAAGCGGTTGAAACAGCGGGCATAGGAGCACTTCCCGGTGGCAGCGAAACATACCGGTACCTGGTGAAATACCACACCACGACGAATATGACACCGGATGAAATCTTTGAACTTGGAAAATCAGAGGTGGAACGCATCTCCGCAGAAATGGAAAAGGTAAAGACACAGCTGGGATTTCAGGGAACCCTGTCCGGGTTTTTTGATCACCTGAGATCAAAGCCCGAACTCATGCCTTTTTCTTCAGCAGAAGAGGTACTGGCTAATTTCCGACAGATCCATGACCGAATGCAACCTCAACTGAACATTTTGTTTAATCAGAAGCCAAAATCTGCTTTTGAGATCCGTCGCACGGAAGCCTTCCGTGAAGCATCTGCCTCTGCAGAATATTTCCCGGGGAGCATAGATGGCAGCCGGCCGGGCATATTCTATGTACCCGTACCCGATGCGACTTCCTATAATATTGTCGGCGACGAAAGCCTCTTTCTTCACGAAGCAATTCCGGGGCATCATTACCAGCTGTCCCTTCAGCAGGAGAATCAGGACCTTCCAAAATTCATGCACACCGAAGGCCTTGGAGTGTACGTGGAAGGCTGGGCACTCTATGCAGAATCACTCGGTAAGGAACTCGGACTGTATGAAGATCCGTACCAATATTTTGGAATGCTCAGCGCAGAAATGCACCGCGCGATCCGACTGGTCGTTGATGTGGGAATGCACGCAAAAGGATGGACCCGCGAGGAAGCAATTCAGTACTCGCTCGATCATGAAGCCGAAAGTGAAACGTCCATCACTGCAGAGATTGAACGGTACATGGTTGCACCAGGACAAGCACTGTCGTATAAGATCGGCCAGCTCAAAATCATCGAGCTTCGCAACCGCGCCGAGGTGGAACTGGGCGATGCATTTGACATCCGCGCATTCCATGACCAGGTCCTCGGAACAGGAAGTTTGCCACTGGTGCTGCTCGAACAAAAAATAGACGGATGGATTGATGCGAAACAGGTAAACCCGTAAATTATAATTTTTAGATTAGTCTAAATTTACATTCGTTTTAAATTATATTTTATTATTAATCAAATGATTAATTAACTTTAACTAACTCATTACTTTAATTAAAAGACACATGCCACATATCACAGCAAACAGGTCTGATCTTCTTCATTATCTTCCTGTCACCATCTGTCTCTGCCTGTTTTTCGCCCTGACATCCTGTGAAAAACCACAAGAAAAAATACAGCTGGAAGAGCTTACAATTGCTGAAATACACCGTGCGTTTCAGGCAGGTAACTATACAAGCGAAGACCTTGTAAACGCGTACCTGGAACAGATCGAAATGCTCGAACCCAGGCTTAATGCCATCACCGTTTTGAATCCTGCGGCCGTGGAGGAAGCCCGAAATCTTGACAAGGAATTCAGGCAGACCGGAAAGCTCAGGCCCCTTCACGGGATTCCTGTAATCGTTAAAGACAACATCAACACTGCCGGGATTTTAACGACCGGCGGATCCCGTGCACTGGAGAATTTCGCTCCCTCGGAAGATGCCCCGATAATACAAAAACTGAAGGACGCCGGGGCCATCGTTCTGGCAAAATCGAATATGGCGGAGTGGGCCTTCTCCCCCAGGCATTCGGAAAGCACGACGTTCGGAACCACCCATAATCCATACGACACTGCCCACGTACCAGCCGGCTCAAGTGGTGGAACCGCAGCAGCCATTGCAGCGAATATGGGAACTGTCGGACTCGGAACGGACACAGGAAATTCCATCCGGGGCCCCTCCTCCCATTGCTCGCTTGTTGGTTTCCGTACAACCCTTGGACTGACCAGCCGGTCCGGGATCATACCACTCTATCTTCGTAATGATGTTGTCGGTCCCATGTGCCGTACCGTTGAAGATGCAACACGGGTGATGCAGGTAATGACCGGCTACGACCCCGCCGACCCCATTACAAAATATAGTGAAGGCAGAACCCAAACTGATTATCTGCGCTACCTGGATAAAGATGGACTAAAGAACAAACGCATTGGTGTCTTGCGCATCCTCAGTGATAATGATCCTGATCCGGAAATCAGTGCCCTGTTCAATCAGGCTGTTTCAGACCTGGCCGGACAGGGAGCGACCATCATCGATCCTCTCAATATTCCGGATTTCAATGCCCTTCGCCAGAATCAGTGGTGCTCCGTCTTCCAGCAGGATGTCGAGGAATTTCTTGCCACATACGTGAAATCAGATTCTGTTCAAACCATAGAAGACATTATCAGGATCGGCACGAATAGTGAATTCGCCCTTCAGCGGCTTCAAAATTCCCTCGATTTCGTTGGGAGGTACAGCGATGCAATTGACGCGCCCTGCGGTGATGCTTATTCTGACAGCCTTCGTATTGCTTTCAGAAACGCCATTGAAGGCGTAATGGACAGTCTCCAGCTGGATGTGATCGTGTATCCATCCTGGAATAACCCCGCTGCACTGATCAATGATTTCCAGGAAGGCTATCGCGGAGATAACAGTCAGATCATTTCTCCACATACCGGACAGCCGGCTTTCACGGTCCCCATGGGATTTACCTCTGCCGGTCTGCCCGCCGGAATCCAGTTCCTGGGAAGAATGTACAGTGAGCCCGTTCTGATCCAAATGACCTATGCCTATGAACAGGCAACGCTTCACCGTAAACCCCCAAAACTTTAGAAAAATGAAACTAATCACCGTTTTATTCCTTTTGATCGCCTCTTCTGCTTTTGGCCAGATCACAACACTTAAGCTTGGCTCGGATATCTGGCCGCCATTCACCAATGAAAAGCCCGAAATGGCCTTTGCGCTGGATGTTGTATCATCCGCGCTGGAACGGTCATTTGTCAAGCCTGAAATCGTCATTCAGGATTTTGAAAAAGTTCTTGATGACCTTGAGGCCGGAAAGCTCGATGGCAGTGCCGCCCTGTGGAAAACTCCTGAAAGAGAATCCTTCCTGCTTTTCTCACAGCCTTATTTACAAAATCAATTGATCCTGGTTGGCAGGAAAGGATCTGATGTTTCGGCAGCCACCCTGAACGATCTGAACGGAAAAAAAGTAGGCATAGTTTCAAATTATGCGTATGGCGATGACCTGAAAGGTGAGACGGCAGCCAGCTTCATTGCCGGCACGAGCGACCAGGAAAACCTGGAAAAACTCCTGGAGAATGAAATAGATTTTATGCTCGTAGACGCCCTGCTCATACAGTATGTTTTGCGATATCAGTCAGAAGAAGCGGCGCGATACCTGGAAATCGGCACAAATAGTCTTCTGACAAAGTCCCTTCATTTCGCCATTCGAAAGGATCATCCGGACGCTGCAAATATCATTGTAAAATTCAATGAGGCTATCTTGAAAATGATTGGAGACGGCAGTTACAATGAAATCCTGCAGCTCAACTGGATAAAGGCAGATGTTGATGGAGATGGAAATGTAGAATTGCTCCTGAAAGGTTCCGCGGCAGGCACACAGGTCCCCTCAGGCAGCTATAGCGTTTGGTTTAATTCCGAACAACCTACCAACACGCTTACAAGCGGGTTTTATATTGATGGAAAGTATTATGATTCCTGGAATGACATTCCTTCCCAATATAAAACGCCGCCTTCAAACCCACTCGACGTTCAGCCGGTCAACATTCTGAACTTTAAAATCAAATAGCCAGAACGTCTTCCCTTTAATCTTGTTAACCTAATATGGAAGGAAAAAGCAAGGATTTGTCGGCACTGGAAATAGACAGGATCATTGAAATGGCATGGGAAGACCGTACCCCTTTCGATGCCATTGAAAACCAGTTCGGCGTGAATGAAAAGGAAGTCATTCAGATAATGAAGCGCGAAATGACGCTGAAAAACTGGAAAAAATGGCGCGAGCGGGTTCAAAACCGGGCAACCAAACACCAGGCAAAGCGAAACTCAGAAACAGATCGCTTTAAATCCAATGCCCAACGTATCATCACAGGCAACAGGATCAGTAAACGTTGATGCGGAATTTTGCGCAACTCATGTTATTTTTAGTATATGGACTCGCTGTCAATCAATGATCATCTGAAGCTCCAGCCTATTAGCAGGAGCTTTTCAAAAGAGATCTTTACCCATTTCTCCAGCGACATCGTCCGATATCTTCTGGTAGAAAAACCTCCGGAGGCTATTACCGATACGGAAGCATTCATTGATCTTTCGGTATCCCAGTTAAAAAAAGGAACGGATATCGTATGGGTGATTCTGCATCAGCAGGAATTCATCGGGTGTTGCGGCATCCACAATATCCCGTCGCGTAAACCACATTTCGGACTTTGGATCAAGAAGGAGGCTCAAGGCAGGGGTTTTGGCAGCAGTGTTACTGAATATTGCATGAAATGGGCCGTGAAGACATTGGATATAGATTATATTCGATATCCGGTTGATATCCACAACAAACCAAGCATAGCGGTGATCGAGAAGCTCACCCCGACGATTCATGGATCTTACAAGATGGGTGAAGGCAAAGTCCTTGAAGTGAACGAATATCGCCTTTACAGGGAATAATTAAAGATTACTTGTTTCTAACATAAATCAGCTTAAACCTTCCCCCACTCTGATCTTTTTGCTCAATCTCAAACTGGTTGGTTGATTTGAAAAGCGGGGTAAGCTTGTCGAAACCAAAATTTCGCGAGTCGAAATTCGGTTGCTTCTTGAGAATCAGCGATCCCACGTCGCCCATGAAAGCCCAGCCATCCTCATCGGCAGCGTCATCCACTGTTTGTTTCAGTAAACGGATCACTTTTGGCGTGATCTTATCTACATTTGATTTTATGGTCTTTCCCTTGGATCCGTCAGACTCCTGATCGGTGTGGAGAATTTCAAGATAAATAAATTTATCACAGGCAACGATAAAAGGATCCGGTGTCTTCTTTTCCCCAATTCCGAATACCTGCATTCCTGCCTCCCGTAATCGTGTCGCCAGCTTTGTAAAATCGCTGTCGGAAGAAACCAGGCAAAATCCGTCGACACTTCCTGAATAGAGGATATCCATCGCGTCAATGATCATGGCTGAATCCGTGGCATTCTTCCCGGTCGTGTAGCTATATTGCTGAATAGGGTTAATCGCTGTTTCAAGCAATACATTTTTCCATTTTGCCAAATGAGGCTTGGTCCAGTCACCGTAAATCCGCTTGATGGTGGGTGTCCCGTATTTGGTGATCTCCTCCATCATTTCCTTAATATATTTTGATGGCACATTATCCCCGTCGATGAGGACTGCCAGCTTGTTATCTTTTTTCATATACCTAAAGATACGCAAATAATAGCCCCTGATAATGAAATAGTCGCCATTCTCTGTATATATACGCCAAAATCAATACATATATATTCAAAATGTGATTGATTCTTGGAGAAGTAACAAAAAGGTTTGATACATTTGAACTAAAGAAATTCACAAGTAAATGAAAGATTTTTGGGATGAGCGATACCGAGAACCGGAATACGCTTATGGAACCAAACCGAACCAATTTTTTGCACACGCTCTAAAAGAACTTAACCCTCACGGAAAGATTTTTTTACCTGCAGAAGGCGAAGGCAGAAATGCCGTTTTTGCGGCATCTTTAGGCCTGGAAGTCGTAGCATTTGACATCAGTGAAGAAGGAAAACGCAAGGCGGAAGCACTGGCAGCAGATAACTTTGTGGATATTAATTATACGGTAGGAAATCTGAACCAGCTCAAGCTCGAACCGGAATCATTTGATGTGATCGGCCTGATCTATGCGCATTTCGAAACATATATCAAGGTTGCTTATCATAACCAGTTTATATCACTGCTTAAACCCGGTGGATTTGTAATCTTTGAAGCTTTCAGCAAGAACCATATCAAATTCCAGAAATTAAACCCTCATGCAGGCGGTCCGAAAAACGTAGATATGCTTTTTTCCATTGAGGATATGCACAAGTTATTCGCGGGCCTCGAAACCATTACCCTGGTAGAGAAACTGATCGATCTGGAAGAAGGTAAGTATCACAATGGTAAAGCATCAGTGATTCGTTATATCGGACAGAAACCCGTGGAATAGCCAAGTATTACGGTAGCGTCTTTGGATGAAATCCAATACCTTCGTCAAATGGAAGTATTCAGGATTACCGCACCACGCGCCAAAGAAGTCCCCGTCATCGTAAGTTCTCCGCATTCAGGCATCCGGTTTCCCGATTCTATTTCCATTAAAGCGGAATTTGCCGGGAACCCGGATGATACCGACTGGTTCATAGATCAATTGTATGATTTTGTTCCGGATATGGGTGCTACCCTCATTTCAGCGGTTTATAATCGATGGGTGATCGACCTGAACCGGGACCCGGCTAATAAGCCGCTGTATTCCGACGGCCGTGTGATCACCGGACTTGTTCCGCTAACTACATTCAATGGAGCAGCATTGTACGATTTGAATCCCGGCGAAAAAGAAATTCAAATCAGGATTGATCAGTATTTCCGGCCCTACCATGATAAGCTCTCGGAACTCATCAGTGAAAAGGTCAAAAAATTCGGGAAAGTGATTCTGTTCGACGCTCACTCCATCCGAAAGAATGTACCTGGAATCAGACCTGAGCCATTTCCCGATTTGATCCTCGGTGATGATGAGGGAAGATCTGCGAGCGACAGTGTAATAACCGCAGCCATGAAAGCCCTGACAGATTCCCCGTTCCAGGTAGCACATAATGAACCTTTCAAAGGCGGATATATCACGCGCAACTATGGCGATCCTGAAAAAAATATTCATGCCCTTCAGCTTGAAATGGCTAAATTGAATTACCTGGATGATTCCGAAAGGCTTTATGATCATGCACGTGCCGGACAAATCCGAAAAGTGCTTGAAAATTTATTTACCAATCTGATCCATGAAGTATCAATTTAAAGCGCTCTTAACAAACCATGGCTGGATGGAGAATGCCACCATAACAGTTGATGAAAATGGACTGATAAAGTCGATTGCAACGGACGAAGACAAGGAAAGTAACGAAGGTGTGAATGGATTGGCACTGCCAGGGTTCCAGAATGCGCATTCCCATGCCTTTCAGTATGCGATGGCCGGACTTGCTGAAGTTCATCCGCATCACAAATCGGCAGACGACTTCTGGAGTTGGCGCAATACCATGTACGAAATAGCACTGTCTATCAGTCCTGATACGTTATTTGAAGTAGCTCTTCTACTGTATCGACAAATGCTGCGGCATGGATATACCTCAGTAGCAGAATTTCATTACCTGCACCATGACCCGACGGGTGAACCGTATTCAAATTTAGCTGAAATGGGGGAACGTCTTGCCGCCGCCGCAGGACAAGCTGGAATTAAGATCACGCTTATTCCCATGTTTTATCAGCGTGGCGGTTTCGGAAAACCAGCTGAAAAGAATCAGCGGCGGTTTATTTCCAGAGATCTGGATACTTACATGAAACTTCTTGATGCATCCCGTTCTGTCATCAAACAATACGCGGGTGCGACACTCGGCATGGGTGTCCATTCACTTCGAGCAGTTGATGGCGATCTCATCCGGGAATGTTTCCAACTTCGGCAAAACGGAATACCTTTTCACATCCATATCGCTGAACAATTGAAAGAGGTTTCAGAATGTGAGGCATTTTACGGAAGACGGCCGGTAGAATGGTTCCTTGAATCCTGCCAGCCGGATCATACTACACATCTTGTACACGCCACTCATTTGACGGAATCCGAGGTTTGGGGTATCGCTGCCTCCGGAGCAAATGTCGTTCTTTGTCCCTCAACAGAAGCGAATTTGGGCGACGGATTATTCCGTTTTCACGACTTCAAAATGGCTGGCGGTAAATGGAGCATCGGGACTGACAGTCATATCGGTCTTAACCCTTTTGAGGAATTGCGGATGCTCGATTACGGTCAGCGCCTGATCAGTCACCGCCGGAATACCTTCACCCTTGAAGATAAAGCTGACAGCGGATTTAATGCTATTGAAATGAGCATATCCGCAGGGCGTTTGGCAATGGGCAGAACAGACCATCAATTTTTCGATATAGGTATGCCCTTCGACGCCGTTGTGATAGATGCAGACTCACCTCTGTTGGCAGGATCATCACCGGAGCAATGGTGCAGCACCCTCATTTACACCGGTGATGTTTCCGATGTCCTGGGCACTATTGTAAACGGTCAGTGGAAATATCACCGCGAAAGTCATGATGCCTTTCCGAAAACTGTTCAAACATTTCTGAACCTGCGTAAAAGATGAAGACCATTCATGCATTGACACTCATGATCCTTTTCCTGATCGGATCAGAAAACACAGTTCAAACAAAAGATCGCAGCCGAGATTCCATGCTGGTTGGCACCTGGAAATTTGAAGGCAGTGAGATACTTTTTACTCATCATAAGGATCGGGTGGATAAGTGGCTGACCGATACTCTTTATTTTTATGAAGATCACACGATGAAATTCTCGTACCGGAAGGAAGATGGCATATTACGAACTCATCACAGCAAATGGAAGCTTGTGAACGATAACGAGCTGGTATTTTACGAACGGAAATTAAAACACAGTATCACAGAAGAGCTGCCGGAAACTTCGTTACGTATCGACATGTTTTCACGAAGGAAACTGACCTTGCAATCTCCCATATTCAACAACACCAATGCCGTACAGGTAATGAACGTTTATTTCCGAAAAATCAGGGACTAAAGTCTATTGCATCTCACCTACCGGAATGCTTTCCAAATCCCTGATTAACACAGGCTCACCGAACCCCAGATCTTTAAGCTTTTCCATCTGAGTCGCGGCATCACCCACGACTACATAATACATGTTGTTTGGATTCGCATACTTTTTGGCAAGCTCACGGATTTCCTCAATCGATATATCCTTAACCGCTTGTTCACGATCCTTTATGTACGATGCATCCCATCCGTATTCGCTCAATTTCTGAAGCATATTCAGCTTTGCGCCCGCCGTTTCAAATGCACGTGCATTACTTTTCAAATAGTAGCTTTTAGTGTTTTCAAGATCTTCTTCGCTAAACGTCTCCGGATAATCCTCAAGGATTTGTTTTACAAGAGCTGAAGACTCATACGTTACATTGGTACGAACTCCACTGAAAATTCTGAAGGGCCCGGGCAACGCGTCTCCCTCGAAACCGGAGCCAATTCCGTACGTATAACCTTTACCTTCACGAAGTTCCTGGGTAAACCGGGAGGCAAATCCCCCGCCTCCGAGAATATAATTCATAACTGTCGCAGGGTAATAATCCGGATCCGTCTCAGGCATGGCCAGGTACCCGAAATACAAGACCGACTGCTTGGCACCGGGAACATCATAAAAATATACTTTAGAGGATGCCGGCTGAGATGCATTCAGTACATCCGGAAAATCAACATCCTTCGGAACCCATCGTTCCTGCAGCCCGTCAAGCTGAGCTACGATCTCATTTTGCCCCAGTGAACCCACCACATGCATGTTTGCCAGGTTGGGAGTAAAATTGCGCTCATAATAATCTTTCAGGTCATCCATTGATATCTCCTGCACACTCTGAATAGTACCAACTGAATTGCTGGCAAGGATATTATCACGATAGATCAGCTTCCGGAAAACTTCCCCGGCAAGCGCATTCGGGTTTCCCTTTGACTGCTCAATCTGGCTTAAAATTTCCTGCTTTGTAAGTACAAACTCAGTCGAATCCCAGCGTGGTTCCATTAACATTTCCTCCACCAGCTCCATGGTGGCGGCATAATTCCGTGATAATGTTGTTCCCGAAACCGATATATGCTGAGCGCTGGCATAAATATTGATCCGGGCGCCCAACGCATCAATCGCCTGTTCAAGCTCAAGCGGAGTCTTTCCTGCTGTACCCTTGGTAAGCATCTCAGCTAACATGTTTGAAACCCCTGTACGGGAAGGATCCTCAAGCAACATACCACCCTTAATGTCGATTACAAACTGTACTAAAGGAAGTTCATCCGACTGAATCCCCAGAATTTTCATGCCATTGGAGAGCTCTGTTTGCCATACATCAGGCACAACAACTTCCGCACTCTCACCATAAGGAGGCTCGACTGTCCGGTCGAATGATGACGCCGTACGTTCATAACTACTCTCACCTGGCGTCTCGAACGTCTCGCCTTCACCGCTTTCGACAATCTGTTCTTCAATCACTTCAGCCAGGGTAGATTCTGCCAGGGCAAGGCCGGCCGTTCCCTTCGGCACAAAACTGGTGACCACATAATTCTTATCACGTAAATACTTCTGATATACCCGCTTCACATCCTCAACGGTAACAGCAAGCGTCTTTTTTATATCTTCATTGATATACCCGGGGTCACCGGCAAAAATATTATACTGCGCCAATTGAAATGCCTTACCTAATACGCTCGAAAGACCATTGTAATAATTGGTTTCAATTCCGGCCTTGATCCTGTCCAGATCAGCCTCATTAAACCCTTCCGTTTCAAACCGCCGCAATGCTTCCCAAACAGCCGCCTCAACTGTATCCAGATCCACACCGGGATACGCGCGAACCTGCAGCCTCATCTCCCCTGCAATTTCCGATGTATAGTCATACATCGAGACATCTGAAGTGAGTTGCTTCTCCTCCACCAGCACTTTGTAAAACGGTGCATCCTTTCCGGTAGTCAGAAGTTCAGATAAAATACTGAGGGCATAGGAATCCGGGTGGTAAAGCTCAACCGCAGGCCAAACCATGTTCAGTTCAGGCAGTCGCGCAAAATTATCCTCATGATAGAGTCTGCGCGTTTCAGGCAATTCAACAGGCATAACGGGCAAAGACTCAACCGGTTCGCCGGATGGAATCTCATCAAAGTACTTATGAACCAGTGCTTTTGCATCCTCAAGATTAAAATCTCCGGCAATAACGAGCGTGGCATTATTCGGACCGTAATACTTCTTGTGAAACTCCTTGACATCAGCCAATGTAGACTGTTGGAGGTCTTCCAGCGTACCAATCACCTCCCAGCTGTAGGGATGTCCTTCGGGATACAGATTTTTTGTTATTACGTAATTGGTGTGCCCGTACGGCCTGTTATCATTACTCTGTCTCTTTTCATTCTTCACCACTTGCTTTTCCTTTGTCAGAACCTCATCCGTTACCGTATTGATGAAATAGCCGACCTTATCAGCCTCTGCCCAGATCATCTTTTCCAATGCATCCTTTGGAACGGTTTGAAAGTAATTCGTCCGGTCTCTGCTTGTGGAACCATTTGCTCCCGAGCCACCGATCCGACTGCTCATCTTATCCAGACCACCCTTCCCGAGATTTTCAGATTCAAGGAAAAACAAGTGTTCAAAAAGATGTGCAAATCCCGTTTTTCCCGGCTTTTCCCGTGCCGACCCAACATGAAAAGTAAGTGCCACAGCCACAACAGGATCCGAATGATCCTGATGAAATACTACTTCAAGACCGTTGTCCAGCGTGATCTTTTCATATTCAATGGACAAGCCAGTGCTCTCACCTGAATCCTCAGATGTTTCCTTGGAACAACCTGAAATGATGATGGATGCCATTAAGGCGAAGATGGAAATTCTTACGAATCGAATCATAGGGGTAGAATTGAATAGACAGCGAATATACACAGTGTGGATTTTGATTTAAAATTATAATGGTCCGGAGACGCATAAACTATAAACTTTTTAATTTGTATATTCCTGTTAGCAGCAAATTATTATCATTTTCAGAATGAAGACCTTCCGATTCATCCTGCGTATTTTACTGAAATTGATAGCGATCATTCTGGTACCTGTCGCGATACTGCTGCTGATACAGGTACCTGCCGAACAGAAACTTGACTGGAACGAAAGCACACAGATTTACCAACCGGATTTACAAAAAGTCTTTGAAGGAAAGGCTGACAGCCTGAGCAAAATCTGGGGTGGGAAAAAGAGTATACCTGAAGCCTATTCCCTTCAATGCCTGATCGCTCTCAGCGCCTTCCCGGAATTGAAGAATACGGAGATCCATTTCATCCTATCCAGCGAAGGCTATCCCATGCAATCCAGCATTTATCTGCCAACCCTTGTGGGGGCGAAGGAAGACCGCGTTTACAAAATAATGCTCAATGACAGTGGCGGTTCATTTCTCGATCCTATTTTGTTGAAGAACCTGCCTTTTGATGCCCAGGTAGCCATCCTGATTCATGAAATAGGGCATACAGCATATTATGAGAAGCTTTCAACCGTGAAATTTTTGAGCTGGGGCCTTAAGTATGCCTTGTTCCCCTCCTATCGGAAATCTCATGAGTCATCAACAGACCGCCTGGTGATCTACCGTGGATTTGGATATCAACTGCTCAATTATGCCCGGTTTGTCCGTTATGCAGACAGTACCAATGAACTGTACCAGGAAGCAAAATATTTTATGAACACTTATTATCTCACACCTTATGAAACTCAGGATTTCATAAACAAATTATACGACCGACGATGAAATTGAAAAGAACTAATAGTGACCCAAGGATAAGGATCAATTTCCTGTGGAGGATCATTCAGGCAAATAAACTGCACCAAGACTGCGGGTAGGAACATAACTGTTACCCCGAATCAACAAATCCCAATAATCATAGGCGATTATCCCTAACAATGGAATCGCGAAGAATGGAATCCAGAAGGTGCCAAAAAAAGAATAAATAATTCCTGCCTCCAGTGCCGAAAACAAAGGTACACCAGCCATGGCGCATACGAATTTTACCGACTGCAAAAAATGTGGATCCCGTACCGATTTTTTCAGTATGAGTCGGGTAATAATAAAAACCGGGAGATTCAAAACAAAACCGGCAATGAATATGGGTAAACCCAGGATCCGCATTATCCATTTGATCCATCCCGTTTTGGCTTGCCCTTCATCCGAAAGACTGTCGCCTGCGCTAATGGCGGCAATAATTTTTTTATCGGAATTGAATCGCTGTAAAAGACTATTCTCTTTCCTTCGGTGCAACATCCACTCCTTTTCTGTCTGGTCATAGCGTTCAACAGGAGTTATGTTCAACATTAATTCCGACATCCTTTCCTCCAGATCCCTGTTAAATTGATTAAATGCCTCAGACCTGCTTTGCTGGAATATCGACTTAAAGGATTTGATACTATAGGGCTTGCCACAGTTTATCAGTACATCCGTCCTGAATTTTGTAGGATGTTCATAATTAATACCCACCGGAATAATCTGTACTCCCAGTTGAAAATCATGAGTCGATTCGGCCTCAAAAACAATACGCGCCAGCCCTTTTTTCAGGGGCGTCCGAAGATATTTCAACATCCCATGATTACCCTCCGGAAAAATTAATACTGAGCCCATTCCGCCGAGGATCTTTACACATTCATCAAATGTATCTTCATTGGCATGCTTAACATTTACATTATCACGCTGCCGGTAAACCGGCAACATATGGATGGCTCGAAGCAAAAACTTCACGAACTTACCCTGGAAAACCCCTGCCCTTGTTAGATACCAGGGCTTGCGGCCGCAGGAAATACCTATAAGTACGGGATCAAGGAATGCACTTTGATGATTTACAGCAAATATTACAGGATGATCCCTGGGTACGGGCGCTTCTTTCACCACCTTATACCTTCGAAAAAAGAATATCGCCGTAACACCTGCCCAGATTCTCAGGAAAGTAAGAAACAGATAATTCCCGATGTTTACGTATTCATACTTACCAGTTGCCATCGCTTATAAATTTGTGCAATGATGAGTCCTGAAATTATATCCCAAATACCCCACCAGGCAACAAGTAAAACCATTCCACCTTTCCCGCCAAAAAATGTAAACACGATAAGCAACCCTAAACCGCCATTCTGTATGCCCGTTTCAATAGATATTGTTTTCGCATCCGAAAGAGATCCGGTGGTCAACCGACCGAAAACATATCCCATCAACAAGGCCAGACCATTGTGGATAAATACAAGGAAAACAAAATATTCCCAGTAATCCGCAAAAACATCAAGATTACCAACAAAGGCAACAGCAATGAACGCCAGGAGTATAAGTACACTCAGTACCTGAAGCGGTTTAAATAGTTTTTGGGCAATGTCAGGGAAACGATTTGCGAGATACATCCCCAGCATCAGGGGAATTACCATGATAAGCAGCACCGTAAGTGCCAGGTCGTAATAATTGATTGATATGGTCGACAATAACGGCTTCACATATTCCACTTTTCGAGCCCAGAAATGGAAGTTAAAAGGAGTCATCAGCGGCGCAAGCAGCGTAGCCATAACCGTTAAGCTTACGCTCAGTGCTACATTACCGCGACTCTGAAGCGAAAAGAAATTGGAAATATTGCCTCCGGGACAAGCCGCAATGAGAATCATTCCCAATGCCAGTCCCATATCCGGCCGCATCACCAGCACCAAAAGGAAGGTCATAAAGGGAAAAAGCAGGTATTGTGAAATGAGACCGGATATGACTCCCCTGGGATTTCTGAATATTTCCTGAAAATCTTTGAGATTGATAGATAAGGCCACACTGAACATAATGATCGCCAGGCAGATGTTCATTAACCACATATTATCATCGGAAAAGTCGATATGAACATCCTGAAGCGGCAAAGGCTGATTTTCACTCATTGCTGCAAAATACAAATATTTTTATATGAGAACAGTAATCTCAAATCATAACCGTTAACTCCTCCGTTGAACCCTGATTTCCCCCACTGGTCCATCCTTGCTTGAATCAATGGACATTCTGTTGGAAATTGAAACAGACTCAGAATAATATCAAACAGTGTTTTCCCAGCCAGAATATGTACTGCCCGGCATAACAGCGGCAATCTTTGCAGTTGCTTATCCCCTTTTCTGCGTCCTTACATTCCGAAAAACGTATCATAAAATTAAAACTGGTCGGATTTCCAGGCTTACGTACTACCAGCGATCCATTGCTCTTCTTATGCTGATGGTCTTCATCGTTGTGGTGAACCACCTTTTCGGCACCTTGCAACCGGTGATCTGGTTCTCCGGGATAAATAATGCCACCATCGTTTTTTCCATACTCATTACTCTCTTTATCCTGGCCCAGATTCGGCAAAAAATTAAACCAGCGGATGCGCTGGAAATACGATCCGGGATGGAGGAAATATGGATATTTATCCCAAAATCACCGATTGAATACAAGTGGTTTGTAGCGCTGTCAATCACTGCCGGTATATGCGAAGAAATTATATTCCGTTACTATCTTTATCATTATTTCCACCTGTTCCTTCCGGCACCGGTGTCCATCCTGATCCTGAATTTCTTGTTTGCACTTTCCCGTATTCAAAGCGGATTCCAGAACATGGTGGGGGCATTTGTACTCGGACTGATATTCAGCGTGATCTATTATTTCTCGGGATTCCTAATCCTGCCCATCATCCTGCACACGGCTATTGAAATTCAGACCGGGACCATTGGATTCAGAATTCAGAAATATATCAATTCTCAGTCACTCTGACCCTCTTCGATATATTCGAGGATATCTCCGGGCTGACAATCAAGCTCACGGCATATTGCTTCGAGTGTACTGAAACGAATAGCCCTGGCTTTTCCTGTTTTCAATATGGAAAGATTGGCTTCGGTAATTCCAATCCGCTCAGCGAGCTCCTTCGATGGCATTTTCCGACGGGCGAGCATTACATCAAGATTTACAATAACTGCCATAATGTTAAATCGTTAAGTCGGATTCCTCTCTGAGCCGGCTGCCCTCATACACCATGCCGGCCATGAGTAACAGAACTACCCCAAAGATCATTGGGGTCAAATCCAGCCCTCCGTATAAATACACACCCCCGTTGACCACTCTGAAATTTTTCTCAAAATAGTTGCTGGAAAACAAGTCTCCAACATATTTAAAAACAGGTATCAGAAAAGATACAAGACTCAACAGTAAAAGCCTTTTGTAATTAGACCGAATAAAAAACTCTCCACGGGACAGACTTAAAAGAAACCGACGGAAAGTGATGAGCACAAACAGACTCAATGCGAGAGAAACAGTTAAATAACCAATAAAAAGCCAGATGATTTTTTTGATATCTTTTTCGCCAAAAAACTCATAGACTACTGGAAGGTAAAACCGATCCTCATAGGAAGCCCTGACAGTAACGTCCGTCCTGGGAACTATCTTCAGATTTTGACCGGTTGTGTCCGTGTTCATTAAATATATCCGGGGATGAGGCACCCGCAATTCCAGGTAATCACGGTAAACACCATCCTTAAACTCAGAAACCTTGGCCAGATAGTACTGGCCTACTTTAATCTCACTTGTATCCGACCACCCCACCATGCCTTCATCACTTTCAGGGCGTACTCCCTCCCCCACAAATCCTGATAACATGTAATAGGAAAAAAGTGACCCCGCTGATATTACGATGATCGCAATGTTGACTACCCAGAGAGAAACCGTGGAAATTCTGCTTATTCTTTTCATAATAATGTTGATTATTATTCAAAGGTAATAATTTATTATTGTTTTTCAATAATTTTTTATTCTTTATTGATGATTATCCTCATCCTACGAATGTATGAAGTCTCTCTCTATCGAAGCGCCAATTTGATCGTCACTAATAAAATATTTCGTAACTTTGCACCACCGGAAGAATACCGGATATTTTATTGAAAGTAAGTGAGTTATTAATCATTCATGCAAAATGATCCTACATAACCGCGTTAATCGTGATGTGCTCAAAGAGCAGATCCGAAACAGCACACGCAAACGTACAACCCTGTCTTTTTATCGATATGTTCAACTGAGTGATCCGGCATCATACCGGGATCAGCTGTTTATTGATTTCAGCAAACTGGAAGTATTGGGGCGGATTTATGTCGCCCATGAGGGAATTAATGCCCAGATCAGTGTTCCCGATGACCGGTTTGAGGAATTCCGACAGTTTATAGAAGAATCAGCAGAGCTCACGGGTATTCGCCTGAACATTGCTGTAGACGACGATGGTAAGTCGTTCTACAAACTTAAAATTCAAATCCGTAAAAAAATTGTTGCCGACGGACTAAACGATGAAACGTTTGATGTGACCAAACGGGGAACACATTTATCGGCAGAAGACTTTAACCGCCTGGCCCAGGATCCCAACACGATCATCATCGATATGCGTAATCACTATGAAAGTGAGGTGGGCCATTTTGAAAACGCCATATGCCCCGATGTTGACACCTTCCGGGAAGCACTTCCGCTCGTTGAAGACATGCTTGCCGACCAGAAAGATAAAAACCTGGTAATGTATTGTACCGGGGGCATCCGGTGTGAAAAAGCCAGTGCATATTACAAGCATAAAGGTTTCAAAAATGTATTTCAGCTGGATGGAGGTATCATTGAATATGCACGGCAGGTAGAACAGAAACAGCTGCCAAACCTTTTCAAGGGCAAAAATTTTGTGTTTGACGAACGACTAGGTGAGCGTATCAGCGATGATATCATCAGTGTTTGTCATCAATGCGGAAAACCCGCCGACACACATACAAATTGTGTGAATGAAGCATGCCACCTCCTGTTCATTCAGTGTGCTGAATGTGCCGAAAAAATGGAAGGATGCTGCTCTACGGAATGTGTGGAAGTGATTCACCTTCCTGAAGAGGAACAAAAAGCACTAAGGAAAAAGGTTAATCTCGGACGTCAGGTCTATCGCAAAGGACGATCGCCGAAGTTACTTTTTAAGGGAAGTACAGAATTAAAGACAGAAAATAAATAATTCCTGAACCCTGCAAGAGCATAATTCGTTAACTTAAGTTGGTCAGAAGGAATTAAATGATTTATGGCACGTATAAAATATTATTACGACACCGAAACATGTAAATACGAGCGGATCAAGGTACGCACCCAGGATGTAATCTGGAATGTGCTGGGCCTTGCTTCACTCATACTTGTATCCAGTGTTGGAATCGTTTTCCTGTTTTTCTCCTACTTCGAATCACCGAAGGAAGTTCGGTTAACGAATGAAGTAGAGGAAATGCAGCATTACTATGAAAACCTTGACAAAGAGGTAACTCAGTTGCACGAGGTTCTCGCAGCCCTGGAAAGACGTGACGACAACCTTTATCGGGTTGTGCTGGGGTCTGAGCCCATAGACCCTTCCGTCCGGAATGCAGGTATCGGTGGCACAGACCGCTACACGGAACTCAGAAATAAGGATCTCGATAACAAGGATATCATAGTGGAATTGAAGGAGGATGTCGACAAACTTCGCAGGAAGATGTATATCCAGTCTAAATCGTATGATGAGATTGCTGATCTGGCCGAAAGTAAGGAAAAACTTTTCGCAGCGATACCGGCCATCCAGCCAGTTTCCAATGAGGAATTGATCCGTTTGGCCTCTGGCTTTGGATACCGAACACACCCGATTTATAAAGTGCGCAAAATGCACCCCGGAATCGACTTTTCAGCTCCTCCCGGAACACCCATTTATGCCACTGCAGACGGTACTGTCGTAAAAGCACAGGTACGTTTTAGCGGTTATGGGAAACTGATTGAGATCGATCACGGGTTCGGATATAAAACGCGGTATGCGCACATGCAGGAATTCGAAGTGAAGAGCGGTCAGACCGTAAAGCGTGGTCAGGTTATTGGCTATGTGGGAAGCACGGGCCTGTCAACAGCGCCACACCTCCACTATGAAGTTCTCAAAAACGATAAACAAATTAATCCGGTTCACTATTTCTTTAATGACCTTAACCCGGATGAATACGAAAAAATCATCGAACTGGCATCCATTGAAAACCAATCACTGGGAATGTAAAAATGATTTGCTGATTTTTTTTGGTTCACAATGAACAATTAATTTATTTAGCAGTTAATTAAGAAAATGAAATTTAACGCTGTACATCATATCCATCATCATTCAGTCGCAACCTGAAAAGCGTGGTGGAAAGATTATGCGTAAAACATAAGAAAAGGCCTGCCATGCGGTGGGCCTTTTTTATTTACAACGAATTAAACTAAATGAATACAATGCTTCGTATCGCTGTACAGAAATCAGGGAGATTACAGGAAAAGTCGATTAAATTACTCTCAGAATGCGGACTGAATTTCAGTAACGGAACCAACCGGCTCAAAGCCGTATCGTACAATTTTCCGGCAGAAATCCTCTTCCTTCGTGACGACGACATCCCCCAATATGTGGAGGACCAGGTAGCGGATATCGGTATCGTCGGGGAGAATGTCTACGCGGAAAAAGGTAAGGCAGTTGACCTGGTGCAACGCCTGAATTTTGCGAAATGCCGTCTGAGTATCGCCGTTCCTAAAGGAACACACTATTCAGGTCTTGCAGACCTTGCCGGTAAGCGTATCGCCACTACCTACCCCAACATCGTTCGCAAGTTTTTATCCGAAAAGGGAATCTCATCCGATATACACGAAATCAGCGGATCTGTAGAAATAGCACCGGGAATTGGCCTGGCTGAAGCTATTTGTGATATCGTAAGCACGGGAAGCACTCTTCTAAGTAACGGACTGAAGGAAGTTGAAACCGTAATGAAGAGTGAGGCAGTAATGATCGCAAATCCAAACCTGGATGATGAGCGGCAAAAAATTCTTGATCAGCTGATCTTCCGGATCAAGTCGGTAAACACCGCAAGAAATAATAAATACCTCCTGCTGAATGCCCCGAATTCAGCTATAGAGGCAATTACCGCCATTCTCCCTGGCATGAAAAGTCCGACTATCACCCCGCTGGGCATGGAAGGCTGGTCTTCCCTGCACTCAGTAGTAAACGAAGATGATTTCTGGGATATCATCGATCAGCTGAAATCGCTCGGTGCCCAGGGAATTCTGGTAATTCCAATTGAAAAAATGATTATCTGATGAATCTGAATATCAGCAAATATCCCCAACTATCAGAATGGGAGTCGCTCTTCAAGCGCCCCACGCTCAATGTCACAAACCTGTTCAGTACGGTTCAGGAAATTCTGGATGAGGTTAAAAGCAATGGAGATCAGGCGTTGCGCCAATACACGGAAAGGTTTGACGGAGTGTCCGTTCAGGATATACAGGTTTCTGAACAGGAAATCAGTGATTCTGAAACCCGGTTAAGTGAGAAACTGAAAAATGCCATCCGTCAGGCAGCCGCAAATATTGAATTATTCCACAAGGCTCAAAGAACCGAACCCCTTTTCGTGGAAACCATGCCTGGAATCCGCTGCTGGCGAAAGGCAATTCCTATTCAGAAAGTCGGACTCTACATTCCGGGAGGCACGGCCCCTTTATTTTCAAGTGTCCTCATGTTGGGTATTCCGGCAAAAATTGCCGGCTGCAGGGAAATTGTTCTTTGCTCCCCTCCGGATAAAACAGGAAATATTAATCCGGCCATTCTCTTCGCTGCCAAAATTATAGGTATTACCACCATTATCAAGGCGGGAGGAGCTCAGGCTATTGCAGCCATGGCATATGGTACGAAGAGTGTTCCCCGAACCGACAAGATATTTGGCCCTGGAAATCAATTTGTAACAGCCGCCAAGCAACTCATTAGTTTGTCGGGAACCGCTATCGACATGCCCGCCGGTCCTTCAGAAGTAGCTGTAATCGCCGATGAAACAGCCAACCCCGCCTACGTTGCTGCGGACCTCCTCTCACAGGCTGAGCATGGCCGGGACAGCCAGGTAATTCTTTTCACAAACTCAGAATCGCTGGTTGACGACATACACACGGAAATTGACCGTCAGTTGGAACAACTTCCAAGAAAGGAAATGGCCGCCGAAAGTCTTGGCAATAGCCGCGTGATTCTCACAAAAACCATTGAGGAAGCAATGGAAATGAGTAATGCCTACGCGCCTGAACATCTGATCCTGGCAACAAAAGATGCTGAAGAACTCGCGGAAAAGGTCGTGAATGCAGGCTCTGTTTTCGTAGGGCATTATACGCCTGAATCTGCAGGGGACTATGCCTCCGGCACCAATCATACCCTTCCTACAAATGGCACCGCACGAGCCTATAGCGGTGTTTCGCTGGATAGTTATATGAAAATGGTGACATTCCAGGCCATTTCAGAAGAAGGAATTGAATTACTCGGTGACACCATCGAGGAAATGGCTGCCGCTGAACAGCTCGACGCCCACAAAAATGCCGTATCCATTAGACGAAAAAAATCATACAATGGAGCTTGATGACCTCATACGACCCAATATCCTGGCGATGAAGCCATATAGCTCCGCCCGGGATGAATTTAGCGGACAGGCAGGGATATTCCTGGATGCCAATGAAAATCCCAACGAAACGGGACTTAACAGGTACCCCGACCCCTATCAGAAAGAAATCAAAAGAAAACTTTCCGCACTTAAAGGGGTGGCCGAAAACCGGATTTTTCTCGGTAATGGAAGCGACGAACCCATCGACCTGCTGATCCGGATATTTTGCAGGCCCGGAGTGGACTCCATTCTGATTTTGGATCCCACCTATGGCATGTATCAGGTGGCGGCGGCTGTTAATGATGTGACGGTCATTAAGGCACCGCTAACGGAGAACTTTGAACTGGATCCGGAAACGGTACTCAGTCAAATCCAACGCGATACAAAGATCATCTTTCTCTGCAGTCCGAATAACCCAAGCGGAAACCTGCTTTCTAAAACGGCCATGCAGAGAATCATGGGTAACTTCACCGGCATTGTGGTTGTAGATGAGGCTTATATTGATTTTACAGATGATCCAGGCTTCATAGATGAGCTGGATAAATATCCACACCTGGTAGTTCTTCAGACATTTTCGAAAGCCTGGGGTATGGCCGGTCTGCGTGTAGGAATGGCGTTTGCTTCAGAACGGATAATCCAATTACTCAATAAGGTAAAGCCACCTTACAACATCAATATTCTGAGTCAGCAGAAAATCCTCAATGCGCTCGAAAATCCGGAAAATGTAAAAACTGCAATGACTGAAATTATTTCGCAGCGGAGCTGGCTGAGGGAACACCTGGCAAACCATCCCTCGGTCGAGAAAATATATCCGAGTGACAGTAATTTCCTGTTGATAAGATTCAGAGACGCACAAAAAATATTCCGGGAGTTACTAAGCCTTCAAATCATTACAAGAGATCGTTCTTCGGTGCTCCACGGCTCCAATTGCCTGCGAATTACTGTTGGAACACCGGAAGAAAACAAGAAATTAGTAGAAGCATTATTTGAAATGACGTGATAATGGAGAAACTATTATTTATAGACCGCGACGGCACTATCATTCTGGAACCGGAAGATGAACAGATCGACAGCCTGGAAAAACTCGAATTTTTTCCGGGAGCCATCACAGGACTTCAACGCCTCGCTGCATCCGGTCAATTCAGTTTGATAATGGTGAGCAACCAGGACGGACTGGGAACCGATTCATTTCCGGAAGATACCTTCTGGCCGGCGCATACTAAAATGTTAAAAACCCTCAACGGGGAGGGTGTTCACTTCAGCAGTATTCATATCGATCCGTCATTACCGGCCGAAAATAGCCGAAACAGAAAGCCCAATACAGGAATGCTTGAATCCTACCTGGAGAATGGATTCGATAAATCTTCCAGCTACGTGATCGGGGACCGCCTTTCTGATGTGATGCTGGCCAAAAACATGGGCTGCAAGGCCATTTTAATCAATGATGGCAGTATGAAGCCCCAGCTTGAAACAGATGGACTTATGGAGATCTGTTCGCTCATTACCACCTCATGGCAGGAAATCACTTCTTTTCTTCTTTCACCTTCGCGAAAAGCATTCGTAAAACGGACAACCAATGAAACCGATATTGAAATCTCATTGAATCTGGACGGTACAGGCAAGAGTTCGATATCAACGGGTCTGGGATTCTTTGATCATATGCTTGATCAGCTGGCACGTCATGGATCTGTAGACCTTAATATTTCCGTGAAGGGAGATTTACATATCGATGAACACCATACCATAGAGGATACCGCACTTGCACTCGGTAGTTGTTTTGAAAAGGCATTGGGTGATAAACGCGGCATCCAGCGTTATGGATTTCTGCTTCCAATGGATGATTGCCTGGCCCAGGTGGCCATTGATTTCGGTGGTCGGCCGTGGCTGGAATGGGACGCGGAATTTAAGCGGGAGAAAATCGGGGAAATGCCTACAGAGATGTTCATGCATTTCTTTAAATCATTTTCTGATACTTCACGCTGTAATTTGAATATCCGCGCAGAGGGAAATAACGAGCACCACAAAATAGAAGCAATCTTTAAAGGGTTTGCTAAGGCCATAAAAATGGCCATACGGAAAGACCCTGAAAGTATGCAATTGCCATCCACAAAAGGAGTCTTATAATGGATATCGCTATCGTTCAATATAACGCCGGAAATACCCAATCGGTCATTAATGCCCTGAACCGGCTGGGTGTGGAACCACGTCTCACTCATGATGCCGAAGAACTGCGAAAAGCCGATAAAATAATTTTCCCGGGTGTGGGTGAAGCGGGTTCCACCATGAGGCACCTGAAATCCATGGGGCTCGATCAGGTCCTGCCTACCATTAAGCAGCCGTTCCTGGGAATTTGCCTGGGAATGCAACTGATGTGCCGGCACTCCGAAGAGAATGACACGGAATGCCTGGGAATGTTCGACCTCGAGGTTAAGCGATTCATCCCTGCCCGTCACGAAAAAGTACCTCATATGGGATGGAATAACCTGGAGCTTAGGGCAGACAAGTCTATTTATGAAAACATGGAGGATCTGCATGTGTATTTCGTACACAGCTACTATGTTCCCGTATCAGAATTCACAACTGCCAGGTCAAATTATATACACCCCTTTTCTGCGGGAATTCATCGTGACAATTTTCACGCCGTTCAGTTTCATCCGGAAAAATCAGGTGCTCAGGGTCAGAAAATTCTTGAAAACTTTCTTAAGCTATGAGAATTATTCCAGCTATTGATATCATCGATGGTAAATGCGTCCGCCTCTCACAAGGCGATTACAGTCAGAAAACTGTTTATGCCGACGACCCCCTCGAAGTAGCGCGTCAGTTTCAGGGTGCAGGATTAAAGTACCTTCACCTGGTAGACCTTGACGGGGCCAAATCAGGTGGCATAGTTAACTGGAAGGTGTTGGAATCCATTACCAGTAAAACGGATTTAATCGTGGATTTTGGGGGCGGGATCAAGAAGGGTGAAGACATTAAAATTGCACTGAATGCCGGCGCCACACAGGTTACCTGCGGAAGCATCGCTGTTAAAAATCCGGCGATCGTTTATCAGTGGCTTGAAAATTACGGTCCGAATAAATTAATCCTGGGGGCAGATGTAAACAACGGAATGATTGCTGTACATGGCTGGACAGAAAAAACGACCCTGTCCATAGAAGACCTGATCCACTCCTACATTGCCCAGGGAATGGATTATGTGATCTGCACCGACATCGCCACTGACGGAATGCTGAAGGGACCTAATTTCAAACTTTACAATGATATTCTGGAGATCTTCCCCCATATTCATCTTATCGCCAGCGGTGGAGTGACTACCATGGATGACCTGTTGAAACTGAAGGAGAACGGACTTGAAGGTGCGATCGTGGGAAAAGCCATTTACGAAGGAAAAATATCATTAAAGGACCTAGCAACATTTCAGGATGCTTAAGAAAAGAATTATACCGTGTCTCGATATTAGGGACGGCCGTACGGTCAAGGGAGTAAATTTTGTCAATATCCGTGACGCCGGAGACCCCGTGGAACTGGGCGCATTCTACGCGGATCAGGGCGCCGACGAACTGGTATTCCTCGATATTACTGCAACACACGAGGGGCGCAAGACTTTTGTAGAACTGGTTAAGGATATCGCCCGTCACCTGAATATTCCCTTTACGGTAGGCGGTGGCATCAGCTCGGTAGAGGATGTTTCACCCCTGCTTAAGGCAGGGGCCGACAAAGTCTCGATCAATTCATCAGCGGTAAAGCGGCCGGAATTAATCGATGAACTTGTGCAGGCATTCGGCAGTCAGTGCATCGTCGTAGCAATCGACGCCCGATTCACCGAGGGTAAGTGGATTGTTTATACCCATGGGGGAAGGAAGCCTACGGATAAGGAATTGTTTAGCTGGGCCAAAGAAGTTGAACAGCGGGGCGCTGGTGAGATTTTATTTACCAGCATGGACCACGATGGTACCAAAGAAGGATTTGCCACAGAGGCGCTTAAAACATTATCGGAGCAGGTGAATATTCCGGTGATTGCAAGTGGCGGTGCAGGAACTATGGAGCACTTCACTGATGTGTTTAAAGACAATTGTGCCGATGCTGCACTGGCGGCCAGCATTTTTCATTTTAAGGAAATTGCCATCCCTGATTTGAAACGTTATCTGCAACAACAAAATATTCCGGTTAGAATCTGATGAAAAGAAATAATGTGCTTTCATTTATGTTAAGTGCATTGATACTTTGCTTACTGCACTTCGGTTTTTATTCCATAATTCCACGTCTCGAACCCAACTGGGCAAAATCCTTACTTTTTGGCATATTAATGGGCCTGGTCTTTCTCTGGATTCAGCATAAAAACAAAAAACCCGGATCAACAGACCCGGGTTCATGATGGAGGCGCTGAGCGGATTCGAACCGCTGTAAAAGGTTTTGCAGACCTCTGCCTAGCCACTCGGCCACAGCGCCATCTTTACAGGCGCAAAACTATGCATAATCACTTTTACCTCAAAGATAAAGATGGAAATGTTTCAGGCATGCCACATTTATATGTCGAGGAGCACGTAAAAGAAAAAAGGCACCGAAATTCGGTGCCCTTTTTATTGTATGATGTTTCGACTTCTTAAGCTTCGCTTTCTTCTTCAGAAGCATCATCTTCCTTCTTGGCTGCCTTCTTGGCTTTGGGAGCTTCTTCTTCATCAGCCTTCTCAGCTTCAGCCGCTTTACGCGCCTTCTTGATCTTGGCTTCTGCTTCACCTTCCATCTGCTCTTTCAGCGCACTTAGTGCCTCAAGATCACCTAATGTAGATTTCTCAACATCAGGGGTTGTCTTGTTGGAAGCTCCACCGGCCGGACGAGCAGTTTTCTTCGCAGGCTTAGGTGCTTCTTCAGCTTTGCCGTATACCGCTTTATGTGAAAGAAGAATACGCTTGTCATCTTTAGAGAATTCCATCACTTTGAATTCCAGTGTTTCACCGGGCTTCGCTTTGGATCCATCCTCTTTCTCGATGTTCTTCATGGTTGCGAATCCTTCGATACCGTAAGGCAGTTCAAGAACCGCTCCTTTTTCATTCACATTGATCACAGTACACTTATGTACAGATCCCGGGGTGAATACAGTTTCGAATGTATCCCATGGGTTCTCCTCAAGATGCTTGTGGCTCAGTGCCAATCGACGGTTGTCAACATCCAGTTCAAGAACAACCACTTCCATTTCATCACCCACTTTCACGAATTCCGAAGGATGCTTAATCTTCTTGGTCCAGCTAAGATCTGAAACGTGAACCAATCCGTCAATTCCCTCTTCCAGTTCAATGAACAGGCCGAAGTTAGTCAGGTTGCGAACGATACCTTTGTGGCGTGTTCCAACCGCATATTTAGTAAGCACATCCTGCTTGTTCCAGGGATCTTCTGTAAGCTGCTTAATGCCAAGTGACATTTTGCGTTCTTCCTTATCAAGGGTAAGTACTACTGCTTCCAGTTCATCTCCAATGTTGATGAAGTCCTGAGGATTCCGCAGGTGCTGTGACCATGACATTTCCGAAACGTGAATCAGTCCTTCAACACCTGGCTGAATTTCGAGGAACGCACCGTAATCTGCAACGTTTACAATCTTGCCTTTAACCTTGCTTCCTACTTCAAGCTCTGCAGGAAGTGAATCCCACGGATGAGCAGTCAGCTGCTTCATGCCAAGTGAAATACGCTTCTTGTCTTCGTCGAAGTCAAGAACTACCACCTTCACTGTTTCATCAAGATTCAATACCTCTTCAGGGTGATTGATTCGTCCCCATGAGATATCTGTAATGTGCAACAGGCCATCAACGCCACCCAAATCGATAAATACACCGAAGTTGGTCATGTTCTTAATGGTTCCTTCAAGAACCTGTCCTTTTTCAAGGTTGTTCAGGATCTCAGCTTTCTGCTGCTCAAGATCTTTCTCAATCAGTACCTTGTGAGAAACAACCACGTTGTCGTTAGAGTAGTTAATCTTAACTACCTTCACTTCCATCGCCTTACCCACAAATACATCAAAATCACGGATAGGCTTCACATCAATCTGTGAACCCGGAAGGAATGCTTCCACTCCGTAGATATCCACGATGAGACCACCCTTGGTTCTGCGCTTCACAAAGCCTTCAATCACCAGG
The DNA here is from genome assembly GCF_020328055.1 of Fulvivirga sedimenti. Classification (NCBI taxonomy): domain Bacteria; kingdom Pseudomonadati; phylum Bacteroidota; class Cytophagia; order Cytophagales; family Fulvivirgaceae; genus Fulvivirga; species Fulvivirga sedimenti. The sequence continues at coordinate 795,126 of NZ_JAIXNE010000003.1, forward strand.
TCATTCTCATACGCTTCCTTAATTTTTTCCCATGCCTGAACGATCTTCGCCTTTCTGCGTGAAAGTACGAGCTGACCGTTTGCATTTTCCTGCTCTTCGATGAATACCTCTACAGTATCGCCTACTTTCAGGTTTGGCAGGTCACGGAATTCCGTAGCAGATACCAGTCCGTCTGATTTGAACCCAATGTTAAGGATCACATCACGGTCGTTGATTCCAACTACTGTTCCGGAAACCAATTCCTTTTCTTCAATGGTAGTCAATGTATTATCATACATCGCTTCCATTTCTTCACGCTTCTTGCGGGAATACCCTTCACCAAATCCTTTGGTTTCAAATGCTTCCCAATCGAATTCCTCAGAATCCTGTGCAGCGCTGGCCGGAGCCTCAGTTGCAGCTTTCTCAGCTTTTTTCTCTTCAGCTACTACCTCGGTTGCGGTAGTCTCTTCAGCCTGGTTCTGCTCGAGCTCCTCGGCTTTTTTGTTTTCTTCTGCCATAATAAGTTAAAAACGCCCTTAAATACATGTTTTACCCGGGCTGTGTAAAACACATTTGGTTTAAATAATCCTCTTCCGAAAATGGAAAAGACCCTTTCACCTGAAAGGGAGCGCAAAATTAATAAAATTATTAGTCAAATCCCACAAAAAAGATCCCGACAATATCTGCCGGGATCTCAGAGTTGGTTGATTGGTTTTTTTAATTTGCCGGGATATCATCCGTATCCAGCGTACCCAGTGTAAACTGCAGTAAAATATCCTGGAACAGCAAGACATATTTCGCCTGGGCATGGGCTCCCTTTGCAGCCACATAATCGGCATTTGCCTGTGTATACTCTACAAAACTCGACGCCTGCAGACGGTACCGCTCCTCCTGCAATTGAAGATTCAGTTCGGCAGCCTCCAGCTGAACCTGGGTTACTTCAAAATTTGTCAGGGCATCCTGCAAGTTCTGATGTGCATTGAGCACCTCCAGCTTTGCTGTATTCTCCAACTGCCGGGTCTCCAGCTGAGCATTCTGATAATTTACCCTGGCGCGCACCACCTGATTCCTGTTTTGTAATCCCTGGAATATGGGAATAGAAATGGCTAATCCATATGTATTATACCTGTTATCATTGAAAAATTGCTGATTAAAATCCCTTGAAACACTGTCCGGGGTACCCACAATCTGGTTAAAGGCCGATCCATAGTTAAAGAATGCCGACAGCTGTGGATAATACCGACCGCGCTGAGCACCAAGGCCATACCGGGCAGATTCTTCACTGGCACGAACTTGAAGAAGATCACGTCGCTGTTCAAGTGCAATTTCATATAAAGAATCACGCTGATATTTTTCAAAGGCAAAATCGGAAAGCTCCCAGGTCGGATCAACCACGTCAAAGGTGAGGCTTGGATCCAGCTGCAATAACTGTGAAAGTGTAGCCTTACTGTTGCGCAATTTAATTTCTGCCTGAAGCACGTTAAGCTCCGAATTCTTTAGCTGGTAGCGCTGGTTTACCAGGTCCACTTCTGCACGGCTTCCGGCATTAACCAGTTCACTCATCTGCCTGTAAACTTCCTGCTGGTTCACCAGGTTTTCCTGAGCAATAAGCACAAGCTGCTTGTCAAGCAGACATCGCAGGTATTGATTTGATACATCACGGATCACTTGCTGCCTCGTACGTGTGACCAGATGGGCCTGCGATTCCAGGGCACTGCTCGCCTGTTTGGTTTGCTTCAATCGGTTAAACCCGTTGAAAAGCGGCATATTCATATTGACTGATCCATTCATGAAATCGAGTTGTCCGTTCACCACACGCCCCTCCTGCTGGTTAAAGGAGTTACCGTCATTGCGGCCATAGTTTCCGGTGATCGCAACAGTCGGCGCCATTTGTGCATAACTGGAGGATTTGTCTGACTGGAAAATATCCAGCCGATTCGATTCCTGACGCAAACTGATGTTATTCTCGAGCGCGATAGTTACCGCATCCGATAAATGAAGGAATTGAAGGGTATCCTGCGCATAAACGGCACTCGCAAGAAAAGACAATAGTATACCGAATAATGTTCTCATCTTCATCACGCCTGATTTTGTATAGAAGAAACCTGATCAGATACAACCTGACCGTCCACCAATCGAATAGTTCGCTTGCCATAGGATGCACACCGCTCCGAATGCGTTACCTGGAGAATGGTCATTCCCTCGTCGTTCAGCTTTTTAAAGATCTCCATGATCTCGTCACCCTGCTCCGAATGAAGGTTTCCTGTGGGCTCATCGGCAAGCAACAGCTTTGGCTGGCCGACTATCGCACGTGCAATGCCCACGAGCTGCTGCTGACCGCCTGAAAGCTGCTCGGGAAAAAGATCTTTTTTTGCCACCATCTGGAATCGATCGAGCATTTCAGCCACCATGCTCTTCCGCTCAGCACTTTTCACCCCCTTGTATAGCAGAGGCGTTTCAATGTTTTCATATACCGTTAGTTCATCAATGAGGTGATACGCTTGAAAAATGAAGCCGATATGATGCTTATGCATCTCAGATTTCTGACGTTCCTTCAACTTATGCACCGGGTTATCCAGGAAATAGAATTCACCGGCACTGGGCTCATCGAGCATTCCAATGATGTTCATAAGGGTTGACTTTCCTGCACCACTTGGCCCCATGATCGTGACAAACTCCCCCTGCTGTATATCAAGATCAATACCCTTTAAAATAAATGTGCGCTGATATTTCGAATCGACATATTTATCAAGGTCTCTCAGTTTTATCATTTTCGTTTGATTAAATTATTGCAATGCACTTAATCACTTGCCAATTGTATGCCAAGCGCCTCAAGACGTTTAAACCGCCTTTTTACTCATTTTGATTGTCCGAAATTGAATGGAGGTGTCCGATTTCAGACACTTTCAGGCATGTATGTGCATTTGATAAATATTAATTAGATTCGCAGGGATTGAATGGAAAGGGAGCATAAAATCAGGTGAAGGGTAAAAGGCAAATCTGGGTTTTGCTGATGATAACCGGGATGGCTGTCGCTGCAGCTCTTTTCTGGTATGCTCGCCTTAATGCCGAACCTGATATTGAAGAAGAAGTTCTGATCGTTCCCCCGAGAACATCTCCACCGGTAAATCCCCATCAGGAACAACTCATTAACGATTTCGAACGTTTTATTGACAGCCTTCGCACAGAAAGGGACATCCCCGCTATTGCGGTTGCCATCGTACGTAAGGGTCAGCCGATCTACATTAACGCGATGGGGCACAAAACGAACCATACCAATGACGCAGTAAATCTTAAAACAAAATTCCGGCTTGCCTCCGTTTCCAAAGGATTTACATCCATACTTGTGAGTAAAATGGTTCAGGAGGGAGTCATATCCTGGGAGGATCCCATACATTATTATTTGACAGATTTTCGGCCTGAACCATTCAGCTATTCCGATTCCATCACCATTCGCAACATCATCTCCCAAACCAGCGGCTTTCCGTACCAGGCATATTCGAATCTCATTGAGGATGGTTGGACACTCCCGGAAATGATCAATGCACTTGCGGAATTAAAAGTGGCAACGAAGCCCGGAACACAATACAGCTACCAAAATGTTGCTTACAGCATCATTGAACCGATTCTTGAACGCCAGACAGGAAGGGAATTTCCGAAACTGCTGAATACCTATTTATTCGGTCCGCTTCAAATGGAAAATGCCTCGGCTGAATTTGAGGATATGAAAGATTCCCCAAACGCCGCAAAGCCACACAGGAGAACACGTTATTCCTATATTCCTGTCCAGCTCTCCTCTTCCTATTACAATACAGCCGCCGCAGGCGGGGTGAATGCCAGCATCGAAGATATGGCCAAATACCTGCAAATGCTTCTCGGGGATCACCAGGAAGCGGTGGATTCTTCGGTTCTTGATGAAGTCTTTGAACCACGCATCATCACTCCGCTCCTGAATCGTTACTACAGAAAATGGCTTCGCGCACGCAGGGCATATTACGGACTGGGATGGCGGATTCTTCCTCTGGAAAATGATACAATTGTCTACCATGGCGGTTATGCCAATGGCTTCAAAAGTCACATTGCTCTCGACAGGGATGACGAGGTCGCCATCTGTATTCTTTCAAATTCATCAGACAACCTGGTCAATGAAGCCGGACCCTATTTTTTTCACCTCTACTATGAATACAGAGATGCAATAAACCTCTGGGACAAGAATCCCTGATAATACAATCCTTTTCCTCCACCATTCATATAATTTTACAGCAGTTTGTCATTAAAGCACCACGTAACTCGTTGTCATTGGGGACTTTTAAGGTTCCATTAAAAGTACTCAACCTATGCAACGAATATTTACTTTACTACTTGTTCTCCTGCTGATTTCCCCTGCAGGGTTCGGACAAAAAAAGAAGAAGAAAAAAGACAAGGATGCCCCGGCAGCCGAGGCACCAAAAAAGAAAAATGATTCTCCTTTCAAACCCTACAGCGAAATCGTTACTAAAGATGCGATCACCGATGAAGGATTGTTTACTACCCACAAGGTAAAAGATAATTACTACTTCGAAATCTCTGATTCCCTGATGGAACGCGAAATCCTGGTTATCAGCCGGATTTCAGGTACCGTTGAGAATCTCAATTTCGGTGGTGCGGGTATGAAGGCACGCGGACAGCAGGTAATTCGCTGGCAGCGAAAAGACAACCAGCTGCTGCTACGCTCCGTTTCCCACAACAGTGTAGCAAGCGAAGAAACACCAATCTATCAGTCTGTTCGAAATAATAATTTTGAGCCGGTTATTGCCACTTTTGACATCAAGGCTTTATCTAAGGATTCCGCCGCGTATGTGATCGATGTCGCCGACCTGTTTACATCAGACGTAGAAATGATCGGTGCGTTGAACGATAACCAAAGAAAGCAATTCCAGGTTCGGGGAGTCGACAAGAAACGCTCATTGATCATGTCATGGAAAAGCTTTCCCCTGAATACAGAGGTTCGCCATATTCTTACCTACAATGCCGGCAACCCTCCTGCAAACGGAAATACCGGTACACTCAGTATAGAAATGAACCAAAGCATGGTACTGCTGCCCAAAAAACCTATGACGCCCAGACTATACGATGAGCGTGTAGGGTTTTTCTCGGTTTCTCAGATAGACTACGGACTCGATGAGCAAAAAGCCACCCAGCGACGTTACATCACACGCTGGAGACTGGAGCCGTCAGATCTTGAAGCTTACAAAAGAGGTGAACTCGTAGAGCCTAAGAAACAAATAGTCTACTATATTGACCCGGCAACTCCTACCAAGTGGAGACCCTACATCAAGCAAGGGATCGAAGATTGGCAAAAGGCATTTGAAGCCGCCGGTTTCAAAAACGCCATCATCGCGAAGGATCCTCCTACCAAGGAAGAAGATCCTGACTGGAGTCCGGAAGATGTTCGCTACTCAGTGGTGCGCTACACAGCAAACCCGATCCAAAATGCGCAGGGACCTCACGTTCATGACCCGCGATCCGGCGAAATCATCGAAAGTGATATCATATGGTATCACAACGTTATGAATCTGCTTAGAAACTGGTACTTCGTTCAAACTGCAGCAGTTAATGAGAAAGCCCGCAAGGTGAAGTTTGATGATGCCGTAATGGGTGATCTGATCCGTTTTGTTTCCGCACACGAAGTAGGACACACACTGGGTTTCCCCCACAACATGGGAGGCAGCTATTCTTACCCTGTTGATTCACTGAGGTCACCTTCATTCACAGCACGCATGGGAACAGCACCTTCGATTATGGATTATGCCCGTTTCAACTATGTTGCTCAGCCCGGAGATAATGCAGCGCTGTACCCTCAGATCGGTGTTTACGACAAGTGGGCTGTGAAATGGGGTTATACATATTTCCCGGAAACCACAGATCCCGACTCTGAAGAAGCAACCCTGGACGGTTGGGTGAAAGAACACTCGGGCGATCAGATGTACTGGTATGGACGACAAACTTTCAACCCTGTTGACCCAAGGGCGCAAACGGAAGATCTTGGAAATGATGCCATGCTTTCAAGCTCCTACGGAGTGGCTAATCTTAAGCGAATTGTTCCTAATCTTATTGAATGGACAACAACAGAAGGCAAGAATTACGATGACCTTAATGAGATTTACGGTCAGGTGATTGGGCAGTGGAACCGATACAACGGCCACGTGCGGAACAACATCGGCGGATTGTACGAGACCTTCAAAACTGCCGACCAGGATGGAGCAGTATATGAATTTGTTCCGAAGGAAAAACAAAAGAGAGCCATGACGTGGTTGCAGGAAAATACCTTTGCAACACCAACCTGGATGCTTGAACGCGACATTATCGATCGTATTGAAGGCGTAGGATCAGTTGAGCGCATCAGTAATGCACAGGAAAATACACTGAACCAGGTGCTGGATCCTGCACGTCTCGAACGTATGTTTGAAAATGAGGCAATGAATGGTTCAGATGCCTATACACCGATTGAAATGATGAGCGATTTGCGCAATGGAATCTGGTCTGAACTAAGATCCGGAAGCACTATCGATATCTATCGCCGTAACCTGCAGCGTGCCTATATCGCGCGTATGCACTACCTGATGACCGAAGAGCCTTCAGGACGCTTTGGCGGATCTGTTGATATGGAAAAATCAGATATTCGTCCGCTGGTACGTGCTGAGTTAAAAACTCTCCGCACACAGGTTCGGAACGGGTTGAACCGGACTACAGACCGGTTAAGCCGTTACCACCTGGAAGACGCGATCGAAAGGATTGATATGATTCTGGATCCTAACAATTGATTCAGAACAGAAAATGATTAGGAAGGAAGGAAGGTCCGGCAAACGCCGGACCTTTTTTATTCCTGCCAATACAAAGATAACAACCCGCTTTTCCGCGTTCCCATTTCTCAACAGCATGTGAATTCAGACTGCGTAGATTCGATTATCCCGAATCCTACCACCAATTTGATCTGAATTATGTTAATTTTGCACCTTCATAATCTGAATACAACTGATGGCGATATATCAATTCAAAGAGACTGAAGCAAAGTGGCGCAAGTATTGGGCAGATAACGAAATCTATAAAACATCCAATACCAGCAAAAAACCAAAGTTCTATGCACTGGATATGTTTCCGTATCCTTCCGGAGCAGGATTGCATGTAGGACATCCACTCGGCTATATCGCATCGGATATTGTAAGCCGCTTCAAGCGCCTGAAGGGATACAATGTACTGCACCCGATGGGTTTCGATTCTTTCGGCCTTCCCGCTGAACAATATGCCATCCAGACAGGACAGCATCCCGCAGTTACCACAGCCAATAATATTGAACGATACAAAGAACAGCTACAGCAGCTTGGCTTTTCATTCGACTGGAGCCGTGAGGTTCAGACCAGTGATCCGTCTTTCTACAAATGGACACAGTGGATCTTTATGCAGCTCTTCAACAGCTGGTATGATAACGACCTTGATAAAGCCAGGCCGATAAATGATCTGCTTGATCACTTCTCAGTACACGGGAATTCAGGGATCAATGCTGTTTGCGACGAAGACACCCCGGAATTTACGGCTGCCGAATGGAAGGCATTCTCTGGTAATGAACAGGGGAAAATGCTCCTGAAATACCGGCTGGCATACCTGGCCGATATGGTCGTGAACTGGTGTCCCGCACTGGGCACAGTACTGTCCAATGACGAGGTTAAGGATGGTTTCTCAGAGCGTGGAGGACACCCCGTGGAGCGTAAAAAAATGATGCAGTGGATGATGCGTATCACCGCTTATGCAGAAAGATTGTTGAACGGACTGGATGTGGTCGACTGGCCTGAACCATTGAAAGAGATGCAGCGTAACTGGATTGGACGGTCGGAAGGCGCTGAACTCGATTTCAACCTGAAGGGCCACGATGAAAAAATCCGGGTTTTCACTACCCGTATCGATACGATTTACGGAGTAACCTTCCTGGTCCTCGCACCTGAAAGCGACCTGGTTGAACAGATCACCACAGTAGAACAGAAAGAAATCGTTGCCAGCTACGTTGAGCAGGCTAAAAACCGGTCGGAACGCGAACGAATGATGGATGTAAAAACAGTTACAGGTGTTTTTACCGGCGCCTATGCTATTCATCCATTCTCAGGAGAAGAAATTCCTGTGTGGATCGCAGATTATGTCCTGGCAGGTTACGGAACAGGCGCAGTGATGGCCGTACCCGCGGGTGATCAGCGGGACTATGATTTTGCCAAACATTTCAGCCTGCCCATCATCCCAATCAATGATTCAGCTGATATTTCTGAGGCGGCCGATGCCACCAAGGAAGGAACCGTCATCAATTCCGGATTCCTGAATGGTTTGTCACCATTGGAAGCCATGAAAAAAGGCATTGAAGAAGTAGAAAAACGAGGTATCGGAGTAGGCAAGATTAATTTCAGGATGCGGGATGCGATCTTTACCCGCCAGCGTTATTGGGGAGAGCCGCTGCCGGTTTACTTTAAAGACGGCCTGCCCTACCTCCTGGGTGAGGACCAGCTTCCCCTCGTACTTCCGGAAGTTGATAAATACCTGCCGACTGAAGAGGGTGAACCTCCCCTCGCTCGTGCTGCCAGTTGGGAAACATCCGAAGGATTTCCCTATGAACAAAGTACCATGCCCGGGTGGGCCGGCTCCAGCTGGTATTTCTTCCGGTACATGGATGCCCATAACAATGATCGTTTTGTTGGGAAAGAAGCCCAGGAATACTGGGACAGTGTAGACCTCTACATAGGGGGTTCAGAACACGCAACGGGCCACCTCTTGTATTCACGCTTCTGGACAAAGTTCCTGTTCGACATGGGTCTTGTAACCGTGGATGAGCCTTTTAAAAAGCTGATCAACCAGGGTATGATCCAGGGACGGTCGAATTTGGTTTACCGCATTAAGGAATCAGACACCTTCGTTACTTATCAGAGACGGCACGAATACGATACCATACCGATGCATGTGGATGTAAACATCGTTCACAACGACGAGCTCGATATGGAAGCCTTTAAAAAATGGCGCCCTGAATTAGCCAATGCTGAGTTCATTCCCGAAAACGACAAATTCATGTGCGGACATGAAGTGGAGAAGATGTCCAAGAGCAAGTATAATGTGGTTAATCCGGATGATATTATAGAACGATACGGTGCCGATACACTTCGCATGTACGAGATGTTCCTTGGTCCGCTTGAGCAGTCAAAGCCCTGGAATACCAATGGTATCGACGGGGTGTTCAAGTTCCTTCGTAAACTCTGGAACCTGTTCCATGATGATGCAGATCAGTTTGTTGTCTCAGATGCCCAGCCAACTGAGGCGGAACAAAAAATCATTCACCGCACTATCAAAAAAGCCCAGGAAGACATTGAACGCTATTCCTTTAATACTTCGGTAAGTGAATTCATGATTTGTGTAAATGAGCTGACATCACTAAAATGCAATAAAAGGGAGGTACTGGAAAAACTAGTCATCATTTTAGCTCCTTATGCCCCTCATATTGCAGAGGAACTCTGGCACAGACTGGGACATACTACTACAGTGAATGACGCCGAATATCCGGCTTATGATGAAAAATTCCTGAAGGAGGACTCATATGAATATCCGGTATCCGTAAATGGTAAAATGCGCGCCAAAATGCTATTTCCGGTCGATATGCCGACAGATCAGATTCAGGCCGAGGTATTGGCGTCTGAAGCAATTCAAAAATGGCTCGAAGGCAAATCCCCCAGAAAGGTTATCATAGTACCTAATAAGATAGTGAATGTCGTAGTTTAAAAGCCCCTCCCCCGTTACTCATCTTCACATCAATAATGAGAAACGGGGGAAGAGTTTTATTATTATTCGTATCTCAGCGACTTGATGGGGTTTGCACTGGCCGCGAAATAGGAAATTATGCTTACCGTAATGTAAGCGATGGCTATTGAGATCAGACCCGCAATCAGGAAAACCCCCACCCCGAGTTCGATACGCAACGGAAATTCCGAGAGCCATTCCTGCATAAAGTAATATGCCGGAAATATGGCGAGCACGAACGCAATTACAACGAACTTGATAAACTGGATTGACATTTTATTGGTAATATCCCAGACAGAAGCGCCCATCACCTTCCGAACTCCAATTTCCTTGGTCCGCTGTTCGGCAATGAACGATGCCAGTCCGAATAACCCCAAACACGCGATGGCGATAGCGATGGCGGTAAATATGGTAAAGACACTGCCCAGTCGCTGTTCCTCACGGAACAGGTTATCAAAATCCTGATCAAGGAAGGAATATTCAACCGGCTCTTCCGGTGCGAGCCCCGCCCACTTTTCTTCAACGAGGTTCACAAGGTTTTCAGCATTGCCGGTATATCTGACGTACATGGTCGAATTGTCACGGGAAAACAGTAGCAGCAACGGACGAATTGGGGTTTTGATGGTTTCGAAATTAAAATCCTTCATCACGCCTATCACCTGAAGTGACACGGGTTCGTCTCCGTTAAAACTCATGATACGCTCTTCCAGCGGATTTGCAAATCCAAATTCCTTTACCGCAGCCTCATTCATGATAATGGCCAGCGAATCCGATGGAAAATCCTTCGAGAAATATCTGCCCTCAACCATTTCAATGCCCAGTGTGGATGCAAATGTTTCATCTGTAAAGAAGGTTCCGCAAATATGATCGTAGTCACTTCCCTGAGCCCTGAAAATCGTCGTATTATTCACACCCGGCAGTTCATTGTTCGAGAAACTAACCTGCTCCACTACCGTATTTGCCATCAATTCATTCTTGAATACGTCGGCATTATCGGCAAGTCTTCCCACATTTTCGATAATCATCACCTTGTCCTTATCAAAGCCCAGCTTTTCATTTTGCATAAACGTTATTTGGCGGAATACCACTGCTGTACAGATGATGAGAACAATTGAGATCCAGAACTGGAAAGTGACCAGGAAACTGCGGATTTTTCCTCCCCGAACCCCTTTTAGTTTCCCTTTCAGCGTTTCAGCGACATCGAATGAAGTAAGGTAGAAAGCCGGATAGGATCCTGCGAGAAATCCAATAATCAACATAAGCGATACCATGATGACAACCATGGTTGGCGTAAAGAGTGAGGCAAGTGCCATTTCCTTACCCGAAAGCTGATTAAAATAAGTAAGTAAGCCCGAAGCTATTGCGATGGCCAGGATAGTAGAAAGAGCGCTGTAGAGCACAGATTCTGAAATAAACTGTCCAACAAGTGACTGTCGGAGTGATCCCATCGTTTTACGTAAACCAACTTCTTTCGCCCGGTTGGCATACTTGGCAGTCGACAGGTTCATGAAATTTATGGCTGCGATGACCAGTATGAAAAGGCCGATGGCTCCCAGAATGTACACATATTTAATATCACCTACCGGAACAGGTTCATCGGTTAATGTGGAATAGAGATGAACACGCTCCATCGGAAATGAAAAATATTCGTATATGCTACCTTCCGCCTCCATTTCTGCCAGCGTCTTACCCATGAATTCCTTCAGGATAGGTGAAACGTTCTTATCAATTATCGGGCGGAGCTTTTCGTCAACCACGTCTGCACTAGCCCCTTCACGAAGCACGTAATATCCGAGGAAACTATTACTCAGCCATGCCCCCTGTTTAGGATTCATCCATTCAAAGGAATCCATGGAAAGCAAAATCTCAAACGGGATTTGTGTATTGGAGGGAATGTCTTCAATAACCCCGCTAACCACGTATTCCAGTTTATCATTTCCGATCAGAAGTGTTTGGTTCAATGCGGGCGCATCGCCAAAGTACTTCTCTGCTATTGAACGCGTGAGAACCATCTTATTAGGGCCGGTTAGTGCACCTTCAGGATTTCCCTCTACAAATGGCAGCTGAAAGACCTGGAAAAATCCCGAATCAGCGGCATAAACCTGGCGCTCAGTATAAATTATATCCGATTTTCTGAAGACCCATTCTCCGAATTGAAACAAACGGGTAGCTTCCTCCACCTCCGGAATCTCCGTTTCAAGCGTATAAGGTATTTGTGAATTGGTAGATGTTGTATACAGCTCCTGCCCTGCCAGCTTTCCATGAAGATTGAGGCGGTAAATCCGTTCAATATTCGGATAAAACTTATCATAGCTGAGCTCATCAGCAATGTACATGGCAATGAACAGACATGCCGTTATTCCCAGGGTAAGTCCGAACATATTAATGATTGCGAAGAATTTGTGCTTCGCCATATTCCGGAATGCGACTTTAAAGAAATTCCTGATCATGATTGTTGTTGTTGAGTTTTTGAGTATTTGAGTTTTTGTTGTTATTCGCTTCTCAGTGATTCGACCGGATTCACTGATGCTGCTTTAAACACTTTGCCAGTTACAGTGACAAGTGCGACGACTACGAGTATCAGACTTCCAATGAACATCGAACCCGCATTTGGAGACGCATAATGCTCCCAGATCATAGACAGCAGTCCATCCACCAGAAAGTAAGACGTTACACAACCAAGTACGACCGATGCTAGAACGATAATCATGAAGGGTTTATTTAGCTTCATAATTAGGCTCGGAACCGAGGCGCCCACTACTTTCCGCACCCCGATCTCCTTGGTACGCTTGAGCAAATTCAGGGAAATCATGGCATACAGTCCTGTGACCGAAAGGATAAGAGCCACGACGCCCAGAAAAGTAAAGATGGTAACAATATTCCTGTTCACTACCTTTTCCTCGGCCATCTCATCATTCATATATACCCCGTTGTAAATCCTGAAAGGAAACAGCTTACTATATTCCTCTCCAAGGATCTCATGAGCCTTTATCATATTCTCAGGTGACGTTTTCAAAACAATTCTTTGAAAATCTTCCTTTTTAGCTGGCCGGAAAAGTATTGGTTCAACGGGTCCCCACAATGCATTGGTAAACGTGTTCTCCACTACTCCAACGATGTAAAGTGATACCGAGTCATTCCACATGATCCTCTGACCAATTGGATTCTGAATATTGAATTCCTTTAAGAACATTTCATTCGCGACCACCGACTCATTCATATCCGTTTCAGAATCTTCCCTAAATCCACGGCCCTCAAGGACTTCTATGTCCATGATATCGAAATAGTCGTGCCCTACCCTATAGGCTTCAACCTGGTATTCCTCGTCATTTAAATCGATAGTCATACCACCTGTATAGGAAAGAATATGCTGTTCCGTTCCTGCGATTTGATCAATTTCCTCATAGGAACGGAGAGCGTTGGAAAGGTTTTCATATTCCTGCCCATTGTTCACATAGGTGTAGATGATTTGATCTCTGTTAAACCCGAGATCAAAATTCTCCTGAAATTTCGCATTATGGATGAAAACAAATGCCGCAACTATGGCTATCAGGGAAATACTCAATTGCAATGAAAGAAGCACTTTACTCAACACGGTATTCCCTCCGAACTTCACTGTCCCACGAAGAATTGGAGTCGCTTCGAAACTGCTCACAAAGTAGCTGGGATAGCTGCCGGCAATTAATCCTACGAGAAGAATCAGGATAAACATGAAAAGCAGTAAGTCCCGGTTTTCCAGGTAGTCAATTCGAAGGGTAACAAAATCCCACATAGAATTGTAATAGGGAATTATGAGTTCCGCAATCATAATTCCAACAAAGAGTGCAAACAGGCACAGCACCATGTTTTCAAGAATGAATTGAAACATGAGTTGCTTCCTCAAACCTCCCATTACTTTACGCAGTCCGATTTCCTTTAGCCTTCTGCCCGACATCGCAATGGATGTATTTGTATAATTGAAACAGGCCAGCAGCATCAGAAGCAGTGCCATCACCATAGGGCCTACTATTGCTGCGGCAGGAACACCCCGTGTCAGCCACATGGACCATATTTCGGAGTTCTGCCCGCGGTCGGCCATGCCGTCAAGTGGCATCAATTCAAACCGCAGGAGTTTAAAATCCTCCCGTGCTTCATTTTGTTCGGGAATGATCTTATTCATCTCCGCTTCCACCAACGCCATCTTTGATGGATCTTTCAGGCGTACGAATGTAGTAGACCAGTAATTCCACATTTGATCATACAGGTCTTTTACCACATAACGGTAATTATCCATCGGGGCGATCGCCTCTACAAATTCAAGACTTGAGTTTTCAGGCAGATCTTTTATGACCGCTATTACCGTATAAGGCTTGGGTTGATCATCCACGATATGTTCTACCGTCTGACCGATAGGATCTGAATTGCCAAAATACTTCAAAGCAGCCTCCTCAGTAATCACAATTTCCGGCCCTTCGAAATCACGAATCCCGCCTTTTAGTATTTCAAAACTGAACACATTGAATACTGAAGGATCCGCAAATAGTATATTGGTCTCTAGGACTTCCTCTTTGATCTTCACCGATCCATATGCTGGAATAATCCGCACGATCTCATCGATGGCGGATGTCTCAGGGTCCATAAATTCAGAAAACTTAAGGGGAGTAATTCCATAAGGTTGTTCTCCGTCGTTATAATCCCTCACAGAAACTACGTGATAGATTTCATCGAAATGCTCCTGGTCTCTGTCAAACTTATTATTAAAGTCATAATTCAGATAGGCAATGATACAGGTTGCAATAGCTGTACCCATTCCCAGGGTATTGATGATCACGTAGGACTTATTCTTTAGAAGGCTGCGGAATGCAATCTTGATGTAATTCCTGAACATACTATTGTTGTTTTGAGCTTTTACTGACCTTGAAGCACTTTTTCAATCCATCAGATATGAAATTGCTCCTTAATATTCTCCGTTACTACCTTACCATCGAACAGGTTAATGATCCTGTGCGCGTAATTGGCATCATAGGGTGAGTGCGTTACCATGATGATGGTTGTTCCTTCCTCGTTGAGTTCTGCAAGGAGCTTCATAACTTCCTCTCCGTTCGCACTGTCGAGGTTTCCCGTTGGTTCATCGGCAAGGATCACCTTAGGCTTTGCTACAATCGCACGTGCGATAGCCACGCGCTGCTGCTGTCCACCAGACAACTGCTGCGGGAAGTGATTTCTACGGTGCATAATGTTCATGCGTTCCAGTACTTCTTCCACTCTTCTTTTCCGGTCGGCAGAGGGCACCTTCAAATACAGGAGGGGCAACTCCACATTTTCAAAGACAGTGAGCTCATCGATAAGGTTAAAGCTCTGAAATACAAACCCTATTGATCCCTTACGAAGTTGCGCCCGCTGACGTTCACTGTAATTACTCACCTCGTGCTCACCAAAATGATACTTGCCATCAGAAGGATTATCCAGCAGTCCCAGGATGTTCAACAAGGTAGACTTACCGCATCCCGAAGGTCCCATAATGGCCACAAATTCACCATCCTTAATTTCAACATTGATGTTGTTCAGTGCAGTTGTTTCCACTTCGTCGGTGGTGTATACTTTCTGCAGGTTCTCGATTTTAATCATGATTATTTTAGTTGTTGTTATTACTTATTTTAAAATTAAAACTTCACTGTCTCCGAAGTTGTCGTACGATGAGGTAATTACCTTATCTCCGGGCTCCAGACCCTCCAGTACTTCAAAGAATTCTGTATTCTTACGGCCAAGTCGTATGTTCCTGCGCTCAGCCTGTGTTTCGTCTTCATTTACTACGAAGACCCAGTTTCCGCCTGAATCTTTGTAAAAGCCACCAACCGGCAACAATAGCTCTTCCGACGATTGCCCGAGTTCAATCCGCAGACGAACCGATTGTCCTCTGCGAATCCGTTCAGGAATCTCGCCTGTGAATTCCATATCTACTTCAAATCGTCCATTGGTGATGGTTGGATACAGATATGTGATTACCAGTTCATAGTCCGTACGATTGAACGGAGCCGTGGCTTTCAGGCCTTTCGAAATTCTTGGAAGGTACAATTCATCGATAGGGGTACGTACTTTGTAGGCGCCCACCTTGTCGATCTGACCGAGCCGCTGTCCGGGATTTACAGCCATTCCCTCAAATAATTGGGGAGTAGATAGCTGTCCGTCAATCGGGGACCGTATCACCAGGTTATCCAGAATCTGCCCTACCCCATCGAGACTTGCCGACATCCGGCGCTCCGATTCATTCAGCTGCACGAGCTGGCGCATCCTTGAAATTGAGTCATTCTTATAACTGGAATAGGTGATCTCTTTTCTCTTAAGATTGTACAGAAAATCGGCCTCGGTTCGTTCGAACTCCTGCTTGGAGATCAGCTTTTTTTCATACAACATCTTCTGACGCTCATACTGAGGTTCGAGTTTGGCCAGTTCATTTTCGATCTGTGCCAGGGTTTGCTGCTGTTGCAGATCATTCTGCTCAAGGGAAAGACGGGTTTGCCGAACCCGGTTGATGCTTTCGTTCAAACTGGCTTCCTGGCTGAGTACACTTAATTCGCGGTTAAGGTTGGTCAGTTCAAGAATGATATCCCCCTTTGCCAGCATGGCACCACTTTCAGCATGCACCTTTTTAATAGTACCGCCTTCAATGGCATCGAGGTAAAAGGTTACGGCAGGCTCCACTGTTCCGGTCTGAGGTATGTAGTCCTGGAAAACGCCGCGTCTGACTTCCTGTATTGTAATTTTCTCACGCTCCACGTTAAGCTTCTGGCGGCGATCAGCCCAGCCGAGCTGGTAAATAATAAGCGCAACAATAAGTATTCCTCCAGCTACCAGGGCGATGCGCTGTAAAGTCCACTTCTTCTTTTTAATCTGTCTGTCCATGCAATAGAAAATAAATTCTTCACTTACTGATTGCCAACAAGTGTGCCAATACTCAAGAATTGCCTGTATGAGCAAATTTGAGCATTATCGACGTTCAGTACCGTTCAGGTTTGAACGAAGGCGTCCGATATCGAACAAATTAAAAAACTGATTAATAGGAGAAATGGCCTTGAATTGGTAATATCGAAGAAAGCAAAGAACGGTATCAGTTTTGCAGTGGGTAAATAAAAGTAAGTTTCAATGAGCGAAGCTAAAACAGGGAAGATACTCATCGTTGACGACAATGAGGATTTATTGAAGGCAGCCAAACTGTTTCTGAAGCGTCATTTTGGCCAGGTTGACCTGGAAAAAAATCCGGAAGTGATCCCCGCATTACTCAGCAATGAAAATTATGATGTGATCCTGCTGGATATGAATTTCACCAAAGATGTCAGCAGCGGAAAAGAGGGCTACTATTGGCTTGAGCGTATCCTTTCGATAGATCCTTCGGCGGTTGTGGTTTTGATTACAGCGTATGGCGATGTGCAGATGGCTGTGAAAGCGATCAAGGCCGGCGCTACTGATTTTGTACTGAAACCCTGGGAAAATGAGAAGTTACTGGCGACCATCTATTCTGCGATGCGCCTGCGCGAATCCCGTATTGAAGTTGAGGAACTTCGCACACGCCATAAGGAATTAAGTCAGAAACTCAACGACCGCTACGGAGATATTATCGGTGACAGCCAGGCGATGATCAAGGTGTTTGAAACCATAGATCGTGTCGCCGCCACTGATGCCAATGTGTTGATCCTTGGTGAAAATGGAACAGGTAAGGAACTGGTGGCCCGGGCAATTCATCAGAATTCTTTACGCAAAGATGAAATTTTCGTTAGTGTGGATCTGGGCTCCATCAGCGAGAGTCTTTTTGAAAGTGAACTTTTCGGACACAAGAAAGGCTCTTTCACCGATGCAAAGGAAGATCGAGCAGGAAGGTTTGAGAACGCCAACGAAGGAACCCTTTTCCTGGATGAGATCGGGAACCTGACTATGAATTTGCAAACCAAATTATTATCTGTTTTACAAAGCAGGAAAGTAAGCCGCGTGGGCGAACACCGTGAGCGCCCCATTGATATACGGCTGATATGCGCCACCAATATGCCCCTGTACGAAATGGTGAAGGAAAATACATTCCGGCAGGATTTATTGTACCGAATTAACACCATTGAGATACGGTTACCGGCATTGCGGGAACGCCTGGAAGACATACCGGTTTTGGCCGGGCATTTCCTGCAGGTATATAACGATAAATATCAGAAGGAAATCAGGAAGCTGAGTGAGGCGACAATTGCACGCATGCAGAAGTATCAGTGGCCGGGGAATGTTCGGGAACTACAGCATGCCATTGAAAGGGCCGTAATCATGAGTCAGTCACAGGTTCTGCAACCAGAAGATTTCAATTTTGGCGGAAGCATGAGCCGCCCTGATGATGAAAATGTAACACTTGACCAGTATAACCTGGAAGACGTTGAGAAAATTTTGATTCGGAAAGTACTTCAAAAATATAATGGGAATATTACGCAAGCCGCCCAGGCACTCGGACTAACCCGATCATCTCTTTACCGCAGACTTGAAAAACATGGGCTTTAAAGGATTCAGGATTCGTGTAATCATTCGGGTTATTCTCATTGCTGCGACACTGGCGGTAATGACATATACATTGATCGGGCTAAATGCCTGGTTTGCTTTTGTCGTATTGAGTTTTATTCTCGCAGCTCAATTAGCCGACCTGTTTCATTTCGTTGAAACAACCAACCGAAAACTCACGCGCTTTCTTGAATCCATCCGGTATTCCGACTTTGTTTCCACCTTTACTACCGACAGTCGGCTGGGGGATTCTTTTAAAGATTTAAATATTGCCTTTAACGAAGTATTGGAAGCATTTCGTCTGGCACGTTCTGAGAAGGAAACCAACCTGCATTTTCTCAACACCATCGTCGAGCACGTGAGTACCGGGTTACTGGGATTTGATAACAACGGAAATATTGAACTCATCAATGCCAGTACGAAGCGGCTGATCGGCATTTATGCGATTCACAATATTGAGGATCTGCTGGAAAAACATCCAAAATTCTACAAGACCATTTTTGATCTGCCAACCGGTAAAAGCACTATATACCGTAATCAGGAAGAAGAGCAAATCTCTGTAAGTGCGACGGAAATCATTCTTCGGGGAAAGAAAGTTAAGCTTATTTCCCTTCAAAATATTCAGACGCAGTTGCAAAAGAAAGAAATTGAAGCCTGGCAAAACCTGACTCGGGTGCTGCGCCATGAGATCATGAATTCCATCACGCCCATTGCTTCACTTACCACCACGCTGAGAACCATCCTGGCTGAAGACCTTAGGGCCCAGGGTTCTGAATACGTTTTGGATGAGGAAACCAAGGATGATTTAACGGATGGTCTGGGAACTATTGAGGGAAGAAGTAAAGGCCTGATCAGTTTTATTGATGCCTACCGGGATTATACATCCATCCCACTGCCCGATCCCGAACCGATCGTCGTAAAAGACCTGCTTCACCGGATCGAGACGCTTCTCAAGTCTTCGCTGGATAGCCACAATATTAACCTGAAACTCTACCTGGTTCCGGAAAATCTTGTCATCAATGCCGATGATAAACTCATTGAACAGGTATTGATCAACCTGGTGAAAAATGCCATTGAAGCCTCGCCGGACGATTCTGCCATACACCTTTACGCCGGAAAATCGGATGATGGAAACGCACGCATAGTGGTGGAAGATCACGGACAAGGGATTATCCGGGAAGCACTCGATAAAATCTTTATCCCATTTTATACTACCAAAAAAACCGGTTCCGGTATTGGATTAAGCTTGTCAAGGCAGATTATGCAGCTCCATAACGGGTCTCTGACAGCTGATTCAGAACCCGGAAAATTCACCCGCTTTACGCTGAAATTTTAGCGCGACCCGTATGCACTTCGGTCCTGCCGCTGGAGATCACCTTCCTTTACCAAAACATAGATCGAATAAATACTGAGTGCGGTACCAAATGGAAAGTTGAAAAGATTGAATATGGAAAGTACCACAGCCAGGATCAATGCCCATCGTTTATTATTCAACAGCCCGATTCCCGCGATAATACCCGGGATACTCAGCACCATCAGCAGAGCGGGCAGGAATGACAGCAGAAATGCAAATACCATTTCGGCCTCCGGATCATTCGCGATCGGAATTAAAAACCTGAAAACAGCAGCTACAATGAATCCGGCCAGGAGAAGATAACCACTCATCACCAGATGAAGAATCCCGAGAACTTTATAATGTTGTTGCATGGCGTGTTGTTTTTTATCTGTAGAATAAAGTAGTCAGCCTTCCATCAAATTCAAAGGATTTACCCATAAGCGGTCCAATTCCAAGCTGGTCAATTATTTTCCAACCTTCAGGTAAGGTCGCCATTCATCACAATGGTACCCGGAGTAATCCCGAAGGAACATCACGTAGCTTGGCCTGAAGGGTTTATACTGGAGACTGATGCCCGCTTCTTCCGGTGTGTAATCCCCCTTGAATGCATTACAGCGCTTACAGGCCGTAATAAGGTTATCCCAGGATGATTTGCCACCCCGGGAACGAGGCATAACATGATCCAGGGTAAGTTCATTATGCGTACCGCAATACTGACAATTGAAATTATCCCGCTTAAATACATTCTGACGTGTCAGGGCGACACCTTTATAGGGTATATGAATATATCGGGTGAGCCGTATGACTGCGGGCATGGGATAGCTCTGCGACACGGATCTTATGACATGACCGTTCGCGGATTCCACCATCTCCGTTTTACGCAGGAAAGTAAGCAAAAATGCCCGTTGTACTGTACATACAGAGATTGGTGAATAGTCCTGATTCAATACCAACACCTTTCGATTCACCAGATAAAAATACATTTCCGCTTGTTCCCAAGCAAAAACGGTCATCAATTTTTCAGGATCCGCCGGATGGAGCTTAAGAAGTGAGTGTACTCTCCGCTTGATTCAACACGAATACCCTGTTCGTCCAGCTGATCAATGCGAACACGCCCCGAAGCATGTATAATCTGTCGATCTTCCATGATCATTCCCACATGATAGATCTTACCGGAATCGTTTTTAAAAAAGGCAAGATCACCGGGGCGGGCCTCAGATAAGTTTTTTATTTCCCTCCCCTGGGTAGCTTGCTGACTGGCATCACGAAGCAGGGAATAGCCTGCGATCCGATAAATAATTTGAGTAAATCCGGAGCAATCGATGCCAAATGGTGAACGGCCACCCCACATGTAGGGGGAATTGAGATACTTCAGAGCAACATTTCTGAGATATTCATACCCCATTCGCTGTCCGAGCCCCTTGGCATCCCCATTGAATGCAAGTTGTTCCTCCATCTTAAAAATTTCATTCGTGCTGATTGGAAGAACACTGCCTATTAAAATTTGAAGGGCCTGCTTCTGGTAAAGAATAGTAGTGGTGAGCTCGAGGCACACTTTATAATTTGAAATATTAATTTGATCGTAGTAGGCATCTGATATAGTGGTATGTTGCCGGTGGTCTACCCATCCTTCATACCCGTCATAGTTGATACGGATACGAAACCATTTTTGGTTTTTGGATATCTCCAGAATCTCATAGTGCTCCCCAAAGAGCAACTGCGTTACCTGTTCACTCGTGTCGGCGGCTGCCGCCCTTACCGGCATCAATGCCAGTCGGCAAATACCCTTCGTTCCTGTTGTAATCATTGAAGTCTTAATCGGTCGAGTTCACGCTTTGTATCACGTTCCTTGATGGAATCGCGTTTATCAAATATTTTCTTGCCTTTGCCCAGTGCGATCTCAAGTTTGGCAAATCCCCTGTCATTAATAAATAAACGGATGGGCACCAGCGTAAGGCCCTTTTCCGCAATTTTAGCCTCAAGCTTTTTCAATTCCTGCTTTTTGAGCAACAACTTGCGCTCCCGCGCCTCTTCATGGCTGTAAAAGGAACTGTTTTCATACGGACTAATATGGATCCCTTTGGCATAGAGCTCTCCTTTTCTGAAGTAACAGTAACCATCCGTCAGGTTTACTTTACCTTCCCGGATCGATTTTATTTCAGTACCCTTCAGAACCAGACCGGCAATATATTTATCAAGAAACTCATATTCAAAACGGGCCTTGCGGTTCTTGATCTGAATTGTATTTGAAAATCTCTTGCTGTCCTTGCTCATAAGCACCAAAGGTAGAAAAATTCATTGAATGTTATGGCAATCAGGCAAATAAGCAAAAGGCCTCCCAACTAGTCGGGAGGCCTCCTGTACACTCACATCACAACCCTAATTCAACGATCTTCGGGCCAGGTAAAAGTCCACCTTTTCAAGTGAATCATCTTTTATCCGGGCATCCATCTCGTCGAGTGTTTTGGGAGGAGGGACAATAACCTTATCCCCCTTCTTCCAGTTCAAGGGCATTGCCACTTTATATTTATCAGAAACCTGTAATGCTTCCAATACGCGTAGAATTTCGTCCATATTACGGCCGACATTCAGCGGGTAGTACATAATTAAACGGATCTTCCGTGAGGGGTCAATAAAGAAGACAGCGCGAACGGCAGCGGTTTCACTTTCATTCGGCTGCAGCATTCCGTACAGCTTTGAAACCTTCATGTCAAGGTCGGCAATTATTGGAAAATCAAGGTAAACTCCTGTATTCTCCCGCACATTATTTACCCATGCCAGATGTGAATGAACACTGTCGATACTCAATCCAAGCAAAGCAGTATTCAGTGCTTCAAATTCGCTTTTACGTTCCGCGAATCCGCTCATCTCAGTGGTACAAACTGGAGTAAAATCAGCCGGATGCGAAAACATCACCACCCATTTACCCTTTTCATATTCAGAAAATTTGATTGGTCCTTTTGTCGTAACCGCTTTGAAATCCGGCGCCTGATCACCGATTCGCGGCATTGCTGTAAAATTCAGGGTTTGTTCTGCTTCCATGGTACATTTTTGATTGTGATAGTTAAATGTACCTGATATTTCATCATGAAAGCGTGACTTTTGTTACCGAAAAAACCGGGGGCGGGAAGACGCAGGGATCCCTGTTCGCCTTCCGGCAGGCAGGCCGGCGGAACTCCATGCGGGACCCGGTTGTACCGGGGACATTCAGGGAGTCGGGCCGGGATCTTTATCCGTCGCTAATTCTTTATTTGTTTTAGCAGGTAAAGAAAGCGCTCCACTAAAATTAAGGTATCCACTTGATATTACTGAAATCCGGCTTGCGCTTTTCAAGGAATGCATTTCTTCCTTCTTTGGCTTCCTCGGTCATATACGCCAGACGTGTTGCCTCTCCGGCAAAGACCTGCTGCCCAACCATTCCATCATCGGTGAGATTGAAAGCAAATTTGAGCATTTTAATCGAAGTAGGTGATTTGGCCAGTATTTCCTGTGCCCACTGCCAGGCAGTACTTTCCAGTTCATCATGGGGTATGACGGCATTTACCATTCCCATCTCATAGGCTTCCTGCGCAGAATAATTTCTTCCCAGGAAAAAAATCTCACGCGCCCTTTTTTGTCCGACCATTTTAGCCAGGTAGGCCGAACCATAGCCACCATCAAAGCTTGTTACATCGGCATCTGTCTGCTTAAAAATTGCGTGTTCCTTGCTGGCCAGTGTAAGATCACAAACCACATGCAAGCTATGGCCGCCGCCCACTGCCCATCCGGGAACGACAGCGATCACAACCTTCGGCATAAAGCGAATCAGTCGTTGTACCTCCAGAATATTAAGTCTTGGCATCCCCTCCTCATCCACATACCCCTGGTGACCCCGGGCATTCTGATCTCCGCCGCTGCAAAAAGCATACTTGCCATCTTTAGGTGAGGGACCTTCCGCAGAGAATAATACAACCCCGATGCTGGTGTCTTCCCGGGCATCCAGGAATGCCTCAAAAAGTTCAGCCACCGTTTTTGGCCGGAATGCATTGCGTACTTCAGGGCGGTTAAATGCAATCCGGGCAACGCCTCCGGATTTCTTATAGGTAATGTCCTGGTACTCCTTAACCGTTTGCCAATTGATTTCGCTCATTTCGATGTTTTTAATTCCAAAATTACAACATTTGCCAGTTTAACCGACAGCTAAATCGGATTAACCGGCGAATCTAACCAGTTTATTTCTACGCGCCACCAACAATTCGGCGACAACAATATTCGGCACCCAGCAGAGCCATGCAATGATGGGGTATGCCACCGGAAAATCCAGGTGCAGCACTATCCCGAAGAAAGGCATCCATAATCTCAGCATTACCGCTGCAAATGTGAGTGCATAACTCCGAATCATCCAATTCCCATGCTGGAATGGCCGCGAGTTCAGGATATTTTTAAACGCGACCACGGTTGTCACAAGCCAGAGAATACCAAGTATTCCAAACCCGAGTTTACCTGTAAGTCCGCCTTCAGCAAAAACAGCCAGGATGACAGAAGCCATACCACTTGACAGAACGGCAATCAGGTAAATAAAGCCCAGAATACGATGCCAACGGAGGTATTTCCTGCGAAGCTTGCCGCTAAACTGTACCCAGCCAATCAGTAAGCTGACGCCCCCAAAAATAATATGCGTATAAAATGTCGTTTGCCACCAGCCAGTATCACGAATTTCTGGAGGTTTCGCAGCTAACAGTCCCTGATTCATATCGACAATTAAATACATGAATGGATATAATCCGATGGTAATACCAAAGAATGCCATAAGATAGAAGGCAAACCGCGGATTCTTCATGGTGTAAATATTTTCTGTATGAGCGTTCGATTCAATATTTTTTGTCCGGTCTTACCGCGTGCAATTTCCCGGCCATCCTTTCCTGACACGAATACTGAACAAATCAGCTCATTCCCCTGCCATACCGTAACTTCTGCCATCAGTGTTAGTTCCTCGCCCGGAAAAGCTGGTGCAACATGTTCCACCAGCACATGAGTACCCACTCCCTCTTCATGGTCTTCCCGAAGTTCCAGGACAAAGAGCCGTCCCGCCCATTCCATTTCCCTGGCAAGTACATAGGTTGAACAGACCGGGTGAACCACTTCATTTTGAAAGGCAGCTACATCCTCCGGTTTTACCAGGTACTTGTGAAATTTCCTGTCACCAATGCTAAAAATACGTTTCATAAAGGCAGTCTCGCTTCAGGTGTTACCGATAAATCCGAAAAATCAGCTGCCAAATATTTGAAATGTGCAGCCATAGCGATCATTCCGGCATTGTCGGTGCAATACTGAAAATCAGGAATAAATACCTCCCAGCCGCTCTGTTCACCTTCCTCCGCCAGCGCTGCCCGTAAGCCCCGATTCGCCGAAACTCCTCCCGCAATAGCAATCTGCGAGATATTCAGATCAGATGCTGCCTTTCGTAATTTTATCATGACCATTTCAATCAGGTGCCGTTGAACACTTGCACAAATATCCTGAAGATGGTTCTGAATGAAATCAGGATCCTGCTTAATACGATCCTGCAGAAAATAAAGAATGGCGGTCTTTATTCCACTGAACGAGAAGTTATAGCCCTGCATTTCCGACAATGGAAAATCATAGGCAAACGGATTCCCATCTGCCGCCAGTGAATCAACCATCGGACCTCCCGGGTAAGGCAATCCCAGCAATTTGGCAGTCTTGTCAAAGGCTTCGCCGATTGCATCATCCACTGTTTCACCAACCACCTCCATATCCAGATAATCCTTTACAACCACCAGCTGTGTATGACCACCACTCACCGTCAGACATAGAAACGGAAAAGTAGGTTTTGGTTCATCAATAAAATGCGCCAGGATATGAGCCTGCATATGATTGACTTCGATCAACGGTATATTCAACGCCATTGCCATTCCCTTTGCAAATGAGGCCCCTACCAGCAATGATCCAAGGAGTCCGGGACCACGTGTAAAGGCCACTGCCGACAGCTCATCTTTCTGTACACCCGCCTGGCGCAACGCCTCCTCAACTACGGGGACAATGTGCTTTTGATGCGCCCTCGAAGCGAGTTCAGGAACTACTCCTCCATATTTTTTGTGTACTGATTGTGTGGCTACGATATTATTAAGTACTTTACCGTTTTTGATAATAGCGGCAGAAGTATCATCGCAGGATGATTCTATGGCGAGAATGGTGCAATTCATGTTGAGCAACTTTGGTGCAAGTTATTAAAAAACGATTTCTCAGGGTAGTTTTAAAGGCGCTGCTTTATTTCTTTATCTTCCTATTGATCCTGATAGGTCTGATCCAATTCCCCTATGTACAAACCCGAATCGTTTCGTGGTTAACCCAAAATTTTTCCGAAAGTACCGGATACACGCTCTTCATCGATAAAGTAGATATCGACTGGTTTGATAAGGTTGCCATTGAAGGAGTTGGCTTGTATGATCCTGAAAACAACCGGTTGCTGAATGCCGACCGTATTGAAATAGATTTTGCCATTCGTTCACTTATCGACCGTTCAAACAGAAATATCGATGAAGTGAATATTTTAGGAGCAGAAATATTCCTTACGAGGATCAATATTCAGGACAGCATCGAAACGCTGAATATCAACGAGCTGGTGAGACGCGTCAAGGCCCTGATCAAAAAGGAAAAGAAAACACGAAAATACGTCTCCGTTGATTTAGTAACCCTGGATAATGCAACCTTCATTTATGACGATCCCCGTAAAGATTCGATTGACGGATTCGATTATAACCACTTCCGGCTTAATAAGATCAACGGTTCCTTTCGGAACCTTCTTTCCATATCCGATACCCTTGCGCTTGACATATTACAACTGAGTGCTACTGACGAAAAAACGAATCTTGAACTTCATGACATGGAATCATTCTTCCGAGTCTCCCAGCAGGCAATGGAATTCTATGACCTGTCACTGAAAATCGGGCAGTCTGAAATCAACGACAGCATACGCTTCCTGTATAACGGTACTGCCGAGATGAGTGAATTCATTACGAAAGTACGTATGGAAGCACATATTGCCGACACGCGTATTTACAGCAAAGACCTGGCCCTCTTTGCACCTGTATTCGAAAATTATGAAGACAGCTATACCATATCCGGGGTATTTGAAGGGCTGGTGAACAGCTTCAATTTCACCGAAGCCAGTGTGAAGTTTGGGAAGAATACATCCATTAACGGCCGTATCCGTATGGCGGGTCTTCCCGATTTCTCTGAAACATTCATTGATTTCGACCTGGAGGATTCCTACGTGAGGATCGCAGACCTGAAAGATTATGTCCAACCAGCCACCTATCAGCGCCTTGAACCATTTTCAACCGTTCGCTTCAACAGTCAGTTCCTTGGTTTCCCGAGTGACTTTGTTGCCAATGGAGATTTCTATACCGATTATGGAAATATCAACTCAGACATAAACCTGAAGCTGGAAGAGGATATCAATCAATCCCGTTACACGGGCCGTCTGTCGGTCACCAACTTCAACCTCGGAGGTTACACCGGGGAAGATGTTTTTGGTCGGGTGACCATGAACGGGGAGATCGAAGGAACGGGCTTTACCCTCGAAAGTGCAAACTTCGTGTTAAAAGGACGAATTGATAGAATCGGGATCAACAATTATAATTATGTAAACATCAACACAGACGCACGCTTCGCGAAAGAATATTTTGAAGGATTCCTGCAGATCGATGATCCTAACCTGAAGCTGACTACCACAGGATCCATCGACCTTCGGGAGGGTATTGATCTCTTTAACGTGCGGGCACAACTTGATACTGCTCGTCTGGATCTGCTAAATATTACCGATGACGAGTTCTTTCTTCATACCCGACTCACAATAGACGCGACCGGCCTTGAACTGGATAGTATTCGCGGAGTGGCGCGTCTGTCTGATACATTTGTCCGATATAAACAGAAAAGCCTTCAGCTGGACTCCCTTATGCTGGAGTCAAATATATATGACGACCGGAGGACGATCGATCTCATTACCTCTTTGCTGAATGCGCGTCTTGAGGGTACATTTGATATCACAACACTCATAACCGATGTAAAAAATCTTTATACAGAATTCAGATTGAATTTCGAAAATGACCCGGATGCACTCCGAGGCTACTATGACGCCAAAACAGAAATCCCTGACAATCATGATATCGACTATTCTATCGAATTGGTGAATGGACAACCACTCTTCGACGTATTCTTACCCGATATTTATGTCTCTGGAAAGACCGGTATCCACGGACGTTATATCAGTGGCTATACGTCAATTTTTTCCATGCAGACAAATCCTGATACGGTAACCTACAAAGGCAATTCATTCTTTGAAAACGACATTCAGCTGAATATCTCAAAGGTGAGCGACAGTACGAATGTGCTGGCGATGGCTTTTGGAAGCAGCGGAAGGCAATCAATTGAAAATATCTCAACCAAAAACCTTTTTGTTGAAGGCATCTGGAATGATGATCATATTGATTTTGAATTCGACATAGATCAGTCTGCCTACCCGAACTATGCCAGACTATACGGTGAGGTCGATTTTCTGGACGACCTGACGCGAATACGCTTTGCCCCTTCAAATCTCACCATCCTGGATAAAATGTGGACGATCGAACCATCCAACAGCATTGAGATCCGGAAAGAGCGAATCGAAATCCACAATCTGGATATTTCTCACCAGGGCCAGGAACTGTCATTCAACGGAATACTTTCAGCAGACCCATCCGATGTTTTTAATATCAGAATCGACAGCATTCAGCTCGATAATATCAATACCATCATAAATCAGCAACTTTCGGGTACCATCAACGGGTTTGCGGATATCCGGGAGTACTATGGCGAAACGAAAATACAGTCCACCGGAACATTACAGGCACTTACTATTGATAATTTTCTGATTGGCAATATTGAAGGAACCAACAACTGGAACCATTTACGCCAACAGTTTGAGACATCCCTTCGTATTGAACGGTCGGAAGACCGGATCCTGGTCATCGATGGAACGTATACGCCATCCGAAGAAACAGAACAACTGAATCTTACCGCCAACCTGAATAAAACGAGTCTGAAGATTCTTGAACCCTTTTTCAACAGTTACTTTACTAATATCCAGGGGACGGTATCTGGTCTGGTACGCGTAACAGGCAGACTTGGTTCCCCGTATATTCGGGGTGAAGGTATTATTGAAGACGGTCAGGTTCATGTGAATTACCTGAACACCGATTATTTACTGGAAGGAACTTTCTTCCTGGAACCTGACAAAATCGGTTTTCAGCGAATTAACCTGACTGATACCCGTGATCAGAAGGCGTTTCTAAGCGGTATTATTGGTCATACCAACTACAAGGACTTTTATATGGACCTGCAAGGGGTTATGAATCAGTTTACTGTCCTCGACACCCGTTCGCAGGATAATGATCTGTTTTATGGTACGGGTATCGCAACAGGTGAAATCAGCTTCGAAGGACCTGTTAAGAACATGAGCATCACTGCGCAGGCCAGAACCGAGAGGGGAACACGCATCTTTATCCCGATCGGAGATACAGAATCCTTTGAACAAAAGGATTTCATACAGTTCATGAATTTCAATGACACCACCAATCTAGACCAGGATAACGTGGTAAAACGAGTTGATCTTCGCGGGTTAAAACTGGATTTCGATCTGGAGGTAACACCAGCGGCATATGCAGAAATAATTTTTGATATAAAGGCAGGTGATATTATCCGTGGCCGGGGAAATGGGGATATCAAGCTTCAAATCGATACGAAGGGAGATTTCAACATGTTCGGCGATTTTGAAATACAGGAAGGAGGATACAACTTCACCCTGTATAACATCATCAATAAAGAATTTGAGATCTTGCCCAACAGTAAGATCTCCTGGTACGGAGACCCCTACCAGGGCATACTCGATATTAATGCCACCTACAATCAGCTGGCTTCGTTCCTTCCGCTACTTATTCAACAGGAAAGTGATGAAGTCTACAGCGAATCGGTGGAGCTAAGAAGAAAATATCCGGTACAGGTACTCCTGGACATTGAAGGACCACTGCTGTCGCCAGCTGTTGATTTTGACATAGTGGCACAGGAACTTCCCCGAAATATTACCATTGCCGAACGAAATGTTGATCTGGAATTTGAATTTTTAAGATTCAAGAACAGTATCGACGAACAGGAACTGAAGCGACAGGTATTCAGCCTTATCGTTCTTCGTAAGTTCAGTCCGTTACAGTCATTCAATACAGGAGGTGCGATTACCAGCAGTGTGAGCGAACTCCTTTCCAATCAGCTGAGCTACTGGATCACGCAGGTGGATGAAAACCTCGAGATTGATGTAGATCTGGGTGCTCTTGATAATGAAGCATTCAACACGTTCCAGCTACGCCTTTCCTATACATTCCTGGATGGACGCTTGCGTGTAACACGTGCAGGTGGGTTCACAAACCAGCAAAACAAGGTTGACATTTCAAGTATTGCCGGCGACTGGATGGTTGAATATTTATTGACGCCGGATGGCAAGTTCAAGGCAAAAATGTACAACCGAACAAACTATAACCCGATCTATCAAACGGATGATAACCGAAATACCATTACCACCGGGTTCGGATTCATCTACACACAGACATTTGATGAAATAAAAGATCTCTTTCAGCGATCCAGGAAAAAGCAACCCGATACCCCGGAGGAAAATCAGGAAGAGACAGACCCCCTGATTCTCACCAATCGCGAAGATGAAAGTGAATAAACTGATTACGGGGCTTCTGATTTTTTTCCTTGTGCTGGAGGGATATGCGCAGGAAAATGACAGCATCAATTATTCCAGGCGGCTGACCTACCTTTCTGTGGGCACAGCGGTAGCTTACACAGGCTCGATCCTCTGGCTAAGCAATCAATGGTATTCGGATTTTGAAAAGCAACCTTTTCACTTTTTTAATGACAGTAAGCAGTGGAAACAGGTTGACAAGGTCGGGCACCTTTACGGCGCTTTTCAGTGGCAAAGTACATCCTTCCAGGCTTTGAAGTGGGCGGGGCTGGAAGATAACAAGGCTATACTCTGGTCTGCGGTTTCTTCCTTTACCTTTATGGCCACCATAGAAGTTCTCGATGGCTTCTCAGCAGAATACGGCGCTTCGGCAACAGATCTTGTTGCAAATACCCTTGGCATCGGGCTTTACACCGGACAACGTTTGCTTTGGAAGGATATCAGGATTCATCCCAAGTTCAGTTTCAGGCGAACGGGCTATGCAGAACTCCGGCCGGAAGTATTGGGCAGCGGTCTTGCAGAAGAGATTCTGAAAGATTACAACGGACAGTCATACTGGCTCTCATTCGATCTCTCTGAATTTATCAACAAGCCCTTCCCGAAGTGGCTCAACCTGGCCATTGGGTACGGCGCAGAAGATATGATCTATGCAAACGACGACCAGAACCGGGAAGCCGGCCTTGATCCATATCGCCAGTGGTATGTGGGCATTGATTTCGACCTCACGCACATCCGGAGCAGATCAAAGTTTGTGAATACAGCCCTGTTTTTTGTGAATATGATACGTATTCCCGCCCCGTCCGTTGAATTCAGCAGGAAAGATGTGCGTTTTCACTGGCTATACTGACATCTGACATAGATTGGCACAATAGGTGTGGTGTATGTGAGGGATTTACGTAATTTTGAATAAGATAATGCAAGCCGCCCTGTCGCTCGTTATACGGGAGGAAAGTCCGGGCAGCATAGAGCAGCGCACTTCCTAACGGGAAGGATCCTGATTTCGATCGGGGTACAGAAAGTGCCACAGAAAACAAACTACCTCAATTTCGATTGAGGAAAAGGTGAAAAGGCGGGGTAAGAGCCCACCGCTCTTCGGGGTGACCCGGGAGGCATGGTAAACCTTGCGCGCTGAAAGGCCAAATAAGTCCGGCCCAGAGGGCGGCTCGTCCAATGTTCTTCGGAACGGACCGGATGGGTAGGCTGATAGATCCTGGTGGTGACGCCAGGACCAGATAAATGACAGGGCTGACGGCGAAAGCCGGCAGACAGAACCCGGCTTACAGGCTTGTATTATCTTATTTTTTAACCAAACGATCTTATGCCGAAAATACTGATAATCGACGACGAACAGAGCATCCGGGATACCCTTAAGGAAATCCTTGAATACGAAAAGTATGAAATAAAGGAAGCTAAAAATGGCGCCGAGGGACTTGAAATGCTTAAGAAGGAGCAGTTTGATGTAGTCCTCTGCGATATTAAGATGCCGAAAATGGATGGCATGGAGGTGCGGGACAAGGTAATGGAGGAGGGACTTGATGTTCCGTTCATAATGATCAGCGCACACGGCACGATCGAAACCGCAGTTGATGCCACCAAAAAAGGAGCGTTCGATTTCATTCAAAAACCGCCGGATCTGAATCGTCTGCTTATCTCGGTACGGAACGCCATGGATCGTTCAGACCTGGTCCAGGAAACAAAAACCCTTAAGCGAAAAATATCAAAGACTTTCGACATTGTTGGAGAGTCCCGGGCTATCAGCGAGGTAAAGGAAACAATCGAAAAAGTTGCCCCCACCGAAGCACGCGTATTGATCACTGGTGAAAACGGTACGGGGAAGGAACTTGTTGCCCGTTGGCTTCATGAGCTCAGCACCCGTCAGAAAAATCCAATGGTAGAAGTGAATTGCGCCGCCATTCCTTCAGAATTGATCGAGAGTGAACTTTTTGGTCACGAAAAAGGATCCTTTACATCTGCTGTAAAACAACGTATCGGTAAATTCGAGCAAGCCAATAACGGAACACTTTTCCTTGATGAAATTGGTGATATGAGCCTTTCTGCTCAGGCGAAAGTATTGCGGGCCCTGCAGGAAAATAAAATTACCCGGGTTGGCGGGGACAAGGAGATCAAGGTAAATGTTCGGGTCATAGCTGCTACGAATAAAGACCTGAAAAAAGCCATCGAGGAGAACAAGTTCAGGGAAGACCTGTATCACAGGCTGAGTGTAATACTGATCAAGGTGCCACCGCTTCGGGAACGTAAAGATGATATTCCCCTGCTGGTTGAACGTTTTCTAAATGACATTGCAAACGAATACGGAACAAAGCCAAAGTCAATTAACAAGGAAGCAATCGAACTTCTTCAAAAACACGAATGGACAGGGAACATCCGTGAATTACGGAATGTTGTGGAACGACTGGTAATAATGAGCGGGGAAACAATAAATGAAAAGGACGTTCAGCGCAATACTGACATAGGGTAACCTTCAGATCAAATGTGTTGCTCTTCGCTTACCTCTTTCTTAACATCTTCCTTTGAATAGGTCGGACAGGTATACTGGCTGCATGCAGATAATCCGAAAACAACAAACAAAAACAGGGCGATTCGAACTTTCATGTGTACAATTTTAAATTTTCGAATTCGAAATATAGTGAAATATTTACTTTTAGTACTTTAAAACCACAAAAAAGTACATTCTGTTCCAAAGTACACCATTAAAACGAACTCTGAACCATTAAATTGCAACCGCGAACATCGGAATTATCCATCCGGCCGAGAACCCGGAATCCGTTGGCTGTTTTCTCAGCTAAATCCCCTACCTGAAGAAAAGAACAACTGTGCACATTTGCCAGGTCAATGATATTGATGGCACCCCTGCTCACTTCATTGCTGCTGTCAAGCGGATCATTTGCATCACGAAGGTAAATACGCATGCTGAAAGGCATACGGAAGATACCTCCGCCCTTTGAATATGACTGGGACAAACACTCTGTCATGCCGTATTCAGAGTGAATTTCTGTGACATGAAAGGCCTTGCAAAGTGTTTCATGCAATTCCTCCCGCAAAATCTCCTTTCGTCTCCCCTTCATCCCTCCGGTTTCCATTACGATAAGGTTGTTCAGCTCCGGAATATCACCTTCCTCAGCGAAATCAAGGAGTGCAAAGGATACGCCAAGCAGTAATATTTTTCGATCACTGTTCTGCGAAAGCCAGGTAATCCGCTCACGTAATTCATCATGATTATGAAGAAAGAAACCACCATGGCTGTCTTCAGATCGCTCTATGAAATACTGAACCATCGCGATAAGGGATGACCCCTCCCGTTCAAGGTATCCAGGGAGAAGAGCGAGGATGTGGTAGTCAGTTACCGCACCGTAAAACGACTCAAAGATTTGCAATGAATGGCGCAGGTAAAACCCAGGATCCTCTATGAAGTGCTGGCTAACACGCATTCCGGTTGTTCCACTGCTTGTAAATACTTCCTTCTCCTCCCAGTTGCCCGTGGCGATACGGTGTTGCTTAAAAAATTCAACCGGCATAAACGGAACCTGATGAATCTGCGTTATATTAGTTGGATTGACACCAAGATAATGAAGGAAAGCCCGGTAAACCGGGTTTTGACCGGCCTGCAGATGGAATACCTCCATTGCCAGCCTGTCGAAATCGATGAGTTCACCGCCGTCAATCAGTCGCTTGATATGTTCAAAAGGGGCCAGTGTTTTCGGATTATCTTGGATTAAATAGTAATTTTAGGCATGAAGATAAATGTTTTATGGTTATCCGTCCTTATGCTTGGCATGGTTTCCTGCGTTGATACGGAGGAATTCCCGATAACACCCAACATTTCGTTCAACGATATAAGGTATGTGGAGGTCGGAGGTTTTCTGGAGTCTGATTCACTGATTTTAAAAATTGATTTCGAGGATGGAGACGGAGATTTGGGATTACGGGCAGAGGATCCGCGTGACCGTGAGTCACCTTTCAATGATTTCTCGCTTTTTGCCTTCAATCCTGTTTCGGAAAGAATTACTGAATATGCACTGGATACACTATCCGGGGCATCTCAATCAGATCTCGAACTCGTAAATAATATTATCCGGTTTTCCGATCGTCGCAACATTCCTGAACTGGATACCTTACCCGATTACAGCTTCCCCGAATATTGCCAATATTGGAGGGAGATACAGATTTTCGGACCTCAAAGTGATCAGCCGATTGTCGATGATACTGTCTACTATCAAAAAAATCCGCGATTCAATAATATGTATGTGAAATTCTTCGTGGAAAATGTTCCAGGAAGCAATGATTTCGAAGAGTTCTTTTGGGAATTTTCCCGTCCGCCAGAATGCAACGTTAATTACAACGGCCGCTTTCCGCTCATTAATGAAATTGGCAGGGACAAATCATCCGAAGGTGTAATTACATATCGTATGACGAGTGTCGGCTGGAGAAGCACCTTTCAAAACAATCGAATAAAACTGAAGGTATTTATCTATGATCGGGCAGGACACAAAAGCAACGAAATTGAAACGCCTGCATTCCGACTCGATGAAATTCAGTAATCCATCGGGTAACCCGGACAGATCATCCATTTATACATCTTTAGTAAATATCAGGAAAACGGTTGGGTAAAGCCTCAGCCATCATTTTATAAACCGCATCAAACACGGTTTCGGTATTTGGCTTTGAATAATAATCCCCATCCGAAGCATACGCTGGCCGGTGCTCTCTTGCGCTGATAGTCACCGGTTTCGAATCGAGGTATCTCCAGGCATTCTGTCCTTCAACCACCTGCTGCATCATAAATGCGCTGGCACCACCGGGAACATCTTCATCGGCGAATACCAGGCGATTCGTCTTCCTGACAGATTCTACGATCTTGTGATTAACATCGAAAGGCAGCAATGACTGAACATCGATCACTTCACAGGAAATACCTTCTGATTCAAGTTGATGGGCTGCCTCCATGACTATTCTGCACATAGAACCATAGGTCACAATGGTTACATCATTCCCCTCACGCAATATATCGGGATGGCCGAGTGGTACAGTAAATGTCCCGATATTATCAGGAACTTTCTCTTTAAGCCGGTAACCATTCAGGCATTCGATGATCAGGGCTGTATCGTCTGACTGCAGCATTGTATTGTAGAAACCCGCTGCCTGCGTCATGTTCCTTGGAACCAATACGTAAATGCCACGCAAGCTATGTAAAATCATACCCAGCGGAGATCCGGCATGCCAAACACCTTCAAGTCTGTGACCCCTTGTACGGATGATAAGGGGAGCTTTTTGCCCGCCTTTCGTACGATACTGAAGCGTTGCAAGATCATCACTCAGGGTGGGCAGGGCATAAATCAGGTAATCAAGATATTGAATTTCAGCGATGGGCTTCAATCCCCTCAATGCGGCTCCAATCCCTTGTCCGATAATGGTCGTCTCCCTGATTCCGGTGTCTGTAACTCTTAATTCACCATACTTTTGCTGAAGACCTGCAAAAGCCTGATTAACATCTCCAATTTTCCCAACATCTTCACCGAAGGCAAAGACACGCGGATCGCGTGCAAGCGCCTCGTCAAAACAGGCCTGGAGTACTTCCCTGCCGTCAACTAACTTGCTTGATTCGGAATATACCGGGGGAACAACCTCAATATTTGTGGCTGCCTCCTCAGACTGACTATACAGATGTGAGCTGAACCTGTCGAAATTTGCATTCTCCTCCCGCTTTATCCAGGTTCGCAAGCGATCTTTTACCTCGAGTTCCTCTTCACGTATAGTACGTAAGGCTTTACGAACCGCACGATCCGAATCCATCCGGATGGGATTTACGGTAGTTGCCAATTCCTGCCTGATTTCTTTCAGTGCAGTTTTATGGATACTTTGTTCCATGGCCATATCGATCAGCGCCAGGGCTTCATCCTCTGCAGCCTTTAACTGGGAGTTAAAGGCTTTCCATGCGGCATCCTTTGCCGCTTTTGCGGTGGATTTAGCTTTCTTTTCAATCTCATCAAGAGTGGCCTCATCAGCAAAACCCTCCTGAAGGATATAGTTACGCATCATACGAATGCAATCATGCTCTGCCTCCCATTCAAGACGCTCCTTGGATTTATAACGCTCATGGGATCCGGAGGTGGAATGGCCCTGTGGCTGGGTAACCTCTGTTACATGCAGTAGCACGGGCACATGATCCTCCCTGCAAATTTTGGCGGCTTTCTCATATGCAGCAATCAAGGCACGATAATCCCAACCTTTCACCGTCATGATCTCAAGCCCCGGTTCGTTCTTTGTCCGCTGCATACCTGCCAGCGCTTTGGAGATACTATATTTTGTTGTGTGATATTCCTTCGGAACGGAAATACCATAATCATCATCCCAGACCGAGGTTAACATCGGTACCTGAAGAACCCCCGCCGCATTGATGGATTCATAAAACATACCCTCCGAGGTAGATGCATTTCCAATCGTACCAAAGGCTATTTCATTGCCCTTATTAGAAAGTTCAGTGAATCGATGGAGATCTTTCCGTTGACGAAACAGGCTTGATGCCCAGGCAAGTCCGACCAGCCGTGGCATTTGTCCGGCGGTTGGTGATATATCGGCACTGCTGTTTTTAAGCTTGCTGATTTCCTTTAAACGGCCCTCATCATCCAACATACGCGTTGCAAAGTGACCATTCATCAGTCGCCCGGCAGAAGCCGGATCCGCTTCAACATCTGTATGAGCGTACAACTGTGCGAAATATTGTTGCAGTGTGAGTTCACCTATTGCCAGCATGAAGGTCTGATCGCGATAATAACCTGACCTGAAATCACCGGGCTGAAAAACCTTAGCCATTGCGATCTGCGCCAGCTCCTTGCCATCTCCAAAAATACCGAATTTGGCCTTGCCCATAAAAACCTCTTTCCTGCCAAGTAAACTGGCTTCCCGGCTTTCACAAGCTAACCTAAAGTCCTGTAATACTTCGGTAGAATTTTTCGTCTTTCTGGCTGTCTTGGCGATACTCACTTTATTTAATATGTTTTAAAAAATTCCCGTTCGGATTTCCGGCTCTAAATTACATTAAAAGGTATGATCTGACAAATAGAGATACTTTTCCAAAATAGAGCAGATAAAAAATCAGGAAATTTTTTTCCCAATATTGATAAATAAAAACGCGATTTACCAATCTATTATTTTGTATAACATACATTATATAAAATTTAATATGGTTTTAATTTTTTTTATCGATGCCTGCAAAACCATCATTCATAAATCTATGTTCCGAACGGTCATGAGTGATTATATTTGTGGCTGGAATGCTAAAATCACTATATCATGATCATTGGAGTACCCAAGGAAATTAAAAACAACGAAAATCGCGTAGCCCTCACACCCGGAGGAGCTCAGGAACTTGTCAAAAGGGGACATGAGGTATATATTCAAACCCACGCCGGGGAAGGCAGTGGTTTTCCTGATGACGAATATGTACAGGCAGGCGCAAGCATATTGCCAACTATCGAGGCTGTTTATGACAAAGCCGAAATGATTATGAAGGTGAAAGAGCCAATTGAACCTGAATATGAATTAATTAAGAAGGATCAACTGGTTTTCACTTATTTCCATTTTGCATCCTACGAACCGCTTACACACGCTATGATCAAGAGCGGGGCGGTATGTCTGGCATATGAAACAGTTGAAAAGGCTGATCACAGTCTGCCCCTTCTGGTTCCCATGTCGGAAGTTGCAGGCCGTATGGCTATCCAGGAAGGTGCTAAATATCTCGAAAAACCCCTCAAGGGCCGGGGTATCCTGCTGGGAGGTGTACCCGGTGTTCGTCCGGCAAAGGTGTTGATCCTTGGTGGCGGTGTTGTTGGAACCAACGCTGCGAAAATGGCTGCAGGTATGGGTGCCGATGTGACCATCATGGATGTTAACCTTCCCCGCCTGCGTTACCTTGACGATGTGATGCCAGCCAATGTGAACACATTCATGTCAAACGAATATAACATCAGGGAACTGGTACCCACACATGACCTTATTGTAGGTGCCGTACTCATCCATGGAGCCAAGGCACCACACCTGATTACACGTGATATGCTGAAGGAAATGCGGGAAGGAACAGTACTCGTAGACGTTGCGGTTGACCAGGGCGGATGCATTGAAACATGCAAACCGACGACTCATGAAGATCCGACATACGTGATCGATGGCATTCTACATTACTGCGTGGCAAATATGCCTGGTGCTGTACCCTATACCTCCACTCTAGCACTCACCAACGCCACACTTCCTTATGCTATAGAACTGGCTAATAAAGGATGGAAAAAGGCATGCAAGGAAAATCGGGAGCTGTTATTGGGTCTTAATGTTATCAAAGGCGATGTCGTTTACGAAGCTGTTGCCGAAGCATTTGACCTGCCATTTGTACGTGTGGAAGAGCATCTGATCTAAAAAAATATACAGTAACTTTTATCCCTGCCTGTTGATCTCATTCCAGGCAGGGATTTCTTTTTCCTGGCGGATATCCCCTTCCCTGAATGACCAGCAATAATACCCCCACCCATTG
Source organism: Fulvivirga sedimenti (assembly GCF_020328055.1). NCBI lineage: Bacteria > Pseudomonadati > Bacteroidota > Cytophagia > Cytophagales > Fulvivirgaceae > Fulvivirga > Fulvivirga sedimenti. The sequence continues at coordinate 834,072 of NZ_JAIXNE010000003.1, forward strand.
GTGATAACAAGGTACGGTGCTTTCATTTCCCGGTTATACATGGCAGCCTGTTGAAAAACCTTTTCCCCCATGTCTTTCATCTTGTAGGACTTACACTCAACCAGTACGGCAGGATTACCCTGTTTATTAAACACGAGGATATCGGTTCTTTTCTGAAGTTTATTGTACTTCAACCCGCCTTCTATCTGAATCAGTGAGAGCGGATAGTTCAGATCATTTTTGAGGTAATGCACCATATGCTGACGAACCCACTCCTCGGGGGTCAGAACGATGAATTTTTTCCGAATTACATCGAAGATCTCCAGCCTCCCCTGGCTTTTGCGCACATTGATATTAAATGGAGGAAGATTCAGCCTTACCATATTCGCTAAGTTACGACTACATCTTCGGAAATATATGTCAGACGGTCCCTATTCAAGAAAGATAGAGGTTCGGATTGAGAATTTTGAGCTGAAGTCACTATATTCGAGCGCAGTAGAAGACGAAATGATTTTTACACTTTCCCCTGAACTTCAGCCCTATTTTGTCATCGGAATCCTGATTCTGATGTTTATCCTTTTATATACGGAATGGATACAACACACGGTGAGTTTTCTGCTGGCTGTGATTTTGTTCATCCTGCTGGGTATTTTGTCACCGGGGGATGTATTGATCGGATTTTCAAATCAATCGATCGCAAGCGTGATCATCCTTGTCCTGATTACGGCAGGGATCCGTTCCAATTTTAATACCGAACGGATATTGGACCGCGTCTTTGGCAGGGCTAAAACTTATCGGCGATTTCTGGCCGGGATGCTGGCCAAGGTTGCCGTTTTATCCTCGTTTGTAAATAACACCCCAGTCGTCGTTCTGATGACGCCCTATGTATTTGAATGGGGTAAAAAACACCGTATATCGCCGTCGAAACTCCTGATTCCACTATCCTATGGAACAATCGTTGGCGGTATGATCACAATCATTGGAACCTCCACCACCCTGGTATTGAACGGTTTCATGATAGAGAACGGGCTTCCCGGACTGCATTCACTGGATCTGCTGATCACCGGACTATGCGTTGCGGTCGCAGTAATCCTGTTTATGGTCATTTTCGCTCAGCACATACTTCCGGATAATAAAGATCTCATTGAAGAGTTCAAGGTAAACCAGCGGGAATACCTGATTGAAAAACGTCTCGACCGAAACTCCTCACTGATTGGAAAAACTGTAATTGAAGGTGGGCTGCGAAACCTTAGAGGCATTTACCTGGTGGAGATTATACGAAGCGAAGAAACGATCTCTCCTGTGAAGCCGCAGGAAATTATTGAACAGGGGGACATTCTGATTTTTGCTGGAAATACAGATCCCATCGTTGATTTGAAATTGGGTGAACTTGGCATCCGGTATCCCGAGCAGGTTCAATCTGATCCTAAAAAGCAAATTCACATCGTGGAAGCAGTACTGAGTGGAAACTCGAGTATCAATGGAAAAACAGTGAAGGAAGCGAATTTCAGGGAACGTTATGATGCGGCCGTCGTTGCCATACATCGAAACGGTGAAAAACTCAGTGGTAAGATTGGTGATGTGAAATTGCGGGCAGGCGACGTTCTGCTTATGTATGCCGGCGAGCAATTCGGTGACAGGGTCGACCTCTATAAGGATATGTATGTGATTGCCGGGGATCAAAAGGAAATTCAGCCCCGCAGGTCCAGTGTAAGAAGGCTGATTACTGTGGCCTGTCTTGCGCTGATTTTACTCATTACCCAGGCGTTTAACCTATTTACCTCACTGCTGATCATTTTCGTTGTCATGACCGCCATGAAACTGATAACGGTAAAAAACATCAAGCGTGATCTGGATATTAATATGGTTGCGATACTTGTTCTGTCGATATCAATCGGTGAAGCCATGATCCGTACGGGTACAGGTGATCTGCTGGCATTGGAGGTAGTACGATTACTGCAACCCTATGGAAGTATTGCAATCCTTGCCGGTGTAATGATCTTCACAACCATTCTCACCTCCTTTATCACCAATGTTGGTGCTGTGGCCATTATTTTCCCTGTCGTATATGCGGTGAGCAATAGTATTGGTGTGGATGGCACCCCATATTACCTGGGATTAGCCTATGCTGCATCCGCGGCTTTCCTCACACCGATTGGATATCAGACGAATCTTATCGTCTTTGGTCCCGGAGGATACTCATTCAAAGATTTTCTGAAGTTTGGCTTCCCGATCGTAGTGGTATACCTGAGTGTGGCTATCAGCGTAATTCTTTATTTGTATCAGGATTCCTTTATTTAAAGAACCGATTTCCTGCTATGCGGAATTCGTACCGCCAGCATCAATAACAGTCCGATCACAAAGAATATCATCAGTGCAAGAGTACTGCTTCGCATGCTACCGGTAAGTTGTTCAATAAGGCCGTAAACGAAGGTGCCAACCACTGTGGAAATATAATAGGTGACATCATAGAAACTGAAATAAGACGCGTGATCGATGCTGCTTTCAGGAATCAGCTTTGCATAGGTTGCCCGGGAAAGGCTCTGGATACCTCCCATCACGAGTCCGACTGCAAAGGCAAGCGCGAAAAATTGAGGTGTGGTATATACAAAATAAGCTGCCAGACATATCAGGATCCAAATATTAATCATGATAATCAGTGAATACCGGTTTCCCTTCCGTTGAGACAGATGAGCGAAAAAGTATGCCCCTGCAATGGCTACAAGCTGAATGATGAGCACAATGAGAATCAGGCTTTCAGAGGCCATCTTTAGCTCTTTTGATCCAAAGCTGGCGGCCAGGTACATCACGGTTTGAACACCCATATTATAGAAAAAGAACGAAAACAGGAACTTCTTCAAATTTGGAAGATCCGACAGGGAATTATACACCCGCTGAATTTCAAGATAACCTTCAGTCAAAATATTTCCTTCTGCCTTCCGGTTATACGGATTATTTGGAAGTCTTATGAAGGTGATAATAGAGAACCCAATCCACCAGAGACCTACCATTAGAAATGATATACGTGCCGCCAGGTCTCCCTGTTCTTCCGGTATTCCAAACAGATCCGGTTTCATGAGCATGAATATATTGAACAGCAGCAGGATCACACTGCCAACGTAGCCGAATGCATAACCACGGGCAGATATTTTATCAAAGCGATCCGGGGTGGCAATCTCTGGCAGAAATGCGTCATAGAAAACAAGGCTTCCGCTATACCCGATACTAGCGAGCATGGAAAGTAAAATTCCCAATTCAATATTGTCTCCCCTGAAAAAATACAACCCCATACATGCCAGACCTCCTACCAGGACAAATCCCTTCATGAAGTTCTTCTTTCGGCCACTGTAGTCTGCCATCCCCGAAAGCAGCGGCAAGATGATCGCTGTGATCAGAAAAGAAGCCGACAAGGCATAGGAATACAGGACTGTATTTGAAATACCAAATCCGAAGAACTGAACGGTATCTGAGAATTCAGATGCGGTAACCTCCTGGTAATAAACCGGAAAAATGGCCGATGTGATCACGAGTGAGTACACTGAGTTTGCCCAGTCGTACATGCACCAGCCGTTAATTATTTTCGGATCGTTGAGCTTCATACCATTAAAAAAGGGTTCCATGATCAAATGGAACCCTTTTAATTTGCATTATTTATTTCAACACTTACTCCGTTTCCTGAAGCGTAGTGTACAGCAGTTTACGGGCATTGGCCTTACGCAACTGCAACTCGATGTCGGATATAAGTCCGCGTTTCGCTTCCTTATCAACCTTCATAGCAATCGTGATCTGGTCACGTTCATTTTCATCGAGCTTATCCTTTTCCTGGCTCACCCAAAGAATAACATCTTTTGGTTCGATGAACTGGTCATTCGCCTGAATTCGCGGTTCTGATCCCCACTGTTCTGTTTTCTTCGGTTCACCTACATACAGGTAACTTACCAGTGACTTGCGCTCCAGCTTTCTCAGCTGCGAAGCTTCGGGGATACGCTGTTTCACGTTGATGGTCACTTCACGCAACACCGTGGTCACCATGAAGAAGAACAACAGCATGAAAATAATATCCGGCAGTGCCGAGGTAGGTATTTCCTGTTTGGTATTTGCTTTTTTCTTGAATTTCGACATATCACCCTCCGATTTTAGTAGGTTCTGCAATTGAAATATTCATGGGGAATTCAGGTTTGCCTTCCGGCGTCATACCTCTTCCCACGTCATACAATCGCCTGTTCTCCGGATCGTTCAGGTTATCGATGATCTTACGCCATCCCTGGTTTGTTACCCCGGCACGGTCTGCGTAGATATCATAGTAGGCTCCCTGAATTTCATCCAGAACCTCAATGAATCTCGCCTGTGTGGTACCACGGTCGGTCTTCAGTGAAACGATGGCTTCTTCCGGACTATCCGAAGACTCAGGATCTGCGCCATAGTTAAGCACAAACTCCTTAATCATAGGTTTGATCGCGGATACATCTTCTAACGGTTCTCCTTCAACCAATAAGCGGTCAGCCGAGTTGATCTGGATCTTGAAAAGGTTCCTTTCAGGAATCTTAATATCCACATCTTCCATCGTTTCCGGATCCGGGGGAAGCGGAATAAACAGACCTCGATCATTGGCAATGGTAGTCGTCACAAGAAAGAAGATCAGCAGCAGGAAGGCAATGTCTGCCATCGAGCTCGAATTGATTTGGGGATCTTCCCTTTTCCTGTTTCTGGCCATTATTTCAATGCTTTATTAAACTCACTAAATACAATTCCGATTACTGCGAGTATAAACAGAATATACATCGTGGTAAGTGCACCGCCTACCAGTTTAGAACCGCTTTCGGTGATACCTTGTGACGCATATTTTGCAGTAACTTCATCTCCGGCAATTGCCCAGCCAATCAGGAAAACCACTGCGATGGCAGCAACTCCCAGAAGGCTCTTCAAGAGTACTTTAGGCTCACCCAACGACTTGATCAATGGTAATGCGAGTGACAATACTGCCGCTGCCAACACCATAATCAAGGCTACAGGGATCGCTATGTTTACAAAAGTTTCCATGTGTTAATTAATTTTAATTCCAACATTAAATCAAGACTTGCCGCTGAGCTTGTGTTTTACAAGCAGGTCAACAAGTGTGATGGATGCATCCTCCATCTGATTAACCAGGGAATCAATTTTAGACACAAGGTAATTGTAGAAAATTTGCAGTATGATACCTACGAACAGACCCGCTACCGTGGTAAGGAGGGCCACTTTAATACCGTTCGCAACAATCTGGGGTGAAATATCACCCGCAGCTTCAATCGCATCAAATGCCGCGATCATACCAATTACAGTACCGGTAAAACCAAGCATCGGAGCCAGTGCGATGAAAAGTGAGATCCAAACAAGACCTCTCTCCAGGCGGCCCATTTCTACGGAACCGTAAGCAATAATCGATTTTTCAACCATTTCAATACCTTCAGACATACGCATCAATCCCTGAGTAAAGATTGAAGCAACAGGGCCTTTAGTATTGCGTGTAACTTCTTTCGCAGCTTCCACACCACCATTGGCAAGGGCATCTTCAACGTTTGCCAACAATTTGTTGGTGTTGGTGGTTGCCATGTTCAAGGTAATGATCCTTTCGATTGCAATGGCCAGTCCGAGAATTAGACAGATCAATACAGGCGTCATCCATTCCACACCACCTTCGATGAATTTCTCCTTGATGATCTGCTGGAATGACTTAGCCTCTTCTTCAACTTCAGGTTCAATTTCCGTGACAGCGACAGGTGCGGCTTCTTCCACAACTTCCTCAACCGCAGCAGCAGTAGAATCAACTGTTTCTTCAACCATATCTGACGTTTCCTGCTCGTCCTGAGCCTGAGACTGGTAACCTAGGGACATCATCCCTGCAATCGCCAATAATGCAAATAGTTTTTTCATAATTTAAGTTTTAGGATTCTCAAGGTTTGAGATGATTAAACGTGTTTGGTAAAGTGCTAATTAAAATTTATTAAAGTTAGTAATTTTTTCGAACATTCAGCGGAGAGGAAGGGATTCGAACCCCCGGTACCCTTTTGGGGCACACTCACTTTCCAGGCGAGCACCTTCAACCACTCGGTCACCTCTCCGTTCCCCAAACCTTACGTTCAGGCAAGTCACAAATAAATCAATAAAAAAGACTTTATGCAAGGATAAAATTAATTTAATAGCGCCTTCAAATCAGTCATTTCGCCACATACGGGCTGTATGAACCGCTTTTTTACACGAACGGTATCCGTCTCCTCACCCAGGACCATCATCAGCTTCGTCACAGCTGACTCCGTCGTAAGATCCTCACCGCCAATAACACCGATCGCCTCGAGCTGCTTGCTGGTTTCATATCTGCCCTGCATTACCCTTCCTCCATTGCACTGAGACACATTAACGATAACCACACCTTTTTCAATAGTCACACGTAACAAGTCGATAAACCAGTCAGCGGAGATTGCATTGCCAGCGCCAAAGGTTTCCAAAACCACCGCTCTCAAGCCCTCCACATTTACAATGGCCTCCACTACTTCCCGCGGAATGCCCGGGAATAATTTAAGTATGGCAACACGGTTGTCCAATTTGTCATGCAGTGTCAACGGTCCTGCAGGGGTCTGAAGGATCATGGCATGATTATAATGGATCACAACACCAGACTCCGCCAGCATTGGATAGTTTTCAGACTCAAAAGCATCGAAGTGTACACTTTCAACTTTCTTTGAACGATTTGCACGCAGCAACACATTATTAAAATAGATCGCCACTTCGGGAACAACTGGAATTCCGTTATCCTGAGCGGAAGCGATTTCCAGGGAAGTAATAAGGTTTTCGCGGGCATCACTGCGAAATGCTGTAATGGGCAACTGAGCGCCTGTGAAAATCACTGGTTTATTCAGGTTTTCGAGCATAAAGCTTATCGCCGAAGCCGTGTAAGCCATGGTATCAGTTCCGTGCAATACAACAAAACCGTCGAAATTGAGATATTCATTATGTATGATCCTGGCTATTTCCGTCCAGTAGGACGGTGTCATGTTAGAGGAATCGATTGGGGGATGGAACGAAATTACTGTAAGATTAAGCCCGAGTTGCCGCAATGAAGGCACATGGGATAAAATACTTGCAAAATCAAACGGAACCAGGAGCCCCTGGTCATTGTGGATCATACCCAGCGTTCCACCGGTATAAATGATCAGCACACTGCGATCCGGAGCATGGGCTGAAGACGTAATAACCTGGATTCGTTCTGTTTTCATTTGATGCCGAATAAACGTTGACAGTTTTGCGTGGTTTCTGCGATCACTTCATCCAGTCCGACCGTCCTCACGCCAGCGATCTTTTCAGCAACCAGCCGTACAAACGCCGGTTCATTTCTTTTGCCGCGGTGCGGCACAGGGGCAAGATACGGACTATCTGTCTCCAATAATATACGATCCAGCGGGATTTCTTTAAGTACCTCATCCAGATTTCCGTTTTTAAAAGTAGCCACTCCTCCAATACCCAGATGAAATCCCATGCCTGTGATTTTTCGGGCCTGCTCAAGTGTACCGGTAAAACAATGAAAGACACCCTTATATGCGGACAGCTGAAGGGACTCTGCAAGTTCTATCGTCTCATCGATTGATTCACGGCAATGAATAACAACCGGCAAATCCCTTTCCGCCCCCCATGCCATCTGGATCTTAAATGCTTCCTGCTGCTGCCCCCAATAAGTACGATCCCAGTACAGGTCGGTTCCAATCTCGCCAATAGCAACAAATTCGCGGCTTCCAAGCCAGCTTTCCACTTCGTATAACGCCCGTTCAAAATGCCGGTCCACACTGCACGGATGCAGCCCCATCATGGCCATGCATGATTCCGGATATTTCATCTCAGCCTCAAACATGATTTCAATAGTCTCATGGTCAACATTGGGCATGAGAATCCGCGTGATTCCGTTATCAAGTGCTCGTCCTACGACTTCATCCCTGTCTTCATCAAATTGCTTCAGATATATATGTGCGTGGCTGTCAATCAAGGGTTTGAATTTATAATTTCTGCGAAATTAAGGATTCTTAAGAGATTCACGCATACAATCATCAGGTGTATTGAATTCTCCCTTTAAAATGATTAAATTGTTCCATGCATGGATTCAGAAGTGACTCCGAACAAAACTTTCTGGAGCAGATCAACGACCTGCTCGATGCACATCTTGCTGATCAGCGATATACCGTTTCGGACCTGGCCTCAGATCTCAGGATCAGCCGTGTTCAACTCCATAGAAAGATTAAGAAGATTACCGGAAAGTCCAGCAGCCACCACATCCGTGAGCGAAAATTACGCCGTGCATTTCAGTTATTAAAGGAGTCAGGGAAGTCTGTCACAGAGATCGCCTATGAGGTAGGATTCAATAATCTATCCTATTTTGCCCGTTCATTCCGTGAAATGTATCATTATAATCCTTCAGAAATCGCAAAAAAGAGGATTTCCTGATGTAACAATAGTGTTATCGTGCAATAGAATTTAATCTATATATTGGGATAACCTAAACAAGCACCAACATGAAATTTTATTCTGCCGTCTCGAACAATGAGCTTCAGATCGTATTTTATATGATCCTGCTGGGCTCAGTTTTCTTTATATGCCATGAATGTATTGGCATGTTTCTGAACTGGGTGACCGACTCCTACAGCTCGATAAGCGCACAAGCCAATTTCAGGTAAATTCCCGTCCTTTCCACTTCACCTTACCTGGGATCAGGTAAGCAATAATTTCTGCCCAGGAAATTAGAAAGGCATACAGCTCATACATCATGAGCGGAAAAACCATAAGTTTTCTTCCAGATTCCCTGTTAACCGCACGGATCAATCCCGCCTGAAAAAGTGTTTTGACTAAAAAAGCCACCGCAGCAATTTTTGGAAAAAGGATAAACGCACTTATAATGGCAGGATAATACAGCGCTCGCACCAGCAAAAGGAACACAATAAAAACAGGCATTCTCACAGCCCCCTGCATCCAGCGTTTACGTTGAGACAGCAACGATCCAATATCATTTCTGGCAAGAGTAGTCCCCCTTGCCTTGTTGCATAACCGGCTTGAAAGGGAGAAACCCTCCTCTAAAACTCTTCGCGTGAGTGCAAAATCCTCTGTTACCGAAAATGCGATAGTTTCAAAACCTCCCGTGGCCATATATGCCTCCCGGGTAACCAACATGTTATTTCCAATTCCTGTAATGGGAATAAACCGCTGCAGAACATGTAACATACCCTGTGCCTGAAGCCATTCATAATGTTGAAATATATTCCCAGAAACACCGGTCAGTCCGTTAATCACCCCAACCTTTTCAGGTATGTTTCCGACCATGGTTTTGGCCCAGGCCGGGTTACATTCGACATCAGCATCAGTGATTAAAAATACACTGCCAGCCGCTTTATTTATTAAATGCGCAAGAACATTCGCTTTGCCCCTTGCCAGTCCGAGCTCCTCCCTAACAGAAATCACCTGTATCCTGTCATCTTCCATTTCATGTTTTCTCAGCAATTCCAGGGTCTTATCTGATGAGTCGTCATCACCGACCAGGATTTCAATTTTGCCTTTCGGATAGTCAAGGTTCCGTATTGCATTCAGACAACGATCCACATTTTCCTCCTCGTCACGCATGGCCAGGAGCACACTCACATATGGCAACGAAACAGGATCCGTAGTTCCGGGTTTATACGGCTTGAAAAGAAAATACAGGAGGATGTCCTGCAAGATTGCAAGACAGAGGATCCCCATGATGGAATTAATTAATATGGGATTACTGAGCATTTCAATCCGGATTCAAGAAGGTGATCAATAAGTCGCGGCAGAACATAAAAGGTTCTTTCCGCCGCTTTAGGGTTATCGTGCAGCACAATAATGGATCCCGGGCGGACAGCGCTTAGTGTTTTTGACAAACATTTCACCGGTGATAAAGCCGGATCGAAATCTCCACTGAGCACATCCCACATGATGATTTTATTCTGTTGAAGGATCTCCCGTGCCTGGCTTCTTTTCACTTTACCGTAAGGGGGTCTGAATAAGGTGGTTTGAACGCCTCTTTCCCGAAATACAGTGGTGCAGGCATCCACATCTGCGAGATATGTTTCCCGGGGTGTTGCCCAGCCATTTAAATGATGGAAGCTGTGGTTTCCGACGTGATGTCCTTCCTGCAACATTCTGTCCAGAATATCCGGGTATTTCTTTACATTGTCACCCACACAGAAAAATGTGGCCTTCACGGATTTCTCGTGTAAAATATCCAGTATTGCAGGGGTCATTTCAGGAACCGGGCCGTCATCAAAAGTGAGATACACCCGATCGGAGTTTCGTTCCATTTGCCATATATGATCGGGATAGAGCCATTTCAGCAGCTCCGGTGTTCGGTGAAAATACAGCATCAGGGATTAATCTTGCACGACAATATAGTAATATCATCCCTGTATCCATTTTTACCCTTGAAATTATCCAGTGCAATAATGATATCATGATGGATCTTCTTCAAGTCGCGGGTATGATGGTCTTTGAAAAAATTTGAAAGTCGGTGTTCGCCAAACTCCTCCTCTTCCTCATTCTGCGTTTCGGTAACTCCATCCGTATAACAAAAGAGAACAAAGTCTTCCAAATCGGTAATAAATCCCTCGTTAATAAATGGCAGCGGATGCATTGCCCCTAAGACAGTGGAACCTTCTTTGAGCCATTGTACATCTTCTCCATTAATTAATACCGGCGGGTTATGGCCTGCATTGATATAGGCCAGTGTCTTTAATGTATGATCATAAATGCATACGAAAAAGGTGATGAATTTTTCTCCCTTGGCATTTTCAAGGATCTGATAATTCAATTCCTCAATGATCTCTCTCAAATTACCGGTTTGGCGGACCAGTGTGCGAAGGGAAGCCTGGAAATTCGACATCAGGAGCGCTGCCGGAATACCTTTCCCGCTCACATCTGCGATACATAGCAAAAACTGATTTTTGTTCAGGGGTATATAATCATAATAATCGCCTCCAATCCGGTCATGCGGTAAATAGCTGGCTTCAATTTTCAAACGGGGACCGTACGGCAAAGACTCCGGAAAAAGAAAATGTTGCACGTCACTGGCGATTTCAAGTTCCTTTCGAAGAGATTCCTGTTCCAGTTGCTGGCGTGCCAGTTTCTTGTTTTCAATAGCCACCAGGATAATGTTACTCAAGGCCTGTATAAACCTCAGGTTGCTCGACGTGGTTGCCTGATCATGATTCGTTAACATGCCTCCCACAAAAACAATGGCCAGGGTGCGATCTTTATGAATCACGGGCAGCGCATAATCAAACTCCCCAAAAATATCATCCCTTTCTTCGCTGAGTTTTGTCACTGTCTTCAGCCCAAGCATATCTTCAGCAGGTATTTCCTCCTCACAGCTCCTGCTGGTTCCGAACCAGATCTTACACCCCCACTCATCGTCTAAAACAAACAGGGCCAGCTTCTGTGTGCGCAGGTTCGCGCGCAAGGTAAACTCATATATTTTATACAGGGAGGTTTCCGACAGGTTGTTATTGATTGCCTGTGTAATCTCCAGCAAGGCATTAACCTGAAGTTCTTTGAGATTATACTTTGATTCTATCGATTCAGCACTCATGAAATTTCAATGACAAATTGAATATACGAATTTCCTGGTCAAACTGCGGAGGAATACCTGCGGTCCTTCCATATGTAATTTCCGCGAATTGATTTCCATACCACAAACAACGTATAAAACGGGTAAATGACCTGAATTATTGGCCAATAAATATATAATCCTGCATGTATCCTCTTCCCGGCTACAGCTGCCACAAACAACGCATCTGCAAAAAGTTTGGTCAACAGAATTCCCGGCAGATATTCACCAATCATGCTCTGATGTGTAAAGAATAATGAAACCAGGAGGGAGAAATAAGTTAATGCAATAAATACAGCCATCACAGAAACCATACCTCCGGTCGATTTCCATTTTGCAGCCCATCTGATCCGCTGATGCAACATTTCATCCCATTCTGTGATTGCCCCCGTTCTGACAGCCGCCTGCGGGTCTTTCATAAAAATTGCCGAATCATGGAACCTCGATGTTACCTTCTTTAACAGAAACTGATCATCTCCACTGGGGATTTGCTCATTACCTTCATATCCGTTCACTGCCAGGAATGCTTCCTTCGTGAAACTCAGGTTAGCTCCGTTACACATGGTTGGATACCTGGAATGCATGGTTACACCTGTCAAACCCGTGAGAGCATATTGTTCAAACACCTGGAATATCACCGGCAGAGTGGGTTTTTCATAAGCAAGCTCTATGGTGCCTGCCACGAAATGTGTATCTGGCCGTGTGTAAGCCTGATCATAGGTTCTGAGCCAGCCGGGACGTACATTACAATCAGCGTCTGTCGTAATTAAAATCGGATATCTGGCTTCCTGAACCCCTTTTAACAGCGCAGACTTTTTCCCGGTCTGCTGTTTGAGATTTATAATTTTCCAGTTTTGATAATTATTACAGGCTGATTCAATCATTGCCTCCCCCCCGTCGGAGGAATGATCATTAATAAATATAACCTCGAATTGATCTGCCGGGTAATCAACTCCAAGCAGAGAATTCATCAGAGATTCCAGTTTCTGCTCTTCATTTCTAAATGGTATCAAAACAGAAAAACTATTCCTCGCCTCAGTATTTACACCCACAGAAGGTATCCTGGCCCAAAGGATGATCGACACCAGTAGGAGTATACAGTATAATGCCGGAAAAACCAGGAGTATAATCATTTGAACCTTATTTTCAGCATCAGAAATGCTCCTGCCAAGGTAGGCAATACTATATTTAAACACCAGATCAGCAAGGTGGCAGCAATTACAGGCACTGGTGACACCTGAAAATTATCAAAGAAATATATACCGGAAAATTCCCGGATTCCAAGATCACTAAGAAAATTAAACGAGGGGATAACCGACTTGGCCAGGAGGATCCATGTCGTACCAGCAAAAGACAGCCACCAATCCTGATCAGCAAAAACACGAATGGCCAGGGTCATCTGAAAAGCAAAAGTCATATAACGAAAGACAGATAACACAAATATAACTGCGTAAGATCTGATGGTAAGTGATCTTAATATTTCAAAGTACCGGCCAATAAAATCGAGGTAACGTTTTCGTTTTTTTGAGGAGATATACTTGAGTAACACAACGACTGCCACTCCCACTCCTGAAAACAATCCCAGCAGCATGGCAATTTCAGCCGAACTCAAAATCACCGTAACGCCCAACATACCGAAACAAACTGTAACCGATAATTGGGCAAAACGACTTGCCATAATTAAACCTATAAAACTGGATTTTCCTTTTAAATCAATAGAAGTGAGCCGTCCGAAATAATCGCCGATTCCATGGGGTGTGATAAAACCCATTGCCAGTCCGGAAAGCACCCCCTCGGTACTTGCCTTCCAGCTTATTGGATATTTGGTCCGCACCAGGTAACGCCATTTCACAATTTCAAGGCCCCAGTTCACGGGGATCAATAAGGCAAGCAGAACTAACATACCAACGGATAACCGATCCTGAAGAAAATGCTGCAGACTCTGGAAATCTTCCGGATGTTCCTCAACTTTTCGGTAAATGAAATAAAGGATCAGCAGGAAAACCGCTGATTTGATCAGGTATAGATAATATTTTCTGCTTTCATTTTTCGTGGCCATATAGCTATATTGCAACGGTGGTGAAGATAGAGAAAAATTCGAATTTGGAACGGATCATCCTGGGCCTTGATCCGGGAACAAATGTGATGGGCTATGGAGTAATCCTCGTTCAGGGAAATCGCCTGAAGTTGCTTCAGCTGGGGGTCATACACCTCTCAAAATATCGGTCCCATGAACTAAAGCTGAAAAAAATATTTGAGCGTGTTAACCACCTGATAGAGGAATTTTCACCGGATGAAGTGGCCCTTGAAGCGCCTTTTTACGGCAAGAATGTACAGTCAATGCTCAAGCTCGGCCGGGCACAGGGGGTAGCCATGGCTGCCGCACTGAACAGGGACATTCCCATAACGGAATATGCTCCTAAAAAAGTGAAGCAATCTGTAACGGGAAATGGAAATGCATCGAAAGAACAGGTGGCGCAGATGATTATGACGCTGTTGAGCTTCACAGAGCAACCTAAACTTCTGGATGCGACTGATGCCCTTGCTGTAGCCCTCTGTCATCACTTTCAGTTCGGCACCAGAAAGAATGGATCTAAAAGCTGGAAATCATTCATCAATGAAAACCCGGATCGTATTAAATAAATTTTTGCAAGTTTGTGCTAAGCGCATATTATGGGAATTGTCCGCAGAAACAGTATTTGGCTCAGCATAATCCAGTATCTGGGCATTCTCCTGGGGTATGTGAATACGGTCATACTGTTTCCCAACATCCTGGATAGTGACCAGTTCGGACTCACCCGGATTCTCCTTTCTGTGACCATCGTGATTTCACAGTTCTCCCAACTGGGAACACCCTCGATGATCGTTAAATATTTCCCATACCTGCATAGAAAGGTATTGTATTACGGGTTTTTGATTTGCGCGGGCGGACTTACGCTGGTACTTTCTTTGATCTGGATATTTAAACCTGAAATCACGAGCTGGTATATCGAAAATTCCAGCCTCTTTGTAGAATATTTTTATTTACTGGTGCCTTTCAGCATTGCGATGGTGTTTTACAACCTTTTTGATGCCTATCTGAAAGCCCTGTTCAAAAATGTTTTATCTGCCTCCCTGCCATTCATATTTCTGAGAATACTGTGGATGATCCTGATATTGCTCTATGCCAAAGGAGAATTTGACTTTGAAACGTTTATCATCGCTTATACCGTATCTTATGCATTGATCGCCTTAATTACTCTGATCTATATTGGGATACTTGGGGAATTACCTACGGAACTGACCATTGCTCCGGGTGACCGTACCTTCTTAAAAGAAATTAGGAAATTCAACTCTTTCAATGTACTCAGCGGCCTGTCTGCACACATGATCAATAAGGTGGATGGTCTCATGCTGGGAAGTCTTGAAAGTCTGTCTTCGGTGAGTATCTACGCTATCGCCGCTGCTATGGCTTCTGTTATCCGCGTGCCTGCAAGTTCGATTGCCCGTACCGCACCGTCACTCATTGCCCATGCATTCAAGGATAACGACCATAGGACTATTTCAGAATTATACAGAAAATCATCCATAAATCAGCTTATTCTTAGCAGTGGAGTCTTCCTGCTGATCACTCTGAATTACTCCTTATTGTTGTATTATATTCCGGAAGAATATGCCGATAGTTTTCTTATATTCATCATGCTTGGCCTGGCACAGGTGATCGATACCGGTGTGGGTATCAACGGATATATCATGGTCAACTCAAAATATTACAAGGTGGATGCCATCTTGTCGGTACTGCTTTTGGTGATCACTGTCGGACTGAATTTCGTCTTTATTCCCTTGTACGGAACACTTGGTGCAGCAATGGCAACCACCATGGCAATTCTTGCCTACAATATTGCGCGATTCTCCTTCCTGAAGATCAAAATGGATCTTAATCCATTTACAGGAAAAACGATGGAAATAGTTCTGATCATGATTGCTGCCGGCATAATTTGTTATTTTCTTCCCTTACCTGAAAACCTGTGGGTCGCCAGCATTCTGAAATCCTCATTATTCCTGATATTAACCGCCCCCGTCATTTACTGGAAGCGATATTCACCGGAACTGAGCGAATTAGTTGATTTGATTCTTGACAGGTTCAGACGCTAACCCGGCATACAAGGCTCTCAATTCATTGGAAGTATGATTCCAGTTCCACTGCTCCATCACCGCTCGTCTGCCACGTTCACCCATTTCAAGAGATTCTTCAGGATGCTCATGGATATAAAAAATTGATTCTGCCAGTGAATTCCGGCTTTCTGCCTGATGCACAAGCCCGCACCCACTATTCTCGACAACCCTCACCTGGGGCGGGCAATCACTCACAACAAGTGGTTTACCTCCGGCCATATATTGGAAAATCTTGTTGGCAAATGTTGTGTCATGGTGGCGGTTCCTTTTAAGCGGCGACAGGCATACATCGGCAATTTCGACATAACTGGGAAACAGGGACACATCCTGCCATCCGGCGAAATGTACATAGGGTTCAAGGTTCTTTTTCCGAACGATCTCCCTGAGCTCCGCATCTTCGGTATTGCTGCCAACTAAAATCAGCTTTACATTCTGAATCGAATCCTTCAGCAACTCGATGGCAAGAATAGCCGTATCTGTTCCGCGCCGGAGACCTGTATCACCCATGTAAAGTATATTAAAGGTATCCTTGTATGCCTGAGTAATTCCGGGATCCGGTTCATAGGAAAGGTAAATAGAGGTGTCGACGGTGTTCGGAACAACTGCAAATTTTTGCTCAGAAATTCTGTATTCGCTGGCAAGGTCCTGTCTGGCCTCATCAGTTACTACGATCACTGCATCCGCTGCATGGCAGTATTTCTTCTGAAATGAATTCCATCTCCTCGTAGAGATGAGCCATTTTCCAGGCCATTTCTGCAAATGCACATAAAACTTCATGATTTCGGGACGATTTTCATGCAAATCAAGAACCACTCTTTTCCCGGCTTTTCTGGCCTCCGCAAAAGCAGCTCGGGCAATCGTAAGATCATGTATGTGGATAACCTCCACCTGTGTTTCGTTAATAAACGTCTTGATTTTAGGCCGCATCAGCCAGTGATATAAGGGTATCGTGTAAGCAAGTGCAGAAAGCTTATATTCGAACTTATTGGTTGGAAAACGATGAATTTGAATTCCATTGATTATTTCCTTTTCAGGCTGATCACCGGAATTCAGACAGAACAAAAACACCTCGTGCCCTTCCCTGATCAGGCTAACAGCTTCATTCTCCACCCTGGAATCCGGCGGAAATGTATTGTCCAGGATCATCCCGATTTTCATAAAGCGAGTATAGTATTAATTAACTACTTTTTCCTAATATACCCTTACAAACTGCAGGAGAAACTAATGCATCCATTGTGAAAGATCACGATTGATGAGATCCTGTAATCTTCCTATATCGGATCGGTACAAATCCAGTAATTTCTGCCTGGTGCTGTTTTCAAGCGGCTCCTTTGGCGCAGTATTCATCTGGTGTATCTTCTCCATAAGCTTTGTTTTAGACTTCTCAGAAAGCACCACATCCAGTACCGGACGGATCAAATCCCGGAATGGGTTCTTCTTCCGTAAAAATTTATTAAGCCCCTTCATCCTTGGGTTGCCTGATACATTATATACAACATCCAGTGAGGGCTCAAAATCATCTTTAACATCCAGGAATTGAAAAATTCCTTTTATGACATGCTCCGGGTTTGCCTGGAGTTCATCCAGAAGCACAATATGAACATCTGAAAATTCAGCCAGAAAGGCTTCAACAGGCCTGTGATAAAAACCGAGTGCCTTGTAAAAATATCCATAATGATAATTTTCCTGCATTCGCTTCTCCTCAGCGTCAAGGGCATCTGAAAATGTCAGATTTTCCTTCACATCCCGTTTTTTGAATGTATAATGGCTGTAGGCACGGTCAACCGGATTCCGAAGAATGATGATTATTTTTGGATTATCAAGGCGCCGTTTTATTTCAGGAATGGCCTCGGCAAAGTAATAAAAGCTACTCGGACTCGCCTCACCTTTCAATTTTCCCTTTCCTTCCCTGAATAAGGATAGGTATTCATCCCAATCCTGATAAATTTGTAACTTCGGATCCGGGCCATAAATATCATTTAACGGTAAAGACCAGAAGTGCCCGCCAAAATAGTCGGGTTCCTTTACCGGAGACATAAAAATTTCCGGATGCTGATTCAGGTAGTGATAGAGCGATGTGGTACCTGCCTTGGCAGCTCCTGCAATAAGAAATTCAGGCTTTTCCGATACCATAAAACAAGATTTTAACAAAACTATGGATAAGTATTCGATCACCAAAGATATTGCCGGGAGAAGCTACTTTACACAAAAAAATTACAAGACTGCACAGCTGCCGTATTTGGTCTTCAGAATAGTCCGCCCCGCCCTAAAGGTTTACAGCAGATCCTGGCGCTTCTTTATGGGTAAAGTTCCATGGACTTCACCTGCTTCCATCGCAATATTCAGAAAAATTCTATCCAGTGACATGAAGGGCTTTGAATACGGCAGTGGCGGTAGTACGCTTTTCTTCGCTAAACTACTGAACCACCTGGTAAGCGTTGAGCATGATACAGGGTGGTATAGGAAAGTCGAGGATCAAATAAAAGGTCTTTCAAATGTGGATTACGAACTCATACCCCCAAAATTGAATTCGGGCAAACCTGATTACACCGAATACAGCGATTACATTCTCCAATTTCCGGAAAATTCATTTGACTTTGTACTTGTAGACGGCCGCAATCGGGTTCAATGTTGTAAAAATGCCATCGACAGGTTAAAGCCAGGTGGCATTCTTGTCCTGGATAATTCGGAACGCGAATATTATGCTGAAGTTTTTGAATTGCTGAAGGGCTGGAAAATGGTGAATACAACTACCGGACTTACCGACACCACCTTCTGGTTTAAGCCCTGAGTCATTTCTGACCAAAGGCAACGAGGGCATCATTAATCCGACCGATTTCCCCGTCCGTTAATTCAGGAAATACCGGAAGCGAAACAATAGTTTTTGCCCTCCTCTCGGCCACCGACCATACTCCCCTGTAGTTACCCGATTGAAATGCAGGAGTTATCGGAATAGGCAACGGGTAATGAACAGCTGTTCCAATCCCGCGCTTCTTCATGAATTGTATGAATTCATCCCGCTCGCTGGTTCTCAATATAAACAAATGAACCACAGCGTTTTGATTCAGGTCAAACCCCATTTGAATACCCTGGATTGATTCTATGGTTGTTGCATATGACATTGCGATATCACGCCGCCGGGCATTCCATTGATCTACGTAAAGGAGCTTCTTAAACAGTATTGCCGCCTGAATTTCATCCATCCGACTGGTTTTACCGACAATCAGGTGAGTATCCTTGACAGGCTGACCATGATCACGGATTAGGCGCACCCGATCAATAAACCGGGAATCCGCAGAAGCAATGCAACCGGCATCGCCAAATGCACCAAGATTTTTTGTTGGATAAAAGCTGAATACCGCTGCATCCGCAAGTGTTCCGGCCATTCCCCATTGGGTTTTGAGTCCGATGGCGTGGGCACAGTCTTCCAATACAAGGATGTTATGCCGCCTGGCAATTTGCATGATGGATCCCAGGTCACAGACGGAGCCGTACATATGAACTGCAATGATCACCCTTGTCTTTTCCGTGATCAGAGGCTCAAGGCCGGCTGGATCAAGTTGTCCGGTTTCATCAAGTACATCGGCAAAAACAGGCGTAGCCCCGGTGAACAGCACAGCCTCGGCATCGGAAACCCATGTATTGGCAGGAACGATGACTTCATCCCCGGGGCCAATCTGCCAAGCGCGAAGAGCGACCTCCAGGGCATCGGTACCACTCGCACACCCAACAACATCCGCTGCTCCAAGCCATTCTGCAAAAGCTTTCTCAAATCCGGGTACTTCCGGGCCCGATTGAAATTTACCGGAACGAACGATGCGCTCAATTTCATTCATCCACTCGGATATGTGCTCAGCACCCTGCCGTGAGAGGTCAAAAAATGGTATGAAATCGTCGTTATCCTGCATGTTTGTTCATCAATGATGCAAGCCGGGTGGTGAGCTCCTTTCGGGAATACCTGTTAATCACATTCCTGTCCGGACCAGGCAATGAGCCAGTTTTTTTATACTCCAGGTACCATTCATTAAGAATTCCACAGATCCCCTCCGTATCGTCCCACCTCAGCACTACTCCTGCCCCGGTGTCACGAATTATCGTTGCAGCATCACCTTCAGGATCTCCGATTGCAAGAATGGGTTTACCGGCAGAAAGGTATTCAAATAATTTCCCCGGGATGTGGCCTTTCGCATTTGAACTTTTATTCATAAACATCAGAACAACCGTGCACTTCCGGTACGATTCAATCACCTCTTTATGGCTTATGCTTCCATGAATAGTCACCTGTTCTCCCGACTTATCCCAGGATTCAATAAATGTGTGAATTTCCGGGTCCATGACTCCATATAAATCAATTTTTAAAAGGTCATGAATCTCCGGATTCAATAATTGAAGTTGTTCCAGGGCCTCCCAGAAAGCCGGTGCATGGCGAAACTGATTGATTAGCCCAAAGTGTGCCAGCGAAAAGTTGTCGGGCCCGGTGTCTGTAACATTGCTGAAATCGGCCGTATCAAATCCATTGGTAATGACTTCTACCTGCCGATCGTACCTTTTATGAAGCGTTTCTGCCCAGGAAGGGCTTACGGTGAGAAGAATATCCGCTTTTCCGGCAACCTTCCTTTCCATTTTACGATGATAAGACCGCGCCAGCGCAGAGGTATGAAATTCATCGAGCATATCCCAGTCGCTCCACGGATCGCGGAAATCAGCAAGCCAGGGAATATTGAATTTCCCTTTCAGTGAGAGGCCGATCAAATGTATGCTATGGGGTGGTCCGGTCGTAACGATGAAATCAACGCGCCTGCTTTTCAGGTAATCCTTCAGGAACCTGACAGCCGGTTTTCGCCAGAATACCCTTGGGTCCGGAAGAAAAAAATTACCCCTTATGAACTTTGCAATTGATGACACAGACCCAGAAGTATTTCCCTGGGATACATTTGGGTTGCCGCCGGCTTTTTCGAATAACTGATATGGTTCCCAAATAGGTATGCGCAGCACTTCAATATTTTCATTCACTTCTTGTTCAAGTGAATCATCCTTAACAACAAATTGTGGATTTTCGGGGGTAAGAATTACCGGGTGCCAGCCTTCGTCTTCCAGGTAATTTGCAAATTTCATCCAGCGCTGCACACCACTTCCACCACTGGGTGGCCAATAATATGTGATGATCAGCACTGTTTTCATGTGGCAAAGATATAAGGCTGCAGTTTAAATCAATTATAAGGATAAAATTTTTGAAGCCATGCCGCGGGGACTCCTGCCCTGAATGCAAATACCAGAAAAATATTCATCAGCTGTTGGGAAATTATCCCGTTTTTACGGAATCTGCGTGAAGAGGTAACGATGGTGCTTTTCATTTTAACTACAGGCCCCATCTTTTTCAACCGCCTGTAGATTTCCACATCTTCCATAATCGGGATTTCCTTAAAACCACCTGTTTCAATGAATGTAGTGCGATGTAGAAAAAGCCCCTGATCTCCATAAGTAAAAAGCGAGTGATTCAATTTGCTCAGTTGACCATAGGCTCTCAACAAAACAGATTGCTCATCAAACTCCAGCGAAAAGGTGCCCGCAACGACGCCCGATGAAAGTGCTTCATGAAGCTCCTGATACCAGCACTCCGGCAAACGACTGTCGGCGTGCACAAAGAACAAAATATCTCCGGTGGCCATTGCCGCCCCTTCATTCATTTGTTTCGCCCTCCCACGTGAGGTAGAAATAAACTTCACACCGTGGGATTCACAAATCTTCCGCGTTTGGTCGGTACTTCCCCCATCGGCAACAATAATTTCCACAGGAACCCGTTTTGCCAACACAGACTTTAAAAGACCTGGTAACATGTTCTCTTCGTTGAGGGCAGGGATGATTACCGATATGGACTTTTTAAGGGTTTGCATGCAACCAAATCAAGATGTTACGGGTCTGTAGACAAAATCGTTCGTTCAACTTATGGATTTCGTGAGCAAACAACAAAGACAACAACTGATCATTTTAATCGGCATCCTGCTTGCGATTATGATTGCCGCTGCATTTTATTTTGAATTCATCCGAAATGCCGATGATGCCGTATCGGTAATTACACAACTTACAAATCCTCCTCAAACGCCAGGGTCATCTTTCTTACTGCCAGTGCATCTTCCTTAGATAATTTAAGATCCCGGCTATACCGGTCGTAGTAGGGTCTGATGAGTGACAGGGTAAAAAGATGCAGAACGTAAGTGCCGATCACATAATCTGACCCTGTAAGATAATAACCTACGACAAGCAGGAGACTCGCAGCCAGATTTCCAAGATATAATTTTTGGTATTGACTATATAATGCCCTGAATTGGGCTGCCAATCCATCTTCTTCCCTCACTTTTTCCAGATTACCCTGGTAATGAGTGTAGGCAAATGCAGTGACTAAAAGTGCTGAAATGATCGATGCAATCACCAGAAGTTGATTTTCACCCAATGGTGGTTCAAAATCATCGTGATTCGATTCCAGGAAAATATATCCCATCGGCAAAAGGGGCAATGCCAGGGTCAGGTGAAAAATGTTGTTCACCTTTTCATGGAAATTACGAATGTTTTTAAAACCCATATCTTTATCCATTCAAAACTAATAAATTACTTCCGGTTCACTGCCGAATAATTATTTTTGTATCATGCCGTTCTCGGAATCAAGAAAAGATCAGGTCATTCAGGCCGCTGCTGAATTATTCAGGGTTCGCGGCTATGCCGCCACTTCAATGCGCGATCTGGCGACAGAATTGGGCATCGAGGCAGCCAGTCTTTATTCCCATATAAAATCGAAAGAAGAAATTCTGATCACGCTTTGTTTTGGAATGGCCGAAAAATTCATGGATTCGCTCGATCAGGTTGAAAAGAATCAAAGCGGCTATGCCGGCCAGCTGCGTGCGGGCATTTTAGGGCATATTGCCGTAATGGCTGAAAACCTCACTGCATCAGCCGTCTTCATGAATGAACACAGGCACCTGAGCGATAAGTATCTGAAGGATTTTCTATTGCTGCGGATTAACTACATTAACCGGTTCAAGCGGATCATTGAAAGAGGAATTCGTGCTGGAGAGTTTAATCCTGTAGACACCAAACTCGCTGTAATGACACTGTTCTCATCCCTTAACTGGATGCCCCACTGGTATGATCCCGAAGGAATTATCGATCCGGAAAAACTTGGAAATCAGCTGGCTGACATGTTAATTGAAGGATTGAAAACGAAATAGCAAGTTTTTTTGTTACTATTGCGATAACCAAATAAATACCTAATGTACGGAGGAGGAAATACTTTTGAGCCGGTAAACAGTAAAGAACTTACCAATGAAGATCCGGTAAAACTTGAAGCCTTTGAAGCCCGTATTGAACGGGGTGAAAAAATTGAACCAACCGACTGGATGCCGGATTTATACCGAAAGCAGTTGATCCGCATGATTGAACAACATGCACACAGTGAAATTATTGGCGCTTTACCTGAAGGAACATGGATTACCCGTGCGCCCGGCTTCCGGAGGAAACTTGCCCTCATGGCAAAAGTTCAGGACGAAGTAGGTCATGCTCAACTTCTCTATGCTGCTGCTGAAACACTGGGCAAACCCAGGGAAGCGATGATCGATGACCTGATCAACGGTAAATCAAAATATTCAAACATTTTCAACTACCCCGCTTATACCTGGGCAGATGCGTGCTTTATCAGCTGGCTTGTTGATGCCGGTGCGATCGTGAATCAGCTGGCAAATGCCCGCGGAAGCTATGGTCCGTACTGCAGGGCACTCGACCGTATTTGCGCCGAGGAGTCATTTCATTTAAAATATGGCCATCACTGCGTAATCCACATGGCAACAGGAACAAAAAAACAGCGGCAAATGATGCAGGAAGCAATCGATCGCTGGTGGGCGCCCATGATGCACTTTTTCGGCCCGCCCGATAAAATGTCTGCCCATACAGAAGTTCTCATGAAATGGAAGGTTAAAATGGCCAGCAATGATGACATGAGAAACCAGTTCCTCGATATGTATGTGCCGAAAATATGGGAACTTGGTTTTACAATTCCGGACCCCAAATTAAGTAAAGACCAGGAAACAGGCCGGTGGGTTTATACCGAGCCGGACTGGGAGGAGTTCAAAAGGGTTATCAATGGTGACGGTCCGTGTAATGCCGAACGACTCGCTGTGCGAAGAACCGCCGAAGAGCGTGGACGCTGGGTTCGCGAGGCTTTGAAAACTCCGAAAACAGATTATGTAAAGCCCCTGGTATAACAGGAAAAATAATTGAAGAAACCCGCAGGCAAACCCTGCGGGTTTTTTTATTTATTCCTTTTGCCGCAGACATTGTTTCCTGTTGCTTATCCTCCGAAAACGATTGCATAGGAGCTACAAAAGGCGGATATTTGCAGTATGAAATCACTTGACCCCAGGGTAAACAGACTTCCCGAACTAAATGGCGAACTGGCACCTAAAGCACCACTGGATCAGCTGGGCACATTTGAGGTATTCACGCAGCTTCACGAAAACAAGCCGTACATTCATACCGGGGCAGTTCATGCGCCAAATGAAGAAATGGCTTTCCTGTTTGCCAAGGAACAGTTTTCCAGAAGACAAACATGCACAGGCCTTTTCGTTGTTGATACACGCAATGTGTATACAACCGGATTCACCGAAGATGATCAGAATATTTACTCATCTGTTCCCGACCAGACTCCCGGAACGGGCAATACGGAGTCCTATGAAGTGTTTCACCTGATGCGGCGTGGCAAACAACACGAACATATCGGTTCGGTGGAGGCAGATAGCTATCAGGGTGCGCTATCACTGGCCAAACCAGAATTCATTGATGGTAAGCCGGTGTTTAATGTCTGGGTCGTTAAAACATCAGACATCCTGTTCAATGACGAAGAGGATAAAATTATCTGGAATACCCTGCCGGAAAAACAATTCAGGGATGCAATTGCTTATAAGGCAGGGGATAAATTGAAAGATTTCAAGGAACGTAAACAGGCAGACCAATGAATACCGAGGCACTGAAAGAGATGTTATATAAAATGGCTGATGATCAGCTGATTATTGGCCACAGAAACAGTGAATGGACAGGTTTTGGGCCTCTTCTTGAAGAAGATATCGCATTCAGTTCAATGGCACAGGACAAAGTTGGACAAAGTTACGCCCTGTATCAAATGCTCAATGAACTCGGAGAAGGTGAACCCGACACAGTGGCTTTCATGCGAAATGCCGATCAGTTTCATAACTGTACGCTCACCGAACTGCCCAATGGCGAATACGACTTCAGCCTGATACGGCATTTCCTATTTGACGCTGCCGAAGCTATTCGCTTTGATATGCTTACACGTTCATCCTACAAACCACTCGCTGATCTTTCAATAAAAATCAGAGGCGAGATCCGGTATCATACAATGCATGCCCGAACGTGGATCCGGCAACTGGGCAATGCCACACCGGAAAGTGTAGAACGTTTACAGAATTCATTAAATGAAGCTTTGCCCCATGCCCTTGGCATATTTGAGCCCTCACCATTTGAGGATGAAATCATCTCTTCCGGTTTATTTGAAGGAGAACGTGCACTGCAGGCCGCATGGGAAATCGAAATAATGAAGGTACTCTCTGAGACAGTCCTGCAGGTTCCTGATTTAACCGCATTATCACCCTCCTATGGCGGCAGAATTGGAAAACATACACCCCATTTGCAACCGCTCCTGGATGAAATGGCAGAAGTATTCAGATCAGATCCTACCGCCGACTGGTAAACGAAACATCCTTAAAATCTGTTATTACTGTATGGGAAAGATAAGCGACGATCAAATTTATGACTGGCTTCAGGATGTCAAAGATCCGGAGATACCTGTAATATCGTTGGTAGACCTGGGTGTAATAACCCGTCTCGACTGGCAGGAAGAACACCTTACAGTTCATATGACCCCAACCTTCGTCGGCTGCCCGGCAATCGACTACATGAAACAGGATGTTATTGATGTATTGCACCAGCATGGCCTTCAGGAGGTGGATGTGAAAATAACTTATGAAACTTCCTGGAATTCAAATATGATTTCCGATCAGGGAAGAGAGGCACTGCGAAAGTTCGGATTGGCTCCTCCGCCAAAACACAATCTCATCGTTGATATAGATGTGCTGGAACATGCGACCTGCCCGGTATGTGGTAGTGAAAACACACAATTGAAAAATCCTTTCGGACCGACCGCATGCCGCTCCATTCACTATTGCGAGAATTGTAAGGAAACTTTTGAGCAGTTTAAACCTGTCTGAGTCCCCTACTCTCCTGATAATAGCAAATCCCGGCCGAGATATGCGCTGTCACTGAAAACATACCATGCACGGCTCTTGGGCAGTCTCATGCCCTGGACCTTTTCAATACCCTCCAGCTCAATCCATTCACCGGAACCATCATTTTTCAGGAAAGAATACCCCCGCAGCTGATAATCAGTTTGGTCAATATAATATGTCCACCTGTCTTCCTCATATTCTACCTGAAGTGTAAGAACATCATACCCATTCCATCTAATGGAATCCACCCGATCAATTAAAACCGTTCCACTATCTCTCAACTTCATAGGCAGCCCCCAGAGATAGAGGTAGTAATTTCTCAATCTTTCTGCACGGTTACAGTCAACGTTCCCTGAATTAATGAAACAAGAATCCTGAACCATGCCGTGATCCTCCACACTTCCGCGTCGAACTCTGAAATAGCCTGTATTATTGTCAATCCATACGGTAGTCTGCCGGGGACCGTTAGCCCCTTCCTCTTTGAAGTTCAAAATAGTTTCGAGTGATTGCCATTGGTTTTCCGGATCATGAAAACCGATAGAACGTTCCAGAATCTCCTCCGAAATAAGCTTTTGCTCACCGCAGCTAAGAAGAACAGAAATCAGCAGTAGAAAACTTAATTTCATTTCACAATATACAAATCATTGGCGTATTAATAATTTCAGCAAAACCCAAACCCCACAAAACCATAATTTGCCATATTTGGTTATCTTAAAGCGAGTAAACAGGAAGAAATGAATCCTATTCGGAAAATCGGCTTTTTTATGGCATTTATAATTCCTGCATCGGTAATTGTGGGTTATTACCTGGCAGGATGGTGGAACATGCTTTCGCTTGCCCTGGTATTTCTGATCATTCCTTTTCTTGACTACATGATCGGTACTTCCGATTATAATATCCCAAAGGATCGCATTTCAATCATCTCAGAGCAGTTCTTTTACAGGTTTGTCACCTATCTCTGGACGTATTTTCAGTTGCTGTTCCTTGCATGGGCCTTTTACGTGGTCACCTTTGGCCATCTTTCCTCCGTACAGGAGTGGATTGGGTTTACACTTGGAACCGGATTAGTAACGGGCGGAATCGGGATTACAGTAGCCCATGAACTAGGCCATAAAAAATCAGCTCTTGAAAGGCTGTACAGTAAAATTTTGCTGCTGACCGTTTGTTACATGCATTTTTATATCGAGCATAACAAGGGTCATCATGTTACAGTGGCAACACCCGAAGATCCCGCTACTTCACGTAAAAATGAGTCATTCTACGCATTTTGGTTTCGGAGCGTATTTCACGGGTATGCCCATGCATGGAAGATTGAGAATAATCGACTTAGAAGAAAAGGTGTTTCGGCCCTGAGTATTCATAACGAGATGATCTGGTTCAGCATCCTGCCGCTGATCTTCATCGCTGTGGTTACCGGAATATTCAGTATCTGGGCAAATCACTTTGTATGGCAGCTGCCTGTATTTTTCTTTGTGCAGAGCTTTATCGCATTCACACTCCTCGAACAGGTCAACTATATTGAGCATTACGGGATCGAGAGAAAGGAGATCGCGCCCGGTAAATATGAACGGGTTACCCCAATACACTCCTGGAATGCTTCCCACGTAATCAGTAATTTCTTCCTTTTTCAACTGCAACGGCACTCAGATCATCATGCAAATGCTATAAAACGATATCAGGTCCTGTATCATTATGATGAAAGTCCGCAGCTGCCCGCCGGTTACTCAACCATGATCATTCTGGCGTTGGTCCCCGGTCTGTGGTTCCATCTGATGAATCCACGGCTGGAATCCTGGCAATTGAAAAGCGAAAGGGTTCAGCAGTGATTCTTCGGGTCACTGTACTACTTACTCTACTCACTTTCTCCTGCTTCGGACAAAGCAAAGTTGTCCTTGACGGAATTATCGAGGATCAGCAGCGTCAACCTATAGAAGGTGCGACGATACTTGACCCGGCGGGCAATTTATTGGCGGTAACAGATCAGAATGGGAAATTTAGGGTTCAGATGCCACTGGGGACACATCTGCTGACGATCACACACATTTCATTTCTGAGTCGTACCTATCAGCACAATTTCCAAAGTCCGGAATTCGTGCGAATAACACTTGAAGCTACCACCCTCAGCCTTGAAGAAGTGATCATACGCGACAATAATCCGAAGGAGAATCTTCAAAGTACAATCCCGGGAGCATCAAAGCTTACCATAAAAAATATTGAGGCGATACCCGCTTTTCTGGGCGAAGTGGATGTGATCAAGGCGATCACCCTCCTTCCCGGGGTAAGTACCGTGGGTGAAGGTTCTTCGGGGTTCAATGTTCGTGGAGGGGCCATCGATCAGAATCTGGTCACTATCGATGGCATGCAGCTCTTTAATACATCACATGTACTCGGGTTTTTCTCCATCTTTCATCCGGATGCTACGCGCGACTTCACCCTGTACAAAGGGTATATACCAGCTGAATATGGCGGGCGGGCTTCATCTGTGCTTGCTGTGAACAGTCTTCAGGGGCAAACAGATGTCTGGAGTGCTGAAGCCGGGATCGGAAGTGTTTCAGGAAAGTTGACATTGCAAGGGCCCATTACCAAAAAGACGAGTATCCTGGCCGCGGCGAGGGTTACATATTCCGACTGGGTTCTTGGTTTGGTGAATGACCTTGATATTCAGAATAGCGCTGCAAACTTTTATGACATTTTCGTACGGGGTGATCATTTCTTCAATGATAAGCATCATGTCATGTTCTCCTACCTGGGGAGCGCAGACTCTTTCGACTATTCCAATAGTTTCGGATATGACTGGAGCAATTACGGATTTAACTTTAAGTATGATTTCCAGCCCTCAGCTGTGTGGCGTTTTGACGTAAATGCCAACTATCTTCAATACACAAACTCACTGCTCGATTATCAACCGGGCCTGGAATCTGAACTTCGGAATCAGATGGAAAAAATTCAGCTCAGGGTTAACGGAAAGCATACGACAGCTGCTCATGAGCTGGACTTTGGCCTCGAAATGACTGATTATAACCCGGGTGATGAAATACGAAATCCGCTAAATGAGGGCTCGTTCATATCACCTGACGGCATCAGCCGGGATCGCGGGCGTGAGCTGGCTTTTTACGTACAGGATATTTTTAAAGTCAGCGAACGCTTTGATATCAATGCCGGACTGCGCTTTAATTTATACAGCCAGATCGGACCATCCACTGAATATGAATACGACGGTGTTTTGAGCGATGATAACATTTCAGATACGCTCTTTTATAATGCGGGAGAAAAGATCATCACCTACAATAACCTCGCTCCACGGATCGCTTTTCGTTATGAATTGAGTGATCAGACTGTCCTGAAACTGGCGTACAACCGGATGTATCAATATATTCACCTCATCTCTAATACGACTTCCCCAACTCCTGTTGATCAATGGCAGGTAAGTACCCGATACATCCCTCCCACCCAATCCGATAATTTTTCCATCGGTGTTTATAAGAATTCTAAAAACGATCGCTGGGTTACATCGGTGGAGGCTTTTTACCGGAAGCTGGACAAAGTAGTCGAGTATCAGGATTTCGCGGAACTCATCCTTCAGGAGAACATTGAGGCTGAATTACTGATTGGTCAGGGCCGGGCATACGGACTTGAATTCTTTGTGAAACGACTCACACCGATCTGGACCGGGTGGGTTTCCTACGTCTACACAAGAAGCGAAGTATCCTTTCCGGGTGATGTGGAAACCATCAATTCCGGAGACTGGTTCCCGGCATATTACGATCAGCCTCATTCATTCAAATTTGTTTCAGATATACGAATGGGTAAATCCCGTAAAGGTAGTTTTGGGTCGACTATCGTTTATAATACCGGAAGACCGATCACGGCGCTTACATCTGACTATCTGCAGGGACCCCTGGTTGTTCCTCACTACTCAGATCGAAATGAATACAGGATTCCAAATTATTTCCGGATTGATGTGTCAATGACATTGGGCAGTATTATCCGGAAACTGGATGACCGCCTGACGATAAGCCTGTACAATTTACTGGGAAGACGTAACGCATATTCTGTATTTTATCAGCGGAATGATAATTCACCAATTCCCCGTGCCTACAAATTATCTGTTTTGGGATCCATTTTTCCATCAATCACTTATAGTTTGAAACTGGATGTCAGGAAACGCTAAACGATATTTTTATCTAATAGTGGTTTTCATCCTGGCCGGATGTGTTGAACCCATTGAATTTGATATTGATCGTGAAGGCCGGCAGTTGGTTGTGTATGGGCATATTGATGACGGTTCCGACAGGATGTTTGTTCAGCTTTCAAGAACCACTGCGGTGCCCAACCGTTTTCAACCGGAACCTGGCGCGCGAGTAACCCTGCATGATAACCTGGGAAATGAGGGGAGATTTTTTTCCGCCAACGATGAGGGAATTTATTATTACAGTGAGTTCACCATGCAAATTGTACCGGGCCGAAGCTACGTCTTACGGATTCGTACAGCTGGAGGTGATTTTTATGAGTCGGTCCCGGAAGAGATTCCCTTGCATCAGGCACAGTCAGATATATATGTGAATTTTGCCCGCATTGAAGTCAATACCGGATCTTTCAACGCGGTAATCACCAAAGACGTGATGCAGGTTAGTGCTGAAACGTTTC
The DNA here is from genome assembly GCF_020328055.1 of Fulvivirga sedimenti. Taxonomy (NCBI): domain Bacteria; kingdom Pseudomonadati; phylum Bacteroidota; class Cytophagia; order Cytophagales; family Fulvivirgaceae; genus Fulvivirga; species Fulvivirga sedimenti. The sequence continues at coordinate 864,774 of NZ_JAIXNE010000003.1, forward strand.
TTGAAGATCCATCGAAGCAGTATTATGTACGTTACACCCCCATCCAGACCTTCCGTTTCGACCCGACCAATTTTCCGGATATATTTAACACTATTCCCCCGGCATGTTTTGTAAACCGACGTATTCAGCCGGAGAATCTTGTCCTGTTCAATTCAAATGGTTTCCAGGGGACAGCTGTGCCACGGCAGTTTATCGCGCAGAATGAAATCGATTACGCTTTTATCGCAAAAAACGTGATCACGCTTGAAACCCACTCGATGACGCCCCAGGCCTACGACTATTGGAGAAAGATCAGGATCCTGCTGAATAATAACGGATCTATTTTCGACACTCCACCTGCCGCGGTAAAAGGAAACATTTTCAACATCAATGACCCGGATGAACAGGTCTTAGGTTATTTTGAAGCCACCAATAAGTCCATCAGCCGTGTGACAGCCTGGCGGGGAGATTTCCCATATCCTGTGCCTGATGATCCTTGTATCTACATACCAGGACAGGACGAAGAGAAGTATCTGAGGGAATGTATTGATTGCAGGATTCTGGAAGGCAGCACGTTTAACCAACCCTCTTTTTACTAAAATTCCCAAATAATTCATTGTATTCTGAATTAAGTTTATACTTTTGTCAGTCATAATGAAGTCTAACCAGTCATATAGCCCAATTTCAAGTGCTTTCCGCCCGGAAAGTGCGGTGTCTGTATTAAGGATCAGGCCATTCAGGCCCCTTGTGGGGTAATCGACTTTAGCGAAGGTACGTCCTTTGCATGCGCAATAGCTTTTATAATCTTTCTATTTAACTGAATACACTCTGTAATGAATCTAGTCATTACGGTTGCAAGTGAAAAACATCTTCACTTCGCCGAAACTATTTGTACATACATGCAAACTGCCGCTGAACAGCGGGGAACGGGAATTGCTAAGCGATCGCCTGAATATGTCTCCAAAAAAATGGAGGAAGGCAAGGCTGTAATCGCAATGGATGGCGACCAGGTCGTAGGGTTTTGCTACATTGAGACATGGAGCCATGAAAAGTATGTGGCCAACTCAGGTCTTATCGTCCATCCCGACTATCGGGGCCAGGGCCTGGGTAAAAAGATCAAGGAGGAAATTTTCAAGCTAAGCCGCAAGAAATATCCCGAGGCTCGAATTTTTGGTATTACCACCAGCCTGGCCGTGATGAAAATCAATGCTGAACTTGGATATAAACCCGTTACCTTTTCGGAATTAACAACGGATGAGGCGTTTTGGAACGGATGTCAGAGTTGCAAGAACTTTGATATTCTCACCCGCACAAACCGTTCACACTGCTTGTGTACAGGCATGATGTACGACCCTGAGAAGGCAAAGACACAGGCAGAAAAAGTAACAAAAGAGCAGCGCTGGCAGCGGTTTAAGAGATTTCTGTCCATAGAAAACTGGAAACCGACGAAGAAAATAATAGCAACAATCAAATCTTACGTATTATGAGTTCAAATGGTAAAGAAAAAGTGGTATTGGCGTTTTCAGGCGGACTGGATACGTCATACTGCGTAAAATACCTGATTCATGAAAAAGGACTGGAGATATACTCCATCCTGGTAAATACTGGTGGTTTTTCGGCTGAAGAACTGGAAGAAATCGAGAAGCGTGCATACTCCCTGGGCGTAAAGGAGCATAGAAATGTAGACGTTCAGCAAAAATTCTACGAGGATGCAATTCGCTTCATGGTATTCGGAAATATTCTGAAAAATCACAGCTATCCGCTCTCGGTAAGCGCGGAACGAACCATTCAGGCGGAGACTGTTGCTGAATATGTAAAAGAAAAAGGCGCCGACTACGTGGCACATGGTAGCACTGGCGCAGGGAACGATCAGGTCCGGTTTGATTTTATCTTTGAAGTTTTGATCCCTGATGTTAAAATTCTAACTCCAATCCGGGACCTGAAGTTATCCCGCCAGGAGGAGATTGATTACCTGAAATCACACGGTGTGGAGTCTTCCTGGGAAAAATCACGCTACTCCATCAACCAGGGGCTCTGGGGCACCAGTGTGGGTGGTGTTGAAACCCTAACTTCGAACACTGATTTACCTGAATCGGCTTATCCAACCCAGCTAACAGAGACTGAAATATCAACCCTGAAGATATCTTTTAAAAAAGGTGAAGTCTGCGGTGTGAATGACCGCAAGATGGATCCGGTTTCAGCTATAAAGGAAATCAGCCGGATCGCAGGGCCTTATGCGATAGGTCGGGATATACATGTGGGTGACACCATCATCGGAATCAAGGGACGGGTAGGATTTGAAGCGGCTGCACCGTTGCTGATCATCAAGGGACATCATGCCCTTGAAAAACATACACTCACCAAATGGCAGTTATACTGGAAAGAACAACTGGCCAACTGGTATGGTATGATGCTACACGAGGCCCAGTACCTTGATCCTGTCATGCGCAATATTGAGGCATTCCTGACTGACTCACAGCAAACAGTTACAGGAGACGTTTTCATCGAACTGCGACCCTACCATTTTCATGTCAAGGGAATTGAATCACCACACGATTTAATGACATCCAGTTTCGGTGCGTACGGAGAAATGAATAAATTGTGGTCCGGAGAAGATGTTCGCGGATTTACCCGGATCCTTGCCAATACATCCAAGATTTTTCACACCGTGAACAAAGACGTTTCGAATGACTGATTCAACAATAAAAGCCGCTGTCATTGGCGCCGCCGGATATACCGGCGGAGAGCTGATACGACTGCTTCAATATCATCCAAATACAATTATTACATCCGCCGTCAGTGAAAGTCAGGCGGGCAAAAGGGTATCCACAGTACACGGTGATATAACCGGTGACATGATTTTTTCTGCAGAAATTGATCAGGATGCCGACGTGGTATTTCTATGTATGGGCCACGGCAAAAGCAGGGAGTGGCTGCAGAACAATAAGGTATCGGGCAAGGTCATTGATCTCAGTCAGGACTTCAGATTAAAAGCAACTGCCGGGGATTTCGTTTACGGACTGCCGGAAATAAATAAAGCCGAAATAGCGGCGGCCAGTTATATTGCCAATCCGGGTTGCTTTGCCACCGCCATACAGCTTGCACTACTTCCACTAGCCAGTGAGAACCTGGTAAAATCAGCCATTCATATTAATGGAATCACCGGATCAACCGGGGCAGGACAATCCCTTTCTCCGACCAGTCATTTCAGCTGGAGAAATAACAATATTTCGTTATATAAAGTATTTGACCATCAACATCTTAACGAGATAGGAGAAACACTGGAAGGATTACAAGGCGATTTGCCGGAACTCCTCTTTGTGCCGGTTCGCGGAAATTTTACACGTGGGATCTTTATCACTGCCTATACCGAATACGACGGCACCCAATCCGATATTACTGATCTGTATAATAACTTCTATCAGGGTGCTCCGTTCACGCATGTTTCCTCCGGGGAAATACACCTGAAACAGGTGGTAAACACAAATAATTGCATGATCAATGTAACTGTTAAAAAAGGCCAGGTACTTGTAACTTCTGCGATAGATAATTTACTCAAAGGAGCTTCCGGTCAGGCAGTACAGAATATGAATTTAATGTTCGGACTTGATGAGAGCTCCGGGCTGAATCTTAAAGCTTCCTATTTCTAATGAAAAAACTCAAGAATATTGCCATCCTCGGCGCTGGAAATCTCGGTCTGGCGATTGCAGATGGTTTACAACGGGCGGGATTTCTCGCCGACAGAAAATTGTTTCTTACACGGAGAAACACGCGTAGCATTGAGTCCTGGAAGTCGGATAATGTAGAAGTTACTTCTGACAATAAATATGCTGTAGCAGGTGCGGATATTGTCCTTCTTTGTGTACAACCGCATCAGATTGAGCATCTTCTCAAGGAACTCCGCCCTGTGCTCGACAGCGATCGGCATATTCTTGTTTCTGTAATCACTGCTGTAGGAATAGAACAATTATCATCGTACGCGGGCGGGCCGTTTCCTATTATTCGGGCTATGCCCAATACGGCTATATCAGTCCGTGAATCGATGACCTGTATGGCCCATAACGGTGTGGCCGAATCGGTTCAGACAGAAGTGGAAAATATCTTTGCCTGTGTTGGAAAAACCCTGTGGATAGAAGAACCTCTGATGCAAGCCGCCACCGTGGTTTGCGCAAGTGGCATCGCCTTCTGGATGCGGTTTATCAGGGCAACAATGCAAGGCGGTGTACAACTGGGTTTTGATGCACATGATGCCAAGGAAATTGCGGTGCAAACCTGCCTTGGCGCTGCAAGTCTTTTGAACGGAACCGGCAAACATCCTGAAGAAGAGATTGATCGCGTTACTACCCCGATGGGATGCACGATCGTCGGTTTGAATGAGATGGAACACAATGGTCTGAGTTCAGCCCTTATAAAAGGACTGGCTACTTCCTTTGAACGGATTAACCAAATGAAAAAACCAGACAATGAACCTGTTTGATGTTTATCCGCTACTGCCAATTGAATTGGTGAAAGGGCGGGATTGCTATGTATATGATCAAAATGGCGTAAAATACCTCGACCTGTACGGCGGACATGCGGTAATCTCCATTGGTCACTGTCATCCGCACTATGTAAAAAGGATCAGGAAACAGCTCAAGAAGATTGGATTCTATTCCAACTCTGTAATTAACTCACTTCAGCTTGATCTGGCAGCGAAGCTGGGGAAGCTAAGCGGTTACGACAACTACCAGCTTTTTCTTTGCAACTCAGGAGCCGAAGCGAATGAAAATGCCATCAAAATTGCCGCATTTCAAAATCCGGGTAAGACGATTATTGCCTTCGAGAGGTCCTTTCATGGCAGAACTTCAAGAACCCTTTCAGTAACGGATAATGAAAAGTACCGTTCACCTCTGGACGATTTTGATAACGTGATCTTCATCCCCTGGAATGATATCGAAGCATTGCAAAATGCATTTCGCACACAGGATGTTTGTGCTGTTATCATTGAAGGAATTCAGGGACTGGGAGGTATATACGTTCCGGAAACTAATTTCCTGAAAAATTTACATGCAATGACCCAGGAATATGGCGCATTGCTGATATTGGATGAGGTACAATCTGGATATGGTCGAACAGGAAAATTCTTTGCACATCAGTATGCCGACATCCGGCCTGATATTATTACAGTAGCTAAAGGAATGGGTAATGGATTTCCGATTGGAGGTGTACTCATAAGCCCCTCAATTGAATCCTGGCACGGGATGTCGGGAACGACCTTCGGAGGAAATCATCTTGCCTGCGCAGCAGGTCTGGCAGTCCTTGAAGTCCTTGAATCGGAAAAACTCATTCAACGTGCCGGTGATGAAGGTAATCGCTGGATAGACGCCCTGCTGAATTTACCCGGTGTAAAGGCCGTACGCGGCAAAGGATTGATGATAGGTTTGGAAATGGACTTTGCAATCCGTCCCCTGCGGGAAAAGCTATTCCGTGAACATCATATTCTCACGGGAACATCAGTGAATCCCAACACCATCCGTTTATTACCGCCGCTTACAGCAGGGAAAAAGGAACTGGATAAATTAATCACCGCATTGCAGTCGGTGCTCAATGAATATAAAAAGCATGAATCAATTCACCCGTCTGAGTGACGTAAAAGATCCCGCAGCATTAATTAAGCGCGGACTGGAATTAAAGGCAAATCCCTTCACATCCAATGTCGGAGAACGAAAAGTGCTGGGATTGCTTTTTCTGAACCCGAGCCTCAGAACACGATTAAGCACGCAGAAGGCAGCCATGAATCTTGGAATGCAGGTAATGGTTATGAATATGAACAGTGAGGGCTGGAAACTGGAGATGAATGATGGCACCGTCATGAAAGGAGATGCCCAGGAACATATCAAGGATGCAATCCGTGTGATCAGTGAATATGTGGATGTCATAGGTATACGTACATTTCCCGGACTCAAAGACCGCTCGGCTGATTATGACGAAGCGGTATTATCGGCCGTTCTGAAATATGCCACAGTTCCGGTGATCAGCCTCGAGTCTGCGATCCGTCACCCCCTTCAATCTCTGGCGGACATGATAACCATTAACGAACTTGGAATCCAAAAACCCAAGGTTGTACTGTCGTGGGCTCCGCATCCCCGGGCGCTGCCACAGGCAGTTTCAAATTCATTTCTTGAATGGGTAAAGGTAATTGATGCTGAGATCATACTTGCCTGCCCTAAAGGATATGAACTGGCTGATGAATTCATCCAGGGAGTACCTGTTGTTCATGATCAGCTGGAAGCCTTTGAGAACGCCGACATTATTTATGGGAAAAACTGGTCGAGCTATCATCATTACGGAGAGATACTTCCGGTACAGGAAGACTGGACTATCGATGGCAGTAAAATGAAGGTCACCAATCATGCCCGCTTCATGCATTGTCTGCCTGTTCGCCGGAACGTGGTGGTATCAGACGATGTACTGGATAATCAATCTATAATCTATCAGCAGGCTGGAAACAGAACCTGGGCTGCGCAAGCTGTTCTGGAATCAATACTTGATCAGCTATGAACGATGTTACCGTAATTAAAATTGGCGGAAATATCATCGATGATCCCGTCTCACTGCAGAAATTCCTGCACAGTTTCAGTAAGGAAAAAGGGGCCCGGGTGTTGATCCATGGTGGAGGGAAAAAAGCAAGTGAACTCTCCAGAACGATGGGAGTCGAACCCAGAATGATCGAGGGGCGCCGAATAACCGATGCCGCCACCCTTGAGATCGTTACCATGGTTTACGCAGGACTCATCAACAAAAACATTGTGGCCCAATTACAGTCACTTCAAGTGAATGCGCTCGGATTAACCGGTGCAGATTTAAATCTGATTAAGGCCAGGAAACGCGAAAATGCGCAGGTGGATTATGGGTTCGTAGGCGATTTTGTTACAGAAGATGTAAATACCGGGCAATTATCCCGATTGCTTGAGAATGGTATCACACCCGTTTTTTGCGCCTTGACGCACGATATGCATGGATCCCTGTTGAATACGAACGCCGACAGCCTTGCTGCCGGCATAGCGATTGCCCTCAGTGAAAAATTCAATGTTCATTTACACCTGTGCTTTGAAAAACCGGGTGTGTTACGGGATGCTGAAAACGACAAATCAGTTATATTACAATTGGACAAAAATGAGTATTTGTCATTGAAGTCAGCAGGTAAAATTTTCGAGGGGATGATTCCTAAACTGGATAATGCATTCAAGGCGTTTGATAAGGATGTGGATGTCACAATCCGGCATGCATTGAATAATTCCACCGGAACAAAATTGATCAGGCATGAATGATCTTGAATCAGCCATCGTACTACTGAGTGATCTGATCCGGATTCCTTCGTACTCGAAGGAAGAAGCGGGTACACTCAGATGCCTGAAGGCATTTTTTGATAACCGGCATGTTCCCTATAACACCGTACGTAATAATATTTTTGCCGCAAATAAGCACTTCTCACCTGCGAAACCCACTCTGCTTCTTAATTCGCATCATGACACCGTCCGGCCCAATTCAGGCTATACGAATGATCCCTTTAAGCCAATTCTTGCGGATGGAAAGTTATTCGGTCTCGGCAGTAATGATGCCGGAGGAGCGCTGGTATGTCTTATTTTTACATTTTGCCATTACTATGATGCTGAGGACCTGCCATTCAATATCATTCTGGCCGCGAGTGCTGAAGAGGAAATCTCAGGACCCAATGGCATTGAGATGCTTCTTCAGCATCTGCCGAAAATTGATTTCGGAATAGTAGGTGAACCAACTTCAGGAGAAGTGGCAGTGGCTGAAAAAGGACTTCTTGTACTTGATTGTGTGAGTAGCGGTATATCGGGGCATGCAGCAAGAAATGAAGGCGAAAATGCCATATACCATGCCATTCCGGATATCGAATGGTTTAAAGGTTTCACGTTTGACAAAGTATCGGATATGCTTGGTCCACTGCATATGAACGTTACCATGATCCAGGCAGGCAGCCAGCACAATGTTGTGCCCGACAGCTGCCGGTTTACCGTGGATGTACGTACCACCGACGCTTACACGCTGGAGGAAACACTTGATATCATTCAGGCAAACGTGAAGGCGGAAGTCACGCCCAGGTCGGTGCGATTGCGCCCTTCATCTATTCCCCTGGATCACCCGCTTGTGAACGCCGCACGGAAGTGTAATTTCAAACTGTTTGGCTCCCCTACTCTCTCGGATCAGGCATTAATGAGCTTTCCTACCATCAAGATGGGCCCGGGTGATTCTTCCCGATCACATTCCGCTGATGAATTCATTTTTACAGAACAGCTGAAGCAGGGATTGAACGATTACCGCAGATTATTAGATATGTTGACAGACACTTTAAAATAACAGTATGAAGCTTTGGGATAAAGGTTACAGCATTGAAAAAAAGATAGAGCAGTTTACCGTTGGAGATGATCGGATATACGATCTTAAACTGGCCACCTATGATGTCGAGGGCTCGCGGGCACATGCGCGCATGCTCGCAAAACAAGGCCTTATTTCAAACGATGAGATAGCAGAAATTGAACAGGCACTGGACCAAATTCAGGGACTGATTCAGTCTGGTGACTTTCTGATCGAGGATGATTTTGAAGATGTTCATAGTAAAATTGAATACTTACTAACGGAATTACTGGGAGATGCAGGAAAACGGATCCATACGGCCAGGTCCAGGAATGACCAGGTTCTTGTAGATCTCCATCTGTTTTTTAAGGATGAACTCAGGGATATCACAGAGCTGGTGAAGAACCTCTTCGACCGGCTTATGTTGCTTGCCGATCAACATAAAGAAATTATTATACCCGGTTACACGCATATGCAGGTAGCTATGCCATCATCATTCGGATTATGGTTCAGTTCGTATGCAGAAACATTGATTGATGATATCTATTTCCTGCGAGCGGCTCAGCACATCGCAGATCAGAATCCATTAGGATCAGCGGCCGGATACGGGAGTTCATTTCCTATCGACCGTTCCATGACCACACGTGAATTGGGATTCTCCACAATGAAATATAACGTGGTCGCGGCACAAATGGGCCGCGGGAAACTCGAGCGAAGTGTAGCAATGGCAATGGCCTCTGTTGCATCCACAATAGCACGTATGGCCATGGATGTATGCCTGTATAACAGTCAGAATTTCGGCTTCCTCTCATTTCCCGACGAGCTTACAACCGGGTCGAGCATCATGCCTCATAAGAAGAACCCGGATGTTTGGGAACTTATACGGGGACGTTGTAACCGCATTCAGGCAGCTCCCACGGAAATAACCATGCTCACCAACAACCTGCCAAGCGGGTATCACCGGGAGTATCAGCTTTTGAAAGAGAGCATCTTCCCATCCATAGACTCGCTTAAAGCCTGTCTTGATATGGCCGAATATATGCTTCAGCATGTTATCATCAACAAAAATGCCGCGAATGATGAACGTTACCGCTACATGTATACGGTAGAAAATGTAAATGAAGAGGTTATGAAAGGGGCAACATTTCGTGATGCCTACAAAACTGTGGGCAAGCAGGTGGGCGACGGAACCTATAAGCCTATTTCAAATCTAAGCCATACCCATGAAGGCAGTATTGGAAATCTTTGCCTTAAGGAGATCCGGGAAAAGATGAACTCGGCCCTAAGCAGCTGAAGGAATAAGGCGGACAATAACAGATTTTGAAATCGGAGTTCTGCTCGTGTGGGCAAAATGATTGTAGGGAACCACCGAATTTGCTTCCGGAAAATAGGTAGCTATGCAGGTTGCCGGGATGTCATATGGAATGATGATAAACCCCTCTGCTTTTCTTTCAATGTGGTCATACTCACTAATAATATCCACTTTATCTCCGGAACGAAACCCCTGCTTGAGCATGTCCTGTTCGTTTATAAGTACGATACGTCGTTCATTGTGTATCCCGCGGTACCTGTCATTCAATCCGTAAATTGTGGTGTTAAACTGATCATGGCTCCGAATGGTCATCATGATAAATTCATTTTCAGACATTTGATGCGCCGGCAATTGATTGGCGGTAAAATGCGCCTTGCTGTCCCTGGTATGGAATTCACCTTCCCGGGCACCATTGGGCAGGTAAAACCCGCCCGGCTTTCGTACACGTTCATTATAGCTGGCAAACCCGGGTATGGTTTTTTCAATGGCATTCCTGATGAGGTCATAATCAGCAGACCAGGCTTGCCAGTCGACCTGTGAACGTTCGCCCAGCGCTGCCAGGGCCAGTCCGGCTACAATGGCCGGCTCACTCTTCAAATGATTCGAAACAGGCCGCTTATTTCCGCGGGATTGATGAACAACTCCGGTAGAGTTTTCCACCGACACGAATTGTTGCCTGCCATTCTGTATATCCGCTTCGGTTCTTCCCAGGCAGGGCAAGATATAGGAAGTTTGCCCATGGGACAGGTGACTCCGGTTTAGTTTGGTCGATACATGCACCGTAACATCACAATTCATCAGAGCCTTACCGGTGAGTTCAGTATCCGGTGATGCACTGAGGAAATTACCACCCATGGCCATGAAAAATTTCACTTTACCCTGATGCATTGCCTCAATGCTGCCAATAGTATCAAATCCTGTCTCTTCAGGTGGCTGGAAATTAAAATTCTCTTTCAATTTTTCGCGAAGTGATGGTTTCAGGTATTCCCAGATGCCAACGGTCCGGTCGCCCTGAACATTACTGTGGCCGCGAACAGGACAGGTTCCCGCACCCGGTTTTCCAATACTGCCTTTCATCAGCAGTAAATTGACCACTTCCCGGATATTATCTACCGCATTCTTATGCTGAGTAAGACCCATCGCCCAACAAGCAATAATTCTCTCACTGGAAGCAATCAAATCTGCAGCCTTCCTTACCAGGTCCTCACCGATACTTGTTTGCGCAATAAGCTCATGAAGTGAATATGATTCGAGGTCTGACAGGAAATCGGAATAGCCTGTAGTCTTTTGTTCAATAAAATCACGATCCAGAATCTGACCGGGCTGGTCGCGTTCTTTCTCCAGTAAGAGTTTCATGAGTGCCTTCAATAAGGCTACATCTGCATTTACACGTATCTGAAGATATAAATCTGTGATCTCTGTTCCGGACCCAAGCATATCACCAACATGCTGGGGATGCTTAAATTTTAATAAACCGGTCTCCCTTAACGGGTTTATCGCAATGATCTTTGCGCCATTAGCCTTTGCCTTTTCCAGGGCCGTAAGCATCCTGGGGTGATTCGTTCCGGGATTTTGCCCGATGATAATAATCAGGTCTGTACGATAAAAATCTTCGAGCGTAACAGAACCTTTACCGATCCCCACGGTTTCCGAAAGTGCGGCCCCACTGGACTCATGACACATATTTGAGCAATCCGGAAGATTATTTGTTCCAAACTGACGTACGAATAACTGATACATGAATGCCGCCTCATTGCTCGTTCGCCCTGAGGTATAGAAAATGGCCTGGTCAGGAGATGGAAGAGTTTTAAGATGTTCTCCAATTTCCGTGAAAGCTGTTTGCCAGGAAATCGGTTCATAGTGATCACTTCCAGGGGATAATTTCATCGGCTCAGTGATCCTTCCGCTTTTTCCGAGTTCATAATCCGACCATGCAGAAAGCGCACTCACTGAATATTTTTTAAAAAATTGTGGATCGGCTTTGGCAGTGGTAGCTTCCTCTGCCACTGCTTTTGCTCCATTCTCACAGAACTCTACAATGGCCCTGTCACCATCCGGATCAGGCCATGCACAGCCCGGACAATCAAATCCGTCGAACTGATTTAATTTAGCCATTGTACGAATTCCTTCCATAACACCCACCTGGCTAAATACATGGTGCATAGAAGACTTCACCGCCCTGATTCCCCCTGATACGGCTGCCGGATCTGAAACTCTCAACCCGGTGTAATTCACCGGCGGCTGAACAAAAACCTTCTTCGTCATATGGCTAAAAATACAGAGAATTTTACATTTCAACCACCCTGCACATTTAACCCTAAAATCAATGAAAGACGCCTTCAAACCGCCAATGCATTCATTTCTGCACGGTATATCTATTACGCGATCAGACCATGCTACTAACATTTTTTATTTGAATTCTTTGAATGTTAAAAAATTGAATTTATGATTGTAGCGTCAATTCCAAGAAATGGTGATTGATTTATAAAGAAGCGCGGAGAGATCAGGCTCAATGAAACGCTAGCAACCTCCCGGGTGTGGAACGGTGCTAAATCCTGGTTCGTAAGGTACGGACAGCTATAAATTTTAATTACCTTGAAACATTCAGTTAAATTTTTTCGCCATCCGCACTATCAGCCCACGGGTCTGTTCGGGAGGGATTGTACATTCAAACTTTTATTACTAAAAAAATGAAAGGGAAAGAGCCGTCCAGGTTCAGCTTCCGTTCACCTGCTTTATGAAATCACATTCAGAATCAGAACATTTCGAAACCAACGCGATCAGGACGCAGTCTGACAACGCTTCGCACAAGGAGCATTCCACTCCAATTTTCATGACTTCAAGTTTCGTCTTTGACGATGCTGAAAATGCACGGGCGATGTTTGCAGATGAAATTAGCGGTAACATATATTCACGCTTTTCCAATCCGAACAGCAATGAACTCGTTGAAAAATTATGTCTGCTTGAAGGCGGAGACGACGGAATAGCCACTGCCTCAGGTATGGCGGCCATGTACAGCAGTATGGCTGGCCTGCTACAGCAGGGCGATCATGTGCTTGCATCCCGATCCCTGTTTGGCAGTACCCATCAGGTTTTGACACAGATATTTCCAAAATGGGGTATTTCACACTCCTATGCCGATATCCATGATCCGGAATCGTGGGAATCACTGATCAATGAAAAAACGAAACTGATCTTTGTTGAAACACCATCCAATCCGGGTCTTGACCTTGTAGACCTGGAATGGCTGGGGAACCTGGCAAAAAAACATAACCTGATCCTGATTGTGGACAATTGCTTTGCAACGCCCTATCTGCAACAACCCCTGAAATATGGTGCACATCTCATTTGTCATTCAACCACAAAATTCATAGACGGGCAGGGTCGAACAGTTGGCGGCGCAATCATTGGCGACAAGGAACTGATTCAAAAGATCCGGTTTTTTTGTCGGCATACCGGCCCTGCCATGTCGCCGTTTAACGCGTGGGTTCTTTCAAAAAGCCTGGAAACCCTGGCTGTTCGAATGGACAGGCATTGCCAGAGTGCGCTTGCCATCGCAGGCCAGCTTGAAAAGCATCCTGAAATCAATTTTGTTAAATATCCTTTTCTCCCTTCCCACCCGCAATATGAACTGGCCAAAAAACAGATGCTTCATGGCGGAGGTCTGTTCACGTTTGAAGTGAAGGGTGGTGTTGAACGTGGGAGAAAGTTCCTGGATAACCTTCAAATGTTATCACTCACCGCGAATCTGGGTGATACCAGAACGATAGCCACGCATCCGGCCTCTACTACTCATTCTAAACTGAGTGATCAGGAACGTGCGAATGTAGGTATTACACCGGGGCTTGTTCGTATATCGGTGGGACTGGAACATCCGGAAGATATTATCAGGGATATCGAAAATGCCCTGAAGCTATCGGAATCTTAAGCCGATTATTCAGACAAAACTTCAATCACAGACTGATTGGCTTTTCGTACTCTTTCGACATTGAGCTTATTGACTTTTCTGTCATAGGTCATCAGGCCGTTCACTTCCATCTCCACATCGGTTGTCTGGGTGTAGATTGCTGCAGAAAATCCCATTTCAATCATTTTGGCAAGCATATCGGCATATTCCACATATTTATCGGTGGCTTCCTTAGAGGTTTTATATTGTATGTAACCCCAATTGCGGTCGGCATTCCATAAATGCCCGTCGATAACAAGCCCTATTCCCCCATATTCGCCAAGGACGGTCGCGCGTTCGGCATCGTACATATACATTTCGGGTTGCGGATAGTTATGAAGATCAAGCATGTCACCGACCCTGAAGTGGTTCCCTCCCGAGGCTGCATTCACCAATCTGTCCGGGTCATATTCCTTCGTAAAAGCGGCAATGTATTCGGTCTTAAACTGGCCCCATCCCTCATTAAATGGCACCCAGGTCACAATACTGGGATACGGCTGCAGATAATCCATGATTGCGCGCCACTCATTCCGGAAAATCCTTTCCGATTCCGGTGTCCGGAAAAGCTCTGTACCCTCATAATAATTTCGGTTCTGCCAGCTGTGTGTTCTGTCGCCGCTGGGCATGTCCTGCCAAACCAGCATACCCACTTGATCGCAATGCATATACCAGCGTGCCGGCTCAACCTTTACATGCTTTCGTATCATATTAAAGCCGTACTTCTTCGTTTGCTCAATATCATACTTAAGCGCCTCATCGGAAGGAGCAGTATATAATCCGTCTGGCCACCACCCCTGATCAAGTGTTCCGAACTGGAAGATATCCTTGTTATTCAACTGAATTCGCCAAATACCCCGTTCATCCTTCTTCCTGCTGATCTTCCGCATAGCCACATAGCTGTCGATTCGGTCGATGACCTTACTATTAGAGATCACTGAAATACGCATGTCGTAGAGATAAGGATCTTCCGGTGTCCATAAATGTGCATTCGGCAAAGAAACAGTAGCGTCCTGCCCTGTTGCCGCCATGGCTTCACCAACTACCTTTCCATCTTCGATTATTTCCACCTTGAATACATCACCATAGCGAACATGTTTAATGAAGGGTTGTACCTTTATCACCTCATGATCAATATCCGGGTAAATCTTTAAATTATCGACATAAGCAGCGGGAACCGGTTCAATCCAGACAGTCTGCCAGATACCCGTGACGGGGGTATACCAGATACCTCTGGGATTGCGCACCTGCTTGCCGCGTGGTTGCGGGCCTTCATCGGTAGGATCCCAAACCTTTACCACAACCTCCTGCTCCCCTTCTTTCAGGAAAGGCGTTATCTCGAACGAGAATGGATCATAACCGCCTTCGTGCGAACCAATCTTGATCCCATTTATCCACACCTCTGTCCGCCAGTCAACTGCACCAAAATTCAGCAGGATTCTTTCACCTTCCCAGTAGGGCTGTATGTTGAAATTGCGTCTGTACCAGACCTCCCGGCCTGATCCCACTTGTTCCATGATACCTGAGAGACTTGATTCTACAGGGAAAGGAACCAGGATTTTGCGATCATACTCCATCGGCCTCGCGGCGCCCTGTTCGGTCATCTGAAAATCCCACAGACCATTCAGATTTAACCAGTTATCCCTTTTAATAATCGGTCGGGGATACTCAGACCATACATTTTCCGGATCAAGTTTCTCTCCCCATTCGGTCTTAATTTTATCACCGGCAGGTTTCCATTGGGACATGGATGGTAAATAAATCAAGCTAAGAACAGACACAATCAAAAATCCACAGAGTGTAGATTGTGCAGGTAGGTTTAACAGCAGGTTTTCAAAACGTTTCATAGTATTATTTGTGCTTCCCTTCCTGAGGATTTGGAAACAGGTCCTCCTCCCCTTTTCGGGGCACCAGGCAGGCAAAGTCTTTTTCAACCAATATGTTCAGGTAGCTATTATCCGTCAATTTCTGGCGATGGTCAAATCCCACCTGTTCGGAGGCAGTCCATTCTCTGATCTGGCTTTCCGGAACGTTAACCGTAATAATATCACCGTTATACTCTGCACTAATCGATTCCACATCTGCTCCCTGCAACGCATAAATAAGCTTTCTTCCGCCAAAGTTAATGCTGTCTGAGACGTGCATATCTTCGGCCAGGTTAGCAACTTCCGACTGGCTCAGTCGAAGTCTCAGGCTGTTTCCAAGTATTCTGATCTTCATATTTTCAGATGTTCCCTCCCACAATATATATTAAAATTTCCCCTTTTCACGAATCCGAGAAGGGTCATATTACCTTGCTTTGCCAGTTCCACGGCCAAACTACTGGGCGCACCCACCGCTGCAACCAGCGGTATGCCAGCCATCAGGGCCTTCTGAATGAGCTCAAAACTGGCACGGCCACTGACCACCAAAAAATGGTCTCGCAATGGAACTTTATTCATCTCCAGCGCCGCACCGATCACTTTATCCAGTGCGTTGTGCCGACCGATGTCTTCCCTGAGCAGGATCAGGTCGCCGGATTTGTCAAACAACCCGCTTGCATGTAACCCGCCGGTATATTCAAAGACTTTTTGCCCCTTTCTTAAAAGGTCAGGAGCTGAGATCACCCGCTCTGCGACAAAAGTATAATCATTCTGAACAGAAGCACAGAGCTGCTTTACCTGATCTATGGACGTTTTTCCACAAACACCACAGCTACTGGAGGTAAAGAAATTACGCTTCAGTCTTTCAAGGCCGGGATCCACACCCGGCTTCAGGGAGATTCTTACAACATTGTCCCTTTCCCGCACATCCTTTACCTGAAGACAATACCGGATCGTCTGAATGTCATTTCGGTCTGTAACAATTCCCTCGGTGAATAAAAATCCCAGCGCCAATTCAAAATCATTCCCGGGGGTACGCATAGTTACGGCGATATCAGCTGTGGAACGATCCGACGGGTCACCATATTCAAGGCGAAGCTGCAACGGTTCTTCTACGGCCAGCAGATCTTTATCATGATTTAGCTGTCGCGTTCTCCAAACATCTACAGATGTTACCGCCGCCTTCATCAGGAAAGTCCGGTTATCCGGCCGTCGTTATCGATATCCATACCTGTGGCTGCAGGCAAAGGAGGCAGACCCGGCATACGCAGCATATTACCCATGATGGGAATGGAAAATCCGGCACCTGCTGCAATCTCTATCTCGCGCACAGTTACCGTAAAATTCTGTGGACGCCCAAGAGCACGTGGATCATCACTGAAGGAATTTTGAGTTTTTGCGATACAAACGGGTTTGTCATTCAGACCGATCCGCTCGATCTTGGCAAGGTTTTGTTTTGCCTTTGGAAGATATTCAATATCCTTTGCACCATAGATCTTACGGGCTATCGCCTCAATTTTTTCCTTGACCGACCAGTCCCAGTCATACGTACTTTTGAATTTTCTCGTCGTACGTTCTGCGGCTTCGGAGACCTTTTCCGCCAAATCAATGGCTCCTTTTCCTCCTTTCTCCCAGCCCTCACACAATGCCATAGGCACTTGTTGCTTTGCACACCAGTCTGTGAGAATTTTAACCTCTTCCGGCGAATCACCAGAAAACTTATTAAGAGAAACGATCACTGGCAAACCAAAGACCTTCATGTTTTCTATATGTCTTTCAATATTTACAAGGCCTTTAACCAGTGCTACTGTGTTGGGCTCTTTCAAGTCCGCCAGTGGCTGTCCGCCATGATATTTCAACGCGCGGATGGTTGCAACAAGCACGACAGCCCTGGGAGAAATATCCCCATAACGGCATTTAATATTAAGAAATTTCTCAGCCCCGAGGTCGGCACCAAATCCTGCTTCAGTAACGACATAATCGGTGAGTGACATACCCATTTTGGTGGCGATCAATGAATTGGTGCCTTGCGCAATATTAGCAAACGGACCGCCATGTATAATGGCGGGATTTCCCTCCAGGGTCTGCACCAGGTTAGGTTTGATTGCATCCTTGAGGAGGACAGCCATTGCACCTTCTGCTTTCAGGTCACGTGCAAATACAGCCTTCCCGTCATAGGTATCGCCGATATAAATGTTGCCCATTTTCTCCTTCAGGTCATCGATGTTCCTGGCCAGACATAGAATGGCCATTATTTCAGAAGCCGCTGTGATATTAAAGCCGGTTTCACGCATTACTCCACCTGGCTTACCCCCCATACCGGAAACTATATTTCTTAATGACCGGTCATTCATATCCATCACACGCTTCCATTCCACCGTTCGGGGATCAATTCCAAGATTGTCTTTTTTCGACTGAATGTTATTATCAACCAGCGCAGCAAGTAAGTTATTTGCCTTTTCTATGGCAGCGAAGTCGCCGGTAAAATGCAGATTGATATCTTCCATGGGTACAACCTGGGCATATCCGCCACCGGCGGCACCCCCTTTCATTCCAAAGACAGGTCCAAGCGACGGTTCCCTGAGAACGACTGTAGTCCGCTTACCAATCTGGTTCAAGCCCTCTGTAAGTGCGATCGACGTGGTTGTTTTGCCTTCGCCAGCAGGTGTTGGTGTCATGGCTGTAACAAGAATCAGCTTTGCCGATTTTACACGTTCTTCATCGATCAGCTGAATGGGCAATTTTGCCTTATATTTACCAAAAAGCTCCAGGCTTGATTCTGGTATATTTACTGATTTAGCTATTTCAATAATTGGCTTAAGCTCCTTTGATTGCGCTATGATCAGGTCTGATTTCATTATTTATTATTTTCAGGTTTAAGTGGCTACTAAAATTAGCAGTTATGACTGAATTTGCAGCATGAATGATCGCAAATCAAATTTCCGCTTCAAGGAATTCACGGTAGTCCATAATCAAAGTGCCATGAAAGTTGGCACAGATGGTGTTCTACTGGGAGCCTGGGCTGCAATTGATCAAGCCGATAGCATTCTTGACGTAGGAACCGGCACAGGACTCATCGCTCTTATGGCAGCACAACGGAATGCCCGCGCAGGAATTCACGCCATTGAACCGGATGAACCTGCGTATGCGGAAGCAAGAGAAAACTTCCAAAATAGTCCCTGGAAAGAACGGCTCACCATTGAGAAGGCAAAACTGCAGGAGCACATCGGAATGTATCAGGCAATACTCACAAATCCTCCCTACTTTCATCCGGGAAAGAATAACAAAGAATCCTCAAGAAATCAGGCAAGGCAGATGCATGAATTATCCCAAATGGATATAATCGAAGCAATGCCACGGCTGCTCACAGACGCAGGGAATCTGCATATCATCTTACCGGTAAAGGAAGGTAAGGATTTTATGGACCTGGCACTGGTCAATGGTCTTTTTCTGAATCGCCACTGTTTGGTTTATTCTGATCATGATCAGGCTGTCAGAAGAATGATGTCTTTCGGAAAAACTCCGGGAAGAATTCACCAGGAACATCTGTTCATCAGAAATAATGGAGAATACACCGAGGAATATAAAGCCCTTACATCTCCCTTCTACTTAGAATTGAAGGGCTAATTCCTGCAGGGAAGCAGGCTCATCGATAGATCATAATAATCAATTTTATCCGGCGTCATTTCCATCTTCAGGTTTCTGTTGTTGAAATCTCACCGTTCCGATGTAAATTAGGTGTTCTATGGCGCAGCAATTTGATACTATCGTGGTTGGTGCCGGTCCGGCGGGTGCAACTGCCGCACGTTATCTTGCTTCCTCAGGTGCGAAGGTTTTACTTCTTGAGAAGGAAAAATTGCCGAGGTACAAAGTTTGTGGTGGCGGATTGGTTTGGCGCGCACGCGAAGCACTGGAAATCCCTATCAATGATATTGTACACCAGGAATTTTACAGGATTGACTGGAAATTCCGGCATGATTTACATTATATCGTTGAAAGACCCTTTCCACTGGTATCCATGATTATGAGGGATCAGTTTGATGCATTTCTCACAAATGCCGCGGGTAAGGAAGGTGTGGTTATTCATGACGAGGAATCATTCGAATATTTTACAGAAGATGGTGAATCCATTTCTGTACGAACTGATAAAGATGAATACAGGGCCCGTCACTTAATTGCCGCAGACGGATTGCGCAGCAAAGTATTCAAACAGCTCAACATTAATGATCAGCGGATCAAAATACCAGCCATTGAGGCAGAAATAGAGATTGAAGATGGAAATGAAGATTTTTTCAAACAGGTGATCTTCGACGTTACTGCGATTCAAAAAGGATATGGCTGGATCTTTCCGAAGGCCAATCACCTATCTGTGGGTGTCGCTGCGATGCCCCATGCAGGCATGTCACTTAAACGAGCATTTTTCGACTACCTGATGAAAACCGGGCTGGAGCCGATCATCCGTGAAAAAAGACAATATGGCTTTCAGATCCCACTTTATCCTCACGGACAGTTATATCATAACAATATTCTTTTCACGGGTGATGCAGCGGGATTAGCCGACCCACTGGTGGCGGAGGGCATCTCGCATGCTATTTTTAGTGGCAAATGGGCAGCACGGGCAATCATTGAAAATCCTTCAACAGCTGCAGGTCCGGCTTATCAGCAGCTAATAAAGTCTGAGCTCGCACCGCAAATACGATCGGCACGTATGTTCTCAAAACTATTCTATGATTATCCCTCTTTTTGTGCCCGGATACTGAAAAATAAAGGACAGTATATTACCGAATATGTATCGGATGTTTTTGCCGGAACACGGCGATACCCTGATAATATAAATATGGTTGGGAAATCCATCAGGAAACTGATTCTGTGATATGATTCAAAGAAATTGTGCAACATTTTGTATTGATTTTTTTTATACCTTTGTTTAACAGGTAGATCGGCTGATTTGATTCGGCAAGGCCAGGTCCTAAAAAACTAAAACCTCTTCCGGCTTCTCATTCTTTTCTCCTTCCAAGAGTATTATTTTATTTTATCCTAATTTCAAATGAACATTTTCGTAGCCAAGTTGAACTTCCGCACAACCAGCGAGCAACTAAATGAGTATTTCTCCGCGTATGGCACCGTGACATCCGCAAAAGTTATTTTCGATCGTGAAACGCAACGTTCCAAAGGATTTGGATTTGTTGAAATGCCTGATGATGAAGAAGCAGAAAACGCAATTCGTGAACTGAATGAAAGTATGATGGATGGGCGAACCATCGTTGTGAAGAAAGCACGCCCCAAAGAAGAGCGTTAATCCATAGATATTTCCTGAAAGCGATCCGGAAGGGTCGCTTTTTTTATGCCTTTTCCAAAATCAGACCTGCCGCTTCGCGAAGATTCTCCGCATAATGATCGGCATTCACACTGTTGGCATATTTCACCTGTATCGTGTTCAATCCAATTTTTTTCGCCGGAACAAGATCCCTGTCTTTGTCACCAATCATCCAGCTGTAGCGCACGTCAAAATGATACCTCGCAAGGGCCTTTTCAAAAAGCAGTGACCCTGGTTTCCGGGTGAGACTTTCTGTTAATACCGGATGCCAGGGCGAATAATAAAAATGTTCAATGATGCCTCCGGTGGCTTCACGTATGATGTTATGGCAAAGTTCCATATCCTCACGTTTGTAGAGCCCTTTGGCAATTCCTGCCTGATTTGTGATCACAATAAGCCCGTATCCTGCCCGATGCAGATCTTTCATTGCATCAACCGCGCCTGGAATAAAGACAAAATGATCCGGAGAATAAACATAGTCGTCCCGGTCCATGTTGATCACACCATCCCTGTCGAGTAATACATACTTATTGCGCAATTGAATCATGTTATAAAGTTGTGTATTTCTTTGCTAAGTATTCCAATTTCCGGAATAATCTCTAAAATGGTTTCCAACGGCAATCTGATTTCCGTCGATTTTAGTATTTTAGCCGACCAGCCATGAACTGATGTGAAGAACGACAGCCTCATTATAATACCTACATACAATGAAAAAGAGAATATCGAGCTCATCATCGAGGCTGTATTTGCTCTTCCCAAGCGATTTGATGTACTAATAATCGATGATAATTCACCCGACGGAACTGCGGCGATTGTGAAGCATTTAATGAGCCAGGATCAGGAGGCCAGGACCATCCATCTTATTGAAAGGGAGGGGAAATTAGGGCTTGGTACTGCCTACATCATGGGATTCCGCTTTGCTATAGAACATGGCTATGACTATATCTTTGAGATGGATGCGGATTTTTCGCATAATCCGATGGATTTGCAGCGTCTTTATGATGCCTGTGCGATTGATGGAAACGATGTAGCGGTTGGTTCCCGATATGTGAGTGGGGTTAATGTGGTAAACTGGCCGATGGGAAGGGTAATCATGTCCTATTTTGCGAGTAAATATGTACAATTCATCACGGGAATGCCCATTAATGATACAACTGCCGGTTTTGTATGTTTTAAACGCAATGTGCTGGAACGAATCGACCTGGATTCAATACGTTTTATTGGATATGCTTTCCAGATAGAAATGAAGTTTACTGCACTTTCCCATGGATTTAAAGTAGCTGAGGTCCCGATAATATTTACAGACAGAACACGTGGAAAATCAAAAATGTCGAGCGGGATATTCAAAGAAGCTTTTTTCGGTGTTATACTGATGAAGGTGAGCAGCTACTTCAGAAAATATCAACCGGCATAATCCATCCTGGCAATTTTCCAGTTATCAAGGTATTTAAGCTCCTGGTAATCCACCATTTGTCGTATGAGTTCAATAACCTGTTCCGGCTCTTCGGGATCGAGCACATTGAGTATATATTCCACATCTCTGGGAGTTGAGTCTACCAGTTCCAGAATATGCTGCCGGAAACGCTCTTCTTCCTCTGCATGCTCACCTTTCAGTCTTGCCAGGCAAATGTCACAGGTCCCACATCGTTTGTCAGACTCCTCTCCAAAATATCGCTGAATAAATCGCGTTCTGCACATCTTCCTGTTACGGAAATATGCCGCCATAATACTCCATTTTTCAAAGGCCTGATCTTTTCGACTATCCAGTGCATGCTGACTAACCGAAAGCACCCGTACATCCTGCCTGGGCTGGAGAAACATGATCTGTGGATTATCTTTTCGCTGCTGATAATCCAGAATACCAGCTGAAACCAGGTAATTCAGTTCCTTATAAACACTTTCTACGGACATTCCCAGCAATTTGGCTATCTGCTGCTCATATATGGTTACATAATGCGTATACAATTCACCACCATATAAACGGAGCAGGCCTTTAATGAAGTTTTCACTTCTCTGATGGGCAATCTCAAATTTGTATACTTCTGTTTTATTGGCCAGAAAGATCGCCCTGGAAGGCAGGTGAATTCCCATATTCAGCTGAATCAATCCATTTTCCTCCAGCTTTTTCAGCGCATTGAACAAATCCATTGCAGGAATCCGATACCGTTCAGAAAAAGCAGAAATATCAAAATCAAGAGATCGTTCCGGCAGACTTCCAATTGCAAGTGAATAATAGTTCGCCAGTGCCTGGTATACGCGCTGTAGTGTTTCCTTATCAGGGTGTTCACTGTCAAGAATCTTTTTCTGAACACCCAGGTCCTGTTCATTACATATAAGGACAGCAAACGCTTTAAGACCGTCACGCCCTGCTCTGCCCGCCTCCTGGTAGTATGATTCCATGGATGAGGGAATGTCGTAATGGATTACAGTGCGTACATTCGCCTTATCAATACCCATACCAAATGCGCTGGTGGCTACCATTACTGTAACCTGACCGTTCACCCATTGCTGCTGTCGTTTCTGGCGCTCCTCTGCTGCCAGGCCTGCATGATAGAAAGTACAGGAAATCCCATTCATGAACAGGAATCGGGCAATGTCGGATGTCGACTTTCTGGATCTTGTGTAGACAATGGATGAACCTTCTATCTTTCGAAGGATCTCAAGGAGCTTGTGATCCTTATCGTCTTCCTCCCGTACCGCATAGGATAAATTCTTTCTTCCGAACGTTTCCCTGAAAACACCATATCCTTGCTTAAAGTGAAGCTGTTCGCAAATGTCTTTCTGTACTTCAGGGGTCGCAGATGCTGACAAGGCGATTACAGGAACCCCGGGGCAAAGCTTACGCAGTTCGGCAATTTCTCGGTAGGCTGGCCTGAAATCATGCCCCCACTGAGAAATGCAATGTGCTTCATCGACGGCAATCAGATTCACGTTCATCTTTGCGACCCGTTGCTGAAAAAGTTCTGATTTCAGGCGCTCGGGTGAAACATATAAAAAATGAATGGCACCGTAAGCACAATTATCAAGTGTTACATCGATTTCCCTCGAGGTCATCCCGCTGTGCAGGGCATCTGCGCGAATTCCGCGCCGGTTCAACTGATACACCTGATCCAGCATCAGTGCGATCAGGGGAGTAACTACAATGCAAATGCCGTCTTTAAGTAACGCCGGGATCTGAAAGCATACGGATTTCCCTCCGCCGGTCGGCAGAATTGCAAGCGTATCCTTTCCATTAAGAACATTTTGGATGATCTCTTCCTGACCTTTACGAAAATGGTCATATCCATATACCTTCTGCAGGACCTCAAGCGGGGTCATCACCAGTCCAATGATGTTTTATCCAAAAAAGAGGCAATGCCTTTCCTGCAATCGTCTGTTTCACGCGCATGGGCGTTCATCTCAGCCGCATATTCCAGTGCCTCGTCCAGTGGCATAGATGGTATCGCAGCGATCATTTCCTTGGTCAGCGCCATAGACTTTTCACTGTTTCCTTTAATTAAGCGCTCACTGAATTCAGCAATAGCAGTATCCAGATCACCTGAAGAAACCAGATACTGCGCAATGCCAATATCACAGGCTTCAGCCGCATCAATCAAATCCCCTGTGAGTAAGAGTTTTCTGGCTTGTGCCTCTCCGAGTTTACGAAGCAGAAAAACTTTAACCAATGCCGGAACAAATCCGATTTTTACTTCTGTATATCCAAACTTTGCTTCAGGTACAGTAAAAACAAAATCACATACCGTTGCCAGTCCGCACCCACCCGCAATAGCATGACCATGAACACGACCAATAACCACCTTTGGAAACGTATAGATCTTCAGGAACAGGGACTTGAGGTGTCGCGAATCAGCCAGGTTTTCATCAAAGGTGTTCGACTGGAGCTCCTGCAAATAAGCCAGATCGGCACCTGCACAAAACACCTTGCCTTCTGCACCCAGGATAACAACCTTACAGTCAGAATCCAGGGCAGCCTTGTCAAATGCATCCAGTAATTCTGTTACAACCTCTCCATTGAGCGCATTACGCTTGTCAGGCCGGTTCAAATTAATATATGCCCTGCGTTGATCTGTTTGGTATGTGATATACTTATATTTCATGATGCTGTTATTTTCAAAAACGTCCCCATCGTACGAAGGTCATGAATCTTACAACCTGTTTCTAATCCCCATTCCCTCCACATTTTTCGTTCGGAAAAAGATAACCCGGGGGCAAGGACGATGACCTGCCCGCTTTCAATTACGTGATTTCCCGGAATCGGTCCCCCGTTGATAATAATAATGTCAGCCGATATCGGCACGGTTAACCGTTCACTGGTTGAAAATACACGCGTATTACCAAATTTATATAATTGTTGGGTATAGTTGCCGTATTGAATTCTTTTTACTGATGAAAGCTCCCTGTTTAAAGGCACGGATTGGTCGGAAACAACTACCGACAGTACGGGTGAATCCATCCTGATCACCGGCATCCGGATGCCGCGGGATATTGTGATTTTATTCGTTTCAGCTAAATTACGGGGCAAGACCGTCAAGACAACTATTAAAAACAGTATTCCTGCCAACAGCCGGCGCCCCGGAAAATAAAACAAAATACCTGTCGAAATTATGATTCCAACCGCCAGCATCAGCGTTATATTTTGAAAATCCATGTACTGATACATTCCTTCCTGATCACTCAATAGAACCACAGCCTCATTCAATTCAGAAACCACATAGGATAGTATCGAAGAAACGCCCCTTGAAAAATAGGGTACGCCGAAAGAAATCAGACCCAGAACAGATAGGAATATGACAACGAATACTGCCGGTATGAGAACCATGGAAAAAAGAATACCTCCTGGTGAAATACCACCAAAGTAGAAAATAATGAGAGGCCAGGTGAGCGCCTGGGCTGAAATGGAAACAGTGAATATTCGCAGAATAAAGGCCAGGATTGAAGAAACATTTATCAGCATCTTTTCAAAAATCGGTTGAAAAAGAGCAATCCCGCAAACCGCTCCATAGGACAGCTGGAATCCAACTGTATATACCTGGAAAGGATCTGTGAGCCAAACTATAAATGCGGTTACCGAAAGTGTATGCACTATGGAAACCGGCCGGAGCATAAGCTTGCCAACGCTGAAAATCGTAAGAAACAATACTGCACGGAGAACCGACGGACTATATCCCACAACAGCCGCATAAAGCCAAAGAAGAATGACAGGAACCAGGATTTTTACCCATTTACCCACAGAATAATTAGGGACTTTGTGCAAAATCAATTGTATGAACAAAAACAATATCGACACATGCATTCCTGAAACAGCAAGGACATGCATACCTCCTACCCGCTGATAGGCTGTTCTAAGTTGATCGGAAAGAATTCGCCGATCTCCCAGCAGAATACCCTGAACCGTGGCCAATTCATCTTTTCCTGCCAGCATCTTTACCAATCGTCTTACGATTTCACCGCGAATGACCTGTACCGACCCCGAGGCAGGCTGAACTACAATTGCATTATCAACATAGATTTGTTTCCTGATATGACGATTTTCATAATAGGCACGTACATCAAAGGTTCCGGATACCGAACGCAGGGAGTCGATCCTGCCTGAAAGAAATACGAGCTCACCTGTCTTCAGCGCAACTTCTCCGTTGAAATTATTCACCAGTATCTTTTGATTGAACCGGCGCCATTCATGGTCCACAAGTATCGCGTATATTCTGGCTTCAAAGCGATGGTCATTTACCTTTTTCAGAATCCTGACGACAACGGGCCCTTTTCGTAGTGGTTGTTCATCAGTTAATTTGAAGATCCCGTAATGAACATAGCCCCCCAGAATAAGGACTACGGGGATAATGCCCCGGGCATACCTATGAATAAAATATTTTTGGCAGATCAGTGCTATGATAAGCATCAACAGAAGAGAACCTGCTACACAAAGATCCCCGGGAAATTGTCTGCTCAGGATAATCCCGGTAAAAAAATAAAGCGTAATTCTCAGGAATAATGTTCTCACGACAGAAGGTCGTGATCAGTACGGACAAATTATACGATCGGAACAGACATTTCCATTCGCTGATGCTTGATATCACATTCGAGGAAAATATCTCCAACAGGTTTGAATCCGAATTGCGCGTAGAGCGGCTGAACGTCCCACTGGGCATTCAGATACAGCGTCTGATGGTTAAATTTTGGATGACGTTTGATATCCCGGATAACCTCATCCACCAGTTGAGAAGCGATGCCCCGCTTTCGGAAATCAGCGAGCACGGCAAACCGCTCAAGCTTGATCCCCTCGTTTGTAAACCGCCAGCGGGCGGCACCCACAGCCTCCCCATCCTGCAGCGCGACAAAATGACGGCAAACAGGTTCAAATTCATCGAATTCATCTTCCCGGTCGATATTCTGTTCTACAATGTACACAGCTTCACGAACGGCAAAGGCCTGTTTCAGCTCTTCATTCGTTTGAACCAGACGTATTTCCACGGGTATGCGATTCATGACTATTTTCATAAGTATCGTAGGCGGCTATGATGTCCTTTACAATCTTATGACGGACAACATCCTTTCCTGACAAGGCTACAAATCCGATTCCATCAATATCTTTCAGGATTCGGGTAGCTTCAATGAGCCCGGATTTCTGTTTTTTCGGAAGGTCGATCTGGGAGGTGTCACCTGTAATAATCACTTTGGATTGGGGGCCCATCCGTGTAAGGAACATCTTAATCTGATTAGGCGTGGTATTTTGAGCTTCATCCAGCAGGATAAATGCATTATTCAATGTGCGGCCGCGCATGTATGCCAGGGGAGCAATCTCGATTACATTATTCTCCATGTAGTACCGGAGCTTTTCAGCAGGCACCATATCGTAGAGGGCATCATAAATCGGCCGGAGGTACGGATCCAGTTTCTCCTTCAGATCACCGGGCAAAAATCCCAGTGTTTCTCCCGCTTCGACAGCAGGGCGGGTAATAATGATTTTTTTAACCTGTTTATTCTTAAGCGCCTTCACCGCCAGTGCAACGGATATATACGTTTTACCCGTTCCAGCCGGCCCAAGGGCAAATACCAGATCATTGTTGGATACAGCATAAACAAGTTTCTGCTGATTGATGGTCTTCGGCTTGATCGTAAACCCACGGGTACCGTAAATGAGTACCTCTTCCTGCTCGGGGAGCTCTGCTTCGGCTTCCATTGCCAGGTAATTCTGCACGTTTTCCTCCGTAACCTTACCAAATTTGTGATAATGTTCAATCAATGAATTCAGAATATCATTGATCTTCAGAATTTCCGTCGTACTTCCCTTAATACGGATCTCATTGCCCCGTGACACAATCTTGCTTTTGGGAAATGCTGAAGCAACTTCATTGATGTTTTTATTCTCAACTCCAAGAAAGTCGATCAGAGAAACGTTCTCCAGTGTAATAACTTTTTCTACCAAACTTGAATAAGGTTTAGGATAAATTTTTAATGGGTAAAATTTACTTAATTTTGTCAACAAAAGTAGGCAATGCCTGCAGTTCCTTTAAGTACATTAACGTTTTATCTGACGAAATTTTTCATACAGAGGTTTTATGGCCATAGTTACATTCTTATCAGACTTCGGTGAAAGTGATCACTATGTGGCAGCCGTAAAAGCAAAAATCCTGTCTGTAAACAGTGGAATACGTATAATCGATATCAGCCATCAAATAGGAAAATGCGATCTCGCCCACGGCGCCTTTGTAATCCGGTCGGTGTTTCGTGATTTTCCCCGCGGAACAGTGCATCTTGTCGCCGTGAACAGTGTAGGTGGTTCGGAAGATAATTTCATAGCACTGGAAATGCATGGGCATTATTTTGTTGGGACAGATAATGGGATTTTCGGGTTAATAAGTGATGAAGAGGCTCGTATTATTGTCAATATAAATACGCTCAACCCCGTACGTTCCACATTTCCCACGCGTACCGTGCTCGCCGTCGCGGCAGCCAAAATTGCCAGTGGTACAGCCATTACAGATCTGGGCCCCCGGGTTGCAACCTATCGACGTATGATGGGCAGACAACTGAAAGCCAACAAAAAGATGATCACAGGGCATGTGCTAAGGGTGGATCATTATGGCAACCTTATCACTAATATCGATCGGGAGACATTCAATATACTCAGCAAAGACAAGAAATTTACCATCAGCTTTGCCCGTGAACGTATAAGCCGGATCCATGAATTTCTTCACCAGGTAGATCCGGGGGATGTTTTTGTGATTTTCAATGACCTTGGCCTGATGGAAATCGGGGTGAATATGGGTAATGCGATGAATTTGCTTGGACTCAAATACGACAGTCCCGTCATGATAAACTTCGAAGAATAATGCTGATCCGTATCGTCAGAATGACCTTCCGCGAGGATTCAGTTCAGGCATTCCTGAACATTTTCAATAATAGCAGGGATAAAATCCGCCATTTCCCCGGTTGTCGCCATCTGGAGCTTCACAGGGATGCCAATGACCCCAATACCTTCTGTACCTACAGTCACTGGGAAAGCCAGGACCACCTGGACCGGTACCGGGATTCTGAATTATTTGGATCCGTTTGGCCAGCGACAAAAGCCCTATTTGCCGAAAAGCCCTTTGCATTCTCGAATCACATAGAGCAGGTGGTGGAATAAACCTTCTTCAGGTTATACCGTCCGACCGCTCATTAAATCGTAACTTACCATCTATCATTCAGTTAAAATTAACCACTCAACAATGAGCAATACGATTTTATTAGATAAAAGACCCGTTGGAACACCTGAATTATCAGACTTTAAATTCACCACCGAAGAAGTTCCTGCCCTGCAGGACGGACAATTTTTATTGGAAACAAAGTACGTTTCGGTAGATCCGTATCTCCGGGGAAGGATGAATGACGCGAAGTCATATATCCCCCCGTTTGAGTTGCACAAGCCCATCGTTTCCGGAATCATTGCCGAAGTTCTGGAATCAAAAAATGACGCGTTTAACAAAGGTAATTATGTTTCGGGTATGCTTCAATGGAAAAAGCAACAGGTTTCTTCAGGAAAAGGGCTTATGAAGGTTGACCCCCGAATGGCGCCGTTATCGGCCTACCTGGGGGTTCTTGGTCTCACGGGTTTAACAGCCTACACAGGCCTCATGGAAATCGGAAAACCGGTGCAAGGAGAAACCCTGGTGGTTTCAGGCGCCGCCGGTGCTGTTGGTAGTATTGTCGGACAAATCGGGAAAATACTGGGATTACGGGTTGTAGGTATCGCCGGGACTGATGAAAAGGTAAACATCCTTAAATCTGAATTTGGATTTGATGAAGGCATCAACTACAAAACCACCAAAAATATGAGAGCAGCAATCGCCGCTGCTTGTCCGGATGGCGTGGATATCTACTTTGACAATGTAGGGGGTTCGATATCCGATGCAGTTTTATTCAGCATAAATCGTTTTGCCCGGTTGATCATCTGCGGAGCCATCTCCATGTACAACGACACGTCTATGCCAACCGGCATCAGCGTACAGCCGTTCCTGATCAGGAACAGCGCGCTGATGCAGGGGTTTATTGTTTCAAACTATGAGGATAAATTCCCGGAAGCCATTCAAAAACTAAGCGGATGGATGAAGGAAGGAAAATTAGCCTACAATGAAACCATTGTGGAAGGCTTTGAAAATATTCCGACAGCATTTCTTGATCTGTTTTCTGGTAAGAACAAGGGCAAAATAGTGGTAAAGGTGTGACCTCCGGGAGGTCGCATTACATCGCCTAAGGACGGACAGCTAACGAATCTCAATCTTCCCCCCATCCCATGGATTTCCTTCAAAGTAAAAATCAATTCCTGTTGATTCCTGGATATCGACCAGTCCGTTTCTTACTTCAATGGGTCTGATCCAGGCATCTGCCCGTAATTGATTGGTAAATTCCACCCTGGATTCCATCGGTGCATCCAGAAAACCATAGAAAGCTTTGCCAGTATCATCCACAACCTGCAGATACCATTCATCGATCATTGCATAATGGTAGGATGAAAGCTGTCCGTTGTTTACGGCTTCCATGAGTTTTGGCTTAAGCCAGGCATAGATTGTATCTTTTTCAGCGTAGGACTGCGAGATAGAATTATGATGACTGAGGATCGTCGACATCCAGACATCATTACCGATCAGCTGTTCTCCGGGATACCCGTAGGTTCCCAGGATTTCAATGAATTCAGCCAGCTGGCGTTCACTGTGTGGCGCAAATTTATTCTCGGCGTACCGGTCCTGCGCTTCGGGGCTAAAGGTAAACAGGGCAAGAAAGGCTTTCTTCTGATCCTTTACAATCATCTTTTTCACCTGTTTCCTAAGGGGTTGGTTCAATGAAGCCTCATATTCTGATCTTAGTTCGGGATATTCCTTCTGGATGCTTTTCCATTTATCGCCTTTCCTGAGGGCTGACAAGACTTCATTTTTCTTGATTGACTTCTTCTTCCATCCCCTGCGAATTCCTTTTCGCAAATAATCGGCCGCTTTTTGATTATCACCCAGGTAAGCTGCAAGCTGGGTTGCGACCTGATATTCCCTCAGGAAAACAAAATCGTAGGATACAATCAGCTGATTATAGATATCCAGTGCCTGTCGATATTCCTCCTGTGTAATCAGGGTCTCCGCGGCAATCACCTGTTGGTGGTAGTGTTGGTAGTCGGGCGAATCCTGAGAAAATCCCGGGGCACCCATCATCACAAGAAGTAAAAATGCGAGGCGATACATTGAATATTATTTCATTTAGAACAAGGTACGGACACGGAAGGCAGGAACAAAGTTGTGGAGGATAGCAGAATGAGAATGGGAATGAGAATGGGAATGGGAATGGGAATGAGAATGAGAATGGGAATGAGAATGAGAATGGGAATGAGAATGAGAATGGGAATGAGAATGAGAAGGAGAATGGGAATGAGAATGAGAATGGGAATGGGAATGAGAATGGGAATGAGAATGAGAATGGGAATGAGAATGGGAATGGGAATGAGAATGGGAATGGGAATGGGAATGAGAATGAAAGTCTATATGGGTTATTTTAGGAGTTTTCTGAGGTACGCTCGTAGTAGCCCAAACATTGAATTTCAATTAATACTTTATTTTTTAAGGTTATTGATCATTGAATAAAGTATCCTGGACATTTCATCACATTCAGCAAGGAGTGTTTCATAATTGGATCTAATTTCCGGGATCTGATTTTTTAACATTTCAAGAAGTGCCACGCATTCAAAAATTGAGCTTCGTGAAATAATAAAAAAATTCCTTCTATCCGGTTTTGTGAACCGACCCGAGCCCTCAGCAATATTCAAAACTACGCTAAGTGATGCCCTATGTAATTGATTTCGATAGGTATGATCAATTTTCTTTGACTTTAGCAACCTATTAACCTCCTGATGAAAATTTACAGATTTTCTATAAACCTCGAGATTCTGAAACTCAAACATTTTTCGAATTAGCTATCACGACGGACAAACCGAAATTGGGAATATCATTCTGCTTCTAAATATGTTTGAGTTAGAAAGAATGATATCATTCTTTCTAATGAATAATATTAATAATGAGAACGAAAATGAGAATGGGTCTTAAACTGATCTAAAATGAAAATGAGAATGAAAAACATCATTCTGCTTCTCATTCTCATTCTCAAAAGTACCCAGGGCCGGGGTCGAACCGGCACGGCCGAAGCCATTGGTGTTTGAGACCAACGCGTCTACCAATTCCGCCACCTGGGCGTATTCCGGGATCAATCAATCCCGAATGGGATGCAAATATGATTAAACCTGAATTCTTATCCAATATACATGTGGGAATTTCACTGTTCAGGACTTGATTTAAATTGAAATAGCAAATCACATCAATACTAATGTTAATTTCTATTCAGATTTGCATTATCCCCCCGGATAACTAACTTTCGAAGAATGATAAGACCCGACATGAAAAAGATTTTCCTTTCCCTCCTTACCATATTTATTTTCCTGATTGCCGTGATGCTTTTTAACACATTCACTTTCGATTCTCAGCAGGTTCATGTGGATCCGGTACCGAAGATCGATATCCCGGCATCCGCTAAAGAGCACATGTCGCAGGCGATCACCATTCCCACTGTATCCAATGAAGATCCTTCAAAGATCGATTCTGCCGCATTTTTCCGGTTTCATGAATTTATTAAAACCACCTACCCGCTGGCTGACTCGCTGCTTGGTATCACCAAAATCAATACTTTCAGTCTGATCTATGAGTGGAAAGGCACAGACCCATCCCTAAAGCCGGTGATTCTTATGGGTCATATGGATGTAGTGCCTGTTGCCGAAGAAAATATCGATAAATGGGACCACCCTCCTTTCGGCGGTGAGATCCGGAATGGCATGATCTATGGCCGCGGCGCCATCGACGATAAGGTGAGTGTCATCGGAAACCTGGAAGCGGTCGAATTATTATTAAGCCGGGGCTTTCAGCCCAACCGAACCATATATCTCTGTTTCGGTCACGACGAGGAGATCGGTGGTATAAACGGTGCCACTGCCATTGTTGAACATTTGAAAAATAAGGGAGTAAAGGCTGAATTCGTGCTGGATGAAGGATTCGCGATTTCACAAGGACTTGTACCCGGTATCGACAAAGACGTGGCACTTATCGGAACCGCAGAAAAAGGATTTGTATCACTAAAGCTATCGGTTGCCCTCGAAGGCGGACATTCATCCATGCCCGGGGAGGAATCAGCGATCGATGTATTGGCCAGGGCAGTTGTCAAACTTAAGGACAACCCTTTCCCGGCAGAAGTAACCCAGCCTGTAAATGATTTTATGGATCATCTTGGTCCCGAAATGCCCTTCACTCAAAAAGTGGCCTTTGCAAACCGGTGGTTGCTGGAGCCGGTCATCATGAATTCTTTTTCTGAATCAGCATCAGGTTCGGCCATGCTGCACACCACCACGGCACCCACCATTTTTAATGCAGGAATCAAAGAAAATGTAATCCCCTACACGGCCAATGCCACTGTCAACTTCAGGATTTTGCCAGGAACAAGCATCCAGGACGTAAAAAATCGTGTTGCAAGCCTGATCAATGATGACCGAATTGTAATTGGTGAGGGAAGTTTTAATTCTGAAGCACCTCAATCCTCATCTACCGATTCTCATGGTTTCGTAACCATACGCAACACAATTAAGGAGATATTCCCGGAAGCGCTCACTTCGCCGAACCTGGTGGTTGGTGCCACGGACTCACGGTACTATTATCCGCTTAGCGATGATGTTTACCGGTTTACGCCTATCCATCTGACACCGGAAACCATCAAGACATTTCACGGAATAAACGAGCGGCTCTCAGTGGAGGATTTTGAAAATGCGATACGCTACTATGTTCGGCTGATTGAAAATGCAACATCCTCCATTGAGTAGCGCAAAACAACATGATATAATCAACTAAGATTTAGCAGATTATTTTCTTCTGAATTTATAAGCACAAGGTTCGATACAGGGAAAATAGACATATAATTCACCCTCCTCGACTTTAAAACCCAACGAATAATTACAATTCACAGGATAGATTTTGCCCTCCTCTATATCAAAGGTGCCGCTCATTCCGGATCCCGCGTTGCAAAGTGATTCAGACGAGATATAGAGGCCTGAAGAAAAGATTTGCAGCTTCAATTCCTGTGTTGTTGGCTGAAAGGTGCCACTGCCGTCGCCCGGATCTGCTAATACTTCCGCCAAATACCATTCCCCGGAAAGGGTATTGTCGAAAATCTCCTTCCCGGAATCGTTTGCACATCCGGTGATCCATA
Organism: Fulvivirga sedimenti; assembly: GCF_020328055.1. NCBI lineage: Bacteria > Pseudomonadati > Bacteroidota > Cytophagia > Cytophagales > Fulvivirgaceae > Fulvivirga > Fulvivirga sedimenti. The sequence continues at coordinate 899,315 of NZ_JAIXNE010000003.1, forward strand.
TCAACACTACAATCGGAACAAAATATTTCAATGCCGCCATTTTTGATTTTCTTTCATGACCCGGAAGCAGGCTTTAAGGTTGGAAAAATGGCACAAATGCCAAATAAACATTATGAACATCAAAATTATGATCAACATGATGTACCTTGCCGGAACACTCATTACAAACTTACTATGGCTGTACCTTCTCTTCTTACTATTGCAGTCATTCTGGCAGGAATCTGGTTACTGAATTTCATTTTCCCCATCAATCTCTGGATCACCGCCCAGTTTACAGGTGTTAAGATCAACCTGTTCGACCTGGTTTTTATGCGATTCCGGAAAGTTCCTCCCGGCTTGATTGTTCGTTCCATGATTATCGCCCATAAAGCTGGCATTGAACATATTTCCACCAATCAGATGGAAACACACTACCTGGCCAACGGGAACCTGGAAGCCGTAATTAAAGCACTCATAGTTGCCGATAAGGCGAACCTTGATCTGACCTTCAAACAGGCTACCGCCATTGATCTGGCGGGCCGAAATGTACTGGAAGCGGTACAGGTTTCTGTAACTCCATATGTCGTGATAGTACCAGCCATCACAGGGGTTTCAGTCGATGGTATCCAGCTGGTGGCCGTGGCCCGCGTAACCGTTCGCAGTAATATCCAGCGTCTTGTTGGAGGAGCGGGCGAAGAAACAATCAAAGCACGCGTTGGCCAGGGCATCATCTCACGGATCGGAACCGCGCGACATTACGCCGAAGTACTTGAAAGTCCCGAAAGCATATCCAAGCAGGTGCTTGCCAACGGCCTTGACAGTGGTACAGCCTTTGACATTCTCTCCATCGACATCGCCGATCTGGATGTGGGGGAAAATATTGGAGCGGCACTTCAAATTGACCAGGCAGCGGCCGACCTGAATATCGCGAAAGCGAAAGCCGAGGAAAAAAGAGCAATGGCCGTGGCACTGGAACAGGAAATGGTAGCACGTACACAGGAAGCCAAAGCCAAAGTGATTCAGGCAGAGGCTGAGATACCGGCGGCATTATCTGCTGCCTTCCGGGTAGGTCAGCTCTATGGAAAGCGTAATTCAGAATAACAGATTTAATAAAATATTCGGAGGAATCGGGAAAAATTAGATAACTTTTCAATCGATCATCGCAGAAAAACTATGGATTTGAAGGAGGCCCTTACCCCATCCAGCTGGCTGGAATTACAGGAACTATTGTTTCAGGATGCTTTTAATGACCGGCTTGGCAGAGTGCGTTCCCCTTTTATTTATCGTGGCTTATCCCAATTTGAGTACCGACTAAAGACATCGCTGACCCGGCTGGGAGGACCCTACGAAAAACTGGAATTCCACCTGCTGAGAAATTTCAAGAAATACGCGCACCGGCCGGATATTGTTAATAATACCGACTGGGACTGGCTCGCGCTGGCACAACATCACGGCCTTCCCACCCGGCTGCTCGACTGGACCTATTCACCCCTGGTGGCCTTACATTTTGCTACGGCTGATATAACCCAGTTTAATCGTGATGGGGTCATATGGGCGCTAAATTATGAGGAACTTAAGAATTATCTTCCGGATAATTTACGTAATCAGCTTCGACTTGTTGGATCGAATTCCTTTACGACAGAAATGCTGAATGAAGCCTACAATAATATCACCGAGCTTACCAGCCAGACAGATGAGTTTGTAGTTCCTTTTGAACCACCATCACTTGACTCAAGGATTGTTAACCAGTATGCAATATTTACATTTATGTCGCACCCCGGGCTTATGCTTGATGACTGGCTTTTGAATAAACCTGAAATGTACTTTCGCATCCGAATACCCTCTGAGTTGAAATGGGAAATCCGGGACAAACTCGACCAGGTAAATATCAATGAACGCGTTCTTTTCCCCGGATATGAAGGACTGAGCAAATGGCTCAAACGACATTATTCACCAAAAGTCAACAGGGCCGAACCGGAATAAAAAGAAATGTCCGCAGCGCGAACTGCGGACATCCTGATTTCAACACTTCATGCAGTCACGACTCTTCCCTGACGAAGCGCTTTATTACTATAACCGGCTTTGACTAAAAAGTCACATCTCCGGAAAAGATATTACTGAATCTTCCACCGAACGGCGGGTACGAGGACTCTGTTCGCGTGAGTAATACGGTTCTTCAAGCAGATCCGGAACATCCAGCCGGCCAAGTGCAAGCATGGTTAAAGGCCGTATATTATCGGGTAATTGAAATTCCTCTATAACCCGATCCTTGTCAAAACCCTCCATCACATGGCCGTAAACATCCATACTTACGCCCTGCAGCAGCAGGTTCTGGGTGGCCATCCCAACATCATGCCCGACGTTGATATTTTCCTTCCCATTTCTGGCATAGGTTGTTACCCCGAAAACAACCATTAATACAGCTGCATTTTCGGCCCATACCCGGTTTCCGGGAACAAGAAAATCTGCCAGCTTCCTGAACTTTTCCTCATCCTCTTTTGAGGCCACTACAAACCTCCATGGCTGTTCATTCATCGCACTTGGTGCCCATGTAGCCGCTTCAAGCAGCGTCTCAATTTCCTCTGGCATGAGCGGGTATTTACTGAATGACCTCGGGCTCCACCTCTTGCGGATCACATCGAGTACATTGTACCTCGTTTTTGCCTGTTTTATATCTATTGTTTCTATCATCATTTCTCAATTCATAGGTACTTCCATTAACAGAACACGCGATGGCGATGATGCCTTCAGCTGGAATGCATCCGTTTCCAGAATGCCCAATCCGTCACGCGTGGCAAGTTTTTGTTCACCAATCTCTACTTCCCCGTCAAGCACAAATGCATAAACACCGTTTCCTTCCTTATGGATCGAATATTCAGCAGCAGCGCCCTGATCAAATTCACCAATATGGAACCACGCATCCTGGTGTATCCAGACACCCTGGTCATCAGCGTTAGGTGACAGGATCTGATAAAAGGCATTTTTCTCGGCAATTTCGCCAATTGAAATCTGGTCATACCTGGGCTCCACATTCTTTTTATTCGGAAAAACCCAGATCTGAAGGAATTTCACTTCCTGATCCTGATTCTTATTGTACTCGCTGTGAAATACGCCCGTTCCGGCGCTCATCACCTGAACATCTCCCTGCTTGATTACTGTGGTATTTCCCATACTATCCTTATGCTCCAGGTCTCCGGATAACGGAATGGAAATAATTTCCATATTGTCGTGGGGATGTGTTCCAAATCCCCTGCCCGGGGCAACAGTATCATCATTCAGCACACGGAGTTTACCAAAATGTACCCGCTCCGGATCATAATAGCCTGCAAAACTAAACGTATGATATGAATTGAGCCATCCGTGATTGGCGTGACCCCTTGTATTTGATTTGTGCAATATTGTTTTCATAGCTCAAATTTTCTATTTATATGTTATAACGCATAATTTGAAGAAATGATCATGGAGATATCACTTGTTATCATAGCAAAATGTCGGAAATTGTCTCAGATTCTGAATTCACTCGGGGAACGGCCCGTATGATTCTTAAAGTAGCGACTGAAATGAAGGGGATCGCTGAAGCCAAGACGGAAGGCAATTTCCTTAACGGTAAGGTCGGTATGCAGCAATAACCTGCGGGCTTCGGTATCAATCCGGTCCTGAATAAATTCCTTTGCGGTTTGTCCGAGCAGATTCTTGACAACTGCATTCAGGTGTTTGGGTGTAATGAACAGGGCTCCAGCGTACCATTGGACTTTATGCTCCCTGGAATAATTTAATTCCACCAGGTTACGAAACTGACTGAGCAACGAAGTTCCCTGTTCATGCTGATGATTCGTTTCCGGTCTCGCGCATGCTTCATTCGAAAGCACAAGGACAAGCTTCAGTAATGAGCCAAGAGCTTCAGACCTGTAAGATATGGAAGATTCATACAAGTCATACATCAGCGTAAATAGTTGATCAAATCTGTCGATCAAATTTTCGGGAATGATGAGCGGGGAAGAGTCACTACCTGTTCTGAATAAATTGATGCGTTCCAGAAAGCTCATGGAAATATTATTGGCAGAGAGAAATTCTGCGGTAAAGCTGATTACACAGCCCTGTGGTCTGTTGTTTGTCACCAGGTGATGAATCTGACCGGGGTATATGAAATACATCTGATTCTCACCTAACGAGTAATTGGTAAAGTCAATCAAATGAGTTCCGTTACCCTTGTGTACCCATACGATGGTGAAGTAGTCATGCCGGTGGGGTTCACCGGGCCTCCCGCCGGATCGGTCATAGATATCCTCCATGCGATCCATTCGAATGCCCTGAAATGACTCACTGCCAATAGTTCGATCGTTCATTATTATGTGAAAATATACAACAGAAAGGAATCAAGTCCACAAGTGGTGGATTTAATCGTTGAATGACGGTTACGCCTCCACAAAACGGTGTATCAACATGGAACAAATTTTTTAACAATGAAGAAGAACATCCTATTTTTGTCAGCACTGATTACCGTTGGTTTCCTCACCGCCTGTAATGATGAAGGTGAAAAAATCAGTCCCGAAGCTTCCGAAGAAGTTTCACTGTTGGTTGCAGCATCGGTAGCCTCCAACACTTACGGTGTTAATGCACTCCTCCAGGAATCAGTGGCCCTTTACCAAACGGCGCAGGGTTCTGCCAATGGGCGAAGTGCGGTATGTGATTATACAGACAGCGGGTCTGAGCAAATATCGAGTACTGATGGAAGTATGGTAACGTATAATTACAGCTACAGCTACGACGTATCTGTAAATTGCAGTTCCATACAAGTACCCGTCAGCCTTTCCGTTGATTTTACCTACAGTGGCTCCTTCGACGGCCCAAAACTCACCTGGTCACATGACGGAAACGGAGATTTTGAAATCTCACTGGATGCCAATCAAAACCTGGTTTACAACGGAACCTATGACCGATCCGGAGAATATAACGTGAAGGAGCGGGAAAATATCAACGGCAGCTCAAATGTGGATATTACGCTTACCTCACTTACAATTGACCCTGAAACACAAACCATCATTTCAGGATCCGGCCTTTATGAAATTCAGGTTACCCGTAGTGACCGATCCTATACCTTAAAGGGTTCCATCACCTTTAATGGAGACGGAACCGCCAGTCTTATTATCAATGGATCAACCGTTACATTTAATCTGATAAGCGGTAATCTCATCCAGGATTAACAACGCTTATATAATAAAGCAGGCTAAAATTCGAAAAGAATAAATTAATTATATACTTTAAGTAAATGATTCTATATATCTGATTTATAGTATTTTATATACTTACAATAATTGCCCGTTTCCCTAAACCAAATAATATTTGGTTTAGGGAAACTATCTATTTACATCCATTATAATTAAATTGAAAGTATATCAATCCGGGCAATAGCACGAATGCCTGATCATTATATGAATAAATCCACCATCCTAACATTTCTGATCAGTCTCAGCCTGGTATTGTCCTTCGTTACACCCCCTATCCTTTCGGTGGTTTATTCAGAAGACTCAGCATGTTACCACCTGCCGGCAGACGATCATCAACCCGCAGGAGATCAGCATGAAAACGAATGTGAGGACGGAAAGGACTTTTACGCTTATTCGCCTGGATTAACAGACGGAATTACTTTGCAGGAAAACAACAACATTCCGGAATTACTGAATCCATATTTAAGCATGGTTCATTCGGATGTGTTCACTCCCCCTCCGGAGCGGGGCAGCGATACCTGACCAGTTAACGCCACAAGATCAACTCCATAACTTTAACCTGTATTCCTTCGGGATTACATTCAATCAGCCATTTATGAAAACGGGATTATTCTCAAATTTGAAAAATGATTTTCCATCCGGACTGGTGGTATTCCTGGTGGCCCTTCCACTCTGCCTAGGAATAGCACTTGCATCGGGGGCACCATTGTTCAGCGGACTTATATCAGGGATCATCGGGGGTATCGTCATTGGATTCTTCAGCGGATCACATGTGAGTGTTAGCGGTCCGGCGGCCGGACTTACCGTGATTGTTCTGGATGCAATTTTCAGCCTGGGTAGTTTCGAAGCATTCCTCGCTGCAGTCGTAATTGCGGGGATCATCCAGTTTGCATTGGGTGTGGCACAGGCCGGAATCATCAGCCATTACTTTCCTTCCTCCGTCATCAAGGGAATGCTTGCAGCCATCGGACTTATCCTGATCATGAAGCAGATTCCCCATGCGGTTGGCTGGGATGCAGATTATGAGGGCGACTTATCATTTTTTCAGGCGGATGGTGAAAATACTTTTACTGAAATTCTTCGTGCGACAGAATTCATACAGCCCGGAGCACTCATCATTTGTGTAGTATGTCTGGCCATTTTACTGATATGGGAGATCCCGGCGATCCGTCAGAAAATGTTATTCAAACTTATTCCGGGAGGTCTTGTAGCGGTTGCTGCCGGCATCCTGCTGAATCAATATTTCGACGGAAATAATTCTGACTGGGCCCTTCATGGTGAGCATCTTGTAACCATACCTGTGGCTGCTTCCACGGCTGAATTCCTGGGGCAGTTTACATTTCCTGATTTCGGGATACTGACCAATATTAATGTCTATATCGCTGGCTTCACCATTGCTATTGTTGCGAGTCTTGAGACGCTGCTATGCATCGAGGCAACAGATAAACTCGATCCCCTGAAAAGGATCACCTCCACCAACAGGGAATTAAGGGCGCAGGGTATCGGGAATATGGTCGCAGGTCTGATCGGAGGGCTTCCGATGACTTCAGTAATCGTGCGAAGTTCCGCGAACATCGATGCTGGTGCACGATCAAAAATGTCGGCTGTAATTCATGGAGTGCTGCTGTTGCTTTCCATTATCTTAATCCCAACAATTCTGAATTTGATTCCATTATCGGCACTCGCGGCAATCCTGTTGGTCGTAGGATATAAACTAACCAAAATTTCTCTGTTTCGTAAAATGTATCAACTGGGGTGGAAACAATTTGTGCCTTTCATTGTGACGGTAGTCGCGATCTTGTTTACAGACCTGCTGCAGGGAATTCTGATTGGTATGGGGGTTGCCATCTTTTATATCTTACGAAACGTTTACCGATCGCCCTACCGGTTCGAAGAAGATAAGGATGGCCACCGGCAAAGGATCACAATCAAACTGGCTGAAGAGGTTACATTCATTAACAAGGGAAGTATGCTACTTACACTTCGGAAATTGCCCGAAAATTCCATTGTAACGATCGATGGGTCGGGCACACGAAATATTGATTACGATGTCCTTGAGGTCATCGAAAATTTTAAGGAAACAGCCCAGTACAAAAATATTGAGCTAAAGCTTAAATCGGTTCATGATAACCAACCGGGTGTTTTAGGGTAGCAGGGACTATCCATGCTATTTAATAAATAATTAAATTGAAGTTAATATCACATAAAGATCAATATCATGCCAAATAGTATTAAAGAATTGCAGGAAGGGAATATCAACTGGGTTCGGAATACCCTTCGAATGAAGCCGGATTTCTTTGAACGACTTTCAGAAGGTCAACATCCTAAGTTTTTATGGATCGGATGCGCCGACAGTCGGGTTCCGGCCACTGAAATAACGAATGCCTTGCCTGGATCCATTTTCGTCCAGCGCAACATTGCCAATATGGTTGTGCACACCGATAGTAATCTTTTGAGCGTGGTAAACTATGCGGTGAAAGTGTTAAAAGTGAAGCATATCATCGTCTGCGGACATTACGGCTGCGGTGGGGTTAAGGCGGCAATGAGCAATGAGAAATTAGGCTTTTTAGACAACTGGCTGATGCATATCAAGGATGTCTATCGCACCCATGAAGAGGAGTTGAACAATATCAAGGATGATCAAAAGAGGTTTGATCGTTTTGTTGAATTGAACATTATTGAGCAGGTTGGGAATCTGGCTAAAGTTTCATTTGTCCAGGAAGAATGGGAAACAGGTGAATTCCCCTACATTCACGGTTGGGTATATAGCCTGAAAGATGGTCTCATACATGATCTGAACGTGTCGATGAATTCAAATGACGGACTAGAAAAGATTTTCCGTTTCAACCCGTCCAATATAACCGCCTGATATTCTCTCATAAAACGATTACAATCATTATAAAACCCGGAGATTCCGGGTTTTATAATATCCGGTTTACACAGAATTGAGTATCTTCAATGTTGAATGAATGCCTTACAAGGGAAACCAAAAGCTTTCTGCTTACGTTTCCCTGATTAAACCACGAGATCATATGCGTACTTCCTTACGAAAAATGGGATGGGTATTTGCCCTGGCCGCTGCCCCGGTAATTTTCTTTTCGTTCAATGGCCCGGATGACCGTTATTTCGATATCGCCCGGAACCTGGACATCTTTGCCACCCTTTATAAAGAGGTAAATGCGCTCTATGTAGACGAGGTGAATCCGAATACGCTGATGCGCTCAGGAATTGATGCCATGCTGGCAAGTCTTGATCCGTACACGAATTATATTCCAGAGGACGACATTGAGGATTTCAGAACCCAAAGCAGTGGTGAGTATGGCGGAATTGGTGCCGTTACCGGTCGCATTAATGGAAAAGTAAAGGTAATCATGCTGATGGACGGATACTCAGCACAGAAGAACGGACTAAAGATCGGTGATGAAGTGATTGCCATCAACGGGGTTTCAATTGAAAATCTATCCCGTGATGAAACAAATGAATTGATGAAGGGTCAATCCAACAAGGATGTGGAAATGACCGTGAGGCGCTATAATACACCAACCCCCATCAAGTTAACTTTCAAGCGGGAAAAGGTGAAAATCGAAAATGTCCCCTATTTCGGCATGGTAACGGCAGATATTGGAATGGTTAAATTAACCGAGTTCACCGACCAGGCAGGGCGCTCAGTAAAAAATGCAGTTCAGGCATTGAAGGAAAAGGGTGCGAAAAAAATCATCCTCGATCTTCGCGGAAACCCCGGAGGTCTGTTACTTGAAGCGGTCAATACCACCAATGTTTTTATTCCCAAGGGCATGGACGTCGTTTCCACCAAGGGAAAAATTGAAGATAACAACCAGACTTACAAAACACTGGACAACCCTGTGGATACGGAAATACCACTGGCTGTACTGATCAACAGCGGCAGTGCCTCCGCTTCTGAAATTGTAGCGGGGACGCTTCAGGATTATGACCGTGCGGTTATTGTGGGTGAAAAGTCATTTGGCAAAGGACTGGTTCAGGTAAGCCGTCCCCTCTCCTATAATTCACAGCTTAAAGTAACTACCGCCAAGTACTATACTCCATCAGGAAGATGCATTCAGGCGCTGGATTATTCTCATCGCAGACCTGACGGAAGCGTAGGTAAAATTCCGGATTCCCTGAAAACCGAGTTTACCACTAAAAATGGCCGAAAAGTGTTTGATGGCGGCGGAATTGATCCTGATATCAGCGTAGAAGGCGAAGATATTTCCGCTATTGCTTATGTACTTCAAACGAAAGGAATACTGTTCGATTACGCCACCCGGTATTACTATGATAACCCGGAAATTCCGGCAGCCGATCAGTTTTCGTTATCCGATAAGGAATATGAGGCATTCAAATCCTGGTTGAAAACTCAGGATTACTCCTATAGAACCCAGGTTGAAAAGAACCTGGAGGATATGATCGAAAATGCCAGTGATGAGAAATACTATGATCTGATCAAGGACCAGCTGAACGAGCTTGAAGAAGTGATTGAGCAAAGCAAGGAAAAAGACCTTGACCTGTATAAATCTCAAATTAAAACCCTTCTGGAAGAGGAGATTGCCGGCAGATATTACCTGGAACGGGGCTCTATTGAGTCTACGTTTGATGCTGATCCGGATCTTCAGGCTGCAGTTCGGGTACTTAGTAATACCGAAGAATTAGGCACGATACTAAATAAAAAGTAATCATTTCGACAGGGCATATACTACTGTCCTTTGCACGCTCCACCTTCGCTGCTCACTGAGAATAATTCTGCAGAGAACGTATCATATGCGACCCCCGTTACACAGGGGTCGTTTTTCTTTACCATATTTCTCTCACGTATGCGACCCCCGTCACTCAGGGGTCGTTTTTCTTTACCATATTTCTCTCACATATGCGACCCCCGTTACTCAGAGGTCGTTTTTCTTTACCATATTTCTCTCACGTATGCGACCCCCGTCACTCAGGGGTCGTTTTTCTTTATCTGAGCAAAAGAGTAATAAAAAAATGACCCATGCGTTAGCGTGGGTCAAATATGATAGAAATGGCAATATATTTTTAACGACCCCCGAGGAGCGGGCGGTCGCATACAAGCTACGTTTCATTAATAAATCACATTCCCATTCAGCATAAAAAAGGCCATTGAAATTTCAATGGCCTTTTCTTTTTTTCCGTTAATCATTAACGAAGGAACAGCATCTCGCGGTATTTCACAAGCGGCCAGTCCTCATCATCAACGAGTAACTCAAGCTTATCAACAGCGTATCTGATTTTATCGAAGTATTTACCTTTGACGTCATCACAATACGCAATGGCTTTTTCACGTGTGTCTTCTATCTTGTTGACACGTTTCCGCTCTTCAATCATGCTATCGACTTCCGTCTGAATGGTATGAATGTATCCCGAAATTTTCTCGATTACTTTCACAACCTCCTTATTCGAAATTCCAAGTCCTTTCAAACCATTCGCATTCTGTATCAGCTTATTCTGATAATTAACGGCCGTGGGTACAATGTGGTTAGCAGCAAGATCACCCATCACACGAGATTCGATCTGAATTTTCATGATGTAGTTTTCCCAGTAAATCTCATTGCGGGCTTCAAGCTCTTTTTCACTCAATACACCGTTGGCCTCAAAAATCTTCTTCGATTTCTTGGTGATATAAGCATCAAGTGCCCGGGGAGTATCCTTCACGTTTTCAAGTCCGCGCTTTGCAGCTTCTTTCACCCATTCATCTGAATAACCGTCTCCCTCGAATCGGATTTTTTTGCTGTCCTTGATGTATTTACGCAATACGTTTACAACGGCCATACGCTTCTCGGCTCCCTTACCTATCTCCTTTTCGACCTCTGTATAGAATTCATTCAGCTGTTGAGCGACGATCAGATTCAGGACTGTCATAGGAGCCGCAACGTTTTGAGCACCTCCAACTGCGCGGAATTCAAATTTGTTACCGGTAAATGCAAATGGTGAAGTACGGTTACGGTCTGTATTATCAAGAATGATCTGAGGGATCTTATCGATACCCAGCTTCATATACATGTTGTCACCTTTTTCGACCTTTACATTTCCGTTTTTCTCAAGCTCGTCAAGAACTGATGTGAGGGTTGAGCCGATGAAGACCGACATGATTGCCGGAGGAGCTTCATTGGCACCCAAACGGTGATCATTGCCGGCAGAGGCGATACTTGCACGGAGAAGATCTGCATATTCGTATACCGCTTTAATTGTGTTCACGAAGAATACAAGGAATAGCAGGTTCTCACGGGCACTGCTGCTCGGCTTGAACAGGTTGATGCCGGTATTGGTAATGAGTGACCAGTTGTTGTGTTTTCCGGTTCCATTGAGACCAGCAAATGGCTTCTCATGAAAAAGGACTTTCAGGTTGTGACCTTCTGCCACTTTAGACATCACATCCATCAATAGTTGATTATGATCTGTGGCCACATTGATATCTTCAAATACAGGTGCCACTTCAAACTGGCTCGGCGCCACTTCGTTATGTCGTGTACTCACAGGGATACCAAGCTTTAGTGCTTCGATCTCAAAATCCTTCATGAAGTTGTATATACGGGGAGGGATTGAGCCGAAGTAATGGTCGTCCAGCTGCTGACCTCTCGCGGGGTTATGACCAAATACGGTACGTCCACCCATTACAAGATCCGGACGCGCGTTATAAAGGTCTTTATCAACGACAAAGTATTCCTGTTCACATCCCAAAGAAGGCTTTACACGCGTTACTTTCTTATCAAAGAGTTGTACTACACGGGTTGCTGCTGCATCAACGGCATCAACTGCCTTCATTAATGGAGCTTTATTGTCAAGCAATTCACCGGTAAAGGAAACAAAAATCGTAGGGATACAGAGTGTTACCCCATAAATAAACATCGGTGAGGTTGGGTCCCATGCTGTATAACCACGTGCCTCGAAAGTGCTTCGAATACCCCCACTAGGGAAAGAGGAAGCGTCCGGTTCCTGCTGTACCAACGCCGTTCCCTTGAATTTTTCAATTCCAGACAGGGCATCAAAAAATGTATCGTGTTTCTCTGCAGTAGATCCTGTAAGCGGCTGGAACCAGTGAGTATAATGTGTAGCTCCTTTAGTGGTCGCCCAGGATTTAGCCGCAGAAGCAACTGCATCGGCTGTTTCAATATCTATCTTTGTACCCGCATCTATTGCCCTGCTTACTTTTTTGAATACATCGGGAGCAAGGAGTTTCTGCATTTCAAGTAATCCAAAAACATCCCGACCAAAATATTCTGAAATCCGTCCAGGCGATTCAACTTTAATCTTCGGACGGCTATTTGCCCTTTCAAGGGCCGTTTTTCGCAATGTAGTCATGTGGTTGTTGATTTATTTAATGTGTGAACAAAAATATCAATATTTTGACCATGTGGGTAATAATTAACCCACGATTTTGAAAATATATCTCCTTAATTTCAGGAATTGCTTTGAAATCGACCTATCTGGCCAATAAAACAACCTGAATACTAAAAATGATTGATCCCAGTATTTATTCCGGGCTGGAATTCTAATCAAATCTTATTAATTGGGCCAGCTCACTGTGTTAAGCAGGCACAATAACATCACCTGGATTGATCATCTCTATTACGACAGCGGCTATAGGATTCATCAGGGAAATAAAGCTGGAAATATTGGCAAAACAGATGATTCTGGTCAGGAAAAACAGTAATACACAGTAATTTCTCCTCAGATGCACCAATTATCCGTAAATTCAGTGTCTAATAAGCAGCTTACTTATTTGGAACAAAAAAGATATTAATTACGTAGCTTACTATATCAGTTTTTAATTGGTGATGGAACTTGCTCCCCTCAAAATTTCGGTGGTTACAACCATGCTTAACGAACGCGAAAACGTTCCTTATCTCGTTGAAAGCATTGATAATGCATTAAAGGGGTTTAATTACGAGGTAATCTTTGTTGATGACGGATCTAATGACGGTACTGTTGAGGAATTACGGCGGCATCTGGATGATCCCCATCACATTGTAGTCCTCAACCGGAATTACGGCCAGACACCAGCCATGGCCGCGGGAATTGAACAGGCCAGTGGAGAATTTATTGTTACCATGGATGCTGACCTGCAGAATGACCCGGCAGATATCCCTCTAATGCTGGATAAACTCATCAGGGAGGATCTCGATCTCATCGTTGGAAATCGGAAAAACCGGAAGGACGGATTTATTCTAAGGAAATTACCAAGCAAAATTGCCAATTACGTGATCAGGAATATCTCGGGTGTTCATGTCCATGACTACGGCTGCACACTCAAGGTTTTTCGGCGGGAAACAGCCAAAAACTTGCAGCTTTATGGAGAGATGCATCGTTTTATTCCTATTCTGGCCAGTTTCGATGGTGCACGAATTTCGGAGATGAATGTAAAGCATCATGCACGCAAGTTTGGCAAATCTAAATATGGGATCGGTCGAACAATGCGTGTGTTAAGCGATCTGATTCTGTTGTTATTTTTTCAAAAATATTTAAAACGTCCCATTCATTTATTCGGACCGGCCGGGCTCATTTCCATAGGACTGGGATCGGTAATTTATTTTTATCTTCTCATTTTAAAAATCCTCGGGCAGGATATATGGGGAAGACCCATACTCATCCTTGGTGCAATCTTCCTGATCGGGGGTATTCAACTTCTTACTTTCGGCATCATTACGGAACTTATTATGCGTACTTATTATGAATCTCAGCACAAAGCAACCTATAAAATCAGGCGCATCATCTCCAAACCGATCAAAATTGAATCAAAGGTTAAAATTCATAATTAAGGTTGCCGGAACCGTCCTTGCGCTTTATCTGCTCCTCAGACAAATTGATTTTAGTGCTTCCCTAAAACATCTCACATCCACCAATCCAATATTTTTGCTGCTTGCGCTGATCGCATTCAACGCATCACAGGTAATCAGCAGCGTACGGTTGAATAATTTTTTTGGCCGGATAGGAACATACCTCTCGGTAAATTTCAATCTGAAACTTTATTACATCGGGATGTTCTATAATCTCCTGCTCCCGGGTGGCATAGGAGGTGACGGATACAAAGCATACCTGCTAAATTCAAAATTTGGCACTTCCTTTCCATCTCTAGTCAGGGCCATGGTCGCCGACAGGATTAACGGGCTTATGGCTATTTATCTGTTGGTTATAACCATGTCACTTTCATTAATGCCGCGATTGCCGGACCACCCGTCCTGGATCAATTGGTTGCTGCTTTTGGCCTTACCATTCGGCATCTACCTGTATTACCGAATATTTCCATCGTTTCGTTCGATTTTACCAGCAACTTTTGGACTTTCCCTGAGCATTCAGGTATTGCAAATGGCCTGCGTCGTCGCCTTGATTTACGGATTAGGCATACACCAAGAATACCTACCCTATCTCGCAATTTTTCTGGTATCTTCAGTAGCGACTATCATACCGATCACGGTAGGCGGACTTGGGTTAAGGGAATTGGTTTTTCTCTACGGAGCGCAGCTATTTGGCCTGAACCAGGAAATTTCTGTTGCGATTTCAATGCTTTTTTTCCTAATAACAGTACTTAGTTCACTTATCGGCCTGGCCATTCATTATTCGTTGAATGAACGGCACTGGAAAGGTGAAGGACGTCAATTACCCTGACTTCAGCAGTACATCAAGTTTGTCATTGGCATGTTTACGATCGAAGTCGGGAAGATCTGAGGTGCGCTCCCGGGTTTCTGCTGTGGTTCGTGCTAGTTTTTCTACCCTGTTGGTTTCAAAAGGATATTCAACTACCCGAATCTGATTATCATACGGACCTTTATACGAGATCAGCTTCACAAAGATCGGGGCAGTTTCAACTGCGAGAAATAATAAAATAATAAAAATATTGGCCATCCATATGGCACTACTCTTGGCAGTAAGACGGCTTAGTGCATCCATTCGGGCCGCAGGACCATCCGCCACCTCGGCATTCATAGCAGCACGGTCGGCCAGCATGGCACTATCAAGAGATACCAGCCTTGTTCGCTGCTCTGCAATCAGGCCCTCGTTCCGTTTGCTGATTTCATTGAATTCCGCCTCGGCCCGGTCGGCATCGGCTTTTTTAATCTTATAGATCGGCCCGGCATTACGTTGCATGGTACCACCTGTTCCATCTGCTTCTTCCCGGGCTATACGGGCAAGATCATCACGTATCGCGGCTTTCTGATTGATTTCATTCTGCAAACTTTGGATTTGATTTTCGGCCAGGTTACGATCTGCCTCATACCTGCCGCGAATCAATTCTTCCTGCTGCTTTTTCTTTTCCTGATGCATCACAAGCAATTCCTCACCAATCTCCTTTTCAAAAATTTTGAGTTCGAGCGGTTTGGCGATTACCAAAGAAATGAGCAGTGCAAGCAACAGTCTTGGTGTTGCTGTAAGCAGTTGTTTCCAAAGTGATCCTTCCTTTCTCATCCCGGAAACTATATAGCGGTCGAGATTAAAAATCATCAATCCCCAGACGATTCCGAACAAGCCTGCCCAAATCACACTGTCGAAAACAGTGTACAAGGCATAACCTGCAGCAACGGCAGCAAATAATCCGGTGAAAAATATGGTTGCCCCGATACCTGAATATTTGGAAGACTCACTGGGACATTGCTCGAGGGTGTCAAGATGTGCTCCTGAACATACCCAAAAAAAACGAGTGATGCGATTCATGCGGTGATAACGTAAAAAGTTCAGTTGTGTTGTTCTACCACAATAGATATGCCATGAATTAAATCAGCCTCCTTAAGCAGCATTGTACAATTCGCAATTTCAGGTATGTTCAAAAACGTACAATATCTGTACGATTTTAACACTTTTTACAATTAGCGAACATTTTTTCCGTTTTACTCGTTATGCATACTTGTTTGGTACTTTATTTAATATTCAAACTGATTTTTTAAAACTGAACAGAAAGAACATGATCAATTTTTCAATTCAGAAGTTGTCAGGCAAATGGAAGAACGTATCACAGTTTGATACATCCGCTCACGCTGTTGCCGATGATTATTTCAGGCATTTTCACGTAGCGTTATTGAATTTTGAATTAAATCAACAGGAAGAGCGCCTTCGCTCTAGACGAAAAAAATAACCCTGACATTATCTGCCAGGGCCTGTTTTAATCTCCTGATTTTCTGACGGAGCCTCCGCTGCTGCTATCCGTCTGTGACCTTGTGGGGTTGCCGCGATATTTCACGGAACCTCCGCTGCTGGCATGAGCCTGGATCGAATTTTTGGCAAAGACCTTGGCATCGCCTGCACTGCTTGCCTGCACCTGAACCGCATCAAGGATAAGGTCATACGCATCTACATCACCTGCACTGGACACATCAATATTGGCATTTTGTGCTTTGCCACTAATTTCAAGATCTCCTGAGCTGCTTACGCTAATCTGGAGCAACTCAGCTTCCACTTCCATTTCGGCAGATGCGGCACTTGATATTGAAATATTAAGTCTGTTCGTACGCAGAACACCTTCGGTATAAACATTGCTGGCGCTGGTAGCCGTAATACCATCAAGTTTTCGATAGGTAGCATATACTTTAACGGTATGCCGGTAATTACCAGGGCGCATACCAATTTTCAATGTGCCGCCCGATACTTTCGTCTCAACATCATCAAACCGGCCATCCTCGATTTCAATTCTAAGCTTGTCTTCAGACCCTGGTATCAGGTAAAGATCAATGGCTTCGCCTACTTTAATTTCACTGAAAGAACCGACATTTCGTTCCTGGGATTGCTGCGAAAATACTGTGCCGGATGCCAGAAACAGTGCGGCTACGAATAAGAATAAGGTATACTTGGTTTTCATGCTTTTAAAATTAATATTCAATCCAAAGACAAAACAAGACATCAAGGGTTGCATCAGTGGTTCATCAAATGTTGAAATAACTACAAGTGTAATAATTCGGCGGTATTTTGACCAGTTCCGTGCCGGATTTTTAAATACATTTAAGCTTTGAAAAACGCAATCATTTTTTAATCATGGTACAAGAAAGACTTAATGTATTGATACAGCTGGCAGCCAGTGATAATCAGGTGGCTGAGAAGGAAGCCCGACTGATCCACATGATCGGACAGTCAAATGGCCTGTCCAGGGAAGAAGTTGACCAAATGCTGGGTAATCCGGCAAAGCCGATTGGAGATCTCAGCACGCTCAGTAGCGATCAGAAATTTGAACATTTGTATCACGTGGTGCAACTGATGAAAGTGGACGGACAGGTATTTAAAAGTGAAATAGCTTTCTGCCAGGATATTGCCGAGCGACTTGGATACAAGAAGGGCGTAATCGCAGAGCTTTCAAGTAAAATTTTCAGCGACCCGGCGATCACCTCCGATCGGGATCATCTGAAGAAGAAAACACAGAAATTTCTGAAATAAAAGAAGGCCGGTGCTTCACCGGCTTTTTTGGTAATGATCAAGGTAGACACCATTAAGTGTCAGGTATTTTGCCATGCATTCAGCTGTAAGGCATGAATGCACCGGTAAAATTGCCAAAACATCCCCCGCTTTGGCTGTTACGCCATCCAGTCTGACCATCCCATGCTCCTGTGAAATTCGTTCCAGGCTGCCCACAACCGAATCCTCCCATCCGGAAGGGTTCAGCATGGCGACCTTTCCGAAGGATTTATCGTCGAGCTGTTCCTTTGAAAAATGGACGGCACCGCCATACAACGTAACCACCGGCTCAATGGTCTTTTCAGTGACAACCGGACAGCATAGAACCACTCCGATATCATCAACTTCGCAGACACCAATATGGACCTGCATCATATCATAAAAAACGAAATTACCCGGACTCAAATCGGTGATAATATCCCCAAAATCATCCAGCACAGTACATCCCGGAGTATCACCATAGCACACGCCGATCTTTTTCTCGAAAACCGCCGCTACCTGCTCGAGACGGTCAATGGCCTCGTTGGCGGTTTTTTTCACTTCTTCCCTGCTACGGCAGGCATACGTATGTCCGGCATGTGAATAAATGCCGGCAAATTCAAGAAATTCAGACTCCTCGATCAGCGCATACAGGCGCATAATCGCTTCAGGATTATCATACCTGATCCCCGTTCTTTCGCTTCCCGTATCAATCTCGACAAATACCCTCAATTTGTGATTAACGAGTTTACTGATCTGTTCAGCGACGTCTTCGCTATCCACCAGGATCGAAATATCAATTTTTGAGGCCAGCTCATCGATACGATCGATCTGCCTCAGGTTGCATGGAAATGCAATGGTAATGTTATTCCAACCATTGGATGCGAAATATTCTGCCATGCCAACGGAAGAAACGGTAATATGGGATACACCCTCATCCCGAAACCATTCCCCAATCGCCCGGGACTGATGAGTTTTAAAGTGAGGCCTGAATACCTTACCCGCCCGGGCAGCTTTTGTAACCATCCTGTGGATATTCCTTCGAACCCGTTTTTCGTCGATCAGGAGCGTAGGTGTTCGAATATGTGACCAGTTATTTTTCATATACAATACGTCCGTCAATGATCGTCATTGCCACGTTTATATTCAAAATGTCGCTTTCAGGAACCGTCATAATATCCTGATCCAGCACGGTAAAATCGGCCAGCTTACCTACTTCTATAGAACCCGTAAGATCTTCCATAAATGCACCATAAGCGGCATCGAGGGTATAGGAGCGTAATGCCTCCTCCCGACTCATCCTTTGATCCGGCTCATACCCTTCCTCCGGTGTTCCTTCAAGGGTTTTTCTAGCCACACTTGCATAGAATGAAGCAATGGGATTTATTGGTTCAACCGGTACGTCTGTGCCGTTTACAATCCTCGCACCCGACTGAAGAAGTTTCTGCCACACATAGGCACCTTCCACAATACGTTTCTCTCCAAGACGGTCAATTGCCCATGGCCTGTCTGAAGCCATATGAATCGCCTGCATGGCAGGTATCACGCCCAATTCACCAAATCTTGGAATATCTTCCGGATGTAAATGCTGGGCATGTTCAATACGGTAGCGGTGATCTGCTGCAGCACCAGGATTTGCCACGAAAGCTGCTTCGTAACGGTCCAGAATTTCCTGATTGGCACGGTCACCAATTGCATGGGAACAAATCTGAAAGCCATATTTCAAGCCTTTTTCGGCCATGTCCTTAACGACAGACATGGGAAGTGTCTCATGACCGTAATGTCCGGCACGATCCGTATAAGGTTCGAGCAACCAGGCTCCACGAGAGCCTAACGCACCGTCACAATTAAGCTTAACTGAACGAATATTAAGCCACCCTGTAGTATCAATTTTTGGGCCCCGCTGAAACCACTCCTCTACATAATCAGGCTCAAATCCTGTAACCATCACATACAGCCGCACACCCAGTGAATCCTTCGCTTCATAACTGCGGTACAATTCAATGGTCTCCCGTCCAACTCCTGCATCATGAAACGCCGTTATTCCATTCTCCCAACTGTTTTGGACCGCCAGTGCGAACGCTTTTGCCTGACGTTCAGGGGTATTTTCCGGTGTGTTCTTGGCTAAAAGCCCCATTGCACGCTCATTAAAGATTCCTGTTGGATTACCCAGTTCATCACGAATGATCTCACCACCTTCCATTTCCATGTTCTGCATACTCTCCGTACTCATTGGCAGTACACCCGCAATTTCCATGGCTTTGTCATTAGCGATCAGGGCATGACCTGAGGCATGCCTCAGTACCACCGGATTATCCGGAGATACTTCATTTAATCCGTCATTCGTAGGGAACCCTTTGATCATTTCTTCAGCTGGCATATTCCACTTGCTCTGATGCCATCCCCGTCCGACGATCCATTCTCCGGGCTGTGCCTTGTCAACCGCTTCCTTCACGCGATCCACCATTTCCTGGTAGCTTCTCACATCCATCAGATCCAGATCCAGCTTGTTATACCCCATTCCCATGAAGTGACCATGTCCTTCCACCCATCCGGGCGTCATGGTTTTCCCGTTCAGGTTAACCTGCCTGGTGTTTTCAGTAATATATTGCTCCAGTCCGGCTGCCGGTCCTGCATATATAATTCGCTTGTTGGCAATTGCCACTCCTTCCACCACCGGATTGGTCTGATCCATTGTGTAGATTGTACCTCCGCTGATCACCATATCGGCGGTCACGGGGTTTTCCTTCGAAGTACAGCCATTCATGGCTATGTAAGAAATGAATGTAAATAACAGTAGCCAGAGCCTTTGTTTTGATACCATGATATGTATGTTTGTTTAGCTTGAATCGTTAAGTTAGTATGCTATGTCAATTTTTCACTAACCTTTCATAAAATTATGAAACGTTTCCTCTCCATTTTTCTTCTGACAACTCTCATTGCAGCTGCAACATCATACAAATCCCGCGCACAGGAAGTAGGTTTGTCCTTTTCATATTTCATCCCGAAGAACGGATACTTTTCCACCCCCATAAGTCCGTTTTCACTGCGTGGAGTGGGCGTCGACCTGAACAGATATATGGCTATTCAGACGGGATTCTCACTTTACCGGATGTCCGGAATGAACGTTAAGGATATTGAAAATATCGAAACAAATGATGCGATCGTAGGTCCTAATTTTACTATTATGGTTCCCCTTGAACTGGTGTTGCAGCTGGTTGGGCAATCGACAGAATTCCGCATCAAAGGAGGCGGCTTCGCTTTCTATGGTTTCGCCAACAAAATCAATAATGGCAACCTGGACAAGGCCATTCGAAAGTACGAATCATGGGATGTGGCCGATTCAGATGTGGATGGCAAACATGGAATTGGACTGGGTTTCTTCTTTGGAACAGAGTTCGTTTTCTATGTTTCCAATCAGTGGGGAGTATCACTGGAGGCTAACTATTTCATCGGGGATGCGCCCTTTGAAATGACTGGAAGCTATATAGGAGGAACGATGAGCGGGCCACTGGAAACGCGACCGATCGACTGGAAAGATGCAAAAATAGATTACACTGGGCTCGAGATTTCTATCGGAATTTTATTTGGCACCTGATCAGACGCGCTGACAGATCATATTATAGGGGCAATATTCACATATTTTTGAATTCTCCGTTTGTACATACACAGCGGAAGGAGAAAAGATTTTCCCGAGCAACTGGTCCAGCTCCTGCTCATATTGCCGATACGCGGAAAGGCTTGTTACGCGCGATTTGAGCTTCTTATCATAGAAAAGGGGGTCTGCATCCTGGAAGAGCACATCTCGGTTATAGACCGCAGGAATAACCTTGTCGGTATCGGCCTCTGACAAATACAACACGGCATAAAACATTGTCTGAAATGCGGCCTTATTCCTTTTTTCCTGAAAAAGACTATCCAATCCATCGAACTCCGATGAATCCGAACCTGTCTTGAAATCCACAATGCGGATCAGACCATCCTTCATGTCAATCCGGTCTACCGTACCCCCAACATAAACCTCAATGCCATCCTTCAGCAATCGCCTTCCCTCCACCTTTTTTTCAAGACCCAGTACCTTGAACGGAGCATAGGCTTCATCCTTATCAAGGATTCTTAGCAGAAATTTCTCAGCGACGCTGGCTGCAATGATATTTTTTCCTTCCGGCTCATACTGCTCACCATCTTCAATCTTATATCGTTTACGGAAACCGGCAATTACGGCATCCTTGATCCTGGGTTTGAGTTTTTTAACGTCCTCAGGGGATACTTCTTTTCCTAAATACGGAGTGTAAAGAAATTCGATACCCTCATGTATCAGCGAACCAAGCGTTCGGGCATCCACATTATCCTCAAGCTCATCGGATTCATAAAGCCTGGCAACATACCTGAAGAAAAATTTTAAACTGCAGTCAAGGTACGTATTCATCGCACTGGGAGCGAGTCTCTTGTTTGTATCCCGCCCTGTATATCTGCTCAATCGGCCCAATGTTTCCTCATCCTGGGGCACCATGATGGGCGATGTTCGCCCGGCATTGGCCTTACTGCGAAGTAGAATATTACTTACTTTCATTGGCCGCTCGTATATCAGTTGCTTGAGAAACCTGCTCATTTCTTCACCACCCAGATCATCCCCTTCCGTATTGTAAATGAATATGGCCTTACCCGCATTATGAAGAAGCCTGTAAAACAAATATGCATAAATGGCGTCCTGCTGATCAAAATGAGGCAAATCATAGGCCTTCCGCAGATTGTATGGAATATAGGAATGCTTGTTCTTTCCTGCGGGAAATGATTCTTCATTCATGCCCAGCACGAATATATGATCGAAATCCAGGTTTCTGGTTTCAAGAACTCCCATGATCTGCAATCCCTCCAGGGGCTCGCCCGTAAAGGGTATTTTATCCATGCGCACAAGTTGCCTGAAAAGACGCCTGAAGGTGTCAACACCGATTTTATAATCCATCATTTCCCGGTAGCGGTTCAGGTGCTTCAGAAAATAATGAATATGTGAGTTTGATATCTGTTCTGCAGAGATCACCGATAATTCCTCCAGGATGGATATCAGGTAGGAAACGAAGTCTCCATCGGTATCCGCGAAAATCTTTCTGTAAAGCGGAGTGATTGCAAGGCTGGGAATATTCCAGTAAAGCCGTTGCTCATGTTCATTTTTCCAGGGCCGTTCTGCCGGCAGGTGATCAGTCATCATCGGATGATTTTCAATTGCCAGAATCTGACGGTAATGAAATTTGATTTCCCCGTCCTGTTTGCGGGCCAGCAGATGTAATTCAGAAATGAGTTCGATAAATCCGCTCAGTGGAGCATAGATCAGCGGAAAACCCATGGTGATATTAATGGTCTGTACAGATTCGGGCAGCGAATGCAATACGGGCAGCAATAATGTTTCATCAGCAAGTACGACCGCTATGCGGCGTTGATCAAGTTCCGGGTTTTGCTCCAGTGTCTTTTGAAGCAAACTGCTGCAAAGTTTGGCCTGTCCGACATATTGAGGCACGCCGATAATTTGAACCTCCTGATCACCTGCACCGATCATGGCAGGCAGCACTTCAGGAATGGTATGTTTCAATTGCCTGTCATGCCGGAAAGCACGGATAAATCGTCCGGCTTCCTGACGTTTGTCGTTAACGTAATATTCGTCTACATCCCAGAAAATTCGTGTTGTCGGACGCCCGAGCAGGTGCTTGACAATCTTCTCTTCCGCAAACGTGAGGGCATTGAAGCCTGCAAACCACAAAATATCACCCGGTTGTCTCCAACTATGAGTCTCCACGTTTTCTGCAAGCTGTCTGTACATACTGCCCTCATAGCAATAACCATCTTCCTTGAGACGCGCTGTGAATGCGTCATATACATCATTCAGCCGGTTCCATATTTTAAGAAATTGTTCCTGTGACTCAGATCGATCACCATCAAATCCACGCCAGAATGACTGAATAAGCGCTTTCTGTTCTTCACTGAGAAAATCAAACGCCATATCAAGCTCTTTCTGGCGGCTCAAATCTTTATAGATATTCTGAGCAGGAACGAGGTATTTATCAATCTCATCAAAATCACGGAGCAACATCTGCCCCCAGAAGTAAAAATCCTCAAAGGCTTCGCCTGTGGGAATAATTTTATGATAAACCTTATACAACTCAAAGGTGAGAAAAAGCGCATCCGGAACAACCAGGTTTGATTCACGTTGAACAAGCTCCCGAAAAGAAATGATGGACGGGGCCCAAACAGGTCGTTCTGCCCTGGTTCTTAAAATCTGGCGCAAATACAATCCGGCACGCTGGTTTGGAAATACCACTGTTACACGACTCATATCGTCGCCATGTTCCCGGATCAATTCTTCCGCAACCTGGTATAAAAACCCCTTCATTGTACTTGAATTATATTTAAATCTTCCAGGTATAAAATTCTTCCCTCCACCTTACCGGTATATAGTTCCTTTACAAGCGAGAGGTAAGTCTTCATTTGTTCCATATCCGCTGATTTGGGGATTCCGGTTTTATAATCGATCACCATGGTATGGCCCTGCCGGTGTATTACCCTGTCAGGCCTGAATTCCTGACCATTCGAAAAAATAGCCTGTTCATTTCTTACTTCCCAGGAATTATCAAACCACTGTCGCACTTCAGGCGTTCTGAAAGCTTCCTTAAGTCGCGACCGGAGCCCTTCAAACTGCTGATCAGTCAGACCTTCAGCAAAACGTGTTTCGGTAAGTACCCCGGAAACATCATCCAAATATTTAACCCTTGAAAGAATATCATGCACGAGAATTCCAATGGAAATGGAAATCTGCTGCTGCTCATTACGAATTCGCTCCGGAACAGGTTTTAACCTCGTTTTTTTCTGCCAGTCAAAGAATGAATAATGATCAATTTCTATCTCCGGGAAGGGTGTCCCTGGCGCTCCGGCATAAACAAAATCAGGATTGCCATAACTAATAATATCTTCCTCCCGCTGTATGGGAAGCGGGAAAGAAGGATTCAGCAAAAGTTCTTCCACTACCTTTGAAATTCTTGAGTCCCAATCGCCTCTCTTTGCCATAAACCAGAGGTCGTGTGCCGAGCGTGTAAAAGCCACATACAACATATTCAGACTATCCAGGTAGTTCTTATACGATTCTTCTCTGAATTCACCAGCAAAGGCTGTATCCTTCAGCCCGCTGGAGAAATTAACCGGCACACGTGTCGGACCGGTAGGATCCGTCTCATATATGAACCAGTTAACGCCCTTGTCATTATTCAAATCCCAGTTCAAAAAAGGAAGCAGCACAGAATGAAATTCAAGCCCCTTAGCCTTGTGAATGGTCATTATGCGGATGGCGTCAAGGTCATCGGCAATTCGAATGCTTTCTTTATGAAGCTTGTCATCCCAGAAATCAATAAAACCCTGAACATCCCCTTTCTCCCTTTTCATATATGAAAGGACATGGTCCTGAAATGTCTGTAAATAGGGAAAATGACCCCTGGAATCCTGCAACCCAAGAATGCTTATCAAATTTTCAACCATGGAGAAAAGCGGGAGGCGCTTTAGTGCGGCGATGTGCAAAAGCAACTTCTGCTCCATTTCATCCTGTTGAAAAACATGCCTCTCCGATCCCGAAGAATTCAGCTGTCTGTAAAAATGCAGAAGTGCCGCACGGGTTAAATCATCTTCTGCATTATTTATATAACGAAGCGCAGCAATTAAACAGCTCACTGCGGTGGAGGCCGACAGATGAAGGGTCTCATTGGAAACCACATCAAATGAATATCCCTCTTCATGGTATTGCATGAGATACTCCGCGATCTTTTTCCCATCCTTGTTACGCCGTACCAGGATTGCCGTTTCTTTCA
Organism: Fulvivirga sedimenti; assembly: GCF_020328055.1. NCBI lineage: Bacteria > Pseudomonadati > Bacteroidota > Cytophagia > Cytophagales > Fulvivirgaceae > Fulvivirga > Fulvivirga sedimenti. The sequence continues at coordinate 924,750 of NZ_JAIXNE010000003.1, forward strand.
AAGGAACCTTCCGGTCCTGAAGATTTTTAAGCACTTCCACAATCTGCGGAAACACCATTTCATCATACGTATCATTATCCAGAAACCTACCCTCTACGTAGCCTTCCGGATCCGATGCTTTGCCAGCAAAGTTTTGCTTAACGTCACTGAAAATGTCCCGTAATCTCAATTCAATATCATATACCGGATCTTCAGTGAGTTTTTCAAAAGACTTTTTTAATACTGCCGGAATCTCTGAAAAAACCGCATTATTGAAGTCGACGATATTCTTGCGGCTTCGATAATTGGTAGCCAGGTTCAGGACACGCGGACCAAATCTTTGGAAGGTGTTCTCCACTTCGGTTTGCAGTAATTCCAGATCTCCTCCCCTCCACCGGTATATAGATTGTTTTACATCTCCCACGATAAGGTTCGTCTTGCCTTCAGACAGGCTGTTTTCTATGAGTGGACGAAAGCTGTCCCATTGAAACCTGGACGTATCCTGGAACTCATCAATAAGATAGTTTTCAAAAAAGGAGCCTACCTTTTCATAAATAAAGGGCGCATCCGTCTCCTTGACAAGTTTTCGAATAAGTCGGGTTGCATCGGATATAAAGAGAATATCGTGCTCTTTTTTATTAGTATCCAGTTTTCGGAGCAGATCCCTTGCCAGCGCAAAGAGATAAATATTTTTATATACTGCCTTTGCGGTTTTATATTCAAAAATGTGGTCATCCCAGAAGGTTAGCACCTGGTATGCAATTTCCTGAAAAGCTGATGCATCCAGGGTGGCTATTTCACCAGCCAGTATCTTGGTATTAGCTTTGGAAAACCAACTTCCTTCACCGGAGGCACAGGTTCGGAAGGTTTTGGTTAGTTTCTTCTCATCATAATTTCGGGCAGAAAGATTAAACAGGAAATTTGCTGCGCTTGCCCGCATGAAATCATGCTGTTCCAGTCCGCAAGCATGAATGGTGCTTACAGCCCTCTGACCCAGCTGCTGGAGCTTATCTTCAAATCCCCTGACTTTCCCGGCAGCAATTTCACGAAGCTGTTCAAACCTTGAATCTTCATACGTTTTAATTTCATTTTCGATGGAACGAAATGACTCCTGATCCAGCTCCTTGAGAAATGCCAGCAGTTCTCTCTCCACTTCCCACGCCTTTGCATACTCCAGTTTGGAAAAACTAAATTCTGCCAGCCAGCTGCGGATGTGTTTGTTCGAATCAACCTCTTCCATCAGGTCACGAATCACCTCCCGGTAAACCAGATCCTGTTCCAGTTCAAGCCGGTACCCACCAGCAATATGAAGCTCCCGCGCAAAGCTGCGAATGATCTGCTGAAAGAAGGCATCGATAGTGGTAATGGCAAAATGACTGTAGTGATGCAGGACTTCAGATAGCAGCGCTGCGCAGCGTTCCTGAAACTCCTTCGGAGACCAATCCAGTTGGCGCTGAAGTTCCTTCGCCATAGTATCCTCCAGATCACCCCTGGAAAACTGGTCAAGCTTCGCGATGATCCGATCTTTCATCTCCTTCATCGCCTTATTGGTAAACGTCACCGCCAGGATCTTCCTGTAGGCATAGCGATCTCGGGCTGATAATGCCAGCAGAATATATTCCCGCGTTAACGTATATGTTTTACCCGAGCCCGCAGAGGATCGGTAAATGGTGAGTGACTCAGTCTCCAGGAAATCTTGTGTGATCATGTCTGACTAAACTAGGATTTAATGCCGGTTTTGGCAATATTCACATACAGATCATTTCAGGTTACCCGTTCCTTAAAAAGCGAATAAAGAGTATATGAGATCACTGTTATTATTTTTAGTTGTCGGCTTAGTTGCAATTTCATCCTGTGATGAAACAAAATTCATATCAGCAACCAGATCCACCAGCATCAGTGATAGTCTTGTTGCCGTGGTTCTGGAAGCAATGCCGAACGAAATTACCGGTGAACGGATACTGAGTACAGCGACCAATCCCGAAATCGCAGAATTCGAGGAACGGATATCAGATTTTGACGTTGATTCACTGGTCTTTTCCATTTCCGAATACGTAGGAGATATGGACATCGAACTCCGGTCTAACCAGCTTTTGCTGATGGATCTGGATCGAAATGAATTATTACCCGCCGTTAATGTTCCGGACATTTCCCTTTATGAATTTAGCGAACAGGGTGAAGACTATATTCTTCGGTTTACCGACGAGGAGTCGCAGGTGATCGCGGATAACTTCATTGCAGACGAGGGAATTATTGTTCAATTCCACTCCTACATAACCGGTAAGCCGGTTTCGTTCCGTATCAAAGCGACGATGTATCTAAAGGTTACCGGCGAAATACTTTAAATATCCTTATCCACATAGGTCAGAACAGGACGGTGAGTGTGATTCACAACCGATTCTGCCAGGCTGCCGGTTAATAAGTGCGCTAAACCCGTTCTGCCATGTGTTGCCATGGCTATCATGTCTGCATCGATCTGTTCGGCAAAATTGAGGATTCCTGCTTCTTCAGTGGCATCGTTGTACACATGCAATTCAAAATTTCTCAGGGAGGAGTTCTCTGCAATCTTTTCCAGTAATGGCAAGGAGTCATGATCAGCCTTAAAATTATTCGGTGTATTTACCCTGACAAGATGGATCGTAGCGTTAAAAGCTTCCTGAATATCTTTCAAAACGCTTGCGCAAGAATGTTCAGGTTTCTCGAGTGAGTTTGCGTAAACGATTCTCTCGATCTTCAATGCCTTCATGGGCTCATGGATCGTAAGTACAGGACACTTCGCATGGCGTACGACCCTCTCTGCATTGGAACCAATGATAAATTCCTCGAACCCGCTCGAGCCCTTGGTGCCCATTACCACCAGATCGATATTCTTCTGTGAAATGATATCCTTCACTCCATAATAAATATCGCCAACGTGTAATTCAGTATTCACCTTAAGGTCCTTCATGTCAGGCCTTTTCAGAATTTCAGCAAGCTCTTCCTTTCCTTTTTCAATCAATTTCAGCACAAACAGGCGATCCTGCATATCTGGTAAGGCCACTTCACCGGTATAATGAACAGTGGGCAGGGTACCATCTACCACTACGTGAAGAAATGTTAATTCGGCGTTAAGCTTTCGGGCAAGATATGCACCTAAATCCACGGCGTATCCCGCCTGAGTGCTAAAATCTGTGGGTACGAGTATATGTTTCATTGCTTTTTTCTCTGTTTGCTACAAACTAACCATTAACCTGTAGTAAATGTATGAAAAAAGCCCCTTACAGGGCCTGAGATTTGTCAGTTATTTGAACTTGTAAACAGTCCGTTTTCTCGAAGGCATTCAGCCTTTCCTTTCAGGAATTTGATAGGATTATTCCAGCGCCAAAGGTAAGAACAAATAACAGTGTGCTCAGCGCCATTTGCTTCAGATACGGATCAAGGGCTGCACTTGTGCGTGCATTTTTAACAGCAATCCCATTTCGGATGATCACCGGAAATGATACTACAAACAACCACTGCCAGACATCCTGGTAATTCAGTAATACAAATACGACCGAGGCAGCCATTCCGCTCACAAGCAGAAACCAGTGATATCTGACTGCTTTTTCACGTCCGATTCGAACAGGAATGGAATATTTGCCGGCTTTACGGTCAGATTCGATATCCCGGATATTATTCACATTCAGCACTGCCACGGCAAATACGCCACAGGAATAAGCGGGCAGAAGGTAGGCTGAAATGAATTGCTGAGTATAGAGATAATAGGATCCCAGAACCCCTACCAATCCAAAAAATAATAAAACCGACAGGTCACCCAATCCCATATATCCATAAGGCTTTCTGCCGGCAGTGTAGGCGACAGCTGCAAGAATGGATAATAATCCCAGTCCGAAGAAAAACAAAAGGGCCTCAGGATTCCACCCAAAGGCAACATAAAGCAATGATATCCCGCAAATGAGAGCGAATGCGACAAAGATACCCATGGCGGTTTTCATTTGCGCCAGGGAGATCACACCGGATTGTACCATGCGACTGGGACCAGTCCGTTCGCCGTGATCTGCGCCATGTACCGAATCTCCGTAGTCATTGGCCAGGTTGGAAAGAATCTGAAGCAAGATGGTTGTTAGCGCACAAAGGACGAAGACGGGCCATTGAAAATGACCGTCTCCGGCAGCCAGAAAGGAACCCATGCCGATACTCGAAAGTGCGAGCGGCAATGTGCGTAGACGAAATGCGGTTATCCAGGGAGAAACTGCCATATCACATTCGTTCTGGTACATGAATTCCCAGCAGGCTCATTCCAAGCCGGATAACCCGGGCAATTTCCGATGAAATGAGCACCCGTATCTTCAGTTTATTCGTATCCTCTTCCGCAAAAATCGGTATCTCCTGATAGAACCGGTTATATTCCTTGGCCAGGTCATAAACATAATTGGCAATGATATCAGGGGCATAATTTTCACCTGCCTCGCTCACCTTTATGGGATACTGACTTACAAGTTGAATAAGATATGTTTCAACTTCCAGCAGACTGGTATCTGAGTCGATGTTATCAAATCCAATTTCAAGTTGTTCCGCCTTTCGGAGGATAGCACAGATTCGTGCATGAGTATATTGAATGAACGGTGCGGTATTGCCCTGAAACTGGATGGACTCATTAGGGTCGAATAACATACGTTTCCTTGGATCAACCTTCAACAGGAAGTATTTCAACGCGCCCAGTCCGAGTGTCTCATATAACTCTCGAGCCTGGGCATTGGTAAAACCCTCAATTTTTCCAAGCTCCTGGGTATGCTGACCGGCTGTTTCAACCATTTCCTCCATCAGATCATCTGCATCTACCACGGTCCCCTCGCGTGATTTCATTTTACCGGTTGGAAGATCCACCATTCCATAGCTGAGGTGATAGCATTCTTTTGCCCACGAATAACCGAGCTTATCCAGGATCAGAAACAGGACTTTAAAGTGATATTCCTGCTCATTGCCAACCGTATAGATCTGCCTGATAATATCGGGGAATTCACGATATCTGAGTATCGCCGTACCAATGTCCTGGGTCATATAAACCGATGTGCCATCGGCCCGAAGCAATAATTTTTGATCCAGTCCATCCTCGCTCAAATCCACCCAAACAGAATTATCTTCTTTTTGATAGAAGATTCCCTGTTCAAGTCCTTTCAATACTTCCTCTTTCCCGAGCAGAAATGTTTCGGACTCATAGTAGAGCTTGTCAAAATCCACACCCATTCGTTTATATGTGGCATTGAATCCTGTATAAACCCATTGATTCATTTGTTCCCACAAGGCATAAACCTCCGGATCCTTCTGCTCCCACTTACGCAACATGTCCTGGGCCTCCAGCATGATGGGAGCCGATTTTTCAGCCTCCTCCTGTGACTTGCCCTGATCAATCAGTGAAGCGATCTCCTTTTTATATTCTTTATCGAATTTCACATAATAGTCGCCTACCAGCTTATCACCTTTCTTTCCGGTAGAATCGGGTGTTGCTCCTTCTCCAAAACGTTTCCAGGCAACCATCGATTTACAAATGTGTATACCCCGGTCATTAATGATCTGGACTTTGTGCACTGTATAACCGTTGGCTTTCAGTATTTCCGCGACCGACCAGCCGAGGAAATTATTTCTCAGGTGCCCCAGGTGCAGCGGCTTGTTTGTATTTGGTGATGAATATTCTATCATCACTTCCTCTCCACGCGCTGTACTGAACCCATATTGTGCATTGGCGTGTATACTGCCAATCACACTGATCCAGGCTGAGTCATGGAGCGACAAATTCAAAAATCCTTTAACAACGTTGAAGTCACGAACCAGTGGTGAGTTAGCGGCCAGCCACTCCCCCAGTTGTTCGGCAGTTTGTTCCGGTCCTTTTTTTGAAATCCTTGAAAAGGGGAAACAAACAAGAGTATGCGAACCTTCGAAATCCTTTCTGGTTGGTTGCAACGTTACATCACCTTCTGCAATTTCAGCATCAAAGCAGGCACCAAATGCGCGAATGATATCTTTGATCAGTTGTTCTTCAAGCATTCTTTTTTCTTCAGTTTTACTTCATACAGATCCTTGCGGCGATCCAGCAGGTTTCGAACACTTCCATGCATATGAAGTTCCCGCAAATCATCCAGATCTACATCGGCTATGATCGTATTTTCTGTATTCGGAGTGCCCTCGGCAACCACCGCGTTCTGAGGAAAAGCAAAATCAGATGGTGAAAAAACCGCCGACTGCCCAAACTGAATATCCATATTTTTCACTTTAGGCAGGTTACCCACACTTCCCGAAATTGCTACATAACACTCATTTTCAATAGCCCTGGCCTGGGAACAAACACGCACGCGCTGGTAGCCGTTCTGCATATCGGTGGCAAAGGGGACAATAAGTATTTCCATCCCTTTTTCTGCCATAATTCTGCTGAGTTCGGGAAATTCCACATCGTAACAAATGAGAATGCCAATTTTCGCCACATCCGTGTCAAAAACATGGATCTTATCACCTCCCGACATACCCCAGTCGCCCCGTTCCGCCGGTGTGGGGTGAATTTTATACTGAGCCTCGAATGTACCGTCCCTTCGGCAAAGATAGGCCACATTGTAAAGCCGTTCATTCTCATAAACCGGCATGCTTCCAGCGATTATGTTTATGTTGTAGCTAACGGCGAATTCCACGATCTTCTCACGGATCTGTTCGGTATAATTTGCAAGCTTCCGGATCGCCTGTGCGGTATCACTTTCATTGAACTCAGCCATGAGCGGGGCATTGAATAATTCCGGGAAAACAAGGAAATCCGCTTTATACCCGCTTACCGCATCCACAAAAAACTCAACGTTATCGAAGAAAGACTCAACCGACCGAACTGCACGTAATTGCCATTGAACCACACCGATCCGGGCATAACTCTTACGAACGCGGATAGGATCTTCCGACTCTTCATAATAAATATTATTCCACTCTACCAGCACCGCATAATTACGGGAAGCCTTATCACCCGGCAGGTAGTTGTGGAGAATTTTCTTGACATGGAAATCATTGCTGATCTGGAAATAAAGCACCGGATCATAGATTTCTTTGGTTCTTACTTTCTGTATATAATCCTTTGGTTTCAGGTCATCACTGTATTTGTGATAGTTTGGCATCCGTCCACCCGCAATGATCGATCGCAGATTCAGCTGTTCACAAAGTTCCTTCCGTGCGTCGTATAGCCGCCGTCCCAGACGCATACCACGGTACTCAGGATCAACGCAAACTTCTATCGCATACAGAACATCCCCGTTGGGGTTATGTGTGTCAAAGGTTTCATTACCCGTGATTTTCTGAAACGTATGGTTATCGCCGAATTTTTTGTAATCCACTACCAATGACAAGGCAAATGCTACGATCTCACCATGATCCTCAACACCTATCTGTCCTTCAGGGAATAATTTCAGTAATTTCTTAATCTGTGATTTACTCCAGACATCATGCATTAAATGATAGGAGACCGCCATGATTTCAGCAATACGATCATAATCCCGGATTGTCAGATTCCGGGTTACAAGCAGATGTTGGGTACTTTCATTTTTATTTTCGATCATAATTACCAGCCCAGTATGTAGGCGAATATCAAGGGTGCCACGATAGTCGCATCCGATTCAACGATATATTTTGGAGTATCTATGCCCAGCTTTCCCCAGGTTATTTTCTCATTAGGAACAGCACCGGAATAGGAACCATAACTGGTGGTTGAATCAGAGATCTGACAAAAATAACTCCAGAAAGGCGTATCGTGACGTTCCATGTCCTGATATAGCATAGGAACAACGCAAATGGGGAAATCTCCTGCAATACCTCCTCCGATCTGGAAAAATCCCACTCCTTCATCCCCGGCAGAAGCAGTATACCAGTCGGCCAGGAAGGTCATGTATTCAATGCCAGATTTCATCGTTGACGGCTTCAATTCTCCTTTTAAACAATAGGAAGCGAATATATTTCCAAGTGTTGAATCTTCCCACCCTGGAACCACCATTGGTAAATTCTTTTTGGCAGCTGCAATCATCCAGCTGTTGGACGGGTCTATTTCATAGTATTCCTGCATCACACCCGAGTTCAGTAAGCGAAACAGATACTCATGGGGGAACAAGCGCTCACCATTGTCTTCCGCATCCTTCCAAATCTTAAAAATGTGTTTTTGTATTCTTCTGAAGGCCTCCTCTTCCGGAATACAGGTATCGGTCACGCGATTCAGTCCCTGTTCGAGCAGATCCCACTCTTCCTGAGGTGTGAGATCCCGGTAGTTGGGAACCCTCTTGTAATGATTATGGGCAACCAGATTCATTACATCCTCTTCCAGGTTGGCTCCGGTGCAACTGATGATATGAACCTTATCCTGACGAATCATTTCGGCCAGTGATTTTCCCAGTTCAGCTGTACTCATGGCGCCCGCCAGGGAGATGAGCATTTTCTTATTTTCTGAGAGGTGTTTTTTATAACCACGGGCGGCGTCAACCAATGCAGCTGCATTGAAATGAAGATAGTGGTGTTCGATGAATTCAGAAATTGACTTGTGCATTTTTTATGTTTTAATGGTTTTGCTTGCAGGGAGGAATACTTCAGCCATCATGCAACGGGCACTCCCGCCGCCAAGAGCTTCAATCGTATCCAGCGAACTGTAAATAATTTCGCAATGTGCCTGCAACTGATTGAGTTGTTTCTCAGTAAGTGATTGATATGCCGCTTCAGACATCACCAAATATTTATTTTCAGGAGTATCATATGAACGTACTTGAAGCATATTCCCGGCAAATTGCTGTACCTGGTCCTCCGTAATATAAATAATTTCCTTTCCTGTTTGTTCAAGGACTTCTATTACCTTCAATTTTTCATCAGGGTCATCTATGCAATCAGCACAAACCACCGCAAATGTATCCCCTACACACATCATTACATTGGTGTGATAAATAGGCAGACGGTTTTGGCCCACACTCTGATACGCGGTAAATGTGACTGCCTTATAATCGAACGACCTGCAAAACTCTTCGAGCACATCAATATCAGTCCGTTCAGACAACGCAGCATATGCAATTCGGTTTTCCCTGTCGAAGACCATGCTGCCGGTTCCTTCGAGGTATTTCCCATCGTCCTCAAATCGTGTCAGGTCGATTTTATCAGTAACCTTCAACGAATATTCAGTACCCAGCTTATCAAACATATCTGCTCGTCGTTCTTTCCGCCTGTTCTCAGCAAACATCGGATATAGCCCGACACGACCGTCAGCGTGAAATGAAACCCAGTTGTTCGGAAAGATTGAATCAGGAGTTTCAGGATAGGGTGTATCTTCAATAACTATGACACGCACACCATTTTTACGTAAAATGGCCACAAAATTATCAAATTCAGTCTGTGCCCGTTGTTGTACTTCAGCCGGATCCAGGTCATCCAGCACCTTTTGATAATAGTTATTAACAGCGGTTTGTTCATTAAAATGAAAATTCACCGGCCTAACCATGAGGATTGTATCGGTAATAAACTTAGGCATCTGAAGTAAATTTAAAAGGTTCGCAAAAGTGGAAGTGTGGCACATCGCAGCAGACCCTCCATCTTTGATATTTCAGCAAAGTTTATCTCTTCAACAATAAACCCCCGCTCTCGTAAAATGCCATTTAACCGGGTAAAGCCTTTTTCCGAAACAATAACGTCGGGTGCAATGGAAAATACATTTGAATTCATAAAATACATTTCCTCCCGGGTAATCTCTATAAGATTTTGGCGTCCAAAAAATTCCACAAGGAATTCATAATCATCAGGATTTTTAAATCCACCCTTATAGATAATCGCTGAATCTCTGCCAATGGGCTGAAAGCAACAATCCAGGTGTAACGCATTGTCCCGCGGGTCTGTGTCGGACTTCTTTAATTCGAACGCCATAACCTTCTTGGCAGGAAATGATTCCTTCAGGAATTGGACACCCTTCTCATTGGTCCGCGCCACAACATATTTTTCAAAATCCGGGGATTTCGAATAACCGACAAAAATATGGTCCTTCCAGGGCATTACGTCCCCTCCCTCAATACGAACTTCATCTGGCACCTCCAACAAATGGTCAGGATCAATCTGATCCACGATATAATCGATTCCATCGATCTCTTTCCGGCGGTGTTTCAGAATATTTGGAATGATAAATTTATCTTCAATTACAAACCCGATATCCCGTGAAAATACCTGGTTACAGTTCTCTATGATCTGTGGCCTGTATACTGTAACTCCGTATTTTTTTAATACTGTTTCAAATTCAGTCAATTCTGACCGCAAATCGGCTTCGAGCGGAAATGAATCATTCAAAATATGTTCCCTGGTTTTTGGGTCATAGGCTTCCTCCAGTTTTGGTGTCCCGCCAAAGCTTTCCGCAGTACCTAAAACTACCGCTTTTAAGAGGGAAGTCTCATCATTAACATATACTTTGATCATAGCTCAGACTTGATAGGCTGCAAAGGTAAGGATGGCATACCTGATTAAAAAGCAGGATGTGATTTTCGATATGAGTTTATTCCTTTTATCTTATCTGATATTATGCGTACAATTGCAAAAAAATTAATTATACTTTATAGGTGAAAAAATACATTGACCTCATAGAACAGACCTTCGAATTCCCACAAGAGGAATTCAGGGTTGAAAAAAACGAATTATTATTCAATGAAGTCCCGCTGATGCCGATTATTGAAAAGTACGGCACCCCGCTAAAACTCACCTATCTTCCCAAAATTGGCGAAAACATTAAGTATGCGCGTAGAATATTCAATAACGCCATAAAAAAACATAATTACAGTGGAAGCTATACCTATTGCTACTGTACCAAATCCTCACATTTCAGTTTTGTACTTGAAGAGGCTTTGAAACACGGTGCACACATAGAAACCTCTTCTTCCTATGACATTCCGATAATCCGGAAACTTCATGAGGCTGGCAAGATCGATAAGGACCTCTTCATTGTGTGTAATGGATTCAAAAGACCGTTGTACCGGGAATACATCAGTGAACTGCTGAATGACGGATTTAAAAATACCATACCGGTACTGGATAATCTGAATGAATTGAGCCATTACGAGGAACATGTTAAAAAATCCTATAAGGTAGGCATCCGTATCGCAGCCGACGAAGAACCCAATTTCGAATTCTACACCTCCCGCCTGGGTATTCGATACAGTGACGTGAATACCCTTTATCGTGAACAGATAAAACCAAGCAAGAAAGCAAAACTGAAACTGCTCCATTTTTTCATCAACACGGGGATTCGGGATACGGCCTACTACTGGAGTGAACTAAGCAGGTTCATTTTTAAATACTGTGAATTGAAAAAAGAATGTCCTGAACTCGATACGATTGATATCGGTGGAGGATTTCCCATCAAAACCTCGATGCAATTTGAATTCGACTATAAATATATGGCCGAGCAGATTGTTGAGAATGTTAAATGGATTTGCGGTAAGAATAATGTTCCGGTTCCCAACATTTTCACGGAATTCGGAAGTTTTACCGTCGGTGAAAGCGGCGCGGCCCTTTATTCGATAATGGATCAGAAACTGCAGAACGACAAGGAATTATGGTATATGATCGATGGATCATTTATCACCCACCTGCCTGATGTCTGGGGCTTAAGCCAAAAATATATCATGCTTGCGGTGAATAAGTGGGATGATATTTATCATAAGGTCAACCTCGGCGGACTCACATGTGACAGCCAGGATTACTATAATTCCGAATCACACAGCAGCGAGGTTTTTCTTCCCATGCTTGATCCGAAAAACAAGAAAGACAAACTCTATATCGGCTTCTTCCATACCGGGGCTTACCAGGAATCACTGGGCGGATATGGAGGTATTCAGCATTGCCTGATTCCTGCACCACAACATGTGCTGGTCGACAAGGACAAAAATGGCGAGTTTACCACACGTCTGTTTGCTGCCGAACAAAATAGCGACGGCATGTTACAATTGCTGGGTTACAGCGGGTAGTTCCAACGGCAAGGAAGAATTGCGGGTCTTTCAACAAACACCCGCAAGATGAAGATCCGATATATCCTTTTCTCTCTGATATTACTCTTCTTTGGATGTAATGAAGAGGAAAATGATCCTTTTTGCCCCAACGGGAAATGTTCCATGGAAGTATTGCCAAATTCTTCCATCAAAATTACAGCGATCACATTCCATGGATTGTTTATCGATATAATCGAGGGTGAAAAACTGGTCTTTAAGCGCACCTACACGTATGATGATTCCAGAGAAATCATCGATGATGAACTCACCGAAATCCTGGTTTTTGAAGTTCCGGAGGAAGCAGAATCATTCAAATTCACGGATCAGGAACTCTCAGATGCGACTGTTCTTTTCGGAAGATTTTGCTATTGCGCAGATCCGGGATATTATCCTGTGCTGGCCGGCACACTATCGGGTGTGATGAATTCCCAGGGTATATGGAAAATTACCGCCAACCTTCGTGTATCCACGAATGCAGTCGAATATGACATTATATTTGAGGAATTTGTACGCCCCTAGAGTTTATCCAGTTCCTCCCTTACAAAGCTCATTAATTCCCTGATGTAGTTCCTGCTGAAATCAAATCGGATATCAGCCGCCGCATACACATCCGGGATAGACTTTGTATAGCCCAACTTGAGGGCATTCAGATAACCGGCGAGGCCTTTCTCCGGGTTCTCCCGGAAATTTTTCCATACCGCAACGGCCCCTAACTGGGCCATTCCATATTCGATGTAGTAAAAAGGCACCTCATATAAATGTAGTTGCTTCTGCCACAGGTTATCCCTGAATTTTTCTTGCCCTTCCCAGCTGGTTACGGTATCTGTAAAATCAGCAAAAATCGCATTCCAGGCCGTTGTGCGTTCCGCTACATCGTGACCCGGATTTTCATAGATCCAATGCTGAAATTTATCGATGGTGGCAACCCATGGCAATGTTTCGATGATCTGTTCCAGGTGCTCCTGTTTGGCCCTCTTCAAATCATTTTCATTCTCAAAGAATAAATGCCATTGATCCATGCTGATTAACTCCATACTCATGGATGCAAGTTCAGCTACCTCGGAAGGTGTATGTTTGAAGTCTGTCAGCTCCAGGTCACGCGTCAGAAATGAATGAACAGCATGACCTCCTTCGTGCAACAGAGTAACCAGGTCACGCAAGGTGGAGGTAGCATTCATGAAAATAAAAGGCACACCAATCTCTGAAAGCGGATAATTATATCCACCGGGCGCCTTGCCCTTGCGCGATTCCAGATCTAAATGCCCCATTTCCCGCATTATTCTGAGACATTCACCCAGGAAGGGATCCAGATTACTGAATGCGCGGATCGTTTTTTCAGTTAGTTCTTTACTGTCTTTAAAAGGTTTGAGCGGAGGCAGATTTTCAGGATCCACCGCCTTGTCCCACGGTTTAAGCTCATCCAGACCCAATTTTTCCTTCCTCTTCTGCGCCAGGGCGGAAAGCATCGGCACTATTTCATCCTTCACCGAATCGTGAAAATTAAAGCAATCTTCAGGTGAGTAATCGAACCGGCCCATTGCCCTGAACATGTAATCCCTGAAGTTATCAAACCCGGAATTTCTGGCTACCTGGGTCCGCAATCCAATGAGCTGATTGAAAAGGTCATCCAGTTTGTCCTTGTCTTCTATCCGGCGTCCGGCAATTTTAAAATAGATACGCTCCCGTAAGTCACGGTCTGTTTCCTGCAACATTACTCCCGCTTGCTGTAATGTCAATTCCTTCCCATCCACATCCACGGTCATGGCACCTGATATCTGGCCATATTTCTGCGTAAGTGTCTGTATTTCGGTGAATAATGGTATGTTTTCTTCCCGGAATATCTCGATATCCTTACGGATCTCCCGCAGCATTATATCAAACCCGGGCTGGGCTTCGAGTTCTGCGACGAACGGACTGTCAACGACTTTCTTATTCAAACTGTCGGAATACGGTGCGATATGAGGCTGAATATTTTGAACAAAATCGATATATGATTTATTGTATTCCTCATTGTCGGTAAAACGAGTCATCCGGATATACCTCCATCCGGCATCCTCAGAAATAACAGATTCAAGTTCACTCCTGTCCTGCAACCATTTTCGAAGTTCCGATTTATCGGAAATATCCCGATTCAACAAATCATCGAAATAGGGCTTCAGGCCTTCCCAGGATTCAACTTTGAAGTTTTCCGGTAAAAATTTTCGTTCAGGCCTTGCGGGTACTTGTACTGTTTGTTCACTCATTTCTATCCTATCTCAATTACAACATCATCTGTTAACGGATGTCCCACACAAGTGAGGACATATCCTTCGGCCAATTCAGACTCTGAAAGTCCTTCCTCCTCATCAAGCTTTACTTTTCCGGATTTACACTTTCCACGACAAGCTGTGCATAATCCACTCTGGCAGGAATAAGGCAGGTCAATACCCAGATCCAGCGCGGTCTCGAGAATGGTATCTCCGGGTTTCACAGTAAACTTGTGCTCCTCCCCGTCGTAAATAACCGTCACTTCCCGTTCCTGAATAGTATCTGCCGTGGCAGCAGTTTCGGGAGACTTAAGCTCCTTATCAATCGTTCCTGTAACGAAGCTTTCCTTGTAAATATTAGTCTCGGGGATATCATGTTCCTTCAACAGGTTCTGAACATTTTTCATCATTCCTTCCGGTCCGCACATCAGGTATGTCGTGTGTTCAATGCCCCAGTCCGGAATCCGCTCAAATATTTTCACGAGCATATCATGGTTCAAAAGACCCGAATGACCCTGCCAGTTCATAGGCGCATCATCAAGAATATGGATCACATGTAATCTTCCCTGGTTATCAGTCTGCAGTTTGTCCAGTTGATCTTTGAAAATTATACTGTCGATATTTCGATTGCAGTAAATCAGCGAAGTGATGCTGTTGGGTTCCAGTTTGAGCATAGATTTAACGATCGACATCATCGGGGTAATCCCGCTTCCTCCAGCAAAAAGGATCAGGTGCCGTTTATTATCCGAATCATATTCGGTTGTAAATGACCCCATAGGAGCCATCACGCGAATGGCATCACCTGCATGAAGGTTATCGTTCAGCCAGTTGGAAACCAGTCCATTATCAACACGCTTTACCGTTACAGCCATATATTCATCCACATCCGGCGAAGAACACAGGGAATAAGCCCGTCGAACTTCCTTGCCATTGATATCAAGTATTAGCGTAAGGAATTGACCTGATTTATACGGCAAGCCTTCCGCTTTTTCAAAGACAATCGATATGGCGTCCCGGGTTTCCTTAATGATTTCCCTTACCCGCAGTTCCCTGTATTTCCCTGTCTTAGTTTCTTCTTTTTTTTCGCTTTTCTTTTTGAAAAAGTTAAATGCCATAATTCAATTTTTAATCACAGTAAATTTTCAAATTAATGATGCCGGCGGCAGCGTTCACCATTGGCCTGTTAAAAGAACAATTAAATCAGCCGTAGGTTCATGGTAATAAACGGATTCAACAACCCTTTTAATTCTTCTGCAAAGGTAGCAAGTATTCGTGTATCCATTCAATGTTCAGCTCACTTTCGGCAAAGACTGATGGAATACTTTTAACCGGTGAATTTATCGTTCAGTCTGGTCTAATTTGGTATTTTTGCAACTTATAATTGAAATTATGGATAACGCTGCATTAAATGCCATCTCTCCGATCGATGGAAGGTACCGGAAACAAACATCGGATTTAATTCAATACTTTTCAGAATTTGGTCTGATCCGATACAGAGTTCAGGTTGAAATTGAATACTTCATCGCGCTTGTTAATGCAGGAATACCCCAGCTGGCATCGGTTGATCAGTCAGTTTTTGATTCATTGAGAAATATTTATGTTGAATTTTCATCTGAAGATGCCGCACAGATCAAGGAGATAGAAAAAACGACTAATCATGATGTAAAAGCTGTTGAATATTTCATCAAAGAAAAGTTTGATGACCTTGGGCTTTCTGAACAGAAGGAGTTCATTCATTTCGGACTTACGTCCCAGGACATTAATAACACAGCCATTCCCCTGTCCTTAAAGGCCGCAATGGAAGAAGTCGTTATGCCACTTCTTGAAGCACAGGTAGCAACATTACAAACGCTGTCAAAAGAATGGAAGGATGTCCCCATGCTGGCCCGAACACACGGTCAGCCGGCTTCGCCTACCCGAATGGGCAAGGAGATAGAAGTTTTTGCCGTACGGTTACAAGAGCAGATCAGTCAGTTGAAGGCTATCCCTTTCGCCGCTAAATTCGGAGGTGCTACCGGCAATTTTAATGCGCATCATGTGGCCTATCCCAAAACAGACTGGAAATTATTCGGAAACCGCTTTGTTGAGGAAATTCTGGGATTGAAAAGAAGTCAGCCCACTACACAAATTGAACATTACGATCATCTTGCGGCACTGTTCGATGCTTTGAAAAGGATCAATACCATCTTTATTGATTTCTCAAGAGACATCTGGCAGTATATTTCCATGCATTACTTTAACCAGAAGATCCGTAAAGGTGAAGTAGGATCTTCGGCTATGCCACATAAGGTAAACCCGATTGATTTTGAGAATGCTGAAGGTAATCTGGGTATTGCCAACGCACTTTTCGAGCATTTGTCGGCAAAGCTCCCCATTTCGAGACTTCAGAGAGATCTGACAGACTCTACAGTTCTAAGAAACATTGGCGTACCACTGGGGCACAGCCTGATTGCATTGCGATCACTGGAAAAAGGATTGGGCAAACTTGAAATCAATATTCCGGCAATCGAACAGGACCTGGAAGACAACTGGGCTGTAGTCGCCGAAGCGATTCAGACAGTTTTACGAAGAGAGGGATTCCCAAAACCCTATGAAGCGCTGAAAGAGTTAACCCGGAAAAATGAGAAAATTACACGGAATACCATGGCCCATTTCATAGCCCAGCTCCATGTATCGGATGAAATAAAAGAAGAATTATCGCGGATCAGTCCGTATAACTACACAGGAATATAGCTCTTAGCCGACAAAATCACCGGTCTGTTCTCTGCATTTCTTGCGCTCTTTCTTCAGTCTGAATTTCCAAAAGGGACCATTTCTGAACATGATCCCAATTTTGGCGCCAAAATTATGGGCGAGTCTTCCCAGTTCATTACGATAACCGGGCTGTCCCTTTATCTGAATCACGTATTCAAACCGCATTTCGTCAATTACATCGGTCATGCAACGGTTACCGAGCAGAAGCCCTTCGCTATCGTTCTTAATCCATTGAATCGGACGTTTTGATTTGGATTTTTTTCGTGTCTTATAGGTAGGATCCATATTGGTTGTATTTGTATCACCAAATTTGAGATCATCATCCTGTGCCATCAGCAGAGACGGCACACTCAACATCAGGATAAACAGCCAAATCTTCATAACGGGAAGATGCAAAAAAATATAACGGAATAAAACATTCACAACCGGCGGGACCATGGGCAAGAAAGACTGATGACAAATTTTACAAAAGGTCCCTGCCTACCCTACCGAAATCGAGTCCCCGTTTAGCAGTAAATAAATGAAAACAGAAGGTTAATTTTTGAATTGATCTTCATCTACTTCCGCATCCTGATCATAAAGCAACTCCTTCTCCACAAAATCAAAAAGAGTCAGCCTTCTCAAATCAAAATAAGCTGTCCAGAACGCACGAAGCGCATTAATATAGCTTCGTTTCGCATTATCCTTTTCAGTAAGAGCGATATTGAGGTTGGTAATATCAATCTTTCCGATCAGGTATCGGTTCTGAGCCACCTCATAACGTTCCTGGGCCACCTCATCAGATTTCCGCGTAATTTCAAGTTGAGAGCGAAGTACTTCAAATTGGCGAACCTGGGTAAGTATTTCCTGGTCAAAATTTTGCTCATCCTGACTGATAATATATTCATTCAGACGCATGTTGGCCAGGGCCGTTTGCATCCGGGCTTTATTTCTTCCCCAGTCAATTAAGGGAATGTTAAATGCAACATTTACACGTTGCTGATTATTTGGATCCTGATAGAGTCCGTCAATCTGCGTTCCTGCGTTATTCAGACCGTAGGAGGCTATCAGGTCTGTTTGAAAACGCTGCGACCTGGCTCGTGCCACCTCTCGTTCTGCCTCAAGCCTTCGTCTTTCAAAGGCGAGGTAGTCTGACCTGTTCTGCTGAGCGTACTGGAGTGCTTCCGGGTAGGTCACATCGAAGTTGGGGATATCGGTAGGCAGAATGAGCTCAATATCAATATTATCATTCAAACCGATATAAGTTTGCAGGCTAAGTCTGGACGTCTCGAGATCAAGCCGAGCCTGGGCAACATCCTGTTGAGATCTCAATAATTGCAGTTCTACCTGCAGCAGTTTATCCTTGGATGTGGTACCGATGTTGTAACGACCCATTTCGATTTTATAGATCGTATCGTTATTGGCAAGGTTAAATTGGGCGATCTGAAGATTTATCTGTGCGTCCAGATAACTAAAAAACCGCTGCGTTGCTTGACGGGAGATAAATTCCATTTCCTCGACATATTCCCGTCGCGACTCCTCGTATCGGAGCGGTTCGGTTTTCCTGTCCCATTTAAGGGAGTTAAAGCCAAATATGGGCTGAACAAGTCGCACATTCAGCAATGTGGTATTAAACTGCGTCAAATCTCTTTCAAGATCCTTAAAATGACTTAAGTTCGAATTGACCGAAACGTTACCTCCGGTCCATGGAATAGGTTGTTCAATTCCCAGGTTGACGAATGAATTGATTTGCTCCCGTCCCTGGAAAACAATCGTACCATCATCCTGCCGGTTACTGAAAAAGTCCCTGTTGTAATCAGGTGCCTGACCATTCAGGCGCAGTTGTGGATTGTAATTGGATCGGTACAGTCGGTACTGCCAATAGCGGTTTTCCCTACGCGTTTCGGCTTGTTTAGCGGATGGAGACTGTTCCTTAGCGCGCTGAATGATCTCCTCCAGATTAAAATATCGTGTCTGTCCCGGCGAGGGGAGGCTTAGTATAAAGGACAGCAGCAAAAAAGAAATGATAGATTTCTTATTCATATCGTAGAGAGGATATAGGGTTCTGACTGGCTGCACGACGGGCCGGTGCAATTCCAAAAACTAGACCAACAGATGCAGCAACTCCAAATGACAATATCACAGATGACACGGACACGATCGTAGGAATTTCAGCAAAACTGGATACTACAGTGGCAAGAATAATTCCCAGGATTACGCCCAGTACACCACCTGATATACTGATCATGACCGCTTCAAGAAGAAACTGCCAGATGATATCGGCCTTTTTGGCCCCAATTGCCAGACGAAGACCAATTTCTTTGATTCGTTCAAGAACGGAGGCAAGCATAATATTCATAATGCCGATTCCACCTACCACCAGGGATATCCCGGCAATGGCGCCCAGTACCAGGTTAAAAATATCACGCGTACGCTGCTGTTGCTTTAATAACAGCTCCGGAATACTAACCGCATAATCGATCGATTCATTATGGCGGCGCTCCAGGAGCCTGGAAGTGACATCAGCAACGGGATTTAAATGTTCAGAATCATTCACCTGGATGGTAATGCGATCCAGCTGATGATAATTATTGCTGCCTTGCTGCGGATTATTACTATTCGCATTCTGAATATTGGCCTGCGTAATGAGCGCGCGGTTCTTGTACCTCAACAAAACTGTATTTACCGGGGCATAGATATCAAGATTATAATCCCTGATACCCAGGCTTTCGATACTTTTCTCACTTATGAAACGCTCTTCAAGAACACCCTGCACCTTTAGCCAGTGGGGACCAACTTTGATCAGTTTCCCGATTGGATCCTCCTGCGGGAAAAATTTTGCTCTGATTGCCGAGCCAATGATACAAACCGCCTCCCCTTTCTCGAGTTGAAAACTATTGAAGTAACTTCCTTCTGTGAGACCAAATTGGGAAATATCAAAATAGGAATTTTCGACTCCCACGACCTTGGCAGATCTCCGCAATCCTTCCCGCAAAACATAGGTATCAACCACAATCTCGGGACTCACAAATTTAATCTGGTCACCCAGCAGCTTTTCCATGCTTCTTACATCAAGCAAAGTCAGCCCAGAAGAAAACCGCTTCTTTTCAGCTTGTGCCTGCTGCTCTTCACTTACTGCCTCTTCAAACTGTTCGACAACTGGTGTTATCACTATATTATTTACACCCACCAGCTTGATCTGGTCAAGTATTTCCTGTTGTGCACCATTTCCGATGGCCAGCATGGAAATAACAGCTGCCACACCAAAAATGATACCCAGGGCAGTCAGCACGGAACGCAGCCTGTTAGCCAAGACTGCATCCATTGCAATTTGGAAATTGGAGACTATTTTTTGCCACATACTAGTTTTCTTCTTTTACTGCGACGTTTTCAGGAACATCTGTGAGAAGAGCAAGGGGCGTATCCTCAACATCCGGAGGGATCGAAAGGTAGAGTTCATCACCTTCAGAAACGCCGTCGAGGATTACAGCCTCATTTGCGTTGGTCTTACCCACCAGAACCTGCTGACGGGAATACGTCAAACCGTTTTTACGGATCACATAGGTGAGCGAGTCCCCCTGATTATGCAAACACTCAAGTGGTACAAAAACAACATCAGGAATACGGTCGGCCAGAATGGTGTTACTCGTGGTCATGGACGGACGTAAGGTCGTATCGGTCTCATTTACTTCAATATTCACCATGAATACCTTAGCGTCTGAATTGGGCCGCTGTTCACCGATATTGGCAACATCTATCACAACTCCTGTCAATTCTTTTTCAGGATAGGCATCCAGACCAATTTTAACAGTTTGACCCTTTTGTACAGAACGGATATCTATTTCATTTACAAATGTGCGGGACATCATTCTTCCGAGATCGGGCAGTGTAGCAACAGTAGGATCCCAGGGCTCAACGGTGGCGCCAACACCCTGTTTTTGTCCGTTTCGTCCGCGTTTATACGTTACCATGCCGTCTTCAGGGGCAGTGATCCTAAACTGCGAAAGCAACGCCTTCAGTCTGTCAAGCTCCATCTGATCCTCTCTTAGATCTGCAGCCGCCTCAGACATTCGGGCTGCCGCTTTTCTTTTTGTCAATTTATAGTTCTCAAGGGCCTGCCTGTAGGCACGCTGTGCCTTTTCCACGTTAATTTCAGCCTGTTTGATCGTTGCCGGTGGTTCATATTGAGATTGAGAAAGAATAATCTCCTTTTCCTCCACAGCAAATTTCAAATTGATCAATTCGTCCCTTGCGCGTCGTAATTCAAGTGCTGTATCAAGCTGAACCTGTGTATACTCAGAAATGCTCTGCTGCACTTCAATGTCACTCGATTCAGTTCGGCTCAGAATCTCTGTCTGATCCAATTGGGCGACGTAATCACCTTTTTTAACTTTTGTTCCCTCATCTACGATATCACGAATCTCAACCCGCCAGATCCCTACAGACCGCAGCCCTGAAGGCCCCAGAATATTCACGGAGTTTCGTGCTTCCAATTCACCTGAAGTAGTGATTTCGACGGTAAAGTCACCTCTCTTCGCTGTTACCAGGATATCACGTTCACTGGTTTCTCCACCCTGAGTAAGTATATAGGTGAGTGCAATTGCAGCAATCGCCACGATAATGTAAATCCAATATCTCTTCTTCATAGTAGACAACGTTTTATAAGTCAAAGTTAGATCATAACAGTCGTAAAAGTCTTACCATAAAAACAACTACGATACCGTCGATATAATTGTATCTGCACTCATCAACTAGAGGTAAAACTGCTTTTTTCCGTACAATCTCTATCTTTACAACACATGAAACGACTCGTTAGTTTTTTACTTCGGAACGTACCACGGAAATACTTGCAGCTGATCAACAAACCGGCACTGAAAGTTGCCGGTTTATTTCTGCGCGGAAATAATGTCACTTGTCCGATAATAAACCGCAGCTATCGCAAATTTCTGCCTTATGGCCGGCTCAATCCGCGCGAAAATGCGCTTTGCCCGGATTCACTATCCCTGGAAAGACACAGACTGCTATGGCTTTATCTAAAAGAAAAGACTGACTTTTTCTCACAGCCGGCCTCCTTCCTTCATATTGCACCGGAGCAGTGTTTCATGAAACCCTTTGAGGAGATGCACGGGCAGGGGTACATTACTGCCGACCTGGAATCACCGTTGGCGAAGGTTAAAATGGATATCCACCAGATCCCGTTTGAAGAAGGTACATTTGACATCGTCATGTGTAATCATGTGATGGAACATGTAGATAATGACATCCAGGCGATGCAGGAAATTTTTCGGGTGCTGAAGCCCGGCGGATGGGCCATTATGCAGGTACCGTTCTTTTCGCCCATCCCTGAGGTTACGCAGGAAGACAAGACAATTGTAAAACCAAAGGACAGGGAAGAAGCCTACGGACAGGATGATCACGTTCGGTTGTACGGAAAGGACTATGGCGCCAGAATACGATCGGTGGGCTTTGATGTGCGCGAGGATCACTATGCCGAGGAACTTGGACCTGAAACTGTTCAAAAATATGCCTTGCCGCCCCGTGAGATCATTTACTTTTCCAGAAAACCTAGCCTTTTGTAATCCGGCGTATCCCTTCGGTAATAAAACCTATTCCATAGGCGAACAATTGAATAAATCCCGCTGGAATACTAAGCACAGCAACGAGCAGGTTTTTAGTTTTGAACAACGAAGTAATAAACAGCAGCAAAAAATAAACACCATACAAGCTTATCCCAATATTAAAAAGCTGTAATGAGATAAATGGCAAAACCCAGAGCAGGAGAAAACCAACCGTGAACAACGCGGGGAAGAAATGAACTGTCCTGATCTCACCGGGAAAAAACCTCCCTATATTGATTCTTGCACGTCCA
This sequence comes from Fulvivirga sedimenti, assembly GCF_020328055.1. NCBI lineage: Bacteria > Pseudomonadati > Bacteroidota > Cytophagia > Cytophagales > Fulvivirgaceae > Fulvivirga > Fulvivirga sedimenti. Next base: position 947,576 of record NZ_JAIXNE010000003.1, read on the forward strand.
AAAAAATGCAGCTGACGGTAGAAATCAACCAAATTAGTTCTTCGCTTATGATACACGAAGGCATCAGGAATCAGGCCGACCCTGAATCCCGATTCATGGATTCGAATACTGAATTCTATATCTTCTCCCATACGGGTAATTTTGTAGCCTCCGATGGCCTCAAAGACTTCTTTTGAAATACCCATATTGAAGCTGCGTGGATGAAACGGACCAAGACGCTTTTTCCCGCCCCTGATTCCTCCGGTAGTTAATGGGGATGTCATGACGCAACTGATCGCCTTCTGTAACAATGTAAATGAAGGATGTGACCGATCCGGCCCTCCGAAAGCATCAAGTCTGTCTGCCGATAAGAATTTCTCCACCGACTGAAAATAGGTCTCCGGAATGATACAGTCGGAATCAAATACCAGATAATAATCTCCTTTCGCAGCCTCAAAGCCTACATTTCTGCTGAATCCCTGACCGCTATTCTTTTTTTCAATGTATGTAACAGCTAATTGATCCTTGAATCTGTTCACAACATCTTCACAGCGACGGGAGGAACCGTCTTCAATGACAATTACTTCAAAATTAGTATAGTGCTGTCGTGTAAGACTCGACAGAAGTTCTTCAAGTTCATCCGGGCGATTGTAGACAGGTATGATTACAGAATAAAAATACATTACTCAAAACCAACCCTTTTGGAAACAAGGTATTCTTTGCTGGATTGTGACCGCATGGCCATCATTTCGGCAAGGAAGCCGGCAAGAAAAAGTTGGACACCCACAACGAGTGCTACAAGTGCCAGGAAGAATAACGGCTGATCAACCACTTCACGAACTTCTTTACCTGCATATATACCATAGACCTTTTGTCCGATCAGCCATAAGGTTATGAAAAAACCGGAGAGAAATGAAAGGGTCCCGAGCGTTCCGAACAAATGCATTGGCTTCTGCCGAAATTTGGAAACAAATGTGACGGACAGAAGATCAAGGAATCCCGTAATAAATCGTTCCAGACCAAATTTTGTCGTGCCGTATTTTCGCGGGCGATGCTCCACAACCTTTTCGCCAATCTGCTTATATCCATTCCACTTGGCGATCACAGGAATGTAACGGTGCATTTCACCATATACCTGAATGTGTTTAACCACCTCGCCTCTGTATGCTTTCAAACCACAGTTAAAATCATGCAGCTTAATTCCTGAAATCTGCCGGGTAACCGAATTAAAAAAACGCGAGGGTATGGTTTTACTCAGGGGATCATGTCTTACTTTCTTCCAACCGGAAACCATATCAAAACCCTCCTCGGTAATCATTCGGTACAGTTCAGGAATCTCATCGGGGGAATCCTGCAGGTCTGCATCCATAGAGATAACTACTTTGCCGGATGATGCTTTAAATCCGGTATTCAGGGCTGCGGATTTTCCAAAATTCCTGTTAAAACGAATTCCCCGAACCTGTTCAAACTTTTGATTCAGGTCCTCAACGATAGCCCAGGAACGGTCGGTACTGCCATCATCTACAAAAATTACCTCATAAGTAAAGCCGTGTGATTGCATCACACGGCTTATCCAGTCATTTAGTTCCGAGAGTGATTCCTCTTCATTGTACAGGGGAATAACAACCGAAACGTCAGGCATATTAGTCATATTACATCTCTAATTCGGGATTGCTGTTCTTTGTGAACGCAGTGATGATCAAAGATAAAATAAACCCGACTAATGTAATTATGAAAACCGCAATAAATGATATGAATCCCGGGGACATGAAGGATTCTGTCATGCTCATTGCCTGCTCAATCTGTGCGTCGGACATGCCTCTTCCTTCCATATCGGAGATCTGCTGATCGCGGATCATATCCATAACCGTAGGGTCAATCATGGTCATGTAGATATAGCTGAAGATGGCACTAAGAACCGCTGCAATCAAGGTTGTTAATGTACCTATACCAAGTCCCTTTCCGTAAGACATATATCCATCGCCCGAATCTTTATATTCCTTATGGGCCATGATAATGCCGAAAATAATGAACACGTAGGAAACAGCTCCAAGTGCCTGATTGCCAAACTGACCCATCATGTTAATCACCAGTGAATAAACGATCATGATCAGTCCAGTGATAAGGCCCCACTTAAAGGCAACTTTCCCAACTGAAGGAGGATTTACGTATTGTTCTTCCATGTTTCTAATTTTTAGGTTGACGTCTTAAGATAACAGAAATTATGATGGTTAAAAATAACCCAATGAACATACTTTTAAGCAAATAATCCACTGCGAGGTCGGTTATCGTGGTGAACGGCAAGGTTTCAACCTGATTTTTATATGCTTCTTCTCCTACCTTCTCAATTATCTCAGATTCACTTGTTCGTAAAATGGTGCCGATCTCATCAATATAATGTTGGGTATATTCAGGAACGAGGGTTCCAAAGACTCCCAAAAAAACGGAAACTACCAGTGAGATGGTCAGATAACACGCCATTCCAATAATCATTCCCTGCCAGAAATGCAGGACGTCGGCTTGTTTGAAATCACGGAATTCACGGATGCTGAAGAATATAAAAATAGCAAACAGGAGAATCCTGAAATCGAGGAAGACTGGAAACAGCTGCGGGTGATTGGTGCCGAAATAAAAAATAAACACCATCACGGCAATACCCAGCAATCCACCGAAAAAGCCATACTTAAGAGGGACACGAAGAATTGGTGGAATAGTCATCTCAAAGGAGTTCAGTAGTTGTACCCCGAATCACTGCAACCGCCTTTCCTTTTAACTTTTTACCGATGTACGGGCTGTTCCTGGAATTACTTCGATTTGAACTTCCATTGAACTCCCACTCGGCATTTGGATCAAACAGGGTCAGGTTCGCTTCTCGTCCATCATCGATAACAGCTGCAGGCATTCCCAGTATCTCCCTGGGCCTTACAGAGACTTTATCCAGCAGTTGCTCCAGAGGAATTTCTTCAGATAGCGATACCAGGTTTGCTCCAAGGGTTTGCAAACTGATCAAGCCAAAATCAGCGAGATCAAATTCAAGTTTCTTACTTTCTTCGTCCTGCGGACAATGAGCAGATACAATGACATCAACAGTATTGTCCTTCAGTCCCCGGATCAAAGCCCGACGATTGGTTTTATTACGAAATGGAGGATTCACTTTCAGATTTGTATCAAAATCATTCAAGTCCTCATCAAGAAATTCAGTCTGAAAACCAGCCATATCACAGGTTACATTCAGTCCTTCCTTTTTGGCTTGTCGGATAAGTGCAACAGATTCTCCGGCTGAGATCGTACTGAAGTGAATTTTTCCCCCTGCATAACGGAGCAAATCAATATCCCGGCTGATCATTAGTGATTCAGCCAGTTCAGGCATTCCCTTCATTCCGAGCATCGTACTTTGAATTCCTTCATGCATCGTAGCAAACTGCGTTAAATGCCGATCCTCCGGCCTGTTGATAAGAATACCATCAAACTTTTGAAGGTATTGCAGGCTCTTTAATAAAATATCTGAATGCCAAATTGGATTGAAGCCATCGGTAAAACCAACAGCACCTGCGGAATGTAAATCAATCATTTCCGTCAGTTCTGTACCATTCGTTTCCCTCGTAACGGCAGCAAGCGGGAATATTTCGGTTACACCCTTCGCTGCATTTTTCAGGGAAATAATATCGTTCTTTGATTGTGTAACCGGCTGATTATTAGGAAGAAGAGCAATGCCGGTAAATCCGCCAGCAGCTGCTGCGCTCAGGCCAGACTCAAGCGTTTCCTTATGTTCAAAACCCGGATCAGCAAGCCAGCACCACATATCAACCCATCCCGGGGTAAGAAACATACCTTTCCCATTAATTACCTTATCCGTCTTTAATCCTTCGGCTGCTATGCCAATCCTGCCCCTGTCGATGAGTACATCCTTGACCTTACCATGAAATGGTGAGTTTCTGTCACAGATCCTTGCTCCTTTTATCAATAATTTCATTCGGGATAATTAATTAATTGCAAATTAAGGCATAAATCGTATCAGTAAAACTTCCAGCAATAAAAATAACAAAGCAAGCATCAACGCCTCCTTCCATAACGTCTTCCCAATGAATTTCTCTGAAATTACACCGGCAAAATCGCTCTGACTATCAACACTTAATACATCAACCAGCTTTCCCTGAAATGCCTGAACCACTTCTTCCCGGTTCATTTGCCGGATATCCGATTCTTCGGGATCTGTATTAAAAGCCACAAGGCCAAGAAACGTTTCATCACGGTACAATTCATAGAACCCTGTGGAGAGTGTGAACCTCGGAACCTCAAAATAAATTCTGTTGCCATCAACCCGTTGTTGAGGGATAATCTCTTCATCTTCCCGAATAAGTTTGTATAATGAGTTCGTAGCTGTGCTGTCCTGTTTCAAAGAGAACGAACTGCGATTGATGTAACGATATAATTCATTCCTCTCTGATTTACCTGAAACAGCTACCTTGTACATAACCGGCACAAATAATGCATGTCTTGAGAAATTCCCATATGCTTCGGAAAGAGGGGTTGACATTAAATAAATATCTCCGGTTCCACGGCGGACCGACAGGAATGGTTTTCCATCCGGAAAGGATAATATTTTTTCCCTGAAGATATCTGATGTTACGATCGGAATGGCTGCCGGCATCTGAAGCCGATCATTTCTTTCTTCAAATACATTATCAAAGAATGGGTTATCATAATCCGGGGTTGACAACGTATTCAGACCCATAGAATCATATAGTTGCAAGCTTCCCAAACCATTGAGGTTTCTGTAAGATTCGACCGAAATATTTTCTCCCGGGATCATCATAACTGTACCGCCTGCACCAAGATACCGGTTGAGAGCGGTTGCCAGGGGAGGATCAAGTACATTTATTCCATTGATAATCACCAGGTCTGACAATTCAATTTGGTTGTAATCCAAATTTGAGGCCGGTTGCGAAACAAGGTCGAATAAATCGGAGTTTCCATAAACAAGTTCTACCGGTGTTATCGCATCCCCCCCCTTAATATCCAGGACAACAATGGTCTCAGGGATATTTAGCACAAAATTAAACTCATTATCGAAGGTCACAGGAAACTCCTCAAAGACTATCTTCCCCCGGTGCGGCCTGGAGCGATCAACAGACAAATCAAAAACCAGTTCCTGGCGACTGTTGGCCGATAATGATACGCTGGCAGTTCCCGACTGAACACCATCCAGATATACCTTTGCAATAACCTCGCCCGAACCGGATCCACCCACTTTGCTGAAAATCACATGAAGACGAACCTGCTCATCGGTGATCATCAGCGGATTTTCCACATAAAGTGAATCGACAAAAGCGTTTGCGTCATTGCTGAATTCAAATGGAACAATATTGATCTGCCGGCTTGAATCAAAGTTCAATACATCAGCACCCAACGTTGCTTTTTGAAAATCACTTAGCCAGAAAAGATTGACACTGCTACCCTGCGTGTCTGCTTCCAGCCGGCTCAACACCTCATCCATACGGCGGGGCACCCCGCTATATTCAATTTCTGTGATCAATTCCTCCATTTCCCTTGCACTTTTCAGGGTCCTGGAAGAAGCGAGAAAGTCGTTGGTGAGCAGCTTATATTGCGTTGTTGGAGGAAATTGACGCACTAATTCATCCAGAAAACCAATGCTTCGATCCAGTGCGGGTACACCATCATCCACCTCATTGCTCATACTCCATGAATTATCCAAATAAACGAATACCGGATCCCCCGACGAACTGCTTTCTGGTGCCGGCAGGAAAGGCTGGGCAAATGCCAAAACCAGAAAGAAAATGAATAACAGTCTTGATGCGAGAATAAGGTAGTGCTTTAGCCGCTTCCGCGTTGCTGTCGATTCTTTAACTTTCTGAAGAAATCTCGTGTTTGAAAAATAGACTTTCCTCGTTTTACGAAAATTAAAAAAATGGATCAGAATGGGAATGACCAGTGCAAAAAGACCAAAAAGAAGCTGAGGATTCTGAAAACTCATTTCATGCAAAAGTAGTAAAAACAGTCATACCTGTGCTACATGCTTCCGCATTTACTCCGCCAATCAACAACTAACCTTTAACAGCCTTTGCCGATTTTGGGCCGAGCATCAGGATTTCGTCGACATTAATTTCTGTAATATAACGAACCTCTCCCTTTCCTGTTTCATATTTTCTGTGTATCAGCTTTCCTTCGAGGGCTACCTCGTTCCCCTTCTTGAGATATTCCGAGGCAATTTCAGCCAGTTTTCCCCATACCACAATATTATGCCATTGAGTCTCCTCCACCCTTTCCCCGTCACCGTTTTTATAATTATCAGAAGTCGCAAGGGAAAAATTCGCCACCATTTTTCCCCCCGGAAGATTCCGGACTTCCGGGTCTTTTCCTAACCGACCGATCAAGCGAACATTATTCTTTAATTTCTTCATCTTTATATAATTTGATTAAACATGTCGAAATATGAATACTGTGACGGACTACCACAAGTACATAATATCTGCTTAAGTCAGGAAATATTTTTACATTGTACTATGAGAAAATCGGTACTTATATTGTTTTTGATTCTTTACGGAACCACCTACGGACAGGATCTTACACCAGCTATTTGTGTAAAAGGCACCAGTCCTGTTAATCGGCCAGGCTATGCTTCGCGGCCATTGGAAGACAGCCGCCTGCATGATTATGATGTAAACTTCTATCACCTGGACATTAGTGCAGATAATCTGTCAACCGACCTGGACGGTTCTGTTCGAATACTGGCAACCGCCCTGAAGGACCCGCTGGCAGAAATGGTTCTTGAACTTACCGACGCCCTGATTATCGACAGAATCGAAGACCTTTCCACATCCTCGGATATCCCTTTCACCCATGCCAACGATCTCGTTGTCATCACACTCCCCGACCCGGTCACTGCCGGTGATCCTGTTGATATTCGAATTTACTACCATGGCACACCGCCTGTGGATGCCGGATTTTTCAAAGGAATCAGCAGTGAGCTGGATCCCGACTGGAATCGACGTGTAACCTGGACGTTATCGGAACCCTTCAACGCACTGGATTGGTGGCCAACCAAACAGGTCCTGACCGATAAAGCAGATTCCGCCTACATTTACATCACCGTACCATCCTCTCTGAAGGCAGGCGCTGCCGGGACCCTGTCCCGCATTACGGAATTACCCGATAACCGGTCTCGCTATGAGTGGGAAACCAGGCACCCGATTGCATACTACCTTATATCTATGGCAATTGCTGATTACCAGGATTATTCCTACGATGTTTCCCTGGCCGGGCAGCCCACATTTCCAGTAGTGAATTACATCTATGACCATCCAGGCACACTTCCTCAGTATCAGGATGACCTGGATCAGGTTGGAGATATGCTGGAACTCTTTTCAGAACTTTTCGGACCTTATCCCTACTCCGATGAAAAATATGGCCATACCATGGCACCACTTGGAGGTGGGATGGAGCATCAGACTATGTCGACCATGGATTTCTTCTCGTTCACCATCGATGCCCACGAATTAGGCCACCAATGGTTTGGCGATCATATAACCTGCGAAACCTGGAACGACATCTGGATCAACGAAGGCTTTGCACGGTATTGTGAATACCTGGCGATCGAATTCCTTATCGATGAAAATACTGCAAGGTCCTGGATGGACTCACGCCACCAAAGTATCCTCAGCGCACCACTCGGATCTGTCTATGTACCCTCGGGACAGGCCGATGACCCCTTTCGAATTTTCGATGGCAGATTGACCTATAATAAAGGTGGGGCCATTCTCCACATGCTTCGATACCTGATAAACAATGACGATGCATTTTTTCAGGGCCTCCGGACTTATCTCTCTGCATACGGCGACGATGTGGCAACCGGTGAGGATTTCAGAGATCTTATGTCGGCCGAAACCGGGCTGGACCTTACTACATTCTTTAATGAGTGGTATTTCGGTCAGGGCAATCCGGTCTATGATATTATTTGGGAACACAGAAATGACAGCCTGATTGTGAATGCACGGCAATCTCCTTCAGCCGCCGGAGGAGTAGCCTTTTTCACAACGCCGATGCCGGTTAATGCAGTTCTGAACGGCTCTGATACGTTGCTTCGGCTGGTACCAGCTTCTGCCAGTGAAACTTTCAAAATCTATCTTCCAGGTGAAGTGAATGAAATTACATTTGATCCGGACCGCTACCTGGTAAAGCGGGTAAATTCAATTACAAGGGCAGGTGTAACGGGAATTGAAGGCTTGAACACAGCCGGCATTTCCGTCTATCCAAACCCGGCGAAAGGGTATATTCAAATACAGGGGGGAACTGAGCCACTCAGGCTTCTTCAGGTGATGGATATGCAGGGACGGATCCTTTTGCAAAAGGAAAACCTGTCAATGACAGAAAGAACAGTATATACCGGAAACCTGGGTCCCGGTATATACTTGTTACTTGTGAATGTCGGCAGCCAGCGCTACCAACAAAAAATTCTGATTGAATAGTTATTTACTCAGAATAGTAAATTCAACACGGCGATTAATCGCACGACCGGCATCTGTATCATTGGTGTCCACCGGAACACTTTCGCCATAACCGTGGGCAATGATCCGTTCATCTTCAATTCCCTGATCGATGAGGTAATTCACTACAGCCTGTGCCCTTCCCTGGGAAAGATTTATATTGTATTCATCGGATCCCTTATTATCGGTATGTCCGGCAATCTCGATGTTCACCGAAGGATTGCTTTCCAGGAAGTTTAGCACCTTATTCAGTTCCCCGTAAGATTCCGGCTTCAGGGTAGTCTTGTCGAAATCAAAGAAAATATTATCCAGTCTTACGGTCGCGCCAATCTCAATCGGATCCAGATACAAATCGCGCTGAACGAGTAATTCCGATCGGTCGTTGTGAATGCTGTCGTTTGCATTCATATAGCCTTCAGAGGTACCCGTAAGCATATACCAACCTTCTACGTTGAGCTCTTTTTCAAAATACCCATCACTGTTCGTTTTGATAATGATTTCTTTTCCATTACCCGCAGGATTATCCATCATTACGGTTCCGGAAATGGGTTCAAGCGTCTCTGCATTATAAAGGATACCAGTAAGCATTACTGCTCGTTCATTAGCCTTCAGGGCAAAATCACGAACAATTGTGGAGTCAGACAAAACCTCGCCCACTGTAAGTGAAGCTTCCAGTGGCTCATAGCCATCTGCAATTACCTCAAACTGGTAGCTGGTTTGTGCATTGATCATGGTTTCATACGAACCTTTTCCATCGGAAATCCAGAGAGTATCTGCTTCATTATGCTGGCTCACAATACGTATTTCTCCATCGATTGACTGGCGGTTCTCCTCATCGACCAGCATTCCCATCAGACGAATATTGATTTCACGTGGCTTGAGGGTAAAAATGTCAAGATTACCGCCATCGATAGTGCGGCCAGACTGTGTAACGAAAACATTCATGTCTTTATCAACACACAGATATGCATCGAATGCACGCGTGTTCACAGGCCTTCCAACGTTTTCCGGTTCAGACCATTTCATCCAGGTATCATCAAGACGGCGCGTCATATAAATATCCGCACTTCCAATTCCAACATCTTTACGACCACTTGAAAAATAAAGTGTCTTATCATCCGGCGCAAGGTAGGGAGCAAATTCATCACGACCGGTATTCAGTCCATTCAGCTTCACAGGTACGCCATAATCACCATTGTCCTTGCGTTTACTTATGTACAGATCACTGAAATTACTATTCTCACGTTCGCTGAAGTAAAGTATCAGAAACTCCCCGCTGGCTGAAATTGTCGCACCGTAAAATTTCCCCTTATTCATTTGCTTAAACTGATCGACTTCTACCTCCTGGGGCTCCGACCAGCCATCGCCATTCTTTCGGATAAATGAGAATCCCTTATTGTTTTTGCGTGAACCACCACGAATAAAGAGGACACTTCCTCCTTCGAGCATTCCAAAGACCTGATTTGAGCGATGAATATTGAATGGTTTATCAAGGTGTTTAGCCTCACCCCACTGTCCTTCGTCGTCTTTTTGAACAAACCATACATCCTGACTACCCTCTTTACCATAGTTGTTTTCGGGATGATTATGCACAAAAAAGTATAAAGTACGTCCATCCGGTGATATAACCGGACCGGCTTCATGATAGCCTGTATTCACTTTTCTGCCCAGGTTCACTAGCTCCATATTCTCGCCAAACGGCTGAGATACAGCTAAAAAGACATTTCCAACTGTAATAAGTAAGAGTAGAATGATCTTCTTCATGAGTTTAACAAACTGGTTCATATTAAATGTACGAACCAGCCCGTTGCAAAAACGCTGAGAAGGTGTTCAGGCAAAACAGTTGTAAGATTTTGTATCCAAATGGCAAAAATTGCGTACCATTACATATGCCATTGCGTATTTTCACGATTTTATTCTGCCTTATTGCATGTAAGGCAGCTGTTTTTGGTCAGACCAACTTACCATTCATAGAAATTGAGGGTGAAATACGTGAATCCGATACCAAAGATCCTGTACCCTACGTCCACATCATGAATCCGAATTCCGGACTGGGAACGGTGAGTAATACAGAAGGAAGGTTCTGGATGAAAATGATGCCCTCCGATACAATTCTGTTTTCCGCCATCGGCTATGAAACATATGCTTTCACACTAAATCCTGATCAGAACAGCCGGCGACTTCGAATTGTAATTGAACTAAATACCTCCACTCAGGTCCTTAAGCCAGTTAATATTTTCGCTTATCGCGACGAGGAAAGTCTCAAACAGGCGCTCATTGAACTTGAGGTTCCGGATGATAATCAAAACGTGGCTTTACAAATCCCGGGTGTCCGTACGGGTCCGATGACTGAAAATCCGGTATTTCAGATTGGAGGTCCTTTTTCGTTTTTCCATAACAAATTCAGCCGGGAGGCCAAAGCTTCCAGGAAACTGGAGAAGGACATTGCCACCTACGATTATACAAAAATCCTGAAAGCGAAATACAATGAACAGGTCGTAATGCAACTGACCGGCCTGCCCGAGGACGAGGTTGAGGAATTCATGAATTTCTGCAAGATCGATGAAGCTTATATCTACTCGGCCACTGAATATGATATCGCACTCCTGGTATCAGATTGCCTTAAAAAATTTAACGAACAGCCCGGGGATTAAAAAAAACACCTGCCCTTCCGGACAGGTGTATGCAAGCAAAGAGTTAAATAATTAATTTAATTCAGCCAAACTACTGCATTAATTGGATTTTTACAAACCGATTTTTTGTATGTAATTTGTCCGCATGATGTTACGAAATATCGTGGGTGGCCTTTATACTGGATGGGTGATTTTAGTTTTTACCGTCTTCATGATCATCCTGCTGCCATTCATTCTTTTTCCGGTAATGATCAGTGAAAAGCTGGGATTCATTACCTACGGAGCACTCAAGGTCTGGTCATGGATTTTCAGCATGCTCACCTTCATCCGATATGATGTCTCGGGCCGCGAAAAAGTCAACTGGAAGAATTCATACATATTTGTTTCCAATCACACATCGTTTCTGGATGCACCCGGAATCAGCCTGGGCATTGTGTCTCAATTCAGGCCATTGGCAAAAAAGGAATTAAAGAAAATACCCATTTTCGGATGGATTGTCGCGGCGGCTACCATCGTTGTGGATCGCTCGAGTCCGGAAAGCCGAAAAGCCAGCCTTAATCTTTTGAAAAAAATCCTGAGCCATGGCATATCGATCCTTATCTTCCCTGAGGGAACACAAAACAGGACCGACCAGCCGTTGCAGCCATTTTATGACGGGGCTTTTCGAACTTCATTTCAAACGGCCACGCCTGTAGTACCCATTGTGATTGTGAATGCCGGAAATCTCATGCCACCCGGAACCCTGCGCGTGCGCCCAGGAAGAATAAAGGTAATCTTTGAATCACCCATATCCCCGGAAGATTTTGAAACACCGGCAGCTTTGAGATCACATACCTATGCAACCATGTACAGGATGCTGACCGGAGAAGACCTCCAGGTCACTCAAGCTCAATGACCAGATCATCCTGTTCGACCATTTCTCCGGCCTGAATGTAAATCCTTTTCACTTTCCCATCCCGGGGAGCGCTAACAGTAGATTCCATTTTCATAGCTTCAATAACGAACAGCGGATCACTTTCAGAGATATTTTGCCCTTCCTTCACCTTTACTTCTGCAATTCTACCCATCAGGGGCGAACCTACATGTAAATCACTGCTCACCTTCAGGTGTGCCGGCCTGTCGGATTTAAAATGAATATCCTTCACTTCCAGCACTCGGGTTTGTCCGTTCATTTCAAAATACACCTTACTGATACCCTTCTCATCGGTAGGAGTTGTGTACAATTTTTTAATAATGATCGCCTTACCCTTGCCTATTTCCACGAAGATCTCCTCACTGTCATCCAGTCCGTAGAAGAACGCCTTGGTAGGCAGTCTCCATATTTCACCATACTCCTGCCATGCATGATAGAAATCAGTAAAAACCTTGGGATACAAGCTATATGACAGGAAATCCAGCTCATCGCAGTATTCATCAAACTCCTTCTGGAATGCCTTGAACTCCTTAGTGAAATCTATGGGTTCCAGGTGTTTATTCGGACGGTCTGTAAAAGGCTTATCACCCTTCAGGATGATCTCCGAAATCTTCCCGGGGAAACCGCCAAACGGCTGACCAAGCTCTCCTTTGAACAAACTGTGAACCGACTCCGGAAATGATAATGTATGGCCGCGCTCCAGTACATCCTCTACGGTAAGATTATTCGCAGTCATAAACAGGGCCATGTCTCCCACCACCTTAGATGAGGGGGTCACCTTGACCAGGTCTCCGAATAACTTATTGACAGCCGCATAATTCTTTTTAACCAGCTCAAATTTATCCTCAAGTCCGAGAGATGCTGCCTGTGGCCTGAGGTTGCTGTACTGTCCGCCTGGAATCTCATGATCATAGACTTCGGCAGTTCCGGCTTTTAAACCGGATTCAAAAGGATAATACAACTCCCGCACATCTTCCCAGTAGACGGCAAAATTATTAAGCGAATGAAGATCCATTTTCTGTTCCCTTTCATTGCCTTCCATCGCCGCCAGAAGAGAATTGAAGTTTGGCTGTGAAGTAAGTCCCGACATGGAGGAAATCGCTACGTCAACCACATCCACGCCTCCCGCAATAGCTTCCAGATAGGTCGCGGCCTGTATTGAAGATGTATCATGGGTATGAAGGTGGATCGGAATATCAACAGCCTTTTTTAATGCTGGTATCAGTAAGGCAGCTCCGGAAGGCTTCAGCAATCCCGCCATATCCTTAATCGCCAGGATGTGCGCCCCCTCATCCTCCAGCTGTTTCGCCATATCCAGGTAATACTGAAGATTATATTTGGTATCGGTGTGAGTTACATCACCTGTATAGCAAATGCATGCCTCCGCCAGCGAATCGGTTCGTTCACGTACAGTCCGTATACTTACCTTCATGGCTTCAATCCAGTTCAACGAATCGAAGATTCTGAAAATATCAATTCCATTTTCGGCAGATTTCTCGATAAATTTCTCAATCAGGTTGTCGGGATATGCCTTGTATCCAACCGCATTGGATCCGCGCAATAACATTTGAAAGAGAATATTGGGCATTGCTTCCCTCAACAATTTCAGCCGATCCCATGGGTTTTCGTGGAGAAATCGCATACAGACATCAAAGGTAGCACCACCCCACATTTCAACACTAAAGACCTCCGGATGATTCTTGGCATAACTCTCCGCTACTTTCAGCATATCGATCGTTCGCATCCTTGTTGCCAACAGGGACTGATGCGCGTCGCGAAATGTTGTGTCTGTGAATTGAATCTTCTTCTCCTCACGGAGCCAATTTACAAAGCCTTCCCTTCCGAGCTCATGAAGCCGGTCCCTGCTTCCTTTAGGATAATCCCCCAGACGATCATACACGGGCACTTTCGGCTCCCGGAATTTTTTCGATTTGTCAACTTTCTTAATGTTCGGATTCCCATTCACCGACATATGGCCGATGTAATTTAACAACCGCGTACCCCGGTTCAGCCTCCTGGGCATATCAAACAGCTCCGGATGGTCATTGATGAAGTTTACGGTTGCCTCCCCCCGATAGAATACCGGGTGATTGATTACATTTTCCAGGAATCCGATATTGGTATTTACCCCGCGTATCCGGAATTCGCTTAACGCACGATTCAAGCGCTCTGATGCTCCCTTGAGCGTGCGCCCCCAGGACGAAACCTTTACAAGCAATGAATCAAAAAATGGGGAAATAGTAACGCCTGCATAGCAATTGCCGGCATCGAGTCGTATACCAAAACCACTTGCACTACGATAGGCAATGATGGTTCCGTAATCAGGCTGAAAGTTATTGGAAGGATCCTCCGTCGTAATCCGGCATTGTATGGCGAATCCATTACACTTCACATCATCCTGAGTACGCAGGAAAATACGTCGGTCTGAAAGTTCGAAGCCGCGTGCAATCAGGATCTGACTGCGAACGATATCCACCCCGGTAATTTCTTCTGTAATGGTATGCTCTACCTGAACACGGGGATTTACCTCGATGAAATATACATTTTCCTCGAGATCGACCAGAAACTCCACAGTTCCGACATTATTGTAGGATACACTCCGGGCTATTTTAAGGGCATATTCATAAAGCTTATCCCTGGTTTCCTGTTGCAAGGTGACACTTGGTGCAATCTCCACGACCTTCTGAAAACGGCGCTGTACCGAGCAATCCCGTTCGAACAGGTGTACAGTATTACCGTAATTGTCAGCCATGATCTGCACTTCTATGTGCTTGGGCTGATCAATAAATTTCTCCAGGAATACTGTGTCATCACCGAATGCCTTCAGTGCTTCATTACGGGCCTCTTCATAGGCATTGGCAAGATCTTCACGTTTTCGTACCACACGCATACCCCGACCTCCTCCGCCTGATGCAGCCTTAACCACAACGGGAAAACCAATGCGGTCTGCTTCCTTCTTCGCAATTTCAACGGAGGTAAGTGATTCATCACTATCCTCAATAACCGGGACTTCAGCCGCGCGCGCAATTTTCTTGGCTTCAACCTTATCCCCGAGACGTTCCATTACCTCCGGTTCAGGTCCAACGAAAATGATGCCTTCCTCACGACAACGCCTTGCCAGTTTCACATTTTCCGACAAAAAACCATATCCCGGGTGAATCGCATCCACATTATTTCGTTTCGCTAGAGAAATAATCTCCTCAATATCGAGGTAGGGTTTGAGCGGATCATTATCAGCCCCGATCTGGTACGCCTCATCGGCTTTATATCGATGGAGGGAGTACCTGTCTTCAAAAGTAAAGATGGTGACAGTGCGGATTCTGAGTTCAGATGCCGCACGTAAAATACGTATGGCGATCTCACCCCGGTTGGCGACCATCAGTTTGTTTATTTCTTTTAATTCTGTATTCATGGGAAACGAAGTATTCTAAATGGATGCAAAAGTTACTATATTCGGTTATTAATGACAATTGAATCACCAACCAAGATGATACGAAAAATTTTATTAGTCCTTTTGGTGGCACTCATCGTTATTCAGTTTATTCCAATTGATACAGATGTGCCTGAAGTTGAAGCATCGAAAGACTTTATTGCAATGACCAATCCGCCGCAGGAAGTTAGCATTATACTTAAACAGGCATGCTATGACTGCCATTCCTATGAGACGGTTTACCCGTGGTATTCCAATATCGCCCCTGTGAAATTCTGGCTGAAAGATCATATCAATGACGGTCGGAAGCATTTGAATTTTTCGGAATGGGGCAACTATGAAACAAAACGTCAAAACCACAAGCTTGAAGAGCTCATGGAAGAAGTAGGTGAAGGAGAAATGCCCCTTGACAGCTACACCTGGACACACGAAGAAGCACGACTTACCCAGGATCAGGTAAATTCCCTGGTCAGTTGGGTTAAAAACGGACCTTTTATTTCGACGAAATGAACGAAGAGGAACTGCGATTTTCCGCAAAACCGATCCCTGAAATTTTTCAGTCCTATGCAACCGGAACACTTTTTGACCGATGCATAGAATGTGACCGGTATTTATTGGACAAGGAAATTCCGTATTTTATTGAAAAAGCAATCAAGAAATATGAAGGCCTCAGGGGATATGATGTGATCTTTGAATATGCCATTTGTATCAACTGTGCAGATCAAATGCGTCAGAAAATGTCACTGGAATCGATGCAGAAAATCGGCCAGTTCCTGGAAAAGAATATGAATCAGAAGCGGCGGAATGAGCTTATCGAAGATTTTCCCGATGAACCGGAGAAATGGATCGATGAATGTCTGATCACCGGGGCGTCGAGGGAAGAAACCGCTGAATATCAGATCTACGCACAGTGCATTTATGACCGTCTGCTGCTGCCGGCAATGCCCTATATGATCAGTCATATGGTATTGGACAAACTGGCGAATCTCCTGTCAGATAAAACATTGGGTGAAATGGATGATTTTATCGGGCGGCATTTCGGACCGCCATCGGAATTTGAAGTCGGTCCACGAAAAAAAATTATACTGGTATAATCATCGTGAACCGTCTTTGTATCACCGTAATCCTTCTGATCGTATTGTTTAACCTTGAACGGTGCAGCAGCATTACCCAGGTACAATCTTCCTCAACCACTTACGAGGATAAATATCTCACCCCTAATAAGGTTACCTTCAAATCAACCAGCTGGTTGATCAATGCCCTTGCAACAAATGTATCACAGGAAAGCCGGATCGAACTAACCGAACAGATCTTAAAGCTGACGGAAAAACGAATCGGTGATTCTGTTATGTTCATCACGGCGGCAATAGCAAATGGACTGGCACCCGCTGATATCGATGCCTCTGACGGTAAAATGCTCTCCACTCTTTGTGATAAAAGATTCCGTTACGTGCTTCAGCTTAACCTGGAGGGGAATGAATCGGAAGGTGGGGGATTTTCCATCGGTGCAGACGGAGAGGATAATACCGAAAATTCTGCACGTGTTGAACTGATGGTATTTACGGTACCCGATGGTGAAATGATCTACCACCACAGAATGACCGCTTGGGAAGTTACCCCTTCTGAATCTGATTTTGATGACGACGTGAATCAAATGATCATCAACAGGTCAAATGCCAAAATTCAGAAAGACGCCCTGAACTATGCGATAAAAAAGCTTCAAAAGAAATCGAATTTACCGATCAACTAAGTCGGTAAGTTTACTTTATTCCGCCGATTTTGTATATTATTATCATGTTACGCTGGTCAGTCATATTCCTGATAATTGCCCTGATCGCTGCTGTTTTTGGTTTCGGAAACATCGCAGCCAGTGCTGCAGGCATTGCTAAAGTTCTCTTCTTCGTCTTTCTCATCTTATTTGTCATCTCCCTGGTAAGCAACGCAATTAAGAGATAATTTTTTCCTTTATGGAAAATGACCTGAGTTTGCATCATATCCAAAAAGAGAAAAAGTAAAACTGGATTAAACAAATTCATCATGCACGAATGCTAGGGGCATTTATACTTTTTTAGTACCTTATAGGCATATCCAACTGCTAAAAAATGAAATCTGTCCGACTACTGTTACTGCTGTTTTTAATCCCGTCAATCGCTTTTACTCAGGCAACCGACAAACGCTTAAAAGGCATTGAAAAAGAACTCAATGAATTGCTCGGGAACTGGAAGGCCCCGGGTTTTGCCGTCGCGGTTGTGGAAGGGAATGAGGTAATCTATTCCAACGGATTCGGCCAACGGGATATAGAGAAGGGACTCCCTGTTACGGCGAACACCCTCTTTGCGATCGGATCCTGCAGTAAATCATTTACTTCGGCACTGTTAGGCATTCTTCGCAGTGAAACGGAGCTAACGTTCGATGACCCTCCTGGAAAGTATATCGACGGACTTAAATTCTACAATAATGAAATGAATGACCAGATCACAATTCGGGATCTGATGTGTCACCGCACCGGACTTCCACGGCATGACTATTCCTGGTATTTCTTTCCGACTGACAACCGGGACAGCCTCATGGCCCGAATTGAGTTTCAGGAGCCAACATTCGGTGTACGGGAACAATGGCAATACAATAACTTTATGTTCCTTGCCCAGGGGGTAATTGCAGAAGAAGTCACAGGAAAGTCATGGGAGGATAACATCCGTGAACGATTTTTCAAACCGCTCGGGATGAATACTGCGGCAGTGGATATTAAGGAAATGACCAGCCGTGCAGATTATGCTACCGGATATGAATTGAAAAATGATGAAGTCATTCGCTCCATGGATTATTATGAAATCCGGGGGATGGCACCCGCAGGAAGCATTAACAGCAGCGTGAATGAAATGACAGCATGGCTGAAAGTCTGGATCAACGGTGGCAAATTCAACGGTAAAGAAATCATCCCGGCCGATTATGCACAGGAGGCGATGAGTTCCCAAATGGTCGTTACGGCCGGATTACCTTCGGCAGAGCTTCCGGATGCCTTTCTGGCCAATTATGGGTATGGCTGGTTCCTTTCATCGTACCGGGGCCATTACCGTGTAGAGCATGGCGGCAACATAGATGGCTTTTCAGCCAGCACGTCATTCTTTCCTTCCGACAGTTTAGGGATTGTCGTACTTACCAATCAAAATGGATCGCCCATTCCCGGTATCGTACGAAACCTGGTTGCAGACCGAATGCTGGGTTTGAATAAGATTAACTGGAGCGACCGACTGAAGAAACAGCGTGATGAGCAAATAGCTGCCCAACAGGAAACAGTGAAATCCACCAGTTCTAATCGTAAGGAAAATACGCAACTTTCTCATCCCATAACAGATTATACCGGGAGTTTTGAGAATCCTGCAGCAGGAAAAATCAGGGTGACCTTTAGGAATGATTCACTCTTTGCCAACTCTAATGATGCCTCACTCTGGCTGGAGCATTATCATTACGATGTATTCGAACCACACTTTATAAATAAGTATGGCGTTGATACCACTTCCAGTCTGCTTCGCGTAGTTTATCAAACAGATGCAAGCGGGGATATTTCGGGATTTACGTTAAACATCGAACCTACACTGGACCCTATCCTGTTCAAACGCGCCATCGAAGCCGTTGATATCACCGAGGGAGAACTTCAAAAATATACAGGGGAATATGAATTGGGCGGTATGGTCGCCAGGTTCTTTACGAAAGATGATGAATTACACCTCATTGTTCCAAACCAGCCGGAATATACACTGATTCCCACGGGTGATGATTCCTTTGCGATCAAAGGACTGGACGGGTTCAAGGTGAAGTTTACCGCCAATGACTCCGGCAAAATAACAGAAGCTGTATTTACACAGCCCAATGGCGTATTTGCCGCGAAACGAAAGGAATAGAAATTACTCTGAAGCAGGGGGATAAATGGTTTTCCAGTCATTTTTCATATCGACCACAACCCAACCTTTTTCAGCTGCAATGTCGAGACCCTTATCTAATCCGCCGATGTGTGAATCGCGATCATATGCCCATTCCCTTTCCGCATCGGTGTGATGTATATACATCTGGAATGAAGGACCTTCACGGCCGTCGGTCCACTGAAGCATTTGAAGATCTCCATCTGAATTTCCGAAGGCGGCCAACGGTCTTTTTCCAATGAAATAATGAATCCCGACCGGCTTACCTTCCTTATCGTCAATGAAATTCAGTTCAGGAAGCCGCCTTAGAACAAAGCTATCCCCGGATTCTTCCCATTCCACCTTGATACTGCTTCCCATAACCTGTTCAGGCGGTATACCATAAACGGCCTCGGCCCAGGGGCGCATGAACTCTATACCCCCACCGGAAACGATGAATGTCTTAAAATCATTGGCTCTAAGATAGGCCAGCAATTCCAGCATTGGCTGATAAACCATCTCGGTATATTTTCTGCCCGAAACCGGATGTCGGGCTGTCTCTATCCATTCGGTCACAATTCCTTCAAATTCTGTTGTGGTCATTCCTGCATGCGACGCAGCAACAATCTTTAGTAATCCTCCCATTCCAAATCCGGAAACCGTCTTGACGTCTCCGCGAATGGCGGCAGACATCAACGAATCACCCTGCCATTCAGGATGCTGGTCTGCCAATTGTTTTACGCGGTCGAAAGCGAAAATAAGCTGAAAATATACCGGTTGCTCTGCCCACAGTGTGCCATCATTATCGAAGGTCGCAATACGGTCTGCGGGCGGCACATAATTCGCCCCGCCTTCATTCGTCACCGACTCTACAAATTCAATTAAGGCATCCCTGGAGTCACCCTGCCAGGAAGGCAACGGATCTACAGTTTCTATTGTCGTGGCTGAATTTTCACCACAACCTGAAACCAAGAGTAAAATAAAAATATATGGAAACAGAATTCTCAACATGACACTCGCATTTTTCGAATTAGAAAATTACGGATTATTAAGTCGTTCAACACACAAGGGTTGTTGTAAATTCTAAATCCGAACAAAAAAACCCCGGTCATGCGACCGGGGCTCTCCCAAAACTTACTTAAACATGTTATCAACCAGCATTAATTTAGCAATGACCATGCCAGATTATGAGGTAATGGCAGCCAGCAAATCATGTTGGGTAACAATATGAACCTCATCATTATTATCCCGCACGAGCACTGCCTTCGTATTTTTATTCATCATCGATGACAACACATCCAGGGTATTATCCATCGCCACGAATGGCATCGGATCATCCATGATATTATCAACCGGTTCATCCTTGCATTCAGGTCTTTCAACAAGTGTTTCCAGAATTTTCCCTGTGGTTATACTCCCGACAAAATGATCTCCATCCACCACCGGCACCTGGTCTATACCGTTGGAATTTAACATTCTGATCACATCGCCCACTCGCGTTTCCCTGGAAACGGTAAATAACTGGTCCCGTCCATTCTTTCCGGTAATGATATCCTTGGCAGTGGCAAAATCCCGGGCTTCATAAAACCCATGATCCTTCATCCAGTTGTCGTTGTAGATCTTACCCAGGTAACGTGTTCCATGATCAGGTAAAATAATGACCATCATGTCATCGTCTGACAAATGTTCCCGCGCATATTCCAATGCACCGTGCACAGCAGATCCGCAGGACCAGCCAACAAATAATCCCTCCTCGCGGGCCAGTCTCCGCGTCATTATGGCGCCGTCCTTATCCGTCACCTTTATGAAGTGATCGATCAGATCAAAATCAACATTCTTGGGTAATATATCTTCGCCGATCCCTTCGGTAAGGTAGGGATAGATTTCATTCTCATCGAATACTCCTGTTTCCTTATATTTCTTGAATACCGAACCATAGGTATCGATCCCCACAGATACCACATCCGGATTTTGCTCCTTCAGATACTTCGCCGTTCCACACATGGATCCTCCCGTTCCAACCCCTGCGGCATAATGCGTGATTTTACCTTCGGTTTGCTGCCAGATCTCAGGACCTGTGGTTTCGTAGTGTGCAAGGGTATTTGAAAGATTATCGTACTGGTTCGGATAGAAAGAGTTGGGGATATCCTGGTTCAACTTCCTTGCAACTGAATAATAGGACCTAGGATCATCTGACGCCACGTTTGTCGGGCAGACGATTACCTCTGCACCTACGGCACGAAGAATGTCTATTTTCTCCTGTGATTGTTTATCGGCAAGAGTAAAAATACACTTGTAACCCTTGGCAATGGCCGTTAGCGCAAGACCCATTCCCGTATTTCCGGAAGTACCTTCAATGATGGTTCCTCCCGGCTTCAACCGGCCGTCTTTTTCAGCGTCTTCGATCATTTTTAACGCCATCCGGTCTTTCATGGAATTTCCCGGGTTAAAATATTCAACTTTCACAAGAATGGTACCCCTGATCCCCCGGTTCACATTATTGAGCCTGACAATTGGAGTGTTACCAATGGTTTCGATGATTGAATTGTAGTACATGGAAGGTATTTATTTCATTAACAAAAGTAGCAAGAAATACGTGCATTTCAGGGATTCGCTTTATCCCTGTTTGCCTGCGAGTAAATAGAGAACGGCCATTCGTACCGCCACTCCGTTTTCAACCTGTTCAAGAATTATGCTATGATCCGAATCGGCCACATCGCTGTTTAGTTCGACTCCCCGATTGATTGGTCCTGGGTGCATGATGGTAATTTGATGATCAATTTCACTCAGAAGTCTCTTATTAATACCGTAATACAGGCTATACTCCCTCAGTGAAGGGAAATATTTAATTTGCTGACGCTCCAACTGAATGCGCAGGACATTGGCCACATCACACCATTGCAGGGCCTTTTTCACATCAAGTTCAACGCGAACCCCCAGTTCTGCAATATATTTGGGAAGCAGCGTATTCGGTCCGCATACCATTACCTGAGCCCCCATCTTTTTTAGAGCAAAAATATTTGATATCGCCACTCGTGAATGAAGAATGTCTCCAATGATCGCTACTTTGAGATTATCGAGGGTTCCGTATTTTTCCAGGATCGAGAATGTATCGAGGAGTGCCTGGGTAGGATGTTCATGTGTGCCATCTCCGGCATTTACAATATTAGCGTCGATATGCTTGGCCAGAAAATGAGGTGCGCCCGGACTACTGTGGCGCATGACCACCATATCCACCTTCATTGCCAGAATGTTGTTCACTGTGTCCAGGAGTGTCTCTCCCTTTTTCACCGAACTGCTGGAAGATGAGAAGTTTATTACATCCGCCGACAATCGTTTTTCAGCAAGTTCAAAAGAAAGCCGGGTACGGGTGCTGTTTTCGAAAAAGACATTGGCGATTGTAATGTCTCTGAGTGATGGAACTTTCTTGATGGGCCGGTTGATGACTTCCTTGAAACTTTTTGCCGTCTGGAAAATCAAATCCATATCCGCTTTTGTGATATCCTTGATTCCCAGTAAATGCTTCTGACTCAGTTGCGACATTTTATTTCAATTCCTTATTGATCAACCAGATTTTGTTTGTTTTATGACCTTGTGTCTTCCATTCCACCAGAACACGTTGTGATTCCATGGTATTCACGCTCCGCCCGATATAGTCTGCCTCAATAGGAAGTTCACGGGTATATTTACGATTTATTAAAACGAGCAACTCGACTTTTCGCGGCCGGCCGAAGGCAATCATGGCATCAAGGGCTGCCCTCACCGAGCGACCTGTAAAAAGGACATCATCGATTAGTACCACATTTTTATCCTCGATGATGAAGGAAACCCTGGTTGCATTTGCTTTCGCCGGGGTATCTCTCCTGCGAAAATCATCCCTGTGAAACGTTGTGTCGAGATACCCGAGGGGGATTTTGTTATTTGTTTCCTTTTCAAGCGTATGATGCACCAACTCAGCCAGATAAACTCCGCGAGGCTGAAGACCCAAAATGACCGAATCATTAAAATTACCGTGATTTTCAATCAGTTGCTGACATAACCGGTTGATGGTTATATCCAGAAGCGGGCTATCTAATATTAGTTTGCGCTGCATGGCTGGACAAATATAGGAAAAGTTCAAATAGATATCAGTGGAAAAATTGCCTATCAGGAAGATGTTGAATTCTCCTACTCAATAAATTTTCTAAGGAATGATTCAGACACCCTGTTCCACTTATCCAGGTGCATCGCGCGTTCGTCGTTGAGTTGTTCACTAAGCTCATCCAGGTTTCTGGCCGAATCATTTATGCCCCTCACAAGCTCATTATAACGATCTGTAAGAATTTTGCGCTGATCAGCGGATGATTCGGAATCCAGTTTTCCTTTGAGGGTTTTCAGTTCCTTCAGGGAAAGGTAATAATCTACCATCGGCTGAAGCCTTACACTTGCCTCGTCCTGGTAAAATCGCAGGTTTTCTGCAGCGGCCGACTTAAGTGTTCTGTCACCCTTGTATGCGCCTGCCCGCTCGAGACTTTCAAGCCCAGTTTGGGCCATGGCTTCAAGCGTTCTTCGTTCAGCATTGATGGCATCTGCCTCTTGCTTTTCAACAGCCCTGAACATCTGAAGTTCCTGCTGATAGGCATTGAAAAAGGTGAGATATATACGGTTGTAATAACCAAAGGTATCGTTTAACTCCTTCAACTTCTGTGCAAACTTGTCATCAGAATTAACAAGCCGGATCCCGAACTTTTTGGCGAATTCCTCCTCCGACTTCTTCATTGCCCGAGCAGCGGCACTCATTCGGACGTACGCCTCTTCCTGTGCACGAAGGTAGGTTTCCATCTTGTCATAACTATCCCTGGAAATACGTTCCATATCAACAATCCGGGCATAATCCTCGCGGACCACATCATAGCTTATATCAAGGAATCTCACAACCGAATCACGTAGTGCAGAATTTCCCCGATGCGGTGGCATCCTGCGAATCTCATTTCGTGCTTCACGGATTTCCCCCAGGAGTGATGTTCTCTGCTTGTCAATAAGATCTGCAGGCTGTCCCTGCGCAAGAGCACGGGCAAATTCCCACTGCTGTTTTAACACGGGCTCATAGGCGTCATTGATCTCCTCCAGGTATGCAAGAGGCTGTCCGTCCTGTCCGAGTGCAGCAGCCGAAATGAAAAATAAAAGGACTAAAATTCGCAGCATTCGTGTGAAATTACCATTTTAGATGACGATTTAAAAGCGTGATCCGTCGATCATGTTTTTGCCCCATATTTACAGCCACGAATATTTCCACCATGGATCCATTAAAATTCCCGATCGGACCGTTCAGTATCAGGGAAACCAACCGTCCCAGAGCTGAACGCATTGAAGATATCCGTAATTTTCCCGAGCAAATCAAAAACCTGATAGAGCCACTGCAGCCCGAAGGATTGCATTATACCTATCGTCCCGGTGGGTGGACAATCCAGCAGCTCATTCATCATTGCGCCGATAGTCATATGAATGCAGTAATACGATTCAAACTTGCTCTTACCGAAGATCAGCCAACTATTCTTCCATACCGACAATCAGCATGGGCAGAACTATACGATACACAGAAAGTAGATATCTGGTGGTCTGTCCGCCTTCTGGAAGGGCTCCATAAACGATGGACTGCACTGCTTGAAAATATGACCGAAGCAGAGTTCTCACGTACGTATATTCATCCGGAACACGCGCACAGCATCTTTACGCTGGATGAAGCCACGGCACAATACAGCTGGCATTGCAGGCACCATCTGGCTCACCTGCAACTTGCCATCAATCAAAATTCCTGATTACATATTCCGTCGATACTGGCCGCCCACCTCGAACAGAGAATGCGTGATCTGGCCCAACGAACAGATTTTTGCGGCTTCCATTAATTCAGAAAAAATATTTTTATTCTGAATGGCTGATTCCTGAACATGTTTCAGTGCCTTTCCGATATTATCCCGATGATGATCGTGCAAGTTTCTGAGCATGGAAATCTGGTACTCCTTTTCCTCCCTTGTCGCACGGATCACTTCGCCTGGAATAATAGTTGGCGAACCCTTCGAGCTTAAGAAAGTATTTACACCAATGATGGGATAATCCCCGTTGTGCTTCAGTGTTTCATAATACAGACTTTCTTCCTGGATCTTGCTGCGCTGATACATGGTTTCCATGGCTCCTAATACTCCACCGCGTTCGGTAATTCTGTCGAACTCGAGCAGTACAGCTTCTTCTACCAGATCGGTAAGTTCTTCAATAACAAATGACCCCTGCAGTGGATTTTCATTCTTCGCCAGGCCCAGCTCCTTATTTATAATCAGCTGAATGGCCATTGCCCTGCGCACTGACTCCTCTGTAGGGGTGGTAATCGCCTCATCATACGCATTGGTATGAAGGGAATTACAATTATCATAGATGGCATATAAAGCCTGGAGGGTAGTTCGAATATCATTAAAATCAATTTCCTGGGCATGAAGGGACCGGCCTGAAGTCTGAATATGATATTTCAGCATCTGCGATCGCGCGTTCGCGCCATATTTATCCCTCATAGCCTTCGCCCATATCCTACGTGCTACCCGGCCGATTACAGCGTATTCCGGGTCGATCCCGTTGGAAAAGAAAAATGAAAGATTCGGGGCGAATTTATTAATATCCATTCCTCTGCTGAGGTAGTACTCAACATATGTAAACCCATTGGCAAGCGTGAAGGCCAGCTGCGTGATCGGATTTGCACCTGCCTCGGCAATGTGATAGCCCGATATGGATACACTGTAGAAATTTCGAACATTATTTTCAATAAAATATTCCTGCACATCGCCCATCAGGCGCAACGCAAACTCTGTGGAGAAAATGCACGTGTTTTGCGCCTGATCCTCTTTAAGAATATCCGCCTGAACAGTCCCCCGCACAGCACTAAGCGTCTCTTTTTTGATCTTCTCATATATATCAGCGGGTAAAACCTGATCCCCGGTTACGCCAAGGAGCATGAGTCCGAGACCATCATTTCCTTCAGGAAGATCCCCCTGGTAGGCAGGTCTCTCCTTGCCCTTATAAATGGCCTTAATCTTCGCTTCAACTTCCTCTTCCAAACCATTCTCCTGAATGTAGAGTTCACATTGCTGATCAATGGCTGCATTCATGAAATATGCCAACAGCATCGGGGCCGGACCATTGATGGTCATCGAAACCGAAGTGCCGGGATCAGCAAGGTTGAAGCCTGAATACAACTTCTTGGCATCATCTAGACAGCATATGGATACGCCTGAATTCCCGATTTTCCCATAGATATCCGGACGGTAATCAGGATCGTTACCGTACAGCGTTACCGAATCAAACGCAGTGGAAAGCCGCTTTGCCGGCATATCCAGACTTACATAATGAAATCTCCGGTTGGTTCGTTCCGGTCCGCCTTCACCAGCGAACATGCGCGTAGGATCTTCACCTTCGCGTTTGAAGGGATAGATACCAGCCGTATATGGAAATTCCCCCGGGACATTTTCCTGCAATAACCATTTTAACAGGTCGCCCCAGGCTTCATATCTCGGCAGCGCCACCTTCGGTATTTGAAGATGGGACAAAGATTCTGAATGCGTTTTAATCGAAATCTCCCTATCCCGCACCTGGAAAGTGTACACATCATCCTTATATTTCTTCACTTTACCCGGAAACTCTTTCAGGAGCTGATCATTGCGTTTATCGAAATCCAACGCAAACTTATCATAGGTCCCGCGCAGGGATTTCAGCAATTCCGGATCACCGTCATTTTCTTCCAGCAACTTAATGGATACATGCAGTCCGTAAAGTTTTTGCGCCAGTGCAGACTGATGCTCAACCCATTCGTCATAGGAACGATTGCTCTCGGCGATTTCACTAAGGTATCGGGTTCGTTTCGGTGGAATGACCCATATTTTTTCAGACATCTCACCGCTTCGCTCAAAATTGGATTTCAACGGTGCTTCGGTCCTTTCTGAAATAACATCCATCAGCTTCATATAAAGCTGATTCATTCCGGGGTCATTAAACTGGGAGGCAATAGTGCCATAAACGGGGAGATCCTCATCGTTAGCATCCCACAGGTTATGATTGCGCTTGTACTGTTTCTTCACATCCCGCAACGCATCCAGTGCACCTCGCTTATCGAATTTATTGATGGCAATAACATCTGCAAAATCCAGCATGTCGATCTTCTCAAGCTGTGTTGCCGCACCATATTCCGGGGTCATCACATAAAGGGAGACATCTGAATGATCCGTGATTTCCGTATCCGATTGACCGATACCTGAAGTTTCCAGGATGATCAGATCAAATGCCGCCGCCTTAAGCACCTGGATCGCCTCATTCACATGCCTGGACAGGGCGAGGTTAGACTGACGTGTGGCCAGGGAACGCATGTATACCCGTTCATTATTTATTGCATTCATTCGAATACGGTCGCCAAGCAACGCGCCTCCTGTCTTACGTTTTGAGGGGTCCACTGAAACGATCGCTAATTTCTTATCTTCAAAATCCAGCAGGAATCGCCTCACCAGCTCATCAACAAGCGAAGATTTTCCCGCCCCGCCGGTACCGGTGATTCCCAACACAGGCACTTTTACCTTGCTGGCGATCTGATGTACTTCTTTAAGCTCCGGCTCAGCTTTTTCAGGGAAATTTTCCGCCGCCGAGATCAGATGCGCGATTGCCTGTACATCTTTCTCCTTCAAATGAGAGACTTCACCATTCAGATTCATACCCGTAGGAAAATCACTCTGCTGCACCAGGTCGTTGATCATACCCTGAAGCCCCAGTGACCGCCCGTCATCGGGTGAATAGATACGTGTAATACCATAGGCATGCAACTCGGCAATTTCATCCGGAAGTATCACGCCACCGCCGCCGCCGAAGATCTTAATATGACCAGCCCCCCTTTCTTTCAGAAGGTCGTGCATATATTTAAAATATTCCATATGCCCGCCCTGATAGGATGTCATAGCGATGGCCTGGGCATCCTCCTGAATGGCTGTATTTACAACCTCCTCAACACTTCTGTCGTGCCCCAGGTGTATCACCTCGCAACCTGTGGCCTGGATGATCCGGCGCATAATATTGATCGCTGCATCATGCCCGTCGAACAAACTGGCTGCAGTGACAATTCGAATTTTATTTTTAGGCTTGTATGGTTTGGTATCTTTCATCAGGTATCTCTAAAATTGCGCCAAAATTACAGATTATCACCTGATTTTACTAACAATCATTAGTTAGCCTGCCCTTCCTGAACAATTGATCTTATTTGGAGAAAAGCGTTTCTGTTTTTTTCTGTCTGAAGGTTTCGCAGCAAGCTCTCCTTTTCACGCTGGGTAAGCCGCCACGATAACGAAGCCCGTTGGGCATTTTCCATCCTGAGACTATCTGCAACGGAAAGGTTTTCCTTTGATAACTCATCCGGAATATACTGAATATCAATTCGGTCGAAAGGCACCTTCATCCAGCTATTGGCATATTCAACCTGGGTATCATTGGTGATATCCTGCATACTTTCAAAATTCTGGTAAATCGTACTGATGGGCAATGTGATCCGATCGAAAAGTGAAAGAGAATTACGCGGCAGCACTTCAGGGTTTTTGTCGGAATCACGAATCGAAATAAGCAGCACTCCACTGGTATTTCGGGCAATCCACTCCCTGAATACAAACATGAACCGGACTGCATCCGAAATCCCAAAATTATCATTGACGCCGGCATCCATAATTTCAAGCGCAGGTTCACTTGGCAACGTTACGTTCGGTGTGATATAGGGGAAAGTGGCATTCATCCGCAGAGCACTTAAAAACCGCAGATCTTCACCCCCCACGCTTTCAAAAAACCGCTGGAATTCAATTCCTGTAACTTTTTCTTCCGGATAATTATTCGTCACCGGATTCACCATATAGGAAATATGTTGTGGGGAAATGTAAAGCTTTCGTCCGTCATTCACGATCGTCGGCGCCAGAATCATCATTGGAATCAGGGCCTGCTGCTCAGGTTCTTTGAAGGCGTGGAGCGATTTATCAAAAAGCTTTCCGGTATTTTTATTAAGCTGTTCCTCAAAGGAAAAACCCCGGTCTCGGGCATATCTGTATCCTCCGTACTCAAATTTTCGCCACCCCGAAAAGAGATCATTCATTAAAAAACTAAAAATAACTGCATTGAGGTTATCCCTTCCGAGCTGTTCACGAAACATGGGATCATCCCTGTTCTCCAACTGACCAATCTTTTGCTGATAGATCAACTCACGAAAATATGCAGCGCCAATAAGTCCGCCCGAAGCACCCGTGATCAGCATCGTCTGCTCCATAAATTTTCCGCTGGTCTGATGATCAATTTCATCGAGTACGTTATAAGACCAAAGAGCAGCCCGCTGGCCCCCGCCACTGACGCAAACAAAGATCATTTTTGGGGGACGATTAAATTTCGCCCTCCAGTTGTTCAGTATTTCAACCGTTTCAAGACTGTCCTTTCTGAACATTGCCGGCTTAGTCATACTCCGGATTTGTTTATCGGAATAAACCGGTTTTTCCTCAACTGAATAGTTCAGGCCATATGCCTTATACGTCTTTTCAAGCACATTCTGCTGAACCATGAAATTAACCACGAACAAAAGCACTAATGCTGCGGTACCTGCCCAGCTTCCGAACCAGTATGAAAATGCGCCGGTAAACATGACAAAAATGGTAATAAGAATTACCGTACTGGCCGCGGCAGGAATCTGAAATACCGGGTAGTCATTAAAGACCCCGATAAACAGGAGGATAAGAAACAAGACCAACTCTACGGTTACCAGATTCAGGTGATTCTGATCAAAAACCTGGAGAATAGTAGCCTTATCATAGAACCCTTCATTGTTCGGCACCTTTCGGAAATCAAAATTCCTGTCAATGAATGTATCTACACGCAACTGCCGCTTCCGTGCAAGCTGCAATTTTTTCATAGCGCTCGCCCTTGTAACAGTAATATTCTCCTTCAGTTTTTCATCCACCTTGCACACTACATATCTGAAAATATCCTTGTTGGTGAACCGGATGTAGACATAAAACGCTATGGTCATAAGACTGAAGCCAGTAATGATCCCCAGGATGTAAATCAGAAGCGTTGATCCTTCGGTAAATTCATTGGTGATCTGATACTGCACAACCAGAACCATATAAGCAATCATGAAGGAAAGGGGTATGAGACTGTTGTTTACAGAAAAGGTGAAGAACGGCTGACTAACCGTACCGATGAATGAAAACCGCGGTCCGTCGAGGATGTACGAGGTTATGTGAAAGATCATGGACAAACCGGCAAAAACAGCTCCCATAGCCAGGAAACTAAAAAACCCTACATCATCAAGGTAAACCGGATCAAGAAACAGGTAGGGGACCCCGAGATAGTTGCCGAAATTTCCGGATATAATCGCAAACAGAAACACCCACCACAGCAACAACATCTGGTTTCGCTTGAAGTGGTTCAGCAACAACTGAACAGGCAGCGAATACCAGAGAAGCTCTGCTAGAATCTTGATCTGTTTCATAGAAATGCGACCATACTTTGTTTAATGTATCATTTTTTTCTGGATCCCGCATATAGTTCATACTCAAGTAAACGACATTCAATGCGTGCATTCAGAAAAGGTGTTCTGCTACTCGTACGCAGGCCAACTTTTTTGGCGAGATCGGGATTTCCTGTAAAAACATACCCTTTTTTACCTTTACCCCTCGATTTAAAGAAATCACCTATATCCTTATATACCTTTTCCAATGCATTGGTTACTCCCAATCGTTCGCCATATTCCGGATTAAGGATTATAATCCCCTCTCCTTCGGGAATGGAAGTTTCGGTAAAATTACAATGCTCAAAAGTGATCATCTCCTCAACACCCGCCGCACGGGCATTCATTTGCGCATCCCGGACAGCCTGCTGGTCATGATCCGAAGCAATAATAACGGGTGCGGTTTTTTCACCGCCGCTGACGTCGGACCTAA
This sequence comes from Fulvivirga sedimenti, assembly GCF_020328055.1. Taxonomy (NCBI): domain Bacteria; kingdom Pseudomonadati; phylum Bacteroidota; class Cytophagia; order Cytophagales; family Fulvivirgaceae; genus Fulvivirga; species Fulvivirga sedimenti. Next base: position 978,906 of record NZ_JAIXNE010000003.1, read on the forward strand.
CCTTATCCCAAACTTCCTGCCGATACGCGTTGCAATGCATGAACCCAAAGTTTGAACGGAAACTTCCCGGGGCAATATTTCGCGCCATAAGGGCCGCCTCGATGGCGATTGTTCCACTACCGCACATGGGATTGATAAAGGCAGAGCGCGTGTCCCAGCCGGTCGACATCACCACGGCGGCTGCCAGCGACTCCATCATCGGGGCTTTGCCTGGAATTTTACGGTATCCATGCTTTGCGATCGTTTCTCCGGAAGTGTCCAAATACACAGCAACGGTGGGTCCCACCCAGTGTAAATAAATGACTGTTCCTGACATATCCGGACCGGAATCAGGCCTAACCCCGTTCTTTTCGTTCATACGGTCGACAATCGCATCCTTCATCTTCATGAATGCGAACCTGTTATCACGTATGAAGTCGTTCTTCACATAGCCATGTATACTTAAATAGCCGTCTTTTGGGATGATTTTCTCCCAGGGAACACGCAATAGTTCCCTGTAAAGTATATCGGGCCCGGCTGCCTGAAATTCATCGATCAGCAAGAGTACACGGTTAGCGGTACGAAGGTTGAGATTCAATCTCATCGTATCTTCGAGATTGCCCTGCAACCACACAGCGGTGCGTTCAACGCGCTCTATCTGGAAGCCAAGATGAGATACTTCCTTTTCGAGGTATTCAGTGAGATATGGAAAACACTGAATAATTATGCGCTGCCTGAGTTTATTTTGCACAATTTTTTCGTTATGGTTGAGTTTTGATTTAAAATTTAATCCGTAAATTAAAATTTCATTACCCAACCTAATTAAAATTAAATACTATGTTTAAAAAAGTTACTAAAATAAGCTCGCTCGTCCTGCTGTTCGGAGGAATTGTATTTTCTTCATGTGCTCCGAAATACACAGCCAGTTTCAATAACTCCAGGGAGTTCTATAAGGATGAAAAGCAGGTGGTAAAAACGGATGATCAGAAGACCATTAAAGAAGAAAATGTGTCTGAAATCAAACCCGAAGAAACCATGGTTGCCAGCACCAATAAAAGTGTTGTAGCGCAACTCGCAGAAATTCCGTCCATAAAAAAGATCGTTGAGGAACATAAGGAAAATGTTGCCAACCTGAAATCTTCAGAACTTGATCAGAAGGAACTCAAGAAAGAAATCCGCAAGGAAGAAAAACGTGCACACAAAGAGGTGAAGAAACAGCTCGTGCGCGAGATCAAAGAAATTAAGAGTGTAAAGGATACCGATTCTTCACAGGCAATGAATAAAAAAGTTTTCATTGGTATTGTGATCGCCGCAGCCGGTATTGTTATCGCTATCCTTGCTTCTGGTGGTCTGGGTGCCGTAGCCATTATCGTTGGTGTGGGTCTGATTGCCTGGGGATTAATTGAACAGGGAGGCGTATAAATCCTTTCTGAAGAAATAAAAAAAGCGCTGTTCCCACAGCGCTTTTTTTATGTCCTTATTTGATGAATCAGATATTTTCCGATGAAACTTTAGCGGAAAAATACTCACGGTTCATCCGGGCAATATTCTCAAGCTTGATACCTTTAGGGCACTCAGCAGAACAAGCGCCAGTATTGGTACATGCACCAAACCCTTCAGCATCCATCTGTGCAATCATCTTCTCTGCACGTGATTTTCGCTCTACCTGTCCCTGTGGAAGCATTGCCAGCTGGGAAATTTTAGCCGAGGTGAACAGCATAGCAGATGCATTCTTACATGCAGCTACACAAGCCCCGCAACCGATACAGGTTGCTGCATCAAATGCCTCATCCGCAATTGCCTTTGGAATAGGTATTTCATTAGCATCGGGTACGCCTCCTGTATTCACCGAAACATATCCCCCCGCCTGAATAATTCTATCGAAAGAACCACGGTCCACAACAAGATCCTTCACAACCGGAAATGCCTTTGCGCGCCATGGTTCTACTGTGATAGTATCCCCGTCACTAAAGCTTCGCATATGTAGCTGGCAGGTTGTGGTCTGTTTTGGTCCGTGAGGTTTACCATTGATATACATACTGCACATTCCACAAATACCTTCACGGCAATCATGATCGAAATGGACAGGATCTTCTCCTTTTTTTACCAGGTCTTCGTTCAGGACATCAAACATTTCCAGAAAAGACATATCCGGCGATACATCGTCCAGATTATAGGTTACAAATCCGCCTTTATCACTGGCGTTTTTCTGTCTCCAAACTTTTAATGTAATCTTCATACTTAAATATTTCTATCCTTAAGGATTACTTATAACTACGTTGTGTCAATTTAACATTTTCGAATACGAGCTGCTCCTTTCGAAGAATTTCCGGTTTTTGCGGACCAGCATATTCCCACGCAGCCACATAACTGTATTCGTCATCTTTCCGCTTCGCCTCCCCTTCTTCAGTTTGCGATTCTTCCCTGAAGTGACCACCGCATGATTCATCTCTGTCCAGTGCATCGTCGATCATGAGCTCTCCAAGCTCGATAAAATCCGCAACCCGGTTCGCCTTCTCCAGTGATTGATTGAGCTCTTCGTTGCCACCAACAACTTTTACATTATTCCAGAACTCTTCCTTCAATTGCTGTATCTCTGCTTTAGCCTTCTTTAGTCCTTCTGCTGTTCGCGACATCCCGCAATACTCCCACATGATATTTCCAAGTTCCTTATGAAACTGGTCTACCGTCTTCGTGCCATTGATCGAAAGGAGTTTGCCGATTCGATCTGAAACTTCCTTCTCAACCTCCTTGAATGCATCATGGTCTGCCGGTACCTTCTCATATGGAGTTTGCGCCAGGTAATCACCGATAGTGTAAGGTATAACGAAATAACCATCAGCAAGTCCCTGCATAAGGGCACTTGCCCCGAGCCTGTTTGCACCATGATCGGAGAAATTAGCTTCACCGATCGCGTAGAGGCCAGGTATGGTGGTCTGCAAATTATAGTCAACCCATAGTCCGCCCATCGTATAATGAACCGCAGGGAAAATCTTCATAGGTGTTTCATATGGATTATCCCCTGTAATCTGCTCATACATATCGAAGAGGTTTCCATACTTGCTGGCGATCACATCTCTGCCATCACGTTTAATCGCATCAGCGAAATCAAGATATACTGCCAGTCCGGATTTATTCACGCCTCTGCCTTCATCACATACATACTTGGCATTTCTTGAGGCAACATCCCTGGGAACAAGATTTCCGAATGAAGGATATTTTCTTTCCAGGTAATAGTCACGTTTTTCCTCAGGAAGATCGGTAGGTTTGAGGCTGCCATTACGGATCTTTTCAGCATCTTCCACGGTTTTTGGTACCCAAACCCGACCGTCATTTCGCAGGGATTCAGACATCAGCGTAAGCTTTGACTGGTGATCTCCGGAAACAGGAATACAGGTAGGGTGAATCTGGGTGAAGCAAGGGTTAGCAAACAATGCACCACGTTTGTGTGCCCGCCACGCGGCAGTGGCATTGGATCCCATTGCATTGGTAGACAGGTAAAAAACGTTGCCATAACCGCCGGTAGCCAGTACCACAGCATGTGCACTGTGCGAATCTATCTTTCCGGTGATTAGATTCCGGGTAACAATTCCCCGTGCTTTTCCATCAACCACCACCACATCCAACATCTCATGACGAGGGAACAACTGAACTTTACCATTCGCAACCTGCCGGCTCAATGCACTGTATGCGCCCAGCAACAGCTGCTGCCCGGTTTGCCCGCGAGCATAAAATGTTCTGGAGACCTGTGCCCCACCAAATGAGCGGTTTGACAGCAATCCACCATATTCACGTGCAAAGGGAACGCCCTGGGCAACACATTGGTCAATAATGTTCACACTTACCTCAGCCAGCCTGAACACATTGGCTTCTCTCGAACGGTAATCACCGCCCTTAATCGTATCGTAAAAAAGTCTGAAGACGCTATCCCCGTCATTCTGATAATTCTTCGCCGCATTAATCCCTCCCTGGGCGGCAATACTGTGCGCGCGTCGCGGGCTGTCCTGGAAACAGAACGCCTTTACGTTGTAGCCAAGTTCACCAAACGATGCCGCGGCAGAAGCTCCTGCCAGCCCGGTACCAACAACAATAATGTCGTATTTCCGCTTATTCGCCGGGTTAACGAGCTTGATATTAAATTTATGCTTTTCCCATTTCTCCGCTAACGGGCCTTCAGGTATTTTTGAATCTAAATTCATCTATTCGATAATTTTTAAATGCTCACTTAGTTCAGGTACATCAGGATCGGAATACTTGCAAATAATGCCGGTATAACAATAGCAATGATCGATCCTATGATCTTAATGGCCGGGTTGTATTTGGGATGGTTAAGTCCGAGGGTTTGAAACGCACTCTGAAACCCATGAAACAAATGGAACATGAGGCCGATCATGGCAACCACGTAAAGGATCACCAGCCAAAGTTCACCAAATGCAGTGCTTACCACAGTATAGAGATCCTTATATTCTGCGCCATCATATTCAACCATTGGCATCTCGCCAAACTTCATTTTCCACCAGAAATTTGCGAGGTGAATCACCAGGAAGATAAAAACGATGGTTCCCAGGAAGCCCATGTTACGTGAACTCCATGTGCTGTTCGTTGAAGCGGCGGAAACCTTGTAACCTACAGGACGTGCACTACGGTTATTTACCGACAGCAAAATCGCCCAAATAATGTGGATAAGAAAGGTCGCATACAGCAGATACGAAGTCGTTTTAATGAACGTGTTCGTGGTCATAAACTTCGCATATACATTGAATGACTCTCCTCCGTCATCTGAAAGTAGCTGCAGATTTCCGGCAAGATGGACCACCAGAAATGTAATAAGAAACAATCCTGTCGCCGCCATCAGTAATTTGCGGCCCAGGGTACTCGACAAGGCATTTGTCAACCAACTCATATAATCAATTTCAGGGTTTTTAATGAATTTCCAGACGCACCAAAGTTACTCCCGGCATGTCTATCTTCCAATATGTCTAACTATTTTGAGACATTCTAAATTATAATCCCTTTTTCCCTGCCTTAAAAACAATTTCAGCGCTAAATGTTCACAAGAATAAAGCTGACTAATTCATAAAAAAGTACGATAACTGCAGAAGTGAACAGCACTGCGGGCAGCAACAGTCCTTCGCGTTTTAGATTTGTGATCATATCGTAAAAAAATTTATTCATCCACTTCCGATGTTGACATTCCTATGCCAAAATCAATACCAAAGAGATAAATAGCTTAAATTCGCTCAAAACCGACTTTTTAAAGTGGCTTATATTCCCATTTTTGGAATTATTCCCAAATTGGGACAAATTCTCAGATATGTTAAAGGACCCTTCAGCAATACTTACGCTCATCCTGGTCATCGTTTCAGCCGGATTTATCCTGGAAACAGTACTGGATTTTTTGAACATCAAAAGTCGGAAAAAGGACATTCCGTCGGAGGTTAGTTCATTTTATGACCACGCCCGCTATGAACAATCACTAAAATATAATCGGGAAGTCACAAAATTCGGATTGCTCACAGGCACTGTGGGCTTCATAGCAACCTTTCTGATGCTGATGTTTGGCGGCTTCGGCCTGATTGACCAATACATCCGCCAGTTTGTTCAGAGCGAACTTTGGATACCGGTTGCATTTTTTGGGGTGATCTTTATTGCTTCAGACATCCTTACTTTACCATTTCAATATTACAGGACCTTTGTGATCGAGGAAAAGTTCGGCTTCAACAGATCCAGCATAAAAACTTTCTTTCTTGACAAAATTAAAGGGTATCTGCTCGGAGCTCTGATCGGCATCCCAATACTTCTGTTATTGATTTTTCTGATCGGACGAATGGGGCCTGACTTCTGGTGGATTTTCTGGATTGTAGCCGCTCTCTTTATCTTGTTTATCAATGCGTTTTATACCACACTGATCGTCCCGCTGTTTAATAAACTGACTCCGCTTGAAGATGGTGAGTTAAAAACAGCCATTGAATCTTACAGCAGGAATGTGGGGTTTCCTATTCAGAATATCTATGTTATTGACGGATCAAAACGCAGCTCAAAGTCAAACGCTTTTTTTTCCGGACTTGGCAAACGAAAAAAAGTTGTCCTCTATGATACCCTTATTCAGAATCACACAACCGCCGAACTTGTAGCGGTACTGGCCCATGAGATCGGGCATTATAAACGAAATCACATCATCAAGGGATTTATCCTCAGCATCGCCCAAACCGGCCTGATGCTCTTCATCATGTCCAGGGTGATTTTTAATGAATCCTTTTCTGTGGCACTGGGAGCAAATAGTTATGGAATTCACCTCAACCTGCTCACCTTCACACTGCTGTACTCACCCATTTCTACTGTTCTGGGCATTATCTCAAATCTCATAAGCAGAAAACATGAATTCCAGGCAGACGAATTTGCTTCCGTTACCTTTAAACCAGAGGCCATGAAAAATGCACTGAAGAAGCTCTCGGTAGATAACCTGAGCAACCTTTACCCCCATCCTGCCTATGTCTTTGTTAATTATTCACATCCGCCGCTACTAACGAGGATCGCCGCCATCGATCAGGCAGCAGTTCGTCGCCATTGAAGAATACTGTAAGCCACAGCGATAAAAAAACCTAAGATCAACACGATCGTCGAAATTAAAATCACTGTATTACCTACCGCATAAACCGTGGGTTCAAACGAAAATACTACTGTATGTGACCCAGCGGGTATCTCCAGTGCCCTGAGCACGTAATTCGCCCGGAGCATGGATGCATCCTGCCCGTCGATGGTTACTTTCCAGCCATGGGGGTAGTAAATTTCAGAGAAGACAGCGAGACCATCAGAAGCATTTTCGGTTTTATAAACGATCCTGTTGGGCAGATAGGATTCTACCTCAATCGAACCCTCGTTGTAGGTACTTTTCAAACCGCCGAACTTACTCGCATCAACTACAGCTGTCTCACGGGTATTTATTTCACATGTCGCCTGCAACTCGGCATCCGCAGATTCAACAGATCGTACAGAAGTCACGAACCATGCGTTGCCATTCACGGTATTGTTCGGGATAATATTCTCACGCTCCGGACCGAAAACAATATACTTCGCATTGAGCATATTGAGCACTCCATACCCGGAAAGGTCGGGATTACCCGATTGCAGTCCCTGGATCATTTCCTGAATTTCAGGATCAATGCAATAGTCGATCAGATCCTGGTATCGACGGATCTTCGCACCGTGATACCCACCCAACGACTGGTGAAAATAGGAAGTCCGGGCCTCGCTCCACGGGTTTTGAAGATTCAGTACCCGGTATCCGGGTGATTTATCCTTTAATATTTCCTTATCAGCATTCGTGGCGGTAAGAAAACTATTATCTGATTTTCTCCGGTAATTGTCTTCGCCAAAATATCGTGCATCAACCATCCATGCATCGGCGAGCATCAGGATAACCAAGCCACCCATCCAGATCAACGGCTTTAATCTGCCTATCCAGCCAAAATAAACCAGTATACCACTTATTCCGACAATAACCAGTGAGCGAAGTGCATCTGAGCGCATGAGGGAAGCCCTGTCTGCCTGCAGTGCATTTAAGAACCATTGTGGCAATTGCTCCTCGCCCGCCCTTGTAAAACCAGCCATTCCGGCGAAAAGAACAACAAGCACGCAGATACCTGCGGGAATACCGATGCCAATGAGTAATTTTTTTCTGGTCTTTTGATCAGGCTTCAGGCTCAAAAGGCGCTCCAGTCCGAGCATTCCTAGCAATGGCATGGCCAGCAACGGCAGTATGATGGCAAAAGTGACTGACCTGAATTTATTATAACCAGGAAAGTAATCAAACATGGCATAGTTGAACCATGCAAGACTATCCCCGTAAGCCAACAGAACCCCAAGGACGGAAATACTCACCAGCCAGATCACATATCGCTTTTCGGCAAACAGAATGCCGAGCACAAAGAGGAAAACAACGACCGCACCTGCATAATATGGTGACGAATACGGTTGTGGCCCCCAGTAAGCACCAGAATAACGCGCCAGCTGATTTGCCAGCTGCGGATCGGGAGCAGTTCGAAGAGCCTGCAAAGTTTCACTATCCTCATCCTGAACGAAAAGATGGGAACTGGTGCCCCCCAGGAATGCCGGAATGAATAAGGTCATGGGTTCATCGAGGCCATAGGAATATTGAAAGGCATAATCCTTTTTCAGGCCAGACTCATTTTCACCGCTGTTAACATCGGCCTTGAGTTCCGAAACCCCGCGCATGGAATACCGGCTATATTCGGAAATGGACTTGAATTTACCGTAGAAGGTTCCAAAGGCAAGAAGTGCGGCAACAACCAGCACCCCTGCAGGCTTCACAAAACCCATCAGATCTCCAGAGCGGACGAATTGAATCAGCTGAATGATCCCATACAGCACCACAAAAAACAGCAGATAATATGTTATCTGCAGGTGATTATCGCGAAGCTGTAGTGCCACCGCAAGTGCGGTTAATCCGCCGCCTAACCAAAGATTCCTTTTAAATGCCACGTGAATCCCGGCCAGCACAAGTGGCATAAACGCGATGGCACCGATTCTGGCATTATGACCAGCGGCGATACCTATAATAAAATAACTGCTTAACCCGAATGCGAGTGCCCCCCCGATCGCCAGATAGGGCCTTACTTTAAAAGCCAGTAGCAGAATATAAAAGGACAACATGGCGAGGAAAATATTCCGTACCGGATGCGGCAAACCGAGGGAAACCGCAATTTTAAAGTTTGTCAGCAGGCTGTCACTCCATTTTACGTCAACCAGGTAAGCCGGCATTCCACTGAACATGGAATTGGTCCAAAGTGGCTCCTCTCCCGTTAACTCTCGGTTTTGAATTATTTCCTGAGCTCCGCCCTTCCACTGATTGATATCATGTTGATCCAGTGATCGTCCGCTAAAGAAAACAGGAGAGAAAAAGATAACTGTTACCACCAAAAACACCACAATGGCAACGAGATGAGGCAGAATATGGGCCTGAAAAGATATTTTTCGCATAATGAACGCTTAAGCTGACCTGTAAATTAGAAAAGAATCCCCACGTTTAAAAAATTAGACAGCCGATCATTTACGCCCTTTCCGTAAAAAATTCTGGCGTTCCTCCGGCGTATCGATGCTATCGAGTTTGTAGGACATGGCATCATCAATCACAATGATATGTATGTCCTCTTGCTGAAGAAACTGTCGAAGACTGCTCTTTCCTGATGAGGCATATTTCTGCAGCCTGTCGCGAACGGTTGGTTCCCAAATGCTTAACAAGGGTTCGGCTTTGCCATCGCGCATAAGACAGGTGACACCTTTATTCGCATCACGCTGACGGAATATACGATTGATCAATGCGCGATCCACACCCGGCATATCAATCCCCAGAACCATCCATGCGGCACGCTCATTCGATTCCATCGCTGCCAGGATTCCGGCAACAGGGCCGGTGATATTCGGTTTGTCCCTCAGCATCAGCTCGGCCGGCATGTCGGCTATTTGATCATCGTTACGAACAGAAAAATAAACCTCGCGGCAGTAAGGCGCGATCAACTGCGCAGAATAGGCCCACTGAGGCCGGTCATGGTAAATGAGTTCGGCTTTATTTTCGCCCATTCTGGTACTCGGACCACCGGCAAGTATTAAACCGTAGATAGGTGCTTCAATCACGAATTTTAAAAAATTTAATTTCAGTAAAAATAAGGAATTACCCCTTCTTTCGATAAAATGGGAGGAATCTCACCGTCGATATCAGACATTCATCGATTAGCTCTGGTCAGCCTCGTCCATTCTTTATACAAATCTGAGGAATTCATTTGGGTTATTATCATAAAACTCGTGAAATCCCTATTTTTGCAAACTGCTGGTGAAAGCCGGACTATTCAAAAGAGCTGATAATATGTTTGATAATTTAAGTCTAAAACTAGAGAAAGCATTCCAGACCCTGAAAGGCCAGGGAACCATCACAGAAGTGAACGTGGCAACAACGGTGAAGGAAATCCGCAGAGCATTGATCGATGCCGATGTTAATTTTAAGGTTGCCAAGGAGGTAACGGATGAAATTAAGGAACAGGCACTCGGTAAGAATGTGTTAACCGCCGTCTCTCCGGGTCAGTTGCTGACCAAGATCACGAACGATGAGTTGACACGCCTGATGGGCGGGAGCAATGAAGAGATTGATTTGACGGGTAATCCGGCAGTCATCCTGATTGCAGGTTTGCAGGGTTCCGGTAAAACCACTTTCTCAGGAAAACTTGCAAATTATCTAAAAAAACAAGGCAAACAGGTCATGCTGGTTGCCTGTGATATTTACCGCCCTGCAGCGATCAATCAGTTGCAGGTACTTGGAGAGCAAATCGGTGTGGAGGTATTCGCCGAACCTGAAAACAAGAATGCGGTTGACATAGCGAATAAAGCAATCAAATTCGCACGGGAAAGCAACAAGCGCATTGTAATCGTCGATACGGCCGGCCGTTTGGCAGTGGACGAGGAAATGATGAATGAGATCGCGTCCCTGAAAGAGGCGCTCAGTCCTTCAGAGACCCTGTTCGTGGTTGATTCCATGACCGGACAGGACGCAGTAAATACAGCAAAGGCATTTAATGAACGTCTGAATTTCGACGGTGTTGTGCTTACCAAACTCGATGGTGATTCAAGAGGTGGTGCTGCCATTTCAATACGCCGTGTAGTCGAAAAACCGATTAAATTCATCAGCACAGGTGAAAAAATGGATGCCATCGATAAGTTCTATCCTGATCGAATGGCTAACCGGATCCTGGGCATGGGTGATGTGGTCTCCCTGGTTGAGAAAGCACAGCAGTCATTTGATGAGGATGAGGCACGCCGGCTGAATAAAAAAATCCGGAAAAATCAATTCGACTTCAACGATTTCCTTTCCCAGCTTGAGCAGATCAAAAAGATGGGAAATATCAAGGACCTGCTTGGAATGATACCGGGTATGGGTAAGGCCTTGCGAAACATTGATGTGGACGACGATTCATTCAAACCCGTAGAAGCGATTATCCGGTCCATGACCACGGCTGAGCGGGAGAACCCTGAAATCATCAACGGCAGCAGGAGAAAACGCATTGCCGACGGAAGTGGAACTTCTGTTCAGGAAGTGAATAATTTGCTGAAGCAGTTCCAGGACATGAAAAAGGTCATGAAGACGATGAACAAAATGGGTGGAGGAAAACGCGCAATGAATGCCCTTAACCCGTTCGGCAATTAATTATAAATAAAGAATTTATTAGTTCGGGTTTCCTGATCAAGCACGTGTTTTCGAAAACGGACACGTTCGAACAGAAATTTTTCTCTTTTATCTTTCTGAAGAATCTGGAGGTATGAAAGGCGATCCTGGATATCAAGATCCAGTTCATTCGCCACATCATTTATCATGAGGATATCACCGAGGTTTGATTGATCCTTGTCGGTCATATAAGACCTGAAAATCTCGTCAAGCTCATTACCAACAGGAAAATCCGGAAAATCGAGGATGTGAATATTCCCCCCGGGATAAAGTTTACCAGGGTAATTCATGAAATAATCCACCAAAATAAACACGTCTCCTCCCCGGCAGACGATATCCGATTCACCGGTGGGATATTTCTTCATAACTTGTTCCAGGTTCAGGATGGTTCCCAACTGGTATCGGTTGTTAAGACCGGAATATAAAATTCCGAAAAGGCCGTCTCCTGCTTCCAGATCTTCCAGCAATTGCCTGTATCTCGGCTCAAAAATGTGCAAGGGCACAATTTCGCCCGGGAGTGGCAAAATGCTCAATGGAAATATTGGAAATTTCTTTGTCTCATGCATCTTCTCACTAACACCCATCAATTCACATTGTTTGAATTATTTAACACGAATCAGGGAATGTTTAAATGCACTGGTCAGATTCTCACTGCCGTTCAAAAATTCAAGTTCGATGAGGAATGAATACCCATGTACGACCCCGCCTAATTTCTCAATCAAATTTGCTGCCGCAGCCGCAGTGCCGCCGGTGGCGAGCAGATCGTCATGAATCAATACCTTACAACCAGGCCAAACGGCATCCGTGTGAATCTCAATAGTAGCCTCACCGTATTCCAGTGAATAAGAATGGGAGATCTTCTCATAAGGGAGTTTTCCCGATTTACGAACAGGAATAAAGGGAATCCCAAAATGCATGGCGAGCAGCATCCCGAATAGAAACCCACGTGATTCGATCCCTGCTATTGCATCTGGAGGGTTATTCTGAAACGGTTCTGCCAACCCCTCCACGGCTTCGGCACACGCTTCATGGTCGGCCAGCAACGGGGTGATGTCCTTAAATACAATTCCTTCTTTCGGAAAATTCCTGATATCCCGAATTTTCCCTTTAATTTTGGAAAGATCTTTCATCGAACTAAAATACCAATTGAATGGCTATCACAACAACTCATATTACAGATTATGTTTACAGCGCCCAAAATGATTACGGGCATTCAGCACGAATTGATATGCGCGAAGGTGACAAGGAGCATCTGGGTCCTATGGAACTCGTTCTTTCAGCCCTGTCTGGTTGTGTGGCCGTAGAGGTTGCCCTGATGATAAAGAAAAGGCGCAAAACGCTTGAGGCCATGGAAATTCGTGCTGAAGGAGACCGAAATGAAAATCCTCCCAGGAGCTATACAGCCATACGTCTGCATTTCATCATTACCTCCCCTGATGCAAATATCGAAGAGGTTGAGAAAATCGTCCTTTTAAGCCTTGAAAAATACTGTTCCGTGGCCGACTCACTGAAAGCAGGAATAACCCCTTCCTGTGAGATCAGAAGAGGGCTTCTTGAAAAAGAATAGTTCTTACTTACCGAATGCTTCGACAGAGTAATCAAGATTGGTGGAGAATACCGGGAAACTAACCTTAATGGCAGCATAAAATCCACGCTTTTTAAGTCCGGGACGCATCCCGATTTCGCCACCATACGCCCATGACAGGGTTCGGTTAAACTTGCCTTCCAGACCAAGTCTGAAACCTACCTTGCTGGTTTCAACGACATCTGAGGCGTATGCTTCTCCCTGAAAGAAAACATCATCCACGGTAAGCTTGGGGGTAATAATGAAGTCAAAAAATGCGGTTAAAATAAGATCATCCACACCTTCCTGGTAGTTATTGTCAAAATCCACCGCTACGTTTCGGATCCATGTGATGGACGAACCAACATATACACCCGCACCGGCCATGTTGCCGTAAACAAAAATATCACGCGGATCGCCAAATTCATCGGGTAACGTTGCCGGTAAAGGGTTTCCTTCCGCATTTACAAAATCAGTTACGTTGCCGCCCTGATCTTCCAGCGCGCTTTTTAAATCCACTGAAGTATCATAGAATATCCCTCCCAGGCGAATGCCCACAATCTTTCGGAGGGTACACGGTACTTCTGCATTTAAGGGAACCCTGGCAGCCCACTTTCCGTCTTTGTAACTTTTTTTGTAGAGAACCATCTTCGTTGTGGAACTCTTATCATAATCTTTTAAATGATAGGTGGCGCCGAATTCATAGAGATTAAAAATATTGGCTTCATTCTCCATATCATTATTTCGTTCCGCCAGATCCCTTGATAGGTCGAATTTGCGGGTGTAGCTCTTACGGGCATGTGCACGAAAAGTCATTTTATCCTGCCAGATGTAGGTAGCCTCCAAACCAAAACCAGCATTCACATTCGCTTTCCATAATTCACCGTAAATAGGCTGAAAATGAACGAAAAGCTTACTGATTGAGTATGGCTCATCATAAAGTTCCTCGTAGGTTACGGGGACTTTATCCCGACGGTCCTGTGCCTGGGAAAATGAAATAAAGCACAGCGAAGCAAAAAATAATAATAACTTCTTCACGAACTCAAAGTTAAAAAATGATACGATCGTATAACAAAATAATGTCCAATGTAAGGCATTTTTCCTAGTCAAACAACACAAAAATGCACTATACCTTACGAGACACCCTATTTATGACAGTATTGACTGAATAACAATTCACGCCATTAATTTTAAACAATCCCCGGTATTGATCATTTTTTTTAATATTTTCCGGAGATCATTACCCCATGAAAATACGAAGAAAACAAAATAATTGCCTCAACTGCGGCGCCTCACTCGACAGTGTGTACAACTTTTGTCCGATCTGCGGTCAGGAGAATAATGACAATAACGTCTCCTTCGGCACATTGATCAATGATTTCTTTTCGAATTATTTTGCTTTCGATTCAAGATTCGCCAAAAGTGCTGTTCCGTTCCTCTTTAAACCGGGTTTTCTCACCAACCGGTACATGGAAGGAAAGAGAATGACTTACGCTCATCCGTTGCGCGTTTACCTGATCGTCAGTTTATTCTATTTCTTCGTTTGCACGCTCGTGGTGAAGGATATGCTTCAACAGACAAGTGAGTTTCAGAAGTCAGTTGAGGATACCGCAAACCTTTCTTTCCTTGACAAAAATGAACAGGAAATTCTTAAAGAAACCCTTTCAGCCAAATCCATGGAAGATGTTTTACAGGAAATGGACGAAAGTGGAGAAGCTGATTACAAAACGCTATCCCGTGCAATCCGGGAAAATACGACTGCTGAAGAACGTGCAGAACTCCAGAATAAACTGAACTCCTTTATGTTCGACTCGCTTCTGTTTAACCCGCTTGACTCAAGTGCAATAAAGAAAATTGATATCTCGGGGGATGGTGCGCCCATCAGGACCAGTGTAAGTCTTGATACAAGCACAAGTTTCTTTTTGTTTGATCAGTTCGACCAGGTTTATAAGATGTCGAAAAATGAAGAGCTTACGGAAGAGGAGATTATAGACTCCTTAAGCACGGAACCAATAACAGGATTTGAGCGCTATGCCGCTACACAAGGAATTAAGATAATGAGAGCTGAACGGGAACAGGTAGGTGCCTTTATCGTTAAAAATCTGCCCATCATGATGCTGATTTTGATTCCCATTTTCGCAGCCATCTTAAAGTTATTGTACATCCGTCGACCGTTTCTCTATATAAATCACATCATTCATGGCTTTCATCTACATTCGTTTGCCTACTTTATCTATGGAATTACGCTGATCTTTACCTATTTCGTAATTAAAAATGACGGAGTTAGCATGTTCATCAATTTCCTGATTTTTGTATTGGTGACTACTTACGCCTATCTATCATTTTTAAGGGTATACAAACAGGGATGGTTTAAAACGCTTGTGAAATTCAATATGGTCGGCTTCATCTACCTGATCCTGATCACAACCTTTTTCATTCTTGAAATGATTGCATCATTCATGATGTATTAATGAATGGACTTAAGAACTTCCCTGGTCGCGGAAAGAATATGATCTGTTTCTGCCTGATTGATTGCCGTAGAAATGAATAATGATTCGAACTGCGATGGCGCCAGGTAGACACCTTTTTCCAGCATTCCCCTGAAATACCTGCCGAACAATGCAGTATCACATTTTTTCGCAGAATTCATGTCGGTAACAGGCGCTTCACTAAAAAACAGGCTCACCATGGAACCAATGGAGTTGATGGTATAATCCTTTCCAATCTCCTTTAAAATCTCCCTGTATCCCGAAACGATTGTTGCAGTCGTTTCTTCAATCTTTGAGTAAACTTCATTATGATTACGAAGGTACTGGAGAATAGCAAGCCCCGCTGCCATCGCAATAGGATTACCCGATAAGGTACCGGCCTGGTAAACAGGTCCCTGTGGAGATACAAAGTCCATAATTTCCTTTTTACCGCCATACGCTCCTACCGGCATTCCACCGCCGATTATCTTACCCAGTGTCGTCATATCGGGCAATACATCAAGCCGTTCCTGGGCACCACCAGGGGCCAGGCGAAAGCCTGTCATTACCTCATCAAAAATCAATACGATTCCGGCTTCATCACATATAGTACGAAGCCCTTCCAGAAATCCCTCGGCAGGCAAAACGCATCCCATGTTACCTGCCACAGGCTCTACAATAATGGCCGCAACCTGTTCCGGGTTTTCAGCTACCAGCCGGGAAACAGATTCCAGGTCATTGAATGCGGCAATCAGTGTATCTGCTGCGGTTCCTGGTGTGACACCCGGACTGTCCGGCGTGCCCATCGTCATCGCACCGCTTCCGGCAGCAATCAAAAAGGAATCCCCGTGACCATGATAACATCCATCAAATTTTATGATCTTGTTTCTGGCAGTGAAACCGCGTGCTACGCGTATGGCCGACATGGTAGCTTCCGTTCCGGAATTTACCATTCTTACTTTTTCAACGGAAGGAACCATCCCGGTGATCAAACCAGCCATTTGCACTTCCTTTTCTGTAGGAGCGCCGAAAGAAAGTGAATCATGAATAGCTCCACGCACCGCATTTTCAATGATCGGATGAGCATGCCCCAGGATCATCGGGCCCCATGAATTAATTAATTCGATAAATCGGTTTCCGTCTTCATCGAATACGTAGGCGCCTTCGGCACGCTGAATAAACAGCGGATCTCCACCGACAGCTTTAAAAGCCCTGACAGGTGAATTTACTCCTCCGGGAATGAATTTTTTAGCTTCTTCAAAAAGGTGCTTGCTCCGCTCAGTTATCATTTACTTTCCTCCTTCTGTCGTTCCCGAATCACAGTCCTGATTCCATCTTTATTAACCTCCAGTACCGGAACCAATTGGTTATCCTGCGCATTGTTGTATTCAAACCCAGGCGTAATGACTCCCTTCATTCTTCCGTTTTCATTCCACCCCACCTGAGGGAAGTTTCCATAATTCTTTAAACTCTGACCCAGGAACATGGCCATTTCAAATCCCTTTTCTGAATAATCTGTAGGTACTTCGCGATGCCTCCTCAGGTATTTCTTTCTGAAATCGGAGTAATTAAGGGCCTGTCTGTTAACATAACCTGGAGCATAAAGGATTGCTCCCAGTCGTTCATATACCTCATAATTTACAACCGGTTGATCCATCCAGTCGGCAGCACCCATAATCTTTATAGAATCACCCCTCGTTTCCACTGCACTTATCACCTTTGAAAAAATCAGACTATTCGACGATGCAACAAAAACATGCCCGATACTGTCAGGTTGAATTGCCATATTTTCACGCCCCTCCTCAGAAGCAGCCTCCTTAATACTCTCACTTGAGAGCAGGATCTCCAGAACTTTCCGTGTTCGATCCTTATTGATCGCTTCAATAATCGAGAGTTTTCCACCCAGTTCACTGTAGCGGTCGGCATATGACTGGGCCAGCAAACGATCATTACTTGTTTCGCCGTAAAATACGATTCCCGGTTTACTGCCATATTTTTCAAAGGCGTAATCGGCCATTACCTCGCCAATAGTAAGAACCGACGGGTTATACATGAAATAAAAAGGATTATTGGCAAGGTAATCGGGAGCGCTGGTCAGTGGATTATACATGTTAATCCCGTATTGCTGACTAAATTCATTCACCATCCTGGTCGGATCCGGAAATAATGGTCCGATGATCAGATCCATACCCTTCAATTCGTCCTTTTGCAAAATTGCACGGGTAACTGTTGTATCCCGCTGTGTATCGTAGGCATAAACCTCAATATCGATTCCTATTGAACGCAAACTGTCAAACCCAAGCTTCAACCCCTTGTACATATCAATGACAAATTCATTCACCCTCTTCTTATCATTGGGCTTTAATGATTTGATGAGAAAAGGCATCATCACCGCAACTTTGTAGGAATCTTTAATTTCTGAAGCATGTGCCGTAGCCAGGTATTTATCCGGGTCGAGATTATAGGTATTCACCAGGTTTTCCAATGTTTCCCGACCTTCCTTATCCAGTGCTACTGAACTTAATTTTGCGGCATAGATCTTTCCGATCACCGGAGATTTGTATCGGTCATACAAGGCCTTCATTTCTTCGGGCGTGGTGTCTGGCATGAGGTAATTATAAATCAGTCCCTCACTATCGTTCTTTATCTGAGGATCTCTGATACCGGCAATGACGTTCATAGCCAGAAAATCATCATTATTATCAAAGTATGACTTCGCCAGCCAATAGTTAACCTCATCAATTTTCGACCAGTTGGGGAATCGCTCCCGTGTCTGCAAAAAGACATCCTTTGCCTGCTCCTCATATCCGGCCTTGTAGGTGGATACACCTAAAAAATAGGACGCATACGCGGCAAAAGGATTCTGGGGGTCGCGCTTGATGAGCGGCTTGAATGCTTCCATGGCCAGTGCGTACTGACCTTCCTTATACAGGTTCTTCGCATTCAGATATTGCTGCTGGTAATTGATTTGAGCCTGCGATACCCCTGAAATAAAAATAAAGACAACAACGATCAGGTAATATAATTTCTTCATATACAGATTATTCCCATTCTATAGTAGCCGGTGGTTTAGAACTGATGTCATAAACTACACGGTTGACCCCCTTCACGGAGTTAATGATTTCATTCGAGACGTCGGCCAGAAACTCATAGGGTAAATGACACCAGTCGGCCGTCATACCGTCAACACTGGTTACTGCCCTCAGACTAACGACCCGCTCATAGGTGCGTTCATCTCCCATAACGCCAACAGACTGGATCGGAAGCAGCATTGCTCCGGCTTGCCAAACATCATCATACAAGCCATGCTGTTTCAGACGGCTGATAAAAACGTGATCCACTTCCTGCAAAATTTGTACTTTCTCAGGTGTAATATCACCCAAAATGCGAATACCAAGTCCGGGCCCCGGAAAAGGATGCCTTCCTAAAATGGCATCATCGATTCCCAATGTCTTTCCTACCAAACGCACTTCATCCTTAAATAGTGTATTGAGAGGCTCCACTACCTTTAACTTCATAAAATCGGGCAAGCCCCCCACATTATGGTGCGACTTGATGGTGGCCGATGGTCCCTTAACAGAAACCGATTCGATCACATCCGGATAGATAGTACCCTGTCCCAACCAGGCAACATCCTCGATCTTGTGTGCCTCGTCGTCAAATACCTCAATAAACGTACGGCCTATGGCCTTTCTCTTCTCTTCAGGATCCGTCAATCCCTTCAGTGCATCATAAAAACGATCCCTGGCATCAACCCCGGTAATATTGAGCCCCATTCCCTTGTAGGAGTTAAGAACTTCCTCGAATTCGTTCTTTCGCAGCAATCCGTTATCCACGAATATACAATGAAGACGCGGACCAATTGCGTGATGGATCAGGGTGGCAGCCACTGAACTGTCGACCCCGCCGGAAAGCCCCATCACTACCTGGTCATTGCCGATCTGTTCTTTAAGCTGCTCAATAGTAGTTTCAACAAAAATATCGGGAGTCCAGTCCTGATGACATCCACAGATATGTACTACAAAGTTCCTGAGCAGCGTTTTTCCATGTTCACTGTGAGTTACTTCAGGATGGAATTGAATACCATAGGTCTGCTCCCCTTCAATTCGGTAGGCTGCCACGTTTACTGAATGTGTACTGGCGATCACCTCAAATTTTTCTCCAAGTTCGCTGATGGTATCTCCATGTGACATCCAAACCTGCGAACCAATGCCAATCTCCTTCATTAACTCATTATGCTGATCCACCCTGGAAAGTTTTGCTCTTCCATATTCACGTATTTCCGATGGAAGCACATTACCTCCGGATTTATGCGCCATGAGTTGAGCACCGTAACATACCCCGAGAACCGGAACTTTCCCGCGGAAAGACGAAAGATCAACATCCGGTGCATCATCCTGACGAACGGAACAGGGGCTGCCAGAAAGGATTACACCTTTTACCTCACCGGTAAGATCCGGGATTTTATTATATGGATGGATTTCACAATATACATTCAACTCCCGCACCCGACGCGCGATCAGCTGGGTATACTGGGATCCAAAATCAAGAATAAGAATCTGCTCAGACATGGCGCAAAAATAGTACGCACACAGGGGAAATACTATGAAAATAAAAAAAAGAACCCCAAACAAAACGTCTGGGGTCCTCATTACCAAATTCCGGTTATTTGGATAATCCGGGACTTCGTTTTATAAACTCATCATACAATTCGGTTTGCCGGCTTTCCATTGGAATTTTCCATCCGCTGATAAATACCTGCTCCACTTTCGTCTGTGTCTCAAAAATATCTCCG
Source organism: Fulvivirga sedimenti (assembly GCF_020328055.1). Taxonomy (NCBI): domain Bacteria; kingdom Pseudomonadati; phylum Bacteroidota; class Cytophagia; order Cytophagales; family Fulvivirgaceae; genus Fulvivirga; species Fulvivirga sedimenti. Next base: position 998,945 of record NZ_JAIXNE010000003.1, read on the forward strand.
GTCGCAATGAATATATTGGCAGCTTTACCCACTTCTATAGAACCGGCCCGTTCTTCAATTCCAAATATCTCGGCAGGAATCAGCGTAATCGACTTCAGGGCATTTTCACGGCCCATTCCATATGCTGCCGCAAAACCGGCATGATACGGAAGGTTCCGGACATTTTCAGCCTCAGAAGTTCTGATCGCCACCTTTACGCCTGCTTTCTGCATAAGACCGGCATTCGCATAGGCTTTGTCATAACGATCATAGTTACGTGTTGGCTGACTTAGTACAGGTCCTGTTATGACCGGAATCCCTGATTTAGCGAGTTCTTCTGCCACACGCCAGCCCTCAGCTACCCCGGTGAATATCACATCAAGTTTGTTATTATTCACCCATTCAATCGCTTCTTTGATGTCCTTGGCCGTATTCACCTCGATCATCAGCTTGCCTTCACCGCGCACGATGGGCATCAGTGCTTCCATTTCAGGGTAGTAACCCGGGCTTTCACTTTTACCGGCAAGGGCTGAATCAATCCGTGCGTAATTTCGTGCCTGCTCCCATACAGCGTTCAATTCCTTTTTTGTTTTTTCTACCTCCTTTTCAATCTCCTCATCCGAGCGGCGATCCCACCATCCCCGTCTTCCTGTTACAGGAAAGTTCATAACAACCGCTTTGAATCCAGCATACATCTGGTCCGGCGTATAGCCATACAAATCGATTAGCGCAGCGGTACCCGGGATAATACCACCCGACGGAACTGCGAGCGCAGTGGTTACACCGCTTACACGTGTCACAGGAATCAGGGCTGAATTGGGGTTTACAGCAGTTAGTGCCTGCATCTGTGGAATCACATCCCCGATTTCATTGAAATCCCTTGTCCTTGGATCGGAATTCACCTCCACAAGACCAAGACGGGTTCCCCCGTCAATCAGACCGGGATAGATCGTTTTTCCGGTGCAATCTATACGTTCTGCATCAGCTGGAACGGTAACATCGGCACCCACCGCAGCTATTTTTCCATCCCTGATTATAACCGTTGCATTCTTCAAGGTTCCATTGGCGACGGTTTCAACCGTTGCATTGGTAAGCGCATATACACCTGTTTCTCCCGGTGCCGATTGTGCCATTGCCGTTGCTGCGACAAACAGCATTCCCATGATCATAATATTTATAAGTGATTTCATTATCCCCGGGATTAATAGTTAAACAAAAATTCTGTGTCCTGCATGCATCGGTCCTGATGATCATGATCGGTTAGCATGACATCGATCTTTTCTGTCACATCCGGATAGATACGCATATCATCGGGATCATTTGACCGGTCGAACCGAACGATTCCATCAACAATTGTCATTTCAGGAATGGCATATATACTCAGGGGATGTCCATTGAACACAACCACATCACCCTCCTTACCTTCTTCCAAAGAACCAACGCGATCATCAATACCCAGCTGACGGGCAGGATTGATCGTAATTAGCGCCAGTGCCTCGTCATCGTTAAGGTCACCATATTTCTGTGTTTTTGCCGCTTCATGATACAAGTGACGAATCAGCTCTCCCGAATCTGAGTTGATCGAGGTTACAACGCCATTCCTGGTTAGGATGGCCGCATTGTAGGCTGTTGAATAGTAAACTTCAAATTTATACGCCCACCAGTCCGAAAATACCGAAGCCATGGCTCCAAATTCAGCGAGTTCAGGTGCAACTTTAAACCCTTCATTCACATGTTGAAAAACAACGCGCTTGATACCAAAATCCTTGCATACCTGCATAAGCATATAAATCTCATCAGCACGGTAGCTGTGACAGTGGATGATAATCTCACCACGCAAAATATCCGCGAGTGTTTCCATGCGCAGATCGTATTCAGGGGCCATTCCAACAAATCCTTTTTTATCCTTATTGGCGTTGTAGGTATCCCACTTCTGCATGTACTCCCGGGCCTCCGAAAATGCCTTTCTGAAGACAGATTCAACACCCATTCTTGTTCTGGGAACAATATTATTGCCTGCGCCATGCACCCGGGTCGGGTTTTCACCAAGGGCAAACTTGATCGTACGCGGAGCTCCATCCATTTTTAAGACTTCCGGATCGGTGGTTCCATAACGGTGCTTGATGGTCTCGCACTGTCCTCCAATTGCATTCGCTGATCCGTGCATGGCGTGACTGATGGTCACACCACCGGCAAGTGCTCGATAAATTCCGATATCAAACGGATCCAGGGCATCTCCCGTCCAAACTTCTGCAGTTACCGGATTCGTCGCTTCATTGATCGCGTCCAGTGCAATATGTGAATGAGCATCAATGATCCCCGGCATGACGTATTTTCCGGTACCATCAACTTCCTTCACATCCCTGGGAGTTTTCAGTCCTGTGCCGATTTTGTCGATTTTACCATCACGGATCAGTACATCCGCATTTTCCAGCGTGCCATTCGTAATGGTAATTACTGTAGCATTTTTAATAATAATGTCACCGTTCTCCTGCGCCGACAGAACGAGCGGAAGAAGCGACAAAAGAAAAGTATAAAGTAGGTTTCTCATTTTCTTGATTTTTATAAGGTCAGTTTTATTCAGGGATCCTTTCGCCCTTGATCGGAAATTTTCCAATTGAGCCGCCGTCGATCATTCCGGAAAAAGTATTTCCGTCCATCTCAAGATCGACTTTCAGGGGCAACTGACCGTTCCCATCGTTATAGGTAAATTCAAACATGACATTTTTGCCATCCACTGTTATATTATCGAGGTCGAAGCGGTAGCCCGACTGATTATCTTTAATCTCTCCGGTAAAGGAATCACCGGATTTATTGATCTGTATTTGCCCGGTTCCTGTACCATTCGGGGTCTGGGCAGAGTAGGACCATGTACCTTCAGGACCTTCACTCTTCTTGCCATTTTTATTCGATGCCTTTTTAGCTTCAAATTCATACATCTTACCCTCAACAAATACATATCGTACCTGTACGCCTTCTTCAAAGTAACTCTTATCTGTAACAACCAGGTTGGCAAGTTTTCCGGAAGAAACTGTTCCTGCAACCCGCGACAAGCCAAGCATCTCTGCCGGATATGTTGTTAAACCGGCAAGCAACACATCCTCTGAAACTCCCTTTTCCTTCATTTTCAGAAGGGTTTTATGGATATCAGATTCCTTTGCTCCCATCGAACTGAATCCGAAACGGATTCCTGCAGAGGTAAAAGTAGCAGGCAGCGTATAATGTTTTTGCAACAAGTCCGATTTGCGTTCTTCAAGTCGCTTTCTTTCATCGCTCCAGGAGGCCTCTTCAGCTGAATCCTTTTTATCTTCCTTCCACTCTGGCAAATCCAGGCTCAGGAAAACAGGCACTCCCGCACTTTTTAAATCATCCTGCACATCCCATCCCTGCTTGATACCGCCAATCATTAACTTGAAGCCAAGCTCATTTCGGAGTGTGAGTACGCGCTGGATTGATTTTACATCCTCTGCGTGAAACATGACAGGCAGCGTACCATCAATCACCGGGTAAAACGCCTCCAAAACGCGATCAGATGATGGCCGTTCCATTCCTGATGGGTTTTGAGAATAAGTCAATGCATTGTTCTTTGCAAGTTGAGCCTGTCGGTATAACTGACGGTATTTCGCCATCACACCTATAACTGTGCTTGGATAAACCCCGCGCGCTCCTTCAAGCTGCGAGTAGAAACTAACAGGGTCCTTGTATACCAGGTCATCTGCATGATCGCCCGAAAGAAGGATGATCGCGCCGGTTCCTGGCAGCATTCTGCCATATGGAACCGCATGCGCCATGGTGAAACCCAGGTTTCTCAGCGCACCGATCGACTTGTCAGACGGATCCAGCATCAGCCGAATATCTGCTTCAGGCGTAATGCCGGCAAGCTCATTTGGCGGGTTGCCCGGATTTTCCACGTTGTTTCGGCGGTTGTTATCTTCCTTCGGCTTTGGAATGCCTGCATTCGACAAACCATCGATGAATCCGGCATAAACAGTCATGGAATCTGCTTTCACATAAATCGCATCCGGAGGGATCGCGATGTTCTGTCCCACTGCATGGATAAGCCCGTTTTTGATGACAATGGTTGCATTTTCCACAATGTTGCCAGGTGAAGTAACCACGCGAACATTCTCCAGCGCATATACGTCGGAGACAGGTCGGAGCTTACTATCCTGTGCTGGTAAAATGTGATAGGAGAAAAGTAGTAGTAACGCCATCAGGAATCTGAAGCGTTGCCTTGTAAAGGTTGAATTCATATTTGCTTTGTTGATTCGTTCCAATTTGCAGTATTTCCTGCAATTACGAATTTAACCAACAGTCAAACAGAATGTTACTTCCTTTTATATAAGCGGTCAATTAATTTTGGCAGAAGAGAAGAGCTGTATCAGGAAACCTTGTATCCCTCATTCATCAGATACTGGCGCGCCTTGTCCCTGAAATCTCCCTGAAGTAAAATTTCACCGTCCTTGATACTGCCTCCAACACCACAAAATGATTTGAGACTTTTCCCAAGTTGCTTGAGGTCTTCTTCACTTCCGCGAAAACCCTGGATAAGCGTCACCTTTTTTCCTGCCCTGGATTTTGTGTCCAGCATCAACCGTAATTTTTGATTTGCGGGTGCAGGTTTGGATTCTTCCTTATCAGAGGAATATTCGTAGTCAAAGTTTTCACTGGTTGAGAACACAATCCCATCCCGCTTCTTCCAATCATTATTTCTTTTTCTTGCCATTTCGTTAAAAGTCTGGACAGGGTATTCTCATTACGTCCTTAGGTGGTTTTCTGGGGTCCCGGTTCGACCAAATATAAGACAGTGAAATCTCATGTGCACCACCACTGGCCGTTCCAAGTTGGGAAATGGTGTAGTCGTAGCTGTATCCGATATTAAAGGTATCCTCGGGTCCTTTTTTTGTGAATCCCAGCAGGAATACTATCGATTCATTATTATTAAATCCATCGATCTGTTTAATGGGCAGCCCGCGGTACCAGGCTCCGATAATTACAGGTTCCAGGGTGAGATACAGGCCCAGATCAAACTGATCAAATTCTCCCTGGGATTTATATTGAAATGTCGGAGTAAGACTTCGCTCCTGCCGGCGCGCGAACAGTCCGCTGCCCATCACACCCGGTTTGAATTGAATCTTATACCCTCCATGAATGGAGTACTTGATAGGAAGTTCCTCTATTTCCACATTTTCTTCAAATGACTGTCTGGGCGTATTCAGATGATTCGCAGAAAAACCAAGCCATGCGTTGGGTGTATAAAGTACACCCCCTGCAGAAAGATCCAGAAAACTTTTATTCGTATTTCCAAATACTTCCCCGGTGGGTTGAATCACTTCACCAAATTCATTGAACTGGTCTCCAAAGGTGAGGTCTGCAAAATTGACATTCCGGTTAAACCAGGCTACCTGGAAGCCGGGCCTGAAGAAAAGGTTTCCAGTAATCTGAAGTTGATACGCATACTGCAATGCCACAGAAGTTGACTTCAACCCGGCCCTTCCTTCCTTGTCGTGCATGAACAGTAAGCCAACCCCACTATTCTTACTTTCAAAGAAGTGATCGATATAACCCGAAAAAGTAACAAAGTTCGCTTCAATTGACGGCCACTGATTTCGATAATTCATTCCGGCACGGGTATACTGTGTGGAACCCGCAAAGGCCGGATTCAGGTACAGGGGTGCCGCATAAAATTGGGAAAATTGTGGATCCTGCGCCTGTGCACGATGGCCGGCGAACAGAATAAAACATATTAATACGAGCAAAGTAAAACGCATCGATCCCAGATTCAAATTCTCACAAAAACCAAAAATAACAAAAGTCTGCTGTAAAACACCGTCGTTTACCAGTCAAAACTTACACTTCATTCTCCGGTTACTATATTTTCCGTAACCTTATAGAAGAAAATACAACAGATATTGAACTGAATAACGTACTAAAACGCTTATTTGTATAATCAACGCTCGCATAATTAAACAAGATTGACAGATCTCGCACAATTTTTGCGGCTCAACATAGTTATAAACATATATCCCGAGGGTTCATGAGCAAAGATTTTTTCAGACAATTTATTCTTGGCTTTTTATTGTTGTTTGTAACAGCTTCATCATTTGCACAAACGCAATCTACTATCTATTGGTATTTTGGCAATAGTGGCAATGGTTTCCGCTTTATCCGCCCGGGATATGCTGCAGAAGCAGTAACGATTCCCCGGAATCTGGGCACAGGCATGAGCGCTGTGGCGACAGACCCGGTTTCAGGCGTTATTCTTTTTTATACTGACGGAATCAATGTTTACGATCGTGATAATAATATCATGCCCAACGGCACCGGACTTTCGGGCTCTGCCGGGGTAAATCAGGGAGTGGCGATATGTGCCAACCCCAATAATTCAAATCAGTATTTCATTTTCACCAATAATGGATCCATACGGGTAACTACCGTTGATATGACCCTGAACGCCGCCAATGCCAATGCCATACCGCGGGGTGACGTTACCTTAAAAAATCAACCTGTCAACGGTCTGCCTGGAACTTATGATCCGGGCATGATCATTCTTCCTAAAAACAGTCGGGATGGCTTTTGGCTGATCGCCCATCAAACAGCCAGCACCAGTTACAATGCGATCGACATCAGTGCCACAGGTACAGCTGCACTACCCCCAACATTTATTGTGAATGCTCCCACCGTGGTCGATAACTTCTCATATAATGCCGAAACCGGGCAACTGGCCATAGCCCCAAGAACCGGTGCAGAGAACGCTGCCATTGTAGCTTTCAATACAGGTACAGGGGCATTTGGTGGGGCTGCAACCACGATACCAGGCACCAGTGGGTCTACACAAGTATATAATATCTATGATACCGAATGGTCGAATACAGGAAGATATCTTTTCCTTTCCGGCAACTTCTCCGGCGCCACCGATGTATTAATGCAGGTGGATTTTACGGATTCACCGCTTACGCTTCGCCCGGTGCCCACACAGAATATGCTGCGCAGCTACGGATTGCAAATGGCGCCCGACAGTTCTATTTATCATCTATATCAGCACACAAACGGTTCTCTTCGCGTAGGCCGGATCAATGATCCGGATACCATAGCGGCCCAGGTTCGATATACTCCAAACGCATTTGGTGGCAATATCAACTACCAGGGAAGACAGTTTCCGGCATTCCTGCCTCCTTTCGATCCAATGATCACCGCAACAATTGAAATTGCCGGCACCTGTGCCAGCGTTCCATCCTTGTTCTTTCCAACAATCGAGCCGGGGGCCGACAGTGTGCGATGGGATTTTGGCGATGGTTCGGGTTCAAGGGATCTTGCACCTTTTCATACGTATGAACAGGGCGGTTCCTACACGGTTTCCTTAATGGTTTACCTGAATGGCGATTCCACTATCTTCTCACAGCCGGCGAATATTACACAGTTTGATCTTCAGATCAGCGGATTCCCACAGTCAGACACCGTTTGTGCTGAGGATTTCGCTGTCGAGTATACCGCAGAGGCACAGTCAGCAGGGGGCGGACAAGGACCGCAGCCTACTTTTAGGTGGTCCAACCAACTCATTGACGATGCAACGACTACCATCGATTCTGCCGGAAATTATTATGTCACGGCAACTGATCCCACCACCGGATGCGTTGCCTATCAATCGCTGCGGGTTGTGGAATACCGTGCGATCCAGCAACGCGCTTTCATCTGGTATTTTGGTGAGCACGGCGGTATCGACTTTAATCCGATTGTCGATGTGAATAATCCCGGCCCTGCGCGGCCTATTCCTTTTGGTGATCCAAATGATCTTTTCGGCGGCAACCAAATGATTGCCCCTGAAGGATGTGCGATTTTCTGCGATGATAATGGAATACCTCTTTTTTACAGCGATGGGGTTGATCTCTACGACAGGCTTGGACAATTGGTAGCAACGGATATCGGTGGCAGTAAAAATGCGACACAATCTGTTTTTATCGTTGATTTCCCCAATGATGCAACTCTGTTCTATATTTTCCTGGCACGCGAGGTTTATGATCCTAGCGGAAACAGTTCTTATGAGCTCAATTATACCGTTTTCGACCTGAAGCAGCGCGACGGTCTGGGCGATCTTGTAAGGGACACCAACGATGATGTCATTATTACCAAACTTTACAGTCCGAATACAGAAAGAATCACCGGTAATCAGAACTGGGTGGTTGTGCACGAATGGGGGAACAGTAATTTCCGTGCATACCCTGTGAATGCGGAAGGCATCGGAGCCGCAGTGGTGAGTAACGTAGGTTCCGTCCATAATTCGGCTTCCAGCAATACTGCCCAGGGCTACATGAAACTTGCGCCTACCGGTAAGCTGGCCGTGGGTGTTTCGCAGTCCAATTCAGAGAATTATGTTGAACTGTTTGATTTTGACAATGCCACCGGCGAAATCAGCAATCCGTTAAGGCTTGATTTTGGTAATGAAACCGGTCAGGTTTACGGTGTGGAATTCAGCTCCGATTACAGAAAAGTCTTTGCAACCATTCGAACCCCGGGTTCAAACGGTCCCAGCAAGGTGTATCGCTGGCAAATTGATACAACAACGGTTGCAGGCAATGAAACGGATCCGTCATTCATCCGCAATTCGCGAAACCTGGTGGCCAATGAAGCGGCCATTGATCTGGGTGCTATGCAACTGGGCCCGGACGGTCAGATTTATATCGCACGTGAAGGGTCTGTAAACCTGGCGACCATTACAAATCCCAATGCAGACATGACCACTGTACCAATTCAGGATGCAGGTTATTTACTCGACGGATTCGGCCTTGGTGAAAATCTTGTTGACGGAGGTTTTACCCGCAGTCTGCTGGGATTACCCAATTTTGCCAGTCAGTACGTCACTTCTCCACAGGAAATCAGTGCGGAAGTTTTCTCAGGATGTATCGGTGAGACACTTGAGTTTAATGTAATTAACACCCAAAGCCTTGAAACCTACCGCTGGAACGTCTATGATTCCGACAGTGTACTGGTTTCCTCAGGGACTGGTGAGACATTTGAGTTCTCCTCCATGACACCCGGGATTTATTCTGTACGGGTAGACGTCATTCCCGATTGTCAGATCGTTGAAAGCATGCCGCTGCCAGCTTTTGCTACATTTGAAATTTTCGGCGAACCGGTGGTAAACATCACCAATATCATCGATCCTTCATCCTGCGGAAACAGCAACGGTCAGTTCACCGTTTCGATTCCTGAATTAACCGGCTCCTATGCATTTGAGCTTTCAGGCCCTATAGCGTTCGTAAGTGACACTATTCCCGGTCCTGTCAATCAAACAGTTAACAACCTACCTGCGGGAACATACAATGTGTATGTGATCAACACCATTACCGGGTGCCAGTCGGCCACTTCTGCAGTCCTAACCGATCAGGGTGTGCGATTTACATTGAATGCTACCCCTACAGACGCTTCCTGCAGCGAGGATGACGGCGAAGTTTCTGTCGCATTGATTCCGGATGCCGGGTATACCATAGGCTATCCTGTTGACTATATCCTGCGACTCGAGGGTTCCAACAACGGCATCATTACCGGTACTTACGATAACGCTGATGGGCTTCAAACCATCAATGCGACCGGATTGCTTGCCGGCGTCTATAACATGGAGGTTACCGAATTGAGCGGTGACGGCTGTACCAACACAATTGAGAATATCGTAATAGGAACACCTCCTCTGGCTACACTTGAGGTTCCTGAAGAAGTTGTTGCCTGTGATGTGAACGAAGCACAAATACCAATAACCACCAATGCCCCGGGCATCCGCGTACTGGATCCGGCGCCCGGAAACTATGAAATAATCAATGGCGAACTCCGGGTTTTTGCACAGGGCGACTGGATTCTTGAAACCGTTGATCAGTCAGGAGCACTTTGCCCCGAAACGGCAACCGTTCAGGTTACTTTCGCTAACTCCGATCCGCTGCCTGCATCCATAGAAAGAAGTTACTCAATTTGTCCGGATGATCCGGTTGAAGAAAACCGATCTGCCATAATTGATCCCGGGAATGCCGTATACTTCTCTCTTGAGTATTTCGATGAAGAGGGTAATCCAATCATCGGCACTGGACCGGATTACAGCCTTGATGGCGATGTGTTAACCGTATATAAGGAAGGTCCGATTCAGATTGAGATTACCAATGCCTTCGGTTGTGTAACGCGCGCCACTATTAACGTGCTCATCGATTGCAAGGCCCGAATCAGTGCACCGGATGCCTTCAGACCCAACAGCAATATTCAGGACAACCAGGTATGGAGGGTATATCCGTTCCTGGTTTCAGAAGATGATTTTCAGGTATTTATTTTTAACCGGTGGGGAGAAATGATCGCTCAGTCATCTGATCTTAATTTTGAATGGAATGGCGGATACGACAATAATCCTGGCAAACCGGTTCCCGGAGGAACCTATGCATACCGTGTTATCTACAAATCCATTTATGAAGACGGACGCGGACTGCAGGAAGAACGGGGCGCTATTTTGCTCATCCGGTAGACAATTCATACTTTGCTAATAACGGACAATTGATACCTTTGTATTAAGACAACATAACTATGAAAAAGAACTACTTTCTTGCCGCATTTTTCCTGTTCCTCCTATCGTTCGCCTCAGCAGACGCGCAGGTCTTCAATACCTCCATCCGAATTACAGTATTGAATGAACTTGGCAACCCTGTTGAAAAAGCGGCTGTCCGGCTATATGTTTCTGAAGAAGACTATCGTAATGAGACCAACCCGGCCACGGAAGTCTACTATACAGATGATAAGGGGCAGGTGAAAATTAAAGACCTCGAAGCACGCATTTATTACGTAAATGCAGAAAAAGGAGACAAAAACAATATCGGGGCAGGCGTTATGACCGACAAGCTGGAAGAAAAGAAATTGAATAAAATTACCATCATCATTGAATAACCTCAGGGGAAGAGAAAACCTTCTGCAGGCTATCGCATCCTATCAACCCTGGGATGAACAGGAGAAAGCACATCAGGAATCAATGGTTGCCTTTTTGCAACGCGAGCCCAATTGCTTTGACAGATCTGTGCTTGAAGGGCATGTAACCGGTTCTGCATGGATCATTAATCCTGAGGGAACCAAATGCCTACTTGTTCATCACAAAAAACTCAATCGATGGCTGCAACCGGGCGGTCATGCTGACGGAAACCCGGATATTTTTGATGTTTCAAAACAGGAAGCAAGGGAGGAAACCGGACTTGAAAACCTGGATAGTGATGGCGACATTTTCGACATCGATGTACACCTGATACCTGCAAGAAAGTCAGACCCTGCCCACTTTCATTATGATGTTCGGTTTAAGTTCACTGCCAGCACCACCGATTCCATTCAAATCTCCGTAGAATCCAATGCGGTTCGCTGGATTTCACTCGATGAGCTGGACGAATATGCGGGAGACGAGCCGTCCATTCGCAGGATGGCCGACAAGACCCTCACTTCACCGGGAAGCGAATAGTAATAATGCAAATCCGATGATCGCCAACCAGAATTTATAAGCAATCAGGGCAGGGATAATGATTATTTCAAGTTGCATGACCACTGCCAGGATAACCAATATTACGGCCAGTGCCTTTAATACATTTCTTGATTTACTACTCATGGTTGAGGCGGTTTAAATGATTGATAGCTGTAAAATTAACCGAATAATCATACCGGCCAAATAAGGAGGGATTGAGATCCGCAGGAAGACCATAAATTGAATAAAAATCCCCAAATTAGCGCTTTACACGCATGGCAATCACTGGAACCGATATTAAATATGCATGCAAAATTCTCTCAGAGGGAGGATTGGTGGCAATTCCTACAGAAACGGTGTACGGTCTGGCGGGCAATGCCCTGAATCCCGAAGCAGTTGCGAGAATCTTTGAAGTAAAGAACCGTCCTTCATTTGATCCGTTGATCGTGCATGTCTCCAATGTTCAGGAGGCCAGGCGATATTCTACTGAATTCCCTGAAAAAGCAGAACTTCTTGCAAGTCATTTCTGGCCGGGTCCTTTAACCCTGTTACTGCCTAAAAATCCTGAAATACCAGATATTGTCACATCCGGAATGCCCGATGTTGCCATTCGCGTTCCGGACAATAAACTCACACTCGAGTTGCTCACAGCCCTGCCCTTTCCTCTGGTAGCCCCCAGTGCAAACCCCTTCGGCTACATTTCACCTACTACTGCACAGCATGTTAATGATCAGCTGGGGGATAAGATTGACTACATCCTCGACGGAGGTGCGGCACGGGTTGGTCTTGAATCAACTATTGTCGGATTTCCAGCGAATCAGCCTACGATCTATCGGCTCGGCGGCCTGAGTGTTGATGAAATTGAAAAGTTGACCGGACATTTGGAAATCATGCCCCATTCAAGCTCAAATCCAAAAGCGCCCGGAATGTTGAAAAGCCACTATGCTCCGGCAAAACCATTCAGACTCGAATCGGCCGTTAAAGATAATGTGACAGACGGCAATAACGGTTATCTCCTTTTTTGTGATTCAATTGGTTCAGTACCTATTGAAAACCAACGAATACTTGCGCCCGATGGAAATATGAAGACCGCGGCAAAAAACCTATTCAAATATATGCGCGAACTGGATGCCCTGAATGTAGCACAAATTATTGCGGAGCTCGTACCGGATGAAGGCCTGGGACGTGCGATCAATGACAGGCTGCGACGTGCAGCCTCAGATTCGCAGGACTAATCCGGAACATTCCCTTTCCCGTATCAACTTAGCAAATTCAAAATGCGCATAGTTCACGCGTCATTCGTATATTTAGGACTTCAAAATAATTGCTATGAGATCTATAGACGACATTAACTTTAAAAATAAACGGGCATTAATTCGGGTTGATTTTAATGTTCCCCTGAACGATAAGTTTGAAATTACGGATGACACCCGCATCAGGGCTGCTGTACCTACTATTGAAAAGATCCTCAACGATGGTGGTTCTGTAGTGTTAATGTCGCATTTAGGCCGTCCTAAGTCCGGACCGGAAGATGAATTTTCACTTCGCCATCTGATACCGGATCTTAGTGAACGCTTTAACCAGCAGGTTAAATTTGCCGATGATTGTATTGGCGACAAGGCTGAGGCAATGTCGTCCTCCCTGGAGCCCGGAGAAATCCTTTTGCTTGAGAATCTTCGGTTTTATAAAGAAGAAACCGCAGGGGATGAAGAATTCGCGCGCAAGCTATCCCATCACGGTGATATCTATGTGAACGACGCCTTCGGAACTGCGCACCGAGCCCATGCCAGTACGAGTATTGTAGCGCAGTTTTTCGATACCAAGGTCTGCGGATATGTCATGCTGGCTGAAATCGAAAATGCTAAGAAGGTTCTTGACAATGTGGAAAGACCCTACACCGCGATCATGGGGGGAGCAAAAATCTCCGATAAGATTCTGATCATTGAACGGTTGCTCGATAAGGTAGATAACCTCATTATCGGAGGTGGAATGTCCTATACCTTTTTCAAGGCACTGGGTGGCCAGATAGGCAATTCCCTGGTTGAAGAAGACAAGGTTGACCTGGCGCGTGAACTCATCAAAAAGGCTAAGGAAAAAGGTGTGAACCTTGAATTGCCAATGGATTCAGTAATAGCTGATGCCTTCAGCAATGACGCCAACACTCAGGTATCCGTTAATACCGCCATTCCCGATGGCTGGATGGGACTGGATATCGGACCTCAGGCACGCGAGGTATTTTCCAGGATTATCACTTCAAGCAAAACAATTCTATGGAACGGTCCGATGGGTGTTTTTGAAATGAGCAAATTCGCCGCAGGTACGGAGGCCATTGCTGAAGCCGTTGTGAAAGCAACGAAAAATGGTGGTTTCAGTTTAATTGGCGGTGGCGATTCCGCAGCCGCAGTGAACAACCTGGGCTACGGAGATGATGTTTCGTACGTTTCTACGGGCGGCGGCGCACTTCTGGAATACATGGAAGGCAAAGTGTTGCCGGGTGTGGCTGCACTAGAAGATTAATCGAACCGTATACTCTTGATGGGTTCCACCCGGCTGATGGCGAGTGTGGGAATAAGTATGATCAGGGCTACAACAACCAGCGTTAAAACATTCAGGAAAACGACTATCTCCCAGTTCCAACCGATCGGCACAAAGCTCATGTAGTAGTCCTTTGGATTTAATGGTATTATCTTGAAGAAATACTGAATAAGACAGAGGCCCAGTCCAAGCACGTTACCAAGGAGAAGTCCCCGGGCAATGATACCAATGCCGTGATAGGAGAAAATGCGTCGAACCATCCTGTTGGTTGATCCAAATGCTTTCAGCAAACCAATCATCTGGGTCCGCTCCATGATCAGGATAAGAATTATCGAAATCATATTAACGCACACCACCAGTAAAATGATGGTAAGAAAAATATTTACCTGCCTGCTGATGAGGTGCAGCCAGTCGAATACCTGAATATATTTGTCGCTCACCTTCTGAACAGCCATGTCGTAATTCATCAGGCGAAGGACGCGGGCTTCAGCCTCATCCATATTACGGGTATCCTTAACAAAGATTTCCATTCCGCCGGCGACGCTGTCAGCCCAGTTATTAAGACGCTGAATCAGCCGGATATCCCCGATAATAAACTTGTTATCATAATACTCAGAGAGGTTCGTCTCATAAATACCTACGATCTTAAGACGTCTCACCCGTGGCGGATTCTGAAAAAAATGAACAATTACATCCTCATTGAGCTTCAGGTTGAGCTTATTTGCAATTTCCTTACTAAGCAGTACTTCCTTGCTATACGAAGGGTCATCAAAATTAATGAATCGACCTTCCACCAATGATGGTTCAAACCGCACGGTATCAAATCGGGTACTTACGCCCTTGAAAATAATGCCCAGCACTTCATTTTCAGTCTTGATCAGGCCAGCCTTGTGGCTATATTCCTGTACATGATCAATAAAATCATATGACGCATAATTCTGATACAAATCATTATTCAATGATAGCGGTGCCTCTTCAAATGTATCATTACTGGTATACTTGGTGACGATCATGTGCGCACTGAAGTTATAGATCTTGTTGGTGACCGTTTCCTGGAATCCAATCATAATCAGAAAAGAAATGATCATCACAGCCAGTCCGACACCGATACTGGCAATGGCAATACGGTAGATTGTGGCCGAAAAACCACCCATCTCGTTGCCGGTAATTCTTTTAGATATGAAATAAGGAAGGTTCAAGAATATGCGTACTTTTGATCGTAAGTCACAAATAAACATAAATCTGGTGAACCGGCTTACGATCTTTCTCGCTATTTTCCTTTTGAATTTTTCATGTGCCCGGACGCAATCTGCTGAAACACCCGCCAATGCAACTGCGGAAGTACCTGCAGAATTGACCCTGGGAGCTGCGCGCATGGATGTTTATCTTCCTTTACTGGAAGGAAAACGGGTTGCGCTTCTGGTAAATCACACATCACTTCTGAATGATGTACACCTGGTCGACACACTCCTGTCCAGGAATATTAATATTGTAAAGGTTTTCGCACCCGAACATGGCTTTCGAGGTACGGCAGACGCGGGTGAATCAATTTCAGACGGTAAGGACAAGAGTACGGGCCTGCCGATTATTTCCCTGTATGGATCTAATAAAAAGCCTTCAGCTGAACAGATGAAGGATGTTGACCTGGTTCTTTTTGATATCCAGGATGTAGGCGTTCGTTTCTATACCTATGTCTCCAGTATGCAGTATGTGATGGAAGCATGCGGGGAAATGGACAAGGAAATGATGGTATTGGACAGGCCAAATCCCAATGGCCGGTTTGTGGACGGACCGGTCATGGAAAAGGAATTCATGTCTTTCGTGGGCCTTACGCCGATCCCTGTGTTGCACGGCATGACGGTGGGCGAGCTCGCAGGTATGATCAACAAAGAGGGCTGGTTGTCTGGCGGCATCGAATGTGAGCTTACGGTAGTTCCTATGAAAAATTATCAACATGAC
The DNA here is from genome assembly GCF_020328055.1 of Fulvivirga sedimenti. Lineage (NCBI taxonomy): Bacteria > Pseudomonadati > Bacteroidota > Cytophagia > Cytophagales > Fulvivirgaceae > Fulvivirga > Fulvivirga sedimenti. Next base: position 1,014,888 of record NZ_JAIXNE010000003.1, read on the forward strand.
TTGTCCTATTCGCTTCCCGTGAAACCTTCCCCCAACCTTCCGAATGATCTTTCCATTCAGCTCTATCCTTCACTATGTCTTTTTGAGGGCACAGTGATTTCGGTGGGCCGCGGTACGACACTTGCCTTTCAGCAGATCGGGCATCCGCTTCTTACTTCGTTGGAGCATTCGTTCACCCCGGTCTCAATTGAAGGCATGGCAAAGTATCCCCCCTTTGAAAATGAAAAGTGCTACGGCACACTATTTACGAGCCGGAATGCGATCGAAGGCTTTGACCTATCATATCTCATTGATTATTATAACCGCTTTCCCGAAAAGGATAAATTCTTCAATAACTACTTTGAAAAGCTTGCCGGTACCGCGGCCTTACGGAAGCAAATAATAAACGGGATGCCGGAAGCGGAAATCCGTGAATCGTGGCAGCCTGATCTGGATGCCTTTAAAAGTCTCAGGAAAGGTTATCTGCTGTACCCGTAATAATTTCGAAAAACGTAGCTTTGCTGCATGAATGATCTGCGCATTGTTTTCATGGGAACACCGGATTTTGCTGTACCCTCCCTTCAGATCCTGGTAGAAAACGGCTTCACCATTGCCGGCGTAATCACTGCGCCGGATAAACCCCAGGGTCGTGGAAGAAAGCTGGCCCCCTCACCTGTAAAAATGTATGCCGAATCTGTTGGACTCCGTGTACTTCAACCTGTAAATCTGAAAGATCCGGCCTTTTTAAATGAGCTGAAATCTTTGAATGTGAATCTTCAGATTGTCGTGGCATTCAGGATGCTTCCGGAAGTCGTCTGGAATATGCCTGCGCTCGGAACATTCAATTTACATGCCTCACTCCTGCCCGATTACCGCGGTGCAGCACCAATACACTGGGCCATCATCAATGGTGAAAAGGAAACGGGTGTTACCACATTTTTTCTGAAACACGAGATCGATACAGGAGAAATTATTTTTCAGGAAAAGGAGGAGATCAGACGCGAGGATAACGTGGGCAGCTTATATGAACGGCTGATGACGAAAGGAGCCAACCTGGTCCTGAAAACTACACAGGCAATAGAATCAGGCAGTTATCCAAGCATGCCGCAGGCAGAAAATCAACCCCTTCATGCCGCACCGAAGATCTTTCGTGAAGACTGTCAGATAAATTTTAATCAGCCATCGGAAAAGGTCTATAACTTCATTCGTGGATTGTCTCCGTTTCCTTCAGCCTGGTTATCTATCGATGACCAAATTGTGAAAATTCTAAAGGCGCACATTTCCGGAGAAAGAAAAGGAATGCCCGGAACAATTTCAACAGATCAGAAATCATTCTGGCATATTCATACAGCCGACGGTTCGATCGCCATCGATGAATTACAATGGCAGGGAAAAAAACGCATGCAAATCGGAGAGTTTCTGCTGGGAAACAGGATTCCGGAAAAACCAGTAAACCAATGAAAATATCAATGATCGTCGCAGTGGGAAAAAACAGGGTCATCGGAAAGGATAATGACCTGATATGGCATCTTCCAGATGACATGTCCTACTTTATGAAAACCACTACCGGCCACTATGTGATCATGGGACGAAAGAACTATGAATCCATCCCTGAAAAGTACCGCCCATTGCCCAATCGCACGAATGTCATCATTACCCGTCAGAGCGAATATGAAGCACCCGGGGCCGTAATTGTCCATTCCATGAATGAAGCCCTGGATTTGGCAAAAGAAGCACAACAGGAAGAGGTATTTATCATTGGCGGCGGGGAAATTTATTCTCTCGGGCTTCCGCATGCCGATTTATTGTACATTACAGAAATTGACGAGTCGTTTGATGGGGACGCTTTCTTCCCTGAAGTTGACTTCTCCAACTGGGGGGAAGTTTCACGCATTCATCATCCTGCAGACGACCGGCATAAACATGCTTTTGATTTTGTGATCTATCAACGGATTAATGGCTGATCAGAAAGTAGTATGGATAACAGGCGCCTCTTCCGGTATCGGAGAGGCACTCGTGGATGAATACCTGAAAGATGGCTACAGTGTAATCCTTTCCGCACGCAGCAAGGATAAACTGGAAGCCATTTCTGATCAGGCTTCCCTAACCTATCCGGGAAAGACCGCTGTTGTTGTTGCCGACCTGGAGGATACTGATTCTTTACCTGCTGCCTGTGAAATGGCTATTCAGCAATTTGGACACATCGACTTACTCATCAACAATGCCGGAATCAGCCAGAGGTCCCTCACTCTGGAAACCGACATTTCCGTTTATGACCGGTTGATGAAGGTGAATTACCTGGGAAATATTGCGCTCACAAAAGCACTGCTTCCCCATTTCATGGGTCGCGGCAAAGGACATGTAGCTGTCATAAGCAGCCTGGTTGGCAAATTTGGGAGCCCGTACCGTTCGGGTTATGCCGCTTCCAAGCATGCACTTCATGGTTTTTATGATTCTGCCCGTGCCGAACTGCATGATTCCAACATTCACTTCACCATTGTTTGCCCCGGGTTCATTCGTACCAATGTATCCGTTAATGCACTTACGGCCGACGGGCAGCCTCTTAATCAAATGGATGATGCGCAGGCCAAAGGCATGTCGCCCGAACGATGCGCACACAAAATCAGGCAAGCCATCAAAAAACGAAAAAATGAGGTCTATATCGGGGGAAAGGAAGTTTATGCGTTATATCTCAAGCGATTCTTTCCTGGCATTTTTGCGAGGATTTTACCAGGGGCCAAAGTTCGCTGAGGCATAAAAGTTATCCCGATGACCAGCCCTCGCACCTCCGTTAATGCTTCGGCAGTGTAACCGGCCGGTCAGAATTTCATGGTGGGGGTTCACAACATTTTTCAAAGGGACGAACAGTTCCAATCATAAATTCTCATTGATAAATTAAAAAAACCTGTTAAACTAGCGGGGCATGGAAATTCTACATCTATTCTATCTTTTCATCGCCGGTATTATTGCAGGATTCATCAATGTCGTTGCAGGCGGTGGCTCTCTGCTCACGTTACCGCTGCTGATTTTCATGGGCTTACCCCCCGCCACAGCCAATGCCACCAACCGGCTTGGGGTAATTACAAATAGTATTTTCGGAGTACTTGGATTTCGTTCAAAGGGCGTATCAGCCTGGCCTTACTCCCTGTATCTGGGAATATCCGGGGCAATAGGTGCATATCTCGGTGCACGGATATCCATGGATATACCGGAGGATATTTTCAATAAAATCATTGCGCTCATCATGGTGATGGTGGTTTTAACGATCATCTTTCAGAAGAAAAGCGGACAGGACGGTTTAGCTGAAAGAATGGGTTTGAAACATAAAGTCGCCGGATACGTCACCTTCTTTTTTATCGGTATTTACGGGGGGTTTCTCCAGGCAGGAGCTGGATTTCTGATCATGGCAGCCCTGGTAGGAATCAACCATTTCAGTCTCGTAAAAACGAATAGCGCCAAGGTTCTTATTGTTCTAATCTATACCCTTTCCTCCCTCGTTGTATTCATCATTGCCGGAATCATTCATTGGGGTTACGCCATTGTCCTGGCAGCCGGATCATCTATTGGTGGCTGGATTGCCAGCCGATGGTCTGTCGACAAGGGAGACGTCTGGATCAAACGCCTCCTTGTCGTGATGGTAATTGTGCTGGCAATCAAACTTTGGTTTTACGACACCTAGACCGTTGCGGGTTCACGATGACCTACCCAGGTAAACCGCTTGATCACATATTCAGGATTGGTAAATGAGGCATTTCCCGAAGGGTTCCCTCCTGTTACATGGAAGTCGCTGAAGCTCGCATTCTGATTCATGTAGATGCCCCCTACCAGGTTAAATGAAACCGGCGTTGCGGCCAGGGACATTTCCTCGGCAATCATTTCCCGCACATCCGGGTCTGTGGTATATGCACCGCAGCTGATCGCGCCGTGGTTTTCGGCCATTTCACGAGCCAGCGCCACAGACTCCTCGATACTTCCTGTACGGATGAGCAGCGCGATCGGACCAAAGAGTTCTTCAGAATATTTGTCCTTATCTGAAGCCTCAACAACTACAACTGCAGGGGTTGCCGTACGTGCCTTGGGAAACATCGGATTTTCAATTTCACGTGATTCAAGCAACACCTTACCGCCAAGCTTTGAAATGCCATTTACCCGATCACAGGTCCGCGCGTTCTGAATCGCGCCCAGTACAAAAGGTCCGGCTTTCGGATTATCCACCAGGCCGTTGATCTGCTCGATTAATTTGGCAGCAAAGTCATCAAACGAAACCTGTCCTTCCGGGGTTGAGATCCCTGAATCAGGAATATAGAAATTCTGGGGGGCTGTACACATCTGGCCTGAGTAAAGGCAAATACTGAAGGCAAGGTTAGCCGCCACTTTATCAATATTTTGAGCGGAATGAAGGATCACAGAATTTACACCTGTCTTTTCAGTAAATACAGTTTTACTTCGAAGTTCCTCCAGGTAATTTCCAAAAACAGAGCCTCCTGTATAATCAATCAGTTTTACCGCCGGGTTTTCTGCCAGGTCCTTTGTGATCAGGTGATCAAAGGTGTCCGGTGCGAGCTGACAGATATCAGGATCCATTCCATTTTCCCTCAGTGCGTCACGAATTTCCGAAACAACGATTGCAATGGGAAGGACTGCGCCAGGATGTGGCTTTACAATCACCGGATTCCCTGTGATCAGGGAAGCATACAAGCCCGGAACGGAATTCCAGGTTGGGAAGGTTGAACATCCAACCACCAGACCAATTCCCTTGGGAACAGCATGCCATGTTTTATCAATGACCAGATTGTATTTTCCCATCGGCTTGTCCCAGCGTGTTTGCGCCGGAAAACGCTTAAGTTCTTCGAAACCTGCTGCAACCGCCTCCAGTGCACGGTCGGCGGCATGCGGACCTGAGGCCTGAAAAGCCATCATGTACCCCTGCCCGGTAGTATGCATGGTTGCATAGGCAATCTCGAAAAAACGATTTTGCATCCCGAACAATGATTCGATGAGAACACCGGCACGATCTTCGGGAATTACTTTTCTCCAAGACTCCCTCGCCTTTTTGGCATTCGAAATCAGCGTATCAACACTCAATGCCGGATATTTAATATTCAACGGCTCCTGAAGGTAGGGGGAAACCTCATCGGAGACCCAGCTTTCAGGTTCATCTGTGTGCATCTCTTCAAAATTGGTGTTCAGATGCGCCTTGAAATCTCCACGGCCTTTTTTATCTGCCTCTTCACCATAGACCGATGATCCTGGGTATTCGGGAAAAGCTGCATAAAAAACTCGTTCATGTAAGGCCTTGATGGCTTTTTCGAGTAATTCCTGATGTTTATCGTATAAATTCATGTTTCGAAAACGTTTTAAATCGCTGTTAGCGAAGATACAGGTTCTGTTATAAATAATTAAATTTGTCTCTCTGCTTTGACTTATCCTATGCTCAACATAGTGAATCGTATTCCCTGGAGACTACTCCTGATCATCACCCTTACCTTTGGTTTGGGTATGCAGTCGATGGCGCAGGAGAAAGCAGAAACACTTCCAGGTCGAATCGTAATTCGTACTACCCCGGGAGTAGATCCCGGCATACTCACATCTAAATCAAAATCATCCGGGGGAAGGGTAATCAGCGCTGAAAAAGTAAGGGAGATAAACCCTGCATTGCCCTGGATCAAATCATCTGCAGCAGCGAAAAGTGCACAGCATCCGCTTTCGGATATTTATTTTATCGAACTGAATGATCCCAATGATCTCAAAGAGGTCATGGAGGAGTTGAATGGCCGCAAGGATATCCTGTATGCCGAGCCATACTATCTGTTCGAGCCACTGCATACACCCAACGATCCGCTTACGGCCGACCAGGAACATATCGATGTGATCCGGGCCCGCGACGCGTGGGCGCTCGAAAAAGGGGACAGCACCCTGGTGATCGGAATTCTGGACAGCGGAATAAGTCTTGACCATCCAGACCTGGTGGATAATATCGCCATCAATCATGATGATCCTGTAAACGGTATCGACGACGACGGAGACGGCCTGGTAGATAACCGGAGGGGTTGGGATATTTCGGATGATGACAACAATCCTTCGGATGATACGGATCCGCATGGAACATGGGTAAGCGGAGTGAGCAGCGCAAGTACCAACAATAATACCGGCATATCCGGCACAGGTTACTACACTAAAATTATGCCTTTGAAAATATTCAAAAGCAACAGCAACAATTTCAGCAAGGGATATGAGGCTATTGCGCTTGCTGCAGACCTGGGATGTGACGTGATCAACCTCTCCTGGGGTTCTGAAGGGTCCTTCTCGCAATTCGGGCAGGATGTAATAGACTATGCCGTGCTGGTGAAGGATGTCGCCATCGTGGCAGCGTCAGGAAATACAGACGGACTGCGCGATTTTTATCCCGCCTCTTTCAGGCACGTATTATCGGTGGCCTCCACAGATTTTACAGATAAAAAAACATCCTGGAGTACTTACAGTCGAAATATTGATCTCACGGCTCCTGGCTTGTCTATCCTCACCACCGACGGCGGAAACTCATACATCCGGAAACAGGGAACCTCTCTTTCAGCACCCCAGGTGGCCGGTGCGGTGGCACTGGTAAGAGCCCGATTTCCGCAGCTAAACGCACTGCAGGCAATGGAAAGGGTTCGCGTCAATACGGATCCCATTGATGACCTTCCCGGGAATCAGCCATACTCGCAATTTCTTGGAAAAGGCAGACTTAATATGTTTGCGGCACTGGCAAATATCACCTCCCCCGCCGTTAGAATTTCAAATCTGAATGTGAATAATGGTGCCGGACCAACCGTGTTCTACGGGGATAGTGTTCGGATCAAACCTGAATTGACCAATTACCTTTATCGAACCAATAATCTTGGAGTCACTTTAAAATCCACGTCTCAATATGTGACAATCGTAGAAAATACTATGAATTTCGGGGTGATCAATACACTTGAAGCAAAGTCTCCTCAAAAGGAGTTTATTGTTGTTCTGGCCGAAAACACACCGGCAGATGAATCGATTCATTTGACCCTGGAATATAAGGATGGGACATATTCAGATTTTGAGCACTTTACTATCCATACATCTCCCGACTGGGTCAACGTTCAAAGCGGTGACCTGGCAGTTTCAATTGCCGGAAATGGAAATCTGGGCTATGCGGCTGATCTTTTCTTTAATGGCGAAGGAATTACTTTTAAAAATGAAACGATTCTGCAGAATATCGCCCTGCTGATCTCCTCCGACGGAATTGTTGCTGACAACCTGCCTGGCAATCTGATTCTTCCATTTCGTGATTATGATTTCAGCAATAATATTCCAATCAAACTTCGGCAAAATTCCATCGCCGACACTTATGCCGTGAGTACATTCAGGTCAGATAACGCAGCGAGTCAATTGAATATCGAAGTGGAACAGGAAATGATGAGCTGGTCGGATGGTGATGCCGTTGTCCTGGAATACAGGGTTACGAATACCGGGACCACTAATCTTGAAGATGTGGCTGTCGGACTTTTCGCGGACTTTGAACTGACTGATGCTTCACTGAATAAAACCAGCTGGATCGACAGTCTGAATATCAGCGTTACTGAGAACAACGAAGGAAATCTATTCAGTGGAATTGCCCTGATCCGGGGTCCGGGCGGATATCACCATGCCATTGATAAGCGGAATGCCAATGGCAATATTTCAGATTTACCCGGAACAATCACCGATGAAGTAAAGATAAATCTGCTGTATGATCCTGATCCCAAACAGGAATCCGGAGTTCAGGGCGGTGGCAACGACGTAGCATCAATGCTTATCTCCCGTTTATCAGTTCTTAATGCTAAATCTGGTGAAAACATTGCCATTGCAATATCAGCAGCCACCACCCTGGATCAACTGATCAGTAATATTCGTCAGGCGAGAGATCAATATGAGTCGTTCCGAAACAGTCCGCCTATTCTCTACACGGCCGAATACTGTCCGGGAGATGTACCTTTGGTCAATCCGCCGGGTGATGTTTTTAATTTCTACAAAGACCCGGAAGCCACCCAACTGATAAGTACCGGCACCGAAATTTCCTCACCCGGACTCGATACACTGAACGCCATATTTGCCACATCGGTCGTGAACAACATTGAGAGTGACATCTTCCGCATTCCGATTCGTAAGAGTTTGATGAATACGAATTTTACCATGGATCCTGACACTGTCATTCTCGACGAGAATAACAGAACACTGGTTCAGTTTACAGATATCAGCAACCGCGCAACATCATGGAATTGGACCTTTTCCAACGGGTTTTCTTCGGTAAAATCTTCCCCTGCAATTCATTTTACAACGGAGGGGATCATGAATATCACCCTGGAAACAACCAATGCTATCGGTTGCAAAGAGCAAATTACGCGAACCCTGCCGGTAATCGTCCGTACGCCGAGGCCACAGGAAGCCTATGTGAATGGTTGCAGCGATCTTTCTTTGGAGATCCCAGCGCTGAATAATTTTATATACCGTCTCTACAAAGATGAAGGTATGACCGGATTGTTAGGGGAATCGGATAGTTTCTCATTTGTCAATATCGATAATGACTCTGTTCTTTTCCTTACGCAAACTGCTCCGGGCGGACTGGAGAGTCTGCCGGCACGTATTGAATTTGACAAATCTGATTTGACCACTCAATTTCAGTGGTCACAGGACAGTACGAACCTGGCCACCATTTCGCTGCTGCATTTTACCAGCAGCTCCCAAAGTCCAAATATCAATTGGTACGTCCGCCCCGACGGTGCCCCTGAAGAATGGATAGGCTTTGGACCGCAGGTGAGCTATAATTATCAGGGTAACTCTAATTTCACAATCATCCACGAAGTATCAAATATTGACGGCTGTACGGGTCGTGCTGAGCAATTCTTTAACCCGACTTCATCTCCAGGTCCCATTCCCTCGTCGGATGTCATTTGTGCCGGAAGTGATTATTTGCTGACTCCGGGGAATTCGTTCTATCATTTCTACACCACCGATAATATCCTTCTGCATAAAGGCAACTCGTTCAATATCAGCAACATTTTATCTGATACCGTATTCCTCGTCAGGGATGCCTCAGGACTTCTGGAAAGCGACGCTGCGACAGCAACCATAGAAATTTCACAGGCGAATGCATTCTTTGAACTGCCACCCGCGCCTTTCAATATGGCGTTTGGCACGCCACTGGTACTGGTACCGGAGAACACAGCAAATACGGCTACCTGGTTTATCAACGGAGTCGAGGAAAGCATGGAAAATGAGCTTCGCTACACCTTCACTAATCCCGGCAGCTATCTGATCGAACTTGTGGTTTCAAATGATCTTGGTTGTACAGACATTTACAGTCAGGCGCTGGAAGTAGTTAACATCACCGGCCTGGATGATTTTCAGGAGATTGAAGGCGCTGTTTTCCCAAATCCTGCAAGCCGGTATCTCAATATCAGTCTGCCGGCTTTACGGCAAATCAATATGCTTGATCTCCACGGCAAAGTAATCAGAACGTGGTTAAATCCTGATTCCCGTTTATCAGTTGAAGCAATCCCGGCAGGGGTTTACATTTTCATGATACAAACCGATCTTGGGAATTTCTATAAAAAGGTAATGATCACCCGTTAATCCTGCATTCTGAATACCTTCTTCAGTAAATCAGAAGTACGCTCCAGCGGGTCTTCACGGATCTTCTTCTCCTCCTGGGCAATCAGGTAGAACAGTCCGTCCATTGCCTTCCGGGTAACGTATGAATTCAGGTCGGGATCTACTTTTTGAACGAGCGGAATTTTATTGTAGGTATTAATGATGTCCCCGTAATACCTTGTAGCATTTACCTTTTCAAGAGAGCTCTCTACTACCGGCTTGAAGGCAACATAAAGCTGATCAGACGTCTTTTCACGAAGATAGATTGTTGCGGCGTCATCATTCCCTTTGAGGATTCCCCAGGCATCCTGAACGGTCATTTCCCTTACAGCCCTTTCGAAAATCGGCACAGCCAGTGCGGCTGCATCCTCAGCACCATGATTCATCGATTCCACAAATCTGTCGACCTCACCGCCCAGACCGATTTGTCTAAGTCGTATTTCAACTTTCTGTACGTCTTCAGGAAACGGTATTTTGATTTCAGGACGCTTTAGAAAGCCGTCCGGAACACCTGCCATTTCACCGCTTTCCTGAACTCCTTTGATAAGTGCTTCCTTGAGGCCCATAGCCACATCACTTTCGGTAATACCGCCCCCGCTAATGGTATTGTTGATATCACCAAGGGTTTGATTAATCTGTGCGGAAGTACAGGAGACCGTAAAAAATATGAATAACAGCAGGTAATTCTTCATGTTTGTATTGTTGATTGTTGTGTAAATATCAAATTCCAGACCAAAATTAATGGGCAATCATGGATATTTGTTAAAGTATTGAAGTAACCAGGAATGTAATGGATGAAATAATAAAGGCCGAAATTCTCACCATTGGTGATGAAATTCTGTACGGACAAATACTGGACACTAACAGCCAGTGGATCAGTGATGTGCTGGATCGCGCAGGTATACGCATTACACAAAAAACGACGGTTGGTGACAACGAGTCAGATATCCTCCGGGCTTTCCGGGAAGCAGAAGACCGGGCTGATATCGTCCTGATCACAGGGGGTTTGGGGCCTACCAAAGATGACCTTACAAAGCCTCTTCTCGCCAGGTATTTTGATTGTCCGATGGAGCCGAATCCCGATGCACTGCGTCAGGTATCGGAGTTTTTTCAGTCCAAGGGCCTGGAACTTACCCCTGTAAATGAGCTTCAGGCCACCTTACCCGTATGCTGTGAGGTTGTGGAAAACAAACTTGGTACAGCGCCGGGAATGTGGTTCCATCGTGACGGAAAGGTTTTTGTGTCGATGCCGGGAGTTCCCCATGAAATGAAAAAAATGATGACCGATACGGTCATTCCACGCTTGCACGAAGTGTTCGAAACCGCAGTGATCTATCATAAGCTGATCAAGACCATCGGGATTGGTGAATCATGGCTTGCCAGTAAAATTCAGGACTGGGAAGATGCATTACCTGAAAATATCAGGCTCGCCTATCTGCCCAGCCTTGGCCAGGTAAAACTTCGCCTCACAGCATTTGGGACCGACAGAAGTGTGTTGGAGGAACAGGTTGCTGAACAGATTGAAAAATTAAAGCCTTTGGCCGGAAACTTCATTTATGGGTTTAACGGAGATGAGATTCAGGAAGTGATCGGTCGGATGTTGTGTGATCAATGCTGTACAATCGCCACTGCCGAAAGCTGTACAGGTGGATATCTCTCCCATCTCATCACTTCGGTTCCAGGAAGCTCTGAATATTATGTAGGGTCTGTCATTGCCTATGAGAATACAATAAAGGAAGCCCTGCTGGGAGTTCAGCATCAAACGTTGCTTGATCATGGAGCTGTTAGCGAAGAAACGGCCCTTGAAATGGCTGCCGGAATCCGGAAAAGAACAGGAGCCAAAATCGGTGTATCAACAACCGGCATTGCAGGACCCGGAGGAGGCACTCCCGAGAAACCCGTGGGCACTGTTTGGATTGCTTATGACGATGGAAAAGAGGCCTATGCACGCAAATTACAGCTTTGGAAAGACCGTGATGTGAATATCAGGGCAACCGCTGTTGCGGTATTAAACATGATTCGTATAAGATTATCGAAAACGATTGAAGTAACAGAGTAAAATAGTAAATTTACAGTCGGATTATCCGGAAATGACTTGAGTTTTGTAAATCAAAACACGTTAGAATGGCACAAGTAGAGTTAATTATGCCCAAAATGGGTGAAAGCATAATGGAAGCAACCGTACTCACCTGGTTAAAAAAAGAAGGTGATACTATTGAGGAAGATGAAAGTGTACTGGAAGTTGCGACCGACAAGGTAGATACCGAAGTACCTTCCACCCACGGCGGGGTGCTCACAAAAATTCTTGCAAATGAGGGAGACGTGGTACCGGTGGGAAACCCCATTGCAATCATCACCACAGAAAAAGAAGAAAAATCAGAGTCCAAACCTGCACCACCGGCAGAAGCACCTGCTGTGGAAAAACAACCGGTTGTCGAGAGCAAACCTGCTGCAGCTGTCGTATCCAACGGCAGTGCGAGCAACGGACAGGACGTTCCATCAAATTCAAATGGTCGTTTCTACTCTCCACTGGTAAAAAATATCGCACGGGAAGAGGGTATAGGGAAAGATGAGCTGGAACGAATCCCCGGAAGCGGCAAAGAAGGCCGTGTAACGAAACAGGACATCCTGTCATACCTGGAAACAAGAGGCAGCGAAGTGAGTACGCTCACTGCCCCAGCTCCCGCACAGACGTCTGTACAATCGTCATCACCTGCTCCGAAAGTAAATATTTCTGTAAGCGGGGAGGATGAGATCATTGAAATGGATCGCATGCGTAAAATGATCGCCCAGCGAATGGTTGATTCAAAGCGAATTTCCCCGCATGTGACATCCTTTGTGGAGGCCGACGTAACCGAGATCGTTTTCTGGAGAAACCGGAATAAGAATGAATTCAAAAAACGTGAAGGCGACAACCTTACCTTCACACCCATTTTCATCGACGCAGTCGTAAAGGCGATCAAGGATTATCCGATGATCAACATCCAGGTAGATGGAGACCGAATCATCAAGAAGCGTGATATCAACATCGGATTGGCTGTGGCGCTTCCCAGTGGAAACCTGATCGTTCCCGTTATCCACAATGCAGATCAATACAACATTACCGGGCTGGCAAAAAAGGTGAACGATCTGGCAAAGAGGGCACGAAATAACCAGCTTAAGCCGGATGAACTTTCCGGCGGAACATTCTCCATTTCAAATGTCGGATCATTCGGAAACGTAATGGGTACGCCCATTATCATGCAGCCGCAGGTTGCGATCCTGGCACTGGGGGCTATTACCAAAAAGCCGGCTGTTGTGGAAACTCCCCATGGAGATGCCATTGCAATCCGACATAAAATGTTTCTTTCACACAGCTATGACCACCGCGTGGTTGATGGCTCGCTGGGAGGAATGGTCGTAAGACGCGTGGCCGACTACCTGGAGCGGTTTGATCCCAACACATCTGTTTAATTATTGTACGGAGGGGCATTTCTCCCCTCCTTTTATCTTTTTTATATGAAATTCGGAACCAAAGCAATTCATGCAGGGGTGGAACCTGATCCCTCAACCGGGGCCATCATGACCCCTATTTTCCAAACCAGCACTTATGTTCAGGCATCCCCTGGTAAACACAAGGGCTATGAATATTCAAGAACCCATAATCCCACACGCACGGCGCTTCAAAACAGCATCGCCGCCCTGGAGAACGGGAAATTCGGATTATGTTTTGCTTCCGGGCTGGCCGCTATCGACGCAGTGATAAAATTACTGAAGCCCGGTGATGAAGTGATCGCTGCCAACGACCTGTATGGCGGTACTTACCGGATTTTCAAAAAAGTCTTCGAAAAATATGGAATTCGGTTTCACTTTACCGGAATGAATGATGTAAACGAAATCACTCACCATATCAATGAAAATACCCGGCTCATCTGGCTGGAGACCCCCACCAATCCAATGATGAACGTGATTGATATTGCAAAAGTCGTAGAACTGGCAAAGAAAAATAATATCCTGGTAGCGGTGGATAACACTTTTGCAACCCCTTATCTTCAGAGTCCGCTTGACCTGGGTGCCGATATCGTGATGCATTCTGTAACAAAATATCTTGCCGGGCATTCAGATGTCGTAATGGGTGCCCTTGTGGTGAATGATCCGAAACTTCAGGAAGATTTAGCTTTCATTCAGAACTCTTGCGGGGCAACCCCCGGACCGCAGGACTGTTTTCTGGTTTTGCGAGGAATCAAGACATTGCATTTACGGATGGACCGGCATTGTGAGAATGGCGAAAAGATAGCTCATTACCTGAAGAATCATCCCCGTGTTGAAAAAGTATACTGGCCTGGATTTGAGGATCATCCCAATCACCTCGTTGCAAAAGAACAAATGCGCGGATTTGGAGGTATGATTTCCTTCACCCTGGTGAATGGAAATCAGGATGACGCTTTCCGCGTTATGGAAAAGTTCCATTATTTCTCACTGGCTGAATCCCTTGGGGGCGTAGAATCACTGGCAAATCATCCGGCAACCATGACACATGCCAGTATTCCAAAAGAAGAACGGCTGAAGGTCGGACTGGTAGATTCGCTGATTCGTTTAAGCGTTGGTGTTGAGGATGCGGATGACCTTATCGCAGATCTTGAACAAGCCCTTTCCTGATGATTAAAAAAAGCCTATATCCGGTCGTACTGATTCTCCTCCTGTTGTCATTTAACGGGATGGGACAAAATTTCACGAGACAGGATACACTTCGCGGCTCCATCACCCCTGAAAGAGCCTGGTGGGACCTTGTTTACTATCATCTTGATATTACGGTTGACCCTTCAGATTCAACCATCAAGGGGAGCAATACCGTTACCTACAAAGTGCTGGGAGATGTAACTGCAATGCAGATTGATCTTCAGCCACCCTTAAGAATTACCGGCGTTGAGCAGAATGGAAATGTCCTTTCCTTTCGTCAGGATGGTAATGCCTATTTTATTGACGGATTGAAAAATCAAGGGATTGGGACAATCGGAACGGTTAAAGTACTTTATGAAGGCAAGCCCCGTACGAGTCCCAACCCACCCTGGAGCGGCGGCATTACGTGGCAGCGGGATGAAAAAGGCAATCCTTTTGTTGCCAGCAGCTGCCAGGGGGACGGTGCCAGCCTCTGGTGGCCATGCAAAGATCATATGTATGATGAACCCGACAGCATGCTGATCAGTGTTGCGGTTCCGAAGGGATTAATGGATGTATCCAACGGAAGACTGAGAAAAGTTGAAAAGGGAAAGAAATTCACTAAATATCACTGGTTTGTTGAGAACCCGATCAATAATTACGGGGTGAACATCAATATCGGCGATTATGTACATTTTTCAGAGACATACGAAGGAGAGAACGGTCCGCTTACCATGGACTATTACGTATTGCCTAAAGACGAAAAAGCGGCCCGGGAGCAGTTCAGGGAGGCACCCAGGATGATGGCAGCCTTTGAACACTGGTTCGGGCCCTATCCGTTCTATGAGGATGGGTTTAAGCTTGTTCAGGTCCCCTACCTGGGTATGGAACATCAAAGTTCGGTAACCTATGGAAATGGTTTTCAAAACGGGTATCGGGGCCGTGACCTGAGCGGGAGTGGATGGGGACTGAAATTTGATTTTATCATCGTCCATGAATCCGGACACGAATGGTTTGCCAATAATATCACCTACAAGGATATCGCAGATATGTGGATCCATGAAAGTTTCACAGCGTATTCAGAAAATTTATTCCTGGATTACTATTTTGGAAACGAGGCAGCGGGAGCCTATACACGCGGCACACGTATGAATATCCAAAATAAAGAACCCATTATTGGAGTTTATAATGTGAACCAGTCGGGATCCGGGGATATGTATTACAAGGGTGCCAACATGTTGCATATGATCCGGCAGATTGTGGATAATGACAGCCTTTGGAGGGATGTTTTGCGTGGCCTGAATAAAGAGTTCTACCATCAGACAGTAACCACCCAGATGATCGAGTCGTACCTGATCAACCATACAGGAATAAATCTTGCTCCGGTATTTGACCAATATTTACGCGACGTTCGTGTGCCGGTACTCGAATATGCACGTAAGGGCAATACCCTCTTTTATCGCTGGAATAATACAATCGACCGATTCAACATGCCCGTGGATGTATCCATAAACGGGAAGGACATCCGGCTGAACGCCAACGAAAGCTGGCAGACCTTCGAGGTCTCAGAACTGAATGTTGATTTTTCGGTTGATCCGGATTATTATGTCAGTGCGATGGAAATTAAGTAATTCAGGATTTCCACTTAATGTTACATCCCTGGCTTGGGATTTGATTTTCACTAACGGGATTCCCGTTGACCAGGTCATTGAGTGCCTGTCGCATATCCTTACCATCGAGTGGTTTACCGTTGCCCGGGCGGGATGAATCCAGCTGGCCCCGGTAGACCAGTTTATCCTGGTGATCGAAAAGATAAAAATCTGGAGTACAGGCCGCCTGAAAATCCTTCGCCACACCTTGAGTCTCATCGAAAAGGTATGGAAATGAATATCCCCATTTACGTGCGACTTCTCTCATACGATCCGGACCATCTTCGGGATATTTCTCCACGTCATTTGAACTGATGGCAACAAAGCCGATTCCTTCACCGGAATAGTCCACAGATATTTTTACCAGTTCAGATTGAACATGTTTAACGTACGGACAATGATTGCAAATGAACATGACAAGAGTTCCTTTTTCCCCACGCACATCGGCATAGGACAGGTTTTGCCCTGAAACCGTGTCAGGCAATGTAAAATCGGGTACTTCGGTCCCGAGAGGGAGCATTTTAGAAGGCGTTAATGCCATAGCACTACAAATTTAAAGTCCAAAGATATGGAAATACACCATGGGATTGTGATGGATTCCCTTTAACCTTGCTAAAAACTATCGTTTGAGCATTCAACATGAAACGGATAGGATTGTTATCAGACACACACGGATTTCTCAACCCAAAGATCTGGGAATACTTTCAGGAATGTGATGAGATCTGGCATGCCGGTGATATTGGCACGATTGAAGCAGCAGATGACCTGGAAAAATTCAGGCCTTTACGGGCTGTTTACGGGAATATTGACGGCAAAGACCTTCGTGTACGGTACCCGGAAGATCTTTTCTTCACGCTGGGCGGGGTTCGCGTGTACATGACCCATATCGGGGGTTACCCCCCGCGTTACAATCCCCGGGTCCGTAAAATAATTCAGCAGGAAAAACCGGACCTTTTTATTGATGGTCATTCCCATATCCTGAAGATCATGCGCGACCCTGGCTTACCCAATCTGCTGCACATTAATCCGGGTGCCGCCGGAAAGCAGGGATTTCATAAAATTTCAACACTTGTGCGCTTCAGCCTGGAGGCCGGACGCATATCGGACCTGCAGGTAATCGAATTAGGAAAAAGGGCATAAAAAAACCCGCCTTTTCAGACGGGTATATGATAAACAGGAGCAATTCCCGATCAGGGGAAGATCAGTCCTCGCTCTTGTCTTCTTTTTTCGTTTCTTTCTTGGCTGGCTTGGAAGATTTCTTTTCGAATTCTTCTTTGATCGCCTCAACATCTACCGATTTGATCACCGGCTTGGTATTTAAACGCTTGATGTTGGCCTGACGTACAGAAGCCCTTGTTTTATTTCTCTTTGCTTTTCTCTTAAGTCTGGTAATCGCCATGTCCGTGAATTTTGATCAAATAAGGGTGCAAAGATAATAGAATAATTAATTTAATTAAAAGCTTCTCCAACTATTTTCAGATCACAGGCCGAAAAGTTGAGCCTGTGGCTTCATACTTTTTTTGTAGTTTTGCTTCCATGAGCTCAAAACCATCCTTACCGAAAGGTACCCGTGATTTCGGCCCGGAAGAAATGGCCAGGCGCAATTACATTCTGGATATCATCCGCGGGGTATTTCGCAAATTCGGATTTATGCCGCTGGAAACACCTGCCATGGAGAATCTCGATGTTCTTACTGGTAAATACGGTGATGAAGGAGATCAGTTATTGTATAAAATCCTGAATAGCGGAGACTTTCTTTCCCGTACAACTGAATCTGATTACAGGGATGGCTCCAGGCATTTCGCCTCCCTTATCAGCGAAAAAGGGCTGAAATATGATCTGACTGTACCTTTTGCTCGATACGTGGTAATGAATCAGCACAAGATCAGCATGCCTTTTAAGCGATATCAGATCCAGCCTGTATGGCGTGCCGACCGGCCCCAGCGAGGCCGATACAGGGAATTTCAGCAATGTGATGCAGATGTGGTTGGAACTGATTCCCTTCTCTGTGAGGCAGAAGTGATCTGGATGATACGTGAGGTATTCAATGCCCTTGGTATTATTGATTACAGCATTCGAATAAATCATCGTAAAATTCTCCAGGCCATCGCAGAGGCCATTGGGGCTCCGGGTAAGGAATCTGAATTATGCGTGGCCATTGACAAGCTTGATAAGATAGGTTCTGAAAAGGTAATTCAGGAACTCACCGAACGCGGCTTTACCGCAGAATCTACCAGCCGACTGAAACCGCTGCTCAATGATTCTTCAGCAAACCTCGATAAAATGGAACAATTCATTGGCTCCGGCAATTCAGGGATCAGTGACGTTCGTGAGGTTTTTGATCTCATCAGGTCATCCGGAATGGATCATGTCGATTTCGACCCCCTCCTCGCCCGTGGATTATCGTATTATACCGGCTGCATATTCGAAGTAAAGGTGAATAATGTGAGTGTAGGTAGCGTGAGCGGAGGCGGCCGGTACGACGATTTAACCGGGGTATTTGGATTGCCCGGACTTTCGGGGATTGGGTTCTCATTTGGTGTGGACCGACTGTATGATGTGATGGAGGAGTTGTCTCTTTTTCCGGAATCGGCCAATACCTTTACCACTGCCCTTATTGTGGCATTTGATCAGAACGCCTGGTCGTACGGTTTGGAATTCCTCCGGGAATTGCGTACCGCCGGGATTCACGCCGAGTTATACCCGGAAGTGGCCAAAGCGAAAAAGCAATTCTCCTATGCCGACAAAAAGAATATCCCTTTTGTGCTGGTAGCCGGTGAATCGGAAATGGAAAAAGACGGATTTTCATTGAAAAACATGAAATCCGGAGAACAGGAACTATTGTCGAAGTCAGCCATCATTGAACATCTTATAAGTTTTAATGGTGCGCAATGAGATGATTTATTATTCGTTTTAGTTGAAATCAATTATATTCCGTTTCGAATGAATTTCAGCCGTTTCATATATACACTTAGTCTTGCTGTTTGTTTGTGGCTTGGTTCGGGTATCCCGGCACTGGCCCAGTATTCCAGTGAGAACGGGTTGTATGAGGTGGACGAGATCAGGGGTTGCCCGGGATTAACGATTACGATCACCAACAATAATCCTTCGTGCGACTGTACTGCGGGATGCTCCTGTGATTTTGACTATAATGGGGATGGCAATTTTGAAGTTAAGCCGAATTTTTATGAATACACGTATACAGATCCCGGGACATACCGGATGGAGATCCTGTTTGATGCTGTTTCTGATTTTATCACCATCACCATTGAAGATAAGCCCGCACCAGCATTTGAGATTTATGCCTGTTCCGGAAACAGTATCGCACTCGAGGTACTGGATGATAATTATGATGAATATGAAATTAACTATGGCGACGGAAGTCCGGTAGTCACCATCCCGGTAAATTCTCCGGTTCAAACCCACACCTTTCCCGATGGTCTGGCACGCACCATTACTGTAAAGGGACTCGATGCAGGATGGGCTAATAATTGCAGTCCGGCCATGCGTACCTTCACCCCTGTTCCCTCCCTGCCGGCAGGTCAGATAACAGGTCTGGCTGTTACCAGCGACCAACAAATCACACTCGGGCTTGGTACGCAGGCGGATATCCTTTACAGGATGTATATAGCAACCAACGGAGGGCCGTACACTCTTTTAAAAGAATTCAGTGACACCCGGTCAACGGACATCATTGATCTTCTGTCGACCGATGAGAATTATTATTGCTTCCGGCTTGATGCCATAGACCCCTGCGGCGGTCCAGCCGCCAGTTCTCAGGAGGTTTGCTCCATTCAGCTTTCGGGATTTAATCAGAATAATATTAATCAGCTTGATTGGGCGACCAATACACCCTCGGGAAATTTCAGTATTTACAGAGATGGTGTTTTTCTTTCGTCGGCAATGAATACCGAACGAATGTTAGAGGATCCTGATATTAATTGCGGGATCACTTATTGTTATAATCTTCAGGCATCTTACGGCGGTGCTCTTTCAACCTCGGGAGAGATATGTATACTTGCCGACAACGAGCTGCCTCCTGCTGCTGTTGATCATGTCAGTACGGTACCAAACGGAAATGAAGTGACCCTCACATGGAACTATTCAGCTCCCCCGGGGTCGACAATTTTCAATATATACCGAAGCGGAGACACGCAGGTGCCTGCATTGATTGGAACAACTACCGATTTGACGTTTGTTGATACGCAGGCGGGTAATTCCGGTTTTACGACATATTGCTATGAGGTTTTCCCGGAAGATCTTTGCGGTAATGCCAACACCGAAAATGTCGTTGCCTGTGTAATGCGACCGCAGGGTGCCATTAGTTTGCGTGATGAGGTCCAGATATCCTGGCCCCAATATGAAGGGTATTCAACGGGTGTTGCCTATTACTTTGTCGAAAAATCGTACGACGGGACAAACTTCTTCAATGTACTGCAAACATCGGATACAACATTTACAGAAACAGACAATCAGCCAGATCAGATTCTTTACTATCGTATACATGCGTTCCCAAATGACGGATCCATTCCTGTTTCATATTCGTATACCATCCAGCTTTCAAAATCAAATTTACTGGCATTCCCAGAGGCCTTCACACCAGACGGTGACGGGCTCAATGATGTGCTCGAGATTCGGGCCCGGTATGTGCAATCCTATTCAATTGATGTTTTCAACCGATGGGGGGAACTCATCTTTCACAGTGAGGATATTAATAATCCCTGGAACGGTTTTTATAATGGGGAACGGGTTGCCCAGGGGGCTTATGTTATCAAGATAAGGCTTGTGGACGAATCCGGGCGTGTTACGAACAGGGACGGAAGTATTTTAGTCCTCTCCCATTAATTAGCCCAACAATTCCTACTTTTGTGCGATAACAAAATAATACGGTTATGTTCGATATGATGAAAATGATGGGCAAGGTTAAGGAAATGCAGTCCCGCATGAAGGAAGCCCAGGATAAACTTGCCGACATTGAAGTGGAAGCTGAATCGGGTGCAGGCATGGTGAAAGCTCGCGTCAACGGACAGAAAAAACTCATTTCGGTGACGATCGATGAGTCACTAATGAAAGACGAAGATCGCGAAATGCTGCAGGATTTGATTGTAGCAGCGGTGAACAAAGCAACAGATGAAGCAGAAATTCAGGCCAAAGAGGAGATTCGCAAAAGTACAGAAGGAATCATGCCAAACATTCCCGGACTGGATCTGAGTGGAATGATGTAAATGAAAGACCTGGCAATTGTAATTTTAAATTTCAATGGCAAGGAACATCTGCGACAGTTCCTTCCGTCGGTCATCATGCACAGTGAAGGGGCGCGTATTATTGTAGCAGATAATGCCTCTACAGATGATTCGGTGGCATTTCTAAAGGACGCATATCCTTCCGTAGAAATCATTCAACTGGAGGAGAATCTTGGGTACAGCGGCGGCTATGATCATGTTCTGAAGCAAATCAGTGCAGAATTCTTTTGCCTTCTGAATTCTGATGTGGAAGTTACCAGCGGCTGGCTTGAGCCGGTTTTGCAAATATTCGCTGAAAACGAATCCATTGCCGCTGTTCAGCCAAAAATACTCTCATATTCACAAAAAAATACCTTTGAATATGCCGGTGCAGGCGGCGGTTTCATTGATCAATATGGATTTCCCTTTTGCCGGGGAAGAATCTTTGAGTCCTACGAAAAAGATGAGGGACAATATGATGATTCACGGGAAATTTTCTGGGCAAGTGGCGCATGTTTATTCATTCGGTCTTCGGATTTTCTGTCATCGGGCGGACTTGATGAAGATTTTTTTGCGCACATGGAAGAAATCGACCTCTGCTGGAGACTTTGGGGCATGGGTAAAAAAGTTTATTACCAGGGAGCCAGTACTGTATACCATGTTGGCGGAGGAACGTTGAGCAAGTCAAATCCTAAAAAAACGTACCTTAATTTCAAAAATGGACTAAGCCTTCTCTATAAAAATTATACTGCTGATTTACTGATCAGAACCATGATCATTCGGGTATTATTCGATTTTGTAGCTATTTGGCGTTTCATTTTCATTTTACAATGGCGCCATGCAGGTTCGGTGATCCGGGCCCATGCTGATTTCTGGTCACAAATGAGCCTGAATCGAAAGAAACGATCCGAGAGTCAGTCGCTTATGCGCATAAGCGAGACCCAAGTGATATATAAGGGAAGTGTTGTTTTGCAGTATTTTGTTGGCAGGCGTCGCAATTTCCGGCAACTCAAATCCATTAAGGGGTTTTAAACCTCCTTAATAATACCAGACGGCATTATTTCTTCTGCGCAGGTGTTTGCGCATATTCATAATAAATGCCAGTGCCAGGTATATTAAAACAGGTGATCCGAACGTCAGGAAAGATGCATATATAAAATACATTCGAATACTCGAAGATGATATTCCAAGCTTTTCTCCCATCCGTGTACATACACCAAAAGCCTGCGCTTCAAAAGTATCCTGGAGTCTTTTTAGCATAATTGGTAAAGAGTTAATTAAGGTCTATTTTATAATACACTTAAACGCCTTAAAAAGTTTACTGATCGACATATATGCACATTCACAAATATAATATGCACTTATTCAATTGTACCTTCTAAATTCCTGAAATTTTAGTTAAATTTGCACTCAAATGTTTTATTAAGGAAATAAATAAAGATATTTACACAATTCAACCAGTCATTTAAAAATAAAAACCAATGAGAAAATTATTCTACGCTATTGTACTATTCGGATTGATAGGCCTTTCGGGTTGCGCTCTGAACCAAATGGTTAAAATGGCTGAAGATCAAAACCTCACTGTTTCTCCCAATCCTCTCGAGGTACATGCAGATACGGTAGCTTTTGACATGTCTGCCAACCTACCAGTTAAAATGTTGAAAAAGGACAAAGTGTACACAGTACGCACTTTTTACAACTATGGAGAAAGCGAAGTAGAATTAGAAGCCGTTCAATTCCGTTCCGAAGATTTCCCTAACGCCAAGGAAGAAGCTCCTCAGCAGTCGAAAAGCTATGCATTCCCTTATTCGCCTGCAATGAACCCTGGCGAACTTCAGGTACAGGGTGTGGCGTCCGATCCCAAAAACGGGAAAACAAAGGAAACTCCCCGTATGACCGTAGCACCTGGTTTAATCACAACTTCTAAAATGGTGATTCCGGTTGCTTATGCTGCTGAAGCAGATCACGGTTACAACAATCAGGAAGAGCTGATCCCTACCCGGGTTAATTTCTATTTCAACCAGGGAAGTTCTGTATTGCGCAGTTCTGAAAGAAGCGGTGATATGGGTAAAAAGCTTGACGCGTACATCGCAGCCAAGAACCTTACCCGCACAGTTACCATCACAGGTACTCACTCTCCTGAAGGTCCGGAACGTGTAAACTCCAACCTGGCAAAAAATCGTGCCCAGGCAATCGAGTCTTTCTACCGTCGTGAAATGGACAAATATGATTACGAAGGAAAAGCTGATTCCATCAACTTCATCATTAAGGATGTAGTTGAAGACTGGACTGTATTCAAAGATTCCCTGGCCCTGTATGATGGTCTTTCTTCTGAAGAGAAGTCAGCATGGTTGAATATCATCAATGCTGGAGGAACATACGAGCAGGTTGAAGATAAACTTCATACACTGCCCACATACAACAAGGTATTCCGTGAGCTGTATCCTAAACTGCGTACTGCAAAAACTGAGATCCTTACAGTAAAGGAAAAGAAAACAGATGCAGAGATCGCTGTTCTTGCGAAGCAGGTTGTTGGCGGATCCGTATCTGCTGATACATTATCAGCTGAGGAAATGATGTATGCTGCATCCATGACTCCTTCACTTTCAGAAAAAGAAGCTATTTACAAGGCGGCTATTCAGAAAGAAGACAGCTGGAACGCACACAACAACCTTGCGGCTACATACATCGCAATGGCAAACCAGAATCCTTCGCGCCGTGCAGAATACATGGAAATGGCTGAAACTCAGTTAGAGATTGCAGCAAATCAGAATCCTACTGCTGAGGTTCATGGTAACCTGGCTTCTGTAGCGCTGGCTAATGGCAATCCTTACAAAGCACATGAGCATGTAACCAAAGCACTTTCAATGAGTCCTTCTAATGAGGTAACTCAGGGTCTGAATGGTGTTAAGGGTGCAGCTGAGATCATGATGGCAGATTACACTTCTGCTCAGACTACGCTTGCGAATGCTACTCAAACTAAAGAGAACGTATTCAACAAGGCGCTGGCACAGGTTCTTGATAAGAGATGGCCTCAGGCATACGAGACCCTTCGTGGTGAGTATACCAACACTTACGGATCTGAAAAAGATGAGATGTACGGTAAAGCTGCTTATCTTACAGCAATCGTAGCTGCCCGCCGTCAGGCAGGTGAAGATGATATCGCCACCATCCTGAAGGAAGCATTCTCTGCTGATCCAAGCCTGAAAGAAAAGGCAATGAACGACCTTGAGTTCCTGCAGTACAGAAGCTACCCGCAGTGGACTGACGCGATGAAATAATCGTTTAAAACATCTGAAAAAAGGCTCTTCCGTAAAGGAGAGCCTTTTTTATTTTAACGAAAATTGTTTTTTGATAATCTACGCTGATGTCCTAATTTTGGGGACCGTTTAACAAAGGTAAAAATGAGAGAAATTCAATTCAGAGAAGCGCTCGGCGAAGCCATGAGCGAAGAAATGCGTCGAGATGAAAAAGTGTTTCTTATGGGCGAAGAAGTGGCCGAATATAATGGCGCTTACAAGGTTAGCCAGGGAATGCTTGATGAATTCGGTCCGAACCGGGTAATAGACACCCCTATCGCTGAGCTTGGGTTTGCAGGCGTAGGCGTTGGTGCCGCAATGAATGGACTGAGACCCATCATTGAATTCATGACGTTTAATTTCTCTCTCGTAGCCATTGATCAGGTTATTAACAGTGCTGCCAAAATGATGTCGATGTCAGGAGGACAGTTTAACATACCTATGGTATTTCGCGGACCTACCGGTAACGCAGGGATGTTAAGTTCACAGCACTCACAGAACTTTGAGAACTGGTATGCGAATACCCCGGGTCTGAAGGTAGTCGTTCCATCGAACCCTTACGATGCGAAAGGTTTGTTAAAGTCATCCATTCGCGACAATGATCCGGTTATCTTCATGGAATCAGAATTGATGTATGGCGATAAAGGCGAAGTCCCTGAAAGCGAATACCTGATTCCGATCGGATCAGCAGATATCAAACGCGAGGGAGAGGACGTTACCATAGTCTCATTTGGAAAAACCATGAAGGTTCTTTACGAAGCGGCTGATGAACTTGCCAAGGACGGCATCTCTGCTGAATTGATCGATATGCGTTCTGTACGTCCGCTGGATTATGCTACCGTGGTGAATTCAGTAAAAAAGACAAATCGCCTGGTAATCGTTGAGGAAGCATGGCCGTTAGCAGCGATCAGCTCGGAGATCACCTATCATGTTCAAAAATATGCCTTTGATTTCCTTGATGCCCCTGTGCATCGTGTGAACAGCATGGATGTACCTCTTCCTTATGCACCCACCCTGATTGATGCCATTCTGCCGAATGCAAAGAGAACGATCGAGGCGGTGAAAAGTGTGATGTACGTTAGTTAATTACCTCCGGGAAAAACAAGGCATTAATATAAATGACATTTCTGCGCCCGGAATCCCCCTTGACACGGTGACTTCCCCAGGCGTAAAAAACGTCATTATTGATCGACCATAGCCCGTTCACATCATTTAGCTCATAAACGAGTGATTCATTCTCATTCTTGAGTACCAGTGGGAAAATGAATTCCTCCCCTTTTGTTGAACCAAAGGAAGATTCCGCATAAACAATGCCTTCTTCGTGTTTGTACCCATATCTCAGTACAGTATCATCAAAGGCAGCGGCAGTTAACGGGGCTGCACTCGCCCGGTCCTGCTCCTGAACAGCCATGGAATTATCCCACTTTACTAAACCATTAGGATCAAATCCTACCGACCAGCGTTGCAAAAATTCCGGAATGACCTCGGCATTTTCACTGGGAGATTCAAAAAAGAGCTTTCTGAACAGTCTTAATTTATCCGGATATAGGGCATCTGCAAATACATTGTTTCCATATCCATTGTGTGGGTTGCTTCTCGAACCACCAAAATTTCCATACGAATTCCGAACACGTCTCTGTCTCGCAATCTGCCGTGGCACCAACTGGAACATCTCTATATCCATCAGCAGTTCATCACCCACCAGTTGAAGATCATTGACAAAAAGGACCTTATTGAACTTTATATCATTGCCGCTGACCGACTTGCGCTCTACCTTCTCTGTCAGTCGCTCCTTTTGGTTAACATCGGCATAGTCAAAAAAATGATCAAATTCACTTATGCCATGATAATGTACAACATCCTTATCCTTACCGGGTTGGACGGATACCATGAATGTTCCCTGTGTCAAATTAAGTTTGTTGGATCCGTAAGTACCCGCGATGATGATATTCCCGTTAATAAAACCAAGCGACCGTGCAGTTACCGCTTCATTTTGCATTACAATTGTTTTCTGAAACAGCATTGAAGTACCTCCGTATGTAGTCACATGAAGTAAAATGACATTACCGCTTCTTTCCTGAGTGACCAGATTGATTGATTCCTGATCATTATTTAAGCTTAAATCGAGAAAATCAGCACTTAGTGGTCTCACTGGCAGTAATGAAAGCGTCGATTTACCTTCTTCAAATACCATTATTGTTGGTACTCCGCGAACATATCCGCCAAAATAAATTTTGCCCCTAACAGACATGGCTTTCACCAGATCAAAAGGCAACTCATTTTTAATTGAAAATGGCTGTACCCTGCCGGATGAAAAGTCTATTTTAACTATTTTATAACTTGGGATCTCTATTTCCGACTGCTCATAGATAAGAAACACTTGTTTATTTTCATGTATTACCCGTTTCAGTTCAAAGGAAGGATCGGTAATCAATGTATCTGTCGCGATGGTTCTTAAAAAAGGATCAAGTAAATTGACTTGCACATCGAAAAAATCAACCTTGTGCTCTCCCCTCACTTGTCTCAAAAAAACCAGACCGTTTTCTCCAGCCGGAAAAACCGCAAAATCTTCATTTCGCAAAGAGATATTGGTTTCGTACCGGAGTTGTTTAACCTGGGCAATGGCGGATTGAAGTGCAATTGCACTTACCAGCAAAATGAAAATGAATCGCATAGGCTGTTTGTTATTCCATTATTAGAATAACAATTCTTAGGCGAAAGGTTCTTAAAAAATTACTTTGTTTATAAAAATCACATTCCGTTTTCCTTCGGCACTGGCAACCCGGTGAAATCCCCACACATAAAAGGCATTGTTGAACCAGTATCCGACACCACCGGTCTCTTCATCGGTACTTTTTATATTATCCTGATCTTTTTCGAGGCGTAATGGAATCCAGTTCTCTTCGACCGGTACAGATGAATAGGGAATTGATTTATAAACGATCTCCTCCTCATGCTTATAAAGCATATGAACAAAGCTCCTGTCGGCATAGGCATCTACCATGCTTGAAGTGGATGTTTGCTCCAGGTCTTCAACGACCAGGCTGTTATCCCATTTCACATCTCCATCACCAGACAAACCTATCACGATGGCTTCCAAAAACTCGAATTCCAGTGTATTCTGTATATCATCATACCCGCGATATGCTTCCCTGAAATAACGATATCGGTATGGATTGTAAATGGAAGTAAAACGGTCGTACGGGGAATAATAGTAAGGTACATTTCCACGCTGATAATTCTGATCATAGACCTCTGCAAACAAAACATACTCACCGTTGACCTCTATCATATTGTGAAGGAAAAGCCGAAGACTTAATTTCATATCCTTCCCTCTGCCCGACATTTCAGAAGCCTTTTCTTCCAGACGCTCAGCGCGCCTCGGACTTGTATAGTCGAAGAAATGTTCAAAATTTCCAAAGTCATGGTATTTGACGGTATTATCCTGCCCCTCCGGCTTAATTATAGCAAAATACAGGCCCTGAATAAAGTTGGAATTCTGCGATCCGTAGGAACCCGCTATCGCGATATTTCCGTTAACAAAACCCAGTGTCAGTCCGTCAATAATCTGCAAATTATCCCGCATTTGTACTTCACGTTCAAAAAGAATATCGGAATCATAGCTGTAGGTACGCAGCCGCAGGAAGTATCCAGAATAGGAACGTTCCATGGTCACGATGTTATAGGTGATCCCGTCCATATTGGGCCGCAAATCAATGATATCGCTCTTGGCAGTAAAGTATCCCGGAACTACATCGAATTTCTTATCATTAACGGTGTAGGATAGAATTGTAGGACTCTCACGAACATATCCTGCCATCACCAACCGGTCCTGTACAGCGATTATATTGGTGAGTTCAAATGCCAGCTCATTTTGAATGGCATAGGGTACAATTCTACCGGACTCAAGATCGATCTGAAGGATGAGAAACTCACTTACTATACGATCTGCTTCCACAAAAACAATGTACAGGTGGTTCCTGAAATGCTCATAGGCGCGGAAGTCAAATTTTGACTCAACGGACAGTTCCCTTGTCCACTTTTCTTCGAGGTCAGTATCCAGGTTGGTCAGAATCCATTTGTTTTCCCTGCCACGAACAGAATTGTCTTCGCGCACCAGCAGTATTCCGTATTCACCTCCCGGAATTACCGTGAAGTATTCACCATTGTCTTTCTTTTCCTGTTCATAGCGCGCTACCTGCTCCTGCGCTGAAACTGTTAATGTTAGAAGCAGTAAACCTGCAAAAAGTATCAGAGTTGTTCTCAACATTCAATTCTTGCTTTTCTCAATAATCAGGTCAAATTCATTTTTGGTAACCGGCTGTACGGACAGCCTGGAATTTCTGACCAGCACCATATTGGATAATGCCGGATTCCCTTTTATGTCCGCCAACGTTACGGGCTTCTCAAAGGTGGATTCCGGTTCAATATCAACGGCTACCCACCGGTCGTCATCGGTGGATGGATCCTGATAGGATTCCTTCACCACCCGGGCAATTCCCAAAATACGTTTTTCATTTACACTGTGATAATACAGGGCCAGATCTCCTGATTTCATTTCCTTCATGTAATTCCTGGCCTGGTAATTTCGAACGCCGTCCCAGAATGTCCTTCCATCCCGTAACAAATCATCCCACGAATAGGTGCCCGGCTCTGTCTTTAATAACCAATAGTTCATGTGTTATTTATTGATACAACCAAGATCATTTGGTTAAATTTACATAATTATCAATAACATCAATAACCATACCGCGCACGTGGAAAACAAGGAAATTATCAGATTATTACGCAGGACCGCTTCACTTATGGAAATCAATGGAGCCAATGAGTTTAAGGTACGTGCTGTTAATAACGCCATTTTCAACCTGGAACGTGTGACGGGCAAACTGGAAGACATGAGTCCCGAAGAATTACAGGGGCTCAAGGGAATCGGAAAAAGTATTGCTGAGCAGATTGCCGAGATTATCGCAGAGAATGAAAGTACTGAATTGCGTAAACTCCTGGATGAGACTCCCAAAGGCGTCGTTGAATTACTTAATATCTCCGGGGTCGGCGCAAAAAAAATTCAACTACTCTGGAAGGAACTCAATATTACTTCTCCACTTGCTTTGAAAGAGGCAATTGAGGCGGGCAAACTAAGCAGTGTGAAGGGCTTCGGCGAAAAAACCATCCAACAAGTGACAGAATCACTGGATTTTTACCTGAACAATAAACACAAGCTGCTGATCTCAGAAGCCCTGACTTGGAGCGAATCGATAATCAGGACGTTTTCAGATCAGTTAAAGGAATATAAAATAAGTGAGACAGGTGCCTTGCGGAGGCGGGACCTCATTATATCAGAGTTTTGCTATTTGGTTGAAGACAAGGATGATGTTTTCGAAAAAATCAGCGGCATCGATGATTTTGCCATGGACAGAAAGCGATCAAGTCCGTTCAACTGGCGCGGAATACATGAACCTTCCGGTATGCACCTGCGCTTCCGTAAAGCTGATCCGGCTCACTTTGAAATTCAAAAAATGCGGACAACCGGGCCGGAAAACCACCTGAAAGCATTAGGCCTGGGTACTGCCCCATATAAATTTTCAAATGAGGAGGCGGCCTATAAAAAAGCAGGATATCCGTTCATTCCACCTGATGTAAGGATAGCCCCGGACATACTGCATGCCGATCCGTCAAAAATAGAGAATCTGATTGCTGAAGACGATATCAGGGGAATCCTGCATGCACACAGTACCTATAGTGACGGACAGTATTCCATCAAAGAGATGGTTGAAGCCTGCCGCAAAGCCGGCTATTCCTATCTTGGCATGACAGATCACAGCAAATCATCCTTTTTTTACGCTAACGGGTTATTTGAAAACCGTGTTCAGGACCAGTTCAGGGAAATCGATCAACTCCAGCAGGAATATCCTGATTTTAAAATATTCAAGGGGATTGAATGTGATATCCTGAGTGACGGTTCACTTGATTATACCAATGAATTTCTTGAGGGTTTTGACTTTATCATTATTTCAGTGCATTCAGTTCTTCATATGGACATCAAGACCGCGACGGCAAGACTTGTAAAAGCGATTGAAAACCCCTTCTCTACCATATTGGGTCATCTCTCCGGACGGCTTCTGCTGCGCCGGCAGGGTTATCCCCTGCACATGCCAACGATACTCGATGCCTGCCGTGACAACGGAGTTAGTATTGAGATTAATGCAAATCCGCGCCGACTTGATATAGATTGGTCATACCTTCCTGAAGTACTTGAACGCAATATTAAAATCAGTATTAATCCGGATGCTCACAACATTAAAGGGATTAATGATGTTAAGTTTGGTGTTATGGCGGCTCGAAAAGGCCTGGTAACACCCGCCGATAACCTTACTTCGCTACCTGCTGATGAGCTCACCAGGTTTTTCAGCGAGCGTAAAGCAAAAAGCATACAGAAAGTAAGTCATGAGCATTAAAAAAATCCTTATCATCCGGTTTTCTTCGATTGGCGACATTGTACTTACCACTCCGGTCATTCGAAACCTAAAGACACAACTGGATGATGCTGAAGTCCATTTTTGTACCAAGAAGGCTTTTCATTCCTTACTTGTGGCAAATCCATATATCGATAAGATCCACTTGCTTGATGATGATCTGTCTGCCCTGATACAGCAACTCAGGCAGGAAGATTTCGATTATGTGGTGGATCTTCATAATAATTTACGCACCCGCATAATTAAAGCCCGTCTAAAGACAGATGGCAGGGCTTTTAATAAGCTTAACCTGGAAAAGTGGCTGATGGTCAACCTGAAGATCAATAAGCTGCCAAATCGACATATTGTTGACCGCTATATGGACACCGTTGCTCCCCTGGGGATAAAAATGGATAATCTTGGTTTGGATTATTTCATCCCGGATGACGAGAATGTATCTCTAAGCAGGCTTCCTGATGCCTTCCGGAGGGAATATGTGGCATTTGCAATCGGAGCACAGCATGCAACAAAACGGCTTCCGCTGAACCGGCTTATTGAACTATGTGATAAAATTAACAAGCCGATCATTCTGCTGGGAGGAAAGGAAGATGCAGAAACCGGTGATCAGATTGTGAAATTCTTCGGGCGAAATGAACAATCCCAACCTTTTGAGGAGGGATTGCTGGAATTAAATAAAAAAACGATCATCTATAATGCCTGCGGAAAATTCTCAATCAATGAATCGGCATCACTGGTAAAACAGGCCAGGTATGTATTCAGTCATGACACAGGCCTGATGCACATTGCTGCTGCATTTAAAAAAGAGATTTTCAGCATATGGGGCAATACGATTCCGTTATTTGGCATGTACCCCTACAGGACACGATTCACCGTATTCGAAAATAATCGGATCAATTGCCGCCCGTGCAGTAAAATCGGCTACAATAAATGTCCGAAAGGACATTTCAAATGCATGAATGAGGTAACTTTCGACTTCTACCTCCCCTAACCAATCACTACTGACTACCTGCCGGCAGGCAGGCCTGCCCTCCTGGAGGCGGGCTGACTATTGACTATCAATAGGCTCTCACCATCTTCCCTTCCATGTAGTTCACAAATGACCGGTTTGCCACGCGCATACCGCCACGGGTAGGAAAATTCCCTGTAAAATACCAGTCGCCCAGGTGGTTCGGACAAGCCTCGTGGAGGTTTTCAACGGTTTGGTACAGAACTTCAAGATCCGCCGTCATTTCTTCAGGTTTAACTATCTCGGCAATTTTTGCAGAGATCTCTTCTACGCTAAACTCATTATACAATGTGTTTACATGATTGATAGCTTCGCCTTTTTCCAGTGCCCACTTGGCGCGTTCGTAAACCTCTCCGAGCAGATGCTCCTTATTATGGTCTTTGATCAGCCCTACCATGGCCCGAAAAGCGACGAACTCACTCATTTTCGACATATCGATGCCGTAGCAGTCAGGGAAGCGTATTTGAGGAGCAGAAGATACGATTACAACCTTCTTGGGTTCAAGGCGTGCCAGCATCGTAAGGATGCTTTTCTCAAGGGTAGTCCCGCGAACGATGGAGTCATCCATGATCACTAATGTATCCACCCCTTTCCTGATCACCTCATATGTTGTATCATAAACATGGGCAACCATCTCATCGCGCGAGTTATCATCGGTAATGAATGTACGCAGCTTCGCGTCCTTCAGGATAATTTTTTCCACTCGTGGTCTGAACGTAAGAAAATCCTCGAGTGAATCCATGACAGGCTTCTTTTCAAGGACAACTTCCTTGCGAAGAGCACTCAGGTAGTCTTCCATACCCGACATAAGTCCTAAAAATGCTGTTTCCGCCGTGTTTGGAATATATGAGAAGACTGTGTTCTTCAGGTCGAAGTTAATCGCCTTTAATACCTGTGGTACGAGCAATCTTCCAAGCTGTTTACGTTCCTGGTAAATATCAGGGTCCGTTCCTCTGGAAAAGTAAATCCGTTCAAAACTGCAGGAGGTCTTAGTGCCCGGTTCAATAAATTTAAACTGATCTGCTTCCCCATTCTTTTTCATGATCAAAGCATGACCAGGTTTGATCTCTTCTATTTGCTCATAATCGACATTGAAGGCCGTTTTTATTGCGGGCTTTTCAGATGCCACTACGATGACTTCATCATCCTTGTAAAAATATGCAGGGCGAATTCCATTCGGGTCCCTTGCCACAAAGGCATCCCCGTGCCCAACCATTCCGGCCATCGCATACCCTCCATCGAAATCTTTACAGGCCCGGCTCAAAACACGCTGGAGATCTATCTCGCTTTCAATGACCTCGGTGATCTCCTGGTTTGAATACTCATCCTTGTATTTCCTGAAGATCTCGTTATTCTCTTCATCGAGGAAGTGACCGATCTTCTCCATTACGGTTACCGTATCCACTTTTTCCTTTGGGTGCTGCCCCAGCCGAACGAGAATATCAAAAAGCTCATCCACGTTGGTCATGTTGAAATTTCCTGCAACAACGAGGTTTCGGCTTCTCCAGTTATTCTGACGCAAAAAAGGATGACAATTCTCAATACTGTTCTTTCCGTGTGTACCATACCGCAGGTGGCCCAGCCACACCTCACCGGTAAAGGCACAATTCTCCTTCATCCATTGCTCATCATAGAAACGTTCCCCGCCTTCATTCCTGGCGCGCTTATATTTCTTGGCAATTTTCTCAAAAATTCGCTTAATGGGTTCCTGATCGATTGATCGATAGCGGCTGATGTACCTGAGTCCTGGCTTCTGATCTATCTTTATATTTGCAATTCCAACCCCGTCCTGACCCCGGTTTCGCTGTTTCTCCATCAGGATATACATCTTGTTGGCAGCGTAGGCGGGAGTCCCGTATTTTTCAATGTAGTAGGCTAACGGCTTTCGCAAACGAACCATTGCGATACCACATTCATGCTTGATCTGCTCGCTCATTGCATATATTTAAGGTACAAAGCTAATACTATTGATCGATCCCATCAACCACTCGGGTTTAAAGAATATAATTAATACGGCTAAAACTAAAATTGTTCCCAAAAAATTCTCCTTTGTCCATATTTTTTCCGCCGACCACAATTGCGCCTCACTCTTCCGAAAGATCATGTAATACGGAATCTTCAAATAATACGCCAGCGATATAACAGCGTTAACGACTGCAAACAGCAGTAGCCAGAGAATGTAACTGTCTTCCAGTACCGAATAAATTTCCGCCAGTCCGCCAAAGAGGAACAGTTTTGCCGTAAATCCGGCGGTTGGCGGCAAACCTGTAAGTGCGATCATCCAGATGACCATGCTCACGGTTTTCCAGCCCGACACAGCAGAGGCACCTGTCATGTCTTCCAGTGTTTCAGTTCCAAACCTGATTTCATAATAATTCAACAAATGAAATGCACCGACGGTCATCAGAACATAGGTCGCAGCATAGAAGTACACATACGCCGGATTATCCCGTACCAGCAGTAAACCTGCCAGCATGAAGCCGGTATGCGCAATGGCCGAAAATCCCATCATCCGTTTCATATGTTGTTGCCGGAGTGCTCCGAAATTTCCGGCAAGCATCGAGAGACCAGCCAGGATTGCGGTAACATACATTGATTCTGTTAAAAAATCAGTCCATCTCAACAGAAATGCTATGGCAGCTACTTTTGGAACGGTCGATAAAAGCGTAATTACCGGCATCGGCGTAGCTTCATAAACGTCGGGTACCCAGATATGAAACGGTACAGCGGCCACTTTGAACATCAGGCCAAAACTGATTAATACCAGCACAGTGTAGCCAAGCGGGGTTGACCAATGATCACTCAGGGAATTGGCGACAGCCAACGAAAGGTTTCCTTCCAATCCATAAAACAGTGAAATCCCGTACAGCATCAATGCGGATGAAACAGCCCCGAAAACGAGATATTTAAATCCCGCATCAATATTCTTTCGAAATAATGGCAACGCTACCAGCATGTAACCCGAAAGGGACATTATTTCAACTGAAAGGTAAACCAGAAATAAATGGTTCGCCATCACGAGGAAATGGGCCCCCAGTAACATCATCAGTGTAATAATCACGTATTCACCGGAGATCGTTCTCAAATGCCGTGATGTGCGAAACAGGAGGATTGCCACAACAGCCGAATCCAGCAATGTCTTCCACCAAATTGCCGATTCATCAAATGTGAACCAATCTCCCGGAAGATAAGTGCTGTTCATTTGGCTCAGTACCAGCGAGACAAGAATTCCTAAAATTCCAATAATATGCGCGACCTGATGTGGAATGCCTCTTTTTAGCGTTGAAACAGTGACCAAAAGTATAGTTACTGCCAGCACAACTTCGGGCAACAGGAAAGGCAGCAGGTTTGTAAGATTATCAAGAATTTGTGCTACGCCCTTCATACTCCCCTGCTGGTCATTAACAATTCCTTCGCATGAACGCTAATCAAATCGATCATTGAGTTGATCATTGGGTTTATCCAGTCGAGAAACAACGAAGGAAATATACCTAAAACGATCGCAAGAATGCCGAGTGGAATGAGCATCACATATTCACGCCGGTCCAGATCCGGCAGGCTGGCACCGGATTTCCGAACAAAAAACTCACCGAAATACATTCGCTGCAATGTCCATAAATAATAAGCAGCACTTAGAATCATCCCAAGGACAGCAATGGCCGCGTAGGTTCGGCTCACAAATCCGTTCACCAACTGGGATGCGAAGGCACCGAGAAGAACAAGGATTTCAGCTATAAAACCAGACATACCCGGTAAACCCATGGAGGCAAAAAAGAACAATACGGAAAGTACTGTAAATGCCGGCATTTTTGAAGCCAGTCCGGAATAATTAGATATGGATCTGTCGTGAGTCCTGTCGTAAATCACTCCCACCAGGATAAATAACGCCGCAGAAATAATACCATGACTGAAAAGTTGATAAATCGCGCCACCGATTCCCTCAGCGGTGTTCGATGCAATGCCGAGCGCAACAAAGCCCATATGGGAAACCGATGAATATGCAACCAGTCTTTTCAGGTCTTTACTGGCAAGGGCATTCATGGCTCCATAAATTATGCTGATGACCCCAAGCAGTGCAACAAGCCATGCAAAGTGCGTGGCTCCGTCTGGAAAAATGAAGTAGCCAGCCCGGATCATGCCGTAACCTCCCACCTTCAGAAGCACGCCGGCAAGAATTACCGAGATTGCCGTGGGAGCCTCCACGTGTGCGTCCGGGAGCCATGTATGAACAGGTACGAGCGGCACCTTAATGGCAAATCCGGCGAATACCAGAAGAAATGCCCACATTCTAAGAGATAGTCCGACAAATACGGTTTCGTTGAATTTATCAAGCAAACTGCCGGGTATAATATTTCCCGGATCAGTCATGAAAATCATATTGAAAGTATGTACGATGCGGTTGGCCGGAATTTCTCCGTTCTTCAGCAGAATCTGCACTGTTTCGGCATCTACCATCAGTTCACCGGCGGTGGAAACCGGGTCGATTACTGAAAGGTAAAGTGCGATCATTACGATCAGGATCAGAACCGATCCAAACAACGTATAAAGAAAAAACTTGATGGCTGCATAATCTTTTCGGGGACCGCCCCATAATCCGATAAGGAAGAACATCGGAAGCAGCATAAATTCGAAAAACAGGTAGAACAGCAGAAAATCCAGCGATGTGAAGCATCCTATGATGGCACCATTCAGGAGTAGGAAAAGGGCAAAATATCCTCTTCTCCGGTCTTTCACCTTCCAGGAAGCGATTACACTTACGAGGAGAATGAGCACACTGAGTACAACCATCCAGACATTCAGTCCGTCCAAACCGAGGAAATAATGCGCAGAAAGAATCCCAAGATTACCCAGGTCCAAATTGATCCATTCCCTGTATTCAAGCCACTGAAAGCCACTCATAGATCCCGGATCCGACAATGAAGGATCGAAGCCATTGAACACAGGTATGAGCAGCACTGCCTGAAGAAGGCTTACAACCAGCGCAATCCATTTAAAGGAATGGTCCCATTCCTTCGGAAGGATTAGCATTACCACCGATGCGGTAATGGGAAGAAAGATCAACAGACTCAGAAGGTAATCCGTTATCATAAAGTCAAATTACAAAGCAAATAATAATTATCACGCCAAATAAGGCAACTAAAACATAATATTGAACATTTCCTTTTAATAACCCGGAGGTAAGCTGTCCGATCTGCCGTGCAATGCCGGCAACCATCCGCACAAATCCATCGATAATCGTCCTGTCGAACCACCCCGCCACTTTAGACAGGATAACATATCCGACAGCAATAGAATCGATTATCCTGTCAATTACCCGGGCATCCAGCCATCGCAGGACATCTGATATCTTTAGAAGCGGCCCCACCACGGCCTTTGCATAAATTTCATTTAAATACCAGTTATTAAGGGATATCCTTCCCGGCAAGTCCGCGGGGCCTGGCATGGTTTGATATCCTGCTACATAGGGGCCTGAAGCCCTGAATTTACGCAGTGCAATGATGGATCCTACGATGATCATGCCGATTGAGAAAACCGAAATCAGGACATGGTAATGATGTGTCTGTTCGAGCAGCATCGACTGAAATCCCGCGGGAATATCCGGGGCTGCAAGTACAGGTGGCCGGAGGGCCATAAAAATAGTGCTGCTATATGCATCGAACGGATTAAATGACCAGACCAGGCCAAATGACATCAATGCCAGAAAGATCAGGATACCCCTCATCAATACTGGCGGATCTGTAGGCTGATAAGAAGTCAATCCAGCCCGGAATTCACCGAAGAAGACCAGCAGAAGCTGACGAACCATATAAAATGCTGTTAGTGCCACTGTAACCAGGCCTGCGATCGGGACAAGATGTTTCCATGAAGGTGATTCACCCGCCCAGGCAAAAGCACCTGTGATGATGGCATCTTTGGAAAGAAACCCGCTGAAGAGTGGCAATCCAATGAGGGCCATGGAAAGAATGAGATAGGCGATAAAGGTGACCGGCATTTTTTTACGCAGGCCGCCCATCTGGCGCATATCCTGTACGTCAAAATGAATGTTGGTCTGAGCCTCAAACTGATGAAGTGAATAAATCACCGCACCGGCAGCCAGAAAGAGCCCGGCCTTAAAAAAGGCATGCGTAAGCAGGTGAAACATAGCTGCATCATAAGATCCTGTACCCATTCCCATTACCATATAACCGAGCTGACTGATGGTGGAATACGCCAGTACGCGCTTGATGTCATTTTGTGTAAGGGCAGCTACGGCACCCATAAACGCGGTAACAGATCCGATAACTGCAATAACATGAAACACATCCCATCCGAGCAAAACAAAGATCCTCGAAAGCAGAAATACACCGGCAGCCACCATTGTTGCTGCATGGATCAGGGCAGACACAGGGGTTGGTCCGGCCATGGCATCGGGCAGCCATACCTGCAAGGGAAATTGAGCCGACTTACCCACGGCACCCATGAATAAACCAACTCCGGCAAGGGTAAGAAGTGAGGCGGGTAATGATATACCCGACCATTGCCAGGTTCCGTTCATCAATTCAGATTCCTGCATCCGGATTGTCAATTCCTGGAGATCCGCCGTTCCAAAGAACATCCAAAGGACAGCAATCCCGATCAGAAATCCTGCATCACCAATCCTGTTTACAATAAACGCCTTCTTGGACGCATTATTGGCGATGTCCTGCTTGTACTCGTGATTGATGAGCATGTAGGAAGCCAGACCCACCAGCTCCCAGAAAATAAAAATCATGATAAGATTATCAGCCAGGACTATTCCCAGCATACTGAATGTAAAGAAGCCGATCATTGCATAATAGCGAAGCTGACCAGACGCAGCGTGCATATAAACCTGACTGTAGAGGCTGACAAGGGTGGCGATCAGTGTTACCACAACGGCCATCAGAGCTGCTGCGCCATTGATCAGCAATCCAACAGTAAATATCTCATCCCCTGCTTTAAACCAGGTAATGCTGGTATGAAAAACAGATTCGGGGTTGATACCCTGCAGATAAAGCAGGGATACAGCCGCCAGAAAACCTCCAAAAAGAAATAAGGTTTGCAAAAAAGGGATGGTCCTTTTTAAAAGACGGGAAACCAGAATCAGCATAACCGCCCCCGTCAGTGGCAACAGAGCTACCAACAGCGCAAGGGTAACGATTAACGCATCATTCTGAGGTGTCATCCTTTTTGAATTGAGTTTACACGATCCAATTCTGTTGTCCGGAATTTACGGTACATCTGAACTATTATAGCCAGTCCCACAGCTGCCTCTGCCGCTGCCAGCACAATCACAAAAAGTGAGAATAACTGCCCATCCAGAACATTATCTGCCTGCTGGCTGAATACTATGAAATTGAGATTCGAGGCATTGAGCATAAGTTCAATGCCGATCAGAATCATGATTGCATTTTTGCGGGTTATACTCAGAATAAGTCCGGCACAGAACATATAGGCACCCAGGAGCAGCAACACATTCAGATTCATGACGTCCTCCTTCTGTTAGTGATATAAAACTTTCCCGCAATCGTTGCTGCACCGATCAATACTACAAGAAGCAGCATTGCGATGAGCTCCATGGATACCAGGTGTTCCGAAAGGAGCCGAATACCGAGCTCACCGATCGGGTCATCAGATTCCACAGCCTTTGGTGCAAGTGGGAATTTCCAAAGAAGGGAACCCAGTAAGATAAGCAGCACAGCAGCCGAGAACGGAGCAATGAATAACCTTGAAGTACCTGAAATTAACACGCCGGCATTCGTTCGTTGGGTAAGCATGATAGCAAACAGCAGCAGGACAATAATCCCTCCTACGTAGATCATCAACTGCGATACAGCCACAAACTCAGCACCGAAAAGCACATATATTCCCGCCAGGCTGATCAGTGTTGTTACGAGTCCGAAAGCCGCATACATTATGTTCCTGGTAAAGAGCATGAACGTAACGGACAATGCTGCCAGCGAGCTGAATATGATCATGAGCACATTACTCATTGTCGTCGTCTTTTTTCTTTTTCGGAATAATGGGCCTGGGTCTGATAACAGGTTTGGGCTTCATTTCAGGCTTGGGCTCAATAACGGGCTTTGGTTTCATGACCGGTTTTGGTTTCATAACCGGCTTTGGTTTCATGACCGGCTTTGGTCTGATAACAGGTTTTGTTTTTTCTCCGGGAGCGGCAGTGGATGTTGCACCAGGGATTTTAGGCGTCATCTTCGGTCTGGGGCTCGATGTGGTGGCCTGATCAGGGGTATTCGTATCGGCTTTCTTTTGCTGAAATTCTTCGAATTCCTTCTTCTTTTCCAGAATTTCCAGGGGGGTCATCGTTGCAAAGGAATAGGTATGATCTTCGACATCAAATTCACTGAAGTCATAGGACTTCGTCATCGTGAGGCATTCGGTCGGACAAACCGTGGTACAAAGCCCGCAAAAACAGCACTTACCCATATCGATGTCGAACTTCGCCGCGTAAATTCTCTTGGATGTCCCGTCGGAGGTTTTACCAAACTCCTCCACGGCGCGAATGGATTCTATCTCAATGCAATCAACCGGGCAAATCTTAGCACACTTGTCGCAGACGATACAGTCATCAATTTCGTTGTGAAGCTTGTAACGGCCATTATCCGGAACCGGAATACTCTCGTGCGGATACTGAATCGTCATGATACCATCGGGTACCTTGAAATATGCCTCATCTGAGATACTGGTTTTCGTATGGGTATGACGGGCCTGTAAAGTATGACGAAAGGTCAGACCCAGACCCTTTAATAAAGTTGTAATGGTTGTCCTGATATTATTCCAGTAGGAATTGCCCATATATCGATGCTTCGATTATGAACCGAAGATAAAAAATTGTCAGGGCCTATCAGGTATTTTTAGTGTAAATTTAAATACACTTCCTTCATCCTTGGTACTTTCCACCCAAATTGCCCCTCCCATTCGGTCTACAAACTCCTTACAAAGCTTCAACCCAAGACCAGTACCCTGCTCATTGGCAGTTCCGGGTGTGGAATAGAGTGCTGTCGTATCAAATAATTTTTCGGCCTGCTCAGATGTCATTCCAATTCCATTATCCGATATACAGATCACGAGCATATTATCCGAACCAACTTCGGTATCGATCTCAATGAACCCGCCTTCCTGCGTGAATTTTATTGAGTTCACGATAAGATTACGAAGAATGAGTTCGAGCATGTTATGATCAGCCAATACCATTGTGTTCTTTTTCACTTTATTAAAAAACACGATATGTTTCTCGTTGGTCTCGTGGAAGAAATCGATATTCTCCTGGGCTATCTCATGAAGATCGATGGATTTCATCTTAATATGGATCTCATCCATCTGAATGAGCGTCCAGTCAAGTAAATTATCCAGCAGCTTACGGGTATTATTCAATCTGTTCTTGA
Organism: Fulvivirga sedimenti; assembly: GCF_020328055.1. NCBI lineage: Bacteria > Pseudomonadati > Bacteroidota > Cytophagia > Cytophagales > Fulvivirgaceae > Fulvivirga > Fulvivirga sedimenti. The sequence goes on from NZ_JAIXNE010000003.1 coordinate 1,056,197, forward strand.
GTGAAAGCATTAAATCCCTGGATTCCTTCTCCGTCAGGTGACCCTTATTGAGCATATCAATCGTGCCCAGCAACGAATTGATCGGTGATCGCAAATCATGGGAAATAATCGACAGGAATTTATCCTTCATGGAAAGGAGACCCTCCATTTCCCTCGACTTATCTTCTATCTCCTTCTGATGCGCCAACAGTACCTTGTTCGATTTTTTACGCTTCACACTGCTTCTGTGAAGATTAAACAGGATAACAGCACCAAGAGCAAGGATTACGACCAGGATATTATTCTTAAACTCCTCACTTTCCAGCAGAGAGCGCTGCTGCTGTTCCTGCTCCTTCATTAACCGGATCTCTGCATCCTTCTGTGCAGTTTCATGCATGATCTGCATGTTGGCAAACTGTTCATTACGCTGTTCGGATTTTAAGGAATCATTCAGTTGATAATACTTCTTCTGAAGATCGTGTGCGGCTCGGTAGTTGCCTTGAATCTCATTCAAAACAGCAAGCTCAAGATAAACATCACGAAGCAATGGTTTATTCTGTTTTTCGCGGGCAATGTTCAGTGCCTGTTCCAAAAATGATCTTGAACGCGTAAAATCGCCCAGCTCCATCCATACACTTCCCTTACCAATAAAGCTTTCACCCAATCCCAGGTAATTTCCTACATTATCATGTAATTCCCCAAGTTTATCATAGTATGTAAGTGCGCTGCTGTATTGTTTCTTTCGTTCATATGCAATTGCAAACAAACTGTACACCTCTGTCTTCAGTGACTGGTAGTTATTGGATTCGATAGTAGATTCAGCTTTGATCAGGATATCCAGGGCCTGTTCAAGATCTCCCGACTCCATTTCGATTTCAGCCAGTTTCAGGTTACAATAAACAATCCCTTCAATATCGTTAATGCTGGTGCTGATTTCTTTAGACCGCTCGAGATAAAAACGAGCCCTGTCCAGCTGCCCCTGCGCACCCAACACCTTACCCACATTGTAGGTAGTAATGGCGATAAGCAAGGAATCATTCGCCTCTATAGCCCGCTTTCGAGAGCGCTGGTAATGATCATAGGCCATTCCGAAAGCACCCTGATCAAAATAATCTTCGCCCAGGTTATTCAGGGCATCCGAGCGGATTTTATTATTATTTAATTTCGTACCGATGTCGAGTAACAAGAGGTCATATTTCATAGCCTCCTTGAAATTACCTTTTGTTGAACTGATTTGAGAGTAGGTATAGTAGGCACTCGCGATGTTCATACTATCCTGCTGCTGTTCAGCCGATCTCAATGCCCTTTTGAGCATGTTTTCAGCTGAATCCGGATTTTGGTAATGATAGATGCCTGCCAGGTCGATGGTAGCTTTCGTTCTGACCGATATATCAGCATTTGGATCATTGATTATTGATCGCAAACGGTCTATATCCTGCGTAAAAACAGGACCAGCCGAAAAAATTAAAAGCCATATGATGACAAATACTCTCAAATTAAAAAATTAAACCATCAATAAACGGTAAAGACCGCATACGAATAATAAAAATAAAATCATCGGGGTAAGGTATTTCCATCCCAAAACCAGCAATTGATCCATTCTGACCCTGGGATAGGTCCATCTCACCCACATTTGTATTAATACGAAGAATAATGATTTGGTAAGCAGCCAAAAAATGGCCCATACCTCCAATGTCCAGCTTCCCGGGGTACCGGTTGTCCAATCAGCCAATGCAACAAAACCGATATTTGGAAGGGGAGTATTCCAGCTTCCGAAGAATAATATTGTTCCCAGAATACTAACCAGGAGCATCATCCCGTATTCGGAAAGCATGATGACAGACCACCTGAACCCGGAGTACTCAGTCTGAAATCCGGCTACCAATTCAGATTCAGCCTCGGGTAAATCAAACGGTGCCCGATTTGATTCTGCAAGCGTTGTGATGAAGAAAATGACCCAAACCGGGAGAAGAACAGGAGCCTGTAGGATATTCCACATCAGTATCCCGCCAATTTCGTCGACGCGAATTCCCCAGGAACGGATTCCGAAAAGAAACGATTCCTGGCCACTTAAAGTGCCCTGCATATAGGAAATTTGCTGCAAATCCAGTGTCTGGGTTATTACCAGCACGCAAAGGACACTGAGAGTTAACGGAACCTCATAGGCAATGATTTGTGCCGCAGAGCGCATAGCGCCCACAAGTGAATACTTATTATTGGAACCCCATCCTGCCAGGATGATTCCCAGCACATCCAGTGATACAATTGCCAGAAGCAGGAATACTCCGGTGTGCATCGCAGCGCCGCTCCATGTGGGCGTCAGGGGAAGAACAGAGAAACCTGTAAATACAACCGCAAAAAGAACAAATGGTGCTACAAGAAATAAAGGTTTATCTGACTTGGCCGGAACAATATCTTCCTTCTGCAATAATTTAATCAGATCTGCCACGGTCTGCAGAATGCCATAACTACCTGTCTCCATCGGGCCATAACGATCCTGGATAAAGGCAGACACCTTTCTTTCGGCATACACGGCAATAACCGTATAGGCAAGTATAAAGGGCAGAAAAAACAGGATCGTAGACATTAAAAAAAATTTTACTCACGCGTCTATGGCATACAAATAAAGAAAAAAACATTCACTAAACTTATTCCCATAGTCGATAATTTGTCAGACGTACCTTCTCACCAAAAAACAAGCGTGTTGAGGCCTGAAATGACTCCGTGTAATCGGATACCAGAAACTCATCTTCTCCCTCACACTTTTCGCACAACATGTCTTTTTCTTCCAGTAAATCTTTCAGATGGAGGGCCGTGATGAGTGAGCTGTCGAGAACAGATACCCCTCCCCCGTAATAGGCATCAATCTGCTGCCGGATTAGCGGATAGTGTGTACAGCCCAGAATAATGGCCTGAATATCTGCCAGGGATGGATCATCGAGGTAGGTTGCAATAATTTCGGAGCTGATCCTGTTATCAAAAAAACCCTCCTCAATCATCGGTACCAGCAGGGGTGTGGCCAGCGATGATAAATGCACTGAATCTGCCACTTCGGCAATCCTTGTGGCGTAGATTTTTGAATCTACAGTACGACGTGTACCGATCAGACCAATATTGGAATCCGGGAAATTAGACCTGACATGCTCGATCATGGGATCGATCACATTCACCACCAGGGCTTTGCTGCCAACATATTCCTTCAGGAGCTCATAGGCCGAGGAGCTGGCTGAATTACAGGCAATAACGATTGCCTTGCATCCACGCTGTAACAAGACATCAGCTATCTTAACCGAATAAGCCTGAATTGCCGCTTCAGATTTATCACCATACGGCAAATGAGCAGTGTCACCAAAATAAATAAGTGATTCACGTGGCATCAACTCCTTGATGGCATGTGCCACAGTGAGTCCTCCAATGCCGCTGTCAAAAATTCCGATAGGATGTTCACGGGTGTTCATGACGTAAAAGTGATACAAATAATCCAATTCAGAAAACCCACTTTAGCATGTGAATAACCCGTCACCGGGTAAAGGTTGAACAAAGGGATGTGATAATTGAGTATTTTCGTAATATTGTGCAATAATCTTACTATCAACCTTATCTCATCTGACCATGGCACATCAACTGCTCGAAGGAAAAAAAGGAATTATTTTTGGCGCACTCGATGAAAATTCGATCGCCTGGAAAACAGCTGAAAAAATATATGAGGAAGGAGGCAGATTCGTTCTGACGAATGCTCCGATCGCCCTTCGCATGGGAACTATCAATGACCTGGCAAAAAAATGCGAGGCGGAGATCATACCTGCTGATGCCACCAACCTTGAAGACCTTGCACTTCTTTTCGAACAGTCAAAAGAAACCCTTGGAGGCAAGCTTGATTTTGTGCTTCATTCCATTGGAATGAGTCCGAACGTTCGTAAAGGTAAAGACTATGGGGACCTCAATTATGACTGGTTTCTCAAGACACTGGATGTTTCCGGGATATCATTCCACAAAGTACTTCAGATCGCTGAAAAAACGGAATCAATGAATGAGTGGGGATCGATTCTGGCGCTTACCTACATTGCTGCACAACGCACATTCCCTGATTATGGTGACATGGCCCAGGCCAAGGCTGTACTGGAATCCATCGCAAGAAGCTACGGTTACCGTTTTGCGAAGAATGGCAAAGTGCGTGTGAATACCATTTCACAGTCTCCTACAATGACCACAGCAGGAACCGGTGTACCGGGATTTGATGTATTCTTCGACTATGCAGATAAGATGTCTCCACTTGGAAATGCCCCTGCAGAAGATTGTGCGAACTATATTGTAATGATGTTCTCAGATTACACCCGGAGGGTCACGATGCAAAACCTGATGCATGATGGCGGATTCTCATCTTCGGGAATTACTGAAGAAATCATTGCCGAACTATCTAAATAATGGATGGTTGTTTTTCCAAATGTTAAGATCAACCTCGGGCTGCATGTTCTGAGGAAACGGCCCGATGGGTACCATGACCTTGATACCTGCTTTTATCCGGTCCCGCTGTCTGACATACTGGAAGCCATTCCCTCAAAAGAGTTTGAATTCAGTCAAACCGGCCTTGAGGTGCCCGGCGGTGAGGATTCCAACCTCTGCATAAGGGCATACTCCCTGCTTAAGGAAAAGTACAATATTCCACCCGTAAAAATGCATTTGCATAAAATCGTGCCGATGGGAGCAGGCCTGGGTGGTGGATCATCTGACGGTGCGTTTACCATTCGGTTGCTGAATGATCTTTTCCATTTGAATCTGTCACCCGTGGAAATGAGTGAATATTCGGCGGTTCTGGGTAGTGACTGTCCGTTTTTCATTTACAACAAACCCATGATCGGAAGTGGCCGGGGAACCGACCTGCTGCCCGCAGATATTTCACTCGCGGATAACTACATTCGGATCATTCACCCGGGAATTCATATATCTACAGCCCAGGCCTTTGCCAACCTGACACCCGCCGACAACCGGCTGCCTGTCGCGGAATTGCTGGCTCTTGACAAGAGTTTATGGAAAGACAAGCTGACCAATGACTTCTGTAAAGGAACATATAAAAATTTCAGTCAGTTATCTGAGATTGAATCTTCCCTTTACAATGATGGCGCATTTTACGCATGCATGTCAGGCTCTGGCTCCGCCGTTTACGGTCTTTTTGATAGCGAACCCCCACCGGCGCCCAAATCGGGCTATTTCATCTGGACGGGCCGCTTAGCGTAAACCATCAACTTTCAGATATCTGCGTCTGTAATATTTGTTCAGAAGTGGATACAACAGAACAGAAATAATAATGAGACCTGTGCCCAGGTAAAAATTGCCGGGCATTTTTTCCTTTTCCGGAAAAAGGATAAGTGCCAGTATTATCCCATAAACCGGTTCCAGGTTTACAGTAAGATTAATTATAAATGCAGAAAGACGTTTCATTAACTCGACCGATTCGCTGTAGGCATACACTGTACAAATGATGGCCAGAATCATTAAATAAAGCCAGTCCAGCGGAACGGGAGCCAGGTGAAGTAAGCCATCAGGACTGAGATACGCCTGATAGAACGGCAGAAACAGTACGACGCTCAGCCATGCGCCTATCATCTCATAGAAGGTAATGGTATAGGCATTATGACGTTTCGTGAAACTGCCGTTGATTACCGTAAAGAGTGCGCTCAGGAAGGCCGAAATAACTGCCATGATAATACCCCACTTATACTGGAAATCAAACTGGAATATAACCCACAGCCCAATCAGTCCGAGTAAACCAAGCAGAACTTCATAAAACAGTATCTTCTTCTTATTGAATAATGGCTCCAGCAGGCTGGTCCACAGCGAGCAGGTCGCCATTCCCGCAAGGCAAACCGAAACATTTGCCACCCTGGCAGCGGCGAAAAACAAGATCCAGTGGGCCGCGATCAATCCGCCTGTACCTAATATCTGAAGTGCAGAACGGCGTGGCATTTTGAATGATCTTCCCCTGAATTTTAAAAGTATCCCCAGTCCGATAAAGGCAATGAGTGTTCTGTAGAAGACAATTTCAACCGAAGGAATGGTAATCAAAGCTCCGAGGATCGCCGTAAATCCCCAGAACAGCACGATCACATGCAGACGAACATAATCCCGGGTTGCAGTCATCAGCGTGGCAAATATCTATACATGACCAATGAAATTCCTGCGAAAATGATATTTGGGATCCAGACCGAAAAAGCCGGATCCATTGAGCCTGCTTCGGCATAGGTCTTTCCAAGCAGAAAAAAGACCAGGAATAAAAAGGACAGCACAAATCCAATCGCAATTTTGAGACCGGCCCCTCCCCTCGTCTTCCGGGAAGAAACAATAACTCCCATAAAAGTGAGAATGAGTACAGCAAATGGCGCTGAATAGCGCGTATACTTCTCTACAAGATAGATCTGAACACCACTTGCTCCGCGCATCACGAGTTTATCTATATGCTCGTTGAGCTCATTCAGTGTCATCGCATCATAGGCGCGATAGATGTTTTCAAAATCACCCGGATGGATATTCAGCAAGGTATCCATTTCCCGTCCCTCACTGAGTTCTTCCCGCATCGAATCCAAACTTCGATATTTCCAGTTTGTGAGTTTCCATTTTTGCAGTTCCTCATCCCAGGACATTCGGTTTGCGGTAAGCTTTCCCATTACCTCGGTCCCTTCCACCTGTTCAAGGGTAAAATCAAATCCCATATCCGATTCGTTGTTATAAGTTCGGATATAAAGGTAGGTATCGGGTGTGGTTTGCAGATGAATGTTGGACAACGACGGATTTTCTGCCTTGCCCAGGTGTTCCATTTCGAAGGCCGTCGCCCGTTTATTGGAATTCGGGATTACCCAACCGCTTAGCACGAAAGTAAGTATAGCGATGCACGAAGCGCCAATAAAATAGGGCATCAGCATTCGACGAAAGGAGACGCCGCTCGAAAGAATAGCTATGATCTCTGTGCGGCCCGCCAGCTGTGCAGTGACAAAGACAGTGGCGATGAAGGTGGTAATGGGCGTGATCAGATTGGCAATCCAGGGAACGAAATCAAGGTAATACTGTACCACTTCCCATGATGTCGCTTCAGACCGGCTGAATTTATCCAGTTTTTCGGTGATATCAATCACAACGATCACCGCAACGAGGATGAGTACAGTGAATACAAAAGCGCTCAGAAACTTTTTCAGTATATATTTATCAATAAGTTTCATTCAGAGTCGTTGTGATACTGTTTTGGTCATTTTTTCCTTCCAAATGGCAAAATCTCCCGCAATTATATGCTCCCGGGCCTGTCCAACCAGCCAAAGGTAGAAAGTCAGGTTATGAATACTAGCAATTTGCGCGCCCAATATTTCCTTACTGTGTATCAGATGCCGCAGGTAAGCCCTGGAATAAAACGTACTCACATAGCCTCCCAGTTCAGGGTCGATCGGGTTCAGGTCATTCTTCCATTTTTCATTTCGGATATTTATGATGCCCTGGGTCGTGAACAGCATGCCGTTCCTGGCATTGCGTGTAGGCATGACGCAGTCGAACATATCTATACCCAGGGCGATACATTCAAGAATATTTGCAGGCGTTCCCACACCCATCAGGTATCGGGGTTTATCCGAAGGCAGAATATCGCACACAAGTGACGTCATTTCATACATTTTTTCAGCCGGCTCGCCAACAGATAACCCGCCAATAGCATTTCCTTCCCGACCGAATGCTGCAATAGCCTCTGCCGATTGTTTCCGCAAATCGGGATAGACACTTCCCTGAACGATCGGAAAGAGGGTCTGCTGATAGCCGTATAAACTTTCCGTTTCATCAAAGCGCTTACAGCAGCGATCAAGCCAGCGATGGGTCATCTCCATGCTTTCTCGTGCATAGGTGTACTCACACGGATACGGCGTGCATTCGTCGAAAGCCATTATAATGTCGGCACCAATCCTGCGTTGTATATCCATTACGTTTTCCGGCGTGAAAGTATGCCGTGACCCGTCGATATGCGACATGAACGTGACGCCATCCTCCTTGATCTTTCGCGTACCTGAAAGGGAATATACCTGATATCCCCCCGAATCGGTAAGAATAGGCCCATCCCAGCCATTAAATTTATGAAGGCCTCCGGCTTCCCCGATTATGTCCAGGCCAGGGCGGAGATATAAATGGTAGGTATTCCCCAGAATAATCTGTGCTTTAATATCATCCTTCAGCTCCCGCTGATGCACAGCTTTCACAGATCCGGCTGTACCAACGGGCATAAAGATCGGGGTTTGAATTACTCCGTGATCTGTGGTAATACTGCCGGCACGTGCCGAAGACTTGCTGTCTTTATGGGAGAGATCAAACTTCATCCAGCAAAAATAACAGATTATACGATGTTCCTTCATTGAAAAGATAAATCCCTGCCGGATATTGTCATATTAACCCCTGTAGTATATTTGTTCTTATTTTCAATCCATGCCCTACCCCTTGCTTCTCACGGTATTTTACATTTGCATCCTCATTCAGGTATATTTCCTAATTCGGATGCTAAGGGCCTTTTCCCGGCATCAACCTGTGAATGACGATCAAACTCCTGCTGTTTCTGTGGTAGTTTGTGCCAGGAATGAGGAGCATAACCTGGAAAGGCTGATTCCTGCGCTTTGCAGTCAGGATTATCCTCACTATGAAGTGATCATTGTAGATGACCGGTCTGAAGATGAAACCCGTCAGGTAATCCGCGCATTCCAGGAAACATACAGCCATCTTCGCCTGGCCAAGGTGGACCACCTTCCCGCAAATCTCAATGGAAAAAAATATGCCCTGTCGATAGGCATCATGGCAGCACGCAAGGAGTGGATACTTCTCACAGATGCCGATTGTTTTCCTGAATCTGATCAGTGGATACGACAAATGATGGCTGGCACTGATACTAAAGATTTCGTGCTTGGGTTTTCAATGTATACACCGGGGCCCGGACTGCTGAACCTTTTCATCCGGTATGAAACCATCTGGACCGGAATCCATTACCTGGGAATGGCCCTCGCAGGCAAACCCTATATGGGGGTCGGAAGGAACCTGGCCTATCGACGGCAGATTTTTGTGGAACAAAAGGGCTTTCGGGGTTATGGTAATGTGACCGGGGGGGACGATGATATTTTTGTAAATAAGCATGTAAGACCTCACTCGGCAAGTGTTGTTATCGGCAGGGATGCCCTTACCTGGAGTTATCCCAAAAAGACGTGGAAGGAGTATTACCGCCAAAAATTGCGGCATTTATCCGTTGGGCGGCATTACCGACCAGCAACCCGCAGATTATTGGCTGTTTTGTCTTTATCGCATATATTTGGTTATATCTTCATGGGTATTCTTCTTTTCCAGCCAATGGGTTGGGTTTACAGTGTTTCAGGGCTTTTTATACGAACCCTTTTTCTGCTGTTAACGTTTAAAAGGACATGTCAAAAACTCGAAATACCTTTTTCCACCGGGAAGGTTTTACCCATGGATTTGCTGTTTGCCATCTTATATCCGGTCATGGGTTTGGCAGCTACATTTAGAAAAACAGTCCGATGGAAATAAAAAAACAGTTCTCGGATAAGGCGCTTGAAGATTTTGACCTCATTGATGATGCGGTCAATAACGGGGACGAACAGGCCTTTGCGAAACTTATGGAGCGTTATAAACGCCCGGTCTATCACATGATCCTGAAAATGGTTCGTAATGTTGATGACGCGGAGGATCTTACCATTGAAGCATTTGCGAAGGCATTCAAAAATCTTCATCGCTTCAAGAAGGACTATACATTCAGCACCTGGCTTTTCAGAATTGCAACCAATAATGCAATCGATTTCATCCGGAAGAAGAAACTGGAAACGATGAGTCTCGACACCTCGTTTCAGGATGACAACGGGGACGCAGTTACCATTGACGTGGAGGATCATAATCTGAACCCGCAGGAACGTGCCATCAAAACACAAAAAATTGAACTCATTCAGCTTTTCGTAACCAAACTACCCCCTAAATATCAGCGTCTGGTACGACTCCGCTATTTTGAAGAACTGTCTTACGAGGAAATCGCCGATGAGCTGGACGCCCCACTGGGTACTGTTAAAGCGCAATTACATCGTGCCCGTGAACTCCTGTATGACCTTGTAAAGAATAAAAAGGAGCATATGTAAAAGGCATTCTGTCCAGATTTGCTTATTCTTGTGGGCAAAATAATATTAGAATGCTACTCTCCTACCTGATTTGGGACACCCTTCCCGAATTCTTTTATTTCCCTGATTTTCTCCCGCTGATGGGCGGCAGGCCTGTTAGGTATTACGGACTCCTGTTTGCTTTAGGCTTTATCGTCAGTCAACAGATAATGTTTTATATCTATAATCGGGAAAATAAGCCTGAAAAGGATGTTGAAACACTTACGGTCTTTATGGTGATCGCCACTATCATCGGTGCCCGTCTTGGCCATGTGCTTTTCTATGAGCCGGATAAATACCTGGCCAACCCGATTGAGATTCTGAAGATATGGGAAGGCGGACTTGCCAGCCACGGAGCGGCGTTTGGAATTTTGTTTGCACTGTGGCTTTACAGCAAATATGATGTTCATTTTAAAGGGATTAAACCCGTATTTACGCCGATCAAACGGCCGGGCCAAAGTTATTTACAGGTAGTAGATCGAATTGTGATTGTTGTCGCGCTCACCGGATGTCTGATCCGATTTGGAAATTTCATGAATTCTGAAATTTACGGTAAACCCACTCACAGCAATTATGGAGTTGTTTTCGGAAAGGACGTCAGGGAATTCCTGGAACGCCCCTCCCAAACCGGTATTGAGAACGTGGATTATCAAAGGATCGCAGATTTGCCTCCGAACGATGAACAATATGTCCCGATCAATATGATTCTCACCTATGAACCGCAGGACAATGTGAATACCAGGGATGCTGTTGAAAGATTTGTTCTGAATAATATTCCAAGGTACCTGTCAGATTCCAGGTATTATCTCAATGATCACTTCATGTATGATTCTATTCTGTACAAGGGTTATGAGGTGGTACAGTTGGAGGATAACAGGATTCGCGCCACAGTACCGGTTTATGGAATCGTCCGACATCCTACACAATTATATGAGTCGGCCACCAGTTTGCTGCTCTTTTTCCTGCTGTTCGCAATCTGGTTTCACTATAAAAGTGAATTACCGGAGGGGTTGCTCCTGGGGCTATTTCTGATCATTTTATTCGGTTTGCGTTTTGTACACGAGCTGTTCAAGGAAAACCAGGTAGCATTTGAAGAGGATCTCACGTTCAACATGGGACAAATTCTGAGTATCCCGCTAATCATTGCCGGAATATTCATACTGTTTCGTGCTTTAAAGCGTGGCCGGGAACCAAAAACCATTAAATAACCTTCCTATTCAGGATATTCGGGTGGGTTACCCAACTGAAAATCTGATATAAATAGTATATTTATCTTTCCACCAAGATTTAATTTCCGGGCATGCTCGTTGTGCTGATCTCTTTATGTTCCCTTTTCACGGGCAGTGGCCTGCCGCTGAACCACTCCGTACATGCTGATAGTGTATCTTCAGATACCATCCGCTATTATCAAGTGGGCAAGATCATTATTGTCGGAAATAAAAAGACCAAAAATCCCATTATTCTGCGGGAAATGACGGTAAAAACGGGTGATGTGTACGAGTCAAAAGAACTGGCCATCATACTGGAAGGCGACCGTAAAAAAATTATGAACACCCGGTTGTTCAACTCGGTGAAAATCACCGTTATGCCCCCCTTTCAAAGCAGAACTGATATTTTGATTGAGATTTCTGAACGGTGGTATACCTTTCCCGTACCTATATTTTCCCTGGCCGACCGAAATTTCAATGACTGGATCCAAAACCAGGGTGGTGATCTGAGTCGTGTATCCTACGGACTCAAACTATATCAGAATAATACCCGCGGACGAAATGAACGTTTGCGGCTTGACGCCCAGTTCGGATTTACAAAGCGGTTTGCCATCGCATATCAAATGCCTTATGTGGACAAGTCACAGCGACACGGACTGAATTTTGCGGCTCAATATGCAGATAATAAAAATGTAGCATACCGCACGGTAAATCACGTTGCACAGTTTCTTGACAGTGAGGATGTATTGAGAACCCGCCGGCTGATCAATATAGGTTATACGTTTCGCAATTCTTTCTTCACGAGGCATAATGTAGATATAACCTACAATAACAATGACATTTCAGACACATTGCTCATTTCCAATCCTTCCTATCACAGTGATTCTTCTTTAAAACAACAGTATTTCAGCATCTCCTATCAGTTCGTTATCGACAGAAGAGATTTATTTGCCTATCCACTAAACGGGCACTTTTTTCAGGCCACCTTGCGGAAGGACGGACTGGGTATTTACAAGGATCTTGATAAAACAGAACTGGTCGTAAAATACATTCATTATTCTCCGCTTGGCAAGGATTATTATCTTTCGAACTATTCGGCAGCGTACATTAGTGCACCCGAAAACCCTCCCTACTCCTCTCTTTCAGGCTTGGGATACCGGAGCGACTATATCCGGGGATATGAGCTTTACCTGATCGAAGGCCAGCACCTGCTGCTAAACCGGACAACCTTTAAAAAGAAAATATTTTCTACAGATCTGTATGCAGGATTTATTCCCGTTGAGCAGTTTCGAAGAATTCCGATCGCAATTTACCTGAAGACCTATTTCGATATGGGTTATGCCCGGAATTATGAATTCTATGAGACTGAAGGGCTTAACACACGACTTTCCAATAAATATCTTTTTGGAACGGGTCTCGGAATTGATTTCGTGACCTTTTATGATGCGGTCCTCCGTCTTGAATATAGCTTCAATGCTGAAAAGGAAGGGGGGTTCTTTCTTAATTTCAAGAAGGAATTCTAACGGCCAGCCATTGTCCATAACAATAATGACATTGTTGATGGATGCCATTTCTCTTTACAATTTATTGTCTGATCATTCCATCAATCCTGTTTGCTCAACTGGATTTTCCCGTTTTTACAACGCACCAAACCGCCCTGGGAGGTTCAGGCACCACCGGCACTCATGGAACCTCGGTATTCCACAACCCAGCCGGGATGATGAGCAGTCAGATATCAGGAGGATTAGGTAAATTTTATGGGGATTCAGGTGTACAAAATGGCTACATCTGCACGACACTGAACAGGGGAAACTGGGGGGCCGGCGCAGGAGTCCACGCATTCTGGAGTAAGGGACACTCCATAGTTGGCAGTGTACTGGCTGTCATGCTCCACTTACCCAATATCCGTGCTGGTTTCCAGGGCGGACTTATCACTCAAAGATCCGATCAAATTATAAATGAGCGGCTTTTTACCGGAGCCGGTATTCAGTTTGATCTGGGTGAGCAACTTATGATTGGCGCATTATTTCAGACCCGATTGTTCTATGGCAGCCCGGTCTTTTTCAAATCCATCGCCGTCAAAATTCATATTTCCGGAATCACAGAATTCAATGTACAATACAACCATGAACCTCCATATCCGTCAATATTAATTTTCGGAGGGGAAATAAGTGTCCTGGAAAAATTGAGGGTCCTCTTTGGAATCGAAACAGCGGGATGGTCGGCAAGTCTGGGTATCCAGTTTCACTATAAACAACTGAAAATCGGGGTTTCTGTCACCGGCCACCCTTACCTGGGAGCGCGGTCAATTACAGGTTTCAACTATGTTCCGAAATCTGAAAAATAGTTTGACCATCCTTGCCTGGGTGATTGGCAGTTTGCACGTTCATGCGCAGGCGGGTTTGCTTTTTGAATCTGCTCTTGAGGAGGGTAACTTACCCGACGCCATGGGCGAACTTCCCCAATACCTGCAGGAAGCAACCCCGGAACACCTTCAGATGATTGATATTCTAACCTCAAAGGACATTGAGGAATTCATACAGTATCGAAGAAAATTCGGCAGAATTATTTCACCATATGAACTGCAGGCTATCCCCGGATTTACCCGGGAAAAGATCAGGTCGTTACTTCAATATTTCATGATTCCGGAGCTAGCTTTTAATTATGAAACATCCGAGGGGTTTTTGAGTCGGCCTGAATCATTGGAATTCATGCTTCTGGCGGAAAAACAAACCGCCAGACCGGGAATACATTTCCGCGGAAGAATGACGCTCGATAAGCCCGGGCAATGGAAGGCAGGCTTGCGATTTGACCAGGATCCGGGTGAAACATGGAAGATCAGCCCGGCACAGGGATATTGGGGAGCGGATCATATCAATGTTTTTTTCCAAAAGCAACCTTCCGGGATCATTGAAAGGATGATAATTGGAGATTTCAGGGTTCACACCGGCCAGGGGCTGATTCATCAGGGATCTTTCCAGCTTGGCAAGGGATCAAATCTGCCGCTTCCTTCGGCAGCAAGTTTTATAACCTACCATGGATCCTTCAGTGAATCCAGCGGCATGAGCGGTGGCGCAATTACACTCTCAAAAGGACGATGGAAGACATCCGGTTATATTAGTTTTCGGCGCAGGGATGCCAGTATTTACAACGATAAAACATTCAGAAGCTTCATGAATTCCGGCGATCATTCCGACCAGGCAAGTCAGAAAAAGCGTAAGGCAGTTGGAATAATATCGATTGGGCATTTCACGGAATACCATGGAACCAATGGTCGTTTCGGATATGCGATCAATTCAGACAGGCTTACCCATAACCTGGCATACGACCGGATGTATAAGGATCCCTTGCCGGAAGGTTCATCATTCGGACAAGCTTCCCTGTTTGGGAATTACCGATATAGAAATCTGTTGATGTGGTTTGAAATTGCAGCAAATCCCACAGGTTCTACAGCCTGGGTATCCGGGGTTTCAATATCAGCTGGCAGAAATCTGGAATGGATTCTATTGCTACGAAGATATCAGCCGGGGTATTTTACGTTTTATGGTAAAGGTTTTTCTGAAACAGGTTCGGGGTTCAGTAATGAACGCGGACGGTATCTGGGCTTCCGGTACTCCATTCGAAAGAAACTGTTGCTGGTTGCCTATGCTGATTTTTATCTGATACCCTGGTATTCATACCGGCATAACACTGCGGTAAGGGGCCGGGATGGACGTCTGGATCTGACATATACAATTCATGATCATATGAATGTCAGGCTATTAAGTAAAGTCGAAAAAAGAGATCAGTCACCTGGCAATTCCCAATCACTAACAACATACAGGCATCAATTTCACTGGGTATTGAAAAAGAACTTGCATGAAATGAGAATCCGGGTACAATATAACATGAGAAGCAGCCTTGATGCCGAACAGGGATGGCTGCTGTCCTGCGAATGGATCATCGACAATCCGCGAACCTCCTGGAACATGCGCTTCATGTATTTCAGAACCGACAGTTATTATACGCGGGAATTTACATTTGAAAGGGATGTTTGGGGATCATTTTCCTTACCTTCGTATTACGGAAAAGGATACCGTGCTTTCCTGCTGGTGAGACACAGGTTTAACCGAAGCCTGACGGGCTGGTTTCGGTGGGCACTCACAGTTTCATCCCCTGAGAAATCAGGTTACCGTGAACATGAATTAAAAATTCAGCTAAAATATACAATATAAGATGCATGCCGTTGAACAGATCGATGCGACCACACTCTTCATAATTCTTGTTGGCGTACTCATATTTTTATGGGTCATGCGACTTGTATTCAGAAAAAAAAGATAAAGTTGTGGTAATCGCATGCCACCCCTTAGTTTTGTAGAAAACAGTACTCACTCATGAATGTAAAAGGTAAAATTTTAGAGATCTCCACTACACAAAAAATTTCAGACAAATTTCAAAAACGTGATTTTGTCCTGGAATACGTAGAAAACCCTCAATATCCAGAATTTCTCCAATTCGAAATGATCCAGGACAAATGTGCACAGCTGGATCAGTTTTCGGCCGGCGATGAGGTAAATGTATACTTTAACCTGAAAGGACGTAAATGGACCAACCCCCAGGGACAGGTAAAATATTTCAACTCACTACAGGCATGGCGTCTTGAAAAGGATGTGGAAGGAATGCCCCCTGCACCCGGAATGGACAACATGGAAGAGCCTGAATGGATCAATAACGAATCCAACGGGGAAGAAGACCTGCCATTTTAATGATCAGAATAGGCATACTTTTGCTGGCAATTTTTTACAGCCAGGAAAAAGCGAATGAGCCTGTCAGGCAAATGGAGTATGAAGGCAAGGTGTATAGAACCGCCTATAATGTTTCGCGCTTCAATGGAAAATATTCCGGGGCGAAAGACGGGTACCTGGAAATCCGGGAAGATGGTACCGGCACATATGTTTATGATATTTTTGGATTGGCGCTTAACGGCTGCAAAAAAGGTCCCATTGAAGTTGAGTATGGATTTCTAATCAATGAGAATGACAGTCTCGTACGGATCAGCAGGGATTATGGTTATTCCTACCCGATCATTCTGCGTGCAACGGGAGAAACTTCATTTCAGGGGTGCAGGACACCCGTAATGCTCGATTTTCTTATGGAGTATCAGGATGGTACCATCGGGGTATCATCCAGTGATGACTGGATCAAGCTGGAGGATTAATACCTTTTTTTAAGGTTATCAGCGTAATTTCAGGTGGAATTCCTATCCGACCCGGATAACCGATGTACCCATATCCCCGGTTCACATAGAGATATTGCTGATCCTGCTGATAAAGTCCGGCCCACTGCTTGTAGGCATATTGTGCAGGACTCCATTTGAAATCACCCCATTCTACACCGAATTGAAAACCATGGGTATGCCCGGCAAATGCAATATCCACATCCGGATAGTTGGGTCTTACCTGCGCATCCCAGTGACTTGGATCGTGCGAAAGAAGTAATTTTACAGGGGCCTCATTAGTTCCCTTCATGGCTTCATCAAGTTTGCCATATTTGGCAAACCGGCCAGCCCCCCAGTTTTCGATTCCGATGACCGCAATTTTCTCTCCGTCAACCTCGATATAACGATTTTCATTCATCAGCAGATCGTATCCCATTAAACGATGGGCTTCTTTCAGATCTTCGAAATTCTGTTTTTTGGCTTGCTCAGAGTTCCAACTGCGGTAGTCTCCGTAATCATGATTTCCTGTAGTGGAGAAAACGCCCAGCGGTGCCTTCACCTTTTCGAATATTGGCACATAATCCTTCACTTCCGACGTTTCATTATTTACCAGGTCGCCGGTAAAAAACACCATATCAGGCTTTTCAGCCATCAACATTTCAACTCCGCCCTTAACAGCTGTTTTGTTAAAAAAACTGCCTGAGTGAATATCTGATAACTGTGCAACGGTAATCCCGTCAAAAGATGAGGGAAGATTGGGCAGGTAAATGGTCTTTCTGCGAATTCTGTAATCATGCGCCCCGGAGATAATACCATAACTCATCGTAAGCAATGGCACAGTTCCTGCAACGAGTGCTGTCTTCGTCAGGAATTCACTTCGGGTAATGGTCTGTCCTTCAGAAACAGATGATCCACCGGATTGAAACAGGCCTGCAATCCACCGGCCGAGCCGAATGATATCATCTACCACGAGGAACAGGGCTGCAAAAACTTTTGAAAAGTAATTGATGAAAATAATGGTGAATACAACGCTCCGGGTACTGCCCTTCCATATATCCGGATCACCGAAATTATATAGCAGAATGACCGCAAATGTTGCCGCTGTAAAGAACCAATAGGTATAGCGCACGATTTGCTGACTGGTCGAGGAAAAATTTCGCATAACAAAGCTCACCGCCTGATAAACATATATGTCAATCAAGAGGAGAATTGCTAAAACAACACCGATCACAAAAACTCTATTCATTATGTCTGATGGAGGACACCTGTTCGATGTCCCCCTTTAATTTAACTTATATTCAATTTGCGATTGATCTTCGCAAAGAACTGATACATGACCGGAACAACAATTAGCGTAAGGAAAGTTGCAAACGTCAATCCGAAAATAATGGTCCACGACATGGGTCCCCAGAATACCACGTTATCTCCCCCAATGTAGAAGTCGACTTCATAGGTTGCGAAGAACTTAACAAAATCAAAGTTGATCCCGACCGCCAACGGAATCAGTCCGAGGATCGTTGTAATAGCCGTCAGCAGAACCGGACGCAAACGTGTTTTTCCTGCCTCTGCGATCGCTTCATTGATATGCTGAAAATCAAGACGGTCTACGCCCAGTTCCTTTTGCTTGCGCTTCCGGATCAGCTCAATGAAATCCACCAGCACGATGGCATTATTTACAACCACACCGGCAAGTGAAATAATTCCGATCATCATCATGATGATGACGAATTTCATATCGAAAATGAATAATCCCAGCAGCACGCCTGCCGTACTTAGGGCCACTGACGACATGATGATAAGTGGGGTAGTAACTTTATTGAACTGCGCAACGATGATCATAAATATGATGAAAACCGCAAGAACAAGCGCCTGTTGCAGGAATGCCAATTCCTCTGCTTGTTTTTCCTGCTCACCCCCAAATTTATAGGAGTAGCCGGCCGGCATTTCAAAATCCTCCAGAAGTACCTTCAGCTGGTCATTGATCTCCGTTGCATTGGCGCCAGCCAGAACATTGGAATAAAGGGTAATCACGCGATCAAGGTCCTTACGACGCACAGATCCATAGGTAGTACTGAGTTCGAGCTCTGCCACCGATGAAATGGGAATTTGCATAATGCGCCCATTCACCTGGTTTCTAAACGTGATGGATTTGTTTCTGAGCGCTTCCAGGTCATAGCGATATTCATCCTGAAGCCGTAGCTGGATCTCATAATCGTCCTCACCCTGTTTAAATTTTGAAATTTCCTTACCGAACAAAGAGGTACGAATTTCATTCGCGATCGTCTGGGTTGATAATCCGAATCGACGTGCCTTTTCCCTGTCTATATTAACGAGCAATTCAGGCTTTCCAATGCTCATATCACTTTGAAGCTGTTCAATACCGTCTATTCCCGCCTCATTGATATACTTCTTCATGTCTTCCACCACGCTGATCAACTTTGGAATATCCTCTCCCGTCACTTCAATATTTACAGGCTTACCCGTTGGGGGAGCCATATTATCCTTATCTACAGCTATATTAACTCCCGGGTATCCCTGCACCGCTTCCCTGATTTCTGACATCACTTTTCGGGTATCTACCCCCCCTCTTTCCTTGAATTCAACGAAATTTACAGTAATGCGTGCCTTATTGGGGGTGTCCGACTGTCCGAAGGCAGACGGATCATTTGGATCTGCCGTATCCTGGCCAACCTTGGCAATCATCGATTCCACTATTTCGTTATAGGGCTCTATTACGCGGGCTATACGGCTTTCTATCTCCTTCGAAAAGGAATTGGTTTTTTCAATATCCGTGCCATCCGGAAACTCAATGAATACATTGACATACTTTGGCATATTCTCCGGAAAGAACTCCACCTTAGGTGGAAATGCAGCATTCAGGAACACAGCAACTACCAGAAGTGCAACTGTTCCCCAAAAAATAAGATATGGTCTGAAACCGACAAGGGCATAATTGACGGTGTTCCAGTAGATTTCCTCAAGCCATGGAAGAAAACTTCGCTGAAAGCGGTCCGACAAAGGCATCAGAATATATACATTCAGCAGAATCAGCAAGCCAAAGAAAATCAATATATTTCCAAGCCACATGACCGGTGTAAAAACAAGTGCGATTCCGATCAGTAACAGTATTCCGGCATTTCGCAACGTCTTAAAATGGTCAATTTTGGAATGATCCTCAATCTTCATAAACATTGATATCAGCGCAGGGTTGATCACCAGGGCTACAAATAATGAGGATGCCAGCGTAATGATTACCCCTATTGGCAGGTAGCGCATGAATTCACCGATCAGACCCGGCCATAACACAAGTGGCAGGAATGCCGCCAGCGTGGTAGCTGTTGAGGTAATGATGGGCCACGCCACTTCACTAACGCCCAGTTTGGTTGCTTCCCAGGGTGTCATGCCATCTTCCATCAGGCGATAAACGTTCTCAACAATTACAATACCGTTATCAACCAGCATCCCAAGTGCGAGGATCAGTGAGAAAAGGATCATCATATTGATCGAAATGCCCAGGAAGCTCAGAATAAGAAATGACATGAACATGGATACAGGAATAGCGATTCCCACAAACAATGCGTTGCGTGTACCCAGGAAGAACAGCAGTACAAGTACAACCAGTATAACTCCCGAAATAATATTATTTTCAAGGCTATTCACGAGATCCCGGGTCATCTGGCTTTGATCGTTGGTAATATTGAACTCCAGATCAGCGGGATACTTCTGTTTCATCTCATCGATCTTCTGATTAATCTTGTCGGTGGCGATCAACAGGTTCTCACCACTTCGCTTCACGACATCCACAGAAACAACCGGGCGCTGATCCAGGCGTGCATAGCTTTGTTTTTCCTTGTAATCAAATTCAACATCAGCCACATCCCGCAGATAAACAATGTTATTATCCTGATGCTTGATCACAATATCCAGCATCTGCAGGGGATCGCTAAATTCACCAACAACACGAATGGTACGCCGGATATCTCCTTCCCTGATGCTTCCGCCGGAAAAAGTGATGTTCTCTCCCCTGATCGCGTTCTCGATATCGGAAAAGTTCACCTGCCGGGCGTCCATCAGGTAGGGGTCTGCCATTATTTTTACTTCCTTTTCATCTACGCCACGAATCTCAACGTAGGAAACCTCGGATATTTTCTCGAGCTCATCCTTGAAGTCCTCGGCAATCTCTTCCAGTTTTTCGACCCGGTAATTTCCCGAAAGGTTGATGTTCATAATCGGGAATTCCGAAAAATTCATTTCGAATACGTTGGGATCCTGATCGAGGTCGGAAGGAAGATCCTGCTTGGCCCTGTCAACGGCATCTTTTACCTTTTGAAGCGCATCCTCAATATCAATATCGGCATCAAATTCAGCAATGATCGTTGAAAAATCCTGAACCGAGGTTGACTTGATGTTGTCCAGGTTCGAAATATCATTGATCTCCTTTTCGAGCGGCCTGGTAATGAGATTTTCAATATCCACAGGTGAATTGCCCGGATATGCGGTACCGATATATACCATCGGCTGGGTAACTTCGGGATAGCTTTCCTTGGGCAATGAGATATAAGAATTGATACCCATTACCACGATCAGGAAAAGCAGGAAAAACACGGTTGTCCGGTTATTGAGAGATGCGACCGTCAACCCGAATTCCTTCTCCTGGAAATCACCCTTTTTTATTTCGTTATTATCAGCCATGTTAAATTAGAGTTTGGCAGTTTCTGTAGACTTCTCTGTTTGTTCGACAATGGTTCCTTCGGTGAGATCACGGTACCCCTGCAGCACGACTAAATCCCCTATTTCCAGTCCGTCAAGGATTTCAGTCTTCCCTTCACTTGTCATTCCAACACTAATGCGGGCTTTGGCGGCGACCTGCTGATTATCCTGATCCTCCACAACATAGAGGAACTTGCCGTCGGCATCAGACAAAATAAGTTCGGTAGGTACGACAATCGTAGAATCCCGTGTATAATCGATTAGCTGAATCACC
The DNA here is from genome assembly GCF_020328055.1 of Fulvivirga sedimenti. NCBI lineage: Bacteria > Pseudomonadati > Bacteroidota > Cytophagia > Cytophagales > Fulvivirgaceae > Fulvivirga > Fulvivirga sedimenti. The sequence goes on from NZ_JAIXNE010000003.1 coordinate 1,077,731, forward strand.
ACAACCTGGTTAGGCTTCACGACAAAATCCACCTTAGGCATGCGCATCTCAATTTTGAACGTACGGTTTTCCAGGTTAATGATTTCGCTCACCGCGATGATGGAAGTTTCGATCTTTCGGTTCACAATCGGGAAAAATACTTCTACATGATCCCCTTTCTTAAAGTCTCCAATAAAGCGCTCCGAAACGTCTGCTTCAATGTACATGTCATTTTGATTTACAATCTGCACCAAAGGCATCCCAGGCTGAGCCATCTGTCCAACCTTTGCTTCTACGGCATCGACACTTCCGGCAAACGGAGCCCGGATGATGGTCTTACTCAACTGCGTCTCAAGTGTTGTTAGTTGCCTTTCAAGTGATTCCTTACGGTTTTTTGCTTCGAGGTATTGAATTTCCGTTCCGATCTTTTTCTCCCACAGGTTACTCTGGCGTTCAAAAACTGCCTCGGCAAGCTCAAGCGCTGTTTTTACCTCTGCAATATTATTCCGGATGATCGCATTGTCAATTGTTACCAGGATGTCCCCTTTCTTCACGACATTTCCTTCTGAAACACGAACCTGTTGAATGGCACCTCCCGTTTCAGAAGAGAGAAAAACATTCGTACGGGAAGCAACATTTCCGCGAACATCAATTGCGTGTGTAAAGCGGGTAGGCTGAACCGGGCTTGTATTCACCAGAATTGCATTACTTCGTTGCTCTGATACTCCCTCCAGCGAGGCGATCTCGCTTTCAAGCTCACGGATTTTCACATTGATCTCGTGTAATTCTTTTTTGTATTCCGCTACTTTTTCTTTTTTCGCTTCCAGCGAATCGTTCCCACTGGAACAACCAGCCAGAACAGCGGCAGATACGGTGAGATATAAAAGGATATTTTTCATTCGATTTGAGGTTTCTAAGTTGTTATTTTCAGTTTTGTTCTATCAGGACGCCATATGCCTTTTGAAGCTCAACCTTCGCGATAAGCGCATCATAGAGGGCGTTGTAGTAATTCGTTTGTGATTCTTTATAGTCCGCATCGGCATTGGTGACTTCGATGCTGGAACCCACTCCTTCTTCGTATTTTATCTTCGCGACATTATATACTTCCTCGGCGAGATCCATATTCTCCAACTGGGCCTTCAGGTTATCTACAGCGAGCTGGTAGTTGGTGGCCGACTGCTGAATTTCGACATCGATTGAGTTCTGCAGTTGTTCCCTGGAGTTTTCGAGCTGTAACGCCTTGATCTTGCGCTGCTGGATCTGATGACTTTTTCTCAGGCCATCGAAGATGGGTAATTGCATTCTCACACCAACCGCACTGTAGTCAAACCAGTTTGTCCCCGGTTTGAATAATTCACCACTTGATTGCGTTCCGGCTGTTGCACCCAACGCACCATAGAGGTCGATGTCTGGCAGATAGCCCATTTTCACGTTTTTAATGTCCAGCTGATTCAATTCAATATTGGTTTGGAGATAGGACATCTCAATCCGTCGATTGTAATCGAAATCCTGAAATACCTGCGCAGGAACTTCCTGGAAAATCAATTCATCGATGGTATCCTTCAATTCGAGGTCGTCTTTTGGTGACATGCCCATCTGAAATTTCAGCAGGGCCTTGGACAAGGCAACTGACCTGGCAATGTTATCCTGCTGGACCCGGATATTGTTGAATTGCACCTGAATCCGGTTTACATCAATTTTTTCAGCAAAACCATTTTCATACAATGCCTGGGTTTCCTGAAGGAGCGTATCAAGACGCTGATAGTTTTTGAGAATCAGTTCCTGCCGCTCCTGATTCACCATCGCCAGATAATACGCTTTGCTAACTCCTTCGACAACATCGATCTTGGTACGGATCCGATCCTTGTAGGAAAGCTCTGCAAATGTTCTGGCTGCCCTCAGTCCTACAAAGAAACTTCCATCGAAAACCATCTGGTTTAGGCTAATATTGGCATTTCCCGCATACTTGGTCCCGAACTGAACCGGGAAGAATTGAGGATCCGGGGTAGGCCCCGGTTCCAGCAATCCCTCTCCCTGAAGGACGTCATATACCGCCGGGGAGATGAAATCCTGGATGAAACTTGTCTGAATTTTTATGTTATAGGTAAGGTCAAGGTTGCCGTTCAGCTGGGGCAAGCCGTCGGAAATCGTTTCCTTCACAACGTAATCGGAAATCTCCGTTTCAAGGTTCGCATTCAGGTATTCCTGGTTATGCTCAAGTGCATAATTTATACACTCCTCGAGTGTTAATGCAGTTTCCTGTGCGAAAGATGTTGTGGCGACAACGGACAGAATTAGTAGGACAATTATATTTCTCATAGCTCTGAAGCTTCTTTTTCATTAAGGTAGCTTTCATACAGTTTCACCCCTTTTTCAGTGAGTATTCCCCGTATGAAATGTTCAAAAAACTGCATTTGAGTAGACGGAAGATCAAATTTATCCGGTGGAAAGAGCTGGTTATCAAATGCCATCTGCACCTGTTCCAGGCGTAATTTGGCCATTACCTCTACATCTATATCCTTACGAAAACATCCCATCTCGATCCCTCTTTTCAGGTTGTCGGTGATTGTTCCGTATATGTGGTCGTTTTTAAATTCCAGCCAGATCTCCCATGCAGTCGGATGATACTTGCGGATATCAAAAAGCAGGGATGGATTAATGTTCTTAAAATCCTTCCTCATGCAAACAGAAACCCTTGTAAGCTCGTCTATAGGGTCTTTGGATACCTTGTAGATTTCATCGTACTCCTCCTTCTCCTTATCCATATGGCGGCGGAATGCCGTCGTTACGATCTCATCCTTATCCTTGAAATACTGATAAAGCGTTTTCTTAGACATGGATAAATGATAGGCGATGTCATCCATCGAAACACTGCGCACACCGTATCGCTGAAATAATTCACTGGCTGCGGCAATTATCTTCTCACTTATTTCCATTGTTTTAACCAACTTAACATTAACTTAACACCGTGGAAACTTTTAACATGATCAAAGTTTCCTGGGTTTATAGCAGTCCTAACGAACGCCATTTGAAAAGGTTCAGTAGAAAGTGTATTTTTTTTAAATTATTTTTCAATCATGAAACAGGACGGAAAGGAAGAACATCTTCACCTGAAGATTCGGGGGCATGAAATCGTCATTCATTATTATCGCCATGGGTATGGCAAGCGCCATCTGCTTACATTTCACGGCTTTGGTCAGACAGCCCCGGATATGTTCCCGCTGGAAGACAATTCAGTTTATACAACCATCCACTTCGATATATTTTACCATGGAAAATCATTTTGGAGCGATTCACTGGGCTCGCTTCAGCCTGATATCTGGAAGGAGATTCTGGTGGCTTTCCTGGATCATGAAAGAATTGAACGATTTTCACTGATGGGCTTCAGTATGGGCGGGAAGTTTGTTCTTGCATCACTGCACGCGCTTCCGTCCCGCGTGGAATCGATCATCATGCTGGCACCCGACGGCATTAAAACAAGTACCTGGTACAGCCTTGCCAGTTATCCGCTGGTGATCAAGCCATATTTCAGAAGTATGATCGTGAAGCCCTGGCGATTCTACAACCTGGTGAACCTGGTGGAAAAAGCCGGTCTGCTGGATAAAGGTCTGAGTAAATTCGCCTCCCTCCATATGGATACACGCAAAAAAAGACGACGGGTCTATTATTCCTGGATTATGTTCAAACCCCTTACATTCCGAATGAAGGAAACCGCAGACCTGATAAATCAATATGAAATCCCATTAACCATCTACGTAGGAAAATATGACCGTATCATCACCCCCGATGCGATGGAAAACCTGCTTAAATATGTAAGAAAGGCCGACCTGATAGAAATTGAAAGTGGTCACAACCAGCTAATTGCAAAGGTTGCCGCAATACATAGGCAAAAAAGTATCTAATTCATTATTTTTGTTATTCGGATAAACCCCTGATACTCTTGAATACACGCATACGAAATAAATTAATTCAGCTTTCACGTACCGATCCTATGCCTGTATCCTATCGCAGGCTCATTGTTACAACGGATCTTGGTTTGAACATGGATATAAAACATGAGAAGCAGCTTCTGGGAGAGATCCTGGATGAAATATCCGAAACTGAACATGAGGCGGGAAGACCTTTGCTTAGTGCGCTGGTGAAAAATGGCAAAAACGGACAGGACGATCGCTTTTATAAAATGTGCGAACGACTGGGTCTGGGAGAATGGAAAGAATTGAAAAAAGATAAATCATTCAAAAAAGACCATATCGATGCTTGCCATGAATTCTGGTCGGATGAGAAAAACTACAAGAAGTTCTTCTAGCAGGCCTCTTTTCCAATTCAGCAAAAGACCGTACTTCTTTATTTTCTTTTAGCTACTTTTGCAGCATAATAGCAATGCAATCATGATGATCCGTTTCTTCCTTGGACTGCATGACACCGTTTATGCCGTCGGAACCTCCCATACCCTTTCTCAAGAAGATATAACAAAACTGTGCTGGCTGTTCGGTGACGCCGAGTCGCTTGAGCAGGATGAACTCTCAGGCACCCACATAGGGCCGAGGAAAGAAATGATCACTCCGTGGAGTACAAATGCGGTGGAGATCACTCAGAATATGGGAATCAGGGGAATTCAGCGTATTGAAATGTTCCACCGGGCCGATGAAGATCATCTTGAATTCGACCGGATGCTGCAAATGAAATATTCAGGGCTTGACCAGGAAATTTTTGATATTGCCCATGACCCGGAACCCGTACGTGAAATCAAAGATATTGCAGCTTACAACAAAGCAGAGGGACTGGCGCTGAGCGATGAAGAAATTGAATACCTGGAATCGGTAAGCAGGGATCTGGGAAGAAAACTCACCGACAGCGAAGTATTCGGATTCTCACAGGTAAATTCTGAACACTGCAGGCACAAGATATTTAACGGGGAATTCATCATTGACGGTGAAACTAAACACCATACGCTGTTTCAGCTCATCAAGGAAACTTCCAAAAGAAATCCCAATTTCATCGTTTCCGCCTATAAGGATAATGTTGCCTTCATCGAAGGTCCGGAAGTAGATCAGTTTGCGCCTGTCCGACAGGACATTGCCGACTTCTTTGCCACCAGACGCATTGAAACCGTTCTCAGTCTGAAGGCTGAAACACATAATTTCCCGACAACGGTAGAGCCATTTAACGGAGCGGCCACCGGCAGCGGCGGCGAAATTCGCGACCGACTGGCCGGTGGTAAAGGCAGTTTACCGCTCGCGGGAACAGCCGTATACATGACCTCCTATCCACGCACTGCGGATGACAAGCCGTGGGAGAATGAAGTTCCGGAACGTCCGTGGTTGTACCAGACACCCCTGGATATTCTGATTAAGGCCTCAGACGGAGCCAGTGACTTTGGAAATAAATTTGGGCAGCCGCTGATCAGTGGAAGCCTGCTGACATTCGAGCACAAGGAAAATGATTCGGTCCTTGGGTATGATAAGGTAATCATGCTTGCCGGTGGTATCGGATTTGGAAAAAAATCCGACAGTCAGAAAGGTCAGCCCGTAGCGGGCGACAGAATCATTGTCATGGGTGGTGATAATTATCGAATCGGTATGGGCGGAGGAGCAGTCTCATCGGTTGATACCGGTGAATTTGACAACCGCATTGAGCTGAATGCTGTACAGCGAAGCAATCCGGAAATGCAGAAACGTGTAATGAATGCCATCCGCGCGATGCAGGAACAGGCGGAGAATCCCATCGTTTCGATTCACGATCATGGTGCCGGTGGGCATCTTAATTGTCTTTCCGAACTGGTGGAAGCATCAGGCGGCCGAATTGAGGTGAACAAGTTACCCGTTGGCGACCCGACCCTTTCCGACAAGGAGATCATCGGAAACGAATCCCAGGAGCGCATGGGACTCGTGATGCATCAAAAGGATGTGGAAACCCTCAGAAAGGTTGCTGAACGTGAACGCGCGCCTATTTACGAGGTCGGTGAAGTAACCAGTGATCATAAATTTGTTTTCGAAAATAAAAAAACCGGTCATAATCCGATGGATTGGTCTTTAGGACACATGTTCGGATCATCTCCCAGGACGATACTTGAAGATACGACCTCAACAGAATCCTTTGCCCCTGTTTCCTATGATGCTGATATGCTCAACCAGTATATCGAACAGGTATTACAGCTGGAAGCAGTAGCTTGTAAAGATTGGCTGACAAATAAAGTAGACCGTTCTGTAACCGGAAAAGTTGCCACACAACAGACCTGCGGGTCAATTCAGCTTCCGCTGAACAACGTAGGGGTGATGGCGCTGGATTATAGCGGATTTGAAGGTGTGGCTACTTCGATTGGCCATGCGCCGGTAGCAGCCCTGGCCGATCCGGGTGCCGGATCAAGACTTGCTGTAGCTGAAGCACTAACCAACCTGGTATGGGCGCCGCTGCGTCACGGCCTGAACGGCGTATCCCTGAGTGCCAACTGGATGTGGCCAACACGAAACGCCGGAGAAAATGCCAGGCTCTATGCAGCCGTAGAGGCACTTAGTGAATTCGCAATTTCGCTGGGAATCAACGTACCTACGGGAAAAGATTCACTGTCGATGACGCAAAAATATCCAGATGGAAAAACCGTTTCTTCACCTGGAACAGTCATCGTAAGTTCGGTGGGTGAAGTGAGTGATATTCGCAAAACCATAACCCCCGTAGCGGATAGCCAGGCCGGAGGCAGCATTTACTATATTGATTTTGCAGGAGGCGCGTTTTCCCTTGATGGAAGTTCTTTTGCCCAGGTAATCAGCAAAATCGGCGCGACACCGCCGGATGTGCAGGATAGTGAATATTTCGCCAAATGCTTTCATGCCATTCAAATTCTGGTAGGTAGAGAACAGCTGGTCGCCGGTCATGATATTGCATCAGGAGGATTGATCACGACACTGCTCGAAATGTGCTTCCCTTCAACCGAGTGCGGCCTGGATCTTGATCTTTCTGAATTACCGGAATCGGATCTGGTTAAAATACTCTTTTCTGAAAAACCCGGCGTTGTTGTTCAGGTAAGGGATAATGATATCGCAAATGAGGTTTTTGAGAAATATGATCTGCTTGCCTACAGAATCGGACAGGTAACAACCAATCATTTGGTGGACCTGAGGCATCGTGGAAAACGTTTTCAGCTGAATGTTCATGAGTTAAGAAATACCTGGTTTACCAATTCATATCTCATGGACCGGAATCAACGCGAAACCAGCCACGCGGAGCAGCGATATGCAAACTTTGCCGTTCAGCCCCTAAACTTTCATTTTCCGGAACAATTCAGTGGTTCCCTGGCAGATCTTGATCTGTCACTTCGCCGTACTTCCCCTGGTAAAATCAAGTGCGCAATCATACGTGAAAAGGGCGTGAACGGTGACCGTGAGATGGCCTGGACCCTGTATCAGGCAGGTTTCGAGGTGAAAGATATTCACATGACTGATCTGATCAGCGGACGAGAAGACCTTTCGGATGTTCAAATGATCGTTTTCGTCGGTGGTTTTTCCAATTCCGATGTATTAGGATCAGCTAAGGGCTGGGCAGGAGCCTTTATTTATAACGAAAAAGCCAACAAGGCTCTGAAAGACTTTTATGCAAGGGAGGATACATTGAGCCTGGGAGTTTGTAACGGCTGTCAGCTTATGATGGAATTAGGTTTGTTATACCCGGACAGGCCCCATCATCCGAAAATGCACCATAACAGCTCAGGGAAATTCGAGTCGGCCTTTGTAAACATCGAAATACCGGAAAACAATTCAGTCATGTTAAGTGCGCTGGCAGGATCACGGCTGGGAGTATGGCTTGCACATGGTGAAGGAAAATTTGTTTTGCCTGAAGGCAAACAAAATTATGGTATCGCGGCACAGTATGCATACGAAAATTATCCGGGCAATCCGAACGGTTCAGATTTTGCGACAGCGGCACTCATATCGGAGGATGGGCGTCATCTTGCCATAATGCCGCATATTGAACGGTCATTATACCCCTGGAACTGGGCATACTATCCTTCCAATCGAAGTAAAGATGAAGTTTCACCCTGGATTATACCGTTCATTTCTGCACGAATCTGGCTTGAAAATCAAAATGTTTTGTAGCCGACAAAATTGTTTTTATTTCCAATTGTATTAACGAATTGGGTTTTTTTAGGTAATTTCATAGGCCCTAAATTCTAGAAGACCCATGAAAAAACTCTACTCAATTGCACTCTTAATTCTTCTGACGGGTTGTTTCAGTTACAAAGAATTGCCCGTCGAGTACGACTACAGCTACCGTGGCCGGTTTGATAAGTATAATTCCTATGATTTCATTCGTCAGGAAGAGAACTTCACTGACTCAAAGACAGAGATCAGCGGCATGATCCGAGGTTCTATTGAATCACACATGAATTTTCTGGGTTACAAATTAAGAGACCGAAAGCCCGATTTACTTCTTTCCTACACTGTTTACATGGACAGTCTGAATTTCCGGGGTTATTCACAGCCGGATATCGAGGAATGGATGCGAAAGAAAGATCGCGATCTGTCCTATGATCAGTTAAAATTAAATATTCCGCGGGGCACACTGCTGATTCAGGTTTTTGACCGGAAGCAAAATGTTTCTATCTGGCAGGGGTATGCAACCGACAATTACGGAGATGTAAATTTTGCCGATCAGCGCGAAGTACGCAATGCTGTTCGCTCAATCCTCAACAAATATCAGTTCTTTGCAGATGGGTTCCTGGAGGAAAAGAAAGAACTCATGACACAAACACCATAAGAATTTTAAAAGGCACTTGTAATTTTTTAAAAATAAATATTACCTTTGCCATCCCAAATTCGAGGGGAAAATGCCCGATGGTGTAACTGGCAACACGTCTGATTTTGGTTCAGAAGAGTCTAGGTTCGAGCCCTAGTCGGGCAACTTATCAAAAAAACGAGGGTGGGCCGCTTGTCCACCCTCGTTTTTTCACCGAAAATAGGTATGTCGAAAGTAAAAATATTTTCCGGAGAAAGTTCACTCTACCTGGCTGAAAAGATCGCCAAGGCGTATGGAAAGCCCCTGGGCGAAAGTACGCTTCAGCGCTTCAGCGACGGTGAAATCTCTCCATATTTCGGCGAATCTGTTCGTGGTGCGGATGTTTTTCTGATCCAGTCAACCTTCCCGCCTACCGACAACCTTCTTGAATTATTATTAATGATCGACGCAGCCAAACGCGCAAGTGCAAAGTATGTGACGGCTGTGGTTCCTTATTTTGGCTATGCGCGACAGGATCGGAAAGATAAGCCGCGTGTATCGATCGCTGCCAAACTAATGGCAAACCTGCTTTCTGCGGCCGGAGCAGACCGGATTATGACATGCGATCTTCATGCAGATCAAATCCAGGGATTCTTTGATATTCCGCTGGATCACCTCGACGGAACATCCATTTTCATACCGTATCTCAAATCAATTCAATTGCCTGATCTGATCTTCGCGTCTCCTGACGTAGGTGGTGTAAAGCGGACAAGGGCATTTGCAAAGTTCTTTAACGCTGAACTGGTTGTCTGTGACAAACACCGTCAACGTGCCAATGAAGTGGCTTCAATGCGTCTTATTGGAGATGTGGAAGGCAAGGATGTGGTCATGGTCGATGACCTGATCGATACGGGAGGAACCATGTGCAAGGCAGCAGCCCTGCTAAAGGAAAAAGGAGCGAACTCGGTACGTGCGGTGGTAACACATCCGGTACTATCGGGTAATGCCTATGAGAATATTGAAAATTCAGTTCTTGAAGAGCTCGTGGTTACAGATACCATTCCATTGAATCGGGAATCTTCAAAAATAAAAGTACTGACCGTAGCCGATCTCTTTGCAGGCGCGATCAGGGCCATTCATGAACATGGCTCCATTAGTGCATTATTTATACAATCGTAATTACTAAACTAAATTAAATATAAGATGAAAACAGTTGAGATTATAGGGTTTAAAAGAGCAAATCTCGGCAAATCAGAGTCCAGAAGGCTTCGTCTGGAAGGAAATGTACCATGTGTGATTTATGGTGGTGAAGAACAAGTTCACTTCCACGCGCCAATGTATCTTTTCCGTGACCTGGTTTATTCCGACCGTGCCCATTTTGTTACCCTCAACATTGAAGGTGATATTTATCAGGCAATTATGCAGGATATCCAGTTCCACCCGGTAAGTGAGGTACTCCTTCACGTCGATTTCCTTCAGCTTTTCGAAGGCAAATTTGTTAAAATGGATATTCCGGTTCACTTTGAAGGAACATCCCCTGGTGTAACGAAAGGTGGAACACTGATTAAGAAAAGAAGATACCTGAAAATTAAGGCGCTGCCTAAAAACATGCCTGAATTCATTGAGGTTCGTCTTGAAAAACTTGACTTCGGACGATCTATCAAGGTAGGTGAAATTAACGAAGTAGATTTCGAAATCCTGGATCCGAAAATCGCATCCGTTGCGGTTGTGGAAATTCCACGTGCACTTCGCGGTAAAACTGCTGAGGAAGAAGCTGAGGAACTGGAAGAAGAAATGGCTGCAGCTGAAGCTGCTGAAGGTGCCGAAGGTGCTGAAGGCGCTGCTGAAGAAAGTGCTGAATCCTAATTATTCCGCATCAGAATACAAAATCCTGTCATGGCTTCATGACAGGATTTTTTTTATCATTTTTGTCCTATGAAATATTTGATTGCAGGTTTGGGTAACATCGGAGCCGAGTATGAACTAACTCGTCACAACATCGGCTTTCTTGTACTCGACTACCTGGCCAAAGAGAAAGATGCCTCTTTCAAGGTCGAGCGACACGCGATGAAATCAGAGTTCGCACATAAAGGCCGGAAAATTCACCTCATCAAGCCCACCACATACATGAACCTGAGCGGCAAGGCTGTCCAATACTGGCTGCAGGAGTTAAAAATACCAAAAGAGAACCTGCTGGTGGTCGTTGATGACTTCGCCCTCCCCTTCGGTAAACTTCGTATGCGTGCGAAAGGCTCCTCTGCCGGTCACAATGGCCTCAAGAGTATTGAAGACCTTACCGGCGGACAAAATTACCCCCGATTAAAGTTCGGGATCGGTGATAATTTCCATAAAGGGCACCAGGTTGATTATGTTCTGAGTAATTTCAGCAAGGAAGAATTCAGGGAGCTGGAATTCCCTATTCAGAAAGCCTCTGAAATGATCCTCTCCTTTTGCAGTATCGGGATCGTCCGCACCATGAATGAATTTAATGACTAGCACATGAAACATCAGATCAACGCCTCCCTGCAGGTGATACCGATCGGCCATCCTGCAGACAAAACAGCTTATGGACTGATAGACGATGCTATCGGGGTCATCAAAAAATCGGGGTTGCGATTTCGTGTCACACCGATGGAAACTGTTATCGAGGGGCCTTATGATGAGGTCATGAACGTGATCAGGGCAGCTCAGGAAATTCTTCTTGACAACGGAGCCCAGGAGTTAGTGGCACATATCAAAGTGCATATTCATGCCTCCCGGGATATTTCTTTCGAGGAAAAAACAGCGAACTGGGAATCCTAGCTCACTGTTGATCCGTTATCAGCGCTGTCTGTAGGAGCGAGAAAAATAAGTCTTCCATCCGAATCTTCTGCCATAAGAATCATTCCCTGTGATTCAATACCCATCATCTTTCGCGGTGCAAGGTTCACCAGAATTGTAACCTGCTGGCCGATGATTTCATCCGGGTGAAAGTGTTCTGCAATTCCGGAAAGAACCACGCGTTGATCCACACCGGTATCCACCAGGAGCTTCAGCAGTTTTTTTGATTTATTCATTTTCTCGGCCGACAGGATGGTTCCCACCCGCATATCCAGTTTCGCAAAATCATCATACTGAATTTGCGGTTTAACCGGTTCTGGTGCAGTCTTTTCGCTGGATTCTTCTGATTCATTGGAAACCCGGGTTGCTTCCAGCTTATCAATTTGCGCCTGTATGGCATCATCTTCAATCTTTTCAAACATGAGTTCGGCTTTGTTAATTTCAGTACCGGGTTGCAGTATATCGGGCTGTCCGCCGTACTGCCAATCTACCGAATCAATTCCAAGCATGATTCTTAATTTCTCCATTGAAAAAGGAAGGAACGGATATCCGACGATAACCAGGTTGGCCGCAACCTGAAGCGCCAGATTTAAAATGGTCGCAACACGTTCCGGGTTCGATTTTATTTCTTTCCAGGGTTCGGTGTCAGCGAGATATTTATTCCCCGCCCTTGCAAGGGCCATGAATTCGTTTTGAGCTTCCCTGAATTTAAATTGATCAAGCGCCTGGCCCACCAACTGCGGCGCCTTTCTGATCTGTTCAATCAATTCCTGATCAATATCGAAGAGACTATTGGCAGCAGGCACAGACCCTTCAAAGTACTTATGTGTAAGGACCAACGTCCGGTTGATAAAATTTCCCAGTATCGCCACCAGCTCGCTGTTATTCCGCGCCTGGAAGTCCTTCCAGGTAAAGTCATTGTCCTTGTTCTCGGGCATATTGGAGCACAGGGCATATCTCAGCACATCCTGCTTTCCGGGAAATTCTTCCAGGTATTCATGCAACCATACTGCCCAATTCTTTGAAGTACTGATTTTATTCCCTTCGAGGTTCAGAAACTCATTGGCTGGTACATTATCGGGTAAGATGAAACTCCCCTCAGCTTTCAGGATAGCCGGAAAGATAATACAGTGAAAAACAATATTATCCTTGCCAATAAAGTGAATCAATCGGGTCTCCGGATCTTTCCAGTAAGGTTTCCAGTCCTTCCCTGTTTCATCGGCCCATTCCTTGGTGGCAGAAATGTAACCAATCGGTGCATCAAACCATACATACAATACTTTTCCTTCTGCCCCTTCAACAGGCACTTTCACCCCCCAATCCAGGTCGCGGGTCATTGCGCGGGGTTTAAGCCCCCCATCAATCCAGGATTTACACTGGCCGTATACATTCGATTTCCATTCCTTATGGTCTTCCAGAATCCACTTACGAAGCCAGTTCTCATAATCACCCATCGGCAAATACCAGTGCCTTGTTTGTTTGAGAATTGGTTCCGATCCGCTAAGGGCAGATCGCGGGTTGATCAATTCAGACGGACTAAGCGATGTTCCGCATTTCTCACACTGATCACCATAGGCATTGTCAAACCCGCAATTGGGGCATGTACCAACGATATATCTGTCGGCCAGAAATTGCCCGGCCTCTTCATCATAATACTGTTCTGAGGTGGTCTCCTCAAACACCCCTTTCTCATAGAGATCACGAAACATCTCAGAGGACGTTTCGTGATGTACCGCCGAGGAAGTTCTTGAATATATGTCGAAGTCTATACCAAAATCACGGAAGGAATCCCGAATCAGGGCATGATAGGTATCCACAATTTCCTGGGGAGTTTTCCCCTCCTTGCGTGCCTTAAGGGTAATAGCCACCCCATGCTCATCCGATCCGCAGACAAAAACAACATCCTCTTTTTTACTTCTCAAATAGCGGGCATATATATCTGCGGGAACGTAAACTCCCGCCAGATGACCAATATGCACAGGACCATTGGTGTACGGCAATGCTGCCGTTATGGTATGACGTTTGAAAGATTTTTTCGACATAATCAGGTTTTATCCTGACAAAGATAATAATTCGCCCGAGGGGTATTGAATTCATTGGTAGCTTTTTGCAACCGATTGTATACGACCGGGTAATTATTTATCTTGATTTAAAAAAATATGAAAAGATTTTACCTCATCCTCGGCCTGATATTGTTTTCATTTCCCGTTTTGTCGCAATCACCTGAAGACAGGCTCGAAGATCTCGGGATCACCCTGCCTGAGGTTTCGAAACCGGTTGCCAATTATGTGAAATACGTCAGAACAGGAAACCTGATTTTTCTGGCCGGCCACGGGCCTTGCGGGGGTGAATTCAAGCGCGGGAAAGTCGGACAGGACCTGACGGTTGAAGAAGGCTATGATGCTGCCAGGCTTGCTGGTGTTTGCGTTCTGGCTACATTGAAAGATGCCATAGGCGACTTAAGTAAAGTAAAAAGGGTTGTACGCGTATTGGGTATGGTGAACGCTACAGACGATTTTACTGATCATTCCAAAGTGATCAACGGCTTTTCGGATCTTATGACCGAAGTCTTTGGAGAATCAGGCAAACATGCACGTGCAGCGGTTGGAATGGCCTCGCTGCCAACCAACATTCCCGTTGAAGTGGAAATGATCGTAGAAATAGCCGAGTGATGCACAATTGTATCAACTGCGGGAAACCACATGAATATGAATACTGCCCCTGGTGCACCCAAAAAAAAGTAGTCGGGCGTCTCAGTTTCCGTGTCTTTTTTGACGACCTCCAGGATAAGCTCATCGGATTTGATTTCAAATTCAGCCGGACGTTTCTTGATCTTTTTTACAGGCCCGCAACGGTTGCCAAATCTTACATTGCAGGCAACCGTGTTCGCTATGTGGGACCTGTGGGTTATTACTTTGTCATGCTCACCATTCTGGTGCTGCTGATCACCATTATGGATGTGGACATGATCGGCTATACAAGAAACGAAACATCCTTTTTTCAACAAAGTGGATTAACACCTGAACAGATCGAACAACAGGAAAGCATGCAGGGGTGGATATACAGTAATTTTAAATTCGCGTCCTTCTTTTTCTTCCCTTTCTTTCTTTTCGCAACTGCATTGCTATTTCGAAAAAGCAAGTTTAATTTGCTGGAAACCAGTGTATTAGTATTGTATTCATTGGCACATTCACAGGTGTTCAATTATTTTTCCATCACCATCTTCAAATTTACCGGAATCTCATTTTCCGGTATTGTAACGGGAATAAGTATGCTGTACACTGCTTTTTTCGCCATGGATTTTTATCGACACAATAAACGGATACATGCCTTTATTAAAGGTTTACTTATTTATCCCCTCGGACTCCTGTTTCTGATGATTTTTTTGCTTGTGGTATTGTTCATCCTGGTATTAATCTTTCCTGAAAGGATGAGAAACTTTTTAATTCTAACATAAAACTTACATCATATCCGGTTACACTTTGGCTTTATCCAGCATATATAAGTCAAAATGACTATCCATGCGATACGGATTACTATTACTCGTCATACTATTTACTCGCTGCAGTCCGGAACCTGTGATGCATGTTCAACACATGACTTATCTTGAACAGGGCAACCAGGGAATACAGCTGTTCGGTATATCCAGTGATATTTCCTATGGGTATTCCGCCAACAATCCGGTAAACATTGGCGGTGACGACCTTTCACTTGGCGCTATCAGACAACGTTTGTTCCTTAATTCACTCGCCGGTCCGGAAGGACAATCACTCAAATACATGCGAATTGGCAGTTGCTGCACGTTCGAAACAGAACATGGATTTGATGGCATGGGATTATTGGATAAATATCAGATCACCTGGGAAGGACAATCCGAACCTGTTGTTCTGTATCTGAATATGTACGACCCCGGGGAAATCCGGGCGCCGGTAGGATTTACAGTTCGGCTTTAATTACCAGTTGGATTCACTACTACCGAATCGCCCGGTACAGTGGATTCAGCTGGTCTATTTTCCTCCAACACACCATCAGGAATGCTGTCCCTTACATCATACTTAATCAGAAACGTAGGCTGTAAATACACCGACATCAATCCTTCATCTTCAGTTTCCTTCATTTCTGCGCGTTCAGGACTTACACCCTTCTCCTGATAGAGATATTCCGATACCAGGTTCCACTGACTCTCACGAATGTATGCAACACGTTCGTCAAGCATGCTTTCCCCGATGAGTTCTATACACATAGCTTGAACAGATCGCTGCCCCAGGCCTCCGACCTTGTCCTCCAGGTACAAAACAAATAATGAATCCCTGTTGGATACCTGGTCCCGGCCCAGGCCTCGGATTGAATCCGGCGCCTGCTGAAGGTACTTCTCCTTGGCATACTGAAGTGCAATAATTTCCTTTTCTTCCTTTTCGTTAAAGACGTATTCCAGCAATACTTTCAAATCTGATTTTCGCTCCAGCACACGGGCAGTGAGGTCCATTGTCTTAATCTGGGGGTTTGCAAGTGAATCCTGGTCATTTCCGAATTTGATGGATTTTAGGTCATCCTCATCCGCATCAAACGCCCTGGCCAGTAAATTATATGGAGAAGCCACCGCCTTGGCGAAAAGATTCATTATCACCTTCAAAATCACTTTGCCCAGTTTATATTCCGGATCATGCAGGTCGCCCTCGATGGGAACCTCCAGTCGGATATCACCGTTAACATCCTTTAATAATCCCACAGCGAACCGGAGAGGAATCTTATATTCCGACTCGATATCCAGTTTATTTCCCACTTTGACATCCAGGATATCAATTTCATTCATACTTTGAACCTGGTAGTCACGGATCGTCGTTGAACTTTTCATGTTCATGACACCTTCCCACATCGGATGTGCGGTGTAGTGCCTTGAATAAGGATCAAAGGAGGTCAAATAAAAATCAGAAAGTTCCATATTTATGCCCATATTTGAAAGCCCCGCCCTGTAGAGCGTCATGTCTCCTTTGAACTTTCCCGTTTTATTGATCCTCGAATTTATGAGCATGGAAAGAGTTGAATCTTCCGGACTTACTTCAGGGATGAGGATATTTAAATTTTCCAGGGTGATCTGCGCATCCTCTAGATGGGAATAGTCAAGGAAATCGACCCTGCCTTTATGAATCACCATACTGTCTGCGCCATAGGTCGTTAATACCTCCTCATCAATAAGGTAGTAGATGTATTCTGAAATATATTGAAACGGATTTTGAAACACGATCTCCTGCTGGGCGACGGAAACGGTATCGAGCACCTGGGCAGAAGTCGTATCCAGCAATAAACCGGAGAAGCTGTCGCCCTCCTTGAAATATTTAAATAATATATGGGGTGCATCGAGTGTCGCTGTACCCATATCATAGAGCCGTTCTTCAGTATTTACCGAATCCACAAATATTTCTGCACGCTTCCAGGTAATGAGACTGTCGGAATTATTGTCAACCAGCAGAAACTTGTCAAGCGTACTGTAGGCAGATGCCGCAATGCTTTTCTCATCTGCATACTTTCCGGCTATATTAAGCTGAAGATTGTACAAGCCGGCAAAATCCTGAATTGCCAGGTAGGAATTAAGATAGTTTTTATACGGGCGCAGTTGCCAGTCGGCAATTTCCCCATTCATGGCAAAATTTGATTCACCCCAGTTTACAGAACCATCAAAGCCCAGTTCTCCACCTTCCCGTTGTGTTCCCGCCAGGATAAAGTCTAATCCCGGGTAATCATAGGAAACCCTGGGGATTTCAAGCCGGATCCTGTCGATCAAAATACTCGAGGATAAATTATTATCGATGTATTCAAAGGCCCCGCCGGTAAGAAGTATTTCATTGATGATATACCTGGGCGGATCGCCAGCTTCATCATCCTCACCGGTGGATTCAGACTCGCCCGGTTTGGCGAGATCATCAAAGTTAAACGATTCGCCTGTCTGAACGATCCGAAGGAGGGAATTTGAAACTGTAACATATTCCAGTTCAAAAATTCCGGACAGAAATGATAACATCCGAATATTTGCCTCAAATGATTCGAATCTTAAAAAAGGTGTGGTACCGTCTTCTTCAAAAAGAAATGCATTGTACACTCCTACTTTACCGGTAAATAGATTGATGTCAATATCCGCCACTTCCACCTCACGACCCAGCCATTCGACATCGTTCTTTTCAAGATAATATTCCACAATCCACGGGATTGAAAACAGAATTATAGCGAATAATAAGGCAATTCCAATCAGGATTTTCTTAGCTAGCGGGGACAACTTTTTCATGAATTATAATTTCCAAACGGAAAATAAGAATTTGCCAATTGATTTTTACATTTAAACAATTTGGATTGTTTCAAATTATATTGTGGATCATGTTAAATCCATTTTTATGGTAAATTACAGAAGAACACTTTCCTGTTAATTTCCTATTTTAACCCACAGTTCAATTATTATCACAACAAATGAATAACCCCGAAGCAACGGTCGTACGGAAACCTTTAAAAAGAAGAAAAAAGCGGCTTCGGAAAATTCTGATTGCTTTGTCTTTTCTCCTTTTGGGGGCAGTTTGCATCGGACTGATATACTTTAAAGTACAAGGCTTCAAAAAAACGCTCATCGATCTGGTCGACAAACAAAGCAACGGTACGTATGCACTCACGATTGGAAACACTAAAATAGATTATCTTGAACTGGATTTCGCTCTGTCGGGTGTGGACATCGCCAAGGTGGACAAATCTGATTCCACAGGGCTGTTAGGCATCAGGATTCCGGAAATCGAAGTAAACCTGGGATCTTTTTTCGATCTGCTTGGTAGTGGTCAGCTTAGGATTGAATTATTCAGAATCATAGAACCGCTGGCACGGGTAAGCGCACAGCAGCCCGACGAACCAACGGATAAAAAGGAACCCGTAAACATTGCCCATGAGATCGTGAGTTTTTATCCGGGTATCAGGGCAATTCTGGACAACTTCGACATTGAAGACTTCCGGATCGACAGGGCGGACCTTCAGCTGAACAAGTCTGATCTGATCATAGAAGTTCAGTTGCTGGATCTGCTCATTGCCAACTGGAACATGCGCGATCTATCTGATGATGCACAATTTAAAATTATGCTGGGCAAACAAGGCATTGACTTTGAAACCAGTTCATTTTCCTTTGATGCCATCACCTGGAGCTACGATGATCACAAGCTTGAGATCGATAACTATTCATTCACACAGAAGGATTCACTGGACCGAACCGTTCTCATACTTGATGGCGCTTCCGTGGTAATCCAGGATATGGATTATGAAAAACTTCTCGATGAGGAATATATCTTTGATTTACTGCAAATCAATCAGCCTGTCGTTACAGCGAATATCTTCCCGCATGAGGCAGATCCCTCAAAAATAAAGAGCCGTCAGCCGGTATCTGACCTCCTCAAAAAGAATTTACGGGAATTACTGATTAGAAATGGAGAGATCAATAAGGCTGAAGTACACCTCAACATCATGCGGCCCAATGATACTGTACGTCTCCTGCTCCCCGAAATGACATTGAAAACCTCAAACTTTGTGGTGACTGAAGACAGCAGTACACTCATGATAGAGAAACTCAGGTTGTCATTGAGCGCTACTGAGCTGGATATGGGAAATGGACTGGCTGTAAAATTTTCGGAAATGGTCTACGATAAGACCTATAATGTGGATATCAAGGACATTGTCCTTACTGATACCGATATCAATGCAGAACTCCTGAGAAGTGAGTCTTTGGCCCTCTACAATTTTAATATCTTCAATTTTATTTACACAAATGACCTGTCTGCCGATTCGGTCCTCATGAAAGGTGGAAACCTAACCTTATTTGAAGCCACGGGTGATATTGTACATACTTCCGGCTCCAGGCCTCCAAAGCCGGCAAGGGAACGTTCCACTGTTCATTTAGGCAAGGTTGTCCTGGACAGTATTAATATTATTTACGATTACCTCGAAACCAACGCCCAAATACAAAATCTGAATGCGGTTACTGAAAATCTTGTGATAGAAGATGGAACGACCTATGATCTGCGATATTTCAAATCACCTTCCGTAACCTTCACAAGCGGTAAGAATGATATCCGGGCATCACTCACCGGCGTTTTTTTTGAACCAAAGCGCTTTGAGATATCTTCGGTTCAAGGTTCGTTCAAAGACATTAACCTAACCCTGAAGGGGTTTACGGCCACACCGGAGAACTTTAATCCGAACAAGCCATTTTACCACGTCTGGAATACCCTCCATATCAGCGAAATTGATATCAGCGGTTCATTGCCTCAACCAGATACAACACAGAAAAACACAGCCGATAAACCGGTCCAGGAATTCTTTTTTGAAAGTATCATGCTTGACCGGATTACAGCCAACCTTGAACTTTCTCAGAATAGCCAATTGTCTTTTATTTCAGACAATTTAAAGGTCAAGGAAGTATTGGTAGCAGGCAAGGCTTCAACATTTGGTGAAATACAGGCTCAAATGCACCAGCTGAAGCATTCCTCCGACAAGATCAATATCAGTGTTGACGACGTGAACATCGCTACAAAAGAACAATCTGAAATAAGCGGCGTTTCCCTATCCCTGGCATCCGGTGATAATCTTCAGTTACAGAAGATATCATTGAATGAAATAATAAAATCAGATTCAGTATGGCATATTGAAATGGCCAGTGTTAACCAGGTATCATTTATTCAGTCAGAAAATACACTGAATTCAACATTAGACAGCATATCCCTGGAAAATATCACCTGGAGCCCGTCAGCGCTGCCACATGTCGGGGAAATTGGAGTTTACAAACCGTTCATGCAAATAAAGAAAAAGCCGGTTGATTCCACATCAGTAAAAAAATCAGATGCATCTCAAACGAAACAAACGAAAAAGGCAATAGCACCATTATCCTTGTTTGACGTGCTAAAAATATCACCGGGGACAGTGGCCATCAATGATCAACTCATTGCTTTTGGCGACATCAGCATACGAACAGCTGATAACAAAGTGGCAATAGATATGGGTGACCTCCGTTTCGATACGCCATCTTCAACCTTTAATATTGGTGAAATAAAGAATACCGGGGAGCAGCTTCATATTTATGACGTACGCATCGATGCAAAACCGGAATTCGTTGAGAAAATGGAAATTGAGAACGATGTGATATCCGGAAATTTCGATCATCTTGTCTTTAACGGGGTTGTTTGGGACTCACTTCTCAGGAAAAATCAATTTATTTCGGAACAGCTTCAGATCGAGGGGTTCAATGTGAGACTGCGGCGGGATAAAACGCTGCCCGACCCGGAGGCAGTTAATAAACCCTATTTGCTGAGGGAGCTCCTGCCACTTTCAGAAAAATTTCAACTGCTGGGCATCAAGGCTACTGATGGAGTTCTCACCTATCGGGAAGTTGGAGAAAAAACAGGACAGGAAGGTTATATCGTATTGAATGATATTGATTTTAAAATGAATCTCAGAAAGCCAAAAACCGAATCTGAAAACGTACTGACAGGTACAGCCAAGTTATACGATTCGGGTTTAATGGCTTTTAACTATTCAAGAATAGATTCAAATCATTTTGATCTTGAAGTACGTCTTACCGACATGGTGCTTGATTCGCTGAACCACATGATCGACCCGCTTGAAGCTGTACGACTGAAGTCGGGGTATCTTAAGGAATACGATCTTTCTGTTACCGCGAATGATTCCATTGCCACTGGCCAGGCACTGATGACCTATGAAGACCTGCACATTGAAATTTTCAAGAAGCATTCCCCTGACGTAAAAAACTTTGGTTCTTCCCTGCTTACCGCTCTGGCAGATGGCATCATTCTGAAACATTCGAAGACCGATGCCATCGGAACATTTGAACAGGAGCGTATAACGTTTAAAGGCCCGATAAATTATTGGGTGAAATGTGCCATTCATGGTGCAATGGCTGCCGTCAGAAAAGGAAAAAGCGCATCCAATGTTTCAGATTAATCTGAATCAGGCTCATCTCCCGTTTCAAAAAAGATTCCATAGACTTTCAGATCAGGATGACTTTCAAACAGGGATTTAAGCACACCCAGCAATGGAATAAACAACACCATCCCGGAAAAACCCCATATCATTCCACCCAGTATCACTGCAGTAAAAACAACCATTGCGTTCATTTTCATCTTATCACCTACAAGCTTTGGCCGAAGAAAATTTTCCTGCATCAGATTTGCACTGTAAAGTGCTAATCCACAAAATATGGTGAGTCCGATATCATGTTTGGTAACATAAACGAAAAGCAGTACCACAACAAACGCAGCAAGATTGCCTATGTACGGAATTAGATTCAGGATCCCGATAAATATGCTGAAGAAGAAGGCATACTTGATCCCGAATAAAAGTAATATCACAAAAGCCATCGCAGCTGTCACACCAGTTAAGATCAGTGTGCCCCAAAGGTAATTCTGTATTGAATACTGACTTTTCGTATAAAAGGTCTCGAGCTGTTCTAGTTGCTTGCCCTCATATCTGGTACGGGTGAATTTCCATGCTAGTCCGCGGTATAGCAACAGAAAAAACAAAAACATGGGAATCAGCGTAATCGTCACAATATTCTTTCCGATCGAACTGATTTCACGGGCCGCAAAATTAATTACACGGCCGAGTGAATCTGACCCGAACTGGGCCCCTTCCTTTGGATGAAAAATCTCTAGTCCGAGCTTATCATAGAACCACATACGCATATTTTCATAAGCCTGTGAAATGGTATCATAAACAGCCCCTTCCTGCTGAAGAATCCGAACTGACTGATAAACAAGGTAAAACAACACAACACCACTCAGAATGGTAAATAATAGTGTAGCGATCAGTGATGACCAGGTTCGTCCAATTTTTTTTCCTTCCATCCAGTCACAAAATGGAAACAGAATAAAAGCAAACAGCAGAGACCACGTCAGCGGGATAAACAACTGCTGACCCAGGATCATCATAGCCAACGAAAGACCAATCAACAATAACCACGCAGTTGCGCGCACAACACGATCTGATTTAAACTCATTTACCATGACAAATGAAAGATAGTTAAAATTATACGGCTTTGTCAAAGACTCCTTGGTACCCCAAGGGTATTTTTCGTAAATTCCGATTCTTAAAAAAATGAGTCCGATGAAAAAAATTCGATGGGGAGTCCTGAGTACTGCTAAAATTGCACGTGAAAAATTTATTCCAGCCGTTCAGAAAAGTCAGTTCGGCGATGTGGTCGCCATCGCCAGCCGATCCATGGAAAAAGCTGAGAATACTGCCAGTGAACTCGGCATCGGGCGTGCTTACGGCAGTTATGAGGAACTCCTCGACGATCCGGAAATTGATGCGGTTTACAACCCGCTTCCCAATGACATGCACGTTCCATGGACAATCCGTTCGATGGATCTGGGTAAGCATGTTCTCTGTGAAAAGCCTATAGCGTTAAATGCACGCCAGGCGGAACAGTTATTACAGCACGCAAAAACAAAGCCGGATATCCTTGTAATGGAAGCATTCATGTACCGCTTCCATCCGCAATGGCAGATGGTCAGAAGTCTGGTAGATAGTGGTTCAATCGGCCATATTAACCAGGTAAACAGCCTTTTTACCTACTTCAAGGACGATCCCTCCAATATCCGGACGGATCCTGAAAAAGGTGGAGGCGGGCTCATGGATATCGGTTGCTATTGTGTTTCCATTGCACGCTGGCTTTTCAATCATGAACCTTTGCGGGCATTCGGAAGCCTTAGAAATCACCCCCAATGGCATGTCGATATTCTTGCCAATGCCATTCTTGATTTTGGTGAAGGCAGATTTTCCTCATTTACCTGCGGAACCCAAAGCTTTCCTGATCAGTACGTGGAGATAATCGGAAATCACGGCAGGATTCGCGTCAACCGGCCGGTGAACGTTCCTTCGGATATGAATTGCACCATCGATGTGGAAAATGAAAATGGCACAGAAATCATCGAAGTTGTGGCCTCCGATCACTATACCTTGCAGGCGGACTACTTCTCCCGCTCCATTCTGGACCAAACGGAAGTGCCCACGCCATTGGAAGATGCATATAACAATATGAAAGTTATTGAAGCGATATTCAAAAGTGCAGAATCCCTTCGGATGGAAAATATTCCATCAGGATCTTCGCACTAACCGAAACGCCATATCCCGGCCCTCGCCTTGAAAGATCGCCAGATTAATCCAGGCATTAGCCAGCTGCTCAATGAGAAAAAATTTGTCATTTCCTCCCATGTCATGGACGGCGCCAAAACCAATATCCCGGGCTAGTTGTGAGGCTGCCTTTTTCCCCCGATCACTGCTACCGGCAACAAACATGTCGATGCCTTTGCCCTGGTAAACAGGATCGGCCATGTTTTCAAAGCCGGTAGTATTAAAGCATTTTACGACATCTGTTGCCGTGGTATTTGACAATATCGCATCAGTAGTATTTGAATATCCTTCAGGCCCCCTTCCCATAACTACGTTCATGGTATCGATAATGATCTTTCCTGTTGTATCACCCAGACTCTTTGCGACCTCTATGGCAGAGGTGGCAGGAGTGGCTAAAACCAACAAATCTGCGCCTTCCACAGCCCGGTGTATTTCCAGGGCTTTCAGTCCGGCTGCTTCCAGTGTTTCTTTTCCTTTGTAGCTGTCGGGGTTACGAACCCCAAGGATCACAGTGTGACCGGCGCTGTTGAATGCTTTGGCAAGTGTACCTCCTACATTCCCTGTTCCGATGATGGCTATCTTCATATTCAAAAGTAGATGATACTGTTTACTTAAACTTCAAGAGCCGCCAATAGGTTGGGTCTGCCACCAAATTTCTGGCCATTATATTGATATTGCGAATAAATATTAGTCTGTTTCCTGACGAACATCACTTAAATACCCTTTTATACCTGCTATATTAGCCCTGTGACAAGTAATAAGGTTATACGGTTTTTGCTGGTCTGCATGATCTGCCTGGCAATCATTACCGGAATTGTGCTGCTTGTGGAATATTTTGTAACCTAAAACTATGTAATCATGAAAAAAAACATGGGAAGCGCCGACAGGATCATCCGTTTGCTGATTGCTGGCGTGATCGCCGTTCTGTTCTACGCCAATGTGATTAGCGGAACGCTTGGAATTGTCTTACTCGTACTGGCCGGTGTGTTTGTACTCACCAGTTTCGTAAGTTTTTGTCCGCTCTATGCACCCTTCGGGATTTCAACGTGCAAAGTGAAGGAATGATTTAAGCAGAAGGATTCTCCGAAGTATGGGATTCTGCAAGAATCAGATAATTTATTGCCATGGGATCATATTGCTGCCATACCTGGTACGTATGATCCCATAATTTTTTACCTTCTTCCGGAATATAGATCTTCTCGTCCATTTTCTTCACATTGAACATATGCAGGTATTCATTGGTCTTTCCTGCGTAATCCTCCGAGATACACATATAAACAGCCGGCTGGGCAGCATCTTCAGGAGATTTGAATACAATTGAAAATATGCCACCCAGGATCTTCCGCAGCAACCAGGGTGCCTCCTTGATGATCTTTGAATCAACAGGGCCGGGACACATGACATTCACGATTACATCAATATCTCCCTCGTGATTAAGTCTTCTGGAAAGCTCAGTAGCATACGTATTCAGCACAAGCTTGTAGTAACTATAGTAATTCATGCCTTTGGTTACCCCGTATTTTTCATAGGTCCCGAATTGTTCATGATCGATATAGGATGAACCCTGATGTGAATCTGAGGAGATAAACAGGAGGCGGGGAACCTCGCCTGCAACGGCATTTCCCGCTATGGCCTTATTTCGAACAACTCCTGACGCGAGCAATCTTGAAACAAGTATTACGTTCGACATGTAATTCACCAGGAACATCTCTTCCAGACCGCTTTCGGTTGGCCGGGATTCGGGCAGTGCCACCCCCGCATTCAAAACTAGGATATCGATGTGAATACCGTCCTTTTCAAGTGCATCGGCAAAATCATGAATAGTCCCGATTTTACTGAAATCCACATACCGCATCTCAATCTTATCGGAGCCACTGAGCCTTTTTACTTCTTCACCGGCCTCCGGGATCTGACGCCGGCAGGCCATAATCACGTGGGCACCACGTTTGGCAAATGCAACGGCCATCCCGAAGCCCAGACCGGAATTAGCACCCGTAATCAGTACGGTTTTACCATCAGCCCTGTCGGTTTCTTTGAGGCGATCTGTAAGATCCTGTTTTCTAAAAAAGTCCTTTACCCCGGCTAATGCTGCAATAACGGGGTTATCAAATCTTCCGTGTGCCACTATTCTTCGTGTTCAATTTTTGAATTAATGCCTGACCATGTCGGCTGAAAATCTCCATCAGATTTTCTGATGCGTACAGGTATGCCTGTAAGATGTGCCATACCCGATACCCTGTCAATATTATCCGGACCATCCTTTGCCAGTAAGTTCACATTTACACCCCTGGTCTTATTCGCAACCGACAACCCCCTGGCATGCTGATGTCCCCATCCGTGAGGAACGGCAACTGTCTTCGGCATGAGCGTATCGAGAGCTTTTGCCTGAATTCGTATGGTTGCCGCATCGGTGCTGATATCCACCAGGTCCAGCTCTTCAACCCCCAGTGCATCCATGTCCAGTGGGTTGAAATACGCATAATTCGTATCTCTGCCTTTTGCGATCATACGGGGTATGTTGTGGGTCCATGAATTATGGGTCGTTACTGCCCTTTTTGTAATCAGTTTAAATTCTCCTGCCATCTTTTCTTCCGCCTTAAAATCTGTTTCCAGTTTGCTGGCATAGGAAAGAAGAATCTCAGGGGCGAGCTGAATCTTTCCATCAGGGGTCATTACACGTTTCCTGAGGAATGATCCGGGCTTATGCGGCTCACGCTCGATGCCGTGCTGATGCTTTAAGAGATTTTTAAAGGACTTCTGGCGCGACAGGCGAAGGAGTCCGTTAAGATATGATTCCTGGGGTATCCCCCGAATTTTCTTCCCCTTTACCCGCGAATGAAACGCAGCTGTGAACTCAAAGAACCGCTGTGCCACTGCCGAATCAAAGATTGAAACGCCGGATGCACGTGCGAGATCCAGGTAAATAGACGCTTCATCACGCTGCTCCCCTTCCGGGGGAACAATGGCACGGGTAGCCTGGAGATAGGGTTTCATTTGTAATCCCAGCATGAGTGGAAAAATAAAAGGCAGGTCCGGCCGCTGCAATGGGTCTGTGCAAGGAAGCACATAGTGCGCCTCCGAACTTGTTTCGTTCTGATAGATATCAAGCGTGACAAGTAATTCCAGTTTTCGGAAGGCTTTCCTGAGCCGGCCTGAATTTGCCATGGTGATAAGTGGATTTCCTCCGGTTACAAAAAGCGCCTTCAACTGCCGATCACCCGGCGTGAGAATCTCATCGGCCATGATACCGCCGGGAAATGCATCATTTACAGCAGAGAAATTGCCCACCCGGGAGGTATCATCCCGCATGAGAACCCCATTTTTCACCCCGAATTTTATGAAATCTATGATCCCCTTTCCCACAAGTGTTCCACCCTTCCGGTCCAGGTTGCCGGAAATGGCATTGATAGACTCCTGAATCCAGAACGCCAGGGTTCCGTTACCGCCCATATTCACGCCGGTGGAACAGTAGAGCGCTGCCCCATCCGCGCTGATATAGTCGGCCACCATCCTGCTGAGTACATCTGCTGGAATGCCTGTAACCGCTTCAGTCCGGTTTGCCGGCCAGTTGGTTGCGAGTTCCTTCAGCGAATCAAAACCTTCTGTCCATGAAGACACCTGATCCCTGTCTACGCCTCCCTGCTCTATCAACTCATGGAGAAATGACAGATAAAAGAAGACATCAGTGCCCGGACGAATAAATACGTGACTCCCGGCCACCTGCGCAGATTCGGTTTTGCGGGGATCTACAAAGTACAACTTTGCTCCTCTACGCTCCAGTTGCCGCAGCTTTTCAATCGGATTTGGAACCTGCAGGAAGGACCATTTTGAAATGACCGGATTTGCCCCAACCACAATCAGGCATTCGGTATTCTCAAGATCCGGAAACGGAAGTGTAAACGGGAAACCGTACATGTGTCTTGATACGGCAAATTTGTTGGAGCAGTCCTGCGTTGCCGATGCATACATGCTTTTAGAGCCAATACCGGTCATAAATCCCTGCGCAAATACCGGGTGCAGCACACCAAACCCGGCGGCAGTACCTACATACATTCCAATTGAATCAGGACCGTCATCAGATCGAAGCTTTCTCACTTTCGCCCCAATCTCCGAAATAGCCTGTTCCCACGATATCCGCTCATAATTTCCATCATCCATCCGTTTCAAGGGATATTTGAGACGATCAGGGGACTGGTACATTTCGTGCTGCCGCAATCCTTTTACACATGAAAATCCTTCCGTCGCCACATGGTTCGGATCGGGTGCAACAGAGACAACCTTATCTCCGTCCGTCACAACCTCCAATCCGCATAATGACTCACAAATCCTGCAAAAAGTATGGTGTTTTTTCATTTTCTGTCCGCCCTAAAATTTCGATGACGATTTTTTACCTTCGTAGATAGTCTTATATTTTGTGGCTGAAAATAACCGGAAATTCATTGAAAAAGAAAATTAAAAATCTTTTCGTCCCTTCCATCATCATTATTCCAAGCTTGCTGATCTATATGTTCATACCCATGGACAAAGGTTCATACAACCTTGAGCCGGATACCAGGCTATTAAATGGTAAAGAAGAATATTTAAATAAACCCGGTGGTTTGGCCGATTCATCAAAAACAAATATTCTCTGGCTTATCGTAGATGACCTTAGTATCGCAGATACAGACCTGTATACCGATGGGCCTGTTCATGTGCCCAACCTGATACGCCTGGCAAAACGCGGAGTAAAGTTCACGAATGCCTATGTTTCCTCACCGGTTTGCAGTCCTTCGCGTGCCTCCATCCTCACAGGAAGGTACAATCAGCGTTTTGGTTTTGAACATCAGCTGCACGAGCGTTACCTTTCGAACCGGATTGAATACTATGCCTTCAAATACCTGATTGACAGTTATCCCTGGGAGCCTCAGTACCAGACAGAAGTTCCGGATGAACAGGTCATCGCTGAAATGGGATTGCCTTTATCGGAAATCAGCCTTGCAGAAATAGTAAAAAAACAGGGTTATTCGAGCGCATACATTGGAAAATGGCATGTGGGAAAACTTGAATCGAATTCACCGCTGGCCTTTGGTTTTAATGAATTCTACGGATTCATGGCTTCACACAGTCTTTATGTGCCTGAGGGAACACCGGGTTTCACCGACCAGAAGATCCCGGAGGACTTCACCGATGAATACATCTGGGAGGGGCAGCGGGAAGGCTTGCACGCGATCCGGAAAAATGGCCAGGAGATCAGTGAATCAAGATACCTGACTGATGCCATCACCGACGAAGCAATTGAATTTATCAGCAAAAACAATGACAACCCATTTTATTGTGTAGCTGCCTATAACGCACCGCATACACCGCTACAGGCACCGGATGAGTATGTGAACGAATTTGCAGGTGTCGAAGATCCATACAAGCGGGTACATTATGCGATGATCAAATCACTCGACGACAACATCGGGCGACTGTTGGATTACCTGGATGAAACCGGGCTGGCACAAAATACGCTTGTGATGTTCATCAGTGATAATGGCGGTGCAGAGTATAATCTAACTACCGACAATGGAGATTACCAGGGAGGAAAGATCACCAATTTCGAGGGCGGTGTAAAAGTGCCGATGCTCATGTCCTGGCCGGGCGTTATCCCTGAAAATAGCACCTATGACCAACTTACACATGCAACCGATCTTTTCATGACATCTGCGAATGCTGCAGGCGCTTCACTGTCAGGTGATCGTATTTATGACGGTGCCAACCTTCTGGAGTCGGTATTGAAAGCACAACCCGCGCATGAGTATGTTTTTTTTCAGATGGGTGACAACCGGGCGGTACGTAATGCACGATGGAAACTTACCTGGAATGAGGATAACGGCGATTCGTCACTCTATTTTATCAAAGAGGATCCTTTTGAATTCACAGACCGGTATGCTGAAAAACCTCCTGTAATTGATTCCCTGGTTGCTGCTTTTAAAGAATGGTCGGCATTAAATCGGAGTGCTGCCTGGCCGTCCATGATCTATTATCACTATACCGACGTTAATGGAAAGGAACATTATTTTGATGAATAGCGCCAATCACATGCGCAGATTACTCGTAATATTCGCACTGCTTATTTCTCTCACCAGTTATAGTCAGACTGAAAAACCCCTGCGCGTTGCAGTCGTGGGCCTGGTACATACGCACGTTCACTGGATTCTGGGCCGGGAGGACCGCGGCGACATTGAAATTGTTGGGATTCAGGAAAGTAATACGGATTTGGCCCGTCGTTATTCAGTTCAGCATAATTTTTCAATGGATATTGTGTACAGTGACCTGGATACCATGCTTGAGGAGGTGAAACCGGATGCTGTTTTTGCCTTCAATACGATTTACGATCATCTTCAGGTAGTTGAAAAATGTGCACCGCGTGGCATACATGTAATGGTGGAAAAGCCACTGGCAGTTAGCCTGGACCATGCGAAGCAAATGGAGGCACTGGCTGTGAAGCACAATATTTGGCTGCTAACGAATTATGAAACCACCTGGTATGGTTCGAATCACGCGATATTTGACCTGGCCGTGAAGGAAAATAGACTGGGAGATATTCGCAAAATGGTTATTCATGACGGGCACCAGGGCCCGGAAGAGATTGGTGTGAACAAGGAATTTTTAGAGTGGCTCACAGATCCTCATTGGAATGGTGCCGGTGCGCTCACCGATTTCGGATGTTATGGCGCGAATCTGAGTACGTGGTTCATGCAGGGTGAGCGGCCAATAGAGGTATTCGCGTTTACACAACAGATGAAGCCCGACAAATACCCTAAGGTGGATGATGAAGCAACTATTCTTGTAACATATCCCGGGGCGCAGGTCATTATTCAGGCATCATGGAACTGGCCTTTCAACCGAAAGGATATGGAAGTGTATGGCGCTGTTGGATATGCTATTGCTGATGACGGATCCAATATGCGTATCAGGCTTCCTGGAGACGAGAAATGGCAAATGCATAAAGCTGCACCGTTGAATTCACCGGCGGATGATCCTTTTGCCTATTTCGCAGCAGTGCTGAACGGTGAAATTCAACCAGAACCTTATAATCCCTCATCGCTTGAAAACAATATGATCGTCATGGAAATTCTTCAGGCGGCAATGAATTCGGCACAAAGCGGGAAATCGATAGTTCTGAATAAAGACTAAAATGGAACGTAAGTTAAATTTCTACCGTTTAAAGGATATTAGGTCTAAATGTATAATTTAATACCGGGTATCAGGAAACTATCCTACCTTTGTAGAAACATCATCAAAATTCATTATCATCAAAAATCTCAAATTTTCTACCGAAACCGGTTCGGAGTTCACAAAAACGCTCAACGAACGGGTTAATCATTATTTTAAATCGAACGGTATTCAACGTCAGGGAAATGGCAAAATGGTGTTCAAAACCATTTTTATGCTGTCCATATTTCTGGGTCCGCTGATTGTTCTATGTCTGGGTATTGTGAGCAGTGTTTGGCTCATGTTCGCATTGTATCTGCTGGCCGGTATCGGCATGGCGGGTGTTGGTATGGGTATCATGCATGATGCACTTCATGGCTCCTATTCAAAGAACCGCCGTGTAAATAAAATCATAGGGTATTCCATGAACCTTCTTGGTGCGAATGCGAATGTCTGGAAAGTGCAGCATAATATCCTGCATCATACGTATACGAATATTCAGGAGCATGATGACGACATCAATGCGCCGTTCTTTTTACGCTTCTCTCCTCACGCAAAGCGCTACTGGGTACACCGGTATCAGCATCTTTATGTCTGGTTCTTCTATGGGTTATCAACACTTTCATGGTTTGCCGCAAAAGATTATGTCCGCCTGATCAAATATCACAAAATGGGGTATTTCAAGGGCAAAAATGAGGTGTATAAGGAACTCGCCAAGATCATTGCATGGAAGATTGTTCATATTTCGATCACACTGATCATTCCATTGATTATGATTCCACTTTCGCCGTGGCTGATCGTTCTGGCCTTTTTATCGATGCATTTCCTTACAGGGCTGAGTATCACGATTGTATTTCAGGCAGCACATGTAGTGCCGTCAACGGATTTCCCGTTACCCGATGAAACTGGTCTCATTGCTAATAACTGGACAATCCATCAGCTGGCAACTACCAGTAATTTCGCTCCGAAAAATCGACTCTTAAACTGGTTTATCGGGGGTCTTAATTACCAGGTGGAACACCATTTGATGCCGAACATCAGTCATGTACATTACCCGCAGGTTTCTACCATCGTGGAACGAACCGCGCGGGAATTCGGATTGCCCTATTATTCCAAAAAAACCTTCGTAGGTGCTGTGGCCGACCACGCTTCCTGGCTGAAGCAGTTGGGCAGGCAGTAACAATTAACCTCGGTATCTTCAACACCATAAAATTCAGGATTCTTTTTATCTTGAAGAAAATACGTATGCCCCCAATGAAAAAGATTGCGACTATCATGCTAATGGCCGGCTTATCTGTGAACCTGCTGGCACAGGAAAACGATTCCAATTTCCCGGATGTACCGGGCTATGAAACACTGAAGGTTGATCTGCATATGCATACCGTTTTTTCAGATGGCAGCGTATGGCCGGATATCCGGGTGTATGAAGCGGTTCGTGAGGGGTTGGACCTGATCGCCATGACAGAACATCTCGAATATCAGCCACATGAAGATGATATTCCGCATCCCGATCGCAACCGTTCTTACGAAATTGCTTCAAAAATCGCGGCAAAAGAAAACCTGATCGTTGTTCCGGGATCTGAAATCACCCGATCGATGCCTCCCGGGCACAGCAATGCCATTTTCATTCAGGATGCCAATAAATTGCTGAAAGACGATGTACTGGAAGTCTTCCGTGAGGCCAACCGGCAAGGCGCCTTTACGTTCTGGAACCATCCCATGTGGGCCTACCATTATAAAGACGGGGTCGCGAAACTCACTGATCTTCACAGAACGCTGATTTCAGAAGGTCTGCTGCATGGAATTGAAGTGGTTAATGAACACATGTTTTCCGATGAGGCGCTGCAGATTGCACTGGATAATAATCTTACCATATTAGGGACGTCGGATATCCACGGTCTTGTCGACTGGGAATTTGACATACCGGAAGGCGGTCATCGTCCGCTTACCCTGTTATTTACAAAGGACCGGTCGGAATCTGAAATAAAAGCAGCCCTGAAAGCAGGCAGAACCGCCGTTTGGTTTAATGATCTGCTGGTAGGCAAGGAGGAGAATATTCTGCCTCTTCTTAACGCCTCCCTCGAGACCGGTAAACTTCAATATAATGAACAGGTTGCAAGAGTACAGATCAATAATAAAACCGGGGTAACTTTTATTCTGGAGAACCTCTCTGAATATACATTTCATTCACATTCGGATGTAATTGAGATTCATCCTGGTGAAAATTTAATCGATGTAAAAACGATTGACTTCAAGGACCAATTCGAGCTCAGATTTCGGGTCCTAAACGCGGTTACTGCCCCAAAGACCCATCCGGAGATTATTCTGAAAGTTGAGTATTAGGTTTCTAAAAAATTATCAGCGTTAGTAAAATAAACAAAACAAAAACGGCAGGAAACAGTATTCGCGAAGTACGGTCGATTAGCGCTGAAAGCTCTTTCTTTCCCCTGTCCTCATGATAGCTGGTAATGAGCGTTTCCAGGAAAGCCATGAACACAAAAATATCAGTACCGATAACATATTTATCGAGCGAAGTAAGATAAGGCAGTTCAGGTAACGTTTGTGCCACTGAAAACTGGAATACAATTAAGGTAAGAATGGCCGTAACTGAAACAGTGAGTTGTGCAGAAATATTTTTCGGGTCGATCCAGAAAACCGACCACGACATCAATACCACCAGCACCATCGGAAAAACCACTTTCCAGATATAAAACTCTGAAATTCGGACAAGCGAATAGCTGAATACGATTGACTGAAATGGTATGCCATATTCAACATCTGAATAGGTTCTCATCCCGTTGTACATGACCTTCCAATTCGGTATGCTGAGACTATCCGGTTTGAAGATGCCCTGGTAACGATCATCCGGGATTAGCCTCACATCCTGCTCAACACTGGTATCAAAAATACTAATACCGAGCGTCTGCCGGTCAAATGGGAATTTTCGAAAATTAAATTTCGTATTTAAGATACCTGTGAGCCGATGCCGGGAATTTACCTCGCCATTCGGAAGGACCGTTACCGATCGCTCACGGAATGATCTGTAGTCAATCACATTCCGGATCTGAATTTGCGGAGGGTTTACCGAATCATATGGCAGAATGATGGGAGCTGTTTGTCCGGGTCTAACCAGTGAGGTATCCGTCCAGCTCAAAGTAAACACAAATTCTCCGCTCACAGTACCTTTAACATTATCTATATTGAAGAGGTCCAGCAACACAAATCCAACCTTCACTTCCTCCTTTTGCCCGGGTGTACCGGGATTTTGTGCCAGGCAGATACCTGAAAAACATAGCAGGAGCAAGATAAGGGGCAAGACTATAGTCTTTATATCACTCAAGGTCTTCCAGTTTACTTTCTGTTAGTGCCTTATCCAGCATCGACCGGTCACCGGTCATCTCCCAATAGATTAATGAAACAGGGATCACACCTTTAGAATTAAATTCATCAAAAAATTCCCGGAGTGAATACTGGCCTTCACGCTGCCGCGCATATTCGGCAAGTAATTTTTCTATTTCGATCTTTCCGATCACGTAGCTCGTTCCGTAGGCGGGCTGGGTCAGGTAAAAATGCTCCTCCACCTGAATTGTTCCCCCGTCTGCAGGCAATAATCCCCAGGGCGTGTATTTTGATGCGATTTGTGTTGCGCCATCAAAATCAGTTAATAAACCATGCTGATGCAACGCTCCCAATGCCCGTGCCGCACGCTGGGCAAGCATTACCCACACTAATTCACGTCCGCGCGGCCGGCCTTCATACAATCCCGCATGCATGAACATTTCCTCCGCGCCAGTGGCCATTCCTTCGGCCCTGCCATCGAAAATATTAAACTGCAATGGTGTACTTCGAATAATGCTCGGATGTGGTTCATCCCTCATTCGTGCCAGGTCGAGCCAGTGATAATGGTGTGCCCGCATGGTCATCGGATCGCGGTAAATCACTTCGTCAAAAAAACCGCGAAGGCCGTCTGATTCCACGAATGTTCCTGCTCTTTCACGTAATGCCGGATCCATATTGGGCACAATAGTCAGGATCTCTTCCTTTTCAAAGAAGCTCATCATATCATCAATTGCCTCCTTCACAGCCTTATCGTATGCTTCCGGGGAATCGATCTTTTCCCACCCCGGCAGATTGCGGTTTCGGTTTTCCTCCAACCTGAGCGAGGAATGCGCCCGGGACAGCTCCCGCTCAATGAGTGTGAGCTCTTCCTCCCATGTGTAGGGCAACAGGTGAACCTTCTTCAAATTCCATGAATAATTGGCCTTACCCACGCCGGACTGGCCTGTCTTCTGTGAACTTTGGGATGCAATCCAATCAGCAAAATCCTCCGAAGCATCACGAACTTCCAGTGCTGCGGCAGCGAGATCCGGATGTTCAGACTGCATCAAAGCTGAGAACTGTTCAAGATCGGCACTTTGATCCCGGAAGCTCCTTTCACTCAATACCCATAAATCACGGGCGTTACCTGTCAGATTTTTCCTGGCCTGCTCCCAGAGAGCCGGTGCCTTACGCAATTGATGGCTGATTTTATCCGCATCTTCAGCTGATAAGGGTTTGGGGTAATAGTCATATTCCACTGCACCCCACGCATTGGAGGCCTCTCGCTCTGGTACGTCGGTCGGATAGGAAAAGAACCAGACATAGAAGGACGGGTCCCTTTTCCAGGGTTTTTTCACCCGATGGGCGAATTCAAGTCCGTTCATCTCTGCCCAAACCAGGAACCAATCCACCTGGTGTGCCACTGGCCAGCCCGCCGTATCAATCGCGTCCAGCCGATTTTTCCAATCGGATAGTTCATCATACTGTTGTGCCATCGCCTCATCACTGTAATCCGGAATGCCATTCACCTCATCGGGCCTGAGAAATTCACGCCATTCCAGAAAGAAAGCCTGGAGCTCCTGATAGGTGGCAGGGACATTTTTAATTTCTTCCGGCACGGCAACAGAATCTTGCTCTTGCTGAGTACAGGCGCTGATCAAAAGGATGATCAGGAAAATCGGAGTAATTCTTTTCAGGTTCATATTTCCACAATATGCAAAAAAGTATCAAAATATGGTCAGTTTAAACATTTGTATGCGACTACTGTTTCTTATAGCTGGAAAAGACCCTGTTGAATTCTGAACAGAATTGATTAAAAAATATTGAATTTAAGAAGGTCAAAACCAAGGATGTTCTAAATTTGGCACTTCAACTCAACATGCTATGAATAAACTATTTACGACTATTATTTTTCTATTGGCTGGCTTGTATTCATACGGACAAACGATCGATGAATTAAAAGCGATTAAAAAAACAAAGGAAGATTCCATCAGTGCGATCCAGGGACGGGTTGATGCGCTGCAGAAGCAGATTGACGCATTCCCGGGATGGAAAACAGGTGCTTTCGGAACCATTGGGGCAAGTTTTTCAGAATTCAATAACTGGTATGCCCAGGGAATACCGAATAACGCATCGGGAAAGATAGGCATTACCATCAACCCTTATGCGCGACTGGACCGTGATAAATACTTCTGGTACAATGCGGGTCAGATCAACCTTGGCTGGGTAAAACTGGATGACAAAGATGATCCGGATGACGAGGCGGGATTCCGGGCAACTACAGATGTATTCAACATTCAGTCACTCTTCGGCTATAACCTTTCTAAAAAGATAGCGGCATCATTCCTGATGGAATACCGGACTACACTGATCAACAACTTTAACGATCCCGGATATCTCGATGTGGGGGTTGGTATTACCTGGAAGCCTGTGGCTGATCTTGTAGTGGTTATTCACCCGCTCAACTATAATTTCGTTTTCAGCAGTACTGATGATGTATTTGAATCATCTGCCGGTACCAAGATCGTGGCCAACTATGGCAGAAAATTCGGGAACTTCTCATTGAAGTCGAACCTCTCATCTTTTATCAGCTACAAGAGCAGTAACCTTTCCAACTGGACGTGGACCAATGCTTTTTCCTATAAAGTATGGAAGAATATCGGGATGGGTCTTGAATTCGGCCTGCGTGATAACAAGCAGGAAGCACTCAATTATGCGCGTGAAACTCTGGAGCTTCCGGATGCGACATTCGACAATATTGACAACAAACTTCAGACCTACTGGCTGTTTGGAATCACCTATGATTTCTAACAGTTTGCAGGATAGATATCAGGAAAAAAGGACCGGCTTGTTTAGCCGGTCCTTTTTTCATTATGCCATAGATAAAAAATATTAGTATTTTCAACGGACAACCTGAAAGCCATGGATATTTTTCTGATCAGCACAATCCTGATAGTACTTGCCGCGATTTTCGGCTATGTAAATGAGCGCTTCCTTAAGCTCCCCACGACCATCGGGTTGATGCTCATTACCATTGTGTTCACACTGATCGTACTCGGGATTGCCCAATTTGATGATACCATCCTGGAGGCGGAAAAAGAAATAATTTCCAATATCGATTTCGAGGAACTGCTGCTGGACAGCATGCTGAGCTTTCTCCTTTTTGCGGGTGCCCTTCATACCAATTTCGAACAGCTTCGTATTCAGCGCGGCCCTATACTGGCATTCTCGACGCTTGGGGTTTTACTGTCGACCTTCCTCGTTGGAATTGTTACCTACCTTCTCCTGATGCTGTTGGGCATGGATGTGGCATTTATCTATTGCCTGCTTTTCGGTGCACTTATCTCCCCGACTGATCCCATTGCCGTATTGGGAATTCTCAAGCAGGCCGATGCGCCAAAAAAACTCGAAACCAAAATTGTAGGTGAATCCCTCTTTAATGACGGCGTGGGAGTCGTTGTTTTCATAACGATTTATCACATTGCCTCCTCCCCCGGCCAGGCGATTGATCCGGTGATGATCGCCGAATTATTCGGACTCGAAGTGCTGGGAGGCATTGTACTGGGATTAATCCTTGGTTTTTTAACCTATCGTATGCTACGGTCTATCGATGATTATGACACCGAAGTCATCATAACCCTGGCTGCCGTGATGGGCGGAACCGTGGTGGCACAACGATTTCATCTCTCTGCACCGCTTGCCATGGTGACTGCCGGACTTATCGTGGGAAATGATACGATGCGGGCTTCGTCGATGTCCAAAATTACCGAGACCTATGTCGACAAGTTCTGGGAATTGCTGGATATTCTCCTGAACA
The DNA here is from genome assembly GCF_020328055.1 of Fulvivirga sedimenti. NCBI lineage: Bacteria > Pseudomonadati > Bacteroidota > Cytophagia > Cytophagales > Fulvivirgaceae > Fulvivirga > Fulvivirga sedimenti. Next base: position 1,115,721 of record NZ_JAIXNE010000003.1, read on the forward strand.
CGATCCTGTTCGTTTTGATCGGCATGGAAATTCTTGTGTTGACGATTGAAATGAATTACCTGGTGGCCGGCCTGATTGCCATTCCGCTTGTGTTGCTGTGCCGCTACCTATCCTTATTACCGCCCATTTCTTTTTTTCAGAAACGCCTTGAATTCGTACCTGGTACCAGCCTGGTCATGACCTGGGGCGGACTCAGGGGAGGAATATCCATAGCCCTGGCACTAAGCCTGTCCCAGGAAATGAACCGGGAGCTGTTTCTGGTGATGACCTACGTGATTGTTGTATTCAGTATTCTGGTCCAGGGGCTGACCGTTGGAAATCTGGTGCGACGGGTTTCAGTAAAGACCGAAAAGGCTGACCTTCAGGAAGATCAGTAAGCACCCAAATCTCTTGATTTTATGCTTGGATTAAAGTCTAATTCGGGCCAACTTACAGATATCGGTAAGTGATCAAATCTGTGGATTATTTTCAAAAAAAGAATACAAAATTCATGATCCCCGGAACAAGAGGATTCAGGTTCATCGCCTTTTTATTCGCTCTAAGTCTTGTTAGCAGCCTTGCTTTCTCACAGAGCTATATCAATGAAGAACAGGATTCGCTCTCGCCCAAACTATATATGTCGATGGGATATTATTTCCCAAAAATGACAACACGTGTACGCTTTGATTCGGATTTTGGACTTGGTACAGAGATTAATTTCGAGGATGATCTGAAACTGGACCAGAACCTGAATGTATTTCGGATCGACGGACTTCTTTTGTTGAGTAAGAGATCGCAGATGAACCTTACCTTTACGCGCATGGCCAGGTCAAATTCCCTGACACTGGAAAAGGATATTGAATTCAACGATACCATCTTTTATGCCGGAGCGTCTGCAAATATCAAATTCGATGTCAACTATTTCGGGGCCACCTGGCGGTACTCCTTCTTCAGCGAAAGAAACTGGAATGCGGGATTATCATTCGGTCTTCGTGCTGTACGTTTTAATATGGGGATGTCGGCGAGCCTGAATAACCGGAGTTATGCCGAAAGCGAAAAATTTATCGCCCCGGCTATACTACTGGGTGTTCATGGGGCCGGATATATGAGACCCCGACTGCTGGCCCGGTATTCACTGGAATATTTTTACGTCGACGTTAGCGATATTAAGATCAATGTTCTTGAGACCAATGTTTCGCTTCAGTATTTCATTTTTAAGCAAGTTGGTTTGGGGGTTGCCTATTCAAGTAATACGTATCAGATCAGAAATTTACCACTTAGTGACAAGTTTACAGGAAGAGTAATATTTGGGTTTGGAGGATTTAACCTGTTCCTGACTGCCCGGCTTGCACAGGGCAGAAAATAATTAAATCTAACCCTCCGACGAAGATTGAATACGTGAACTTCAGTCTTTTACTGCAGAACCCCACCAGTCATTATTCGGATCAAAGTCCTCTGAGAGGAATTGAAGCCTTTGCTGTTCCAACCTGGGTAACACTTCGTTCTTTACTCTTTCCAGGTGTTCTTGCTCCAACTCCGGGGAATACCCGGGATCCGGAACAGGCCTTTTAGCATTCACCTGCCGAAGGAAATTAAATAGTTCATCGAGTAGCCGCTCAACGATTTGCGGATTATCAGCGGAAACATCTGACTGTTCCCCCGGATCTTTCTCTAAATCAAACAATTCGGTTCGCCCGTCTTCGTAATAGTAAATCAACTTCCAGTCACCCCTCCGAATGATCGACGAAGGCTCTCCTCCCTGATTTCCGTAATGCGGATAATGCCAAATCAGCAGTCGTGTTTCAATCGAATCCCCTTTTAATACATTCACCAGGCTTACTCCATCAGAATGTTCCGAAGTTCGCAAGGGCAGACCTGCCAGTTCGAGCAGGGTCGGATAAAAATCAGTTCCGGTCACAGGTATATCAGAAGTTCGTCCGCCCGTATTCATCCAGGGTACCTTAATGAAATAAGGCTCCCTGATTCCGCCTTCATACTGATACCCCTTTCCCGCACGCAAGGGCAAATTAGAGGTGGAATAGGCGTCTCCGGCGGCTACACCCCCATTATCCGAAGTGAATACTACAATGGTATTCTCATCAAGATTCATTTCCCGCAAGGCTGCGAGTACTTCCCCGATGGCATCATCCATTTGTTCAACCAACCCGGCATAAACCGGATTATCCTGTACCTGGCGAATGGGTAAAAATTTTCCCATTTCATATCCGTGATCAGCAATACCATTATGCACTGCCAGGTCACGGTATTTTTTCCATTTTTCCTTAGTGGTCTGAATGGGTCCGTGAACAGCATAAAAGGACAGAAAAGCAAAGAAGGGTTTATCACTCTCACTTTGCTGGTGGGACTGTATAAAATTAACAGTTTCACGAGCGAGGCGCATTGAAAGGTTTTCTCCGGCAGGGCCGTCGGCTAGATTCGGATTTTCATATGGTGAAAAATAGCCGCCCCGCGGACTGCCGGCGTCCCAGCCGCCGATATTGTGATCAAATCCATGATCGGTGGGCCAGGAACCCTTGCTTCCCAGGTGCCACTTCCCGGCAAAGAATGTCGAATACCCTCCTTCCCTTAATGCCTCCGGGAGGGTGATGTAGGCAGTATCCAGCTGATGCTTGTAATCAGGCGGCAAAAGTTTGTTATACCGGTTCATTCGTCGCCAGTCCTCCCCGAACGGTGCGCCGATCCAGTCGGTAATCCCATGGCGGGCAGGAAATTTTCCCGACATGATACTGGCGCGGGACGGACTGCAGACCTGGCATGCCGCATAGCCGTTGGTGAAAATCATGGATTCCGATGCCAGCTGATCCAAATTGGGTGTTTGATAAAAACTGCTTCCTGTATATCCTAAATCGTGATTTCCAAAGTCATCTGCAAGAATGAAAATGATGTTGGGTGCATTTCCCGATTGTTCCGAACATCCCGCTGCCGTAAGGAATACTATCAGGAGACAGATCAGATCAAAACTTCGAAAATTTTTCATAGATCAGATTTAATTCAAGATACATATTTATTCAAAAAAGACCTGTCCGAAGAATACTTCGGAAAGAACAAGCAGAATGATAATTTTAAAATGTATGATCACATAAGTATAATTTATATTTTGGAGTCGTGGTCGAAACCCGCATATCAGCATGAACGCCAATATATCCACTGCCAGAATTGAATCCATCGATGTCGTACGCGGACTTGATATGCTTGGGATCATACTCCTGGACCAGTTTTTCTGGGCGCTCTACAGCGGCGTCGACACGCCATTTACGCAATTTATGGCGCATCAGTTTGATCACCCAGACTGGACCGGCAATACCATATACGACATCATTATGCCCCTTTTCCTTTTTACTGTGGGCGCCGTTATTCCGTTTTCCCTATCCAAAAGAATCCGGGAAACAAATTCAAACAGGGATATCTATTTAAAAATAGGCCGGAGGTTTTTAATCCTGTTTGTACTGGGCTGGATTGTACAGGGAAATTTGCTCGAGCTGGATATTGACAGGTTTTATATTTTCAGCAATACGCTGCAGGCGATTGCCGTGGGATATGTCGTGAGCTGTCTTTGCTACATGCACCTCAGCAAAAAAGGGCAGTATGCGGTTTTTACATTCTGCCTGGTCGCCTTTACCCTGATACTGCTCACCATCAGTGTTCCGGGTAGTGAAGCCGGACTGCTGCTGCCGGATGAAAATATCGCGTTGTATTTCGACAGGCTTGTATTCGACCGGTTTGAGGATCAGACACAGTACACCTGGCTGCTCAGCAGTTTCGGGTTTGTCGCCACCACCCTCTCAGGCATGTTTGCGGGCGAGTGGATCAAGTCGGGCATGAGTCAGCCAAAGGTTCTGAGAAATTTATTGCTCGCCGGCGTAATCGGACTGGCGGCCGGTTTACTGATGGGTATCTGGCACCCGATCATCAAGAAGCTTTGGACTTCCTCTTTCGTGCTGGCTTCATCGGGCGTTTGTTACCTGATCCTGGCGTTTTTCTACTGGCTTATCGATATGAAAGGGATCCGGCGATGGGCATTCCCTTTGAAGGTGATCGGGATGAATGCTATCACCGCCTATGTATTGTCGCACGTGATACGTTTTTCAACGATTGCCGGGTTTATCCTCTTCGGTACCGAACAATATACAGGCCCATATTATGGTGCCCTGGAGGTATTCGGGGGGTTCCTGATCCTCTACCTGATCCTTTGGTATATGTACCGGAACAAGACGTTTGTGAAGGTGTAGGGTGTGGTTATTGTTGGAAGGGAATAGTGATGATCTTATTTGATTTAACCTTGGTTTGATTTTGCCATGCAGGATGAAATTTGAGTTGTTTAGCGATAATCATAGCGATTGAATCTGCTGCGGGGCACAATGATCTGACGATTTTAGGCTGGCGTACATTTCCGGAGGTATCAATTTCCATCTGCACATATACTTTTCCAGGGTGGCAATTATTCTCTTTTTCAACAATTTTTCGGATCGCTTGAGTAACTGACAAAAGACTGTCATATGAACCATACATCACTGCACTTATCTCCGGCTCATCCAGTGTCTGTGCAGAACAGCTGATTGAGATAACACAGAAACACACGGAAAGATATTTTATGATGGTCATGGTATAAATTAGTTTAAATTGATAAAACTAAATAAGGTGCCTCTTCATAAATGCCCTTCCGCTTCCCGATTTTAAATATTTCTCAAATTGAATCGCCAAAAATTGGTTTTCAAAAGAGCAATAGTAAATCATTCGTACCGGTCTGCGTGATTGCGTATATTCCACCTCTCCGTTATTATGTTTCTTGATTCTTCTGTATAAATCATTCGTTCGCCCAACATAATAAATACCGTCGTAACACTTCAGTATATAAACATGAAAAAAGCCAGTCATTTGGTAAAGTAAAACCTTCATTCGGACATGAAAAAGCCCGCCTTCGCTTCTATCGAAGCATATGAAAGGAGCATTAACAGTGGAGTCCCTCCGCCGCCTTCGTTCATCATAGCTTTAGCGACAATGAAAGCCCGCCTGCTGATAAAAGCAGAATGTTATGGTAGGTAGAAATGAAAATGCCCGCCTTCGCTTCTATCAAGCATATGAAAGGAACATTAACAGTGGAGTCCCTCCACCGCCTTCGTTCATCATAGCTTTAGCGACGATGAAAGCCCGCCTGCTAATAAAAGTAAAATGTTATGAAGGGTACAAATGAAAATGCCCGCCTTCGCTTCTATCGAAGCATATGAAAGGAGCATTAACAGTGGAGTCCCTCCGCCGTAGCCCGAAGAAGCGACGTGCAGACATAAGAAAGCCCGCCTTCGCTCCTTTCGGAGCTTCGGCGGGCGGAGGTGGAGCTAGTGGGAGTCGAACCCACGACCTCTTGACTGCCAGTCAAGCACTCTAGCCAGCTGAGCTATAGCCCCAAAGGGATTGCAAATATATAAAATAAACCTCCATAAAATAATCGGAAACCTACAATTTTACGACTCAGATTTCCGGCCGGAAATCCTCAACGGTAACTCTTCCCTTATCGATCATCACAAAACTCGATTCGGGGATTTCCTCCCAGAATTCCCGCAAGTCACCCAGCGGTTCGGATACAATCGCACGCGCGTCATCTGAAAAGCGCGCCAGGTCGGGGTTGATCTTTTTCATCGCCTCAATGCTCGTGCTGTGGTAGAGGCTTCTTGACTTACGCTCACTGGAATACCGCACCGCCATCAGCCGCTCTCCGTCACTGATCCCCAGGGTCATCTGAATAGTCTTGCCCTGCCCGTTCCTTCGGCCCAGGTCCTCTGCAAAACCGGCCATCACCTGTAGTGCCTGCTTGGGATTCTTTTCCAAACCAAAGGTTATCGCCAGGTAAAACAACAGCTCCGAATCGGTTGTGCCATGAATGAGATAATACAGATCCGGATCAATGGTAAATGCCATATCCCTTTTAAGTTTTTCAAACCCATAGATCACACCATTATGAACCATCATCCAGTTCTTGTAGTGAAACGGATGACAATTGGTCTTCTGAATCGGGGTGCCGGTGGTGGCACGCACATGGGCTAAAAAAAGGGGGGACTTGATATGCCGGCTCAGGACTGCCAAATTATGATCATTCCATGCAGGCTCTATAGACTTAAACACTCCGGGCTCCGGCTGATCGTCGTACCACCCAACGCCAAAACCGTCACCATTCGTAGGCTCAGCTCCTTCCTTGGATAGTAAACTTTGATGAATAAGGGAGTTGGTCGGTTTGAATAAAAGATCATCCAGTAAAATCGGACTGCCAGTATAGCCTAACCATCGACACATAGCTGAATCTAGAAAAAATAGCGCTTTGAATCAAACTAAATCGTTGATTTCATTCCGGTATCATCCAAGGGTATATGCTCAGTATGCAACAGGCGCCGGCCTATATCTGAATTGAAATGCCATTCCGGATCGTACTTCTGTTTTACCTTCATCCATTCCCCGTAATTTGGATACATTTTTCTGAACATATCCATATCAAGAAACGCATCCTTGCCCAGGTAAATCCTGCCTCCTGCGTCCAGTACCATCTCGTCCAGGCGTTTCGTAAAAGGCTCAAGCTGATCGGTTATAGGAAAATCAATAGCGAATGTATAACCTTTCATTGGGAACGAAAGCGGACCCCCGGAAGCCTCCCCAAACTTCTTCAAAACGTTTAAAAATGGCTTGCAGTCGCTTTCAGTGATCTCTTTCATGATCCGGCGCACACTTTCGCGTCCGCCCTCCTCAGGAACGACAAACTGGTACTGAATAAACCCACGTTTTCCATACCCTTTGTTCCATTCATTGATCGCGTCCAGCGGAAACAGGAAGCTGTCGTAATGGGTAAAGGGCTTTCCATGGCTCTGCAAATAATGCAGTACACTGTTCAAAACACTGATGGTAAGTTTATTCAGGGTAAAAGAAGGTAAATAAACCGGCACCGTAATTTTTGGTTTGGCTCCCACTGCAAGGGGATCTTTTTGAAGCTTTGGAGGCAATTCATCAAACCGGGCTTCATTCCCCACCGTAAGCACACCCCGCCCCAGGTTTTTTCCCTTCGCCAGTGAATCGATCCAGGCGACCGAATGACGGTACGTTTGCTCCGTCTCGTCAAGCGCATCCATCATCTCCTCAAGATTTCTTGCTACAATCGCCTTCTGTGAAAAATATGTGGTTTCAACTTTCCGAAGTTTCAACGTTACCGTCAGAATCGCACCCAACAGACCCAGTCCGCCGAAATTAGCCCAGAAAAGGTCGTCATTTTCCTCGCGGCTGGCCGTAAGAACCCGCCCGTCGGCCAGCATGATCGTGAACTCAATCACACTATTTACAAATGATCCGTCAGCATGATGCGCCTTCCCGTGAATATCATTGGCAATAGCCCCGCCCAGTGTCACATATTTCGTTCCCGGATTGATCATTGTAAACCATCCCCGGGGGGCAAAGACATTAATTATTTCAGCAAGTGTGACACCAGCCTGCGCTGTAAGAATACCGGTTCCAGGATCAAAAGAAATGAACCGGTTCATTTTCTCCATCTTCAGCACCAGCTCACCGTTATTGGTAGCCTGATCTGCATAACTCCTCCCCTTCCCCCGTGAAATCAGCGAACCGTTTTTCAACGCACGGGAAACATCACCTTCATCATGAGCAAAGGCAATTTTACCCCGCACCATCGGAATATTTCCCCATCCTGACAGATATTCTTCCTTAAGATCGCTCATTTCATGATCGCTTGTTTCTGCACCTAAATATACGCAATTCATGCGTCAAGTAACCGGCAAAAGCAACCCTGAAACTTCCACAAACAGGAGTCTTCCATGTTTAAAGAATTCTTTTTATTAGATTTATCAGGAATGAGATTTTACACACTTGTTGCATTTGTACTTTCAGGCATTCTTCTGGTCGCCTGCAACCAAAGAAGCGCGTATACCAACGATCCGGAAACAATCGCAAAAGGAAGAAAACTTTTCGAAATGCAATGCGCGTCCTGTCACAACTTCCGACAAACCGGAATTGGACCCGCCCTTGGCGGTATAACGACAGTAGTATCGGACGAATGGCTTCAACGCTTCATCCGGAATCCGGCCAGGATGATCTCCGGCGGGGATAACCGGGCCGTTGCCGCATTTGAAAAATTTAATACCTACATGCCGTCTTTTGAGACCCTATCGGATGCCGACCTGAAAGCCATCCTGGCCTATATGCACACTTATCCGGATAAGCCGAATTCAACAGCAGCTGCTGGTCTTCAGCCCCTGGACGATCCCATTCCTCAAAAAATTCCGGAATCCGGTATTATTCTCATTTTGAAAGAAGTACTTACGGCTCCTCCAACAGCCAAAAATCCACCCGTGGCGCGCATCAATAAAATGATCCCGGAATCAGGCCGGCAGTTCATTTCCGACCTGAATGGAATTCTGTATGAAATAAAGGACCAGCAATGGATTCCGTTCCTGAAGATGGAGGATTACTTCGAACATTTCATTGCCCAGCCCGGACTGGCCACCGGCCTGGGAAGCTTTGCCTTTCACCCTGAATATGACCAAAACGGAATCTTCTATACCAGTCATACCGAGGATCCGAAGACATCTGCACCCGCTGATTTCAGTTATACAGATACCATTCCGAGAACAGTGCGTTGGGTGCTCGACGAATGGAAACACGATGATCCAACATCCTCTGTTTTTAGTGGCACACACGGAGAGCTTATGCGCATTGATATGGTGAGCCAGATCCACGGAATGCAGGAAATCGCCTTTAATCCCCATGCCAATCCGGGCGATCAAGACTATGGTTTGATGTACATCGGAATTGGCGATGGCGGCGCAGTTGAAAACGGGTATGCATTCCTGGTTCAAAATCAGCAGCAGCCGTGGGGCACCATCCTTCGAATTGATCCCGCAGGTAATAACAGTATGAATGGGCATTATGGCATTCCTTCTTCTAACCCAGATAAATCAGAGGTTTATGCACTGGGATTTCGCAATCCGCACCGGATCTTCTGGGATGCTGACGGCAGGATGCTGGCTTCCGACATCGGGCATACCAATATCGAAGAGCTCAACATCATTGAAAAAGGAAGGAATTATGGCTGGCCGGAACGGGAAGGAACCTTCCGCCTGTTTAAAAATGAAAGCATGGATAAGGTATATTCACTTGAGACCGACGATGCCGGTTTTGGATTCACCTACCCAGTGATTCAGGTTGACCACGACGAAATTGCCGCCATCTCCAGCGGATACATTTATTACGGTAAGCAGATTCCGGAAATTGAGGGATACTATCTTTTTGGAGGCATTATAAACGGACGCGTATTTTTATCCGATGCGTCTGATTTTAAGCAGGGTAAGCAGTCAGCGGTTTCCGAGGTTCAGCTTCAATTTGATGACGGAAATATTTCCTCATTCCGTGAGCGCCTGGGCAAGGCCAGGGTAGATCTGCGGTTCGGCATGGATGCCGCCGGTGAATTATACATCCTCACAAAGGCCGACGGGAAGGTGTATCAGATCACAGGAATTAAAAAATCAATTTAATCGATGGGTCTTCGGGCGTGAAGGAATCGTTTGGCGTAATATGACGTCCCCAGGCTGCTTTCGATCACACCCAAAGAGGAACTGCTGTGAATAAACCAGACTTCACCCTTTTTAATGGTAGTTACCAGTCCGACATGCGTCACCTTCTTTCGGCTGCGACCCGTGGCAAAAAATACGAGGTCGCCTGGTTTAATGTCCTCTTTTTTCACTTTCTGGCCCACTTCACTCTGCGCCGCAGAAGTGCGCGGCAACTGATAGTCAATACTCGCGAAAGCATTGCATAACAAACCGCTGCAATCCATTCCCGATCGTGTGGTACCTCCCCATTTATAGGGCGTGCCTGTGTAACTCCGGGCTGTTTGGATAACGGTATCCACCCGGGTATCGGTTTTTGCTGTTTTTTTCGAAGATGCGCACGAGGAAATCAGCGATGCGATCAGTAAAAAATACCATCCTATTCGGTGCATGGTGTTAGAATTAAAAAATACGATCATGAAACGCGTATTTAAATTACCATTATCTTTTTAACAATGTCAAAAAGAATTTAATTTTCCACTTCACATTAGAACCATCCCGCTTTGTCAATAACACTGGAATCATTAGGAGAACGTCTGCAGGGCCAATTGTATTATGACGACACCATGCGGAAACTGTACGCAACCGATGCCTCGGCATACAGGGAACTGCCACTGGCGGTTGCGATCCCTGAAAATGCAGAAGATATCCGGCAGCTAATCAGCTACGCAATCGAAGCAAAAACCAGCCTGATCCCGCGCACAGCAGGTACATCACTGGCCGGACAGGTCGTGGGCAACGGTATTGTGGTGGATGTTTCAAAAAACTTTACCAAAATCGTCGAACATAACAGCGTGGAACAGTGGGTACGGGTTCAGCCCGGGGTGATCCGTGACGAACTCAACATGTATCTCGAGTCTCATGGGTTTCTGTTCGGACCGGAAACCTCAACAGCCAACCGTGCCATGATCGGCGGCATGATCGGGAATAATTCATGCGGATCCAACAGCATCGTCTATGGAAGTACACGGGACCACTTGATGGAGGTTCACGGATTTCTCAGTGATGGCTCTGAAGTGGTATTCGGTGAACTGACACTCGATGAATTCAGTGAAAAATGCAGTCTGAAAACACTGGAGGGAGAAATTTACCGCCAGATACGGGATATGCTGAGCAACCCTGAAAACCGGGCGAACATTGACAGTAACTATCCCAAGCCGACGATCCACAGGCGGAACACCGGCTATGCCATTGATATGCTGAAGGACCTTGAGCCGTTCATAGAGAACGGGGGAAAATTCAACTTTTGCAAACTCATCGCCGGCTCCGAAGGAACCCTCATGTTCATTACCGAGGCCAAACTGCGTATCAATCCCTTGCCTCCCCCGGTTTCAGGGCTTCTGTGCGCGCATTTTGAATCCATTCATGACGCCTTGCTTGGAAACCTGGAAGCAATCCGCTACGAGCCCTATGCTTCTGAACTGATGGATCACTATATCCTGGAATGCACCAAGGGTAATATCCAGTACCGGCAGAACCGGTTCTTCCTGCAGGGCGACCCGAAAGCGATCCTGGTGGTGGAGCTGCGCGGGTCCACGCTCGAAGAAGTGGAGAAAAAAGCGGCTGGGCTTGTCGCAGATCTGAAGGCGAAAAACCTGGGCTATCACTTTCCGCTGGTGACGGGTGAAGACACGAAAAGGGTATGGTCACTCCGGAAAGCCGGACTCGGACTGCTGAGCAATATTCCGGGCGATGCCAAACCTGTTCCCGTCATCGAGGATACTGCCGTGGATGTTCAGGACCTGCCGGCCTATATCGACGAGTTTAATGAAACGCTGAAAAAATACAATCTCTTTTGCGTTCACTATGCGCATGCCGGTTCCGGGGAACTTCATTTACGCCCGATCCTGGATCTGAAGACCCAGGAAGGCAATCGCATGTTCCGTGTGATACTGGAAGAAATTGCGGCGCTCGTAAAAAAATACAAGGGCTCCCTTAGCGGAGAGCACGGCGACGGCAGGCTTCGGGGTGAATTTATTCCGTTTATGATCGGGGATGCAAATTTTGCCCTACTGAAAGATATCAAGGCTGCCTGGGATCCTAAAAACATTTTTAATCCGGGCAAGATCGTGCATACCCCTGCCATGAATGAACAGCTTCGTTATACGCCTGGTCAGCTGACGCCCGAGTTTCATACTATTTTTAATTTCGACACCTATCATGGGATCGTTCGTTCAGCAGAGCTGTGCAATGGTTCCGGTGATTGCCGGAAGACGCACCTGAGCGGGGGGACCATGTGCCCGTCCTACATGGCCACAAAAAATGAAATGGATACAACACGGGCACGGGCCAATATTCTCCGGGAGGTTTTAACGAATTCAAAGCGTGAAAACCCCTTCGACAGTGAGGAGATCAAGGCCGTTATGGATCTTTGTCTTTCCTGCAAAGGATGCAAGTCGGAATGCCCGTCGAACGTCGATATCGGAAAGATGAAAGCTGAATGGCAGTACCAGTACTACAAGAGCCACGGTATTCCATTTCGCACAAAAATGATCGCCCAATTCACGTCAAATAATCGTAAAGCTTCCAAAGTAGCGGGATTATATAACACGTTTGTAGCGGGCGGACTCACCGGAAAGCTGGCTAAATCAATTATGGGAATTGCACCTCAGCGTTCGATGCCAAAGCTTCACAAGGTCACCCTGCGAAAATGGGCAGAAAAGAATCTGGCACAGCTGCAGCCGAAACATCCGAAAAGAACGGTTTACCTGTTTTGCGATGAATTCACCGATTATAATGATACTCCCATTGGAATTACAGCCATTAAATTACTCACGGAGCTGGGGTACGCGGTTAAAATGGCAGATCATGAGGAAAGCGGCCGGACGTTCTTTTCCAAGGGTATGCTTGATGAGGCCAAAGCCATTGCTGTAGAAAATGTACGCCTGTTCTCCGAGCTCATTTCGGATAAGGTGCCGCTCATTGGTATTGAACCCTCGGCGATCCTCTCATTCCGCGATGAATATCCTGAAATCGTTGGTGAATCCCTTCAGGCACGCGCTAAAATTTTAGCAGAATGCAGTTTTATGATCGATGAATTCCTTGCTGAGGAAATTGCGGCAGGACGGATTCAGTCGGATCAGTTCACCACAGAGAAGGCGCGCATTCGCCTCCACGGCCATTGCCATCAGAAAGCCCTGTCATCGGTCGTGCCGACGAAGAAAATTTTATCGCTGCCAGTAAATTACGAAGTATTGATGATCCCTTCAGGCTGTTGCGGGATGGCAGGATCATTCGGATACGAAAAGGAGCACTATGACGTTTCAATGCAGATTGGCGAGCTTGTTCTCTTCCCTGCAGTTCGTGCGGAAGAATCTACGACGATCATTGCAGCACCGGGAACCAGCTGCCGCCACCAAATCATGGACGGTACGGGCAGATCAGCCAAACATCCGGTAGAAGTTCTTTACGAAGCCCTGAAAAAATAATTCTATGTGCGGTATTACCGGAATTTACGCGTTTAACATGATAGGCAGGGTAAGCATGATCCATCTTGCGAAAGCCACACAAGTGCTGGATCACCGCGGACCCGACTTCCAGAATACCGTGCATGATGAAGCTGTTGGCCTGGGTCACCGAAGACTTTCCATCATTGACACAACGCCTGATGCCAATCAGCCCATGACGGATCCAAGCGGCCGGTATACCCTGATTTTTAATGGCGAAATCTTCAATTTCAGTCAGCTTCGTCAGGAGCTGGAGGCCCGGGGTATAACCTTCAGAAGTCTCAGTGATACGGAGGTATTGCTTCATCTGCTGATCCTGGAGGGAAGTGAAGCACTGAATAAACTCAATGGCTTTTTCGCCTTTGCCCTTTACGACCGCCGGCAGAAATCCATATTCATGGCCCGCGACCGCATGGGCATCAAGCCGCTGTATTATTTTTCCGACAATGACAGGTTTCTCTTCGCGTCGGAAATGAAATCCATCCTGGCCTATGGGATCGAAAAGCAACTGGATTTCGAGGCGCTGCATACCTACCTTCAGCTGAATTACATTCCTGCGCCACGAACCATTATGAAAGGCGTGAAAAAAATGCTCCCCGGGGAATCCATTTACATCGATGCGAATATCTTTGAAAAGAAAATATGGTATACACCTCCCCGCTATAATGAAAAGCCTGCATCGGAAGGTTATGAGGACCAGCAGAAACAGCTGGCTACGTTACTCGAAGATGCTGTACTGAAACGCCTCGTGTCGGATGTTCCGCTCGGGTCTTTCCTGAGTGGTGGGATTGACAGCTCGGTAATCGCCACATTCGCTGCACGGCACAAACCCGGGCTGCATACATTTTCCATCGGGTACAGGGATGAGCCATTTTTCGATGAAACCAATTATGCGCAGCTGGTGGCTAAAAAAATAGGAAGTCAGCACCATGTTTTCTCCCTTACCAACAGTGACCTCTACCGGCACGTTCACGAAATTCTGGATGGCATCGATGAACCCTTCGCCGATTCATCTGCGATTGCTGTAAACATACTTTCACGAGAGACCCGAAAGCATGCTACCGTAGCCTTGTCGGGCGATGGGGCTGACGAGCTATTCGGCGGATACAATAAACACGCCGCCTTTCAACGGATAATCGAAGGTGGCGGGGCAGTAAGAGCAGCAGCAGCCCTGGAGCCACTCTGGCATATCCTCCCAAAATCGAGAAATAACAAACTCACCAACCTTTTCCGACAACTGGACAGACTCGGCGAAGGCATGAAGCTCTCACCAAAAGACCGTTATTGGCGTTGGGCTGGCTATGCACGGGAAAGCGAGGCATTTGCTTTGCTTTCTGCTAATTCAAAGGAAAAATTCGACGCGGACAATTACAATAAATTACGATCAGCATTACTTGAAAATATCCCGGGGCACAACGCCACACTTAACGACTTCCTCTATGCAGACCTGCGGCTGGTGCTGCCGGATGATATGTTAACCAAGGTTGACCGGATGTCAATGGCGCATGCATTGGAGGTTCGCGTGCCGTTTCTGGATCATCGTGTTGTTGAATTTGCCAACAGTCTTCCTGTTTCATCAAAAATAAACGGAGGGATACGAAAGCGGATCGTACAGGATACTTTCAGGGAAATACTGCCGGAAGAATTATATAACCGGCCTAAAAAGGGATTTGAGGTACCATTACTGAAGTGGCTTCGAACGGATATGCGATCCATCATTGAAGATGACCTCCTTGCAGATTCCTGGCTCAGGGAGCAGGGCATTTTCAACCCGGAGAAGGTTCATAAGCTGAGAAAGAAACTATACTCATCAGACCCCGGTGATACGCATGCGCGTATCTGGGGCCTGGTGGTTTTTCAATGGTGGTATAAGCGATATTTTATCTAAAGATCAGTTCGCCTGGAAATAGCGCACATAATCGACGATCATCTCTTGTGGAAATTGTGTGGACGCATTCGGTGATCCGGGCCAGTTTCCGCCAACTGCCACATTGAAGATCATGTAAAACTCACCTTTCAGTTCGCTTAATCCTGATGGTGAAATATCAATCACATGATATTCCACTCCGTCGAGATACCAACGGATGAAAGTTTCATCCCAGGTGATGGAAAAAACATGGAACTGATCTGCAAAGACCCCGCTGGACAGGCTTACTTCCCCTCCGTAATTGGCATAATTGCCATTATTATCCCAGTGAACCGTTCCGTGAACAGTATTGTCTTTACCGGCACCGCCGCCTACCATTTCCATGATATCGATCTCGCCACAGGAAGGCCAGCCTACGTCATCGATATTGGTTCCGAGCATCCAGAGTGCGGGCCACATTCCCTGGCCTCTGGGAAGTACCGCGCGAATATCGATTCGGCCGTACTGAAATGTTTGTGCGTCTTTGGTAATAATTTTTGATGAGGTATAATTCTTTCCTCCGAATGATTCCTGCTTTGCAGTGATCCGTAGGAATCCGTCGGCCACCAGCGTATTTTCGCTCTTATAATATTCCAGCTCATTATTGCCCCAGCCACAGAGATCAGGGCATCCATCCCCAATATCATAGGTCCAGTCATCTGAAAGCGCATCTCCGTTGAATTCATCACGCCATACAAGGGTATAGCCATCATAGCTTTCGGGAGATTCATATCCCAGCTCTGTCGGGTCAGGTAAGGTAATGGAGACATCCCTGGTTGTGGAGATGAAGGATGATTCTGATGAATGTGCCTGAACCGTTACTTCGAAATCCCCTGAGCTGATATAAGTATGCTCAATAGTACCGGTTGAGTTCTGAACGATCGATGGTGAATCCCCGAAATTGAATTTATAATAACTGGCATTCGTCGCGGTTGCGACCACCTGGATCAGGCCCGGAGTATCCGGATTTGGAGTAATGCTTACTGTCAGGTTCGACGGCGGCATTGCATTATCTGAACCGTCATCACCTCCACAGGAAGCAAAAAACAATCCGGTAATAATCAGTGACATGGTAAACATACCCTTTGAAAATTGACGTATCTGCATTGTATTGATATTTTTTTAATAGACGTACCTGATTTCTATACACAAGCAATGATGTCTCATATTCCTTCAGGTTTTAGCCTTTTAAGATAAACATAACTATGGAAATATTTGATATTCAGTGATAAAACATCAGTCGGCCTGCCACAAATGAAGCATGACTACTTTTCCTTCCCTGAAAAAGACAAGAATGCGATATTCAGTATCTGTATCGATTGCACAAACGAGGTGCGGTCGAGGATCTCCGTAAACTGAAATCGGCTGGGGATCTGCACAGAATTCGGGAAACAACCTTGCAATATCAGCAATGGTCGTACTTCCGGTAATTTCAAAAATACCAATATTGAAAGTGGTGACCTGTTCATCAAAAACAACTGACCGGAGAACACAATCTGTTTCAAGCCCCCGGGATTGGGTATTATTACCAGAAAAATAGTCGAAATCCGTTTCGCCAATATAGATCACAGAATCCGACAATGTCGAATTCTCATAAATATCAAGAGCAACGACGCTGTCGATCCGGAATGTTTTCTCAAGATCGCTGCGATTGCAGTAAACGGGAATTTGGCCATTGATCAGCAGCGATTCAAGACGAACATTCTGGGAGAATACCGAGGTAACGGCAAGAAAAATGAATGTTGCTGCAAGTTGAAATTTCATTCTTAAATAAACGAAGAAATAGTGAGTATCGTATTCCAGGGCAACCCTTCTTTCACACGTCATCCCTGCCTTCCGGCAGGCAGGCCGGTGTAATCTCCCGACCTTGAGCCGCAACCCCTTTTTCGCACGTCATCCCGGTATAATCTCCCGGCCTTGAGCCGGGAGTACCGCCGTGATGACGGCAAGGAGTGCAGGCTAGCTTCCAATTACCTACTCCTTACTCCCTATTTGTACCACTACTGACTATTGACTATCCCAAAGGGACGCCCCTTCGGCGCTGACTACTGACTACAACTCACTCTTCCTTCAGCGAATTAACCGGATTTACGACCGCTGCAGCACGTGCCTGGTAACTGACGGTAAGGAGGCCAATGGCCAGAGCGGCCAGTCCCGCAGCCAGGAAAATAATTAGGTTCAGGGGAGTGAGCAGATCGATCCGATATTGAAATTCACCCAACCAGTTGTTGACTGCCAGGTAAGCCAGCGGCCAGGCAAGGACCATGGAGATTCCGATGAGAATGATGAATTCCTTCGACAGCAGCACCATTACTTGACCTACGGAGGATCCCATAACCTTCCTTACTCCAATTTCCTTCCTGCGTTGATCGGCCATAAAAGCCGAAAGACCAAGCAGTCCCAGGCACGCGATAAATATGGCCAGCCAGGTGAAGCTTACAACGAGTTTGGAAAAGCGCTCATCAGCGGCAAAAACCTGGTTGAATTCCTCATCAAAGAATTGATACTCAAACGGGTATTCGGGATAAAACTCATCCCATAGCTTCTCAGCAGTTGCCATCGACTCACGGATATTTTCACTATTCAGCCGGAAGGAAAGATTCCCGTTAGGCCCCGGATTGTAAAACATGATGATAGGTTCGATGGAGTGCTTCATATCAGCGAAATGAAAGTTCTTTACAACTCCGATGATGGTACGTTCGGTATTATTCCCCATTATTACCTTCATTCCAACAGGATCTTCCCACCCTACCTGTTCTATGAAAGACTCATTCACCATCACCGCCTCATTCTGATCCGTTCCGGATGCAGCGTCAAATGCCCTGCCATTCACGACCTCCATACTCATCATATCGATGTAATGTTCATCAAACGATAAAACACTCACGATCCACGTATCCTCATTCGATTCGGGATCATACCCTTCCGGTGTAATTCCCGTTCTGCCAAAGGTGCGACCCGGCATATTATTTGACAGGGATGCCTTTTCAACACCTTCATATGTCATAAGCCTGTCCCTGAAGGCGACCAGATTTTCGCCCATACCGGGATCGGTCATCTGAAAAGTAACGATCTGGTCTTTCGAAAATCCCAAATCCTTATTTTTTACATAGTCGATCTGGCGATAAATAAAGACCGTTCCGATGATCATAGTAATTGATGCCGTGAACTGCAGAATCACCAATGCCTTCCGTAAGCCTACGCCGCTTTTGCTGCCACTGAATTTTCCACGTAAGATCGACGCGGTCTGAAAGCCGGACAGCACAAATGCCGGGTAAAGACCGGACAATAATCCAATAATGATGGATGAAAGGAAAATGACTCCCAGTAATCCGGGGCGATTGAAAAGAAACGTCTGAACAGGCTCATACAATCCAAGGTTAAGCATCGGGCTGGCAATGATCACAAGGATTATGGCAATGAAAGTAGCCAATAAAACGAGCAGCACCGACTCCCCGAGGTGCTGGCGCACTAAATGCCTTCGGGCTCCACCTAAAACTTTGCGGATACCCACCTCTTTCGCCCGTGAGGATGATTTTGCCGTGGCAAGATTCATGAAATTGAAAGCGGCGATCAACAGGACAAAAATGGCAACGGCGGAAAGGGAATAAACATATACCTTATCGCCTTTATTGATGTGATAGTAATCAAACAATATTTCGGAAGACCCAAGATGAATATCGGTAAGTGGCTGCAGCTGTGGCACCCAAAATTCAGGAACATCATTGGACCAGGCGATTTCACCCAACTGGCTTTCCACACTTGCTTCCGAAGAGCGATCATCCAATTCAACATATCCGATCATACCCAGTCCGCCCCAGGCATCAAGATATTGTGCAGTTGACGAATCCGCTTCCGTTGGATATAAGGACATCAAAACATCAAGACCCAGGTGTGAATTTTTTGGTGTATCTCTGATGATCCCCACTATTTCCCAATCCTGGTCATTAATACTCAAAAGTTCACCAACGGCATCACTGCGGCCGAAAGTGGTCTGTGCCATTTCCTCGGTAAGGATCATCTTCAGGGGTTGATGAAACCTTTCTATCGCATTTGCCGGCTCTACAGAATAATCAAAAATTGAAAAGAAGTTCTGCTCAACAGACTTGGCATTTTCCGAATAGAAAAAATCATCTCCTTTTTCGATACGCACTCTGCCTTGCTCAAGAACACGGGTTGCATCCAATACCTCAGCCACTTCCTCACGGGCTGCGGCGGGCATTCGCGG
Organism: Fulvivirga sedimenti; assembly: GCF_020328055.1. Classification (NCBI taxonomy): domain Bacteria; kingdom Pseudomonadati; phylum Bacteroidota; class Cytophagia; order Cytophagales; family Fulvivirgaceae; genus Fulvivirga; species Fulvivirga sedimenti. The sequence goes on from NZ_JAIXNE010000003.1 coordinate 1,134,897, forward strand.
ATTTGTGATCGCAACATTGTTGCTGGTTACCCCCAGGGCCTCGTCGATCGTTGTAAGCCTGAAAATACGATCGGCTTTTGAATGAAACCGGTCATAACCGGTCTCATTTACCACGTAGATCATGATGAGAATATAGCAGGCCAGACCTATGGATAATCCAAGAATATTAATGATGGAGGCACCTGAATTCCGGCGCAGGCCGCGAATTGCGACCTTCAGGTAATTACGAAGCATGGTGTTGTATTTTGAGTTACTTCAATATACGCTACGCTCTGCTTCGCGGTTTCATGTTTTTACACAAACGGTGCCTTGCCAATAAGGTGTTTAGCCAAGGCATGAAATGGACCAGTGATAAAACCGGTCCCTGGTCTGCAGAATTTTCTGAGGATTGATATCGATCCTGTTGACGACAAACCGGACAACAAGAAGCTCCAGCAGCAGATAGAAGAGCCACTGACAATACGTGAAGAACTCGGAAAGCAGCATTATTCTTCGAGAATTTCTATTTCAACACGAACATTCTTTTTGGCAAGGGAGCTGTTTTTGTCATAAAGCATCCGGCGTCCGCCCCAGGCCTTGATCTCCATTCTGCCTTCCTCGATTCCCTGCGATACCAGATAGGATTTAATCACCTCCGCTCTTCTTTTCGACAGCATCTTTGCGGATCCGGAACCGTCCTTATTCTGATCGTCGAGTCCGAAGAAATTCTTTGAATCGCCCATGGAGATAATCGTTCCGGAACGGTTTCCATTGGTATGTCCGTGAATCCGGATTTTATAGTTGGGATTTTCCCGCATCATATTCAGGAGGCTATTGACCTCATAACGGGATTCCGGCCGCATGACGGCGGCATCATTGTAGAAATACACATTGTACATGGTGGCAATATCCCCCTTGTGGTAACGCACAAGGTCGAAGAACACCACGTAGTAATCATTAACCATCTGAACATCTTCATTCTCGGCAAAAGTCTGATAGTTCAGTTCTTTCTGATCCTTCCGATAACCGAATACATCACAGATCATGGTAAGATTCCCGGTTCCATTTTCCGGGTCGGCTATAGTCGCGATCTCCCCTGAATTTTGAACATTGATCAGTTTTGACCGTTCCGTATCGATGATCTGAACGTCACCTGTGACTTCTTCGTTATTTCTGGCGTTGCTCAGGATAAACACAACCTGTTTAACATTTGCCGGCGGCTCGAGGCGGTCATTCAGCTCTTCCAGGGCATTTTCATTCAATTCGCCATTTTCGCTTACCGAATCAATTTCTGCGACAGTTTCAGGCGTTGAAATAACAGGAGTTTTTTCGTTCTCTTCGATCTCAGCCTCTTCGGTTTGATTCTTATTCGTTGAATTCTTCCTGTCGGACATGTCCTCAACAACCTCCCCTGATACAAAAACCCATGCATCGGGAAACCGGGGGTCCTTTCGTGATTCCCTCATTTGTTCTATTGCAGAACGGTAATCTGTATGAAACTGGCGATATACAAAGTACATCTTCTTTCCCGGGACATAGGCATAGTGCACCTCGTCGCCATCTCCCTGAATTTTCTCATAGTACCTGCGGGCATAGTCTTCTTTGCTCTGAGCATATGCATTGATCACCACATAGTACCCTTCACCCGCTACTTCTCCAGATTGCCCAAAGGCCTGCAGGGTAAAACCCATGCAGGCCATCAGAATGAACCACCAATTCCGCATATTATTTTTCATAGTTTAAAAAGCCGCCCATCCTTAGGTGCTCACCTGCAGAGAGGGCGGCCAATTGAAACCAACATTAATCTTCCACAATTTCTATTTCAACACGCACATTCTTATGCGCCTGTGTATCATGCTTATCGTATATCATTTTCTTGCCACCCCATCCTTTGATGGACATCCTGTCTGCTGGGATGCCCTCCGAGATTAGCCAGTCCTGAATGGTCTCGGCGCGATATGTACTTAATGCTTTCGCACTTCCAAAATCCTCCTCCTGGTCTGCGCGCAGGCTGAAGAAATTCTTTTCCTCATCATCCAGATGAATAATCTTTCCTTTTGCATTTCCGTTGGTGTGACCATGAATACGAACTTTGAGTTTGTCGTTTTCTTCCAGCATATCAAGCAGGCTGAGTAATTCATATTTTGATTCAGGCTTCATGACCGCCGCATCCTTGAAGAAATATACATTGTACATTACCAGGATGTCGCCTTTCTTGAATCGCTCAAGCTCAAAATCCATAATGATTGAATCACCAACAACCTTTACAAATGATGCTGTTGAATCTGTTAACGGCTGATCGAGGTTAATCACATGATCTACCTCCTTAAAACCGAATATCTGGGTTGCTGCCTTCAATCGGTTGGTTCCATTATTAGGATCCTTTAATTCAATTAATTCCTGTGATTCAACAATTTCCAATTCTTTAAATCGCTCCGCATCAATTACGCGAACCCGTCCTTTTACCTCCTTCATGGTCTTTTTATTGATCGTATTGAAGTAGAGGTAATAATAGCCCTCCTTGGGTTCCAGGTTGGCTGGTTTTTCAGGTTCAACAACCGGCGTTTCTTCCACTTCTGCCGAAACAGCCAGGGCTTCATTCACCGGGGCCATCTCTTCCTGAGCCTGCTCCACTACGGCCTCACGCTCCGACATCATCGCTTCCCACTCCGCATTTTCGGCCTCGGTGTACTCCTGGGGCTCATTACTTTCACTCAATACCGGCGTTACCATCTCACCTTCATCCAGGGCTCCCAGCGAACCGGAAAAAACCCAGGCATCCCAAAGGTCAGGATGGTCTGCGCGTACTTTCAGAACGACATCCACAGCATCCTTTCGTTCATCTGAGCTGTACATGTACACGTAGTACAGATTCCGAAGAGGATTAATGGCAAATTTGGCATCAAAGTCCTTTTCTTCCTGCGCATATTTGGTGAAACGCTCTGCATTTCTGATGAATGCAAACGCTCCGATAACTACATAGTTTGAATTTCCAGGTATAGGATCCGGATCCCTGTCCGGAACCGAATTACCCGTAATCGTAATCAGACTTGCCATGAATATCATGACAACCCTGGTAAAAGTTGTTATTCGTAACATAACGCTAATGCTTAAAAAATGATGTTACTTACTCGTTTAAAAAATATAAGTCAGCACATAAAACGCGCCGAATTATGGTTCCAAGGTATAATTCGTTTTACTTTTGACCAAGCAAGGGTAAGTTTTTTTGCACTTATGCACTAATTCTGAGCTATTTAGCTCATTATCAGGGCAATTTTTGAATGGAAAATGTAATATCTTATATCAGGTAATGAAATAAATGTGGCTGATCATTTACGTATTCGTACCTGATTTTCTTTTCATCCATACGATCGATCAATCCCTCCAAATCCGCATGATTTTTCAGTTCTATTCCAATCAGTGCCGGACCTTTCTCACGATTATTCTTTTTGTAATATTCAAAATGACTTATATCGTCATTGGGGCCAAGTACATCGATCAAAAATTCACGAAGAGCTCCGGCTCGCTGTGGAAAATTAATGATAAAGTAGTGTTTCAGTCCTTCAAAAAGCATTGACCGCTCTTTAATTTCACTGGTACGTGTAATGTCGTTGTTGCTTCCGCTCACAACGGCCACCACATTTTTTCCCCTGATGCGTTCTGCCAGCATATCCAGGGCTGCAATCGTTAATGCGCCCGCCGGTTCCACAACAATGGCATCTTCATTATACAGGCGCAGGATTTCGCTGCACACCTTACCTTCCGGAACGGTGATGACCTCATCAATCAGCTCACGGCAAATCTGGAATGTCATTTCACCCACACGCTTTACCGCGGCACCATCGACAAACTTATCGATGCGATCAAGAGTAACCAATTCATCTTTTTCCAGCGACTTCTTCATCGCCGGCGCTCCGGCAGGCTCAACGCCAATTATCCGGGTATTCGGACTCAATGATTTTATATAAGTACTCACACCGGCCGCAAGTCCGCCGCCGCCGATGGGCACAATCAGATAGTCAATCGGGTATTCACTGTCTTCCAGGATCTCTTTCCCGACAGTTCCCTGTCCTTCAATGATCAGCGGGTCATCAAAGGGGTGGATAAACTCGGCACCGTGCTCCTCTCCGTATTTCCGGGCTTCATGATAGGCATCATCAAAGGTATCCCCGGTAAGCACTACCTCAACAAACTCCCTTCCGAAAAACGTAACCTGTTTCACCTTTTGATCCGGTGTAGGAACAGGCATATAGATCCTCCCCTGAATTTGTTTTTTACGACACGCCAGTGCCACACCCTGCGCATGATTGCCGGCGCTGGCACATACGATCCCGTTGTCCAGTTTTCCCGGATTGGTGTTATGGATCTTATTGTAAGCACCCCGTATCTTATAGGAACGAACTACCTGAAGATCCTCACGCTTCAAAAGGATGTTTGCATCGAGCTTCTCACTTAACCCTTCATGACGCAACAACGGAGTCCTGACGATGACATCCTTCAGTACTTCAGATGCTGTCAGGATTCCGTTTACGGTAACTGTCTGTGTCGTAATATTTTCCATCGGCTATTTTGCCCGCTCAGGCCGCAATTCACGAACTGCCTTGCCCGCTCTCCACATTTCAGATTCACGCAATTCAGTAAGTTCCTCTTCCAGCTTCGCACGGTAATCTTCCTTGGAGTTCGAATCGATCGACTTCTGGGCTTCCTCACCGGCAGCTACCTCTTTGTATAAATCAGAGAATACTGGTTTTGTCGCATCCTTAAATTTCTTCCACCAGTCAAGTGCGCCGCGCTGTGCAGTGGTCGAACAATTCGCATACATCCAGTCCATCCCATTTTCAGCGACAAGCGGCATCAGTGACTGGGTAAGTTCCTCCACTGTTTCATTGAAGGCCTCAGACGGAGTATGTCCGTTTTCACGAAGCACCTCATATTGCGCTGCAAAAATTCCCTGGATTGCTCCCATGAGCGTTCCGCGTTCACCGGTAAGATCGCTGTAAACTTCCTTCTTAAAAGTAGTTGGGAACAGGTATCCCGATCCTACGCCAATCCCGAGTGCAACAACACGCTCCTTGGCTTTGCCTGTAGCATCCTTGTAAATCGCATAGCTTGAATTCAAGCCACGCCCTTCAAGAAACATTCTGCGCAATGACGTTCCCGATCCTTTTGGTGCAATGAGGATGACATCAACATCATCTGGCGGAATAATTCCGGTGCGCTCATTATAGGTCACACCAAAGCCGTGTGAAAAGTATAATGCCTTACCCGGTGTGAGATGTTTCTTCACCGTTGGCCAAAGTTTGATCTGTCCTGCGTCTGAAAGTAAAAACTGGATGATGGTTCCGCGCTCGCATGCTTCCTCAAGCTCGAATAAATCTTCGCCCGGCACCCATCCGTCGGCAATTGCCTTATCCCATGTCTTGGAATTTTTACGCTGACCAACGATTACGTTGAATCCATTATCTTTTAAATTCAATGCCTGACCAGGTCCCTGAACACCATAACCCAATACGGCAATGGTTTCGTTCTTTAATACCTCCCTGGCTTTATCCAGTGAAAACTCTTCGCGTGTTACGACTTCTTCTTCTACTCCTCCAAAATTGATCTTTGCCATCTTTTTATTTTGTTGATTTGGTTAGTTAATTCATTTGTTAATTTATGCACGCTGCGACTGCAGCTCCTCCTCCATCTCATTGAGATATTCGCTCAATTCCTTCATAGGCTTTGAAATGGATACCCGTCCGGAACGGACGAATTCCAGAACCCCGAATGGCTGAAGCAACTCAAGCAACTCCTGAGTTTCGCTCTTGTGACCGGTTTTCTCAATGACCATATATTTATTTTCCACCGAGAGTATCCGCGCCTGGTGTGTTCGGATCACAAACTCAAGGTTATGCTTTCCGTCAAGGAATTTTGTTGAAACCTTGTATAAGGCAATTTCCTGGTGGATCGTTTCGTCATCGCGGTAGTAGAATGCTTTCAGCGCTTCTACCTGCTTTTCAATTTGTTTCACCACACGCTTTACCTGCTCTTCAGTGATCTTGACGACAACCGTATAGCGATGAACCCCCTTCACTTCAGATTCTGATACGGTAATGCTTTCGATGTTGATATGCCGCCGTGTAAAGATCAGGGTGATCCGGCTAAGCAACCCGATGAAATTTTCAGTGAAAATTGTGATCGTATATTTATGCTTTTTCATATTTCAATTGTTATCGTCATTCAAGACGTATTTCTGATACACACGAACCAGTCGGGATCATTGGAAATACATTTTCCTCCTTTTCCACTACCACTTCGAGAAGAAAATGTGATTCTGAATTGAGCATTTCTTCAATACTCGCATCCAAATCCTTGCGGTCTGTGAGTTTCTTAGCAGTGAGGCCAAAGCCTTCTGCCACTTTTACAAAATCAGGATTTACCATCTCGGTAAAGGAATAGCGGCGGTCGAAAAACAGTTGCTGCCATTGACGCACCATGCCCAGGAAATTATTATTCAGCAGCAGAATTTTAACATTCACACCATACTGAAAAATGGTAGCGAGTTCCTGGATATTCATCTGTATGCCACCGTCGCCAACAACGATGACCACATCACGATCCGGAGCCCCCAGTTTCGCGCCCAGTCCGGCCGGCAGCGCAAATCCCATTGTCCCCAGTCCGCCCGAGGTAATATTGCTGCGGCTCTGACGGAAATTGAAATAACGTGAGGCCGCCATCTGATGCTGACCAACATCGGTTACCAGGATTGCATCACCCTTCAGCCGTGCCGATACATTGGCGATTACCTCGCCCATCAGAAGACCATGTTCATCTCCCGGATGCAGTGATTTCTCAATTACTTTCTGAAACTCCAGGTTACTGCAAACCCTGAATTCCTCTATCCATTCCTCATGACCGGCAGGATCCACCAGATCAATCAGTTTTTCAAGCACTTCCTTTGCGTCTCCGATCAGCGGTACATCGGCATTTACATTTTTATCGATTTCCGCCGGATCAATTTCTATATGAATCACCTTGGCCTGTCTGGCATAGCGATCGACATCACCGGTTACCCGGTCATCAAAACGCATGCCCACAGCGATAAGGACATCACATTCGTTGGTTTTTACATTTGGCCCATAATTCCCGTGCATGCCCAGCATTCCGGTATTGAGGTAATGATCCGTTGGCATTGCTGAAAGTCCCAGTAATGTCCAGGCGTAAGGGATGCCCGTCTTTTCTACAAACTCAGTCAGAATATTTTCAGCACCTGAAAGAATTACACCCTGGCCAACCAGAAGAAAGGGCTTTTTTGCATTGTTGATCAGTGTTGCCGCGGCATTTAATTGTACCGGATCAATCGCCGGACGGGGGATATAGCTCCTGAGCATTTCACAAGGAGCATAGGCAAATTCGAGTTTTCCGAACTGTGCATTTTTTGTGATATCTACCACCACCGGACCAGGCCTTCCCGATCGTGCAATAAAAAACGCTTTGGCAAGAGCCTGGGGTATATCTTCTGATTTGGTGATCTGAATATTCCATTTTGTTACCGGCATCGAAACGCCAACCACATCTGTTTCCTGGAATGCATCGGTTCCCAGTAAATGGGAAGCAACCTGCCCCGTGATACACACAACAGGCGTAGAATCGATCATCGCATCTGCCAAACCTGTAATAAGATTGGTAGCACCCGGGCCGCTTGTTGCCAGGCAAACCCCCACCTTACCGCTGGCTCGTGCATATCCCTGCGCGGCATGTACTGCTCCCTGTTCATGACGCACCAGGATATGCCTGAGCTCTTCCTGATAATCATAAAGCGCATCATAAACCGGCATAATGGCGCCACCGGGATAACCGAACATGGTATCAACACCCTCGGCCAGCAGCGATCGTATTACCGCCTCTGCCCCGCTGATCGTTTCCGTAGTTGTAAGCGTTTTATTTGCCTGTAATTCCATATTATCCATCTGTTATGCAGCCTTCTGATGCGGTTGACACCATCCTGGCATATTTGTATAAGATCCCGGAAGTCTTTTTCAAATCCGGTGCCTTCCAGCTTTTCCTCCTTCGGGCCATTTCCTCCTCGTCGACCAGAATATCCAGCCTGTTCTCCCGGGCATCAATACGTATTCTGTCACCATTCTGAACCAGGGCAATCGGTCCGCCATCCTGTGCTTCGGGTGTAATATGCCCCACCACAAAACCATGTGTTCCGCCGGAAAACCGGCCATCGGTAATAAGAGCCACTTCCTTACCCAGTCCGGCACCCATGATCGCCGAAGTGGGCTTCAGCATCTCAGGCATTCCCGGGCCCCCTTTCGGACCTTCGTATCGGATCACAATGACATCTCCTGCCTGCACCTTTCCGGCGAGAAGTTCATCGTTGGCCTCGAATTCACTCTCGAATACACGGGCCGGACCTTCAAAAAATTCACCCTCCTTTCCAGTGATTTTGGCTACGGCACCATCCGGACTTAAATTCCCGTACAGGATGCGCAAATGCCCGGATGATTTTATGGGATCCGCAACAGGGTGGATCACCGTTTGTCCGTCGGCAAGCGCTGCTTCTTCAATATTTTCCCCAATTGTCTTGCCGGTTACGGTCATGCAATTTCCGTCGAGTAGTGACTCCTTCAGCATAAGTTTCATCACGCCCGGAATACCGCCTGCTTCGTGTAAATCTTCCATAACGAACTGACCGCTGGGTTTCAAATCTGCCAGGAAAGGCGTACGTGCACTGATGGAACTGAAGTCCTGTAATGTCAGGTCAATGCCGAATGCATGGGCCATCGCCAGTAAATGAAGAACCGCATTGGTTGATCCTCCCAGCACTGTAATGAGTGAAATCGCATTTTCAAATGATCTTTTCGTAACGATATCCCGTGGCTTCAGGTCCATCTCCACGAGGTGTCTCATTTGTTCACCTGCTTTTCTGCATTCTATTTGTTTGGATTGATCCCTGGCCGGATTCGATGAACTGTAGGGTAAGCTTAATCCGAGTGCTTCAATCGCAGAAGCCATCGTATTGGCTGTGTACATCCCGCCACATGCGCCCGGACCCGGACAGGCATGATGAACCACACCTTTAAAATCTTCTTCTGAAATGGTCCCGGCCATTTTTTGCCCGAGCGCCTCAAACGCTGAAACCACATCCAGTTTTTTGTTGGCATAGCAGCCCGGGGCGATCGTGCCTCCATAAACAAGAATAGCAGGTCTGTTCAAACGGCCAATGGCAATCATAGCCCCTGGCATATTTTTATCACAGCCAACAACCGCAACCAGGGCGTCATATGCCTGTGCATTTACTACTGTTTCAATACTATCGGCAATAATATCGCGCGATGGAAGTGAGTACCGCATACCCGGTGTTCCCATTGAAATTCCGTCGCTTACTCCGATCGTATTGAATATCAGACCTACCAGATCAGCGGAGGTAACTCCGCCCTTTACATCCCTGGCAAGGTCATTCAAATGCATGTTACATGGATTACCCTCAAAACCCGTACTCACAATCCCTACCTGTGCTTTCTTCAGGTCGGAATCAGTGAGACCAATGGCGTGAAGCATGGCCTGTGCGGCAGGCTGAGTGGGGTCCTGTGTTACAACACGGCTGTATTTATTTGGCGCAGAACTCATTAAACAATCGTTAATCCCTGGTATTCATTAAACCGAACCTTCTGACGGTACATCAGATAAAGCTGGTGTCCCGCTGAATCTTCCCAGGTTCCCTTCAGTTTTTCACCATTGATCGCGGCGATTGGTGCAATTTCTACAGCAGTTCCTACGAAAAAAGCAGTGTCTGCATCATATACCTCCTCCACTTCGAAGAATTTCTCCACCACGCGGATGCCCAGCTCCTGCGCAAGCTCCATGACCGTCCTGCGGGTAATGCCCGGAAGTATGTGACCAGCGGGGGGTGTATAGAGGATACCTTCCTTTTCAAAAAAGAAATTGGCTCCCGGACCTTCAGCAACATTGCCATGCATATCAAGCAGCAAAGCTTCATCATAACCCAACTTCCTGGCTTCGGATGTGGCTAGAATGCTATTGGTATAATGTCCAACGATCTTGGCATCAATAATTGTTGATTTCGGATTAGGTCGCTGATAGGATGAAACCATTACGCTCAGCGGATCATTACCCAGATATTTTCCCCAGTTCCAGGCTGCCATGAAAACGTGACACTCATCGGAAGGCTCCAGGCTCATATTCATACCGCCGTATACCAGCGGCCGGATATAGGCATTGTGCAGATGGTTCTCATCAAGAAGCTGGTATGCGATCTGCACCATTTCTTCAGGGGAATAAGGCATTTTTAACTGCATCCGATCCGCTGAATAGGCGAGGCGGTCGAAATGTTCCCTGGCACGGAAAATATTGCATCCCTCTGCATTCTCGTAGGATCGCATTCCCTCAAATACACCATTGCCATAATGCAGCGTTTGTGTATAATCACTGGACATGGCTTCAGCCGCCGGAATCATTCGGCCGTCTTTAAATACGATGGTATTCTTATTGTAATACATATGTCATGGGGTTAAAAAAAAAGCGCCATCCCGGGGGATGGCGCTTTTCAATGTTTATCTTATTTCAGATTCACCAATCCCGGTCAGCATTCAATCGAATGACGTTAATAATGACCAGTGATATGATGAACAGGTTTCTCATTAGTTTTTTTAAATGTAGTGAATAAATCCCGGTTAAAACAAACTAAATGCTGCATATTTCTAGGATTTAAGGGAAACTGAAGATTTCAGCAGTGAAATAATATGCGCACCAACCTCTGTTGTGCCATACGTGGAAGACGCATCGATATCCGAAGTGACGATTCCTTCAGTAATAGAAGCGGCTACAGCCTCGCGAATTGCAGCACTTTCTTCCAGCATATCAAATGAATATTCCAGTAACATGGCTGCCGACAGGATCGCGCCTACAGGGTTCGCTATATTCTTTCCGGCTGCCTCAGGGTAGGAACCATGAATCGGTTCGTACAATGCATAGGAGTCACCTGTGCTTGCTGAAGGAAGCATGCCCAACGAACCCGCAAGAACACTGGCTTCGTCTGTGATGATATCTCCAAACATATTCTCGGTAAGAATCACGTCGAAGAATCCCGGATTCAGAATAATTTTCATCGCCGCATTATCAACAAACATAAAGTCAAGCTCAACATCAGGATACCCGGCTGCCATAGATTTCACGACTTCCCGCCATAGTCTCGAGGTTGCGAGTACATTTGCTTTATCCACCAGGGTCAGATGCTTACCTCTTTTCTGAGCCGCCTGAAATGCCTGATGTGCAATGCGCTCGATCTCGTGACGACTGTAAACACAGGTATCAAAAGCTGTTGCGCCATTTTCTGTACGTCCACGCGGCTCACCGAAATAAATGCCTCCGGTAAGTTCACGAAAGACCACAAAATCTGTCCCGTGCACAATTTCATTTTTCAATGGAGACTTGTCCTCCAGCGCTTCATAGCTGGTGACAGGTCTTACATTGGCATATAATCCTAATTTTTTACGCATCGCCAGCAAACCCTGTTCGGGGCGTACCTTTGCGGAGGGATCATTATCGTATTTAGGATGGCCGATCGCACCGAACAAAATGGCATCAGCATTACGGCAAACCTGTTCTGTATCTTGTGGGAATGGATCCCCGGTCTGGTCAATGGCACATGCGCCAATGAGGGCCTCTTCAAAAATAAATTGATGGCCAAATCTGTCGGCAACCGATTCCAGTACCTGAACGGCCTGGTGAGTTACTTCCGGACCGATACCATCACCCGACAACACGGCTATTTTCTTATTCATGATCTGTTCTTTTCAAATTCCTCAATTGCTTCCCGTTTGCTGAGCAAATAATCGATATCATCATATCCGTTAATGAGGCAGTATCTCTTATAGGGATTCACATCGAATTCCTCGCTTTCACCTGTTGATTCCAGTGTGATCAGTTGTTCTTCGAGGTTTACCGTGACCCTCAGGTCTTCATCCCGTTCCCTTTCCAGGAAGATCCTGTCCAGGAATTCTTCTGAAACCTGCACGGGAAGAAGTCCGTTGTTCAATGCATTATTTCTGAATATATCTGCAAAGAAACTTGAAACCACCACCTTGAAGCCATGATCATAGATAGCCCAGGCCGCGTGCTCCCTGCTGCTGCCACATCCGAAATTCTTTCCCGCTACCAGTATTTCTCCTTTGATATTATCCTGGTTCAGAATAAAATCCTGATTCGGCGTTCCATCTGATTTGTACCGCCAGTCTCGGAAAAGATTATCGCCAAAACCTTCCCGTGTTGTGGCTTTTAAAAACCTTGCGGGAATTATCTGATCCGTATCAACATTCTCCAGCGGCAACGGAACAACGGTAGATTCTATTTTCCTGAACTTATCCATTAGTCATTAATTCTCTCACATCCGAAATATATCCATTGAGTGCAGCTGCTGCAGCTGTGAGCGGACTCGCCAGCATGGTACGCGCACCAGGACCCTGCCGGCCCTCAAAATTTCTGTTTGACGTGGAAACGCAATATTTCCCGTCCGGAACCTTGTCCTCATTCATGCCCAAACAGGCCGAACATCCCGGCTGACGGAGTTCGAACCCCGCCGACTCAAGTACCTTGTCAAGGCCCTCGCTTTTCGCCTGTTCCTCTACCTGTCTCGAACCTGGTATGATCAATGCTGTCACGTGATCCGCCTTTTTACGCCCTTTAACCAGGTCTGCCACCAGGCGAAGATCTTCAATCCGGGAGTTCGTACAGCTTCCAATAAATACGTAATCAATTCGCTGTCCGAGTAAGGGTGCTCCGGCTGATAAATCCATGTATTTCAGCGCCTTTTTCAGGGTGGTATCTTCCTTATTTCCTTCCATTTCCGGAATTCGCTGGGTAATGCCGATTCCCATGGCCGGGTTTGTACCATAGGTGATCATGGGTTCGATTTCGCCGGCATTAAATGTGTGAACCTTGTCGAAAACAGCATCGTCATCTGTAAACAGCTCGCGCCACTCCGCTACTTTGCGGTCCCACTCTGCGCCCTTCGGTGCGAATGTTCGTCCCTTCATATACTCAAAGGTTGTTTCATCCGGAGCGATCATACCACCCCGGGCACCCATTTCAATGCTCATATTACAGATGGTCATACGCGCTTCCATGGAAAGGCTGCGGATCGCTGATCCGGCAAATTCCACAAAATGACCCGTACAGCCGCTGGTACTGATTTTCGAAATGATATGAAGTATGATATCCTTCGACAGTACACCGGAGCGCAGTGATCCGTTTACTTCGATCTTCATTTTCTTTGGCTTTGTTTGGAGAATGCACTGGGTTGCCAGTACCTGTTCCACCTCACTTGTTCCGATTCCAAATGCAATATTTCCAAATGCCCCATGCGTAGACGTATGGCTGTCTCCGCAAACGATAGTCATTCCGGGTTGTGTGATTCCCAGTTCAGGTCCGATAACATGCACGATTCCCTGGTAAGGATGCCCGAGCCCGTATAATTCAACCCCAAATGCTTCACAGTTCTTTATAAGGGTGTCAACCTGATGCCTGGATAAGGCATCGCGAATCGGCAAATGCTGGTCGATCGTAGGAACATTGTGATCAGCGGTTGCGACGGTTTGTTTCGGACGAAAAACGCCGATTCCCCGTTTTCGTAATCCGGCAAAGGCTTGCGGACTCGTTACTTCATGGATAAAATGCGTATCGATATATACGACTTGCGGGCCGTCGGGAATAACCTCCACAACATGACGGTCCCACACCTTGTCAAAAAGTGTCTTTCCCATAAATCAGGCTACGTCTTGAAGTTTCGCTACGATTTCCTGCAAATGCTCGTCTTCAACCACAGAAACCTGGTCTGCGACAGCCAAAAATTCTTCATAGGCAGATTCAAGCTCCGGGCGGGCAAGCTGGATACCCAGTTGACCGAGGCGGAAATTCAGGGCGGCACGACCACTCCGCGCGGTAAGTATGATGGAAGATTTATTAACTCCTACTTCTGCAGGATCGATGATTTCATAATTATCCCTGTTTTTAATGACACCGTCCTGATGAATCCCGGAAGAGTGCGCAAATGCATTTGCTCCGACGATTGCCTTATTAGGCTGAACCGGCATATTCATGGTTTCCGAGATTAGCCGGCTCATGGAATAAAGCTTTTCTGTGTGAATTCCGGTGGTGTAGTTGAGCCAATTGTGTTTTTTGAGGATCATTACAACCTCCTCGAGCGAAGTGTTTCCAGCCCTTTCACCAATTCCGTTGATGGTACATTCCACCTGACGGGCACCCTGCTGTATGGCCTCCACACTGTTGGCAGTAGAAAGTCCGAGATCATTGTGGCAATGTGTAGATATAATCACATTCTCGATGCCCTTCACATGATCAATCAGGTATTTAATTTTTTGACCGTATTCCGAAGGCAGGCAGTAGCCCGTCGTATCAGGAATGTTTACTACTGTAGCACCAGCATTCACGGCCTCCTGAATCACCTGGGCCAAAAAGCTGTTCTCTGTTCTGCCGGCATCTTCCGCATAAAATTCAACGTCATCCACATACTTTTTAGCCGTGCTAACACAGAAATGCGCCTTTTCAAGGATCCGGTCGCGGGTTGTACGAAGCTTGGTAAAAACATGCTGATCGGAAGTACCGATTCCTGTATGGATACGTGGACGAACCGCATTTTCAATCGCCCTGGCTGCAGTAACAATGTCCTGCTCAACTGCCCTCGATAAGGCACAAACAGATGAATTACGAATCACTTCGGCAACAGACTTCACAGCTTCGAAATCTCCCGGACTGCTTATCGGAAAACCCGCCTCAATTATGTCTACCCCTAAATCCTCCAGTGCCTGGGCAAGACGTACCTTTTCCTTCTTGGTGAGTCCGCACCCGGGCACCTGTTCACCATCCCGCAACGTGGTATCAAAAATGTAAATTCTGTTCTCTGTAGCCATACTTACTAATTTGGTCAAAATCAAAGGTATGGTTACCCGCAACGGAAGTAAATGCCAAAAAGTATTATATTTACGATTCCTGAATCAATAATATTGATTATTATACGGCTTAAAAGATATTTTTCGTCATATTTATTACGATGGCAAGATCAAAATCCACAGCATTGCATTCGCTTGTTCAAACCATGAAACCAGCTGAAAGAAGATATTTCAATGTGTGGGCTTCGCGCAACGGGTCTTCGGAAAAGAAATTCATTCTTTTATTTAACGGGCTTTCTGAACAAACTGAGTACGATGAGGAAGCACTTCTGAATTCTATTCCGGATATTTCTCCAACACAGATCTCCAACCTCAAGGCTCATCTGTATCAGCGTGTACTTCAGTGTATGCGTCAGTACAGTCAGTCCCACTCACTTGAGATCCAGATACGCGAGATGATCGATCATGTGCAGATCCTCTTTAACCGGGGTTTATACGACCAATGTGTTCAGATATTAAAAAAAGCCCGTAAAAAGGTTGGCAGCATCGACAACCTGGAGTTGCAGCTCGAAATTCTTAAGTGGGAAAAGAATATACTTACCCAAACGGTTGGTGCCGGTAATGAGCAGCGGGTGAACCGCATCGTGCGGGAGGTTCAGCAGGTGAATGAACGTATCAACAATGTAAACAAGTTCACCAACCTGGCTGCCCGACTGAACGCAATCTATTACAGAATCGGATTTATCCGAAATCAGAGTGATTATAATCACATCCAACGACTTTTTGAAAAGGAACTGCCTGATTTTATTGAGCAAGAACTCTCGCTTACGGAAAAACTAAGCCTTTATCAATTACTTTCCGGGTATTATTCATTTATCCAGGATTTTGACAGCGGACTCAAATACGCCCGCAAGTGGCTTGATCTTTTCGATGAGCATAAGGAGATCCGCTACTCACGGACCAATGATTACCTGAGTGCGATCAATACACTGATGATTGCCCAGTACAAGATGTATTCCTACGATGATTTTGTTGAAACCAGCAGAAGGCTCAGGGAAATCCGCCATTATCCAAGGCATACAATGAATGAAAACATCCGGATGCGCCTGTATAAATATACGTACGTGCATGAATTCAACCGAATCTTTATGCTGGGCGATTTCGGCCATGGTGTTTCTTTGATCGAAAAAATTGAACCGCTCCTTGAGCCTTTTATCAGGCAACTAGACAATCATTCACGCATCATACTTTTTTACAAGGTGGCCTGTCTTTATTTCGGGGATCAGAAATATGGGAACTGCATCCGTTGGCTGAACCGGATTTTCACTTCCGAAAATATTGATCTGCGTGAAGATATTCACTCTTTCGCGCGGATATTAAGTCTGATCAGTCACTATGAACTGGGCAATACAGATGTCATAGATTATTACATCCGGTCGACATACCGCTTCCTGCTTCGAAAGAAGGACCTGTACTCCTTTCAAAAGTATATCCTCAGTTTTCTGAAAAAATTGGATGCCCACTTATCCGAAGAAGAATTAATGGAAGCATTCAATGAACTGCGCGACCAGCTGGTTCCCCTGCAGCATAACCCCTACGAACGAAGGGCATTCATGTATTTCGATATTATTTCATGGCTGGAATCAAAAAGCAATAATCATAAAGTTGGAGAGATCATCCACCAGAAAGCAATGCGGAGAATAGCCCGGCAACGAACCATGGCGAGCGAGAACCAGACTTTGTAACGAAGGCCGGCAAGGATTGTAACTTTCGTTACGCGACTACAGCATTTATTAGGTAATTTTGATCAAAAGTCATTTCCCATGCGAACACAATACATATTACTTTTTATTTCTTTGGTCCTGTTTTCCGGATGCAGTAATCCGTCTGAAGATTTGTTTAACGAAGTAATGGCCGTTCATGATGAGGTCATGCCCAAAATGGACGATATCATGAAAGAAAAGGGCCGTATTCAGGAAATGATCAATTCTGAGAATGATTCCGCCCGTATTATCATGCTGCGTGAAACAATCAGCAACCTGAATTCAGCAGACGAATCCATGATGGAATGGATGCGTTCATTCGACCGCGATAAATTCAGCGAGGATCCCGATGCACAGATAAACTATTACCGTGAAGAATTGATCCGGATTAACGAAGTAAAGGAAAAAATGCTTACAGCTATTAATGAAAGCAAAGCAGTTCAATAAGACTGATTAATTCACAGAACCGGGTATTTTTTAACCCACACCTCTATAAAATTGAATGCCCATGTAACAAATGGGTATTTTTTTTTAGGCGAAAACAAAATTTTAGGACAATTGTTTCAATGCGAAATTATTTTCAAAAAATTATTAATTTTTCACAAACGAGGGTCATTTTATACCCTATATTGGAATATCATTACAATTATCTGAAGTATAATGGCATTTAATTAACCTATAAGCATAATAAATTGTAAATTTTTCAAGAAACAGGGTTATTTTTTATCATCAATAATTTCCTTATCTCTCAAAACATTATTTTCTTGCCCGCAGATTCAGGCATATTTTATTCTGCCTTATACCACTAACAAGAAATAAAATATTATGAGAGAACTATTTACACTCGATCTTAGTGTACAATTATCCGGTATCCTTGGAGATGCAGGAACAGCTGCTGTTCTGGAAACAGCGGAAGTGAGTCAGACCATCAGTGATGGAACACAGGCGTTGTTTACTGCCAACAACGTATGGATGATGCTGGCTACCGCCCTTGTATTCATTATGCACCTGGGCTTTGCTGGTGTCGAAGCTGGCTTCACCCAAGCTAAAAATACCGTAAACGTACTCTTTAAAAACACGTTAACCCCAATCATTGGAATTCTCACGTATTACCTGATTGGCTTCAGCCTGATGTATCCGGGATTTGCAGAGCCGGGCTGGTTCGGATTTGGCGGGTTCCCGTTAAGTCTTCCGGAAAATGGAAATACGGTGGAATATGCCTCAGCGGGTTATACGTACTGGACCGACTTCCTCTTTCAGGCCATGTTTGCCGCTACTGCGGCGACCATCGTATCGGGTGCGGTAGCAGAGCGCATTAAGATATCAGCATACCTCATCTTCACCATCATATTTGTTGGGTTGGTTTATCCGGTTATCGGAAGCTGGAAATGGGGTGCGGGCGCACTGGATGCAGCCGGATTCTATGATTTTGCCGGATCAACACTTGTGCATTCGGTAGGTGGCTGGGGTGCCCTGGCAGGCATCATGATCATCGGTCCGCGACTGGGCAAATATGTCGACGGAAAAGTCATCGACAAACCCGGCTCCAGTGTTCCTTTGGCCGTGATCGGGGTATTCCTCCTGTGGTTTGGATGGTTTGGATTTAACGGTGGATCCGTGCTCAGCGCTGATCCGGCTATTGTATCCTATGTACTCGTAACAACCTGTCTGGCGGCCTGTACCGGGGCTTTGGGCGGTTTCATTACCGGATACGTTGTATTTAAACGCCTTGACCTGGGCATGGTACTGAATGGGATTCTGGCCGGACTTGTGGGGATTACCGCTGGTGCCGATGTGATCAGTCCTGGATGGGCCTGTTTTGTGGGCCTGGTAGCAGGCATCCTTGTCGTACTCTCCGCGATTACCCTTGACAAATTCAAACTGGATGATTGCGTCGGAGCAGTTTCGGTACACCTGACATGCGGAATATGGGGAACGCTGGCAGTAGGAATTTTCGGCATCGACGGTGACGGAAATGACATGGCGTTCTGGCCTCAGCTGAAAGGTGTACTCGTCTGTGGAGCCGCTGCATTCATATCGGCTTACATCATTTTTACCATTCTGAAATATACCATCGGAATCCGGGTGTCTGAACAGCATGAACGCGAAGGACTCGATTCACACGAACATGGAATCCGTGGTTATACAATCACCTACGATCAATAAGAAAAAATAAGGCTCACCGGAACTGCTGCAACATCTTCCGGCGAGCCTGCAGTTAACTCTTCATTAACCTTAACCCAAAATTACATGAAAAATGTACATTTACTACTCACCCTGTGCCTGACTTTTACCTTTCTCTCTTCCTTCGGTCAGGATAAAAAAGACTCGCTCACCATTTCCGGCTCCGTAGATACCTACTATACCTACGATTTTTCCGGACAGGATAATATCGGAACTTCCTTTGCCGATGATCGCAACTCAATTTCGATTGGAATGGTTGACGTGGCCCTCAGTCAGACACTAGGAAAGGCCAGCTTTGTCGGAGAACTGTCGTTTGGACCCAGAAGTTTTAAATCGATCCCGCTTTTTGATCTGGGCGACGAAGAAAGAGCCATTGTGGGCATCCAAAACCTGTATGTAAGCTACGCATTCAATGATGTGCTTTCTCTTACGGCCGGCTACATGGGAACATTTGTTGGCTATGAAGTGATTTCACCTGTGGGCAACTTTAACTACTCAACTTCCTACCTTTTTACAAACGGTCCGTTCCAGAATTCCGGTCTGAAGGCCGATATCACCATCAGCGATAATTTCGCGATCATGGTGGGTATATTCAATGACTGGAATGTATACAACGACGAAAACGGTGTTAGTGATTTTGGAGCGCAGATCTTTATCCAGCCGGTCGAGGGCTGGTCGGTCTACCTGAATATGGTTACGGGCTCTCCTTCAGGAACAATCTTTGATCTCACCACCGGCTTCCAGATCAGCGAGAAGTTTTACCTCGGACTGAATGCGGCGGACTATTCAATTGCCGGTGATGAAAAAGGCGGATACACCGGCGTCGCCCTGTATCCCCAGTTCTCAATAAGTGAAGCGTTTTCGATTGGATTACGTGAAGAGTTCTTCTCCTATAAGGAAGCAACCACCGAATCCGGTACGGTTATCTCGGAATCCGAAAGTGTATTTGCGAGTACCGTTACCGCGAATTATTCCTACAAAAATTTCCGCTTTATCGGGGAAGTCCGACTTGATAACGTATCCTTCGATGCTTTTATGGATTCCAATGAAGCGGCCGTTGCACAGGCTTCACAAATTACATTAGCCGCTGTTTACGCATTCTAAGATCGAAAATGACCTTAATTGACAGTTTACATATCGTAATTTTATATAACAGGTTATTTTTTTACCCTATAATTAAAATTTATATATCTAAATATTATTTTTGGGGTAAAATTTGAACCACTAACATCTTAAATCATGATAAAATCAAAACTTGAGTACATCTGGCTTGATGGCACCGCGCCAACCCAGGGACTTCGCAGCAAAACAAAAATCGTTTCAAATTTCAGTGGCAACGTAGAAGATTGCCCGATGTGGTGTTTCGATGGAAGCTCCACCCAACAGGCAGAAGGCCATTCATCAGATTGTCTGCTGAAGCCTGTTGCTTGTTTTCCGGACCCGGCACGCACCAATGGCTACCTGGTGATGACCGAGGTTCTGAATCCGGATGGCACGCCCCACATCACCAATGGTCGTGCCCTCATTGATGATGATGATAATGATTTCTGGTTTGGATTTGAACAGGAATATTTCCTCTGGAACCCATCCGCAAATCTGCCCTTTGGATTTCCTGAAGCAGGATATCCCCGTCCGCAGGGTCCTTACTACTGTTCAGTTGGAGCAACCAACGCATACGGCAGGGAAATCATTGAAGAACACCTGGACCTTTGCCTTGAAGCCGGTATCAACGTTGAGGGAATCAATGCGGAAGTGGCAACTGGACAATGGGAATTCCAGGTTTTTTCAAAAGGTGCAAAGAGTGCCGGTGACCAGGTATGGATTGCACGTTACCTGCTGGAAAGGACTGCAGAAAAATACGGTCTGTCGGTGAACTGGCACCCGAAACCTGTAAAAGGTGACTGGAATGGATCGGGCATGCACGCCAATTTCTCGAATTCCACATTACGTGAAGCCGGCTCAAAGGATGTATATGACGTAATCTGCCAGGCATTTGAGCCCGTTAAGCACGAGCATATTGAGGTATATGGTGCAGACAACCACCAGCGTCTTACCGGAGCGCATGAAACGCAATCCATAGACAAGTTCAGCTATGGGGTTTCAGACCGTGGCGCCTCCATCCGGATTCCAATCGGAACGGTTGAAAACGGCTGGAGGGGATGGCTGGAAGATCGGCGTCCTGCGTCCAATGCAGACCCGTACAAAGTTGCGGGTCGCATTATCAAGACCGTAAAAACTGCCGAAGTCGCAGTAATGCAATAACAGTTTCTCAGGGCGGGGGCGAACACAAACCTCCGCCCTATTCATTCCCCGACACTTTACAATGCGGCCGGATTTTTGTATTTATGTCACATGGCCGTTATCTCCAAAAAGAAAATACCCTATCCGATCAGCCGGGGTCTCCGCGGTTATCTCATCCATAATGGACGGGAAGCCGATTTGCCCATTACCTATACCGATCTTCTCCGGTACGATAATTCGCTACCATTAATAGACAAGAATGACCATGATACCCTGTGGGAAACGGTTATCTACTCACAGGATGACATGAAGGCAATCCATAACAGCGTAAAAAAGATTTACGCCCTTTTGAAGGCCGACGGAGATATGTCGGTTATGGAGCACCTTTTTATTGACCGCATCGACCTGTGTATTTATGGAAACACACAGCCCTTCCGGGTTCGGGTGGTAAACCGCATCAATGACAACTTTGATTACTTCTATATCAAAAATGCCGATGCTTCCCGTATTTATGGCCTGGAACTCGAACACCTGCTATCCCCGAACAGGATCAGCTATCTCGTGCATGAGAATACGCTGATAGAGGAACATATCATTGGAATTCCCGGAGACCAGTTCATTAAGACCTATCTGAACGACCAGCATCTGAATGCCACCCGACTGAGCAAGGAATTTGTAAAATTTAACGAGCGTTGTTTTATCCGACTGCTGGGCGATATGCATTCGAGTAATTTCGTCGTGGACATCACACCGGATTTTGAAGATGTGGTATATCGGATCCGGGCGATTGACTTTGACCAGCAGTCCTATGAAGGAAGAAAATCCATCTACCTGCCCCAATATTTTAAGCAGAATAATGCGTTGATCGAGGTAGGTCTTCATTGCCTGACCCCCGAAACAGTGAAGCAATACCAGAAAGAAGAACGTTCACTCATTGCTAACAGGCTGAAAGCAGGTCGCGAAGTGATCGACGAGCTGCTCGATGTGATGACCGCGGATACGCTGGCCCCGCCTGAAAATGTAAAGTCATTGCGCAAGGACCTTGCACAACATTACCGGAACAAGGAATTTCTTAAATGCGAAAGCATGGGCGCCTTAGTTCGCCAAAGCTTACTCACTGTACTTTAAAAAAGAATTCAGGGGAAAAATGTACCTTTAACTATGATTTTGGTAAAACCCAAATCAAGCACGCTGATATCAATCGGATTGTTTGTCCTGATATCGATGGCCGGTGGCATCTATGGTTTATTCGGACTCATCAACGATGTACATGCCGCGTGGTACAAGTATGTCCTGGCCATTCTGTTTTTACCACTTGGAACTGCCATATTAATCAGAACGCTCTGGTCCTATAAAAGGATCAGCATAGGAAAAGGTAAAATACACGTGCATTACCCGGTTAGAATGAGGCACACCGAATTTTCAGTGAAAGAGATCATTTCCTGGAAGGAGGAATCAATTAAAACGGCTTCCGGCACTTACCGTGAACTTCAGATCAAACATTCAACACACAAGACACTTGATATCTCGATGCAGGAACATTCCAGGTACAAAGAGACCCTCAAATACCTGAAATCCAAATGCGCCGGTAAACAAATCCGAATTTAACTATGATTAAAAATTTACTCGTTGTTGGCCTGGGTGGTTTTGCTGGCAGTATCTGCCGGTATTTATTTTATATATGGCTGGAAAAAGAACGGAATATGCCATTGGCAACCTTCACGGTAAACATGTTGGGAAGCTTTGTCCTGGGGATTTTCATTGGATATTTCCTGATAAGAGGTGCGGAAACGAATATTGCGCGGTTGTTTTTCGCAGTCGGATTTTGTGGAAGCTTTACCACTTTTTCAACGTTTGCGCTGGAGAACTGGAATATGTTCAACAACCAGGAATATCTGCAGCTGGCCGGCTATACTGTCGCCAGTTTTGCCATCGGCATACTGATGATTTTTGGCGGCATTGTGATTGGAAAGGCAATCTGATTACTCTTTCTTACCCACATCCCTGATGAAATTAGACCAGCGCATGGGGTTAAGAAAATTATTGGGCGGAAATATCAGATTCAGCTCATACAATCGCTGATACCGTTGCTGATCCGCTTCATATTCAGTGAGCTGATTCGCTTTTACCTCCTGCCGCACATCCGCTTGAAATTCACGAACAATATCATCCTGCGTTACAGGCAATTCCGCATCCAGAAAAGCATCCTTGAAATGATCCAGCGTTGGCCATGGAAAAACCACCACTTCCGGAAGCAGAATCGATTCCTGCCACATTAACTGGATCAACGAATACCGCTTATTCGAAACCTCATAAGGCATGACAAAATAGGCCGGGCGATATCCGATTGAAGTGAATCGCAGTGTATCACCCGGATTAATAAAAATTGAAAAATAGCCGTTGGAATCACTGGCAGTTCCGTAAACCGTACCTCCAAGCTGGATATTCACGTACGGCAATGCTTTTTGCTGATCGGCATCCATCACAACCCCGGTTAGCAATATCGGATTTCCTACACGCTGGGCATTGAGCTCTACGCTGCCCAGAACGAAAATTACTACCAGTGCAAATCGCCAATTCATTATCTTCTATTTATGCTCCCAATCATAGGTATCCAGTGATTCCAGACACTTACCCAATAGCTTGATACTGCTTTCAATATCCTTTTTATGAGCCATTTCAATTACCTGGTGCAGGTGCCGGGTTGGAATTGAAATTGCTCCGGAAATTGAACCGTTCTTACCCATTCGCTGAACACCTGCCGTATCCGTTCCCCCTGCTGTAAGCACTTCAGGCTGCCACTTAATCTTATTCTTGTCGGCCGTTTTCTTCATGTAGTCCACCATCCTGTAATCACATATGGCACTGGCATCCATCAGCTTGATGGCCGTACCATGCCCTAGTGATGTTACTTTTTCATGGGGCTGTGCACCGGGCAGATCAAAGGCTATCGTGGTATCTAAACCAAACCCAAAATCCGGATTGATCGTATGGGCGGCAACATTGGCACCTCTGATTCCTACTTCTTCCTGCACGGTAAAAACACCATAAACATCGAACGGCGTAGTTTTTATTTTTCTGAGCGTTTCGATCAGCACAAAAACAGAAACACGGTTATCGATCGACTTACAATTAACACAATCTCCCATCTCAATAAGTTCCCGTTCGCGCGTAATTGGATCACCAATGGAAACCACCTTTTCCACATCCTTCTTTTCCATTCCCAGATCAATGTAAAAATCGGTGGTTTTTGGCATCTTGGTACGCTCCTCGGCCGACATAACATGGATCGGTTTAGTGCCCATCACTCCAATCACATCCTTCTTCCCATGTATGATCACGCGCTGTGCGGTCAGGGTTTTGGGATCAAAGCCCCCCAGCGTAGTAAACCTTACAAACCCTTTATCATCGATATGAGTCACCATGAAGCCTATCTCATCCATATGGGCCGCAACCATTGCGCGCTTGTCTGAGGACTTACCCTTTTTAATAGTGATAATGTTACCCATATTGTCCACATGACACTCATCGACCAGCGGTGTTACTTCATCGATAATCATCCTTCGGATTCGCTGCTCATATCCCGGCACTCCCGGTGCCTCGCAAATTTTTTTGAGCAATTTTACGTTTATTGCCATATCAGAGATTTCATTTTAATACATTACATCTGTCCTGAAAATTACTTGTTTTTCGCCGATCGCGGACAATGAAATGCAATGAAATCGTTAATATCATGAAGATATTTGTGAACGAATTGTGAATCGGAATTTATGAAACGAAAAGTCCTCCTTTTATTTGTCCTGGCACTCGTTACGCTGGTAGTCGTTGGAATACTGGGGCGGACTTCCATCAATAATTCCATCAGATCAATAGAAGAGGCTTCCGAACCGAACCGTAAGCTGAATGTACTCAAAGAAGTTTTTCAGGATCTGCTTGATGCTGAAAGCAGTGTTCGCACCTATACCATCACAGAAAACCGAAATTCCCTGTCTTCATTCGGTGATGCTGCATACAATATTGACAGCAAGCTGATTGAATTAAGAACCCTGACCGCCGATAGCAGTCAGATCCTTTTACTGGAAGAGCTTGATTCCCTGATCGAAAATAAATTTGACATTCTTCGCCAACTCATAGAAATCAAGGAGACAGGAAAGGACAGCAGTGTACTTCAACGTGTGCGTGCCGATATCGAGATTTTGAAGAAAAAAGAAGTCCCGGAAGAGCTAAGCACCATTCGCGATCTGGACCCTGAGAGCGAAAACAATTCCAGTATCTGGAAGAAACTGTTTGGCAACAACCGTAATAATACAACTCCGAGCGATTCCCTGTTCGGAGATACCGTGCGGCAGGATCTTAGTTCCGAACAGGTCGATGAGGCATTGACAAGAATCAGCCAGGAAGCCTATCAGACAGCGCAGCTTCGCAAACAACGGGAACAATCTTTAACCCGCAGGGACAACCGTGTGATGGATGAAATCCGTTCGGTAGTTGATGAATTTGAGAAAATTGATCTCGGACTGACCGCAGACCGCACACAGCTTCTGACAACGGCTTCAGAAAATGCAAAGACAACGATCAGTACCATCATGGTCCTGGCATTGATCGTATTTGCCGGACTTTTACTAATCATTTTCAACGATATTAGCCGAAATCAGCGAAATCGCGAAGAGCTTGCCCGGGCAAAGGACAAGGCAGAAAAGCTGGCACGCGTGAAAGAAGACTTTTTGTCTAATATGAGCCATGAGATCAGGACTCCGCTTAATGCCGTGATTGGGTTTACCGAGCAACTGGAAGCTTCCCCGCTCAACCCGACTCAAAAAAACCATGTGAATAAAATCCAGCGATCCGGTCAGCATTTACTGCAGCTCTTAAACGACATCCTGGATTACGCTAAACTTGAATCCGGTGAAGTGAGACTTGAACAGGTGGGCTTTAATCCGGCCAGAGAGACCCAGGAAATTGCGGATCTTTTCATGCAGCAGGCAAAGGATAAAAAGTTATATCTGAAAGCAACCATTGCTCCTGATTTTCCGCCGGTGCTCATCGGGGATCCTGTCCGGTTTAATCAGATCATTATTAACCTGGTAAGCAACGCATTGAAATTCACGCGTGAAGGCGGCATTGAAATTCGGTTACTTGCTGAGAAGGAGAAGGAGAATGAGAATGAGAATGAGAATGAGAATGAGAATGAGAATGGGAATGGGAATGGGAATGGGAATGAGAGTGTAAAAGTAATCCTGGAGGTAACAGATACAGGGGTGGGAATTCCGCAGGACAAGATCAACCAGATCTTTAAGGAATTTGCACAGGCCGACACCTCCACAGCCCGGGAATATGGAGGAACCGGTCTGGGATTATCTATTGTAAGAAAAATCACGGCAGCACACGATGGAAATATCCATGTGGCATCAAAACCCGGGGAAGGCACAACTTTTACGATCACCCTGCACTACCGAAAAGGAGATCAAAAAGACATACCGGAACAAAAACAACAGGATATCATTCCTTCCTTCGGCGGTCAGCATATTCTCGCGGTTGATGACCAGGAGTTCAACCGGGAACTGGTCGAAACCATCCTACAAAAATGGAACCTTTCTGTGACGCTTGCTTCAGATGGTACGGAAGCCGTGCACCTTGCTTCGAAGGAATATTTTGACCTGATATTGATGGATATACAAATGCCCGGGATGACCGGACTTGAAGCCGCCGCTAACATAAGAAATTCTAACAGCCTCAACAGGGATACGCCCATCATCGCACTCACAGCCGGCGCATCACCGAAGGAACAACAGGCCAGTGAAGGTGCTGGCATGAACGGTATGTTGCTCAAACCGTTTACACAAAAAGATATGTACAACACGCTCTCCCGGTATCTGAACAATACTCCGGAAGGGCCCATTCCAGACGCATCCCCTCATCTGGACATGACAGATCTCATCAACCTCGCCAACGGGGATGATTCATTCGTGATCAATATGCTCGGTATTTTTCTCAAGAATAGCCGTTCGGATTTTGCGCAGCTGCAAGAAGCAGTCGAGAATACGGATCTGAAACACATCAGATCGCTCACCCATAAAATGATCCCTCCCTGCAGGCACCTGGGCTTTGTTGAAATTGTTGAATTGCTTCGTCATATGGAACACGCGGCAGAAGACGAACAGATGGAGGATGTTTTAACAGATCATAAAAAACTATGCAGGGAAATGGATCAGATGTATCCGCTTGTTGAAGAGGAATTACGTAAATTCACGGAGCGACAGGCAAGTTCGGCATTATGATTCCAACCAAAAACAATCTGATCTTTGTCGTTGATGACGACGCATATTTCAATGGATTATTAACTGCTTTCGTAAAGAGAATTTCAACAAAAGCTCAGATACCTGTTACGATTCAATCGTTCGAAAGCGGGGAAGCGTGTATGGCGCATCTTCATCTGAATCCATCCGTTATTTTACTGGATTTCTACCTTGATTCATGCAATGATATCACATCCACAGCTTATGACCTCCTCTCGGATATTCATAAAACGGTTCCGGATGCGTACATCCTGATCGTTTCCCAGCAGGAAGACTGGTCCATGTTTAAGCAGGACCTTATTTCATCGGGCGCCAGCGAATTCCTGCAAAAGGACCGGGACCTGGAAGACAATCTGACTGTACTTCTGACAGACCGGCTAAAATAGGGTTGCTCAACCCTTAGGGGGTAATTCAGATTATTCACTATTTTAGCATCGCATGGCTGCCTTTACTATTTATGTGGTTGAAGATGATGAATGGTATCGCGAACTTCTCGCGCATACACTTTCGCTGAATCCTGATTTTACCGTCCGTAAATTCAGTAATGCCACAGATTTTCTGAAATCCCTGGCAAATTGTCCGGATGTGGTTACCCTGGATTACCGTTTGCCGGATATGGAGGGAAATGAATTGTTAAAAAGGACACGTCAGCTTTGTCCGGAAGCCGAAGTGATCATTATTTCAGAACAGGATAAAATAGAAACGGCCGTGGAGCTCCTGACAATGGGAGCCTATGATTATATTGTAAAAACCCGGGATATCCGTGACCGTCTTCTCAATACAATTCAGCATATCCGTAATCATTCCTCGCTGAAACGACGGGTAGCCACACTCGAACAGGAAGTTCAGAAGAAATACGATTTTGGCACAGCAATAATTGGCGACAGTGAGCCCATCAAGCATATATTCAAACTGCTCACCAAGGCTGTAGACAGTAATATTACGGTAACCATTACCGGTGAAACGGGTACTGGAAAGGAATTAGCAGCGAAGGCCATTCATTATAATTCCAACAGGGCCGGCCATCCGTTTGTCGCAGTGAACATGGGCGCCATTCCTGCAGAGCTCATCGAAAGTGAATTGTTCGGCCATGAAAAAGGAGCATTTACCGGGGCCAGCTTCAGAAGGGTTGGAAAGTTTGAGGAAGCCGATAAAGGAACCCTTTTCCTGGATGAAATTGGAGAAATGGATCCAAATCTGCAGGTCAAGTTGCTGAGAGTTTTGCAGGAAAAGGAGATCGTGCGAATCGGCAGTAACAAACCCGTAGCTATCGACTGTCGAATTATAGTTGCTACACACAGGGACTTGTTCAAAGAGGTAAAAGAAGGACGGTTCAGGGAAGATCTTTATTACAGGCTGTTCGGACTTACCATAGAAATGCCCCCGCTGAGGAACCGCGATAAGGATATCATTCTTCTGGCAGAATATTTTGTGAATCAATTCAGTAAAAACAACGGAAAACCCGTCCCCGCAATTCACCCGGAGGCTAAGAAAAAGCTAATGAGTCATAATTACCCTGGAAACGTTCGTGAACTCAGATCTGTGATGGAGCTGGCCACGGTTATGTCTGACGGGCAACAGATTCTGGCCGATGACATCAACTTTCGGAAAAATGATGAACTGTACGAACCGCCGATGGAAGGACTCACATTGCGTGAACACACATTTAACATTATCAAGCTCTACCTGAAAAAGCACGACGACAATATCAAGGAAGCTGCACGCGAACTTGACATCAGCTATTCCACCATTTACAGGATCCTGAAAAAGGAGGAATAACCTTTCATTTTGCAAAAAATTTTCATTTTGCAAAAATTTACTGCCCTCTAAAATTTCGTTATACCCTCACTATCAATCAATTAACTTATTGGTATATCAGTTGCATATCAGTTGGCATAGTGAATAACACCGATATGGAGCTTACAAAGAGTTTAAAGGTACTGATCATAGAAGACGACATTTATTATGCCGCTATTCTGGAAAAGAACCTGAAGAATCATATGACACGTGAGGAGATTGGCCTGAATTACGATGTCAAGATATTTCAGCTGGCAGAGTCTGCCCTGCAGCATCTTGAAAAAGACACCGACATTGTAATCATGGATTATTACCTGGAAAATGATCTGGGAGAAATTCCCCTGGCAGGTATGGATCTTTTAAAGGCCATAAAGAATTACTGTCCGAATTGTAAGACCATCGTTGTTTCGGCCTCATCGGATCCTGCACTCACCATGTCATTATTTGATAACGGCATTTATGAGTTCATCCATAAAGACCGGAATGCCACTGAAAAAATTACAACAGTACTTCGAAAGATTATCGGAGACATTCTGTTGGAGCGCATCATGATCCTGGATGCCAAGTCAGGATCAGAACAAATGAATTAATTAAAAGCAAAATCCATAAACCATGAAAAGAATACATAAATTCATCGCCGTTGCCGTACTGGCAGCCCCCGCATTTGTAGCCTGTAACCAGGACAAGATTGATCAGCTGAGCAGTGAAAATCAGGAACTTGCAACACAGACCCAGAACCTGAACAAGGAACTGGAAGAATACATGAAGACCTTCAATGAGATTGAAGCGAACCTTCAGGAGATCAAAGCCCGTGAGGAAAACATCAACACGGCAACTTCTGATAACGTAGAGTATCAGAACAAGGATAGCAAGCAGGCTATTGTATCTGATGTACAGGCGATCAACACATTGATGGCAGAGAATAAGGAAAAGATCGCAAGTCTTCAGGACAAACTTGAAAGCTCGAATTCAGAATTCAAGAAGATGGTTTCAAACCTTAACTACCGCATAAAGCAGAAAGATGAGGAAATTGTTGCCCTTAAAACTGATCTTGAAACGCTGAACATTGAGAAAGAGCAACTTGCTAAAAATGTGGTGACGTTAACTTCACGAATTGACACCCTTTCACAGGAAAAAGAACAGCAGCTGGCTACTATCCAGGAGCAAAAGTCGAAGATTGAGAATCAGACTGAAGCCATGAATACTGCCTATGTTGCGATCGGATCTTACAAAGATCTGCGTGATGAGCAGGTTGTAGTTAAAGAAGGTGGTGTACTCGGCCTTGGAAGCACCGAGAAACTAAATGATAAGATCAACACTGAGGCATTCAGCAAGATTGATATCACAGAAGTAAGAAGCATTCCTGTTCTTGCAAAAAAGGTTGAGTTGGTTTCCATTCACCCTGCAGGATCATATGAATTCGAAATGAACGCGGAAGAGAAAATAGAGAAGTTGGTAATCCTTGATCCCGAGAAATTCTGGGCATCTTCGAAATACCTGGTAGTGATGGTTGAGTAGATCTGTTGATTGAAGTGATTCATATACGCGGGAAGGGCACGAAAGTGCCCTTCTTTGCATAAATTACCGTTAAAATAAATACGCTGAAGTCCTTTTTAAAGCACTGTAAGATATCTTACTTTTGTTTGGCTGCAGAAATTTTTTAACTATCCTCTGTATCCGTACATTATCCATACAAAACCACAACAGAAAATGCAAAAACACTCATCCATCATCCAACGATCTTTACGATATCTGATGCTTGGCATAATCGCAATTGCCCTGGTGGGAGGTTCCGGTTGTAAAAGCAAGAAGAAGGCAGCAGAAGCAGCTGCAGCCGCTGAAGAGAAAGCGCGAATTGAGCGCGAAATGGAAGAAAAACGTCGTGCAGAAGCAGAAGAAGCCGCCCGCAGAAAAGCAGAGGAAGAACGACTCGCTGCAGAGCGCGAGCGCGCCGCTGCCGCTGAAAACTCGCCGGAACGCCGACTTGAAAAATACTTCGACGCCATCGCATCCGGAACCGGATCATCCAGCAAAAGCATGCAGGAAGCCATGTCTCTCTTTGCATCTCCTGAAACTCCGGTACTCATTGTGATCAGCGAAGACGGAGGTCAGAAAGATTATGACCGTCCGACTACCATCAAGGAATACCTGAATTACCTTAAGGATACAAAGAACAACGTTAACCGGATCTTCGAGGTAAAATACGATGCCGCCGGTAAAATTACCGAACTGGAATTAATCAAAGAACTTTAATGAACCCGACTATCATGAATAAACTATTCGTCTTCTCATTCATTTGTCTGCTCACTGTTTCTGCTGGTCTTCAGGCCCAGACCGCCGATATCAGCCCACAGCGAAAGCAGGCAATCGACTCCCTTGCACTTGAAAAAGTTCGTGACCTCAGTAAGTATATCAGCATCATCGGCAATAAGGAAACTCCTTTCTCAGAAGCCCAGCGCGTGATGGACCGGGCTGAAGAGTTATTTGCCGATGACAGTGAAATTGGCGTTTCCTCGCTCACCACGCAGGAGATCAATTACTACAAGATCCGCCGCTATTTTGAGCGTCTAATGGCTCTGAACTACGACCGGGTGAATATCAAGTGGTATGATATCCATTATATCAGCGACCTGGAACGACAGCCTGACGGCCGTTATGTTGGTGTAGTTACCGTTTATCAGCGATTTGAAGGTGAGTCTGATGACGGACTATCCTACAAGGACACCACGAAAAAAGATATTACCATTTATGTGGAACGTAAAAAAACCCAGATTCAGGGACGCGTTATTGAGTTCTGGGACGTTCTTTTAGGAGATATTCGTGTGACTGAAACCACTGCATGAAATACATCATTTTTTTAGTGTCTTTGCTTTATTTTTTTCCTGCGGGTGCACAAATCGGTGACCCAATGGCAGACGAAAGCAAATTATATGCTGAAACCAAACAGGTAAACCAGTTTTTTCGGCGTTTCAATGGTGAAGAAGATGAAAAAGGAGAACGGTACTACCCCAAAGACAGGCAATACCGTTCTCCTGAACTTCGTCAGAAATACCTGGGCATCCTCTTTGATGCGAGCAACGCGGGAATTCCCCGGGATCGGAAAATAGAGTTTGCAAGGGACGTGATCAGTGACAATGACCCTGTATTCCTGGATTTTCATAATAAAGAGTGGTTTGCTGAAGTCACAACACTTTTCACTCTTAATAATCAGCTCAAGGAATTCAAACTTTTCATGGCATTGGAAAAAGACGGCCTGGGATATAAATGGGTGATCACCCGCGTCTGGTCGGAAATGTTTGAGAATTACATGGAAAGGGATACCACAGGTATTGGTAAGTTTCTTCACCCGATGAGTCATGAACTTGACTTCATGAATTTACGAAAGGCAATGATCGACCGGGACAGTGTAAGCCAGTTCGTGAAAAAGGAATACCAGCCTGATTATCTCACATTATTCCTGTATGAAATCAAAAAGGGCAATCTCACCTTTAAAACAGTAAAGGAAGTAAAATTTCACTTCTTCCAGGTGAAGGACTGGTATTTTCAGATTTCTGAATTTAACCGTACCGGCTACAATACAGGCTGGCTCATTTCAGACCTGGTAAAAGTTGAAGACCGTGACAAGGACATTATGCGCAAGTATATCTATCATGAAAAATAAATTTCTATTGCTGGCATTCATGCTGCTGATAGGTCCTCTCACCCCCATCATGGCACAGGAAGAGGAAGAGCAGAAAATCAGGGATATCGTTAGTTTCCTTGAATATATGCTCAATACGCTGGGTGACCCCCAGACCAGTGCGCGTGACAAGGACGTGATCGTAACGGAAAGTTATTCCAAAATATTCCGTGACGGTACTGTTCAGGTAGAGGATGACCTTGATGAGAACAGGGACGTAGTCACAAATAAGGATGTTCAGGCATACCTGAAGGATGTAAACTTTTTTTTCAAGACCGCACGCTTCGATTTCGAATGGCAGGATATGGAAGTGAGTGAAAATGAGCAGGGCGAAACTTACTATAAAGTTTCGCTTCTCAGGAACCTTCAGGCAATAAGCGTCACGGGTGATACCATTAATCAGACCCTCCCCCGTTTTGTCGAAATCAACCTGAATACAGATGCGCAGGACCTTCGTATTGCCAGTATATACACAAATGAACTGAACCAGGATGACGTATGGATGAACTGGTGGGATAATCTCTCGCTGGAATGGCAGTCCATCTTTAAGCGTGAAACCGGCAGCATTGATGATCTCGAACTCAGCCAGATCAAAAAACTCGCAAACATCGAGGAATTAGACCTGGAAGGGAACCGTTTTATCGTGGATGTGGAGCCACTGAGCCGTATCAGTCAGCTGAAAAACATTAACCTTTCCCATACCCAGGTAACAGACATATCGCCCATCAGGAATCTGAATAAGCTTCAAAGCCTGGATATATCCCATACTGGTGTTTCATCCATTGATGCACTGAAATATGCCCGCTCGCTGATAACGTTTCATCTTGATCATACACCAGTTCAGGATATCGAAGTCATTGGACGAATGCCAGCACTTGAAACGCTTACGATGAACGGAACATTCGTTACAGACTTTTCCCCGATTGCAAGTGCGGTAAAACTAAAACATCTGACATGCGCTTACACAGAATTGAGTGACTTCAGCTCACTGAATTCCCTAACGTCACTTGAGACACTCAATATAAACGGCACCGACCTGGTCTCAGCCGCGGATCTTTCTGGCCTTCAGAATTTGAATGAATTATATGCCGACAGCACGCTGATAACTTCATTGTCGCCGCTTTCTGCATTGAAAAAACTGGCTGTCTTATCGGTTAATCACACAGGGGTGAATGATCTGGGATCCCTGTCGGATCTAAAAAGTCTTAAACGCGTTTACTGCGATTATTCGGGAGTGACCCTTACAGAGGCCCGGTCATTCATGGATAAAAATCCAAAGGTCCTGGTGGTTTTCGAATCGGAAGACCTCATTACCTGGTGGGATCAACTCCCCCCGGAATGGAAGGATGTCTTTATTTCCTATGTATCCATCGGCGAAAATGCCGAGAAGGAAGAGCTTGCCAACATGGTTCGCCTCGATAGTCTGGATATTTCCGACAATATGTATATCCAATCCTTTGAGCCTTTGAGCCGACTTATCAAACTGGAATATCTCAATGCAGCCAACACCGCTGTAAACAGTCTTTCTCCGCTTTCAGGAAAGAAGGATTTACATTACATCGACATATCAGGAACACAGATCACAGATCTTTCCCCGCTCGAGGATCTTATTAACCTGTCCATTATCAGGGCTTCTAAAACGAATGTTTCGGAGCTAGGTCTGGTACGAACACTTCCACAACTTGAACTGATCAATGTGGATGAGACCGGGATTTCTGATACTGCAATGATCACGATGGCACGGATGCGTCCGGAAACCCTGATCATTTACAAAACCCGCAGGCTGGAGACCTGGTGGTCCCAGCTGAACGACGAATGGAAACAAATCTTTTCCAGTCAGATGACTATGTCAGCAACACCTGACACGGAGGAATTACACCGGCTGATCAGCCTGCATTCAATTAAAATTTCAGATGCCTCAATTGCAGATATTCATCCATTGAAGGAGTTTATCCGGCTGAAAGAACTCAAAGTTTCAGGCACACGGATTCGTAGTTTATCCCCTTTATCGTTCCTGTCGTCCTTGGAATCACTGGATGTTTCCAGAAACCCGCTGGAAGACATCACTGGCATAAAAAGTCTGAGTAATCTTCATAAGCTCGATATTTCCAATACGCCGGTAGATGATTTAAGGATACTATCCTCCCTGTACAGAATTGAAGTGCTCAACTGTTCCGGCACACAGATCAAAGGGCTGGACGGATTGGAACGGCTCAGCGCGCTGAACAACCTGGATTGTTCCAATACCTCGGTTAAGAAACTGGATCCTGTCTACAATCTTGGACTGGAGATACTGAATTGCTACAATACCCGTATTTCCAGTAAAAGGATTGATGAATTCAAACAATTGAATCCCGAATGTGACGTTAGTTTTTATTGATGGCAAAACGTAAGCTTACACCGGCACAAAAACGAAAAAGGAGAAAAAGACCAGCAGGTAGCACAAGGAGGAAAAACTGGAAAGTAACCCTGCTAAAATTCACGCTTGCTGTATTTTTTCTTGGCATACTGGCTGTTGGCGGACTGGTATTTCTGGTCTGGTCGGGCGCGTTTGGGAAGTTGCCCACACGGGATGCGCTTAGCAAAGTCGATAACTATCAGGCCACCGAAGTATACAGTGCAGATAAGGTACTTCTGGGCAGATACTACATACAGGAACGAACGCTGAATGATTACGATGAGATCTCCGAAAATGTCATTAACGCGCTCATTGCAACGGAGGATGTGCGGTTCTTTGAACACGATGGGGTTGATTACCGAAGCCTGTTCCGCGTGGGAATACGTACGATCCTCCTGCAGGACCAGAGCAGCGGCGGTGGAAGTACGATAAGTCAGCAATTAGCCAAAAACCTGTTTCCCCGCAGCAACCGCGGACGGTGGTATATGCCGGTCATTAAAATCAAGGAGGCGATTATCGCACACCGGCTGGAAGATATTTATTCCAAGGAGGAGATCCTCACCCTGTACCTGAATACAGTCCCCTTCGGAGACAATGTTTACGGAATTGAAATGGCATCACGCCGGTTCTTTAATAAGCCGGCAAGGAGCCTTGCCTTGCAGGAAGCCGCTGTACTGGTTGGCATGCTTAAGGCGAATCACTCCTACAATCCGCGGCTTTATCCTGAACGTGCATTGGAACGACGTAATGTGGTGCTGGCGCAAATGGTGAAATACGGATATATCGATCAGCTTACCTATGACAAACTGGCTCCACTGCCCATCGAGCTGAACTACTACAGGATCACCCATAATACCGGACTGGCGACTTACTTCCGTGAATTTCTCCGGCCCCAGCTGGAAGAATGGTGTGCCAACAATGAAAAACCCGACGGGTCTCCTTATAATCTGTATACCGATGGTCTGAAAATCTATACGACCATCGACTCAAAAATGCAGCGTTACGCCGAAAATGCGGTTTCAACACAAATGAAATCATTGCAATCAGTATTTGATGAGCACTGGAATGGAAAGCCGTGGAAAAATAACGTGAGCGTTCTGGATGCCGCTTTGATGCGCTCCTATCCCTACAAGAATTTCCGGAAGCAGGGAATGTCATCCCAGGAAGCAATTCAGGCAATGACTGAAAAACGGCCCATGAAAATATTTACCTGGGATGGTGAAAAGGAAGTAGAATTCTCATCGATCGATTCGGTAAAGCACTACCTGAATTTTCTTCAAACAGGATTGCTCGCCATGGACCCGAATAAAGGGGACTTGCGAGCATGGGTTGGTGGAATAAATTTTGAATATTTCAAATACGATCACGTAAATGTTAATACGCGACGTCAGGTAGGCTCTACATTCAAGCCGTTCGTTTATGCAACGGCTCTTGAAGAAGGGATTGACCCTTGCACCTACATTTCAGGAGAGCAAATCCAATATACCAACCTTGCCAACTGGACTCCCGGAAATGCGGATCCCAGTGAAGACGAAAATAAATACAGTTTCGCTGGTGCCTTATCCAAATCGGTGAATACCGTGAGTGTGAAAGTACTGGAGGCTGCAGGAATCGACAATACGATCGAGCTGGCTAAAAGTATGGGCATTGAATCCCCGCTGCCGAACGTACCTTCCATCGCTCTTGGTACAGCAGATATTTCATTGCTCGAAATGGTGACGGCATACTGTTCATTTGCTAATGGCGGCAGAAAAGTTGAACCCCGATATCTTCTCGAGATCAGGGATCAGGATGATAACCTGCTGGCTGAATTTCCTTATAAACGCAACAATAAAGATCGTGTGATGTCGCAGGAAACATCTGCCATCATGATCGAATTGATGAAGACGGTTACCAATGAAGGCGGCACCGCCTCCAGGCTCCGATGGAAATATGGTCTTCAAAATGATTTTGCAGGTAAAACGGGAACCACGCAGTCCAATGCCGATGGCTGGTTTATCGGATTCACCAGGCGCCTCGTGGTCGGGGCATGGGTAGGTGCGGATGATCCGGCGATTCGATTCAGATCAACAGCACTCGGCCAGGGGGCTAATACAGCGCTGCCAATATTTGCATCACTTTTCCAGCAATTGAATAAGGATGAAGCATTCCGTCAGGAAACGCGCATGAAATTTCCCCCTCCTTCAAACCGCGTAATGCGCATGATCAGTTGTCCACCTATCAAAGA
This sequence comes from Fulvivirga sedimenti, assembly GCF_020328055.1. Classification (NCBI taxonomy): domain Bacteria; kingdom Pseudomonadati; phylum Bacteroidota; class Cytophagia; order Cytophagales; family Fulvivirgaceae; genus Fulvivirga; species Fulvivirga sedimenti. The sequence goes on from NZ_JAIXNE010000003.1 coordinate 1,172,379, forward strand.
GGATCTTTCGCTTGCCGAACGCCTTTTTGGCCAGGAACAAACCTCATCTGAACAGCGGGAACGATCCTTTGGTGAAAAACCTCAGGTTCAGCGCGAGCGTACATTCTTTGATAAGATCGGAGATATCTTCAAGGAAAATAAAAAGAAGAAGCGCAAGAACTGATCAGATCGTCGACTCGTCAAATAAAATATGACGATTCAGCATCTCATGTAACGTTAAGAATGTTTCCGTACGCTTAATGTGGCTTATGGTCTCCACCTGATCATGCAGGATGGTTTTCAGGTGCATATTATCACGGGCATGCACCTTGATGAACATATTAAATTTGCCGGTGGTATAATGTATTTTTACTACTTCCGGGATCAGTTCCAGTTTTTCAAATACAGCATCAAACTTGCTGGTCTCGTCGAGATGAATTCCAACAAAAGCGGATACAGTCCATCCCATTTTAGCGTAATCCATACTTAGGGTGGTGCCCGTTACCATTCCTGCATCCATCATTTTCTTCATACGCAAGTGAACGGTACCGCTTGAAACACCTGCTTTTTTGGCCACTTCAGTATAGGGCATTTGGGCATCCTTCGAGAGTTCTGAAAGGATTTTAAGATCTACTTTATCGAGTTTCTTAGCCATTTAAGCTGTATTCGTTGTTGAGCATGACAAGATAGTAAAGAATTTTGGTATATATAAAGACTCTAATACGAATAAAAAAACCCTGTAGTGAATACTACAGGGTTTGTGCGCACGAAAGGAGTCGAACCTTCACACCCGAAGGCACTGCCGCCTGAAGACAGCGCGTCTACCAATTCCGCCACGTGCGCGTTTTTGTAAGACGTTGCAAAAATAGTGTAATTAATACCAAAAAGTAAAACCCGCCGCTTTATTTCTTTCTGGGATATGCAGGAAACAATCAGACCCGAATCTTTATGCCGACTGTTTTTTATAGAACCAGATCGCAAGGAAGATCACACCGGCAAAAAGTCCGCCGAGGATCAATACCCGTATAAACATATAGTCGATCAATTCCCTGACCATCTCACCGGACTGATTCATCATGCCTGTTGAACCTGAGGATACATCCGTAGTGATCGCCACACGCTGGTCTTCCACAAAATTTTGAATACCCAGCCGTTCCTGTCGAACTGCATTTAAAATTTCGATGCGTTCCTGGGTCAGAGCCTTTAATGTCTCTATGCGTTCCTGCCGGATCATGTATAAAGTTACGCGACGCTGATAGTCCAGGTTTGCAAGAAGTGTATCCCGGTTTTCTTGTATAATGTCTTCAGTATTTTCAAGCAGACTGGCACTGGCATCCAGCATTCGCTGCATATCAGTCAGCAGGGTCATCATGCTGTCGGCCTGCAGTGCACTAAGTCTTTTATCCATTTGCCAGACCACCTGTTTAGGCATATTTGCTGAAAAATATTCGAGCTGATTTCCCATATACCGCATCAGGTCCGGCATTGATAAGATTCCTCCCTTGATACCCAACTGATCGGAACTGATCCAATTTGAAATTTCAAAAATGATGGAACGACGGCTCAGATAATCATCCTGTACAGGATACCGGGAGGCATATGTTCGTAAGCTTGCCCTGTCTTCATCAGAAATATACTTGCTTAATCCGTTTATATAGCTGGTTACATACTCAGTGAATAAGGATTGCATTTCAGGACAGGCCAACCCGTAAATTTTGCTGCATTGCTCAGATTCAAAATAATCAATCAGCTGATAACAGAGTACCCAACTATCAATGGCTGCAGCCAGCGGATCAGGATGAATGCTTGTTTCGGCGATCGAACCCAGCAACAAGGATTTCAATGCGATCTGGTTCATGCGCATTTCTGATGAGGGCTCATCTTCAATTAAACTGTCAATCTTCCATTCAATACGCTTCGAATACACCGTAAGCAGCTCATGCATATTCATGGCGATATAATTGTTGTTTAGCTCAAATTGCTTTCGCTGACTCTCCTGAAGTCTTTTCTCCTTCCTGCTTTGTGCATTTACGGAACACGGCAGGCTAAAGCCAAGAATGAATAGTAGAATGAAAGGCCAAACTCTCATAAAAAGGGGCGTTGATTGCTAACGGATCAGAATTTAAGAAAATGATCCCGGAAATCTTATGATATTCCTCAATAAGAATGAATCAATTGAATCGCAAAATGATCTTCATTCCCGGCCACAAAAAAACCCCGTAGCGTATGCTACAGGGTCGTGCGCACGAGAGGAATCGAACCTCCACGGCCGCAATGGCCACCAGGCCCTCAACCTGGCGCGTCTACCAGTTCCGCCACGTGCGCAGGTAGATCTTGTTTTCAGGGTGGCAAAACTAATACGAAAAAATATTAATACCAATAGTTTTCATTTCTTCCAGAGCGTATCCAGAAAATTACGTTCTGAATCAAAAAAGTGTTCCACGACGGTAAATCCCGATGCGGCAGCAAGTGCATCCGTTTCATAGGGATCAAATTTTCTTGAGATTTCCATATGTATGGGTTCCCATGGCCTGAATTCAAATGAATGCTCTCCAATTTGTACCGTTTGTTGCTTCCGGCTAATCAGGTAACTCCTCGCCTGCCCCGAAATGGGATCATAAACGGGATAGTGTGAAAATGCATCCAGATCAAAATTTCCCCCAAGCTCGCGGTTTATGCGGTCCAGTAAATTCAAATTAAAAGCGGCCGTAACTCCGCTGGAATCATCATAAGCCGCCAGGATTTTTCGCGGATCTTTTTTTAGATCAAAACCTATGAGGACCATATCGCCGGGATGAAGGGCTTCATTCAATTCAGAAAGAAACACCACGGCACGATCATCTGTGAAATTTCCAATATTTGACCCCAGGAACAAAACAACATTTCGCGTTGATGCATTCTCCAGCGCTTTAATCGCACTGAAATACTCATTGCGGATTCCTGCAACATGAAGCCCGGGCAATTCTTTCAAAAGATTTTCGGTAAGACTGGAAATCGCATTATCCGAAATATCGATCGGACGGTACGTAAAACGGGCGTCTTGCTCAACCAGCTGCCGTAACAGCACTTTTGTTTTGAACCCATCCCCGGCTCCAAATTCAAGCAGATTAAAAGGAGATTCATCTACCCTGATTGACCTGCATATTTGCGCCTTATTGGTATCCAGCACTTCATATTCACTGCGGGTCAGGTAATATTCATCCAACCCCATGATCTGCTGAAAGAGCCGGTCACCCTTTGAATCATAAAAGTAGCGGGAAGCAAGTTGTTTTGGCTTGGAAGAAAGGCCGGCTATGACGTCCTTTTCAAACTGTTGTATCATTAATTCCTGTTATTGATAGGCAGCGAGTCGAACACCGGAAAATAGCCATCGATGCTGCGGTTGAAAAAAATTCCGGTAGGTTGCCCTGATATGGTCGCCTGGGGTAGCATATGAACCGCCCCTCAGTACCATCTGATTTACCATAAACTTACCATTATATTCCCCTACGGCTCCTTCCGGTGCCTTGTAATACGGATATGGAAGATAGGCACTTGACGTCCATTCCCAAACGTCTCCGTAGAATTGATGGCCGGACTGCCCGACTACCATGGTCTGAAGATAATTGGATTCGAAAAAATTACCCACGCCGGCATCCCCGTGCGAACGACAGGCCACTTCCCATTCAAATTCTGTAGGCAGCCGGTATCCCGCCCATTTGGCAAAAGCATCGGCCTCAAAATAATTGACATGTTGTACGGGGGCATTCATGTCAACCGGAAGCAACCCTCCGTTAAGTGAATAATTCATCCATCCCTCATCGGTTATATGCCAATGGAACGGTGCCCGTACCTGGTTTGCATTTACCCAATCCCACCCATCTGAAAGCCAGTGACGGTAGTTGGTGTACCCGCCGTCGGCCATGAATTGCAGGTATTCACCATTTGTCACCAGTCTGTCTGCAATTCGTGCCCCATGAAGGAAAACCTGATGCCTGCCATGTTCATTGTCAAAGCTGAATCCTTCATTCTCATGCCCGATCATGTGTAATCCCTCATCGATGTCAAGCCATTTCATTTCAGGACTTGTCTGAAGTTCATAACTTCTGAACTCCCGGTACGCAGGGAATAATGGATTCGTACCAAGAATATATTTTATGTCATACAGAAGTAATTCCTGATGCTGCTGTTCATGGTTCAGACCCAGCGCAAGCAGTTTGAGTAACTCCGGACCGGGATCTGCCTCGAGAAGCGCGGCCATTTGTTCATCCACATAGTGACGGTAATCTAGAACCTCATCCACTGTCGGACGCGTGAGATTTCCGCGATTCGTTCGAATAATTCTGGCTCCTTTTCCCTCATAATAACTATTAAATACAAAAGCGTAGGTATCATCGTAAACCTGGTAATCCGACTTGAGTGGTTGAAGTATGAATGCTTCAAAGAACCATGTGGTATGACCCAGGTGCCATTTAGGCGGACTCACATCGACAATAGGCTGCACGACATGATCCTCAGCTTCAAGCGGCTTGCAAATTTCCTCGGAACGTTGCCGCACGAGAAGGAACTTGGTAAAGGGAGATGAATCAACTGCTAACATAATTGGTCCTGTTACTTTATAAAGTTAAGAACCAGCAGTTTGTTTAAACAGAAATAAGGAAACTTTATGATTGACTCAGTGATGTTTCGCGATCTCAACGGTATGTGAACGTTGATGTGCCTTCACAGCGGCATAGAAGAATACCCCAAAAAAAATCGCCATCGACACTATTGCTATGAGAAACATCACTTTAACGGTTAGAATTGTTATCAGATCATACAACTAAGTTAGTTCATGAAGATACTAAGAAAACATTTTTTTTCCGGTTTTAGTTTGACTATGGTACCACATTTGTAAGATGTTGAGCAAATTTGAAGGATTTCTTTCTTCAGCCGAACCGTTCACAGCATGTTACGTGTTAGTAATGGCGGAAAACGTATATTTGGGAAAATTTTTGGAAAAAATTTAAACGTTTAAAATGAGAAGTAATTTAATGAAAGTGGTGGTTAGCCTGCTGATTTTCATATCAGTTTCTACCACAGGAATGTCGCAGGAACAGTATTCTGAAGGCGGTACCCCGCAAAACTGGTTTGTACTGGATCCTGCGAAGGATAAGGTTCAGGGATTGAGTGTGGATGAAGCTTATAGTTTCCTGAAAGAAAAAAAGCGCGAGTCAAAATCTGTGATTGTAGCAGTAATTGATTCAGGTGTGGATATTGATCATGAAGATCTGCAGGGAAAGATATGGATCAATGAGGATGAAATTGAAGGGAACGGAATCGATGACGATAACAATGGTTACATTGATGACCGGTATGGCTGGAATTTCATTGGCGGTGCCGACGGAAATGTGGAGCAGGATACGCATGAAATGACTCGTGAATATGTACGCCTCTCTGAAAAATTCGGTGATATCGATGAAAAATCTGTAAAGAAGAAAGACCGCGCAGAGTATGATTATTTTCTCAAGGTAAAGAAGGACTTTGAAGAAACATATGAAAAGGCTGCATCACAATATGCTTTTTACAATGGATTGTATAAGAACGTAGTGCGTTACAATAACCTGTTGAAAGCCTATCTCGACGTTGATACATTGAGTCTGAATGACCTGAGAGGCATCCGGTCTCAGGATTCCACGATTTTGGAGGCAAGAAACCTGGTTGGGATGATCTTCCAGCAGGTTGGCGAAGATGTAAACTTCGAAGACATCGCTGTTGAACTTGAAGGTGCTGTAAAATATTTCGGTGATCAGGTAAACTATGCTTACAATACCGACTTTGATCCGCGCACGATCGTAGGTGATAATTATTCAGACCCGAACGAGCGCATTTACGGCAATAACGATGTAAAAGGTCATGATCCCAGCCATGGTACGCACGTTTCAGGCATCATCGCGGCCAACCGTGATAATGATCTGGGAATCCAGGGTATCGCGGAGAATGCAAAAATTATGGTGGTTCGCGCAGTACCAGATGGCGACGAGCGGGACAAGGACGTTGCAAATGCCATCCGGTATGCGGTAGACAACGGTGCCAGTATCATCAATATGAGTTTTGGGAAATCTTATTCCCCTCAGAAGGAAGTGGTGGATGCAGCAATCAAATATGCCGAATCGAAGGGAGTACTGATGGTTCATGCAGCAGGGAACAGCTCGAAAAATATTGATAAATCGGACAATTACCCGTCGCGGAATTTTAATGATGGAAAGTCGGCCGGAAACTGGCTGGAGATTGGTGCATCGGCTGCCGGGGACAACAGTGATTTTGTGGGTAATTTTTCGAATTTCGGAAAGAAGACCATGGATGTATTTGCACCCGGTGTAAATATTTATTCCACTACCCCCGATAATTCTTATGAAAGTTATAATGGAACCAGTATGGCCGCTCCTTCCACAGCGGGTGTAGCAGCAATGCTGATGTCATACTATCCTGACCTCACTGCAACACAGGTTCGTGATATTCTGAACAAATCCTCCAGAAAATTTGATAACCTGAAAGTGAAAAGACCCGGTTCCGAGGAATTGGTGGACTTTTCTGAACTTTCCATCAGCGGTGGTCTTATCAATGCGTATGAGGCCGTTAAAATGGCGGAAACGCTTACCATTGGCAAGAAGGATTAATTTGTATATTGTAACCTAAAAGGTAAACTATGTATTCAATTTTAACGCATACCCATTCAGGACTCAGGTGGATCGTTCTTATCACCCTTTTGATCGCAATTGGTAATGCAATTGGAAAGACCAATGGAAACAGACCATTCCTGCGAAGTGATAAAAGGCTGTCATTAATGGCACTCGTTTTCACACACCTGCAATTGGTGCTTGGCCTGATTCTTTACTTCATCAGCCCTAAAGTTGTGTTCTCGGTTGAATCAATGAGTAATGACATACTCAGATTTTTCCTGGTCGAGCATATATTCATTATGATCCTCGCCGTCCTGCTGATAACCATCGGTTACAGCAGGTCGAAACGCGCCATCGATGAAGGCAAGAAATTCCGGAATATACTGGTATTTTATCTTCTTGGTTTGCTGTTGATTCTCGCAGGGATCCCATGGCCATTCCAGGATTATGGTACCGCATGGTTTTAAAGAAAAGGCTACCCCACAAGGGTGGCCTTTTTTTATAATCGAATCACTTATGCGACCCCCGTTTTACAGGGGTCGTTCTATAGGACGGTCATTTTCTCACATATGCGACCCCCGCTATCGCAGGGGTCGTTTTGCTTTACGATGATTTACTCACTTATGCGACCCCCGTTCCACAGGGGTCGTTCTGTTTTATGATCATTTGCTCACATATTCGACCCCCGTTTTACAGGGGTCGACTTGTATTGCACCAAAATAATGTTGGAATTTCTGAGATAACACATAGTCACGGGTGGGCCACATCTGTGTGTCGCGTTGCATAAATTAAACCGACCCCTGAACTAGAGGAGTGGATTTGAAAGAATAAAACGGTCAAGAGTCTAATGCCAACCGTGGTAATTGACCCATGCGTGAGCGTGGGTCACATATGTGAGATATATGGCATTCAGTCAATCGACCCCTGCGGAGCGGGCGGTCGCATAAAAAACCTGCAACCCTTCAATTATTCATTCTTTCAAAGCAGCTTTTCGCCGTGCCGCTTGTTCCTGAGAGGAAAGTCCGGTTTCATTCCTAAGTACGGCCCTCTCCCATTCACCATACATCGGATTGGGCAACATGACAAAGCTATTGAGCAATTCCTGGCGGTACTGATCCACCAGGCCCTTCCCGTAATCAGCTCCCCGTGCATCAAATACCTGGTTGAAATCGGTAAGATTATCGCCCACATACAGCAATATTTCATGGGAGTCCTGTACCCGTTTCCGACGTTCAGTCTTATCGGAGCTGGCCGACCGGAGAAGTACGTGTTCATCCGTAACCTGCGGAAAACCCAGTTCTTTCAGGTTCTCCATTGTTGACTTCTGCTCAGTTGTTTTTCGGTTGGAAATATAAAAGACATCAATGCCCTTGCTCCTCACAAACGCAACAAACTCCAGGGCTCCGGGAAGGGCCTCTGCCCTGGCCTGATCTGTCCAGTCCTTCCAGGTGGAGGAGGAATACGTCCTGCCATTATGAATGAGCCAGGCCTGGTACGGACTGTTATCCAGCAGTGTTTCATCAATATCAAATACGATTGCCGGATTGTCATAATTCTGAAGGGCCAGTTTCTTTTCGAGGATCATCCGGCCATATTGATATGCCTGGTAATACGCGGCTCTCATCTCTGCAGATGTCTGAAACCATAATGTGGCTCCCATGCCCTGTTCGGCCAGTGCCTGCTCATAGGGATCAGATGATGTGGCGACCTTGCTGCTCCCGCACGAAAAGAACACAATACTCGCAAAAAGGATAATCGAAGGTAAATTTGTAACTTTCATGTATGATTCGGATTAGTCTTTTGATGCTGTTGGTGCTTCTGGGAATTCAAGGGTTTAGCCAGGTTGAACATAATTTCAAAATGGATCCTGAAAACACCGATTGTCACCTTATCAAAAACGAAGATAAGACTCCGGATGAACTTATTTCGGAAATTACGTCAAGAACATTCCGTTATGTACAGCGCATCAACATTTCGCGGTACCGGTCACCCAGATCACTTTACTACTACAGCTGTGATGGCCAGTCGGGTTACATTATTGCCGTCATCAATGAATCTGAATCGGTTCTCTTCACAGACATACAGCGTACCACCTGGGACGAGATGCTGGAGACCCGCGATATACTTGAATATTATAACGGGCAGTTTCTGAAGAACCATTCCCCTTTTACGGGTAAACCCGGGTAGCAATTACTGCAGAAAAAGATGGGCAAGCTGCTAAAGGGAATCGTTGGTATGACGTCTATCTGAATAACAAAAAAAGCCCCGGAAGAACCGGGGCTGGGAAATCAACAGTTTCAACTGTCAGAAATGACTATTGCAAAATCAGGGGAAAGGTCACATCCACATCCGTCTCACCATCAGCCGATGTGCTGGTGGCGGTTTTCAACCCGGGCTGGTGCTTCAACACAACCCGGAATGTTCCTGTCGATGCAACATCACTGGTCGTCCATGAGGTTAGAAGTCCCAGTGGAAGGCCATTGGTATCCTCATCATCATAATTAACGGCATCCGCTCTGCTGTCGATGTTACCATTGCCATCAGGGTTTGCGAACACGGTTTCTGAGAATCCAAAGAAGATCATGTGTTCATCCGCTTCTTCGCTTACCTCCTCTGTGATATCCTCAGCAGGTGTCTCGAGGGTATTGAAAAACTCGATTGAAAGCGAATATGACTTTGAAGCATCCAGGACAACATCATCCACCGTAGGTGCATTTCCACCTTCGCCATCTGCATCCAGCCATTCCGCCGTTACCACATCACCCGCATCCTGGGTATTAGTGAAGGTAAGCAATACCTGGGTGATCTCTTCCTCTACGTTTTCCACTGGCGGAACATCATCGTCGCCACAGCCGGTGAATGCAAACAACATAACTGAGAGTACGAAAAATGAAATGAGTCTTGTCATAGTTTTTAAATTTTTGACAAAACTATTCAATATGCAACATTGTTGCAAGTAGAATTAAAAATTATATGTCAATTTAATGTGCAGGTTTATTCCGGCCTGGTCGGCAAAGTATCGAAATGAATCTGTATTGAGCCTGTAGGACTGGTTCAGCAGATTCTGAACCTGAAGGGAGTAATCGAATCGGTTCCATTTTCCGAAGATACCCGCACTCACAAGCATTACCCCATCCGGCGTTTCTGTAAAATCAAAATTGCCTTCGGAAACTTCGGGAGGATTTCCCTCCAGAAAATCACTTACCGGGATAACATCCGGCGCCATGAACTGCCGGAACAAATAGGTAAATCCGGCTTTGAACTTCAGGTCATGCTCACTCCCGAATGAGGGTGAATAAACCAGGTTGTAATCAATACGTACCGGCGGCATCTCCACAAAATAATCCTGTTTCGAAACGTCCCTCGCATAAAGAAAACTACCTTTCGCCTCGCTCATCCATTCACTGCTATGAGTAAACCGAGTGGTAAAATCGATACCTGCCAGCATGGCGTCGGTTTGTTCATAAACAAAAAACGGGAAGGCGCCTCGAACCGTCAGGGTGATCCCGGCCGGTGTGGCATAAATAAAATTTCGGATATAATTCACGTAACCAGTAATCTCCATTTCGGTAGAACCTTTAGAACGCGTGAAGGTATTTACCCATTTGTAACCGATCTCAGAAAAAATATCCTTTTCATTTTCATCCAGGATCACGTCTGTATCGATGGTCCCGTCTTCCTGTCTCTCATATCGGAATAGGCCGTATTCAATACTTGCCTGATGCTTACCAAAAACATATAACTCAAAGACATTGGGGGGGCGCCAGGCAGTTCCAATATTACTCCTGAAATTCCAGTTACTACTGAGCTTTCGGTACCACCCCGCGGTGGCAGAAAAATTCTGGAAACTCAGCGTACTTGCATAAACCGAATTATCCTGTTCCCTTCCCCGAACCGAAACGTACTGGTAGTCATAGCGAATGCCAAAATCAAATTCATTTTGCCCCTTCGACAATGATTCAATCAGATAAATTCCGAATCTGTTCAGGTTGTAATTCGGTATAAAGTTCACGGTATTCGTGCCCGGAATGTTATTATTATCCTGGTATGTCCATTGCATACCCATCCGTCCCTCAAAGGCACCTACCGACGGGTGCAGCCAGTCGATATCCAGGCTATTGCTAAAAAGTTCCAGGTCGATGGACGGACGTTCATTCAATACTCCCCTTCTTACATCATATTCCTGGCGGAGGTTCCGCTGAAAAGCGTACGTAATTTCGAGGAGTTGGTCCTTCCCGTGGATCTGGCCATTGAGCTTCACCATATCATGGTCGACACGCTGCCTCGGGTTGTTAATCTCATAGGAGAAGGGATCTACAATCAGGGGGACATCACTCTCGATAGCATTGTTCAAATCTTCCAGGCTACCAGTAACGGAGCTCCGTAATACGCCCAGCTCCTGGCTGAAGTGACTGTAAAGCAGGCGTAAATCAAAATTCGGACGGTGATAGCGAATCCCTCCAGCTGCGGTCCATTCCCGCTTACCGGTATTGGTGAGCATGTAGTCCGGTGCTCTCCGGTCACCTTGCAGCGTATAACCTCCCTGCGCCATCCATGAAATACGTTCACCACCCTGTCTGATCTCCCCATTGGCTTCCACTCCCCTTCCATTGGACTGATACTGCATCCCAATCTTACCCTTTAATTTCTCATGGAGTTCCATGGTCGGTCCGTTTAGGAGAATTACTCCTCCCAATGCTTCCGGACCATAACGAACGGTTCCGGCACCTTTTACAACAGAAACGCTTGTCGCCAGTTCAGGGTCAATTTCCGGGGCATGTTCCTGCCCCCAATTCTGGAATTCGTGGCGGACGCCATTATTAATGATTACAACCCTGTTACTATGGAGTCCGTGTATCATGGGCTTTGAAATATTCTGACCCGTGGAAATGCTGCTAACCCCGCTGATGTTTGCCGTGAGATCCGCCAGGTTACCTGTATTCAATTCTTCATAATCCCGCCCATCGATGGACTGTGAGGAAATGGATTGCACATATTCCTCCAGTTTATCAGCTTCAACAACCACACTTTGGAGGGTATACGCATCAGGAGCCAGAAATATCTCAGGAAGCTCATGATGAACATCATGATGATGAATCACTTGTTTATACCCCACATAGGTAAAAATCAGATCGAATTCGGTTTTACAAATATTTTCAATCCTGAAATATCCTTTCTCGTTTGTTGAGGCTCCCTTATTTGTGCCATCAATATGTACGTTGGCAAATGGAAGCGGTTCACGCGAAGAAAGGTCATAAACGGTACCCTCCACCACATAATCACACTTATCCTGTGCAATGGCAGAGGCAACATTCAATAGCAAACACAACAGTATGATGAACCGCATGGTGCAAAAATAGCAATTGTGCAACTGTGTTGCATTACTATTTTTTTGATTTTCGATCGTCGGTTGATTCAGGTTTCGAGCGGGGCTTCTGAGCAGGTTTTACCGGGGCTGGTTTCTTTTGGTCAGGTCCGGCACCCGGTTCCCAGGATCGGATATGCAGATCCCGTTGCGGGAATGGGATTTCAATTTTTGCTTTGGCAAGTGCATCGTAGACTTCGGTTAAAATTTCGCTCCGCGTTGCAAGCCAGCTATCAATATCGGAAGTCCAGAATAAAACCCTGAAATCAAGCGAACTATCTCCAAATCCATCAAAGAGAACCATTGGTTTCGGAAGTTTTAAAATTTTATCATGATCTGCCACCACTGCGGCCAGTACTTCAATAGTTTTTGTGGCATCTGAACCATATGCCACACCTACACGTACTTCTGCACGTCGATGTTTATTGCTTAGTGTCCAGTTCACGACCGAATTGGAAATCAAATCCCCATTAGGGACAATGACCTCTGCTCCGTCATAAGTTTTGATCACACTGGAACGAATACCGATGTCCTTCACTATTCCCATCGTCTGCTGAACCTCCACAATATCTCCCGACTGAATGGGACGTTCGAAAATGAGAATCAGACCAGAAATGAGGTTATTAACTATATTTTGCAGACCGAATCCAATACCAACACTCAGTGCTCCCAGAATGATTGTAATTTTATCCAATGGAATGCCGGACACCGCAAGTGCCAGCAAAAAGCCAAGTGTTATGATGAAAAACCGAAGTATAACTGAAAGGTTGGCCGTTCTTTTCTGACTTCGGTAAAACGACTTATCTTCAGATAGGAATTTTATTGTGGAAGATAAATTTGTGGAAATCAGAAGGACAATAACGAACAGGGCAATACCACCTACGGTAAATGTCAGTTCACCAATTGTCCGATCTGTAGTGAGAAATAGCTCAATACTCGCCTTAATGTCCGCGTAAACATTAAAATTACGCAGGAAGGCAATTATAAATAATATGAATAGTAAGAAATAAATACGGTTATGCCATTTTTCCCAGAAGTCATTCAGCTTCGCCGTGTCACTTGAAAGACGCTGGAAATAGGGTCGTCTTCGAAGAAATTCAATAAGCTGATCCATCCAGCTGGCCAAATAAATCAATACCATTGCAATAGCCAGGGTCTCACCCACACCATTTATCAGGATCCTTCCTAATGTGGGCCTGTTGATGAAAACAAAAACCAATCCCGATACAGATATGCAGCTCAGGATCCAGTTAAATACTTTTATCCAGTTCCATCGGATTTGAAAGTACTTTCTTACCGAACTCGTGAGAAGAACATAGGTAAATACCCCCGAACAAAATATCAGAATAAAACTTGAATATCCGGAAACTGGCAACAGGAGGTTTTGAAACTTGAGAATTAGAAAAGCAAGAAAAAATACCAGGTAGCGCCTCAGCATATCCCGCTCCATTGTTTTTCTTAACAAAAACAGGAAAGGAAAATATGTTGACAGAATGACAAAGTCATACATAAGTGTCGTTGTCGGTGGCATAATCACGGGAAAAAGCGCTCCACCAAATACTGCTGCCGTGGCAAGCGGACTTAAATACAAACTTGTGAATTCATCCTCTGCATCTTCCTTTCTTTCTACGCTTCTGATTTTTCGTATTGAGTACCATATAATAACCAGGCAGATAATCAGAATTCCGGTCCTCGAACTATTATCCCGAAAGAATCCAACAATCCTCCAGACGGTGTTACGCACCGTGGAGGACATATTCTGAGATCCTTCACCCGATAATGAAAACTTCCATGTACCTGATTCTCTTTTCGTCACATTACTCCAATACTCACGCAGGTACAACCGAAGAGACTCAATCCGATTCAATGTTTTTGCATAATCCTGGGAAACCGTATATTCCAGGTTCAGAATTTCTTCCAGCTTTTGATCAACCCGTTCACTTAGGCTATCAGCCTTGTCAATAATAGGAACAAACCGGTTGTTGTAATAATCAAGTTCCCGCTGATTCAGCCCTGTAACATTCACCGCCATCTGCTTTTTCATCCTGGCAATATCGATCTTGTAATTACTCAACTGTTTTGTTAGGGCAGTGAGTTGATTCTGCCAGGTATTCAGTTCATTGTGCCGCCGTTCAAAAATGATGATCAGATCATTAACTCTACTAAGACTCAATTCGGTTACAGAGGCGCTGTCAATGGTAAAATATTTGTTAAGCTGTTCGTGTAGAATGTTGAAATCCTGCCGGATACGTTCTGTCTTGAAATCAGAGGCTAGGGCCCTGCTTATTTCACGCAGCTTCTGGGAGCCTTCTTCATATGCAATAATTAAATCCGAAGCTGTCTTCGGTCCGGGAACACTGGAAAGCGAATCCGCTTTTTGAGAAAACGAATTTTGAAATAGAAAGAACAGAGAAAGAACAATGAGTATTATTGCCCGCATAGGTAAATCGTGATGTCCGTTCAAATTACATGGTTTAGAAGTAAAAGCCAATACTTACAAAACTATTCCAGGAATTTGAACCATTAACATGGGCGATTCCTGCTGATACCGGACCCAGAATTGTGACGTAGGATGCCATCACACCGTAACTCCATATTTCATGCTTACCATCCGGAAAATCATAATTGCCGTCCTCCGTATCGCCGTAGAACCATTTCATGGGATAGAGCGCGTTGGCATACTGACTAACCACCTGCAGATATAAATTAGAGATGGGTTGATACTGTATGGAAATCTCGTTGTAATACATGTGATCACTTATATACATAAGCTGTTCGGAGCCCCAAAGCTGCCAGCTGTTTCGAAGCTGCGGACGGAATCCACCTACGAATTGCTGGTCGTTAATGAAAGGAATTATACCTATAAGGGGGTTCGACCTGTCGATAAAATTCATGACCATCGCATTCTTAAGTCCAATTGAAAATTTGGAGGAAAGAAGCCAGTGATTTTCCTGATGAATTTCGAATGTCAGGAAATTTTCTATATCAAGTGGAAGTTCCACTGTTCCCAGCGAATCACTTAATTCAATGTTGTATCGTTTTGGAAAAGAGTATTTTATATATCCACCATAGACAGCACCTTTTGTTGGAAAATACCGGGCATTCAACGAATTGTAGTCAGCAAAAGTCTGTACGCTATAACTGCGCCAGTCAAATCTGTTCAAAAAACGCAGTTCCTCTCCGGCTACTTCCGGCTTGAGGAGGGAGGATTCGTACTGAAAGAGACCGCCCCATTGATAATTTCGTCGTTTGGAATTTATTATTGTAAAATAGGGATTCAGGTAACGATTCCGGAAAATGCCCTCCTGACGGTCGTCTGAATCTACGATGGGCACGTCACTGCTGCGGTAATTTATTCCGGCCTTAGCAATCCAGTTTTGCCGTGCCCCCATATACTTCAGGAAGTTGGCATCACCGCGGGGATTTTCAGCCAAATCAAACTCGAGCACAAGCCGACTCGCAGGCAGAAGGTTCCGCTTTGTAAAATTCAGATTGATTCCCGCCCCATTTTCATTGTCATAATGGAGGGCCAGTTTGATCTGCGCCTGTGGTGCCTCTTCCACGGTAAGTATTAAATCATACTCATCTCCGTTGGGCATCATTTCATAGACCACTTTATCAAAATTCCTGGATCCGAACAGGACGTCTACACGATCATCAATATAACCAATTGATACAGTTGAGCCTTCGTCAATCCGCAGTCTTCCTTTTACATAGCTGTCGGGTGTATGGATATTATTTCGAATGATAATATTTGCTATCCTGAACGAATCTGGTCGGACAGGAATCAGTTCATTAACATCGAATGGAACGAGTCCGAGCGAATCCGCCAGGGCCCTGAGTGCCGGCCGGGCTGCTTCTGCCGCGGCTTCACCGCTCCGGATAATGGCCGGCGTATCTTCAAATCCCATAGTGCTGAATGATGAAATATCAGGTTCAATCAACAGGTCGCACTTTTTCATTTGCTCCTCAGAATCCAGTGCGCTCATAACAAAGGCGGATTGAGAAAGGACGTCCACCGCAGATTTAAGTTCTTCCTTCTTCAGAAGACCTCCACTTACAAAAACACCAATGATAATATCTGCTCCCATTTCCTGGCACTCCGGAACGGGAAAATTGCGAACCAGTCCCCCATCAACCAACAAGGTATCATTCCGTTCAACCGGGGTGAATATCGAAGGAATGGCCATACTAGCCCTAATAGCCATCGGAAGGGATCCGCTGCGCATCACAACAGGTTGTCCGGTAGCAATGTCGGTACCCACGCACGCAAAGGGAATAGGAAGTTCATTAAAATCGTTGATATGATGCACATGGCGTGTGAGTTTGGACAGCAGCTCAGACAAACGCTGACCGTCGATCAGTCCCTGCGGTAACTCGATCTTCCCCTTTTTTAATCCCAGTTCAATCAGGTAACGCTCGTAATAGGCCTTTTCCTGATAATTGATCTGATTCATCGAGGTATTATTGCTCAGCAACTCATCCCAGTTGATGGCAAGGGCAATTTCCTCAATTTCAGAGGCCGTATAACCAGCAGCATACAAACCACCAACCACACTTCCCATGCTCGTCCCCGTTATATAATCCGGCCTGATACCCAGGCTTTCAAGTTCTTTAAGTATGCCAATATGGGCCATTCCCTTGGCGCCACCCCCACTCAACACCAACCCGATTTTTGGTCTTTCTGCAGACTGAGCAAATAACCCGCCGACAGTGAGGGTAAGCAGGATCAGGAAAGACATAAATTTCATAACATCAAAATATTTTGGACTAGTAAGATACAATCACTAAACATAATAATTTCATTCAGGTTGAGTGATTCTTCCAAAAATTCAACCAATTCATGAAAGAGGCTTGTTTTTACCATTAATTCTTATGTTCTTCTGAAAATTTTCAAAACTCCCCAACCATCATATCTTGTCATGTACACTTCTAAACGACTGTTCACTTTACTTTTACTTACATTTTGCTTTTCCTGTGGTCAGCAGGATCAACAGTCCGACGTCGCGGAAGCACCCCCGGAAGGCGGGATTCCCCCGGAAATGGTGAAAATGGCGGCATTGGATCAGGAAAGGGGACTCCGCCTGAAAACAGAAAATGCAACGCCAGGCTATATATTATTTTCCTCCCTTACCAGTTCCGACGTATATCTTATCGATCTGGATGGCAAGGTAGTCCATGAATGGAAAACGAACTTTGGACTCGGTTCCCATTATCTGATGGAAGATGGCCGTTTATATGTGCACAGTCGGGATCCCGAAGCGGTTGTATTTTCCGGCGGGGGTATGGCAGGTCGTGTTCAGGAGTTTAGCTGGGATGGGGAGTTACTATGGGAATACAAACTGGCGAATCAGGACAATCTGATGCACCACGATTTTGCCGTAATGCCCAATGGAAATATCCTGCTCATTGTCTGGGAAAGCAAAACGCCGGAGGAAGCGATGGCGGCTGGCAGAATGCCACACCTGATCCCGAAAGCCGGTGTGTGGCCCGATAAAATAATCGAAGTCAAACCCACCAAACCAAGTGGAGGTGAAATCGTTTGGGAATGGTACGCATGGGACCATATGATTCAGGATGTAAACCCTGATCTCCCGAATTACGGAAAATTAAGCGATCACCCGGAGCGGATCAATATCAACAATGGTGATACTATCCGCCAGCCCGACCCGGAGGAATTTGAACGGGGCAAGGCGCAGGGTCAGTATGCTGCTAATGCGACCATTGATAACATGGGCTCGGATATGTTCCATACCAATGCGATCGACTACAATCCTGAACTCGATCAAATAGTACTTAGTATACCCGATTTTTCTGAAATCTGGATTATTGATCATTCTACAACTACGGAGGAAGCATCGGGCAGTACCGGCGGAAAATCTGGTAAAGGCGGCGACCTCTTGTACCGATGGGGAAATCCGCAGGAATATAACCGCGGGGATACCACGGATCAATACCTTGGATTCGAACATGATGTGCGTTGGATCCTTCCCGGCTATCCGGGTGAAGGTGACCTTACCATCTTTAATAATAACTTCAAGGATGCCGATGGTGAAACTCATTCACAGGTAACTCAAATTACGCCACCCATGGATGCCGATGGGAAATATATTATTCCTGAAAGCGGGCCAATCGGACCTGAAAAACCTACCTGGACCTATACAGCAAATAATGAGGGTGACTATCTTGCAATGTTTATTTCCAGTGCCCACCGTATGAAAAATGGTCATACGCTGATGAACTTCGGGCCGCAGGGCCGGCTGCAGGAAATTACGGAAGACGGTGAGGTTGTCTGGGACTACTGGTCACCCTATATCGGACAGTGGAAACTGCCCGACGGGACACCACCTCAGCCGGTAGGACCGTTCATGTATGCCATTTTCAGGGCTACACACATTCCGGTAGATCATCCGGCAGTCGCAGGTAAGGAACTTCAGCCTATTGATCCACAACCAGCCACGCAGAAGCCTCCGATGTAACGAATGCTGGAAATTCAAGCATAAAAATTCAAAGAACGCATACACCAAATCATTCATTAATCGGGTATATCAAGCCATTAGTTCTTATGCGACCCCCGCTAAAGCAGGGGTCGTTCTTTATTCTGCCAATGTGCTCACTTATTTGACCCCCGCCATCGCAGGGGTCATCCACAAACATCTCTCAAAAAGCAAAATAATAGAAACTCTGCAGACCATAGTTCCACCCCTGAGCGGGTGGTCGCATATGTGAGACAGATCGCATTTGTTAATCCGACCCCTGCGCAGCGGGTGGTCGCATAATATCACGGAGACAACGAAAATAACGACAACAACGACAATATTCTGCACCTGCATTCCCCTTATATTATGTAAACTCAGGGGGTCCAGTGAACCCCAAGTTGAATATTTCTTCCCATTACATTATAGCCATACACCTCGTAATAATCGGTATTCAATAAATTACGAATGTCAGCGAACATACGCATTTTCGCCTTTGGGAATGAATAGGAAACCATCAGGTCCAGTAATGAATACGCGTCAAGATTCACCTGCTCGACTGCGAAATCCCGGAGATTAAAATAAACATCCTTGCGCGACCCAAATAACTGCCAGGCGGCCCGCAATTCAAGACCCGCAACCGGTGAATAGGAAAGCGAAGTGCGCAAAGCATGTTCCGGCTGACGGAGAATTCCATTAAAAACACTATCCTCCTGACTCATTTGCATTTCACCATTGAGCCAGGTATATCCCGCCTTGAACTCCAGTTCAGGCGTGATTCGATATCCGGCCTCTACCTCTGCACCCGTTACATCCTGACGATCGCTGTTCTGATAATCCATGATATAGATGATGATGTTCTCAATACGCCTGTTGAAAACAGCAATACGTATATCAGACTTCTGATCAGCTCGCTGAAATCCTGCCTCCATGCTGCGGCTTTGTTCGGGCTTTAAATTGGGATTTGCTCCAAACTGCCCAAAAAGCTGATTTAATGTAGGTGCCTTAAAGCCTGTGGTATAATTGGCGAAAACCTTCCATACCGGAGTGATCAACCAGCTCGGATTGATACTGTAGGTAGTAAAATTTCCGAATTGAGAATGCCGGTTGAACCGAATACCCCCTTCCAGGGAAAAACCGTTTGCCTGATAGGTAGCCGTAGCGTAGGGAGCAAACAGGCTGGCATCTTCAAATTCTTCATTGGTAATTTCCTGGCGCTGAAATGAAACCCCCGGAAGAATCTGCCATCTGTCGGAAATTCTGTAATGATAGAATCCTTCGAGGTGATCAAAAATGGCAGCGTATTCAAACTTTCCGAAATCCGTATCAAAAACACGATCCGTTTCATTCCGGGCAACCTGAACCTGGAGATCACCCCGTTCACCCCGACTGGTGGCAGTAATACCGTAGCGCATGTTGCGCGCCTCATAAAGATTCACATCCGAGTCGGTAAAGGCGCCGGCATCATAATCACCCTTCATGTCGGTAAACTGAAAAAACCCTTCCAGGCGGGTCTTACTGGTCAACTCAACCCCTGCTTTCACATTTGCCGAATTCTGATTAAACGGATCCTTTTCAAATGCGTCTGTGCCCGTAGTATCCCGTGCTTCTGAAAATCCTTCACTCTGTCGCCGGCTGTATCCGGCTGAATACCTGAACTTGCCTTTGCTTCCCAACAGGCTTACATCCCCGAGGAATTGCCCATAGGTGCCATATGAAAGTAAAACTGAAGGTTCAATTGCCCTTTCCGGGGTTTTGGTAATGATATTGATCACTCCCGCCATAGCATCAGACCCGTACAAAGTCGATTGTGACCCCTTCAAAATTTCGATCCGTTCTATGTTGTTCAGCGACAGAAGCCGCAGATCAAATACGCCATTAACACCTGAGGGATCATAAACTGGTACACCATCAAGTAAAATGAGGGTGTATTGCGCAGAAGCACCCCTAAGATATATGCCCCGGTCTTTCCCGGGATTACTATTGGCACCGTTTACAAACAATCCGGTCTGCTCGTGTAGTAGCTGACCCAGATCCCGCGCACCGGCATTTTCTATCTGATCCTTTGTGATCACATTTATTACTTTACCGGTTTGCGAAGAGGCTTTAGGAAATTTACTTGCGGTAATAACCACTTCACGAAGCTCATCCGTGCGTAATGTGTCATGCTGACCGTAAATGATGTTTGGCGTCAGCCACCAAAAGGCAATACAGGTTATTGCCCAAACCTTTAACTCCTTTTTCATTGCAATAATGGTTAAATGAAACAAAAGGAGTAAAAGAGGGGAATGGGAACAGTCGATTCCATTCACACGCTTTTACCCGAAGCATTGAATAAACATCGTCAGGGCAGGTCTCCTGGCTCTCCCGACTGATACCGCCTTCTCATCCGAAACGGACAATGGCAATGTGGATATCAGCCATCCATGGGATTACAGTAGCGGGAACTGCTCCGGATTCTCACCGGTATTCCCTTTTAAGTCCACCATTGTGGACACCATGACGGTGCAAGTATACGTAAAATATTTCCTCCCGTGTATTTCAGAGTTTTTTAAATATTTTTTAGACTTATCTAATTTATTTTTTAGTTTTGTTATTATATTATTTTACGTCAAATCGAAATGCGGTTTATTTTCTTATTCTTTCTTCTCATAACCACGCTGTCCGGATTCTCCCAGCAAATCTTACGGGGCAGTGTAGAGGGAAAAGAAGGTCCCGTACCGGGAGCAACAATCCGACAGTTGCCGGATGGGGGAATGACCGTCACAGATAGCCTGGGAAAGTTCCGGTTGGAAATTGCCGATCAGAATATCATTCGTATAGAAATTCGCTCCCTTGGGTATAAGTCAGTCCTCAAGGAAATTCTCCCGGCATCAGATGAAAAAATAAAAATATTGCTTGAGGAAAGTTCTCTGGGGCTTGATGAGGTGGTCATTACCGGTACACTCCAGCCCGTATTCGTATCCCAGTCGGCGATTAAAACCGAAGTACTCACCACCAAACATTTTAATACGTTTATGCCTTCTGCTTCCAACAACCTGGTAGACGCCATGTCGATGGTGAATGGCGTCCAGGAGGTAGTTTCCTGCGGGGTATGTTTTACGAATAGTTTGAGTATTAACGGACTTCCGGGTCAGTATACCTCGATTCTCATCGACGGAACCCCCATGTACGGCAACCTGGCGTCTGTCTATGGCCTGAATGGTATCCCGGGTATCATGGTAGATCGGGTGGAAGTGGTTAAAGGCCCGGGTTCAACGCTGTATGGTTCAGAGGCCCTGGCGGGAGTGATCAATATCATTACAAGAGATCCTGCTAAGCAGCCAATACTCACGGCAGACGTTATGGGCACTACCCATGGGGAAATGTTCTTTAATACGGCCGTGTCTGGTAAACTGAAAAAAATTTCAACCTATTCCGGACTCAGCTACAGTGGGATGCACCAGTATATTGATGAAAACAGGGACGGGTTCGGGGATATTATTAACATGGACCGCATCGCGATTTTCAGCAAATGGGAGGCACAGTTGCCGAAAGATCAGAAATTAAGCGTGTCGGCAAAGTTCATGACAGAAGACCGAAGGAATGGCGTTCAATCCTTTCTGGAGAACCATAATTCATTACGAGGCAACGATACAATTTATGGCGAGAGTATCCAGACAGAACGGTTCGAATTATTCGGAAGCTTTACCGGCAACCATGGATATAAAATCGATTACTCCTTCAGTATTCATGACCAGAACAGTTTCTACGGCAGTGACCTGTATGAGGCAAAGCAACAGATTGGTTTCATCAATGCCTACAGAAGACTGGAATCCGGTCGGCATGCTATCCTGGCCGGTGTAACTTCTCGCTATCAGTATTATGACGACAATACGGTAGCGACACCCGGGGGTGCCGACAAACAATTCATTCCGGGAATATTTATCCAGGATGAACTTGCTCTTTCACCTTCCCTTACCTTCCTGGGTGGCCTGCGCACAGATTATTATGAAAAACACGGACTAATCTTTTCGCCAAGGTTTAATGCGAAATGGAAAGCAGGTGACTGGACTACTTTGCGGGTCAATTCAGGCACAGGATTCAGACTTGTAAACTTATTCACCGAAGACCATGCCTTTGTAACCGGGCAGCGGAGCATTGAAATCAGGGAAGAGCTGAAACCCGAACGTTCCGCCAATATTTCACTCAACCTGAATCATATCCTCACGATGGGCAGCAGTCAGGCCAGCGTGGATTTTGATGTGTTTTACACGCACTTTACCAATAAGATAATTCCTGATTATTCAGATCCCGGGAAAATTATTTATGACAATACCGCTGGTCATGCCCAAACCGGTGGGGTGAGTTTCAGCTGGACACAGGAATTCATATTTCCCCTTCAGGTGATGGCAGCAGGCACCTTGCTGCGGTCGACAGAGACCGGCGAAGAGGGCATCAAGGAAAATCTGCCATTCGCCCCTGAATGGTCGGCCCTGCTGAATATCAGTTATACCATTCCTCGTTCCAACTGGATCTTTGCCTGGTCGGCCACCTTTACCGGTTCTATGTTGCTTCCTGAGGTTTTTGATCTCGATGAACAGGGTCAGCCAATGGCTGATCCAAGACCCAGAACCTCCTCTCCTTTTCAGATTCATAATATTCAGATCACCAAATCCTGGAAGAACCTCAGACTATATGGGGGTGTGAGTAATATTTTTAATTTCACTCAACCGGTTTCACCCTTATCGGGACTGAATGATCCTTATTCCAATCCGGGTTTCAGCAATTTTTTTGATACCGCCTATTCGTATGCCCCTATTCACGGCAGGGAATTTTTTGTAGGAATTAACTGGAGTCTCTTCAAATAATTTTTCTACCTTATGTGGCTAAAAAATCGTTGCCCATGGCTACACTCAAGGAGACAATAAAAGAATTGATTCGCGATATCAAGCGGGATGAACTTTACTTTTACAATGATAATCGCTGTTTCAAATTTATTGAAGCCAATCCGGAAAATACAGATCTGTTAGTTATCAATGAGAAGATCAGTGCCATGAACAACGGCATTATCGACCTGCACTATGTGCCCTCGATGGCTAAGCACATCCAATCATTGCATATAGATCCATATCTTCAAAACAGTGAACTTGAAATCGTTCCGCGCATTTCGGCATTACTCCCGGATAAGCCTTACGAATTCAGAAAACTGGCTTCAACGTACTGCAATTTTCATTTTCCGGATGTTTATCCGGTACAATCGGATATTGCAGAAAAAATAATGGGGCTTTACACCCAGCATATTCAAAACAACGGGCATCCAACATCAGTACTGAGCTATTCGGATTTTAAGATCGTAACAGATCATTTTTCCTCAACCTATGACCTGCAAGCTTTCGACTATTATGAACTGGAGAAATTTCTGTGGCTGAAGTCAAGGATGATCATCGAATTTCTGGAAAATCCAGACCGTGATTCGCAATTCGATCCGCCGGCCAAATAATAATCCCTTAGTATCAATTCGTCATTTTGTAAATTCCCAAAAAACATCTTATGAAGGCATTTTCATTAATTGCATTATTAATTCTACCATTTCTCACGTTCGGCCAGGTGACAGACGCACCGGAGCGGACGGAGGGAGAAGGTCCGTGGCCACAGCTAATCATTCGGGGCGTAATGATGATTAAAGGAGACGGCGCTCCACCCACCGGGCCAGTGGATATTGTCGTTCGCAATAATCGCATTGAACAAATTCGAATTGTTGGGTATCCCGGGGTTGCGATCGACCCCGATCGCCGGCCCAAGCTGGAAAAGGGAGGCAAGGAACTGGATGCAACAGGTATGTATCTCATGCCGGGCTTCATCGATATGCACGGCCATATCGGAGGGTCAGCACAGGGAACACCTGCAGAATATGTTTTCAAACTTTGGATGGCGCACGGCATCACCACGATCCGGGATCCATCAGCGGGAAACGGACTCGACTGGGTTCTTGACCATAAACAAAAGAGTCAGAAAAATACAATTACTGCGCCGCGAATACTGGCTTATACATCGTTCGGACAGGGAAGTACCTCTCCAATCAGTACACCGGAAATGGCGCGCGAATGGGTGCAGAATAATGCAAAAAACGGTGCCGACGGGATTAAATTCTTTGGTGCTGCCCCGGATATCATGGAAGCGGCATTGATGGAAAACAAAAAACTGGGATTGCGTTCTGCATGTCACCACGCGCAGATGGATGTCGCGCGATGGAACGTACTGAATTCCGCCCGCGCGGGACTTACCTCCATGGAACATTGGTATGGCTTGCCGGAGGCATTGTTTACCGACCGGACGGTACAGAACTATCCGCTGGATTATAATTACAATAACGAGCAGCATCGTTTCGGCGAGGCAGGGCGTCTTTGGCAACAGGCCGCAGCGCCATATACCGAAAAATGGAATGCCGTAATGAATGAATTACTGGAACTGGATTTCACGCTGGATCCTACTTTTAACATTTATGAGGCGAGCCGGGATCTGATGCGTGCTCGCCGTGCAGAATGGCATGAAGACTACACCCTGCCCAGTTTATGGCGTTTCTATCAGCCAAGTAAAATATCACATGGGTCCTACTGGCATTTCTGGGGCACCGAGGAAGAAGTAGCCTGGAAAGAAAATTATCGACTCTGGATGACCTTCATCAATGAATATAAAAACCGGGGTGGCAGGGTAACGGCCGGATCTGACAGCGGTTTTATTTTTCAACTATATGGATTTGCCTATATCCGCGAACTGGAATTACTGCGCGAAGCTGGATTTCATCCTTTGGAAGTCATTCGCTCCGCTACGCTGAATGGCGCCGAAGCGCTTGGTCTTGACAAGGATCTGGGCACAGTGGAAGTTGGCAAACTGGCAGATTTTGTCATTGTCGAAGAAAATCCACTTCAAAACCTGAAGGTATTGTATGGAACTGGTGCCATAAAGCTAACAGATGAAAACGACGTAGTTCGTGTGGGTGGTGTAAAATACACGATCAAGGATGGTATTATCTATGACGCCAAAAAGCTGCTTCAGGATGTAAAAGAGCTTGTGGATGCATCGAAGGAAGAAGAAGGTTTTGAGATTAAACAGCCTGGCTTCTGAACTCAGTATAATACCGCACGGTTCAGGTAATCCCTGAACGGCATCATTACCTTATACAATTCCACAACTTTATCCTGAAAATCGGGATGGCAAACCTCTTGCCGGGTAACTGTATGCATCACCGCGAAACTTTTGTAACGCAAAAGTTTGATGTGCGGATGATCCTGCGTAAACCCTTTTGGAGAAGTCTTTAACAGATCCTGTTCAAGCACAAAATTTGCCTTAAAGCGTTTCTCATCCAGTATGGATTGGAGCACATCTCCGTCGTAATCAATGGCCTCCCGAATTTTTGACAGGATGGATGAAGGAGGATGGTAGTAGCCTCCGGCAACAAAGGACTCCTCCGGTCCGATATGGATATAAAAGTCACTTTTCTCCTTAACCCGATCCATGGTTGCCCCAATGTGTTCCTTATAAGTGGGCCGGTCGGGATGGAACATCAGGTTATTATTGATGCGATGGATGGCGCGTTTCCCCTCCGTATGATCATAGGACGGATCAATTTCCGCCAGCCGCGCATCCAGGTCATCCAGCCATAGAATATATGCATCGCGAACCTGATTGTATTCAGCACGATGCTCATCCATCCAGGTCTTATTATTATTCACCCGGAGTTTTTCCAGGAATATATACAGATCTTTCATCATGATCTGAACGCCCCCGATTGTAAAAAGTTTCTAGTCAAAAAAGAACGTTGCGAATTCCTCAACATCTGAATTACCGCCGATAAACACCCGGAATTCACCCTTTTCTGCCTTTTTCTCAAGGTTCGCATGAAAAAATGCCAGCATCTGAGGCGTTATATCAAACGTTACCTCCTTACTTTCACCAGGAGCCAGGGTAACTTTCTTAAACCCTTTTAATTCTTTGATTGGCCGTACAATGCTCGCCTTCAGATCGCGAATATATAACTGTGCGATCTCAGTACCGTCACGGTCACCCTTGTTGGTGAGCATCACACTTACAGTTATATGGTTTCCACTCCGTACTGTATCATCACTTACTGAAATTCCAGAGTACTCGAATTGTGTGTAGCTGAGTCCGTATCCAAACGGATACAGCGGGGAATTCTCCACATCCCTGTATTTTGACAGATAAATACGCTCTGTAGGTGGTTCAGAGTAATCGCCCAAATAAGGTCTTCCCGTATGGGGGTGATTGTAATAAATCGGCACTTGTCCGACATTTCTTGGAAAAGTGATCGGTAATTTGCCCGAAGGATTATAGTCACCAAACAGGACATCAGCTGCAGCATGTCCGGATTCTGATCCCAGCGTCCATACACAAAGGATTGAAGGTATATTCTCATCGAGCCATGAAAGATCGAGGGGTCTTCCTGTCATCACCATCACAACAATTGGTTTACCGGTCTTTGTAACCTCTTCAAGCAGGGCAAGCTGATTGTCCGGGATTTTTATATTCGTCCGTGATGCCGCTTCACCATTCATCACCGCACTCTCACCCAATACCATTACAACAACATCCGAACGACGGGCGGCACTCATTGCTGAAGAATATCCGGCTTTTGAATCGTCATACATTCCGCAGCCTTCGGCATAGATTACGTTATTTTCTCCTGCCACTTCCTTGATCCCGTCGAGGAAGGTCACTGAATGTTCTTGCTCTCCAAAGAACGACCAGGTACCATTCATATCGGCATGGCTATCGGCCAACGGGCCAATGACCGCAATCTTTTTACCGGTTTTTGGCAGCGGAAGCAGATTATTTTCATTTTTCAGGAGTACAATGGATTTTCTGCCTGCATCACGTGCAGCCGCCAGATGCTCAGGGGTACGAATCTCATTTTTCTCCCGTTCAATTTGCGAATACTTGTACGGATCTTCAAAGAGCCCGAGATCCCATTTCAGTTCCAGTACCCGGCGAACTGCCTGATCTACCAGCTTTCCATCCAAACGTCCCTCACGCACAAGTGCCGGAATGAACAACTTATAGTAATCACTCATCATATCCATGTCGACACCCGCTTCAATTGCCTGCACAGTGGCCTGTTCAGGATTTACCGCATAGCCGTGATCAACCAATTCCCCGATAGAGTTCCAGTCGGAAACAATCATTCCATCAAAACCCCACTCACTTCGAAGAATCTGGCGCAATAATTTCTTATTTCCCGTGGCAGGAATGCCGTTCACATCATTGAATGCAGTCATAATGGTTGCGGCTCCCGCTTCAATCCCGGCCTTGTAGGGAGGCAGGTATATCTCACGCATTTTTCGTTCCGACATATCAACGGTATTGTATTCCTTCCCCCCATCGGGCGCACCGTAAGCAGCAAAGTGCTTGATACACGCAGCCATCGTTCTGGCATCGTCGAGTGATGTCCCCTGCAAACCGCGCACACGGGCTTTGGTTACCTGGGCTCCCAGGTATGGATCTTCGCCGGCCCCTTCCGCAACCCTGCCCCAGCGGGCATCGCGTGTAATGTCAACCATCGGGGCAAAATTGAAATTAATGCCTACTGCGGTTGACTCAATGGCAGAAATACGTTCTGCGGTTTCAATTGCTTCCATGTCCCAGCTCGCTGCAGAGGCAAGAGGAATAGGGAACACCGTTTGGAAACCATGAATCACATCGGCACCGAAAACGAGCGGAATGCCCAGTCGTGATTCCTCAACAGCGATGCGCTGTAGTCTTGCGGTATACGCGGCACCGTGAATATTAAAAAGACCTGTAATGCTTCCATTTCGAACCAGGCTGTCAAATCTCTCGGATTCCACAGTACGGCGGGTCGGCCCCGTATTGAACATATCCCCTACATAGAGGTTTAACTGACCTGCTTTTTCCTCAAGGGTCATAACTGTGATCAGGGAATCTATCTTTTGGGTTCTGGCACTTTTTTCAGTGTCTGACTGAGCCGAATCTCCTGTACATCCAACAATGCCAATCAGCAATGTGAACACCAGGCTGCCTGTGAGTAATGTGCGTTTTACGGGTATCATGTTGTTTCTGATGATGAAGGCAGCAATATAGTGAAATCACCCCTTAATTGGGAATGATAATCATCAACATAAAAAAGCCGGCACATATGCGCCGGCTTCCTAACTAAACCAAATTGAAGAATAGCCTAATAAATCCAGTCGAAAGACCCGTTGAAGCCTATGACTGAATTTGACGAATTCGGATCATCCTCATTTCGCAATGCGAAAATGAATTCTCCCGCTATCCGGCGAGTATCAGTATTGAGCCGCGTGATCTTTAACTCAAAATAGGTATCACCGCCAGGCCGTGTTGAAAATACAGTATTGCCACTGCCTATCTGCGTGCCAAATACCATTTCGGCATAGTTTTGCGGACTGTCTTTGCTGCTGTAAGTCCTGCCTTCTTCCAAATCATCGACAAGGTACAGCCGAAATGCGCGTGCATTCTGCTCGGCTGGCTGCGGGTCCCGTGTGATATAAATATCTATGTTACCCGGGGGTGCTCCATAGACATTAATGTTGTTCGCATTGTTGAGGGTAATGGTTGGATCGGGGGATACATTATTAAATTCCAGTGCTCCGGAAGTAATGGTTGAAGATGGATTCCACAGCTGGCTTTGAAGGTCATTGAGATTTACTCCAGCCTGCTCTGTTTGCCATTCAAAGGCGAACAGCGTCAGGTTGAGTGTATCGTCTTCGTTACATGCTTCAATTGTGAATAGCGTGATCAATGCCATGGCTGGCAGGATAAGATAAATCTTTTTCATGGTGTTCGGGTTTAATTATGAACAATGGCTGGGTGATTTGGCGGATATTCGAGCAAAAATTCGCCCAATCGATATAGTGATCAGTCGTCCCTGTTATCCTTAATCACATATCCCACGGAAAGCTTAAGAACACCATTTTTCACCTTGTAATACTTGTCATTTCCATCTCCACCGTCGTAATCATATCCTTTGGCGATGTCGATAAGTCCTATATCATAGCCCAGTTGGAGATTTATGCCATTGGCCAGTTCATAGGCCACTCCAATCGGAAGTGCCAGATCGAACCCACGATAGAAATCCTTTACATCCTCATCTTCCTCCAGTCCGAGGGCATCAAGAACTTCCTGCGTGGCATCATTCTTAACCTTGGCGCTCAGCAGGAAAGAGAATTGCGGTCCGGCAAATACGGAGATCGATCCATTGATGTGAAAGTGGACTAACACGGGTATGTCGATATAGCCCAGCTTCTTTTTATAGGTAATATCTGCCATCATGATCTCATTCGTCTGAAAGTCATAGATTTCAGTTTGTCCCTCATACTTCGGTCCCTTGGCAGAATAGAATATACCGGGCTGAATGCTGAGATTATCAAGGAGATAATAATCCAGATAGAGACCCAGGTGAAATTTGATCTGGGCTGTAGGGTCTACATTGGCCTCACCCCACTCTTTTACTTCACTTCCTGTGAAGTTGGCAAGGCTGGGTCCCAGGCGCGCTCCGATACGGAATTGCGAAAATGCCAGTATTGGTGCCAACACGATTGTAAGTAGTATAATCCTTTTCATGGTTTTCTTGTTTTGGTTATCAAAAGAATTGTCGATAGATGGGACTCAAGTTAGAAATGCCATATCCGGCTTTCAACCACATATAAATGTGGGCAGGTAAAAAAAATTGGGGAAATTGTAATTTCAGAAACCCATTCGATACTAATCAGAAAAAACTACCCTTATGAAACGAAGAATAATATTCAGCATATTGCTGGCATTTGCCGGAAGCGTCCTTCACGCACAGGAAACATCACTTTTATGGAAAATCACAGGCAAGGACATCAAGGATTCCTACCTTTTCGGCACCATACACCTGCTTTGTCAGGATGATTTCTACCTTCCGGAAACGGTAAAGCAATCCCTGGCCACATCAGAACAGCTGGTCCTTGAGCTCGATTTCGACGACCCGAACATGTATGCAGATATCCAGAAGTATATTATGCTTGAAGACGATCAGTCATTAGCCGATATGCTTACAGAGGAGGAAATGATTGCCTTTAAATCTTTCTTTACCGAACGGATGGGTATGCCGGCAGACAACCTGGTAAAGATCAAACCATTCATGCTGATGAGCATGATCATGCCCGTGGTGCTCGAATGCCCCCCGGCTTCCTATGAGCAGACACTTGTTGGCCTCGCAAAAGAGAACGAACAGGAAGTAATCGGATTGGAAACGGTAGAAGAGCAAATGGACGCCATTGATTCATTTTCACAGGATGAGATGGCAGATATGCTGATGGAATACATCGTTGATATCGATGATATGAAAGCGGATTTCGGACAAATGGTAGCTGCTTACAAAAAACAGGACCCCGAATTATTGCTCGAATTCATGAATGAACAAGTCGCTGAATCGGGCATGGAGGACTTCAATGAGATCATGCTGGTCAATCGCAACAAGCGTTGGATCGATCGTATCCCGGCGATTGCTTCAGAGAAAAGCACATTCTTTGCCGTAGGTGCCGGCCACCTTGGAGGTGAGGAAGGCGTGATCAAATTATTGCGGAAAGCAGGTTATACTGTCACCCCAATCACCGAATAAACATTGGAAGAAGCACAGTTTCTTTTAATGATTCAGCAACACTCCGGGATTATCCGCAAGATCCTGTATCTGTACGCGGATAATCCTGAAGATCAGGCAGACCTGCACCAGGAAATCCTGTATCAGGCCTGGAAATCAATCGACAGGTTTAAGGGGAATTCGAAATTCTCGACCTGGCTGTACCGTCTGTCGCTGAATACTGTGCTGACTCACAAACGCAAGAACAGTCGTTTAAAAAAAGAACCCATGAATGAATCTCATGAACAATCTGTCCTTTATCCTGAACCAAGTGACAAATCAGATCTCCTTTGGAACGCCATAAAGAAGTTGGGAGATATCGATAAAACACTGATCAGTTTGCATCTCGAGGATTACTCCAACGATGAAATAACAGAAATCCTGGGTATCAGCAAGAATCACGTCGCTGTAAAACTGCACCGGATCAGGCAACAACTTGAAAAACAACTCTCAAATGTCTGATCTGAAATTACTTTGGGAAACGGCCAAGGAGCGACACGGAACTGAAGATATCATCAGCCGGGAAATCGTTCACGAAGCAATCAAACGGAAATCCGGAGGCGTTATGGATAAATTACGCAAATCGGTATTATACAAAATGTGGTTCTCTGTTTTCTCATTTGCGCTGCTGATTCCATTCATCATACTTTCAGACGATTTTGCCGTAATCATTTTGCTGACTGTGGTAGAACTGGCCATGCTTGCCGGTGTATTTTTCTTCTATAAGGAACATAAAGAACTGAAAAAAGATATCGATATCACTGCCAACCCCAGGGATGTTATGACACGATTCTCGGCAAGAATCCGCCGGGTTATACATTATGAAGAGATGATAGGCCTTACAATGTATCCGCTCTCGGCCTCGGCGGGTTTCATAATAGGTGTGAATGCAGATCCTGATATTGATCCCTTCTTTAATGAATGGCATGAGTGGGTGATCTTTTTTGTTGTTATTGCCATCTTAACCCCGCTTTGCCACTGGCTTACCAAATGGATGAACAGGATCACATTCAAGAAGTTGCTCAACCGGCTGGAAGAGAATATTCAACAATTAGATACCTCAACCTAACATGTTATGATTTGATGTGTTAATTTCGGTGAACAGTTCCATTTTTACTTAAAAGTATTATGACAAAGGGCATACTAACATTTTGCATATTCATCGCGTTCATTACCGGTTGCGGAAACCCGGATAAACAGGAAAACCAGGAAGAAATTAATAATTCAGAAGAAATAACATCGGAAATTGATGTTCCCCTCTCACCTTCCCTCACAATGGTTTGGGAAACGGATACTGTACTCACTACCGTTGAATCTGTTCTGTTCGATCCGGGCAGCGAAATCCTTTATGCCAGCAACATCTCCGGGAATCCTACTGAAAAAGACGGAATCGGGTTTATAACCAAATTGTCGAAATCAGGTGATATAATCGAATTGGAATGGGTAAAAGGCCTTAATGCACCCAAAGGAATGGCAATTACGGGCAATAGACTATACGTTACCGATATCGATGCGCTTGTAGAAATAGAACTTGCCAGCGGGAAAATTGTAAATACCTATGCTGTGGAAGGTGCTGAATTCCTGAATGATGTAACCACCCATAATGGTATCATATATTTCTCAGACATGAGTACCGGGAAAGTACACTCGCTTGAAAATGGGATGGTTGACACTGTTCTTGAAGGGCTCGAAAGCATCAACGGACTAGCGATCGATACAAATGGTGTTTTGATCGGCCTTGATGCCGAAGGATTGAGAAGATATGCTCAGGAAGCTCCCGTTATGATCAACGATGGTGTTACAGGTGGCGATGGCTTGATTGTACTGGATGCCAACACGTATATAGCGAGCCGATGGCAGGGTGAAATCTACCTCATTAAAGACGGTCACGAATATTTATTGCTGGATACCAAAGCCCAGCAGGCTAACACGGCTGATATCGGATTCATTCCGGATCAGAATGTTATTCTGGTCCCAACGTTTTTCAAAAACAAGGTTGTTGCTTATCGGCTCAATTATTAAGGGGTCTGCAGGATTATTTCCGTGGTTAATGGCAATCAGTGGGTAGTATTTTCTTTGCTGCCAAAATGGCGAATGGCAACCAATATGACCCCTGCCAGGACGGCTAAGAGCAGCAATTCATTCAATCCGATGAGATTCCACCAATGCATGTAACAATATAGAGAGATATTTACCCCTTTACATCACCCAAATTGGGTGATTTTCCATACAGGTAAATTAGTTGCAGCGCAAGGAATAGCCAGCATAGTAGCGCTCATCATTTGCATAGATTTTTTCCTCTTCGATGCGCAGGACAATCTCCAGAGGCAATAGTTTTTTGTCGTTGAATTCCAGCCTGAGAATCGTTTGCGGACCTTTTCCCCGGACAGACCAGGTACCTCCATTTTTGCCTTTGTAGTCACTGCCATTCTGCTTGAACCACCCCGATTGTTTTACCTGCGATCGGAAAGTTCCGTTTACACACAAGTCGATCGTATTCTGTTTCTTGGAAAACTCCATCAGTTCAAAGGCTACGAGCGTTTTGTTCGCCAGAAATCGCTGCCAGTCAAAATCCGAATATATATTGGCTTCTCCCGGCTCCGAGAACTGACCCGATCGCATCAGCGAAAGCATCTCATCCCGGATCCCTTCAAAAAACTGGGAAGGCGTAATCATGAAAAGGGAAACGCACGGACCGAATCCCCCGCATTTTCCAATGATAAATCCACGGTAGGATTTATTAATATTCTCACCTTCCGCTGTCACTTCCGAAAAGATCATATCACCCTCCTTTTGAACATCAGCAGCTTTGATCCTGATGCCATCGGTAAGATTACCACCCTGTTCCCATGCTGCCTCGAGGGTTTCAAGGTTACTGTTCTCCCGGGCCAGAAGCACAACTTCACCGCTCGTGCCGTCGTTCTTCGCCAACGCGAATACTTCAGTACCCTGCGGCAGGAAACCCGACCATTCCTGAGGTATGGTGGCCGTAAATCCATATTTGGGTGAATTGATGGTTTCACCCGATTTATAAAGTACACCGGGTTTAATGCGATCGGTATTTTGTGCCGACACGGTAGCAATGCACAAAGTAAAAATTATAAGGACAGGGGTAATCTTCATACTTCAATAATTAGATATGGAAATTACGAAATTCAGAGAACATACCATCACCAAATCCGAATTCGTGCATCCGGCACCAGGTACAGGGAGTCCTGTTCGGTCACGTCGAATGCCTCATAAAAAGCATCCAGATTTCTAACCGCCCCGTTTACACGAAGGTAATAAAGGGAATGCTCGAATTTTGAGATGAATTCCCTGGATTTTACATCATTTCGGTATTCACGTTGCGAATTCGCAAATGCCATGAAAAATCGCTGAGCCCCGGTATATCCGTCTCTTCTATCATTGAAAGATGGCAATTCAGAAAACGCTTTATAGGCAGCGCTAAGACCCATAATGTCGGAGAAATTTTCATTGATGGTTTGCCGGCCGTTCAACGTATCTCCGGCCGTCGTCAGATAGCTCCCATATTGTGAAATTAGTTTCTGCTCCAGTTCATTAAAGAACTTAACATCCTGTATTTTTTCGGAATTGAAATCCACCAGATGCGCCATCTCATGACCAATGTAAAATCCCAGTCCGCCGTAATTATAGGCTTCATCAAAGGACTGGCTGTAGAGCGGGTACTGATTGAAAGCAATTGGAAGATAGACTGTATTCATGCTCTTGATGCTCGTCGGACTATCATCTAGGGTATTAATCCGCCATTTTCCCGGTGGAATTTTCCCCGCGCCCAGATATCCGATATCCTTCGAAATCTGAAATTCCCGGGCCCTTCGGTAATTACCTACCGGATCGCTCTTTTTTATAACAAGTGACGAATAGTCTTCGTAAAATGAAGGATACGAAACCTCAATTCGTGTAGTATCGAATAAAACGGATAATCGATCTCTTGTTGGATCGTCGAGCCAATCTGCCTGCCTTAAATTACTTATCATCGCACGGCGTATATTTTCGGCCATAACTTTGATTCCCGCCTCCTTTTTGGAATCATAGTGATATTGCTTGTGGAGCCTGATCAATGCATCATTGCAGTATTTCATTAAAATCTCAAATGCATATTGATCCGAGACCCGAAACAGTCTATCGTTCTCCTTAATGATTGTATAGGTGTAAAAAATTTTCCATGACGATAGAGGATATTCGGCGATCAGGCTATCCATCTGAAAGGACAGCGGATTGGCAGGCAGCTCAATGTATTCATGGTCGGTCAAACCGAGTTCTCCGAGCAACGCACCGATATGAGGAATTTGGTGATAAAAGGCACTGTCTGCACGTTTATAAGGCTTACCGTATTGCTGTTCAATCTTATTAATCTTATGATAGATCGAAGCAACTTCTCCCGATTCCTTTTCTGTCCAACTGCTGCCCAATAATTTCTGAACCTCTTCGGTTATCTCATTTAGAAAGATATTGTAATTCGGACCGGAACGAGATACAGGATCAAACTGAACACTTCCAGGCTTGAGTTGTAAAACATATGACTGATCATACCTTGCGTAGAATTCTCCTGAAATGGGTCCGCCATAACCCCGCCTGAACATAGCTGCCATCATGGGGATTACATCCTTTTCCAATTGAAAGCTGTCCAATAAGGCCAGCTCTGCTGTCAATGATGCCCCTTCATCGTTATCATTAATCGGATCGGCCAGGCTGTGATAAAAATCGTAGATTTTAGAATACATCTCAGTTTCGTGATTCTCCTTCAACAGCTCCAGCAATTCCTTCTGAAGTCGGTGCCGCATTTCAAGGTTAACAGTTTCTACCTCCTTAGAGGAATCAACTTGCCAGTTGCCATTTACAAAGTGATAGAAATCATTACCCGGAAGTATGGTAGTATTTACATACAATGCGGGTTTATTTTCAGATGTGGAGCAGGCAGCAAGCAAAAGGGCGAGGAAGAAAGTTGTAAAAGCCCTCATAGACGTAATATTGAAAAATTAAGAATTCAATATATAATCATTTACACAAAAAATAATACTTTTCCCCCAAAACCTTAATCCATATCTATACCAAACTCCCGCTGAAGTTTATCGCCACAGCAGGGGCATACAGCGGTATCCCAAACAAACATTTCTTCTTCACAGGACCAGCACTTAAATACATCCTCAGCATAGAGTGAATAATCGTGCCATTCAATATTTTTATCAACCGCCCGGATCATACTCTCCATTTTGTGATGCTCTGTCTTTTGTAGTTGGGAAATTTCAGGATTCATGACAATCTCCTCCAGGTTATCGGAGATATACTTTGCCTCAGGGGGGATCTGCGTCCAGTTAAGCCTGCGGGCTTCGACTACCTGGCATGACGGACAAATCACTGAAATGACCTGGTCCCGTGATGCATGCTTATGACCAAGAGGGCCAGTATATGAAAACGAACATTGCCTGCAATTGAAATGATATGCCTTTGCCATACTTTAAGAACGTCAGGTGCAAGCCTGAAAGGTATACTATTTTAAAGATTCTCGATGAAGCAGGCATATTACTCGACAAACTGATAATTTACAATCCCCAAAAAGGGGTAAATCGTCACGCGGGCCATAAAAAAAGCCCGGCCATATGGCCGGGCTTATCTCCACGCTCAATCCAACGTCTCAGTCATTGCAATCAAATGATTTAACAAAATTATTGCGTATCTGGACAGCCAGGGCTGTATTTGAATTTTCATTGATGCGAATTACTCCATCTTCATCTTTGATCGCCTGGGAAAAATCCACCCCTTCGAACAATTGATCCAGATCAAATAATACCAGCACGCTGTTCAATGAATTTCCGTCCAGCTGAAGTCCGTCCTCATCTTCAAATTCAATTTCAAAAGACGCTCCTGTAGAAAATTCGACATCCCACTGCTCATCATTCGCGTCTTTATAGGTAAGTGCAATAAATACCGATCTGTTACCTTCCATAATCGGAGCAACCTCCATTTCGATTTCTTCATAACGGCCCGGAATTACATCCGCCACTCCAAAATCAGGAGTACTGGTTCCATTGATCAGATCCACAATAAACGCTCCCTCAAACTCTATTTCATCCTCATAATCATCGGAATCATCGTCGTTATCGTCAGAATCATCGTTGGAAGAGTTGTCATCATCTGAATCATCATCACTGTCATCATCATCATCACTGTCATCGTCATCATCCCAGTCACTGTCGACCAGTTCAAATTCAATTTCAGTTACGCCAATAAGAATCTCATTGAAGGTAATCTCATCCGCTGCCCTGCCAGAAGCGTTAACCTTTCCATTCGCTGCAACAGCCTTCATCTGAAGATCAAGTTGTGCGAAGGGCAGTGCAGGATCGTTATTTCCATCACATGCAGAAACCAGCATCGCGATTACCAACAGTGTCATTACAATATTTCTCATCTTCACTATCATTTTGATTTTAATTTTTAATCTGTTTGATAATGAAACCGTCTGACAGGTGATTTTCCTACCATACCGGACGCAAGAATTAAAAAAATAACGACGAAACGCCTTAAAGAGGGATGAACGCACTTCTGATCACGTTGTCATCCGGATCCGTCCAGGCGATAATGATCTCTTCAGCTCGGCGGGTAATGCGCGGGAAGCCACTGCTTCGTGATTCTGAAGAAGAAGCAATCAGATAGCGGGATTGCACATAGCCATCAGCGGTTACTATGGCTCCCCTGATGGCCGCGCCTTCCATCCAGGTTACGAAGGCACGGGTAGAATCGATCAGTTCAATATCAACCCGCCCTATCGGAGAATTTTCATTGATTCGAACGGGGGCATTAAAGGATTGACCTCCATCGTTCGAAAAAATAAGCTTCACTTCAGGCTTGTCATTGGCCGCGGTGAACCAGGCAATTGCCACTGTATTTTCAAGCGCACTGATCTGCGGACCATTTACGGGACACCCCTCAACCATCCACCCGTCACGATAAATCAAAACCGGATCTGTCCATTTGTTATTAACAAACCGAACGATAGCCATGTCACGAAATTCATTTTCTGAACGGTCACGATAGACCACTACCGGACCACGGGCAGTAATGGCAGCGGCCGTCTGGCAGCAATCACAAACACGATTATCCAATTCCCATTCGCCCTTTCTGGTACCATCACTTCCCAGGATGGCTGCACGGAGTGTCATTGCTCCTTCACCGTGGGAACCTGTAGTATTTCGTCCATCAAGCCAGGAGATGAACACATCAGTACCGGAGGGTACCATCGAAACAAATCCGTGTTCTGCAGGGACGCCATCTTCGTTCAGCGTGAACGGGGTGCTCCAGCTGATACCACCGTCAGCCGATCTGCGCAGGTATATATCGTAATTATATGTTCCCGGATCAGTCTTCTGAAGATAATGCGCGAAAATAATCTCACCCTGGCTCGTAACCAGGGAAGGAAAATCAGCCCAGTTCACAAACCAGTCAGCACCTTCGGCAATAGTCTGTATTTCCGACCATTGCTTGTTGCCCAGGTAACGTGTATACCGAAGTTGTGCAATTTCACCACGGGTGGTTGTCCAGGATAGAAACGTATTACCGCTGATATCAGTAAACAGGTTGGGAGCCTCACTGGGAGAGTCGGAAACTACAAAGTTTTCGACATCAGGAGAAAGTTCTGTTTGTGCCGTATCGCTTCCGGAACAGGCATTCAACACAATCGCGGTAGTAAGAAGAATTAAAATTTCACGCATAAGAAACACTAAGGACGTGAAATTTTCCTTTACATGAAACCCGCAGCACTTACAGTGCGTACCAAATTTCAAAGATTCCCTCAGCAATAGCCGAAGCTCCTAAAAACGCGCCGATTCCAATGGTAATATGCCTGGGAGCGATCCTGCCAAAGACATATGGAAGTCCGGAAACATTGGCTAGTCCGAATCCGGTTGCCAGCAAAAGACTGCCTGCAACAAAGAGAACTGAATTATTCCCTGCCATTAAAATGATGAGAATTCCAATGATCATCATACCTATGGTATATTGAAGTACACTTCTTATACCCGTCCGAATTACATAACGGCTGCTTACAAATGCAATCAATGCTGCAAGGCCGAGTGCCATGAACGAAAACTGATCTCCATTAAATATTTTAAGGGGTGAATTGACCGGTATATATTCTACCAGAAATGCTCTTCCAACGCCGAGCATTAAACCAATTTTAAGAATGGTTGAAACACTTGTTTTTACTGATCCGGGATTTGCACTTTGCTGAACACGTTCGTATACTTCATCAGTGGTAAGACGGTAAAAAAGATAACCGGTTCCCAGTACCAGTATGCCCCCGACAACGAATGTAAGTGTTTCCCCAAAAAACTGAATCAGTGAAATAACCAGGGGCTCCAGCGAATAGATCAGGTCGGTGATCAGAATAACCACACCCATCGCGATGGGCAGGTTTTTCTTGTTCGCGAAACTAACAAGCATCGAATAGGCAGGTGCTATAAATACTGCCATGCCGATCAGCCACAGAACTACCATCACTGGCAATATGGCCGCGATACCATGCTCAGGACCCAGGCTGATAATGCTTGCAACGATCATGAAAATCATTGCCGTTGCACTGATGCCGATCATATAGGTCATGAAATACTTACTTCTTCGGGCGAGATTTCGGTCAGCAATCCATCCTGCCACAACGGGCACCAGGATAAGTACAAGCGCCTTTACAAAAACAAGAAGGGTGGACAATCCGGTCAGCCCGAAACGCTGCAGTAAAACAGGCTGATATTCAAGATAGGCGATCCATGAGATAGCAATCGCGGCATTGAGGGCACCCAGACTGAGAACCTCGGGCCATTTAATTGAAGTATTATCCAGTGTGATAACGGGCTGTGAAGACTTTACGCCAGTTTGTTGGGAATAGGTATACATATTAATGCTAATCGATCCGCATATGTATACGATCGCTGAATACTTGGTAACTTCCGTTTACCCGTTCTTTTATCAGCTCCTCAACCGCAAAAAAACGACAGCAATCACCACAAAACCGATCCCGGTAATCCCGGGAGGATAGGCGCCAACTGAATAGGACAAATAGAACATGGCCAGTGCAAGGAGTATCAGAATAATGGCGGCTGACTTTAGCAGGGATTGGTTCATGATTTCAAGGGTTTGTATCATAAGATACAAAAATCAGGTTGAAGAGTAATCAATTCAGGCCTGCTGAATGGCCGCCAGGATTTTATCCCGCTTTTTCGTGAGGAAGTTCTTCTCTGAATTATTATTCACCTTTTCGATCGCGATATCAATTTGTGAGCGGGCCTTTTCATATATACCCTGACGGAAATAATATTCTGCCAGTAAGCCATGATACAGATACCGTCGCTGTTCCAGCTCTTCGGGCTCAATCTTTTGGAGAATATTCATGGCTTCGGTGAATTGTTCCAGCTGAATATGAATGATCGCCATATTGAGGTGATTCAAAGGTGATGAATAAACCGCATCCAGCCGTTCATACCACATCAGTAACCGGGACCAGTCGGTCTCCTCATATGTCGGTGCCTTCAAATGTTCCGATGCGATAGCCGCTTCATAGTGAAATCGGGAAAGTTCTTCGGTCTCGACTGCCTTATTCATCGCCGAGTGCCCAAGTTCAATCAATGGTCTGTACCATGCTGTACGGTCCTGTTCCCTCAGGCTTATCACTTCATGGTCTGCATTGGTTTTACTGCGAAGGCGGGCAGAA
The DNA here is from genome assembly GCF_020328055.1 of Fulvivirga sedimenti. Classification (NCBI taxonomy): domain Bacteria; kingdom Pseudomonadati; phylum Bacteroidota; class Cytophagia; order Cytophagales; family Fulvivirgaceae; genus Fulvivirga; species Fulvivirga sedimenti. Next base: position 1,213,201 of record NZ_JAIXNE010000003.1, read on the forward strand.
TGAAAACACAAAAGTGCAAACAACGCGTGGGATGCCGCCGTCGATGTGTAGGAATTCGTTAGAAGCATTTTACTGAGCCTGAGCGCTTCCCCGCATAGTTCCTCCCGAATCAGGAGCTCCTTTTTGCCGCTATGAAATCCCTCGTTGAATATCAGATAGATCACATCATGTACCCGATCCAGCCGATGAGGCAATGAAGATCCCTCCGGGATCTCGAACGCAATCTGCTCAGCCTGGATCGTCTTGCGGGCACGTTGAAGCCGCTTTTTTACTGTTTCCTGCTTCAGCAGCAATGCAGAGGCAATCTCTTTCTCACTGAAACCCGAGATGGTTTTTAGCGAAAAGGCGAGCTGATCCCGTGTATCTAACCGGGGGTTGCAGGCGGTAAATATCATTCTGAGCTGGCTGTCGCTAACCTCGTTTTCCAGGATCAGATCGGTTTCCGACTGATTTTCAAAATCAGGAATCACTTTTGGAAACCGCTTCTGTTCTGAAGCGCGCTTACGCAGTATATCCAACATACGGTTTTTCGCCGCTTTATACAGCCATCCTTCGGGATTGTCGGGATATTGATTGGGCCAGGAACGGAATGCCGTAATGAACGTATCCTGTACTGCGTCCTCGATGGTATCCAAATGTTCGAGTCCGAATATTTTTGCAAGCAAAGAAACCATCTTTCCGTATTGATGACGGAAAAGATGGTCGAGCTGTTGGTTGTTGCTCATTGCTGGTCGAAGACCATCACCTCACGGATCTCTACGGTTCCGCCGATATCGTAATCCGGAAAATCTTCAGCCACCTTCGCCGCGGCTTCTGCGTTTTCCACATGGATTACGTAGTAACCTCCAACGAGTTCCTTCACTTCAGTAGCCGCCAGGTCTGTAACTGTGCGGTTCGGACCGGAGATTCGTTTTACTTCAGGGTGCAGCGCGTTGCCCTCCTTCACAATTCCGGCTTTTTCCATTTTTTCATGCCAGCCCCACCATTTACCCATCCGCTGCTGAATTTGTTCTGGGGAAAGTCCGAGTTCGCCGTAATCGGCACCGAGGAAAATCATCATATAGTCTTTCATGTTGATTGTTGTTTTAGATTATGAGTTGTCGTTATTTAATATAGTTACATTTCAGGTTTTCTGCTAGATTTCCAGCACTTCGTGGACCTCTACCGTAGCATTGGGATGCCAGTTCAGATGAGGATGATCACTGAAGAGTTGCAGAATTTCCTGCTGGTTCTGACCTTGAAGTACCGAAAATCCGCATACTTCCTTTTCAGAAAGCCGGGATTTCAGATCTTGTGTAACCGCGCTTCCGTTTCCCAGTGGTGCGCCAAAATCTACGATGGCTTCATCGTGTTTCGCTTTCCAGTCGAACCACATCTGCATGCTCGCTTCCCGCTGTTCAGGTGTCGACTGTGCTGATTGCTGCAGGGCTTGCGCCGGTGCATGATAGAGAACAATAAATTTTTTCATGATGATAAATTTTTGTGTTGTTATAAACTTTCAATGCAAAGACGTTGCTGTTATCATCAGGGGGGACAGACTTTCAATTTTTTTTTTGAAACATTCTCTTTTCAGCTCGTTGGCTGAGTACAATCACCTCAGGGAGAGATTCAGGTCATTGTTAATAAACTGTCTCCTTCCTAAAATCGTATAACATATCAGGAGCATGCTGATCGTCATTACGATATTGCTGCTTATCATCCTCGGAATCTTATTTGTTCCGATCGTGATTCAAATAGACACTGTTCACGAGACCTACCTTGTGAAGGTCAGCGGGATTGGTGCGTTTCAGATGGATCACGAAGAAAGTGAGCTTGTTTTCATTCTTATGCTGCCATTTTACAAAAAGGTGATTCATCCATTTCGTTTATCGGAGAAGAGGAAGAAATCTCCAAAGCCCGCAAAGGATACACCTGGAAAGAAGGAAAAGAAAAAATCACGCATGACGTTCCCACGGATGCTGTCCCTGATCAGGTCGTTCCGGATTAGGGAATTTTATTGCACGATCGATTCCGGCGATTATGTACGGAATGCCATGCTGGTTCCTGTTTTTCAGGCAATTACAAGTTACCGGAATAATCTGTCGGTGAATTTCACCGGCGAGTTTCAATTACAATTGTATGCATCCAATAACCTGTTCCGTCTGGGCAGGGCATATCTGAATGTGTAATCATAAATTAAATGTTCAACATAAAACTCAAAAGTCATGGAAATGCAATTCACGGAATTACTTGATAAGATCACAAAGTTCATCGAGTCGGAAGCCCGTTCTGAAACAGTGATCGGCAAACCCTTTAAGTTGGGTGAGTTTGATTGCGTACCTGTTATCCGGATCGGCATTGGATTTGGAAGCGGCGGAGGCGGCGGAAATGCCCCGAAAAACGGACAGGGTGAAGGCGGCGGCGCCGGTGCAGGCATGGGCATTGAACCCATCGGATTTCTGGTTACCAAGAATGACGAAATTTCCTTCCTGGGCGTAAACAAATCCAGCAAGGGAATATCAGCCGCGTTTGAAAAAATACCGGACCTGGTGGAGAAAATGATGACGAAGAAGAAGGAGGAAGCCTGAAACTAGTGGACAGTGGAGCAGTGGAGCAGTGGGTAAAGAGTCTGTAGTATTCAGTGCAAATATTTTAAAACGCAATATAATTGCCTTAAAATGTAGGATGAGATTCCGGCCTGTCCAGCTATATTATCACTCAGGCAAGTAAGCCGTCAAGGATGAAATTAAAGTTGTGTTTCATAACACACTCACTCTACACTTTCCAAACTAAAAAAGCCCATCGCTTCGCGACGGGCTTTTTTGATGTGATCCCGCTGGGGCTCGAACCCAGGACCCTCTCCTTAAAAGGGAGATGCTCTACCAACTGAGCTACGGAATCCTATTAAAAAAACGAACTTTAAATCGTTCGTTTTGTAAATGGAGTTGCAAAAGTAAGACCTCCCCCGTAAAATGCAAAGGTTACCTGAACAAATTTTTTCACAGGGCAGAATTCTTTAGCATCAGACAAATACTTAAGACCCAATTTCCAATTCGATCAAAATTTTTACTGAATTATCTTCAGATGATCCTTCACAATCAAACATACACAGATGTCTTCCGATAAATTCTTTATAATTGTGGTCGGATGAAACGGTTAATTCTTCTTGCATTCCTTTTTACCTGGTTGCTGTCTGCAGAAACAGTACTGGGTCAGCCGGCATTACTCAGCCGGGCAGACTCGCTGTTCACTGCGGGTAAGTACACCGAATCATTTGGAATATACGATGAAATCCTGACCGCCAACAAACAGTATTCACCGGCCATGCTGATGAAGATGGCCTATATCAAGGAAGGTCTCAATCAGTACAGCGAAGCCCTGTATTACCTGAACCTTTACTACCTGAAAACGGCAGACCAGGCTGTTCTCGCAAAGATGGATGAACTTGCCCAGGCCCGTAATCTTCGAGGCTACAGTGTTAACGATCAGGACATCATCTATACCTTTTTCTATCGTTATTATCCGTACATGATCGGTGCGCTCATGGCACTGGCCATTCTGATGCTTGCCCTGGTATACCGGGAACGCTTCCGGCTAAATCAAAGCGGGAAAGTGCCCGCTTTCTTTATGCTTGCCGTACTTGCCGTGCTGTTTTACCTGCTGAATTTCGGCCTGTCTTATGATAAAGGTATCGTAAATGACTCAACCGCCTACCTCATGGAAGGACCTTCCGCTGGTGCCGACGTGGTTGAGGTGATCGGGAAAGGACACCGGCTGGAAATCAATGGAAAAAAAGACGTCTGGATCAAAACATCCTGGGATAACAGGCCTGTTTATATCAAGGCCTCCAAACTCAAACCGGTCACTTTCTAATAACGTACGGTTACAGCTCCCTTAAATTCCTTGTCGGTCAGGCGAACGACATAATAGTATATTCCGGCAGGAACGCCCTCGCCATACCATCTGAAATACCGGTCGGGTGACCGAAAGACCGATTCTCCCCATCGATTATAGATGATCACCTCTTCAAATTTTCGTTCGCAATTATCCAGGGGTAGTCCTGTTACAATTGGCCGATTATCGTCGGTGAAACCATCCAGGGCAAAATATTGATTATATTCATCGTCATTGGGAGTGAAGATATTTGGCGGAATAAATTCCGAATCCGGGGAAACAATATCAGCAATCGATAATTCCAGCGTCAGGATTTCTTCACCACGTTCATAACAGTTGTCATCCGTCAACCGGAAGGTAAAGGAATACAGATCTTCTTCCTCCCCTATCGTGAATACATCACATTCAGGCAGCCAGATGAGTTCCGATTGTATTCGCTCCCTGCCGCGAACACTTTCAAATGTAAATCTGCCGACCAGCCGCGGGTCTGACTGAATCAATTCGAGGTGCATTTCATCATTATCGAAATCAATTCCCTGGATTCGTATTCTGATCTCTTCACCAATTTCAGCCTCGAGGCGGGCATTTACAATTTGGGTTTGGGTAAGACTTCTCGCGGTAAGCACAAGAGGTGTGGCAGCTGGCGGTTCCAAGATGAGATCCACCCTTAGAGTATCCCGGTTCGTAACTTGGCATTTATCAAAATCCTCAATGAAAAAGGCCATGTTCAATGTATCACGCTGTTCCAGCGGGTAGTCACAAGGAATGGCCATTCGAAATGGAGCAGATGGATTATCCAGTCCGCGCCCCGTAGCCCCCGCAAAGGAAATATCGTAATCGCCGAAATTAAAATTCAGACCTCTTCCTGTAATGGTCACCTCATCATTATCTTCATCAATACCGAGAACATTAAAATTAATCTCCTCACCCAGTGACAACCTGAATACAGCCTCCGGTTCATCCCTTCCTGTTCGGTTGGTATAAATCTCAGGAGATGTATTTGGCGGAAGATTGACTTTCAACCGGAGAGTGAGCCTTGTCGGGTCGCTGATCATACATTGATCTTCATCATCCAGCTGCAGCTGTATGGTAAATTCCGACCGCTCCGCGAAACTTGTTTTCGCACAATCATAATCCCATAAAAAACGGACCTCTGTACGTCCTGCTTCATTCTTTTCCTGTATGAATGACATTCCATATTCTTCAAGCCGGAAATTGAATGGGACAACAGCCATTGTAAGGGCATCCAGATCAATATCCCCCCCGACAATTAGCTGATCAAGCGATCCGCCCGATTCCTCATTCACTTCAATGGAATATACAGCCGGAAGATTTTCAAAGAATGGCCGGTTATTTGGAGGCGGACGTACATTCAGGCGGACGATCACTGTATCCAGTTCGGGTTGCGGACAGGCATCGTCCATCGCAATGATACCGATTTCATATGGCTGGTTTGGCACATAGGGACAATCGGGAAAGCAAACCGTAAATCTGGCTACATCATTTGCCCCGCGCAGCGGAACATTCTCACTGAAATCAATAACTATGTCTTCCAGGTTCGCGTCGAAATTGATTGGAATTGCGCGAATGCTGACGTTCTCGACGAGCTCGCCGCTCACAGGAATATCACGCACTTCAAATTCCACACATTTGTCATCATCTGTGTAGTCGAAGTCGATGATATCACCTTCCCTGTACACCTCCTGGCTGCCCACTTCCCTGGCAAGTATGGATGGTGCATTATTCACACAGCCATCCACGACGAGCATCTGGAAATCACGCCGCATCTCGCCAATCTTTATGCCATCACGAAATTCTTCACACTGTACAGCAAAAACAAAAAGACCTGTTTTCTTTGGAGTGACCGTTAGAAGACCTTTTTTACTAATCTGAAGATCAGGGTCCCCTTGCATAATGTTGGTCAGATTGAAACCATTTTTCCACTGAACTTCGGGATACGGACCCGGATTCGGCGGATCAGGCAACGGATCAAAAGTATTGAAAGTTGAATAGGGAGTAACCATGGAATATACCAGGGAATCTCCGTCGTCATCTACCCCGGAGAAGTCGACATAATAGAATTTGTCGACGCACCCGTAGTCGCGCAAGGGCGGAAACAGACGTGGGGTGGAATTTACAAAGGGCTGTCCATTTTTTGCTACCGGGGGAAACTCAAGATAGAAAGTCTGGCCGGCCGAGATTCCCATACCAGGAATGTCGCTGTATATATTATCAATCAGGTAGTTCCTGCAGCACCGTTCAAAGGCCACATAGTATCCCCCCGGATCATCAAAATCCTCCGGAGGCAGGTTTAGGGCCGCGGTGTAGAGCAAGCGCGACGTGCGCAGAAAATCTTCACTGCAGGCGACATTGCTGTAAGGTACATTTGACTGATTCGAGAGGGGTAACAACACCTGCCGCATAAACCGGTTGTCCGACTTCCGGTAAATGTAAACAGTCACGAAATTATCAAGGGCCCCGGGGCTTCCATTTACAAGATCGAAATACAGGATCAGGTTCAATTGATAGTTATAACCATCCTTATGCAGCAATTCAAATTCTCCACCTACGATATGAGAGGCAAATGCACTACCTTTGAATGCAAAAAGCATTAGGAGTACAAGCACACACCGGCGAGCTGTCTGATTCATCGTACGTAGTGGTTTGTAGTAGTTGGGTTAACTATGAAGATAAAAAATAAAATATTAACCGCCATAGAAATTGAAAGAATGGCGGCAGAAGGTAAATGTGTTGCGCATCATGATGGTAAAGTTGTTTTTGTAAATCAGGTGGCCCCCGGCGATGTGGTTGATATACAGATCATTAAGAAACGCCGCAACTATCTCGAAGGTAATCCGGTGCACTTTCATACCTATTCCCCTCTTCGTACTCAACCTTTTTGCGATCATTTCGGAACCTGTGGCGGATGCAAGTGGCAGCACATCGGCTATGAAACACAGTTGGCCTTTAAGCAGCAACAGGTTATCGATGCGATGGAACGCATTGCCAAAGTTCCGGTTCATACCATTCATCCCATCCTGGGATCAAAGGAAACCAGATTTTACCGAAACAAACTGGAATATACGTTTTCCAATAAACGATGGCTTACGCGGGAAGAAATTGAATCAGGTTCTGATCTGGGCCGCGAGGCGCTGGGCTTTCATATTCCCGGCCGCTTCGATAAAATCCTGGATATCGAAAAGTGTTATCTTCAGCCAGATCCTTCAAACCAAATACGTCTCTGGCTTAAGGACTATGCAATTAAAAATAAACTCCCATTCTTTGATCTGATTGATCAGACCGGGTATTTGCGAAACCTGATCATTCGTACCGCATCAACAGGTGAAGTGATGGTGATTGTCCAGGTAGCGGAAAAAAATGATGACTTGTTAAACCCGTTAATGGAAGCAATGAAAGTTGCCTTTCCGGAAATCACTTCTCTTAATTACGTAATCAATCAGAAAAAAAATGAAACCTTCCATGACCTGGAAGTCGTCAATTATTCAGGCAGAGCCTATATTCTGGAATCCATGGATTTACCCGACGGATCAGGAAGAACAGTCAGCTTCAGGGTTGGACCAAAATCATTTTACCAGACTAACAGCCGGCAAGCGAAAACGCTCTACGATGTGGCTTACAGAATGGCCGCGCTCAAAGGAGATGAAACAGTCTATGACCTCTATACAGGCACCGGAACCATTGCTAACTTCATCGCACATGGAGCGAAAAGGGTTATAGGTATTGAATATGTGGAAGCGGCTATTGAGGATGCACGTGTGAACAGTGCTGAAAATGAAATATCAAATACCAGCTTTTTTGCCGGTGACATGAAAGACCTCCTCTCAGCTGATTTTATTGAGAAACATGGTAAGCCTGATACGGTAATCACCGATCCTCCACGAGCCGGAATGCACCAGGATGTAATCAACGTGCTGCTTACAACTGCACCGGAGAAGATCGTTTATGTAAGCTGCAACCCCGCTACACAGGCAAGGGATATTGCGTTGCTGGCCGGGATGTACGATCTTATGGAAATCCAGCCGGTCGATATGTTTCCGCAAACACATCATGTGGAGAACGTGGCATTATTGCTGCGCAGGTAATACCAACCACTGCCAAAATCGACCGTTCCGGCAAATGATAACGGAAGCTGTCCCCTTTTTTAGTATCTTCCTTTTATGAACCGCCTGGTCCGTCATAAAGCATTTCCTGAAGCATATATCTGGATCACTGCACTGGCAGTGCTTGCATTTATAAATCCTGGAAATAATCACTGGACGCTGTGTCCGCTGGCAAATATAGGTATTGATTTTTGCCCCGGATGTGGTCTGGGTCGCGGCATATCGCACCTGCTGCATGGTGAATGGTCACAATCGTGGAATACACATCCTTTAAGTTTTCTGGCAGCGATCATTTTGGTTCATCGTATAATTCGTTTATTTAGTTCAAACAAACCTTTAACAACAACCACCTATGGCAAAAGCAATAGAGTTATTTCCTGAATTACAGGGGCTGGAATTGGATTATATCCAGAGCGTAATTGGTCCTCTTTCCGATGAGGAGGCAATCAAATTTCTTAATATTTACCGCGCACGTCGCAAACGGCCGGAAGATATCCTGATCTTCTCAATCATTGGCCTGTTCCTGATTCCGGGCTTGCAACGATTCTTCCTGAACCAGATCGGAATGGGAATTCTTTTCTTTTTTACAATCGGACTGTGTTTTATCGGCTCCATCATTGACCTGGTGAATTACCAGAAAATGACCTTCGAATTTAACCAGCGTGTGGCTGATGAAGTGCGAATGGGCCTGGGAATGTGAATTGTGGTCAGTAGTCAGTGGTCAGTAGTCAGTAGTCAGTAGTCAGTAGTATTTCGTTTATGCCATTGAGGTAGAATCGTATTCCAAACTTAAAATTCAACAACAAATAGCGAAGGTTTTGATGCAAAAAACTATTAGTCAGAAAGCCAGAATCGATTGTTAATCCCTACCACTACTACTGACTACTGACTACTGACTACTGACTAATCATTGTATTCATAGGTTCCGGAACCGATACTACCGAAATATTCCTGAAACACCTTCAGGTACCGGTCAAGATCCTGATCGGAAACCTTCTTGCCATTGAACCGAAAACTGTCTTTACTAACCTTTAGTTTATTCAGTTTTTCACCATTTTTCAGATAGTTGTCATTGCGCAACATTCTTTCAATCATTGACTGGAACTGGTTGTGCCGATCCATTTCCACCTGTGCACGCTCCATCTCCTTTTCAGCCATCTCAAGTTCTCTTGCCATCATTTTCTCCCGGATCTCCATCTGCTGCGCCAACTGCTTCTGCACCATTTCCATCTCCTGCGCGATTTGTTTCTGGGTGATTTCCATTTCCTGGGCAAGCTGCTTCTGGGCAATTTCCATTTCCTGCCTGATACGCAAACGCTCCTCGTCGGACAGCTTACCGCCGTTTTTTTCGAACTCTTCACGGACCTGTTCCCTTACACGTTCCCACTCTTCACGCATCTGTTCGCGCTGTTCAAGAAGTTGCTCCCGCATTTCCATCATCTGTTCACGGCTTACTTCCCTCAATTCAAGCTGGGCCCGTCGGATTTCCTCCCTCGCACGGCGTAATTCTTCGCGTTGGCGGTCATTAAGTCGGGTCCATGTGGTATCTCTTCTCAGAATATTGGTATCCAGTGCAACCTGCACAGAGCCTGTCAACACATTCATGTCCAGGTCTTCAATCACCTCAAATGCCTTTTCTATATTGATCTCTGCAACGCCCGAAAGTGTAATATCCATGTTCGCCATGGCATCCATGGATGCGGTCATGATCGGATCAAAATCTATTTCTGCAAATCCGGATAAATCAATATCAAGATCCAGGGTATCCAACGAATTCACCGCAACCACATTTGGCATCGTTGTTTGCGCAGGAACCTTCACCCGATTGATTTTTGAGGCTGGTTTGGTAGTGTCGGATAAAATGGATCTTGAGACGGACTGCGAAAGAATACCCGCTGTAACCTTTTGAGCCTGTGCCTGATCATCACCCGGCTTAACGCTGATGAAATTGAAGCCAATCAGGCCGACTGTAAATATAATGGCCATTACCACCAATTTGTAATTTCCACCCTGACGATAATCGGGTTCAAGCAACCGGCGGATCCTGTGTAGTAAATCACTTTTATCAGACCCCAGACCCATAGCCAGTCCTGTGCCAGCCAAACGATATGTCTCAAGACTGGACAGTGCTTCAACGTATAACCGACGGTCGGAACAAAAATCCACGGCAAGATCATCGCAGCATCGTTCCCGCTCGTTATTGATGCTTTTCGAGATCCACCAGACAAACGGATTGAAGAAGAATATAGCCTCCAGGCTACGTTGAATAATATTCACCAGGTAATCATGCCGGCGAATATGCGCGAGCTCGTGGGCAAATATGGCTTCAAGCTGTGTTGCTGAAAGACCACTCAACAACGTGACGGGTAACAGCAAAACCGGACGTATATGTCCGTAGATCATGGGCATATCCACATGCGCAGAATTCAGAACCCTGATCCTCCGCGTAATACCAAGATCCGTTGCCATGCGGTGTATTTTATCCTCCCAAACAGAAGGAACATCGGTGTTGGACAGAGCGGTAAGTCTTCCCAGGTAATGAAAACCCGCGATCATGCGAAGAACAAATAATGATGTGCCAACCAGCCAGAAATTAATAAACCAGGGCATCAATGTCCGGAAATCGGTTAAGATCGATTCGGCAGGAACTGCTGAACCGGCCAGCAGCAGGATATCCATCGATTCATCGGCAGCCTGTAAGCTTACAGTGGGCCAAATAATAAATGTCGTTACCGCAACGGAAATAAAAAAACCACCAAAGGCAATCAATCCTCCCAGGTAACGCCTGTGGGCATCTTTGAATAACTGCCGAATCATCAGCAGGGCCATTGACCAGATGGCGCCCTGCCAGAGCGAATGAAGTAATGCCATACCGACAGCCTCCTTATACATTTCAGGGATCATGACATTCATTTCACACCCCCTTCCAGATCATCCAGATACTTGCGAATAGCATCCAGTTCCTTTTTCGATGACTTGCGGCTTCCAAGCGCGCCCATTACAAGCTTCATCGCCGAGCCCTTGAAAGCCCCGTCCAGTAATTCATTCACCAGGGACTGCTGGGCATCTGACTCAGAGATGGCTGCTTCGTAAATATGCGTTTTACCATCGCGCGTACGTCCGACAATACCCTTGTCGAACATGATCTGCAAAAATTTCAGCGTGGTGGTGTACCCGATCTCACGATCCCGGGACAACTCATCGTTGATCTCCCGAACGGTCGACGGACCCCTCCCCCACAATACCTGAAGGATCTCGAATTCCTTCTCGGTTGGCTTTGACTTCTTTCCCATTGTTGTAATTTATTTTGAGTTAAAATCTTATTACGAATTGTTTCGTACTTCAATGGTACGGAGAAAAATTCTCTCCGCCAACTTTAATTACGAAAATTTTCGTAGAAGGTTTACAGAATTTTCAACCGGAGTTTATTTTACGCTCACTGACTGGGAAAATCAGTCATTTACCTGTTTATCACTTGCAGCACCGATCGAAAAATGGTTGCCAACGGTATTTTCACCAGAACTTCTGATCTAAATCAGTTGTTAATTTGAGGAGAATTACTTTCATACTCTGGTGGTTCTCATTAGTTTTGTAACTGCTTTAAAAAAATGTCCGTACATTTTAACGTCATAGGATTATCATTCAAAGGAACTCCCATAGAGATCAGGGAGCAGCTTGCGCTGGATGAAAGCGAAGTTCAGCGATTACTGCAGTTTCTTTCCGACTTCACATCTGTGCAGGAAGCGCTTGTGTTGTCGACCTGTAACCGTACGGAAGTTTTCTTTTCATCTGAAGACGGCCAGGCTAATGACATTATAAAGGGCATTGCCACCATAAAAGGTCTTTCCTTTGAGGATATCGTAAAGTTCTTTCAGCACAAGGCCGACCACGAAGCAAGTATCGAATACTTATTTCGTGTGAGCATGGGCCTGGAAGCACAGGTGATAGGTGACATTCAAATCTCCAACCAGGTAAAACGAGCGTACCAGCAAAGTGCAGATGTAAATCTTGCCGGACCGTTTTTGCACAGGTTGATGCATACCATATTCTTCACCAACAAACGGGTAGTTCAGGAAACAGCCTTCAGAGATGGTGCCGCGTCTGTTTCCTATGCTGCTAAAGAACTGGCAGAAGACGTGACCAGGGAGATCATTGATCCCCGTGTGTTGATCCTTGGCTTGGGGGAGATCGGACTCGATGTTTGCCGGAACCTGGTAGACTCTAAATTAAAAGACATTACCATTGTGAACCGGACATTCGCAAAATCAGAGGAGATGGCGGCAGAGTGCGGTTTCAAGACGGGCAAATTCGAAGATCTGATGTATCACATCGATCATTCGGATATTATTATTTCTTCAGTATCCTCACATGAGCCCCTAATCACCCGAAAAATGGTGGCTAATCTCGAGATTCTGACCCCGAAGTTTTTTATCGACCTTTCTGTACCCAGAAGTATCGACCTTCATGCAGAAGAAGTTCCGGGAGTATTAGTATATAATATTGACCACATTCAGGAAAAGACCAGCGAGGCACTACAAAAACGAATCGATTCAATTGAATCGGTTGAGAGGATTATTGATGAGTCTATCGCTGAATTCAGGGATTGGTCGAAGGAGATGATCGTATCACCAACCATCAAAAAACTCAAGAACGCACTGGAAGAGATCCGGCAGTCGGAAATGGAGAAATACCTGCGCACCGCCACTCCGGAACAGGTTGAGATCATCGACAGGGCCACAAAATCCATGGTACAAAAAATCATGAAGTACCCGGTTCTTCAGCTCAAAGCCGCCTGCCAGCGAGGGGATGCTGAAAACCTGATTGACATTCTTAATGATCTTTTCGATCTGGAGAAGCAATCGGCCAACACCAACAACTAATCTTTCACATAAAGTTCATATAGAAAAATGTCTGATTAGCGGCATTTTCCGTTATTTGCAACAAAATTTCTGCGATGAAAAAACTTTTGATCCTGATTCTTTCTTTGTCTATCTCCCTGAGCGGCTTTGGCTGGGGACAAACCGGACACCGGGCTATTGGTAAAATTGCCAGTAAACACCTCTCAAAAAGAACCAAACGTGCCCTGGCCCAGATCATGGGGCACGAATCACTTGCCATTGCCAGCACATGGATGGATGAAGTACGATCAGATGATCAGTATGATTACATGACCGACTGGCACTGGGTAACCATTCCGGATGGTATGACATACGAGCAGGCTGAAAAGAATCCGAATGGTGATATCATTGCGACGATCGAACGGTTGATCGATGAGTTAAAAGCGGGACACGAAACGATGTCGATTGAAAAGCAAAAGGAATATATCCGGATTCTAACCCATCTGATAGGTGATATACATCAGCCCCTGCACGTCGGCACCGGTTTGGATCGCGGTGGTAACGATGCCAGGGTGACCTGGTTCTGGAACACTCCTACTAATCTACATTCAGTATGGGATTCACGGATCATCAACGAAAAGGAATTAAGCTACACAGAATTGGCGGAAGCCATTGATCACACCAGCAAGGAAGTACTGGCCACATGGCAAGCGGCCACCGTACGTGACTGGGCCTACGAATCAATGACCTACCGGAAACAGGTTTATGACATTCCGGAAGATGGCCAGTTGAATTATAAATATGTCTACGATAACTGGGGCACGGTTCAGTATCGCCTGCACCAGGCCGGAATCCGGCTAGCCGGTGTTCTCAACGCGATATACGGTTAGTTAAACGGTGATTCCTGGATAACGACAGTGGTCCTTAAATCGGAAGTCGCACTTCCATGATAGAAACCCTGAACCGGCATGGTTCGGGAAGGCTCAAAACTGGCTGCAACGGGAATATATTTTTCCGTGGTAAGTAAACCAAGACTGGGATCCAGGCCGAGCCATCCTGCCCCGGGAATATAAACCTCTACCCACGCATGCAGCTCATGCCCTTCCTCCTCCCCGGGCGCGTAGCAGTAGCCACTCACAAATCTGGCCGGATACCCAAGAGACCTGAGCATTGCCATCAGCATTCGGGCCAGATCCCGACAAGAACCGGCACGCTTCTGAAAACACTCCTCAGGGCTCATGATATTCATTTCAAAGCGTTCATGGTGGTTCCACGCATCAGAAATTGCGAGATTAAGGGATGCGAAGAACTCAATCAGATCATCCTTTATAAACTGACGGGCAAATGCTGTAATACTTTCAGTCGCCAAATCTTCCTTCCTGTAAATTTCCAGGAATGAAGCCGAATTCCTCTGATATTCACTGGTACTCTGCGGTCCGTGAGTATCCACTATAAAATTAAATGGGTTGAAGGGCATTATCTCCACCTTCAGATCCACACGGATCGACAGTTTCCTGGTTTCGCCTGAGAACCACAGCTGATGATAGAGATTATTCTCCGGATCAAGGCGCGAAGAAAGCGAGTCAGGGTTGGGGTCTATGAAAATATCAAAAGACTTTGTCTGAAGATACGAGCGGATTTGTGGATGGAAATTAAGGTAATGCACACCGGGAGATACCGGTTCAGAATAAATATAATCCGTTTCATGCCGGATGAAGAGATCCATCAGGATGATTTTCTTAAGACCGACTTGGTAAAGGCGCGATCCAGAACCTCCACAGGCAATTCCTGAATTGCCTGACGAAGGCGTTCATTCCAGAAGTCGGAAACGTGACCCAGCTCCCGCTCCTCAAAGCGGTGCTCCATGAGGTCATAGGCGTCGCGTGGTAATACAACTGTATCGATCGGGTAAGCGACATCGTTCGCCGAAAGCCGCGTGGCGTCGAACGAAAGGAAGGCACTCTTCAGGGCAAATTCCAGCCCTGAATTATAGGTTATGGAACGTTTTAGTATGGGCTGTCCGAAACCGGAATTCCCAATAATCACATAGGGCGTATTCTCCCCCACTTCAATCCAGTTACCCTGGGGATACAGCATATAGAGCATGGGCTCTTTATCTTTTTCCAGCTGTCCGCCCACAATGGCATACAGGTTGAACTGCATACCGCTATCTTCCAGGTTTTGCTTGTCTTCTGCGGCCACACGCTTCACCTGTTCTCCGAACTTGTTAACCGCCTGATAGAGCCGGTGAAAGGACTGATCCTGGGTTTCGATAACTTCCTTAAAGTATGTGATAGCCTTATCACGCACCGAACGTAATCCGGAGGTCATAATAAAGAAGGAATGCTGCTGTCGCTTAACTGTAAATATCTTTTTAGCAGTGGTTGTGTCGGTTCCTGAGGTAAGCCTCGTATCGGCCAGCCCTACAATTCCTTCCCGTGTTCGTATTCCAAGACAATAGGTCATTCCTGTTCGCTGATTTGAACATTAAAGTTATCCTTAATACCGATAAAACAATCATAAATCGCCGTGGAAATTTGATTGAGCCGGATTTGCAAATGATCAAGGTATTCATGCAATCCATGGTCGATCACATCGGCAATATCATCATATTCAAGCTGTGACCGCAGTTCCCCCATCAACTTCTCCGCTTTATTTCCAAAACCCTTGGCAGGATGACCTGATATTTCATGCAAACAAATTTCAGCTTCCGTAAGACAGAAGTAAATGGAGCGTGGAAATTTACGGTTGAGCACCAGAAATTCCACCACCCCTTCCGGACTGATATTCCCAAATACACGACGGTAGGTATTGAAGGCGCTCACCGATTTAAGCAGCGCCATCCAGTGCAGCTGGTCCAGCGGACTTCCCACATCTTCAGGGGATGGCAGTAAATAATGGTATTTTACATCGAGGATACGGGAAGTCTTGTCTGCACGTTCGAGGTATTGCCCCAGTGTTACCCAGTACCAGCCTTCGGCCCGCGCTACACTGTTATAAGCGATTCCATAGAGTAACTGAATCCTGTATTTTACATCGATGAAGAACGGACGGGGATCTTCCTGGTTCCAAATCTTCTTAAAATTACCTTCTTTCATACGAAGATAAAGCTCATTCAACACCTCCCATGTTTCTTTTGTCAGGTTCTCACGTACAATGCGCGCATTTTCACGTGCTTTAGATACGGAAGAAAACAGGGAATTGGGATTATCGAGATCAAATGCAAGGAAATATATCGCCGTGGTTCGGTCACAGGTTTTATACCGGGCCTTAAACGACTCGAGGTCACCTGTTGCGGCGATCAGCGGCTCCCACTGCTCATTTAACTGGGGCGGCAGATCAAGTGCCAGGTTCGAGTTCACATCGATAAACCTGGCATAGTTCTCCGCCCGTTCAATATATCTTCCTAACCAGTATAAAGAATCTGCTACGCGACTTAACATAAATTAAAGTTCATTTTCCTTGTATAAAACCCAGGTGTCTTTGCTGCCGCCACCCTGAGATGAATTGACGACAAGGGACCCTTTTACCAGCGCCACGCGCGTGAGGGCTCCGGGGATTACATGGATATCCGGTCCATATAATATGTAGGGACGAAGATCCACATGCCTTCCTTCGATTTGATCATTATCAAGGGTTGGCACCGTAGATAATGAAAGTGTAGGCTGGGCAATATAATTATTGGGATTATTCCTGATCTTTTCCCGAAAAAGTTCGTGTTGTTGTGGGGTCGATTTGGGTCCGATGAGCATGCCGTAACCACCAGCCGCATTGGTCTCCTTCACCACCAGGTCGGCAATATTTTCAAGCACATAATTCCGGTCTTCCTCCTCCCTGCAAAGGTAGGTGGGAACATTTTCAAGGATGGGCTCTTCATCCAGGTAATATTTGATCAGGCGGGGGACATAAGCATAAACCGCCTTGTCATCTGCCACGCCCGTTCCCGGTGCATTGGCGAGGGCGACATTTCCGGCCTTATATGCCTCAAAAAGACCGGGTATACCCAGCATGGAGTTGGGATTGAATGCTTCAGGATCCAGGAAGGTATCATCGATCCTTCGGTATATGACATCTACCGGACTAAGGCCATGTGTGGTGATCATGAATACTTTGTTATTTTTTACCACGAGATCCTGACCAGTCACCAATTCCACGCCCATTTGCTGGGCCAGGTAGGAATGTTCGAAGTAAGCCGAATTGAATACTCCGGGGGTCAGGACCACTACTACCGGATCCTTTTTCGGACTCAGGTACTGGAGCATTTTAAACAGGTGTGCCGGGTAGTCTACCACGGGCCTCACACCAATCTGTTGGAACACCTGAGGAAACACCTTTTTAACTATTTCCCGGTTTTCAAGCATGTATGATACCCCCGAAGGACACCTCAGGTTATCTTCCAGTACATAAAACCGGCCATCCTTATTCCGGACCAGATCCGTACCTGTTATATGACACCAGATCCCTTTGGGAGGATGAAGACCGATACAAGGCTCCAGGTAGTCTTTACTTCCGAGGATCAGTTCTTCGGGAACAATACCATCCCGGAGCACATTCCGGTCATTATAAATATCCTCCAGAAAGAGGTTGAGCGCCTTAATGCGTTGCCTTAAACCTTCTTCCACCCGCTCCCATTCTTCCCCGCTGATAATCCTGGGAATAATATCCAGGTGCAGGATGCGCTCTACGCCTTCAGATTCATGATATACATTGAAGGTCATACCCATGGAAAGTTGTGACTTTTCCGTGGAATGCTGCAGCTGCTGAAGCTTCTTTCGGGATAAAGAATTTAAATGTTGACGAAACACGTCGTATTGCGGACGACATTTGTCCTCCGCCTCGAACATTTCATCAAATTGATCGTCGATCTTGTACTTTTCTATTTTCAAACGGTCCTATTTTTAATTGCTTAAATATATACACAAAAAGCGATGGTTTTCCAAAAAGAGACGGCAGATCGAAAATGCCTCAGCGTGTCCGGATCTCGCCCCGGAGGTATAATACAGCATTCCCTTCGAGCAATATCCGGTCCTTTTGTATTTTTCCCCGCAACATGCCACCACGAGCTGAAAGCTGCTGAGCAGTCATTTCAGTTTTATCAAGTTTCGGCCCCCAGAAGGAGAAAAGCGTGGTATGGGCTGAACCCGTTACAGGATCCTCGTCAACACCATATGCGGGATAGAAACACCGGGAAACGATATCGGTCTGTTCACCCCGGGCGGTTACGATAAACCCACGCACCGGAAAGGCGGTCATGGCCCTGAAATCAGGCTGCACATTTTGGACAATCTGCTGATTTTCAACCTCAATAAGCATATCAGAAACGCCCTTGTATGCGCCCAGTATGGGGCAACCGATCATGGCTTCAAATTCACCAGCAGGTACTGTGTTTGGGTTGTCGGACGGAAAATCCATCTGAAATCCTGTTGCTGATTTTGCAACGGTTAAGCGCCCGCTGCGTGTATCGAACCGGATGACATCCTGTTGATAGTTGAGGTGTTCAAACAGAACGAAGGCCGTGGCGAGCGTTGCATGACCGCAAAGATCCACTTCATTTACTGGTGTGAACCAGCGCAGATGATAGGCACCATCTTCATTTCTAACAAAAAAAGCGGTTTCTGACAGGTTATTCTCCAGGGCAATGTTCTGAAGAACGGGATCCGGCAACCAGTCGCTCAGGGGTACAACCGCTGCCGGGTTACCCTGAAAAACCTCGCTGGCGAATGCATCTATCTGATAAATGGGTAAGTTCATAGAGCAAGATACTTATTTCAGTGAAGTATATTGATCGCGTTGTGAAGGATGTACCGGAAGTACCAGGGGTTTTGTAATGTGTTTACTGATGGATGTGTTGTGAATTACCATAAGGACCTTAAAATAATCAGCATTCCATGGCAATTCCAATTGTACGCTGGGTCCCTTTCCAACCGGCATAATGGCCTTTTCATTACCAAATACATCTACCTGGACAAGGTACCAATCAATTGTCCATGGGCCTGAATCTGTTAATGCTTCCGGTTCACCGTTTCGGTATTGAATTGCCTGAAGCGGAAAGCTGGATTGCGGCCAGGCAGGTATGGCCGGCAGAATGAAATTCCATGCAGGAATGTCAACATCTACCCGGTTTCCATTAAGGCATTGATCAACTTTCAGATAGTTCTGTTTTCTCCTTCCCCAGATATCTACAAGACCATCGAAAACAACCAGTTCCCGTTGATACCTGTCCTGCCAGGGCATGAATCCGTTATAATCACAAAATATCTCAGGAGCAGGCCCCTCCCAGTAATATGGAACTTTCCATTTGTTAAGAGAGTCTGAAACTACTGTTAGCACCAAGGAATCTGCCGGATACAATACCCACTGATCTATCTCAGGGATCATGCCTGCAATCTGCAGAAACTCATGAACACCGGAAACCCCGAGTTTATAATCGATTGTTACAGGTCTTTCCGGATCAAGACTATGCAATCTCCCCGCCATTTCATTGACTCTCCGGGCCCACCAGTCGGCCTGAATAACACGCTCCACCGGATCATACAGCAGATCGATTTGATTAAAAACGGCTCCTGTTAAATTCCAGGAGGCGATTGACCGGTCATTCTTCAATTCCCGCACCCTATCCATAATATCCAGTTCCTGCTCTTGTATATATATAGAATCCGGCTCCAGCCAAAAGGCATAATGGACTTTCATATTCATGTCCTGCGCAACCGAAAGAACATTTTGATCATACATTCCAGGGCCCTGGCGTTTAATTTCAGTAAAGCCCAGCGATCTTATTTGAGCAAAATCCTCTTCGAGAACCCGACGGTTGAGAGAATGCACATTTCGAAACCACTGGTGGGCTTTGTTATAGGTAATACCGCTAACATCCATCGGTTGCTTTTTGAATGCTCCATTCGGTTTCCTGGTATTAATCAGTTGATTGGACCACTGCTGAACATCAAACTTATCCGACAACAATGCACTTACCTGACTCGTATTGTTAATACTCCAGTTCAGGAATTCAACATCTGAGACTCCGGGAGGAATGTTCTGATCCTTATCACTCTGAAAAAATATAAGGGCTGAAATTTCGGGATAGCGTTCATAAATGGATGAAAAAGCATTGCTTAACCATTTTGAACGGTCTTCCGACAAAGTTCCCATTTCAGCTAAAATGACGTGTTTGCCGGGATAGGCAATTAATCTCTCGTGAAACGGAGCATACAGCTCATTGAAGGAATAAGAACGATTTTGAAGGTGCGGACCATAATCCAGCAATGTTACACCGATCCAGTCTACCACATCATCTCCGGGGTAATATTGGTCAAGTGCTGATGCCTTCCATGGATTATACACCCATGTTACATTTCTCGCCCCCTGGTTCCGAAATACAGACACAACTCTTCTAAAGGCATTTTTAAAATTTTGCGGGGAAACACTGCCTTCTTCTGACCATGGGTAGAACGGGTTATCCACTTCATGTGCAAACCGTATAAGAACGGGACGTTCCAGTGCAGCGAAATACTTTGCCGACTCGGTAAGGTATTCATCAAATTCACCCTGGTTAATGAGCGAAAAAACCGATATGGAATGTAAATCCTCTTTTGAATCTGAAATCCAGGGCTCCCATGTCACCATGGGTATCCGTCCGGTATTATAAATACTGGCAAAGTACTCTTTATTTGGAAGCGAATCAGTCCAGGATGAATAGAAGGAAACAATCCCCGATGCCAGGTCAGACGGACCTGTTGCCGATAATCCCCTGTCCCCGTAAGGCGAAAATTCACCTGTAATTAACCTACCGGTATGCTGCTGCGCTTTTGGAGGATCCTGAAAGGCTTGTTTATCGTTACGCTGCGCCACGAACATTCCAAGGGTGAGTAACAGAAGTATCATCAGTCCACCCAGACGCAGTCCCCGGTAGAGAAAATGCCTCAAATACCAAAACTGTCGTTTGGTCCAAAGAAATACACTCATCGGTGTGATTCGGCCGGCTGAATGCTGCATGCGCCGGCTGTTTATGCCGATGTATGTAACGATAGACATACTCGTGAAATTGGTGAGCGCAATTCCGGCCATGATGATTGAATACGGATTCCAGTCGTAGCGCAATCCGTAGATAATCGCTGCTACAGAAAATAATCCTACCAGAATATTCGGTAACAGCAGGGTCCAGTGACTCTGGTCGCGGTTATCCTTTGGGGTAGGTAAATAGGGGACTTTCTTACCGATAAAGGTATAGAGTATCCCCAGGGAGTGAACCCACCAGGTTCCGATTTGAAGGATTCCCCCCAATAAATGAAACCCCCGCTCTTTTTCTTCCATCACCCACCGCTGCACATAATGACGGATCAAAACGGTCGACGCGAATAATGGTAGAATCAGCAGAGCAAAAGTGAAAAAATCACCCTTCCATGGTAAGATGGCAAAGACAAGGCAAATGATAGGGATCAGAAAATTCAGAAAATAGATGATGCCCGAAAAATAATAGAAGGGTGCGGTGAGGTAATGAAGACGTTGCCGCCACGACAGATCAGTGAAAATCTTTGGTAAAACATGTACGAGAAGGTCCCAGGTTCCCCTTGACCACTTCAATTGCTGCATAAAATAGGCATGCAGGGTGGAAGGAACCTGGCCCCGGGCCAGAATTTTAGGAACATAAACAGACTTCCATCCTTTTGCATGCAGCAACATGGATGTATGCATGTCTTCGGCCAATCCTGGCGCATGACCGCCAATTGAGTCAAGCGCCTCCCTTCGAAACGTACAATTGGCACCAATGGCCAGGACTGTTCCATAATGGTTCATCGACATCATCATGGGACCGTAGAACTGAAAGGTCTGCTGTGCAGCTCCCTTGGCTACAAAACTTTCATCAAAATTGTAATATGCCTGGACGATCTGAACATACCCAATTTCAGTATTTGCAAAATGCGGAACGATTGGATCAAGAAAATCAGGATGCGGAACATGATCTGGATCAATGATCACACATATTTCACCGGAAGCATACTGCAGTGCATTATTGATATTTCCGGCTTTTGCATCCTTCCGTGAATTGCGCGTTACATGATGTATGCCCCGGCTGGCACAGAACTCCTTCAACCTTTGATCGTTTGCCTCATCACAAAGCCACGTTTCATGCGGGTACCGGATTGATAATATTGCCTCCAGCGTTTGTTCGGTCATTTCATACGGTTCACCCGGGAAATAGGTTGTGAAAACGTCTACAGTGGGACGATAACCCGGTGGCATCGGAACGTTTGCGGGCATTTTAATATTAAAATAATGATACCATTCGTGCAGAATTCTCAGGAATTGAAAAAGCAATACCAGCACGATGATCACATAGAGTGGCAAATAAGAAATGTGGTCAGGTTGAATGAACCAGATGAAGAAATACGCCATGTTGATCACCCCAATAATGATCATCGCCCGAAGGATCCGGATCTCATGCTTTTTTGGTGATTTAACTGTCGTATGGTCCATTCTATTTTACCACATAAAAAGGAACATTTGCCGTTCCAAGATGTCCTTTGTTATCGAAAACATTTACCGCAACCCTGAACGCTCCTTCATGATCAGGAGTCTGAAAAGTCGTTTTCCGGGCCTTTGGGTCAACAATGTGTCCTGAAAGCGGGATGATTTCCCGCTCCTGATCAAAGGTAGGTTTATACCAATTTTCAGCATAAAGATACCATTCAAACTGAAGGGAATCCCCATCAGGATCATGAACCAGTACCTCGAGAGGATATGTTGCCCCTGGCCTGAGTAATATATCAGAATTCGGCCCCTTTTCATTCAACAATGCATATTCAACGACGGGAGCACGGTTCTCCGGGTATTTACCCGTCCACAGATACTGAAGCTCCTCTACCGACTGGGTTTCCAAACCGTCATCAGTAATGAGAGGATACCAGGTATCAGTCTTTTCCTGCCGGGAACCCCAGAAAAAAACGAGTGAACCCAGACACCGACGCTGCTCGGTAATAATCTTTTCGCTGTAAGCAGTTTTGATAAATTCTGCCTTCTTGGAACTGGGTTCTTCTACAGGGACTCCCCAAATCGTACTATCACTCTCCCAATGTCCGTTAACTCCCCATTCTGTTATGATATATGGACCATTCCAGAACCACTTATAATAGGAAAGGTCCTCTTCCAGTTGTCGTAATTTCCCGAATGTATTGATTGAAATGATATCAATATCCGGAACATACCACTTTATATTGGCCACATACCCTTCTCCAAAGCTCTGAATGGTAGTGGTTACAGGATGATTGGGGTCTTCACTGTGAATCAGTTGGATGAGTTGATTTAAGGCCTCATAGAATTTACCATACTTCGGACCGAATGTAAAATTAAGTTCATTGCCGAGGCACCACATGAGTAGTGCCGGATGATCCCTGTATTTCCGAATGGTATTCTTAACGGCGTCGTATTGTCCCTGAACAAGCGAATCATTGTGATAATAGGTGTTATAATGATAACTGCGGATTATCGGGAGTCCGACAATTACGGCAAGCCCATTTGCATGGGCCTCATCAAGTATACTGGTTAATTGGAGTGTATCATAGGTGCGAATGGTATTACCACCAATTTCATGCAGACGTGAAAGCTGAACGGTTCCATTTGCCCCCCTGATATAGAATGGCTCGCTGTTACGGATAAGTCTGTAGCGGCCTTCATGCTGATCTATGTATACCTTAGCTTCCGTTCTCCCATTCTGTTGCTTTGATTTGCAGGAAAAACAAAAACCCAGTATAACCAATACTAAAATTAACAAGCCGGCTTTAGACATCAACGAATTTTTCGGTTACACCAAATTAGTGATTGCTTCAATATGGAAACATACCAAAAAATGGGGATATATGATTTTCCTTTCATGGTTCGACTTTAAGTGATTTTCCCTGCTCATCTATTATACAGAACCCTGCTTTGTAACCTGTTTTTTGCCATTTTTGGTTTCAGCAATTTGTCACCTCTGAAATTTATTTTTAGTAATTACTAATATTTTTAGTATTTAATAATTATTTTAGCATACATGAAATTAGTAAAAAAGGTATGCAAGGGAGGGCAATATTGCATTTGGATCTGGACACATTTTTTGTGTCATGTGAACGGTTGCTGGACAGCCGGCTGGAGGGCAAACCTATCTTACTGGGCGGGGTAACAGACCGCGGTGTGGTAGCGGCCTGCAGCTATGAAGCGCGAAAATTCGGGGTTCATTCGGCCATGCCGATGAAGCTGGCCCGGCAATTATGCCCGGAAGCGGTTATCATACGGGGAAATACAGGTACATATACCGCAAAATCGCGTGAGGTAACGGAGATCATCCGGGAATCTGTACCGGTATATGAAAAGACCTCCATTGATGAATTCTATGTGGATCTTACCGGGATGGAGCGGTTTTTCAACAGTTTCAGGATGGCAGCGGATTTGCGGAAACGGATCATCCGGGAAACCGGGCTGCCGATATCCTTCGGGCTTTCTGAAAACAAGACTGTTTCGAAGATTGCCACCGGTGAAGCCAAACCCAACAATCAGCTGAAGATCGACTACGGGCAGGAGCGGCCATTCCTCGCGCCATTATCAGTACGGAAAATCCCGATGATCGGCGAAAAGACGTATCAATCGCTGTGCGGACTGGGAATTAAGCGGATCGCCACGATACAGGAAATGCCGATGGAGCTGATGGAAAAGGTATTCGGGCAGAACGGGATCAGTATCTGGAAAAAGGCGCAGGGGATTGATACTTCCCCGGTAATCCCCTACTCGGAACGAAAATCGATATCTACGGAACGGACCTTTGACAGGGACACGACGGATATGGAGAAGCTGCGGGGGATCATACTGGCTATGGCTGAAAATCTTGCGTTTCAGCTGCGGCGGGGCAAAAAAGTGACGGCATGTATAACGGTCAAAATCCGTTATTCCGATTTCAACACCTATACGCTGCAGTCACGCATTCCCTACACTTCAGCGGATCACATACTGATCCCCCGGGTAATGGAACTCTTCAACAGGGTTTACAACCGGCGTCTGCTGGTACGGCTGATCGGTATAAAATACAGTCACCTGGTATACGGGGGGCATCAGATCAGCCTGTTTGAGGATGCCGAGGAAATGATCAGCCTGTACCAGGCAATGGACCGCATCCGGGAGAAACACGGGGACCGGAAAATACTCCGCGCATCAGGCATGGAAGCGCGCACCATCGGCAGGTTCAACCCGTTCAGCGGAGAACCACCGCCACTGCTGGCGAACAGGCATAACTAGTCAGTAGTCAGTAGTCAGTAGTCAGTAGTCAGTAGTTATCGGCAGAGGCTTGCTGATTACTGAACTTAAACTATTGACTTAAAACCTGACTATCAACCCCACTACTGACTACTGACTACTGACTACTGACTACAAAGTGATGCTAAACAACCACACCTACTACTCCTTCCGCTACGGCACCATTCCCATACGGGAGTTGCTGAAGATGGCTGCTGAAAAAGGTATGGATACGCTGGCCATCACAGACATTAACACTACAGCCGCCTGCCTGGACTTTGTGCGGCTGTCGGAACAGTATGGGATCCGGCCGGTGCTGGGAATTGATTTCCGCCACGGAGCCCGGCAGCTGTATGTCGGACTTGCACGAAACAACGAGGGTTTTAAAGAGCTGAATGACTTCCTTTCGGAATACCTACACAGCAAAACGCCACTGCCGGAGGCACCTCCCCCACTGGGAAACTGTTTTATTGTCTACCCGCTCCATAACATACCGGAAAGACCGCTGGGGGATCACGAATATATCGGGGTATCTACCGGCGATCTCAGCCGTTTCCCGTTCCTCCCGTGGTCGGCACAACCCCGCAAGACAGTAATACTTCAACCCGTAACCTTCCGGAACAAGGCCGACTTCAATGCGCACCGGTTGTTGCGTGCCATCGACAACAATACCCTGTTGAGCAAACTTCCGAAAAGCGAAGAGGGGGATCCGGCACATGTAATGATGAACGTGGCGGACCTGGAAAAATCGTTCGCCGCCTATCCCGAAATGATCCGTAACACCCGGTCTGTCCTGGACCGCTGCACGATTGAGTTTGAATTCGGCGACAGCCATCCGCATAAGAACCTGCAGACCTATACGGGATCAGCGGCATCTGACGATGAACTGCTTCTTCGCCTTTGTGAAGAAGGACTCCGGTACCGGTACCCCAATCCCTCCCCGCGCATCCATGAGCGGCTGGAGAAGGAATTATCGATCATACGTGAAAAAGGATTCGTATCCTACTTTCTCATCAACTGGGATATCACTTCCTACGCACGCAGTAAGGGGTATTTCTATGTAGGCCGGGGAAGCGGCGCCAACAGCGTTGTGGCCTACCTGCTGCGCATCACCGATGTGGATCCCATTGAGCTGGACCTGTATTTTGAGCGTTTCATCAACCTGTACCGGAAAAATCCGCCGGATTTTGATATTGATTTTTCATGGAAAGACCGGGAAGATGTAACTCAATATATTTTCAGCCGGTTTCCCCATGTTGCCCTGCTTGCAACCTATACAACCTTTCAGTACCGTGCGGTGGTACGTGAATTGGGTAAGGTATTCGGATTGCCTTCCCATGAGATAGACGCACTGGCAGAGGGCCGGCTCCCCGGCAGCAGGGATGAACAGATGGACTACTATGCCCGCCTGATACTCCGCTACGGTAAGCTTATCGAAGGCTTTCCAAACCACCTGAGTGTGCATGCCGGCGGGATACTGATCTCAGAAAAACCCATCCATTACTATACTGCGACAGACCTTCCGCCAAAGGGATACCCGACCACACACTTCGATATGATCATCGCCGAAGATGTGGGCCTGTACAAATTTGATATTCTGAGTCAGCGCGGACTCAGTAAAATACGGGAAACGCTGGATATCATCGGGGAATCGAGAGGCCCGGACGAAGTACCCGACATTCATGACATCAACCGCTTCAAAAATGATGAGCCGGTAAAGGAACTGCTGCGTGAAGGAAAGGCGATCGGGTGCTTCTATGTGGAATCCCCTGCTATGCGAATGCTGCTCAAAAAACTTCGCGTTGATGACTACCTGGGCCTGGTGGCCGCCAGCTCAATTATCCGGCCGGGTGTCGCGCAGTCGGGCATGATGCGTGAGTATATTCTCCGTTTCCGCTACCCCGAAAAACGCAAGGAGGCGCACCCGGTGCTGATGAAGATTATGCCCGAAACATTCGGGGTGATGGTATACCAGGAAGATGTGATCAAGGTGGCGCATTATTTCGCCGGACTCACGCTGGCCGAAGCCGATGTACTGCGCCGGGGCATGTCGGGCAAATTTCGCTCAAGGGTGGAATTTAATAAGGTGAAGGATAAGTATTTTTCCAATTGCAGGGAAAAAGGCTATTCCGATGAGGAAACACGTGAGATCTGGCGACAGATCGAAAGTTTTGCAGGTTATGCATTCGCAAAGGGGCATTCTGCCTCTTATGCGGTGGAAAGCTATCAAAGCCTCTTTCTCAAGGCCTACTATCCACTCGAGTACATGGTGGCTACTATTAACAATTTCGGCGGATTTTACCGAACGGAATTTTATGCACATGAGGCAAGGCTGCACGGGGCAACCCTCCACCCGCCCTGCGTGAATCACAGCACGATGGACACCCGGCTATTCGGAAAGGAAATCTATCTGGGGTTTATCCTGGTGAAGGACCTGGAGCAAAAAGTAGTACATGCCCTCGTCGCCGAACGCGAGGCGAACGGCCTATACAGCGATATGGAAGATTTTGTGGATCGTGTTCCGGTGTCCCTTGAGCAGCTTACACTTCTCATACGTATCGGCGCCTTTTTGTTTACCGGCAAGAATAAAAAGGAACTCCGGTGGAAAGCACATTTCATGCTGGGGCACGCAAAAAAAAGTCAGCCCGAAAAAAGCCTTTTCAAAACCCCGAAACCAAATTTCACGCTTCCGGAGCTGGCGCTCGAAACCTATGAGGATGCCTTTGATGAATTTGAGTTGCTGGGCTTTCCGCTCACCAACCCGTTTGAATTGCTTCGGGAACCACCGTTATCCATGACGGCCGTACGTCAATTCCCAGAACTCGTCGGTCAGCAGATCACCATTTATGGATACCTCGTTACGGTAAAAAACACAAACACGACCAATAAAAAGCGCATGCATTTCGGGACGTTCCTGGACCATGAGGGTGCATTTATCGACACGGTACACTTTCCTCCTGTCGCGGCCCGCTATCCGTTCCGCGGACGCGGGATATACAGCCTCACCGGAAAAGTAGTGGAAGAGTTTGAATACTATACACTCGAGGTCGAAAGAATGGAGAAAGCCATTTTTATCGATGATCCCAGGTATGCGGGATAAGTCCTTAGTCAGTAGTCAGTAGTCAGTAGTCAGTAGTGGTAGAAATTAGTAGGGAGTATAGAGTGGGCCGGAATCTTCTGTTGGTATTAGTAGTCTTTGAATTGAGAAAGAAGCAGAGCTTCCCAAAAATATTTTACCGTAAATAACCCATATACTATTGCCATGAGCCAGGTACTACTGACTACTGACTACTGACTAAAAGTTAATCCAGCCCGAACAAATTCCTCACAAACTCAAAGGAGAAAATATCATTGAAGATCACGAAGACCATGAGTGCCAGCAGTAGGATCATCCCGATCTTCTGCGCATTCTCAAGGAATTTATCCGAAGGCTTATGCCCCGATATCATCTCATAGGTGAGGAACATCACATGACCTCCATCGAGAGCCGGAATCGGCAATAAGTTCATAAATGCCAGTACCATCGACAGCAAACCTGTCATAAACCAGAAACGTTCCCAGATCCATTCTCCACCGTATGCCTGTGCAATCCGGAAGGGGCCTGCCAATGATTTGGCGGGATTGATCACCCCGCTGAGCATCTTTCCAAATGCCTTCACCTGCAGAAAAACAATATTGAACGCTTTTTTTGTACCATGCGGAATGGCTTCACCAAAAGAGTAATTAATAGTCTCGCGAACAAGATTATCAGCCGGGAAGAACCCGATCACGGAGTCTGACCTGAAATCTGCCTTGAAACGATATATTTCACCATCACGCTTATAGGCTACGGTAATTGAATCTTCATGAAATCCTTTCACTACCGAGCTCACCTGATCCTGATATTGAACCGGAATGCCGGCAATCTCGACAACTTCATCACCCTCTCTGAGGCCTTCCCTTTCGGCGATGGTATTCGGACTAACCTCGCCAATTATCGATCTGTAACGGGGGTAGAGAAAACTAGAGATCGCGTCGGAACTGTTCATCTTCTCGATAAAATCGTCGGGAATCGAAACATCCACGAGTTGATTATTTCTCTTTACGGTATAAAATGCATCTTCTCCAAGGAACACCTGTGACTTCAACACATCCTGAAAGTCCTGAAAATCCTCCCCGTTGATCTTGAGAATCTGATCACCGGTCTCCAGCCCGAGCTCCTGAGCCAGTTCAAGTGCCACAATTCCTCCATTTTCATTTACGGCGTCCTTTGATATGTAGGTCTCCCCGTAGATATAAGTGAGGAAAATAAAGATGATCACACCTGTGATCACATTCACAATAATACCCCCCAGCATCACGATCAGTCGCTGCCAGGCCGGTTTTGAGCGGAACTCATAGGGCTGCGGAGGTTCCTTCATTTTTTCTGTATCGAGGGATTCATCGATCATCCCTGAAATTTTCACGAAACCCCCCAATGGAATAGCACTTAGCGCATATTCTGTTTCTCCGTACTTAAAACTGAATACTTTGGGTGGAAAACCGATGGAAAACTGCTCCACACGCATATCGAATAACTTGGCCGCCAACAAGTGACCCATCTCATGCAATCCCACCAATATTGAAAGGCTCAGTAAGATCTGAGCCGCCATGATAAATCCTTCCATTACTTAATTTTTTCTAACGCTATGCGTCGTGTTTCCCGGTCAGTTTCAACATAATCTTCGTATGCCGGTGTTTTTATAAAAGGAACTTTAGCCAGACAATGTTCTACAACGTCCGACATTTCCAAAAATTTGATGCGGTCTTCCAAAAAGGAGGCCACCGCTATTTCATTTGCTGCATTCAGCACACACGGCATATTTCCGCCATCGTCAAGCGCTTTATAAGCAAGTGCAAGATTACGAAAAGTTTTCGTATCGGGCGCCTCAAAAGTAAGAGAACTGTAATTACTGAAATCAAAACGTTTGAAATCCGACTTTAATCGCTCCGGAAATGCCAGGGCGTATTGTATCGGCAGTTTCATATCGGGCAACCCCATCTGTGCTTTCATCGATCCGTCCTCAAACTGAACAATCGAATGAATGATCGACTGCGGATGAACCACTACCTCAATTTGGTCGGTACGCAATCCGAATAGCCACTTCGCCTCAATAACCTCCAGCCCTTTATTCATAAGTGACGCGGAATCTATCGTGATCTTCGCCCCCATATCCCAGTTTGGATGTTTCAGTGCCTGTGCCTTTGTAACTTCAGCCAGTTCATCCCTCGTCCTCCCACGGAACGGTCCGCCGGAAGCAGTGAGAATAATCTTTTCTATCGGATTATGGAATTCACCCACCAGGCATTGAAAAATCGCTGAGTGTTCGGAATCCACGGGATAAATGTTCACGCCTTTTTCGCGGGCCATGGCAGTGATCAGCTCCCCTGCAACGACAAGAGTCTCTTTATTCGCCAACGCAATGCTCTTACCCGAACGGATCGCATGCATGGTTGGTTGCAATCCGGCATAACCTACCAGCGCAGTGAGCACGAGGTCAATCGAATCCATCTCAACCACACTTGCCAGGGCATTGGCTCCTGCATACACCTTGATACCCAACGGATCCAGCGCATTAAAAACTTCATCATACCGATCCTCATTCCCGATGATCACTACATTCGGTCTGAATTTCGAAGCCTGGCGGATCAATAATTCGCAGTTATTCTGCGCTGATAACACCTCCACCTCAAAATGATCAGGATTTGCTTCAATCACTTCAAGTGCCTGTGTGCCAATCGATCCCGTAGAACCGAGAATCGCAACCCTCTTGCCGGCAAATTCTGTATTATTCATCACTAATCGTTTTTCCTGTATTTGATTAACTCTCCGGCAATTTTCCGGTCGTTCGACAGTCTGGGCACTTTATTCTGACCGCCCAACTTACCCTGATCTTTCATATAATCAATAAATGCGCTTCGCCGGAGCGGAACTATTTCCAGGACCTTTAAAATATTTCCTGATAACAGATCATCATAGTACGAATTCAGCCTGCGCAGGGCATGATCCAGATCCTCAATAAATGCATCCAAATCCGACGGCATTTTTGAAAATTCGATAAGCCATTGATGGTGGGGCATTCTTCCATCCGTTGGGGTGACATTGGGCGCAACCGTAAATTCAACTATTTCCGCCTCCGGATGCCTGGTGAGGGATTCACGCATGGCTTTTTCAACCTCCTCCCCGATCACATGTTCACCAAATGCCGAAATAAAATGTTTGATCCTGCCGGAGACGATAACTCGGTAAGGGTCTGTCGATACAAATTTGATCGTATCTCCCAGGTTATACCCCCACAATCCGGCATTGCTGTTGATTATTACGGCATAATTCACATTTGTCTCCACCTCACCAATCGTGAGACGCGGCGGATTATCTTCAAAAAAGCGATCCGCCGGGATAAATTCGAAAAAGATCCCGCTGTTAAGTAATAAAAGCAGACCTTCCTCGTGCTGGCTGTCCTGGTAAGCGATGAACCCCTCAGATGCGGGATACGTTTCTATGGAGTCGACTGATTTACCGATACTTTCAAATAATTTTGCGCGGTAAGGCTCAAAGTTTACCCCTCCATAAACAAAGAGTGAAAAATCACGAAATACATCCTTTATCTTCTTTCCGGTGCGTTTTTCGATCCGGTCGAAATACATTTGAACCCATGGAGGAATTCCGGAGATCAATGTCATTCGCTCATCAATCGTCTCATCAATAATTCGGTCGAGCTTCGTTTCCCAGTCATCGATGCAATTGGTCTCAAAGCTGGGAAGCTGGTTGGTGCGCAAATAGCCTGGCACGTGATGATTTACAATTCCGGAGAGACGCCCTGTATGAATACCTGCCCGCATGTCCAGCTCCGGACTACCGGAGAGGAAGATAAGCTTGCCATCCAGGAAGGCTGAATTTCCGGTCTCGTGCACATAGCTCAACAGCGCATTTCGCGCACTATTAATGTGGTTTGGAAGTGATTCCTTTGTTATTGGAATATATTTTGTGCCCGAGGTGGTACCGGAGGTTTTGGCAAAGTAAGTTGGCTTGCCCGGCCATAAAACATCCTGATCCCCATCGAGGATCTGAGCGACATAGGGCTTCAACTCCTCATAATCACGAACCGGAACGGCCGATTTGAAGTGATCATGATTCCTGATTTCAGCAAATCCATGATCATTTCCAAATGTTGTATCGCGTGCCGTGGATATGAGTTGCTGTAAAATGCGTTCCTGGGAACCCACCGGATCTTTTGCCCACTTACGTGTTTGTGCTGCTATATACGCGGCAAAAGGTTTACTTAAAACTGATCTGAACCCCATAGATTATCTTCCGATAACGACAATTTTAACAAGATTTAACCAGATACAGGCACAACTTCCGGATTTTTGTCACGTTATAAAGTGTTGTAAATTTACCTGAAAAATGTACTGACCATGAGGAAAACCATTGCAACCATTTTGATCGGATTTATTGCCGGAATCGGGGGATCGTTTGTCTATGATCAACTTGCGTTGGATTCAAAGGCCAGCGAGACCAATATTCCGGTTCAAACCGTCGCAAATTATTCTGAAAACGAACCTGCAATATCTGAATCACGCACGGTTCTTCCCGCCGAAGATTTCGTGGAAGCGTCCCGTCTGACTACCCAAAGTGTGGTTTACATAAAAAATATCAGCGAGCAGGTTTATTCACGCAGCTACCTGGATTACCTATTTGACAGGGATCCCGGAACGGAAACACGGATCAGCAGCGGATCAGGTGTGATTTTCACAGCAGATGGCTATATCGTTACCAATAATCATGTTGTAAATCAGGCCGATAAGCTGGAAGTAGTCTACAATAAAAAAACATATGAAGCGAGCCTGATCGGTGTGGACCCTTCCACCGACCTTGCAGTACTTAAGATTGAGGATAAAAATCTTCCTGCCATCAGGCTGGGAAGTTCAAAAGTCCTGCAGGTTGGCGAATGGGTAATCGCGGTAGGTAATCCCTTCAACCTGACCTCCACGGTTACAGCCGGCATAGTGAGCGCCAAAGGCCGTGAGATCAATATACTTCAAAGCAACTTCCCCATTGAATCGTTCATTCAGACTGATGCGGCCATCAACCCGGGAAACAGCGGAGGAGCACTGGTTAACAGTGCGGGCGAACTCGTTGGGATTAATACAGCAATTCTGTCGCAAACAGGCTCCTATGCCGGTTATGGCTTCGCTGTTCCCATCGACATCGTAAAAAAGGTGGTAGATGATATTATTGAATACGGAGAAGTTCAGAAAGCATTTTTCGGAGGTGAAGTCGTAGACTTTAATTCTGTAATTGCCGACCGCCTTGATATTAAGGTGGATGCCGACAAAGAATTCAAGGGAGTGGTGCTGGGATATATTCAGGAAGACGGAGCAGCAGCACGTGCCGGTCTGAAAGAAGGTGATATCATTCTAAGCATCAACGATGATCCGGTTAACAGCCGGTCGGAATTTGAGGAAGATCTCAGCTACAATTCGCCGGGCGACGTGATCACCGTAGTGTACGAGCGCGACGGTACTGAAAAGGCGGCGAAAATAACCCTCACCAACCGGGAGGGAACGACATCGATTCTTCGCCGACAGATCTTCTCCTCAGAGGTGCTGGGAGCAAAATTTGAAACTGTATCAAAGGTGGAAAGGGATATCCTGGAAATTGAATATGGCGTGAAGGTATTCAATATTGAAAACGGCTTATTAAAACGCATCGGTGTCACCGAAGACTTCGTAGTTACGGAGATCAATAATTATAAGATCAAAACCCCCGAGGAACTGGTGGATATTTTAACCAAAATCCGCGGACGCGTAATCATGGAGGGTATCAATAAACAGGGGCGCCGCGGGTATTATTCCTTTGATTTGAGATAATTCAGTACCGATTCAGGCACATCATAGGAAGCCTTTGAATCCGGATCTGTTTCCGGAGTCAATACCTGCCGTTTGAACGGAACGGTCCCGGCCCAGATCGGCAGGTCATAGTCTTCCGTGTCATCCTTCGGTCCACCCGTACGAATTTTTGCGCTGGCCTGATCAATTTCAAGCCGAAGTACCATGGTTCCCTTCAATTCCTTGTCGGTAGGCTCCCGCACCTCATTCCAGCGACCCGGGATCAGGTGTTCGGAGATCGTTCGAAGAGCTTCATTCTTTTCGTCGCCCTCCACCTTTCGGGCGGTACCAAATAAAACAACAGACCGGTAATTCATTGAATGATGGAATGCAGATCTCGCAAGTACGAGGCCATCCACCAGGGTAACGCAAACTGAACAAGGAATCCCCACCTCAAGCGCTTTCAACATTCTGCTTGCCGCAGAACCATGGATATAAATTACTTCTCCGCTTCGCCCGTACAGGGTAGGAATAACAAATGGCTGTCCGTCGGCAACAAATGACACATGGGCAATCTCTCCTGCATCCAGGACTTCAAAAACCGTTTTCTGATCATAGTGACCCCGGTTCGGGACACGTTTCACCTTATTTCGTGAATTGATGGGATAGGAATTACTCATACCTTAAAGGTACGGGGTGTTGGTATGCGGCGTTACAAAAAGATAAAAATTAAATCAGATAGCTTTCATCTTGAGCTTTTTCTTAAGCTCTTCAATCTGGGATTTGAAACTGTTGCTGGTATCCATCATGTCATTCACAGACTGCACCGCATGTATCACTGTACTGTGATCACGGCCCCCGAAATGATATCCGATCGCCTTCAGTGAATGATCGGTGTATTCCTTGGAGAAATACATCGCAACCTGGCGCGCGATAACGATCTCCTTCTTGCGGGTTTTATCCTTGAGATCTTCAACATCAACTTTAAAATATTCAGAGATCGTCTTCTGGATGTAGTCGATGCTTACTTCAGTGTCAATATCATGGACAATATTTTTCAGAATTTGCTTTGCAAGTTCCAGGTCAAGTTCCGCCCTGCTTAAGGATGCATGCGCAATCAGCGAAATGAGTACTCCTTCCAGTTCCCGGACATTCGTGTCGACGCTGTAAGCAAGGTATTCAATCACATTATCCGGAATATTGATCCCGTCGGCCTGCATCTTGCGCTGAATAATGGCAACGCGCGTTTCATAATCAGGCTGCTGCAGATCTGCTGTAAGTCCCCATTTAAACCGCGAGAGCAGCCTTTCCTGTAAACCTTTCAGATCCCGCGGCGGGCAGTCACTGGTCATAATAATCTGCTTACCCGCCTGGTGCAGATGGTTGAAAATATGGAAGAATATTTCCTGGGTTCTTTCTTTTCCTGCCAGAAACTGCACATCGTCGATGATCAGGATATCTACCTGCATGTAGAAGTTCTGAAATTCCTGGATCTTATTATTTCGAAGTGCCTCTATGAACTGATTTGTGAATTTTTCCGATGAAACATAAAGCACAAACCGGTCACCGATATTCGACTTGATCTCATTTCCAATGGCCTGAACCAGGTGAGTCTTGCCCAATCCCACCCCGCCATAAAGCATCAACGGATTGAATGAAGTGATTCCTGGTTTCTGGGCAACTGCAAATCCGGCAGATCGGGCCAGCCGGTTGCAATCCCCTTCAATATAGGTATCGAAGGTATAATTCGGATTAAGTTGCGATTCCTGGTAAAGTGTATCCACATTTTTCAGGTGGAACGGAGAAAAATAATCAGTAGATGAATTTTGTCCGTTACTGTTCTTATTATTCGGTCTGTTGGGAAGGTTTACCGATAAGGGCGAGGTTCTACTGTTGCCCCTGTCTACAATTACCGAATATTCCAGGCGGGCCTGCGGGCCCATTACGGCGGTAATCGCCTTTTTTAAAACCTGTACATAATGCTCTTCAAGCCATTCATAAAAGAATTGACTGGGCACTTGTATTGTTAGCACGTCATCCGAGCAACTCAAAGGGATAATGGGCTTGAACCAGGTATTAAAACTCTGCTCCGGCACATGTTCCCTGATCACTCGAAGACAATCGCCCCAAACTGTTCCACAATCAATCTTCATGTAATAAGAATATAAACTTTTGTTCAGATGTAACTTCTGATTTAAAAAGGGAAACAAATTTGGCAAAAAAAACAGGAACATGAAAGATTAACGTGAGGGATATTCTGAGTTTTTTAGATATGCCCTCTAATCGCCTGTTTGTGTCTTTTTGCAGAGACCCTTTTTACAATCGGTGTTTCTTATCAAATTAGTAACTTTACTGCGTGATCCAACAATTATGACAGAATTTAAATCAGTAAATTTCGACGAGTGGCAAAAACACGCCATCAATGATTTAAAATCGGCGGAAGCTTTTGAAGCACTGTTCAAAAATTGGGGCGACCTTCAAATCAAGCCATACTACGATTCGGGTGATCTGAATGATAAAATCCTGACATTCAGCAATCAACTGACCCCCGGGGACGGCAAGGGTATGGCAGCGCGGGGATGGTATAATGTAGTTCGTATTGTCGTGGATGATGCCTCCACCGCAAATGCCGAAGCGCTCGAACTCCTGATGAATGGGGCCGAAGGAATACATTTTGACATCCGGAAGCCTGTTTCGATTTCAGTCCTTCTCCAGGATGTGCTGCCGGAATATATTTTCCTGTCCTTCACCGTGAAAGAAATGAAGCAGGCCGACGCCATCCGTGCGTGGCTCGATTCCCGGGATGTGGATCGGCAGGACGTTACCGGTTATATTCATCTGAAGGAATCAAAAGATAACACTGATCACCTGATCAGTCTGTTTGAGCCCTGGCCAAAATTCCGGAGCCAGTATTTTGAACAACCGGAAAGTGGTGAAGGCGTCATAGATTCATTGGCAAACCTGATGATTAACGTAAGTGATAACCTGGATAAGTTTATCAGTATGGGACATACAGCGGATCAGGTGGCAGGTGAACTTGTCTTTGGCATCAAACTGGGGCCGGCATATTTTCATGAAATTGTCCGATTGCGTGCCATTCGCATGTTAATGTATAAGCTTGTTCATGCCTGGGGAAGCAGGATTAATCCGGACGATATATTGATTCATGGAATATCCACACCGTGGATTGAGGAAAACTATCAACCCATGGGTAATCTTATTAAATCGGCTTCATCGGCAATGGCCGGGGTCCTGGGAGGTGTCCATGCACTAACGGTGATGCCGGAGGATGCCGAAAGCCTGTTGCAGAAAAGGATCGCCAGAAATACCGGAATCATTCTCAAGGAAGAATCATACCTGGATAAGACAAGGGATGCCCTCGCGGGAGCCTACTACATTGAATCACTCACAGAACAGCTCGGAAGAGCCGTTTGGGAGAAATTTCAAAAACTTTCAGCCGAATGAAACCAGATTTTAAAAATATTGATTTCGATACGTATCAACCTGCCCCGGCATCTTCACCTGCATCTGAATGGGAGGCGGCTGAGAAAATTACGGTAATGTCGGAATACAACATCACTAAAAAACTGCCGCACACCGGTTTTTCTTCCGGAATACCTCCATATCTGCGGGGACCCTACACAACCATGTATACGGTAAGGCCCTGGACGGTTCGCCAATATGCGGGCTTTTCTACTGCAGAGGAATCAAATGCTTTTTACCGCAGAAACCTGGCGGCAGGTCAGAAAGGCCTTTCAGTAGCCTTCGACCTGGCCACCCACCGTGGATATGATTCCGATCATCCGCGGGTTACCGGGGATGTGGGAAAAGCCGGGGTCGCTATTGATTCCGTACTGGATATGAAGATCCTGTTTGATCAGATCCCACTGGATAAGATGTCGGTATCTATGACCATGAACGGTGCTGTTATCCCGATTATGGCATTTTACATTGTCGCAGCGGAAGAACAAGGCGTGAAACCGGAACTGCTCAGCGGCACTATCCAGAACGATATTCTAAAGGAATTCATGGTGCGGAATACGTATATCTATCCGCCCAAGCCATCCATGCGCATTATATCAGATATTTTCAAGTACACATCTGAAAAGATGCCACGCTTCAATTCCATCAGTATCAGTGGGTACCACATGCAGGAAGCCGGGGCCACTGCGGATATTGAACTGGCATACACCCTGGCAGACGGACTGGAATATTTGCGTACCGGTATCGCAGCAGGGCTTGATATTGATGCATTTGCACCAAGACTGTCATTCTTCTGGGGAATTGGCATGAACCATTTTATGGAGGTAGCAAAAATGCGTGCAGGCCGGTTGATGTGGGCGCAGATCGTGAAGGAATTCAATCCAAAAAATGAAAAATCAATGGCATTGCGCACACACTGCCAGACCTCAGGATGGAGCCTCACCGAGCAGGATCCTTACAACAACGTAACACGTACATGCATTGAAGCCATGGCCGCGGTGCTGGGTGGAACACAGTCTCTCCACACGAATGCGCTTGACGAGGCCATTGCATTACCTACCGACTATTCCGCACGCATTGCCAGGAACACGCAGCTCTTTTTACAAAAAGTTGCAGGTATTACGGAAGTTGTTGACCCATATGGTGGATCGGCGTACCTCGAAAATCTTACCAACGAACTCGTCGGACGGGCGTGGGAACACATCCGGGAAATTGATTCTCTCGGGGGTATGGCGGCTGCTATTGAGAGCGGGATCCCCAAAATGCGCATTGAGGAAGCAGCTGCACGTAAGCAGGCAAGAATTGATTCAGGCAAGGATATCATTGTAGGCGTAAACAGATACGAAACGGATGAGAAGCCGGATTTTGAGATCCTGGAAGTCGATAATACGCGTGTACGTGATGAGCAGATCGCCCGTCTGAAAAAGCTGAAAGAAGAACGGAATGATGCAGCGGTACAACAAGCCCTGGACAATATCAGTGAAATAGCTGCCTCAGGAAAAGGCAACCTGCTCGAAGCAGCGGTTGAAGCTGCACGGGCACGTGCTACCCTTGGCGAAATATCCGATGCCATGGAAAAAGTATTCGGCCGGCATAAGGCCACCACCCGTGCCATCAGCGGGGTTTATTCATCTGAATTGCAAATGGACAAGAAATTTCACGAAGCACGCGAGCTATCTGATAAATTCGCGGAAAAAGAAGGACGCCGGCCAAGAATCCTTGTGGCCAAAATGGGTCAGGACGGCCATGACCGTGGCGCTAAGGTTATCGCCACGAGCTTTGCCGATCTCGGATTTGACGTTGATATTGGTCCGCTTTTTCAGACCCCCGAGGAAGTGGCGAAACAAGCAATTGAAAATGATGTGCACCTTATCGGAGCATCAAGCCTGGCGGGCGGACATAAAACCCTGATTCCCGCGTTGATCGAATCCTTAAAATCAATGGGGAGGAATGATATTACGGTCATTGCAGGGGGAGTAATTCCTCCGGCAGATTACGATTTCCTGTACGATGCCGGCGTTGGCGGGATATTCGGACCGGGCACGGTAATCTCTAAAGCGGCCATTGAAATCCTTCAGAAGCTGATGGACTAGAAATTACCGGCCGCACTCTTTGATTGACTGACAGGTTTTCTGCCATTTGTATTTAAGCTAGTAATCTTAGAAATTACACCCATGAAGCATGAATCTCGATATGAGCGCTTGCGGGAGAAAACCCATGAGGTAATATTTGAAGCTGATACATTCTGGGGTAAAACTTTCGATGTTGTTCTGCTGGTTGCGATTGTGCTGAGTGTGATCGCCGTAATGCTCGAAAGCGTTCTGGAAATCAGACTCAAGTACGGCAATATCCTCTTCATTGCCGAATGGATTTTCACTGCGCTTTTCACAGTTGAATATATTGCTCGTCTTTGGTCTGTTAACAAACCCTGGAAATATGCCACCAGTTTCTATGGTGTAATTGACCTCCTTTCCATCCTGCCGGCTTTCATCGCTTTATTCATATCAGGTGCACAGGCTTTCCTGATCCTCCGAAGCATTCGGCTTATCCGGGTTTTCCGTGTATTCAAGCTGGTCCGATTCCTGGGCGAAGCCTCGGTGCTTAAGGAAGCATTACGGGCCAGCCGCGCCAAGATCATCGTATTTGTGGGCAGTGTTTTTATCATGGTGGTAATCCTTGGAACAATGATGTATATCATTGAGGGCGGTGAAAATGGATTTACCTCTATCCCTAAAAGTATCTATTGGGCGGTTGTTACACTCACGACCGTAGGATATGGTGATATCGCACCGCAAACCCCACTTGGACAGGGTCTCGCAACACTGATCATGATCCTGGGTTACGGGATTATTGCAGTTCCCACGGGAATTGTAACATCAGAAATGGCAAAAAAAGGAAATATCATTCACAGTAATACCCGGTCATGCCAGCACTGCGGTGCCGAAGAGCACAGTGACAAAGCTTCCTATTGCTACAAATGTGGTTCTGAGATGTAATTATTCGTGACTCTCTTTATGCAGATTAACAAAGTGCACAAGTGCTTCATTTACTTTACCGGGATTTTGCCAGTATTCACGGCTGAAGAATGAAGTGAAATACCAGTTTTTATCAGACAGAATTCTTGGCAAATAGACGTGGCTGTCCTTTACCGATTCGGACTGGAAATATCGTTCATCGTCGGTTAAAACCAGACCCACATACTTTTTACCTTGTTTCGCTGTGAGATCAGAAAATGGCAGTTCATTTGTAAGAGTCACATCCTCAAGGGATTCTTCACCGAATTCCAGCAACTTCGACTTCAGATACCATTCCGCCGGATGTGCTTTTTGTTCTTTCACAAACGGCTCAAACCTGCCTTCAGAAACCTCCCAGGCATATTCCAGGTATTTTTTTAACAACTTCGGACCTTCATTTTTGGTTTTGTCCGTTTTGAGTTGCTGTGGCAAAATACTACTCACAAGAATGACTTTTTCACGTGCGCGGGTCACGGCCACATTAAGCCTGTTTTCGCCATTTGCGGCATTCAGACTTCCGAACTGAAGGCTCATTTTACCTTTTTTGTCGGGGGCATAGCCTACCGAAAAGATGATCACATCTTTTTCATCACCTTGAACATTTTCAATATTTTTTACAAACCAGTGTTCCGGCCAGATTAAACCGCTTTCCAGCAGCCGTTCATCCAGCATATCCTGGATATATTCCTGTTGTCGTGCATTAAAAGTAACTACCCCTACATCCTTTTTAGACTTCTTCCGGATCATTTCCAGCAGAATATCTGCTATTTCGACCGCTTCAGCATCATTTGTATTATTCTCCCATATACCTTCAACCTTCCTGTATTCAATCGCCGGAATTCCTGAATTGACAACCTGGTATTCGGGAAGGAGAATGAGATTGCCTTTATAGAAATGACGGTTGGAAAAGTCGATCAGGTCCAGTGATTTACTCCTGTAATGACCCTTGAGGTGAACCTGCATCAGGTGTTTAGACGCGAGCTCCAGCAATGAATCAATTTCAAGCTCAAGTACATCATTCGTCTCCCCTTCAAAGCGAACCTGGTAAAGGTCATTTGGCCGGAGCTGTTTATCATCACCGGCGACCACCAGCTGACGGCCACGGTACATCGCAGGTATACCCTTCTCCACAAAGCATTGGGATGCCTCATCGAAAATCACCAAATCAAAGAAAGGCCTCATGGGAAATAGAGAAGAAACCGCCTCCGGCGATGCCAGCCAGCAAGGCATCAAATCAAAAAGCTCATCCTGAAATTCATTGATTACCCTTCTCAGTGGCCATATTCTCCGCTTCTTGGTCACCTGGTGATAGAGATCCCGGTAGGTCACACGATTATTGAGCCTGTTGTATTCAACATGCTCGTACATGCGCTCACGTG
Source organism: Fulvivirga sedimenti (assembly GCF_020328055.1). NCBI lineage: Bacteria > Pseudomonadati > Bacteroidota > Cytophagia > Cytophagales > Fulvivirgaceae > Fulvivirga > Fulvivirga sedimenti. The sequence goes on from NZ_JAIXNE010000003.1 coordinate 1,255,014, forward strand.
CGCGGAGCAGAAGCATGTCATTGCTGATATCCAGCTTTTCATCAACACGCTGCTGCAGCTCTGCCACCTTTTTCTGAAATGTTCGCGATGAGACGGTTCGAAGGACCGGATATTTTGTTTCGATATGATCGATCCACGCCAGGCGCAGACTATTCATGAATACGTCTTCAACATCCTTCGCTGTCTCCACCTCATCAAGCTCAATGATGCGCTCGATTACCTGAATTTCAACATTCAGCATCGAATCTCTCAGGCGGTCATACTCGCAAAGTGCATCAAAGTCTTCATCGAGGGCACTGGAAAGATCATTCGCCAGTTGGGGCGCACTGATCAGTTTTCCTACCTGACTGGGTGTGAGATAGGTGAGCCAGGCAGCCTTTTTCTCAGGAATATCCTTCAGCACGACAAAAAGCTCCTCCAGCTTTTCTCTCAGTTCCTCATATGAAAGTACCTGTACGTTCAGAAATTCCTTGAAATTTCGAAGTGAATTAAACACCAGTTTGGCTTTAACACTCAATTTCTGGACATGAAACCAATTCTGGTAATCTACCTTATCATATGTGTCCGGAATTTCACTTAACCATTTCTGATCCCGCAGTTTGGTAAGGTTATGTTCCAGGTTAAGCCGGTTATCGATCCGTTGGGCCATTGCATTGAAGCCTTCGCGATTGATATCCAGTCCGTTTTTCTGGATAGTATTGATCAGGAAAGCCTTTTCCCGCGAGAAAAGACGCCATTGAATTCTCTTGAAAATATTCTCATGGGCTTCAAGGCCCTGCTGCAATGATTCCTGAAAATGACCTAATTCTTCCGTTTTAAGGATTTTTTCCGGGCCATCTCCTGTGTAGCATTCCATCATCACACGTTCGATATTGGAAAGCCATAAATGGTTGGTGTCCTGATCAGGATAATTCATCATATGCCTGAAATACCGGTAGGCCCTGGGCTTCTTTAAAATACCCAGCATCTCGACAATGAAATCCCTGCGTGAATAAATCAATTCACAATCCTGCAATGTTACCCGGTGACCCAATATTTTTTCTACCCGATCTTCAATCCGCTTATGGAACTTCGGAATGTCGTCCAAAATATCCCGGATATTTTTAAGCTCCCCTGCCTGAAGCCTGGCAAAGGAGATGCGGTCGTTCCAGATATGATCAGTCCCCCGGAAACGGAGCAGGTATTCACTATATGTATTGAGCTTTCGTGCAAATTCACTCAACTCATCAAACCTGAACTGGGTATATTCCTGTTTCAGTGGCACTGAAGGCGCATGAATGTGTGCAGTCAGGTAAAGTTCCTTAATCGATACTCCGCACTCCTGTTCATTAAACAGGGCAAATCTGAATTCTTCAAGTTCTTCCTTGAGCTGATCAATATTACGGCTGGTCTGAAGGAAATTTCTTTCCAGCTGGATAGCATCAAGTCCGTTGTTGCGCGACTGATATTCTTCCAACCGGTCAATCTGTCCGGCTATTTTACCATAAATTTCTTTTCGGTCGTTTCTGAAGTCATGTACAAGGCCTACAAAATTACCCAGCTGCCGCTCGGCTAGCCGCTGATACACGATATCCAGTGCAGCACGTTTCTGGGAAACCACGAGTACTTTTTTGCCGGCCGCCATATGATCGGCGATCAGGTTACAGATCAGCTGTGACTTTCCGGTTCCCGGAGGTCCCTCCACTACCAGGGAGAAACCCTGCTTCACTGCCTGCAGCGCTTTTTCCTGGTGGGCATCCATTGGAAAAATATTCAGAACCTTTTCCTCGTGAACCTGACCACCTCCGGCACGTTCGGTGAAAACCGCCCGCTTTTCAAAGAATTCATCCATCGATTCTACCTGCTCATTTTCAAGCAAATGCAGGTAATCGGGAACAAGGTAGGATCCGGCCTGTGGAAAGATTCCAACCACAGCTTCAGAATAAAGCTTCAGCTTACCGGTGGAATGATTCTTTTCATAATCGTCCTTGCGATAATCCTCGAAGCTGATCAGGGTATCCATAAAGGTATCCTGGTTGAAGTGCAACTCCACATTGCTTTCCTTGAGCAGCTGATACAGGGAGGTACGGAACACTGCACTGTCCATTTCGAAGTCATCGAAGGTGCGTTCGAGCAAGTCCTCATCCAGCTTGATCTGGTTATAGTGACTGTACGCCAGGAGAAATGACTTATTGAACATCGTTCCACTGTCATTGCGCGGCACAAGCACCCACTGATCTTTTTTGAGCTGGATTTCCACGGGGAAGAACAAGAGGGGTGCACGGACAATCGTATCGTTAGCAAGCTTTCCATGTACAAACGGCCAGCCTACATAGAGATCTTTTGAGCCACGCTCATCAAAAATGAACCGGTCTTCACGGTCAAGTTTACGAATCTTCCGGCTCATCGCATTGGCTTCATCGTCGCGCGAATCCATCAATGGACATAACGGCTGTTCTTTCCCGGAAATAAGTGATTCAATTATTTTGAAGGAACCATCCTTGACCAGGAACTCAAAATCACGGAGGTCGATGAACTGATTTGCCGGCAACCGCAGCAATAAGAGTGACCTGTTATTGCCCGAGAGATTCGTAAGCCTGTTTAAATATGAACGGAGAATTTCCTGCATGCTACCTTCAATACGAATTCGAAAATTAGGAAATTAATTGAATTATTGAACGGTGCCGAACGATTAATGGTATATCTAAATATTATTTTTAGCAGTACCCGGCAAGATTACCTGTCGATCATTGCAGTAATAGATTTGGAGTAAACTAACGGTAAGCGGGGACTGTGTCTGTAATAATGAGGTATGGCCGTAACCGTTCTGCCTCATCAGCTGAAAAAAGCGGGTTATCCAGGAGTGCTTCAAAAGATATGGAATCTCCGTGATGCTGACGGTATCGAAGCAACATAACCGCCTGCCTTGAGTTGAGATAGGGATGACTATATAATTCGCGATAAGTTCCTGTTTTCAATGGAATTGCTCTGGGTCTGAAATCCGTGTCTACGTAAATACGGCTACGGATATGTTCAAATGTCTCGTCTTTTAATCCGTATACCTCAAGTAATTGACGAATATCAACGTACCCGCCTAATAACGAACGATAGGAAATGATCCTGGAAGATAGAACCGGACCTATGCCGTGCAGCAGGCTCAGCATCAGCGAATCTGCCAGATTTACATCCATCGGATCGGGACATCCTGGACGGTTCGTTGGCTGACTATTACGGTCCTTTTTCAGGTTGATTCGTTGCCGTTCTTTGAAAACCAAATGATCACTAATCATTCCAAAAAGGCTGTCGGTCATCCCGTAAATGGACCTTATCTGCTCCTTATCACGAAATCCGCCTGATTTGGTTCTGTAGGCAATCAGGTTTGAAGCCACATTTTCAGGCATTCCCATTGATGTTAGTCCCTGAAAGGAGACGGTATCCGGCATGAACGGCTCAACCGGCCGGCTGACCGCGGGAGTTAACGGCGCGGATTCTACAATATAACGGGTAAAGAGGGATGCTTCCTGATCGGAAAGAGGCCATTGAAAATTCAGTAATTTCAATGCATCAATAATGACCACGATGATCACCAATCCCAGGATACCCCGAAATTCAGCCATAGAAAAATCCATCGCGAATTTCAGGTAATTCATAGCTCGACGATAAGATCTTCGTAACAGGTGCATGCAGGCAAGTAAATACCTGATGCGGACAAATAATGTCAGCCTTCCGAGGTAAATTCGATTATTGCTTCCCGGATCCGGGTAAAGGTCGTTGTGAAGGTCTCTTCATCCTGTTCGAGTAAGGTCATACGGAATCCCGAAAGGTCGGACTGGAAAGAAGAAAGCGGAACGACACATATTCCGGTAGCAGCAAGCAGGTAATAAACAAACCGGCGATCCGGAGGCATCTCCGGGTTCACCCAGGACTCCACCAATTCTCTGGCCGCGGCATTCTGTACATCCAGGCGCTGTTTTCCATTCAAAAAGGCCGGATTGAAAATGATGGTGTTGTAGAATGCTCCGCGCGTGGGTGAAAAATAAATTTGCGGCATGTTGCTAAAGAGATTGCTGAGAATCTCGCCCCTGCTGGCGATGGCCTGATTTTTCGTACACAGGTAATCCTCGTAGCGGGAATCGGTAAAGATAGCCGGGATGGCTTTTTGCGGCAAGGTTGTCGAACATACCTCAACCATCTTGGCATTTTCAAGTGCCGTGCAGAAACCATCGAACTGCGGGTCTTTCTTTCGGTTGTAGAATTCCATCCATCCGCACCGGGACCCTGGCCATGGCAACTCCTTGGAAATACCTTTCATGGAGATCGCAGGTCTGTCACCAACGATGCGGGAAAGAAGTTCTGTTTGATTTCCGCTTGCAGTGATGGCAGAATAGATCTCATCGGCAATGAGAAGCAAATCAAATTCCCGGGCAATCGACACGATTCGCTCCAGGTATTCATGGGGATAGATCATGCCTGTCGGATTATCCGGATTGATGATCAGGATACCCGAGATATTTGGATTGAATTTAACCTTGTTGTAAAGGTCCTCCAGATCCGGATACCAGGAATTTTCAGGGTCCAGCAGATAGGTGAGCGGTGCACTGTTGGCATGGGCTGCTTCCGCCGAGCTATGGGTTGAATAGGCCGGTGACGGACCGATAATCCGGGATGTCGGGGGAAGGTATTGATATAGCTTTGAAATGGCATCGCCAAGCCCATTGAAAAACAGAATATCTTCTGCAGTGATCTGTACGCCTCCCAAAGCATTATTGCGCTTTGCAAGGAATTCTCTTGTGGCAGGAACACCTTTCGAATGACAATACCCGTAACTGGAATCTTCCATAACAAGACCCGATACGATCTCCTTGATCCAGCCGGGAATCGTATTGTGTTTTTGTATGGGATCACCGATATTTTCCCAGGTAATAGGAATACCCAGTGCTGCGATCTGTTCCGCTTTCCGTACAATCTGCCGGATCTCATATTCGAGCTGACTGGCTCCTTCGTAGACTAATCTGTTCCGCAATGAATAAAAATGTTAGTTCTTTCCGAAAGTTAGGAAATAGTACGAAGCCTCTGACCTTGAAGGGCTCTTTTTCTTTGAATCCAATGATAAGAAAAACAAATTCCCTTAACTTGTTCGAAAAATCAATGCTATGAAATTCCACAATCTTTTTCTCGTGGTCATCCTTCTCACATTTTCATGTAGCGAAAAGCCCGCGGAAATCCAGGATCAGCCCGATGTAACCGCAATAGAAAACGGACTGATCCCAGGTATCGTCATCAAAGGATCCGAGCTGCCTGCCTGGACGATCTCGGAGCGGATGGCACATTACAGGGTGCCGGGAGTAAGCATTGCGTTTTTCGAAAATAACGAGATCCAATGGACCCGGACATATGGATTTCTGGATTCAGGACGAACCCAGGCAGTGGATGAAAATACCCGGTTTCAGGCGGCATCGATCTCAAAACCCGTTGCCGCATCCGGTATGATGAAACTGATTGAATCGGGAGACCTGGATCTGGATGCAGATGTCAATACATACCTTACCGGATGGAAGCTTCCGGAAAACCCGTATGATCCGAATGAACACGTCACATTGCGCAGGTTAGTTACCCACAATGCCGGCCTTACAGTTCATGGTTTTCGGGGCTATGCCTCGGACGAACCTGTTCCCGGTACCATGGAAATTCTTTTAGGGGAAACGCCGGCGAATTCTGATGCCATACTTCCGGATACGATTCCCGGGGCAATATGGCGTTATTCCGGCGGAGGCTATACGCTGATGCAATATGTGATCGAAACAAATTTCAATTCTTCGTTCTCCGCATTTATGAAGGAAAATGTACTGGATCCCGCAGGTATGGAAAGAAGTATCTATCAGCAGCCTTTACCAGAGGACATGCACCAAAATACTTCAGTCGGACACCGCCCTGACGGACAACCTGTAACCGGGAAATGGCATACATATCCTGAGATGGCTGCTGCCGGATTATGGACAACACCTTCGGATCTCGGCAGGTGGGCCATGGCTGTTCAAAGGGCTTATAACGGTAGTGAGACGGAATTCATTCAGCCGGAAACTGCCAAAATGATCCTTACCAAACACATCAATGACTGGGGGCTGGGTCCGGGCCTCGGAGGTGAGGGAGACTCGTTGTATTTCAGGCATGGAGGCGCGAATGAAGGATATCGCTGCATGCTGTTCTCATTCGCGGGTCCCGGCGGTCAGGGTATGGCGATCATGACGAATGGTGATCTTGGTGGTCCACTGATGAATGAAATTGCCCGTTCCGTGGATGCCGCTTACGGATGGAATGTTTATCTTCCGGATGTTCGGACTGTCATTGATATGAGCACAGCAGATTTAAATTCCTATGCCGGTACTTATGTGGCAGAAGAACGGGGTATTGAGGTCGAAATACTTATGGAAGGGGAACTGCTCAAGGGTAAAGTTGGCACTAATGTATTTACGCTTTATCCGGAAGATACGGATCGGTTTTTCGATGATCAGGACGGGCAAAGCATATTTTTTGAACGAAACGACGAAAATATTATTACAGGTTTTAGTGTAGACGGATTACAATTTGTAAGACTGTGAAATATTGTTGAGGAATCCCCAACAGAAGACTACCCTCACTCGTCATCCTGAATTGAGTTCGCCTGCCTGCCTGGAAAGAGGGGATAACGAATTGTTAAAATACGGGACACTGTGTAACACCGCCGGATGTCGCTAATACGAATTTGTAGATAAAAAAAGCCCCTGCAAATTGCAGGGGCTCGACTAACACAATCTACCGGGCACACGCCCGGTGAAAACACTATTCAATTTCAACCTTATCCAGGTTCAGAAACTCTATCGTTCCGTTGTCTCCCATGTCAACTCCAACAATCGAGTCCTTATCAATTTTACCGGCAAGGATTTCCTTCGACAGTTCATTGAGTATTTCACGCTGAAGAACCCGCTTGAGTGGTCTGGCACCAAATTGAGGATCATATCCCTTTTTGGCAATGTAGTTCACCACCTTGTCTGAAACCTCCAGATTTACACCGTTCTCTGCGAGTCGTTCCTGAACCAGTTTTATCTGGATTCCAACGATCTTGCGGATATCCTCTTTGGAAAGCGGACGGAACATGATGGTTTCATCAATTCGGTTGAGAAATTCCGGACGAACTGATTTTTTCAGAAGTTCAAATACATCCTGTTTTGTTTTCTCGATCACCTCTTCCTCGTTCTCCTCATTCATGTATTCAAAATTTTCCTGAATGATCTGCGAACCCATGTTCGTAGTCATAATGATGATCGTATTCTTGAAGTTTGCAACACGTCCCTTATTATCTGTAAGTCGACCATCATCCAGCACCTGCAGCAGAATATTGAATACATCAGGGTGCGCCTTTTCAATCTCATCGAGCAGAATAACCGAGTAAGGCTTTCTGCGAACGGCTTCAGTAAGCTGTCCGCCCTCATCATAACCCACATAACCGGGAGGCGCTCCTACGAGTCTGCTCACAGAGTGACGTTCCTGGTACTCCGACATATCAATTCGAACCATGGCATTCTCGTCGTTGAACAGGTATTCCGCCAGGGCTTTTGATAACTCTGTTTTACCGACACCGGTGGTTCCCAGAAAAATGAACGAACCAATCGGGCGCTTTGGATCCTGTAACCCTGCCCGGCTTCTGCGGACTGCATCTGACAGCGCGGCAATCGCTTCTTCCTGTCCGGCAACCCGCTTGCTCAGCTCTTGCTCCAGGTGGAGTAATTTCTCGCGGTCGCTCTGCAGCATCTTTGAAACGGGTATTCCGGTCCATTTGGCTACCACTTCAGCGATATCTTCGCTGTCAACCTCTTCCTTGAGGAGTGAACTTTCACCCTGCATGGCTTTCATATCCTCCTGCAGCTTCTCCAGTTCCTTTTGTGTATCCAGCATTTTGCCATAGCGGATTTCTGCGACCCGTCCGAAATCACCAGATTTTTCAGCCTGCTCAGCTTCAAATTTCAGCTTGTCGATTTCCTCCTTCTTCTGCTGGATACCATGCACCACCTGCTTTTCATTTTCCCACTTGGCCTTCAGGTCGTTACGGGTTTCAGACAGGTCGGCAATCTCCTTGGAAAGGATCGATTCCTTTTCCTTGTTTTTTTCGCGGCGGATAGCTTCGCGCTCAATCTCGAGCTGCATGATCTTCCGGTTCAATTCATCAAGTTCCTCAGGCATGCTGTCCATCTCCAGGCGAAGCTTCGCTGCCGCCTCATCCATCAGGTCAATAGCCTTGTCTGGTAAAAAGCGGTCGGAAATATACCTGTGTGAAAGCTCTACGGCCGAAATTACCGCATCATCCTTGATACGCACACCGTGGTGCAGTTCGTACTTGTCCTTTATCCCGCGAAGAATTGATATGGCATCCTGCGGAGACGGCTCATCAACCACAACAGTCTGGAATCGCCTTTCAAGGGCTTTATCCTTTTCGATGTGTTTCTGATATTCCTTCAGTGTGGTCGCACCGATTGCATGCAGTTCGCCACGGGCCAGTGCCGGTTTGAGCAGGTTGGCCGCGTCCATTGCGCCTTCACCCCCACCTGCACCAATCAATGTGTGAATTTCATCAATAAAGAGGACGATCTGACCGTCGGAATCCGTTACTTCCTTGATCACCGATTTCAGTCTTTCTTCAAATTCACCTTTATATTTGGCACCGGCAACCAGCAATCCCATATCGAGGGAAATCAGGATTTTATCCTTAAGATTTTCGGGTACATCTCCGTCAACGATCCGCTGAGCCATACCCTCGATGATGGCGGTCTTTCCCACACCGGGTTCACCGATCAAAATCGGGTTATTTTTCGTACGTCTCGACAGTATCTGAAGCACCCTGCGGATCTCATCATCCCGTCCGATTACAGGGTCGATCTTGCCCGCTTTAGCGAGTTGGTTCAGATTCTTTGAATACCTTTCCAGTGAGCGGTATTTTGATTCCGCATTCTGGTCGGTCACCGAACTGCCGCCCCGCAATTCTTTAATCGCTGCCAGGAGTCCTTTTTTCTCAAACCCTGTATCCTTCATGAGCTGGGCAACTTTCTCTTTGCCTTCATATAATCCCAGGATAAGATGCTCAACAGAGATGAATTCGTCTTTAAATTCCTTCAGGAAAGACTCCGCTTTTTGCAACGCGGTATGTGCATCATTTGATAAATATGGTTGCTGTCCGGTAACTTTCGGATAGCTGTTGATAATGTCCTCGAGCTTTGAATCAAGGACAGCACGGTTTACGTTCAGCTTTTTAATGATGAACGAAATCACATTTTCATCCGACAACAGGATGGCCTTGAGCAGATGCCCCGGCTCAATCGCCTGCTGCTGATTTGCGGAAACAATTTCAGCAGCTTTCTGAATCGCTTCCTGTGCTTTTATGGTATAATTATTAAAATTCATATCACTTGTTTTACTCTATTCCCATACGATCAAATTAGGTTCCACTTCCAATTTCAGGACATTCTGTCTGAATTTGACGATGGTAAACCACTTATTGTAGACATATTGTCCGAAAATGAACAACGCTTTTTTAGTCAGTAGTCAGTAGTCAGTAGTCAGTAGTGGGAGTAATTAGTAGGGAGTAGTGAGTAGGGAGTAGCAAGTAATGAATAGGTCGTGGCGAATAAGCTGGGATTCCCTGATGATTGTTTAGTCTTTCCGGATAATTTCTAATTGGTCGCCCAAATAAAAATGACGCAAGCCAGATACTACTGACTACTGACTACTGACTACTGACTACTGACTAGTATGTTTCCGTTCAGCATCAAAAAACCAACGTTCATATCAGAGTGTAATGAATTCAGCTTTAGAAATCTTAATATTAGGACCAGATCTGACAAAGCAACAATGAAAATCAACAAAACAACACTTCGCATTAGCCTGGGGGCACTTCTTATCATTTCCGTATTTGGTGCCCACGCCCAGGAGGCTAAAACCGCTGCCGACTATGAGCAGGCGACTAAATTCCTCTGGTTCAACACCAACAGCAAGGTACACTATGATGGTGTCCGCCCGGTATGGCGGGAAGATGGCACCTTCTGGTATAATGTCTCCACTCCAGGCGGAGATCAGTTCGTTCTGGTCAATCCGGCTAAAAAAAGTAAGAAAACAGCTTCGTCCCGTGCCGAACTGCTGGGAGAGGAAAATAATGGCGCACAGAATACAACCCCACCCATCAACAGGAATGAGATTCCCTCACCCGACGGAAAGAAGGTCGTATTTATTCGTGACTGGAATCTGTGGATGCGCAATCTTGAAACCAATAAGGAAACACAACTCACGACGGATGGCACCGAAAACTTCGGGTATGCCACGGATAATGCGGGATGGAGAAAAAGTGACCGTCCGGTAGTTCTCTGGTCACCGGATTCAAAAAAGCTGGTCACCTTCCAGCAGGACCAGCGCCATGTGAGTGATATGTACCTGGTTTCAACAAAGGTTGGAGAGCCGGAATTGCAGGCATGGAAGTATCCGATACCACAGGATGAGGATATAATTCGCATTCACCGCGTGATCATCAATGTGGATGAGCCAAAAGTAATCCGTCTGAAAATGGAGCCGGATGCACGCCGCGGAACGCTGTGCGACGACATCGCCTGCACCGGAGCTTTTGATGACAATGAATGGAGCGCCGACGGGAGCAAACTGGTATTTGTTTCTACCTCGCGCGATCATAAAGAAGCGAAAGTCCGCATGGCGGATGCCACAACAGGTGAAGTACGTGATATTTTTGAAGAGGTGGTAGACACCCAGTACGAATCCGGCCAGGGAACGGTGAACTGGCATTACCTCGATGCAACCAACGAGATCATATGGTACTCCGAGCGCAGCGACTGGGGACATTTATATCTGTACGATGCTACAACAGGAGCACTGAAAAATCAGATCACCAGCGGGGATTTTGTTGTGACGGAACTTATCAGGGTAGATGAGAAAAACCGAATGCTTTACTTCTATGCGCAGGGACGGGAAGAAGGACGTGATCCCTATTTTGCACATTTCTACAGCATTGATTTCAATGGGAAAAAACTTTCATTGCTAACCCCGGACAACGGTCACCATTCAGTAAGTATCTCCGGTGATGGAAAATTCTTCGTTGATACCTATTCACAGCCGGATGTTCCGCCCGTGTCGGTACTGCGTAACAGCAAAGGCAAGGAGATCATGGTTCTTGAAAAAGCTGATATTTCTGCACTTGCCGCTACAGGATGGAAAGCTCCTACACCCGTTAAGGTGAAATCGCGTGACGGCAGGTGGGATTTATACGGACTGATGTTCACTCCAACCACACTGGATGAATCGAAAAAATATCCCGTGGTAAACTATATCTATCCGGGTCCGCAAGGCGGTGGTGTTGGCCGCAGATCATTCTCTGCATCACGCAGTGACCACCAGGCTCTTGCAGAGCTGGGTTTCGTGGTGATCGTGATCGACGGAACCTGTAACCCGGGTCGTTCGAAGTCATTCCACGACGTATGTTACGGAAATATGGCCGACAATACCCTCGAAGATCAGATTTCAGGCATAAAACAGCTGGCCGAACGGCATCCGTACATCGATACAGACCGTGTTGGCATATGGGGGCATTCAGGAGGTGGTTTTGCAACCGCAGCGGCAATGTTCCGATATCCTGAGTTCTATAAAGTGGGAATTTCCGAATCAGGAAATCATGACAACAGAAACTATGAGGATGACTGGGGAGAGCGTTATATCGGACTTATCCAGGGTGATAACTATGAGGAACAGGCCAATCAGAATTACGCCAAAAACCTGCAGGGCAAACTTATGCTGGCACATGGCGGACTGGATGATAATGTACCTCCGTACAATACATATCTTGTTGTCGATGCACTCGTGAAGGCGAACAAAGATTTTGATCTGATCATTTTCCCGAATGCCCGCCATGGTTTCGGTGCCGACTCATACTACATGATGCGCCGCCGTTGGGATTACTTTGTCGAGCATCTGCAGGGTGTGGAGCCACCGAAGGAATTTAAAATTAGTCAGTAGTCAGTAGTCAGTAGTCAGTAGTCAGTAGTCAGTAGTTTTAGTGTAGAGTTATGAGTTAGGAGTAGGGGATGTAGATAGGCTGGAATATTCAGGTGATTTTGCAGTTTAGCCATCAAGAAATAATGTACTGCCTTCCAGGATTAATTCCTGAAAGTCTCTAAATAAAAATGACGCAAGCCAGGTACTACTGACTACTGACTACTGACTACTGACTACTGACTAAAGTCTGTAACCAACCCCCCACTCTATCACATCCGCTTTTCCCAAATGTGCCTTGAGAGCGAAGCCGGTGAAGAAATGATCTGTGAAATGATGTTTAATGCCAATTCGCCAGTAAAATGACTTATCAACCTCCTCAGGGCGATAAACATAATAACCCAGCTGGAATACGACAGAATTCGGACCGGTGGTAAGCTCAGGCCCAAGGGCAAGTCCGAGACGGAAACGGTTTGCACCAGGATCACCGGTGCGATCCGGGATTGATGAATTGTAAAATACGTCGGCACTCCCGTTTAATGCCACTTTGTGATTCAGGTACCGGATGGCATTGACCGATGCTGTAAAGGCAAAATACTTTTTAGGATCTTCTTCATTGTATGCTTTAACCGAAGGAGCGAATTGCACCGAAAATCGTGTGCGTCGTTGGAAGGCCCCTACAGGATCAGTATTTCGCTTGTACTGATCGGGGTTGGGCGTATATAGCATTCCGACCGTTAGCGACGGAATATTAAAACCTGAATTGGGTACCTGTACGGCCCCGTTCGAATAATGCGTAAAAACAATCCCGCCATTCACAGCCATATGGGGTGTGAGCTGATAATGTGCCAGAAAATTACCTTCCATAACGCCATTAATGGTTGTCGAAATGAAAGTGTTTTCAGGATTGGTTTCGGGATCATATTTCTCGTCGGAAAATGAGACGCCTGGAGCTATCTTAAAACTGAACCGAAGTCTGTTATCCGGGTTTCCGATATATTTCTGAATGAAGAAGGATGTAACTAATGCCTGCCCCAGCCGTGAATCCCCGTAATTCAGGTATGCAAGGCTGATACCGATATCGGGATAATTCCAGACCCGCTCCCATTCATCATCACCGGTGGTCTTCGACAGGTAGGTAAATTCAAACCCGACAGGGTGTGCGTCAACAAACGCGGTACGCAGTTCTTCATGATGTTTCAGCAGCCAGCCGTTGCGATAGGCCAATCCAAAGCTCTTCTGACGCTGTGCCAGGGAAGAGGTGGTGAGGACTACCATGAGTAACAGCAGTATGGAAACAATTTTTTTCATGAAGCAGCAAATTTAGTATGATTTTGTATAACGGCCAGATTTAAACACTTTTGTTACAAATTCATAACATTAAACTATGGCCCGTGTTACGCTGATCCTCCCGGAAAAAAGAGTTTTTTCAACGATCATCCCTATACAGATAAGCGACATAAATTATGGTGGCCACCTGGGTAATGACCGCGTTCTTACCATCATGCATGAGGCCCGGCTCAGGATGCTTAAGAAAATGGGGTATAAAAATGAGGTTGACATGGCACATGAAACAGGCATGATCGTCACCGATTCCGTAGTTGTTTATCGTGCAGAAGCCTTCCATGGTGATCAGATCAGGGTTTCCATTGCCGTGGATGATTTCAATGCCTACGGGATGGATTTCTTTTACAAGCTTGAAAATACAGAAAGTGATCAGGAGATTGCCCGGGGTAAAACCGGTATTGTCTTTTTCAATTATGTGAAGCGCAAGGTTAGCCGCATTCCTGAAGATTTTGAGGAGCGTTTAAAATCAATGCACGCTGAATAAGCTTTTTCCTATCTTTGCATTATGATTGAATCGGGTGCGAAAAAGGATGTGCGAAAAATGAGCCTGGAAGAGCTCGAGAGTTATTTCATCGAATCAGGTGAAAAGAAATTCCGTGCGAAACAGGTATATGAGTGGCTGTGGCGAAAAAGTGCTAAGGATTTCGACCAGATGACCAACCTGTCACTCGAAATCCGTGAACGGCTCAAACAGAATTTCACGATCAACCATATTGCTGTCGATAATATGCAGCGAAGCAGTGACGGCACGATCAAGAATGCTGTTAAACTATTTGATGAAAAGATCGTTGAATCGGTTCTGATCCCGACAAACAAGCGAATCACGGCCTGCATCTCGAGCCAGGTTGGCTGCAGTCTGGATTGTCATTTTTGTGCCACAGCCCGGCTCAAACGGATGCGCAACCTGAATCCGGATGAGATTTACGATCAGGTGGTTGCGATAAAGGAACAGGCGGAGTTATATTTTGACAGGCCGCTCACTAATATCGTTTTCATGGGCATGGGTGAGCCCTTGCTTAATTATCAGAACGTGATCGATGCGATCGACAAGATCACTTCTCCGGATGGTCTAGGCATGTCCCCCAAGCGGATCACACTCTCCACGGTAGGCGTAGCAAAAATGATTCAGAAGCTGGCTGATGATGAAGTTAAATTCAATCTGGCGGTCTCACTCCACAGTGCGATCAACGATGTTCGGAATGAGATCATGCCGATCAATTTATCAAACCCGGTGGAGGACCTTGCTGACGCGCTGAAGTACTGGTACAAGAAGACCGGACGGAAAGTGACCTATGAATATGTTGTCTGGAAGGATATCAATGACCGCCCGGAAGACGCGAAGGCGCTCGTAAAATTCTGCCAGCTAATTCCTTCAAAAGTTAACCTGATCGAATACAATCCGATCGATGATGGCGCTTTTCAGCAGGCTGATGAGTCGGCTGTTCAGATGTATGTAAATGCACTGGAAAAAGCGGGTATTGTCGTGAATATCCGCCGAAGCCGCGGAAAGGATATTGATGCTGCCTGTGGACAGCTGGCTAACAAATTCTAGTGTTTACTGGCGTTAAATAATTTCTGCTTTTCTTCCTTTGTGAGGCTTTCATACCCTTTTTCGGAGATTTTATCCAGGATGGCATCTATCTCTTCCTGGGAGGCACTGCTGCCGGAAGGCTTTTGAGCCGTACGGGTTGTTCCCCGCGAAGCGGTCCGGCCAGATGCAGCACTTGCACTTCGATGAGTGACCTTTATTTTCGACTTAGGCTTAAACAAACCACCGACTCCTGAGATAACCGTCTGTATCCATGCGCCCATGTCAGATCCGTTCTGCAGTTGTTTAATGTAAAGGAATCCCATCAGTGCGCCACCTATATGAGCCAGTTCGCCGCCGGAATTTGGACCTGACAGCGACAGGAAGAATGAAAGTACGTAGAATAATGCGATGTATTTGATCCTCACCGGTCCGAGAAATAGCAGAAATATCGTGTAATTCGGCATAAGCGTTGCGGTTCCGAAAACGACTGCGAAGACTCCGGCAGAAGCACCTACCAGGGAAGGGCTAACCATGGAAATATCCATATTAGGGTTGAGCAGCTGCAGGAGGACGGGATATATGGTCAGATAGATAACCGCTCCGAACAGTCCGCCAAGTACATACAGATTTACCACTTTAGGACCACCCAGGTATTCAGCAAGAATTCTTCCGAACCAGTACAGGAACAGCATATTAAAAAGGATATGAAAGAACCCGTCATGGACGAACATGTAGGTGATGGGTGTCCACAGGCGAAACAACAATTCATTCCAGTGCATGGGAAGCCCGAGATACTCTCTTGATATATCCACAGCACCTCGTCCTATGGAGATATCGGTAAAAACCTGTGCGAGGCCGAGCACCACGAAGACCACCACATTGATCACAATGAGGCGGATGTATTCATTATTGGGTCTGCTGAATACGTTTTTAAAATCCTGTAAAAATCCTTGTCCGTTCATGGTTCATTAATAGAATGAATCCCTTTTTGTTTGCCAGTACTTGATCATGATGAAAGCAAATACCATACCCCCTAAATGCGCAAAATGCGCCACAGGGTCACCGGGGTTTCTGGCAAAACCTGCCCAGACGGCGTATGCACCGAGAAAAAGGACGAGGTACTTTGCCTTCACCGGTATGGGTGGTATCAGCAACATCAGCTGTGTGTTAGGGAATAACAATCCAAACGCCATAAGTATTCCATAAATTGCGCCGGAGGCACCAAGCATGCTGCCACGCTGACTCACCTCGTTATACAAACCCTGCACGTACATTTTACTTTGCTCAATATACTGCTGATCATTGGCATTCTTGCTGAACTGATCCTGAAATTCATAAACGCCCGAATTGAAATATCTGTCATTTTCATCCACGAAAATGGCAAAATTATCGGGTGTGGGTGCTTCAAGGTAGGTTTCAACATCATTCCGCAGATTCCTGAGTTCAAAGACCTCCATACCTGTGTAAAGCAATGCCGCTCCAACACCTGTAACCAGGTAAAATGTTATAAACTTTTTTGGCCCCCAAAACTGCTCCAGAAGCGGACCAAGAAACACCAAGCCCAGCATATTGAATATAATATGGCCGAAATCTCCATGCGCAAACATGTAGGTAAAGAACTGGTAGGGTCTGAAATCCGGAGATGTAAGACGGTGCAATGCCAGAAATCCTGTTACATCCACACTTTTCACCATGATTTGCAGCAGGAACACGACCACATTGATGATCAGTAAATTTTTTACTACAGGGGTTAATCTCATCATTTGTTATCAGGCATTGAAATAATTTGCAATAGTAGACATCGAAAGCAGTACAAATGTTTTCCTTCCATCAGGTGCATAGTTGGGATTCTCACATGCGAAAAGCTGATCCACCAGGTTATGCATCTCTTCGCGCTGCAAAACCGCTCCCGGCCTGATCGCAGCCCTGCGGGCCAGTGAACGTGCCAGGTTTTCGCGTACAGGCAGCGCATCTACCCGGGCATTATGCTTGAACTGTTCGATCAATCCTTCAAAGATAGTTTTTTCATCACCATTCTGAATGTCGGCCGGAATTCCTTTGATCAGAAAATCATGCTGACCGAATTCCTCGATATCAAACCCCAATGCAGCAATCTCCTGCTGCATTTCCTTAACGAGCGAAACATCTCCGGGGTTTAAAGAAATGGCCTGCGGAAATAATGACTGCTGAGAGGCGCCCTTGCCGGATTTCATGTTGCGGATAAATTTTTCGTAGCAAATCCGCTCGTGTGCTGGCTGCTGATCAATAAGCATCATACCTGATTTCACCTGTGCGACGATAAACCTTCCGTGCAGCTGAAACAGGTGCGAGGGGGTCTCTTTGGCCTCATCCTCATGCATCTTACTTTCGAAACGCAGTGTAGTTTCCTGTGCCGCCTCTTTTTGATCGAACCAGGTTTCCGGCAACACCGATTTTCCGGGGTTTTCAGTATATAATTTTTGCCAGGTTTCCAGGTTTCCAGAATCACGCGGTGTGGTCTTGAACTGACTGTAATGCATGTCCTGTACAAACTGCCGTTGCGAATCCAGCTTGATGCCTGTATTAACATCATGCGTAAAATCCAGCGCAGGGGCAAGGTTATGCCGTGCCAGGGCTTGTTTAACAGCCGCATGAACCAACGCGTAGAGCGTGCGCTCATCATCAAATTTTACCTCGGTTTTGGTCGGATGCACGTTGACGTCGACCCGGGATGGCGGCAGCTCAATGAACAGTACATAGAATGGAAAATTACCGTCGGCGATCAGGCCCTCATAGGCCTGTACCACTGCATGGTTGAGGTAGTTGCTGCGAATATATCTTCCATTCACGAAGAAAAACTGTTCTCCCCGGGTCTTGCGGGAGGCCTCCGGTTTGCCTACATACCCGTGTACGGTAAAATCTCCCACCTCCTCCTGACACGAAGCCAGTTGTTCCCGATAGGAAGATCCAAACAGTCCGACAATCCTGTGGCTAAGCTTTCCTTCTGTGAGCTGATAGGTTTCCAGGTCATTCTGGTGAAGCGCGAATGCCACGTCCGGTCTTGCGAGTGCCACACGCTGGAATTCATCGACGATATGTTTCATTTCCACAGAATTGGATTTGAGGAAATTTCGCCGTGCAGGAACGTTGTAGAATAAATTCTTAACCAGGATCGAGGTTCCAGGCTGATGGGCCACGGGCTCCTGGCGCTTTACTTCAGAGCCTTCTACCACCAGTAGTGTGCCAATTTCATCATCCTGGAGCCGGGTACGCATTTCAACCTGGGCCACAGCGCCAATAGAAGCCATGGCTTCTCCACGGAACCCCATAGTCTTAATGGCAAATAAATCTTCGGATGTACGAATCTTTGAGGTGGCATGCCGCTCCATGGCCATGCGGGCATCGGTCTCGCTCATTCCGGAGCCATTATCCACGACCTGGATGAGGGTTTTTCCGGCTTCACGAATGATCACCTCAATATGTGTAGCCCCGGCATCAAGTGCATTTTCAAGGAGTTCCTTCACCACCGATGCCGGCCGCTGCACCACTTCTCCCGCAGCGATCTGATTGGCGAGGGAATCTGGAAGTAAGCGGATGATATCGGGCATGCAAAAGCGGGTCTAAATAATGCGTTTCAGTTTGAGATACAATAATACGGAAGATAGACCAAACATGACATAAAGCGCGACATTTCCGAAATACCAATATCCCGCGATCGTGCCCACCAGTAACGCAAGAATTGCCATCTGCATCAGGTTGATCGTACTGTTACGTGAAGACCGGCGGGTAAAAGATCCTGTAATGCGCGACTGAAAGTGTATCCCCATTTCACGTTCCTGCTCCGCCTCGCCTCCCTGTTTGAGTTCCGACTTGATCTGAGACACCCGCGCATCCATTTCCTCTTTCACCGGATCGTAATACCTCGGTGACATGGTAAACCGCTGATGCCGCGGTGTTCGGAAGAGTGATGGAAATTTCATTTGTGTAATCATTTATCCCTATAACCCTTAAAGTTCGGAAGGACACAGAAGGATTGCAAACATTATGAGCAGGGAGTAGATAATAGGTGGTAGGGAGTAGGGAATAGGGAATAGGTGATAGGTGATAGGTGATAGATTGCATAGTAACACTTAAGATGATTTGTTTTTTCCTGTTGCAGTTTGAACTATCGTATAAAGCATCTTGATAATTTCTTTTAGTAAATCCATCCTTTCCTGATAGTCGCTAAGTTCAATATAATTGCTGTCTAAAAGTAAATTCAGCCAGTATTCGGACTCACGTGCTTCTTTGTAAGCAAATGACATTTTAACTGCAAATTCTTTCCTGGAATAGGCACCGTAAGCCTCCTGGATATTGGCGCCTATCGAAGTACAACACCGAAGTAATTGCTTGGAGAGTACGTACTCCTTTTGCTCAGACACAAGATATTTGTACAGCTGGATTATGCTCAATGAAAAATTATACGCCTTCTCTGCTACTATACTTTTACCACTTTTCATACCCGTGAATTTTTAACAATACCTATTCCCTATTCCCTACTCCCTACTCCCTACTCCCTACTCCCTACTCCCTATTCCCTATTCCCTATTCCCTATTCCCTATTCCCTGCTAAAAGTTTGACAAGTCAGAACTAAGTATGTACATTTAACCTGCATAATTATTTTTTAACCTGACGGCGGCATGCTTCGATATTTTTTCTGCGCCATTTTAGTTGCAATACCCTTATTTTCAGCGAATTCGCAGAAGAAAACTCCCGCTGTACCCACCCAGGAGGAATGGGTGGAGAAACTCTATAATTCCCTCACTCCTGAAGAACGAATTGCCCAGCTTTTCATGATTGCAGCATACTCCAACGGGAATGAACAGCATGTGGCGGACATCGAAAAATTAATTCGGGAGAAAAAGATAGGCGGACTGATTTTTATGCAGGGCGGACCGGGCCGGCAGGCACATCTTACAAACCGTTATCAGCAGGCTTCAAGGGTTCCCCTCATGATCGGAATGGACCTGGAATGGGGGTTATCCATGCGGTTAGACAGTACCATGGGTTTTCCACGGCAAATGGCACTCGGAGCGGTTCAGGATGACAGTCTTATCACTGCCATGGGGGAAGAGATTGCACGGCAGATGAAACTCATCGGCGTACATATTAATTTCGCTCCGGTGGCTGATGTGAACAACAATCCCAATAATCCGGTCATCGGCACGCGCTCCTTCGGGGAAAATAAATTTATCGTCGCCTCACGAACCCTTGCTTACATGAAGGGCATGCAAAGCCGTGGTGTTATGGCGGTGGCGAAACATTTCCCGGGTCACGGCGATACCGACAAGGACAGCCATGAAACCCTGCCCGTGATCAGCCATAAGAAGGAGCGGATCGATGATATCGAATCCTACCCCTTCCGGAAACTGATCCAGGCCGATATCGGTGGTATAATGACTGCCCACCTGCAGGTAAATGATCTTGACCGGAATTATCCTTCATCACTCTCGGAAAAAATCACTACAGGATACCTGCGTGACGAGCTGGGATTCGACAGCCTGGTATTCACCGATGCATTGAATATGAAGGCTATTGCCGACCGTTACGCCGATGGCGAAGCCGAATTGCTTGCATTTAGGGCCGGATCGGATGTATTGCTTTTTTCACAGAATATCGATCGAGGTATTGAACGGATCCTGGAAGCAGTTGAAAAAGACGACAAACTAGCCCTGCAACTGGAACGTACCGTAAAAAGGATTCTTCGCACTAAATATCAGTTCGGATTACATAAATCCCCGAGAATAAATCCTGATAACCTCGACCTGCGGCTTAATACCCCACATGCTTTCGCTCTCGCCACGGAACTCGAGGAAAAATCGATTACCGTGCTCCGGAACAGGGATGATTTCTTACCTGTCAGACAACTCGATAACCAAACCTTTGCTTCCGTCAACTTTGGCGACGCAGGAAATTTTACTTCCTATCTGAACCGATACACATCCTTCACATCAATCGACGGAAGTTTGCCAACTGATGACCTGCTCAACAAGCTTTCCACTTATAATGTGGTGATAGCCGGCATATTTCCGGGGCAATCTGAGGAAGCGCTGAATGAGATTAATAAAATCCTGAACACCATCGGTAAAAAGAGCAGGGTGATCACCTGCTATTTCGGCAACCCCTATGAACTGGAACCGCTGGCAGATTTGCCGGGACTCCTGGTTGCCTACAGCAATTCCGACAATGCACGGCTTGGAGTGGCCCAGGGTATCTTTGGTGCCATTCCGCTGGATGCAAAACTTCCGGTTTCGGTCTCAGTGAAGTTGCCGGCGGGCACTGGGCTGAACACTTCTTCTTTAAACCGGCTCGGTTACGGAATTGCGGATGCACAGGGAATCAGCAGCCGCACGCTGGAAAAGATAGATGAACTTGCACGTGAAGCGGTAAGCATCGGGGCCACGCCCGGCTGCCAGGTATTGGTTGCAAAGGGAGGAAAGGTTGTTTACAGCAAGAATTTCGGATACTACACCTACGACAGCATCAAACCAGTAGATGAAAATACCATCTATGATCTGGCATCGGTAACCAAAGTACTGGCCAGTACACAGGCTCTCATGTTTTTGGAAGAACGCGGACTGATCGATCTGGATAAAAAAATATCGGTCTACCTGCCTGAACTGAAGGGTACCAATAAGGAAAATATGATCCTTCGGGATATCCTCACTCACCAGGCCGGATTGTGGGCCTATCTTCCCTTCTATGCGCAGACCATGAAGGACAAGGAATTCTTGCCCGATTATTATGCCCCCAGCGCGACCCCCGTGTATAGTATGAAAATTGCGGACGGTCTGTATGCCAAGCCGCTGGTAAAGGACAGCGTATGGCACTGGGTAGTGGAAAGCCGCCTTCGCCCCAGGAAGGATCACGAGCCGTTTGATTACAAATATTCGGATATGGGCTATTACATGATGCAGCGGATGATTGAGCGAATATTGAATCAGTCGATCGCCGATTTCATGCAACAAAATTTTTATGATCCGATGGGGATGAGTTCAACGGGCTATAAACCGCTTGATCGTTTTCCCCGGGATCGGATCGCACCGACCGAACAGGATAATTTCTTCAGAAAATCACTGATTACCGGAATGGTCCACGACCAGGGGGCAGCGCTTTTCGGTGGCGTCGCCGGACACGCGGGTTTATTCGGAACAGCCAATGACCTGGCAAAGAACCTCCAGATGCTCCTGAACGGAGGAAATTACGGCGGTGTTCGATACCTCCAGCGGGAGACGGTGATGAACTTTACAGATCAGCAATACGCAAATAACCGGCGCGGACTCGGATGGGATAAACCGCTGCCAGGTGAGTGGTACGGTCCGACTACCGAGTATGCTTCTAAACAAACCTTCGGTCATACGGGTTTTACAGGTACGGCCATTTGGGTTGACCCGGAATTTGATCTGATTTATGTATTTTTGGCTAATCGGATCTATCCGGATGCGGGAAATTCAAAACTTCTGTCGAAGAATATTCGTACTAGAATACAGGAGGTGATATACCAGGCGATCTGGGATTTCCGCAGTACCCAGGAAGCATACTGACTATGAAAAATCTAATGAACATTGGCATCGTCTGTTACCCCACATTCGGTGGTAGCGGGGTTGTCGCAACAGAGCTGGGCATTGCACTGGCCAAGGAGGGACACAAGGTTCACTTTATCACCTATTCTCAGCCTACGCGCCTGAGTTTCTTCAACGAAAACCTGTATTACCACGAAGTGGAAATCAGGGCATATCCCCTGTTTGCTTATCCCCCGTATGAACTGGCACTTGCGAGTAAAATGGTGGATGTAGTGAAATATGAGAAGCTCGATCTGCTGCACGTTCATTATGCCATACCCCACGCCTCTGCAGCCTATATGGCCAAACAGATCCTGGCGACACAGGGCATTCAAATACCGGTTGTTACCACATTGCACGGTACTGATATCACGCTGGTTGGTAAAGACGCCAGCTATGAACCGGTGGTAACCTTCAGTATCAACCAGTCAGACGGCGTAACCGCGGTTTCAGATGATCTTCGGAAAGACACCTATGAGCATTTTGCCGTTACAAAAGACATTGTCGTAATTCCGAACTTCATTGATCTGGATCGCTTCAAAAAGCATCCGAAGGAGCATTTCAAAACGGCTATTTGTCCGAATGGTGAAAAGCTCATCGTGCATACATCCAACTTCCGAAAAGTGAAACGGGTGGATGATGTGGTTCGTATTTTTGAAAAAATCCGCCAGGTAATTCCGGCCAAATTATTGCTTGTAGGTGACGGCCCGGAACGAAAGAGCATAGAAAGTCTTTGCCGTGAACTTAAGACCTGCGATGACATTCGTTTTCTCGGGAAACTGGAAGCCGTGGAAGAGGTGCTGAGTGTGGCGGATTTGTTTGTCATGCCATCGGAAAAAGAAAGTTTTGGTCTGGCCGCACTGGAAGCGATGGCTTGTGAGGTGCCCGTCATCTCCTCCAATGCCGGTGGTATTCCGGAATTGAATATCCAGGGTGTAACCGGGTTCATGAGCAACGTGGGAGATATTGAGGATATGACTAAAAATGCGCTCACGATACTTGATAAAGACAATCTGGCAACCTTTAAAAAGAACGCGCTTGCCCGTGCCCGGGAATTTGATATCAAGAACATTCTGCCCAAATACGAGGACTTTTACGACCAGATTTTAGAGCAGAAAAAAGCCGTTTCTAAGGCATAACAACCATTTTTACAAACATTTAACCGATAATAGTATCATTTGATTGATATGTAATATATTTTTGCGTGCAAACCAGTGAGTAAGTCAACATATGGAGAAATCAAAACCAAATAATTCAGGAACCAAGCAGCTCTTTAAAAACAAGCTGCTGGAGCGGCTCTCGCGTACACACATCGCTGTGCCGCTCGTGCTGTTCAGCCTTTATTCTGGCGGACTGATCTTTTGGAGTGTTAATAATACCACATTAACGATTTCGACAACTGTCGGAATGTTTTTTGTAGGTTTCCTGGTGTTCACATTTGTGGAATACCTGGTACACCGCTATGTTTTCCACATGGGAACGTATACCGAACTTCGTAAAAAACTGCAATATGCATTTCACGGGGTTCATCACGACTTCCCCAAGGACAAGGACCGGCTGGCAATGCCTCCGATTATGAGTGTTACCATTGCCACTGCGTTGCTTTTCCTGTTCAGGCTGTTCATGGGTGATTTTGTGTATTCATTTCTACCGGGATTCCTGATGGGCTATGCCACTTACCTGTTCGTACATTATATCGTGCATGCCTACCCTCCCCCGAAAAACGTATTTAAAATTTTATGGGTACACCATGGTATCCACCACTATAAATCTCCTGATCGAGCCTTCGGCGTATCATCACCGCTTTGGGATGTGATTTTCAGGACAATGCCATAACTTACTTTAGTCAGTAGTCAGTAGTCAGTAGTCAGTAGTCAGTAGTCAGTAGTTGAAGTATTGAGTAGGTAGTAGGTAGTAGGTAGTAGGTAGTGGTATAGTGGATAGTGCCTTATAATTTAAGGCAAATAAATAACAGCGTTTTCCCTAAAAAGCAACAATTCCTTATATTAATCCAAAAGTTAATTGGATGAACGATTAGCGAACCGTACACTAATCACTAATCACTATAAACTCCCACTACTGACTACTGACTACTGACTACTGACTACAAATGATTCTTCCTTACTATCCAACCGGTATTCATCCCCCCGAAAAAGCATCGCTGAATACCTTCTTTTTTCATGAAGACCGGTTTGTGATGCGTTATGGAAAAGACCCCCATATTTACACCCTTTCTACCCGCAAAAGCGGCGATCTGCGGGCCCGAATGTTTATTTCCATTTCAGGAAATGAAGCAGTAAGCATGTCTAAAAGCTCCTTTGGAGGTATTGATTTTGCTCCCTTTGCCGATGAGTCGGATGCCGCAGATATGGTGGAAGTCCTGTTCAATTTCCTGGTTGAAAACAAGATCACTAAATGCCGGATCCATGCATTTCCCCAGTGCTACGATTCCTACAGCCATGACCTGATGGAAAGCGCCCTGATTGAGCGGGGTTTTGAAGTGGCCTGGACCGATATTACTCATTACTATCAACCTGCTGGCCAACCCTTCGATACCGTCATTGATCCGGATGAGCGTACTCACCTTAACTTTGCAAGAAAGAGCAACTGGCAATTCCGGAAACTGGATAAGGATTATCTGCCGGCAGCATTTGATCTCATCACCCGAAGCCGTGAGGCAAAAGGGTATCCCGAAACACTGTCTCTCGAAGAACTTACCCGTAATTTCAATCACTTCCCGGACATATTTCACTTATTCGGTGTTTTTGATGGTCCGGACCTTCGTTCCACTTCTGTCTGTATACGGGTGAATGATAATATTCTCTATGACATTTCCCATGGCGATAACCCTGAAAAACGGAAGCATAACAGCATGCTGCCATTGATTCAGGGCCTGTATTATTATGCCAGACAGCATCGGTACAGCCTGCTGGACCTGGGTATTTCCACGGAGAAGGGTGTAAAAAACGAAGGCCTGTTTAATTTCAAGCGAAAACTTGGAAGTGCCGTAAGTGAGAAGAAAACGTTTGTTTGGGAATTTTAACTCTGCCAAAGATTTACTTTTGGCGGCCTCTTGATTTTAATATCTGCAATAGGTTCTTCAATATCCAGGATTTATCCGATTCCATAAAGAGGTTTAGAGCCTGGTCGGTGGTCCTGACAACCTCCGTCAGTTCACTGGTAACACGTTTAAATTCGGAGATGTTCGCATCATCTCCTGGTTCAACTTGCTGAACATCCCTGAGAACATTCAGAATAGGTTCAATTTCACGATTCCGACGTACTGCTACCACTTTCCGGGCCAATGCCCATGTGTCCCGGTCGGTATAGTAGAATTCCTTTCTGTCGCCTTTTTTAGAGGTCTTTTGGGCCAGGCCCCAATCCATTAAGGCACGAAGATTCATGCTGGCATTACCTCTTGATACTTTCAACTCCCCCATGATCTCGTCAACCGATATGGGTTCCGGTGAGATTAGGAGCAGCGCAAAAATTTGTGCCATGGTACGATTAATTCCCCAGGAAGTACCCAATGTACCCCATGCACGTATAAATTCATCCTTTGCCGCAGAGTAATCCATATATCAGTGAAAGTGGATAATGCATAATTAGGAAAATTTTTCATAAAGGTCATGCATTACAATCAAATGAGGGACTGTGAGCATCGATATCACAATAATAAAGATCATATAGGGGGATATGCCGGTCATTTGCTGAGGCATCAGGAAGAGGGCTGCAGCCAAAAATGCAGTCGCAAGAATCGTGAAAGGAAAAATTCTTTTGAGGAATGGGATAAATCGTGATTTGCGCTGCCTGTCAGCAACGTATTCATATTCGATCACCAGGGAACGGAACGAATGCCAGATACCAAAATAAATGGTAAATGAGAAGACCGCATTGGAATAAACAGCCAAAAAACAGAGCAGCACGAGTGTTCCGGCTTCAAACAGAAGATTATTGAATGAGATAAAACGCTGGAAAGCGGCGTATGCTGCCCCAGCGAATAACACGAAAAAACTAGCGGTCATAACGGCTGACCAGTACATCCCGCTGTTAAGTAATGAAAGGTTCAGCCATTCTAGCGATGAAAAAATCCGGATGCATTCATCGAGATTGGTATAGATAATTATTGAAAGCAGAAATGAACCCCAGCTCAGGAATAAAAGATTCTTCAACCATTTCGGACCGTTTATCTGGTACAGTTGGGACTGTCCGAAGTGATACGCCGAGATGATCAGAAATAAAATAAATGCTATAGTGGGGAAATTCCACCAGAATAATCCTGTGGCGGCAATCAATCCAATGTAGAACAGGTAGAATCTCCACGGTTTTTTACTTCCATTTTTCTTTAAATACAGAACATGATCGAGCGCTCCGTGCGGAATACCCAGCAAAATGATGGTAAAAAGAAAGAGAATCCAGCTGAACTCCAGTACCGGAGGATAGATGAATACCAGTATTCCCAGGGCTGCTGTTACTGAAAGTAAAAATATATTGATCGGATCGATTTTCATAGAGAATAAAAGAGGCCTGCCCGAAGGCAAGGCCTCTTTTCAGTGCTTATGCGTTTGCAGTGCTTGTTGTGTCTGATTTGGCAATTGAATAAATCACCAGACCAAAACCGATCTTGTTCACCGCATCAGCAATGTTATAAAAAAGATCAACATTTGATGAAGTCCAGCCAAGAGCTGTGTTCAGCCAGCCACCTGGCATACACATGTAACCGATCGGATAGATAGCCCATCCAACAAGAACAAACCAGGCCAACATACGAATTCCCCTGATCACTGTCGGGTTACCGGAAGCATCTGCCAGGTTTTTCACCTCACCAAACCAGGCGGTGTAAAGAATGTACAAATATCCCAAGGTAGAAAGCGCTCCGTACAGGAAGCTGTGGGTAGATGCTCCGTCCGCAGGTGTTCCATCTGCATTTAAGGGAACAAATGCTTCTCCAATGTAACCCATCACCAGCATAAAGGCTGAGGCAATAATGAGTTTCCAAAGCAGGCTTGATTTTGCGCCGGCTGGCTTGGTAAGCAGGTAAAATTCAACACACATCAACGGAACGGTAAGCGTCCAGTCAATGTACCGAAGTGCTGTGGGATTGGTACCTGTTGCTGCATAATAATCGCGCATGTAATAATAGTGCACTGCAGCGATCATCGTGATGAGACCTGAAACAAGCAATGAAGTTTTCCACTTCCCACTAACAGTATTTCTTTCGAAGAAAAAGAATACTGAAGCAGCAAACATGGCCATGTACCCTGTAAAGAAGGTAAATGCAACCGGATCGTCCTTTGGAATAGCAACGATGTCTACGAGATATAAAGATTCCATAATACAGTGTTTAGTTTAATGTTGAAAACACTGTAGTTTCAGAAATGTTTGAAAATTCAAAAACTTAAATTAGGTATACGAATTAAATAGTTCCAGGAACGTTTCAATTCCACGAAATCAGCAGGTTTGGAAAAAATATATGGAAAGGAAAGAATCCAGATATCATGTGAACGAAAAAAGGCCCTCTTTCGAAGGCCTTTTTTTCAAGCACTCTTTTTCAGTACCCTTAACCGGTATTAAAAAATCTCACCGAGCCAGATGGTTAGTCTGAATATCTTAAAAAAGCAAAATTATCTTCTAAGAATTAACTCACAGGTGATTCACGTCTTTTTCAGTTTTCTCCTTCTCCGGAGCTTTAGTGTACGTCGGACACGTATACGTAGCACACGAAGAAACAACTAAAGCCAGAGCAAACAAAACCAATACAGACTTTCTCATAGTTCAAAAAATTTAAAGTTTCCGGTTGTTAATGATTCAAAGATGAGGAATATAACCACGCAAGGTTTACAAAAACCCCCCCTTACCTTACACACAAATGAAAAAAACCTTTTATGTTTATTGAAAACACCGGAACAGAAGCCAGGCAATCACGGTTTATATCTTAACACCTGTCAGAAAAGGGCGCCAAACCATGCTAGGACACCGATTTACCACATTTATTCCAGATCCCGACGAGTCGAAATCAGATTTTGAAAAATTGCTCGATATTTTCCTGCAATTGCTGGTAATTACCTCCGGAGATGTGTCTGAAGCCCTGAATTGGCTCAATAATCTTGACAGAAAGTACAATATGACCGGTGAAAACTATGGCATCGGCGACTTCATTGAAGACCTGAAAGACAAGGGATATATCACAGATGAGAACCCCGAAGGCAAGTTTGAGCTTACCGCAAAAAGCGAACAACGCATACGAACCAGTGCCCTGGATGAGATATTCGGCAAGTTAAAAAAGTCGGGACGCGGCGAGCACCGGACAAATTACGGCGGATTGGGAGATGAACCCAGTACAGACCGGCGGGATTACCAGTTCGGAGATACCCTGGAGCAAATTTCCATGACCGATTCCCTGCGAAATGCGCAGATCAATCACGGACTGGATGATTTCAGAATGACAGAAGGCGACCTGGAAGTCATGGAGCAGGAATTTAAAACCCAGACCTCCACCGTCCTGATGATCGATATCTCCCACTCCATGATACTTTACGGAGAGGACCGGATTACCCCCGCCAAGAAAGTAGCCATGGCGCTGGCCGAACTCATCAAGCGGAAATATCCCAAGGACACCCTCGATGTGATCGTTTTCGGAAACGACGCCTGGCAGATCGAGGTGAAAGACCTCCCCTACCTGCAGGTGGGTCCGTACCATACCAATACTGTAGCCGGACTTGAGCTGGCCATGGACCTGCTGCGCCGGCGGAAAAATGCGAACAAACAGATATTCATGATCACCGATGGAAAGCCAACGTGCCTGAAGGTAGGTCTCAAGTATTATAAAAACAGTTTCGGCCTCGACAGCAAGATCCTGAACAAGACTTTAACACTGGCGCGTCAGTGCCGAAAAATACATATACCCATTACCACCTTTATGATTGCTTCAGATCCATACCTGAAGGAATTCGTGAAGGAATTTACACAGGTCAATAATGGCAATGCCTATTACAGCAGCCTCAAGGGACTCGGCCACCTGATCTTTGAAGACTACCGGCGCAACCGGAGAAAACACTTTTAATTTACATGACGAAACAAACTAAAATATCGACGCTCGGTGAACTTCGCGAGAGCGGATACGAATCACGCAGTGTAAAACAGGAATTACGGGACAACCTTCGGGAAAATATTCTGAAGGGACATAATGTCTTCGAGGGCATCCATGGGTACGAGGACTCTGTAATCCCCGACATGGAGCGTGCCATTCTTTCGATGCACGATATCAACCTGCTGGGTTTACGCGGACAGGCGAAAACACGCATGGCGCGCATGATGATCCAGCTGCTGGATGAATATATCCCGGTGATCAAGGGATCTGAACTCAATGATGATCCCTACGATCCGATTTCGCGCTATGGAATGGATATGGTGGAAGAACATGGCGATGATACACCCATCACCTGGATGCACAGGGATGACCGGTATACTGAAAAACTGGCAACCCCCGATGTTTCCATTGCTGATCTGATCGGTGATGTGGATCCCATCAAGGCCGCAACACTCAAACTCCCCTATTCGGATGAGCGGGTGATCCATTTCGGACTTATTCCACGTGCACATCGCGGAATATTCGTGATCAATGAACTTCCGGATCTGCAGGCAAGGATCCAGGTGGCCCTTTTTAATATCCTGCAGGAAGGTGATGTGCAGATCCGCGGATTTAAAGTACGTCTTCCGCTGGAAATCCAGTTTGTCTTTACCGCTAACCCCGAAGACTATACGAACCGCGGAAGTATCGTGACGCCGCTGAAAGACCGTATCGACAGTCAGATTATCACCCATTACCCCAAATCCATTGAGATTGGCCGTAAAATCACCGACCAGGAAGCCCACATCAAACCGGAGCAGAATGATATGGTCGTTATGACCGATTTAGCCCGGAACCTGGTGGAGCAGATTGCCTTCGAGGCGCGCGAGAGTGAATATGTTGATGCCAAGAGCGGGGTTTCCGCCCGACTGACCATATCCGGAATGGAAAACCTGTTCAGCGCCGCTGAACGTCGTGCTTTGCACCAGGGTAATAAAACGCATGTCCGCGTAGGCGACCTCTATGGTGTGATTCCATCCATTACCGGAAAGGTTGAGCTGGTGTATGAAGGCGAGCAGGAAGGTCCGGGTATAGTAGCCCATAACCTGGTGGGAAAAGCGATCCGGACTCAGTTCACGCATTTCTTTCCGGATCCCGAGAAAGTGCGAAAGCAAAAGATCGATAATCCGTATAAGGAAATCACGAACTGGTTCGGTGATGAGCATACCGTAGATCTGCTGAATGATTTTACTGACAAGGAATATGAGCAGACGTTGAAATCCGTTCCCGGACTGGAAGCGCTCGTTGATAAATTCCATAAAAAAGAGGATAAGGCAATGAAACTGTTCCTGATGGAGTTTGCCTTGCACGGACTGGCAGAATACAGCATGCTGAGCAAACATCCGTTAGCGCGCGGACTGCAATTCAAAGATCTCCTGAGCAGCATGTTCTCACTCGATGACGATGAGGACGATGATGATGAAGACGAATTCAATATATGACGATCAAAGAAGTTCGAAACCTCGTTAAGGGTGGGGAAACGCATACTGTTGAATTCAAGCGAAAGGCCACCCATCCGGAAAAGATCGTCCGGGAGATGGTGGCATTTGCCAACTCCGATGGCGGCTATGTATTCATCGGCGTGGATGATGACGGGTCGATCCCGGGTCTGAAGCACCCTGAGGATCATGTATATGTTTTGGAGGCCGCGATAGATCAACTCACACAGCCGAAGGTTGAATACAAATGGGAAATCGTTCCGCTTACCGACGACCTTTCGGTGGTATCGTTTTTTATACCCAGCAGCAGTAAAAGTCCGCACTTCGTCCTAGAGAAACAGGACAAATACCCGCGCTTCGTGAACGGGCGGAGGGCGAAAGTTCCGCCTCCGGGAAAGCGTGCCTATGTACGGGCCGATGACAAAAGTGTTCAGGCAAGCCGGGAAATGAAGGAGATCATCCGACGGAAAAAGCAGGGTAAGAATATCAAATTCAACTACGGCGACAAGGAAAAGATGCTGTTCGATTACCTGGAAAAGAACGGAACAATCACGCTCGATGGTTTTGCCGAACTCGCCAAGGTATCAAGATACAGTGCCTCACGCACATTAATACTGCTGGTACTGGCGAATGTGTTGAAGATCGTGCCGACGGAGAAGGGAGACCTTTATCAGTCAGTAGTCAGTAGTCAGTAGTCAGTAGTCAGCTCGCCTGCCGGAGCTTTAGCGTAGGTAGGTAGTCAGTAGTCAGCTCGCCTGCCGGAGCTTTAGCGTAGGCAGGTAGTCAGCTCGCCTGCCGGAGCTTTAGCGTAGGTAGGTAGTCAGTATGTAGAGTCCTAAAAGTAGCCTCCTGTAATCGCCTTCATTTTCTATCGTCATCCCAGTGGAATCTCCCGGGTTTAGCCCGGGAGTCGGACTGGGATCTATAGTGGGCCCTCACAAAGGATAGAAACTCATCCATCATCTAGCCTTTCGGCACAAACAAATAAAGGATTAGCGACGGACAAAGGTCCCTGCCTACCGGCAGGCAGGCCTGCCCGACTCCCTGATTATCCCCGGCTATCGCCGCCGATCCCAGGGAGTTCCACAGGGATGACGGAAGTGGGTGGTTATGTCCCTGGCATAACAGCTCCATGCATAAAAGCATCCCCAAAATAAAATATTGAATTAAAACCGCATTCGTTGTTTGTCTTTTGCGACAGATTCCTAAATTTGAATCAATTAGCATTTAATTTTTTCCCTCCCCTATGGCCAGAGCGAAGAAGACTGAAAGCGGGCAGAAAGAGAAGAAAATATTCGTCCTCGACACATCCGTAATCATCTACGAACACAACTCGATCATGAATTTTGAGGAGCACGATGTGGGAATTCCCATCACCGTCCTCGAAGAACTCGATAACTTTAAGAAAGGTAACGATACCAAGAATTTTGAGGCGCGTGAATTCACCCGACTCATCGACAAGCTTGCCAATGGCAAGATGCTTCAGGACTGGAACCCTCTCAATGGCTCGGCCAACAAGGGTAAGTTCAAGGTGCTGATGTATTCCAAAAGCAAGATCGACGCCAGTGAGGTATTCGACGAGGACAAGGCCGACCACCGGATCCTGAATGCCGCACTGCAGTTGCAGCAGGAAATCCCGTCAAAAAAGGTCATCCTGGTTTCAAAGGATATCAACCTGCGTCTAAAAGCGAAATCCCTGGGCCTTCCGGCCGAAGATTATAACACCGGAAAAGTTCAAAACGTAAATTCGCTTTACCGGGGGATCAATATCAACGAAAAGGTAAGCCCTGACAAGATCAATCAACTTTACGAAAAAGGCGCGATTTCGCCACGCGGATGCCTTGGCACCAGCAAGCCCAACAAAAACGGCTACTACATCCTGAAAAACGGCAAGAAATCGGTTCTCGCATTTTACAATCCGATCATGGACCAGGTGGAACACGTTGAAAAACGCTCTGTCTATGGCATCAAGCCGCGTAATGCCGAGCAGACCTTCGCGATCCATGCGATCCTGAACCCGGATGTGAAGCTCGTAACGATCCAGGGTGTGGCCGGTACCGGAAAAACACTGCTGGCTCTTGCCGGCGCACTCGAACAAAAGCGTGAATTCAAACAAATCTACCTGGCCCGTCCGATCGTACCGTTAAGCAACAAAGACATTGGCTACCTGCCGGGTGACATCAAATCGAAACTGAACCCCTACATGGAGCCGCTTTGGGATAACCTGAAGTTTATTCAGAACCAATTCCATGAGTCTGACAAGGAATATTCGAAGATCACCGAAATGGTGAACCAGGAGAAGCTGGTGATCACACCGCTCGCCTACATTCGTGGCCGAAGTCTGTCGAACATCTGCTTTATTGTGGATGAAGCGCAAAACCTCACGCCGCACGAGGTGAAGACGATCATCACGCGGGCTGGAGAAAATACGAAGATCATCTTTACCGGGGATATTTATCAGATCGATACGCCGTACCTCGATTCGCAGAGCAATGGTCTGTCCTACCTGATCGACCGGGTGAAGGATCATGAGCTCTATGCACATATTACACTTGAGAAAGGGGAACGAAGTGAGCTGGCAAACCTGGCGAACGAATTATTATAATGATGTACAGAATACTTATCCTGCTGTTTGCTTCTGCAATGATCATCAGCAGCTGTGACGTCGAACGTCCACCAACAGAAACGCCTTCATCCGAATATTTCCCGCCTTTTACGGTTGAGACACAAAGTATCAACCGGGAGTACGGCAATTGCGAAACAGATACCTCACGTACCTGTACGACGGTGGCATTTCTGTACCAGACGGTAGCCGATACCGCACGGACACAGGCATCAGATAAGATCAATGCTGAAATAGAGGCATCGATAATGGAAATTCTCGGATATGATTCCATAGAGGATCAGTCGCTGAATGGCGTGGCAGATGTATTCATCGACGATTACCGTAATCTCGCCACCAGCTTTCCGGATGCCTTCGGATGGCAGATGAATGTGAGCGGTGAGGTTCTTCGGAATGACAGCGCTTTTTTGGTGATCCGGATACAGACGGAAGCATATACCGGCGGCGCGCACGGCAACTATAATTTACAATTCCTGAATTTTGATCCGATTACCGGTGACAAGATCACACTCGATGATCTTTTCAAACCCGGTTATGAAGAAATACTGAATAAGATCTCGCTGAATACCTTCCGCGACATCAGGAATCTCGGTGCCGACGAAGACCCTGCCTCCAGCGGCTTTTCATTTGAGGGCGACCGGTATTTCAACCCGGATAATTTCGCGTTGCTGAAGGATGAGATCCTGTTCTATTTCAACCATTACGAGATCGCCCCGTATTCTGCGGGTCCGACTACTATTGATATTCCCTGGGTGGAACTGAAGGATATAGTCAGTAGTCAGTAGTCAGCTCGCCTGCCGGAGCTTGAGCGTAGGTAGGTAGTCAGCCTACCGGGCTTGCCTTTGCTTCACTCTTGAGGAAACACCCCCTTTAACCCCCCTCAAGGGGGGACGCGGCTTGCGACTTTGTATGCCATTCAGTAAACTCTTCACTGGATTTTATTGTTAATTGGGCATAGGTTTTGGTTAAATAACAATCAGAAATGTGGTTCTCATCCAAAATCGCATTAACTTTATTCAACCCAACAAAGCAATGAAACGGTTACTGATTCTGGCGATCCTTTTAAGCAGCGCATTCGCATACGGACAGCGAAAGCAGGAAATCATTGTAACCATGAAGTGTGGGGATCAATATGAGATCACCGACCGTCTCAGCAAATTCAAAGGTTCACTGGTCCTTCCGGAGGACAACCGAAAGTATATCATAGGCCGGGCAGATGGGGAAAGGGTCAAACTGCCTAAATCAGATATCGTTTCCATCCGGATCGCAGAAGATGAGGAATACCTGTCACTTATCGATTTACGCAATAATCGCCACACCATCGGCACAATGCTGGCCTCAGGTAAAGTGAATGTTTTCAAATCTTACGAGGAAGAGGTTCAGCAAACCGGTCCGAATACTCCGGTAATTTCTATTCGTGAAATTTATTTTGAAGTCACCCCTGAAGGACTTGTACGCATCAATCCAAAAAAATACATCAAGACACTCGCTAATTCCTGTTCAACGCTCGATATGTATCTTCGGGAGACCGGCAAGATCAGAAGGAATGATGTGGATGTGTTGCTCGAAAGAGTTAATGCGATGTGCAGTGAAGGGTTAGCAAGTAGTCAGCCTGCCTACCGGCAGGTAGGTAGTCAGTAGTCAGTAGTCAGTAGTCAGTAGTGATTTATTGAGACCAGAACACACCTCAGGAAGTTTTACAAGATCTTAAAAAAAGTAAAGCGAATCCAGTTTTTTAACACGGCTAAAATCCATTTACCATGTTGTTGGTACGCTCATCATGTTTGCCTGTAACAATGGAACTACAGCGGTAGTCTAACGTACAAATACACAGGTCAAACAACAAAACAACAACACAATGAAACTCTTATTAGCAACAGCATTACTTCTTTCAATTGCCTGGGGATCAGGTGAAGAAAAAAAGAAGGAAATTGAAAAAAGCCGCAACGTCATTGCGCACGTTGCTTACGATACACCTGCTGCATTCGGATTCGGAAACAGCTTCTACCTGGACGCAGACAAGGATGGAACCAATGATTTTATGTTCACTACTGTAATGGTATCGAACGAGGCGGACATTCACACTAAATATCTTGTGAATGCGTTAAATAAAAACGAAGTGCTTTCGGTTGAAGGAAGCGCAGCGATCAACGAGGATGGAATGCCGGTAGCGGAACTGGGCAACGTGGCCTGGTCGGCCAGCGCCAGCGAAATCATCGAGCAGGTTTACTCTGATTCCAGGGAATCATGGAGCGGTACCTGGTCGGGCGACAGAGCACAGTACATCGGCATTAAGCTGGTAAAAGACGGCAAGTCGTACAACGGATGGGTGAAAGTATCCATCGATCAGGAGAACGAAACAGCTTTCGTTGAAGGCTACGCGATCAACCGCGCACCGAACGGTAACATCGCCGCCGGACAGATTTAAAGGTTAAAGTTAGGATTAAGTTCAAGGTTAGGGCGCCTCCATTACTGGAGGCGCCTTTTTTTCTACCCGCCGTAGCCTTGGCGTAGGTGGGTCATTCGCAATAGCCTTGGCGAAGGCGGGTTTCCGCCCCGCGAAGGGTATGAGCAAAGGTGGGTCACTATCCGAAGACTTCCCATTGAGGCCTATTTCACGGAGCGTACCTACGGCACGCATCAATAAGAGCCAAATTCCTGCTACATATGTAGCGTACCTTCAGCACGCATTTTTTACTGCGCCTTCACGTAGCCAGAGATTTCATTGTTATAGAGTGCCTGAGCCTATTTAGATAAAACATCACAGCGTTTTGCAGGCATGCGTCGTACCTACTCCGAAGGGATGCTGTTGGCACGGCACCGGATAATTAATCGTTATCATTGGTTATCCATACCCCGTCCCTACCCTGAAGGAAGGGATGAATTTTGGCACTGGACGGACAAACTCAAGGTTAATCGAGCACAGATGAGCTGGCAGTCTCCCTACACCCTATTACCTGCTCTACACGGCTACCCCCATCACTTCCTGCAGCGCGGCAGTGTTGGTGTATTGCTGGAAGGTTTTGATTTTACCATTTTCATAATTCCAGACATGGCAGAAGGGTGAATCCTGGCTCTTACCGGTTTCCTTATACGTTCCGGTATAGCGGCCTTCTACAACGACAGTATCCCCGAGGCCGTAAAATTTCTTTGGCGTCACGGTGAAATCATCCCATTCCTCGACGAGACGCATGAATAATTTATTCAGGACGTCATCGGGTCCGTTTAAGGTACCGGAGGCGGCATACGGATTTCCTTCGGCCTCATTCCATTGGATCTGGGGGTCCATTGCTCCCAGTACTGTGGGCACTTCGCCACGGCCAAATGCCGCGTACAAGCCCTTTAGGTGCTCTACATGATTCATGATTGTTGGGTTTAAAAGTGGTTAATTGTGAAGAGTAATAAAGTACTCATTTTCAGTGGATTTACCTATTACTTCAGCCTAAATAAAGTCTTGCAACCCACTCCTGAACAGGCAGTATATAGTAGATCAAATAAAAATTATATTAAGAATCCTATTCAATGGAGATCTTATATTTCAATTATATTTTTATTATTATAATACTATGACTTTTAAATTCAAATCATAATGAATAAGAAGCTCAAGAAATTCCAAATAGACTATACAGGACTGATTCTACGTATTTCTATCATGTCATTTTTCATTATGCTGAATGGCACTGTTCATTCACAATATATCAGCAAATCAATGATTGGGCTGAAAGGGCCGGTTAAAGAAATAACTGAAACCACTTTTCGGGTCAACTCATTCACCAATGAAAAAAATCATATGAATACCCGAATCATTCACTTTAATAAAAATGGAGAGACCTTGTCTGTGAGTGATTCAATTTTTAATACGGCCACCACCTATTTTCATAAAGATGGTAAAGTGGTAAGTGCAGAAATAAGAAATGATTCCGTCACCCGCGAGAAGTATAATTGGATTGACGATAGTACCTACCAAATCATCAATGAATCCAACGAAATAAGGGCGGTAGTAAAACTGGATTCGGTCGGAAGAATCATACAATGGGACGAGCCATGGGGATGGAAAGAAGAGTATATATATGACGGACTATGGATTGTAACGCGAAAATGGTACTCCGCGGACGCTGAAGAGCCCACTACCTTAAACAGTAGGTATAATAATTTCAAAGTCGACGAATACGGGAATATCGTATCCTATGAATCCAATATGTTGGTAATAAATATGCATATTTTCCATGCCATTAAATA
The DNA here is from genome assembly GCF_020328055.1 of Fulvivirga sedimenti. Lineage (NCBI taxonomy): Bacteria > Pseudomonadati > Bacteroidota > Cytophagia > Cytophagales > Fulvivirgaceae > Fulvivirga > Fulvivirga sedimenti. The sequence goes on from NZ_JAIXNE010000003.1 coordinate 1,292,900, forward strand.
TTATGAGCAGTGAGCGACTAAAGCTGCCGGAGTCGGGCCAGGATTACTCGCGGAAATCCCGATCCAGGGATTCATCCGGGCGCCGGACTGTGATCTATTTAAATGTAAAAATGTGATCCCCCGGGCGACCCTGAACCAAGCCCTTAAGGTGCTCTACATGATTCATGATTGTCGGGTTGAAAAGTGGTTAATTGTGAAGAGTAATAAAGTACTCATTTTCAGTGGGCGGAAATAATCGTGCAGTCCATGTCAACGTATGCCTTTCCATCCAAACACTTTACGGGCATTCTAAGTCTTCTACTATGTCCGGCAACGAATTTATAAATCTCAGTTTTTTATGTTATTATAAGGAACACTCACCAACCCCTTAATCATCATGAAAAATCAGTTCTCAAAATGGATAATAATTCCTTTATGCTCTCTACTCATGGTTTTTGGAAGTCTGAATGCGCAAAATAAGATGTTGGAAAACATCACCTTACAGCATGTCACATTAGTCGTCAGTGATTTCACTGAAAGTTCAGAATTTTATATGGATATCCTCGGACTGAAACAAATCGATGCTCCATGGCTTCCGGAGAACCAGGCGTTCCTTCAACTGGGAAGTAACCTCGAACTGCATATGGGTGAAGTTCCGGGTGTGACGATCGCCCCGAGTACATTTAATCATTTTGCCATGAGTGTTACAGACCTTGATTCCTTCCTCGAACATTTAGAAAAGAATGATATCTGGTATGGCACTCTCGGCGGAGGCGAAAAACACAAGGTTCAGCAACGTCCGGATGGGGTGCGGCAGACCTTCTTCCAGGACCCGGATGGATATTGGCTCGAAGTGAATGATTACAAACAAAAATAGTTGGGCCCTCGTACGCCTTCATTAGATTTCGGCGTACGGAGCATGCCTTCATTAGATTTCGGCGTACGGAGCATGCCTTCATTATATTTCGGCGTACAGAGCATGCCTTCATTATATTTCGGCGTACAGAGCACGCCTTCATAATATTACGGCGTACGGAGCATGCCTTCATTATATTTCGGCGTACAGAGCCGGGCAGGCCTTTTTCTTTATCGTCATCCCCTACGTCCCCCTTGAGGGAAGACACCCCCCTTAATCCCCCCTCGAGGGGGGACGTATGGAGGTGTCGAAGAATATTTCACTTATATTGTCAACGCCATTTTCAACCTGAAACTAAAATGACAAGAGTCCTCTTCTCGCTGTTTTTCATCCTGATCGGCTTGAATGCTTCAGCGCAGCAACCCAACATCCTGTTGATCGTTTCGGATGACCTGAATACCAAAATCGGCCCTTACATGGACGTCAGCGATCATACGCCGAACCTTGACAGGCTTGCCAAACAGGGAGTGAAGTTTACCCGGGCGTATTCGCAATACCCTGTATGCGGACCGTCAAGGTCGTCCTTTATGAGTGGATTATATCCCGAAACCAATGGCGTTCTGGGAAATGGCTTCCAGCTGGGCAGCTATAAAGCCGCTACGCCGGAACTAAAAGACCACCCTTCACTGGCCGAATTCTTCCGAAAAATGGGTTATTACACAGCCCGTGTTTCCAAGATCTTTCATATGGGCGTCCCCGGCGGAATTGAACGGGGGGAAACAGGCGGTGATATCCCGGAGTCCTGGGATTATGCGCACAATGTGATGGGTCCCGAAACCATGAGTCCGGGAAAACTGGAATTGCTGTCACCCAAGAATAATCATTACGGCTCCAATTTCGCGCGGATGATTCTTCCGGACGAACTTGAGACTGGCCAAACAGATTATGTGGCCACTACCCAGGCTATCGCCATCCTGGAAAACCGGACCGGTAAGATCCCGGATGGTGCCACCAACCGGGTAAAGTTCAAGGCAGATAAACCTTTTTTCCTGGCAGTCGGACTGGTAAGGCCTCATGTCCCCCTGATCGCACCAGAGAATTGCTTCGCCCAATATCCTGCCGAATCGATGGAATTGCCTGAAGTGAGCGGACTGGAAAATGTGCCGGATCAGGCACTGCGGCTGCGAAATGAGCATGTCTGGGGTATGTCCGAGGAACAGCAACGAAAAACTATCAGTGCCTACCTGGCCAGCGTACGGTTCATGGACCAGCAGGTGGGCAGGCTGCTGGATGCACTGGACCGCTCAGGCGCCCGGGAAAATACTATTGTAATATTCATTTCGGATCATGGCTTTAATCTCGGTGAACATGACTGCTGGTCAAAGACAAGCCTTTGGGAAGAAAGTATCCGCGTTCCGATGATCATCTCGGCTCCGGCGTATAAACAAAGCAACGGATCGTTAGCAGACCAGGTGGTAGAGCTGATCGACCTCTATCCTACCCTCGCGGAATTGTGCGGACTACAGGACAGCCTGCCTCCTATTCTCCAGGGGAAAAGCCTCGTGCCGATGCTGGCGGGTCGTCAGGCAGAAGAACGTTATGCGTACACTGTGAGCTATGGAGGACGAGACGGCGCCCTGACCGGTGTTCGGTGGAAATATACGCGATGGGAAAATGAAGCAGGAGGCACCCATGAAGAATTGTATGATCATGAGAATGATCCGGAGGAGCTGTTGAACCTTGCGGGTGATCGCGCCTATGGTGAGGTTCTGAGAGAAATGCGGGAGAGGTTTGATGGAATGAGGCGGTTGGCGGGGAGGAAATAAGGCTTAACCAGCCGGGTTATTGCCCTCGCACACCTTCATTGCATTTCGGCGCACACAGCCGGGCAGGCGGGCATGTCCGCCGTAGCTTTAGCGAAGGCGGGGAGACGGTTGGGGGTGGGCCTTGCCTCCTCGGACATGGCCCGGGCCGGTCCTTCTTCATCGTCATCCTGAGCTTGTCTCAGGATCCCCCAGTTCATTGCATACAACAGGAGATCCCTGCCTGCCGGTTTACCTACCGTTAGGTAGGAGGACAGGCGGAACAGCCTTCCGCCAACACCAATCGTATTCCACACATTTTCAAGGCTTCAGTAAAAATCTTAACCATAAATTAATTATGTTATAATCTGGAATCAATCTCACCCCTAATGAAGCTCAAATCGATCCCCACAAAAAAGTCAGACCACTACTTCTTCCTCTTCTACGCCTTTTATTTCCTGATCACGCAGTTTATCGGGTTCTCATACACTGCTTCTGTGCGTATAGAAAATGAAGGCGGATTACCATTGATCGCCGTCATACATGGTGTCTTCGGGGGCTTGTGGTATGCATTGTTTGGCGTACAATGCCTTCTGATCACCGGCAAAAAGGTAAAATGGCACATGATCCTCGGACCATCCGGAATACCAATCGTTATTGGCGTCTTCCTGACTGGCATCTATGCTGTTTTCCGGGTGAATACACCGGAAGAAGAGATACCCTTTGAAATAATGAGTTCCGAGATCGTATTATTTATCATGGGGCTGATCTATGCAACGCTGGGATTTGTCAACCGGAAAAAGGCACATGCGCATAAGCGCTATTTTCTGATGAGTATGATCATGTTAAGTCCGGCTGGTATCGCACGCTTCTGGGAACTGACTGGCATTGCTCCCAGCGAGGTCATTTATTTTGTGCTGTTTCTATTTATCATCCCCATTCTCTCCATACTGGCATATGACCTGCTGGCCTATCGCCGGGTGTTTAAAGCCACGGTGGTTTCACTTATCGCATATGCACTCAGCCTTTACCCGGGAAGCCTCCTCGGGCAATGGGTGGTGGATTATATTCGGCCGTTGTTTTTGTAGGGTCTTCTTTACACACGGAGCGTACCTACGGCACGCTGGACGAAAAACTAAATTACTGCTACCCATATTGCGTACCTACGGCACGCCTAATCTCTGCCTTCAAGGACTCAACTACCAGGATGTGAGTTCCGCCGGCGCGTCCGCCAAAGCTTTCTTCGATAGCCGAAGCCTTGGCGAAGGGTATAAGCGAAGGCGGGGATGACGGTGAGTAGATGGGCATGCCTACGTCCCCCCTTGAGGGGGGCTAGGGGGGTGTCTATGCTAAATCTGGTCGTAGGTTCCTACCTACGACCTTATGCTTTATTTATTTGGTCGTAGATAGGAATCTACGACCAGAATCGAGTGGAAACTACTGGTTATCAGAGCGCCGGAGACAGTCCGGCCTGTCGGCCGTAGCATAGCGAAGGCGGGGATGACGTTACAGGTATATGGCGTGCCGAAGGTACGCTCTCTGTTTAGATAGCCATGTCGCTTTATGATCGCGTGCCGTAGGTACGCTCCTTGTTCAAATGAAACCATGATTTGGTCGTAGGTAGGAACCTACGACCGGACAGTGATGACGTTAAGGATGAATTGTTCACTCCGTCCTCAAACTATCCGCAGGATTCGCCCTGGAAGCACGCCACGTGCGCAAGCCAATGGTGCCAAAGCCTACCAGCAGGGCCAGTGTGATCGCAAGAATCGCCTGTGATGCGCCAATGTCGATCCGGTAGGTGAAACTGGTAAGCCAGTTTTCCATGACCCACCAGGCAGCCGGTACAGCCAGCAATGCGCTTACGACGAAAATCACAAAATACTCGCCCATGACCATCAGCATGATACGCCGGCCGGAAGCACCCAGCACCTTGCGGATGCCGATCTCCCGTACACGCCGCTCCAGCGTGAACGTGATCATTCCGAGCAAGCCCATAGCAGCGATCAGGATCGCGAGGAAAGTAAAGCCCGACAGCATGGTCGCCATCCGCTCTTCGGATTTATATAAATTGTTGAACGCCTCATCCAGGAAGTAATAATCGAAGGGCGCATCCGGCTGAAATTTATCAACCTCTGCCTGGATCCCCGCAAGGGCTTCCTTCACATCCGTACCCTCCTGAATCTTCACGTACAGCGATCCGCCGTACTCGATCATCGTCCGCGAGGTATCTGAATGCACCTCCATCACCATCGGCTGGATCTCATTCTTCAGGGAACTGTAATTGAAATCCTTTGTGATCCCGGCAATCCTGGCCACCGACGGTCCGATCGCCATTTCCTTGCTCAGGGAATCCGTCGAAATATGCAGCCTTCCCGCCGCCGTCTCATTGGCCAGCAGATTTCCGCGCAACGGAACTTCCTCGAACCGATGTTCAAATTCAATACCCATCAGTTCGGCAAACTGCTCATCCACATTCATCACGCTGAGGGAGATCTGTTCATCCGTATCCGGTACCGTGGTGAAATAAATGGAATATCCCCCTTTGAAAAGAGAGAGCGAGCTGAGGGCAACGCCCGAAATCCCCGGCATATCCTTGATCTGATTCTTCATATATTCAAAACCCACCGGCTGCTTATTCGGCGACAGGTTGATAGCCAAAACCTGGTCTTTATCCAGTCCGATCTCCTGACTTTTCATGAATTTCAGCTGATCGATGATCACCAGGGTCGCCAGTAACAGTCCGATCGATACCATGAACTGAAACGTCGTGAAAGACTTCTGAAGGAAACTGTTCTTCCCTCCTCCTGTGCGGTTACTCTTGATGATCGACACAGGATTGAAACGGGCCATGATCCATGCAGGGTAGCTGCCGGCCAGTATCACACTTCCGATGAAAATCGCGGCAACGATGCCGACGAATATTGGCGTCTGCAGGTATTCGATATCCAGCGGTTTATCCAGGAAAGAAATCATGTACGGACGAACATACATCAGCAGTATCAGCGAAAGCGTAAATGCAATACTGATGATCAGGAATGAATCCAGGAAAAACTGGAACACAAGGGAGCGCTTTGATGCCCCATTCACCTTACGTATTCCGACTTCCTTCGAACGTGCCGTTGAACGTGCAATGGCGAGATTGATATAATTAATTAGGGCCAGAACGACGATGAGAAGTCCTATGGCCAGCAGTGCGAACAGGTAAATCCGCATCGGACTGAATACGTCATTTCCACCGAGGTAAACATCCTCCATGGAGTCTAGGACATAGCTTTCGTCGGCTGATTCCATCGCAATTTTTTCTATCGACTCTTCGACCTGTGCCTTACTGGATGGCTCGTCAAGCTCAAGATAGGTTAGAAACGATCCCAGTGACACATTCTCATTATCGAGGGTGCCTTTCATTTCATCAATAGTCTCGAGGGTCTGAAAAGAAATCAGCATATCATACCGGATGGATGAATTGGAAAGAGCCTCCGCCACGATTCCCGCGACAGTAAGCGGATATTTCCGGTCGTAGTAAAGTGTTTTTCCGAGGGGATCATGCGTTCCGAAATACTGACTGGCCATGGTTGGGGTAAGGAATACCTTGCCAGGCTGACCAAGTTCTTTCGGATTTCCCCTGGTAAATTCGAAGTCGAAAACCTCGCTGAAAGACGGATCGACGAAATGGGCATTTTCCACAAACCACGCTTCATCCTGCTCATTTTTGATGATTGTTTTTCCGGGGTTGATCATGCGTACAGAATTCTGCACACGGGGATCTTCTTCCGTCACCCGCGGTCCGAACATACTACTCATGCCGGACATCTGCATTTCCATGCCTCCGTAGTTCATTTTGCCCTTCACCTGGAAGACGCGGTCGCTCTTGGAATGAAACGTATCGTAGGTAAGTTCGTGGGAGGTGTAGAGGAAAATCAGCAGGGCCGCGCCCATGCTTAGTGATAGTCCGAGAAGATTGATGAGTGTGAAAAAACGATTTTTTAGCAGGGATCGCACCGCAATCTTGAGGTAGTTTTGGAGCATAGGTTTTTTGAGTTTTAAAAATAGACGGAAATAAGGTAAAAAGGTTGCCTTTGCACACCTTCATTGCATTTCGGCGCACGCAGCCAGGCGGGCGAATGCCCTCGCCGGGCTGGCCCTACTTTTTCCATTGACCGTGCTTCGCCGAAGCGGCTACGCGAAGGCTGAGTGAAAAAGTAGGCAAAAAATCTAGGCCTGGCCCTCCCATGGGGATCCCTTCGGGAAAACTCGTCGGCATTGCCTCCTCAGACATGGCCCAGGCCATCCTATTCATCTGGTCGTAAGTTCCTAACCACGACCCACTTTTGGGCGTTCGACCGGGATGACGGTGAGTGGATGGGCATGCCTACGTCCCCCTTGAGGTTAGACACCCCCCTTAATCCCCCCTCGAGGGGGGACGTGTGGCCCAGGCCGGTCCTCTCTCGATCGTCATCCCAGTGGTACTCCCGGAAGGCCCTGTCAAGGGATCTATCCGGGAGTCGGACTGGGATCTGTTTAAATAGGACAAGGAGATCCCTGCCTCCCGGTTGGCAGGCCGGAGCCGTCCCAACGGGATTCCTTCGGGGTTTCAGGATCCCCTACTACTACTGACTATCCGCCTGAGGCGGACCCCTTTGGGGCTGACCACTGACTACTGACTAAACCAAAGGGCTACATCTCCCCCGTAAGCAACCAACGAGCACACTCCTCACCTAGTCGTTCATAGGCCATATCCTCATAGCGCTTTGAATCATCCTCGCTGAGGACATCCCTCCATCTTCCATTCGTGCCTTTATGGATAAAGGTCTGGGCGCCGCCTTTCCACATGGCGCCTTGCAGGGGTGCGGAATCTTCCGCATGATTTTTCATGTAGTCGAATGAGCAGTGTTCGATAATGGCATCCCACTTATCTTCATTGATGGGTATTTCAAGAAATTCGGCCAGCTTCCGGATTTCACCCGGCATGTCTTTCTTCAGATTATTGTAATGAAGCAGCTTCAGGTTGGGCAAATCACGGATATCCCACCAGCTTTTAACATTTTCAAACTGAGACCATAATGGGAATCCATCCTTTTCAAGCCATTCCCGGTAATATTCAACTATATCATCGGTGGGAGGCTCTATTGGCGGACCTACCAGTCCGGGACCGTTCAACGCCGCATAGTAGTTTTCGTTTGCATTAGCATGGTGGTTGTAATGGCTCCATACCACATCGCGCCCGTCTCTTACGACATAGAGATATTTGGCTTTCGGAGAATAAACCAGCGCATCGACGGGCAGGTGTGTTTTTACAAAACGGCGGTGCTGCTGCGCTTCAAGCATCTCAAGTTTTACGGGCGTAGGCGGAACCCGCAGATCAAGCCAGGGGGATAGAGCTCCGACGTTATGATGCTCTTCTCCGTTGAAAAGGAGCTGACAAACGATCTGCTGCGTCCAGGTGGTTCCTGACTTGGCATAGGAGCCGATTATGATATCGTCGTCACGAAACTTGAAATCATTCCAGGCGGTAGAATCAAAATGATGATTGTGCATTTCCCGGGTCTTTACCGGGTACTCTAATGTTTCCATGGTGGTTAGGTTTGGTTAAGGCGTCGGCAGATAAGGCTGCCCGAAGTTTATCAAGATACAAACTTGAAGTGCATAACACAAGGGAAATATTTGTGTAGCATTCTGAATATCAGAGGATTAATAAATTTGTAGGGGGGG